>JBFWVA010000005.1:0-273131 GCA_050246995.1 Rhodospirillaceae bacterium | reverse complement strand
TGAAATAAAAAGTGTGTCGCCGGTCGCCATCGACGAACACGCGAGAGAGCCGAGCCTCGCCGGAGGTGCTCTCATTCGGATTGGCTTGAGCGGCCAATGTGACCGAGTAAAGATCGGCGTCCCCATTGGGCTGCACATTGCGCCAGTGAATTTGAGTCGACTCTCCGCCGCGGCGCCAGGAGATGGAGCGGAACACGCCCGCGCTCAGGTTCCAGTTGTTCCAGCTTCCACGCGTGATGGACCCGAAATTAGCGTCATCATTGTCGAAATCAGACCAGCGCTGCGTCAGGGATTTTGATCGGTCGAATTTGACGGGAAGCGTGGCGCCGGCCGAGAAGATGAATGGTCCCCATTCGTTTCCGAACTGCCGCTGACGGCTATAGAACGGCATGACCTGAAAGGTATCGGTCAGTTTCCAGCGCCCGATAACCGCAACATCAAGGTTGTAGTTGGTCACGGCCCAGTCGCTCATGGCGCGGTCCATACTGAAGCCGCCGCCGAGGCTGAAACTGTCAGTGACCGGGGTCTGAGCGTCGAGTTCGAACGCGACTGCTTCTGGATATGCGCCGCGAAAAACGGTGCTCAGCGCTGATTTATCGCCGGGAATACGGAGCGTGAAGTCGGCGATGCCGGTCGGAGCCGGAAACGGATAAGACTGCGCGGACAGGCCGACGCGGATCGTGTTCTGACCGACGAGGCGGTTTGAGAGTTTCACATTGCCGCCGCCGCCGCCCCGCGCGTCAAAGAACAAACCTTCAAGTCGCAGGTTTCCCGCGCGCACCGGGCTAAAACCGCGGGCGCTTGACGCGCTATAAAGGCCGATGGTTTCCCCACCCACCGTCGTGCCAAATGCGTCTTCCGCGGACTCCAGCGCATTCTCGCCGGCGCGCTGGGCATAGGCACTGCCGCCGGTGCCCGCCGATATCAGGGCGGCGACCACGTAAGTCCATTTTGCGGAACGCAAGGCGTTCTCCTATGTGCGTTGAGACAACCGCTTGTCCGGCGCCTCGTCGATGCCATAAGGCCATGGCCGAGGGCGGCCCCACAAGAGTTGGAATCGCTAAAAATAGCCTTTCCCGACCAAGGAAAATAAGGGTCTGAACCTAGTAATCGATGGTCATCTGCAACGAAAACTTCCGCTGCGGCGTGGGTTCAATCTGCTTCTGCGTGCCCGTTACTTTCCATTCCCAGACATTGAAGACGTTCGTAACCTGGAAACGCAGCAGCGCCTGCTGGTCGGCGATCTTGAAGCGGTAGCGCGTACCGAGATCAACCATGGTGACGGCCGCGGATTTGAAAGTGTTCTCGACGTTCGCCATGTAAGAATCGTTGTAAGACATACGCGCATCGACCGAGAAGCCATTCCAGCTCGCAGGGCCGTATTGGATATTGAGGATGCCGTTCAGCGGAATGGTCTCCGGCGGGATGGCGCCCATCGTGCCGTTCGACACCATAGGGCCTGAGAGCCGGGCCTGCAGCCCGACGACGCCCGCAACCACCGTCAGACCAGGGGCCGGGTTGCCGCTCAAGGACATTTCAATCCCCCGATGGCGCACGTTGCCGAGCTCGCGGAAGAACACATTCTGGTCGAGATCAAAGAACGGCTTATTCACTTCAAACACGCCGGCGACAAGTCGAACGCCGGGCATCAGCGTGTAGCGCAGTCCGGCATCCATTTGTTGCGTGAATGTGGCGGCCGCGCCCGCGCCGCCGTTCGCGGCGTATGGCGGCGCGCGCGGGGCATCTTCGAGGCCGCGCGTGTATCCGCTGTAGATCACGAGGCGCTCGGACACGTAGATCGCAGCGGTCGCATTGTAGAGCCATTCCTGCGTCGTGCTTTGGGTCGCGCCCGTACCCACGGTGAATCGCTTGTAGAACGTGCGTTGCAGTCCCCCGGAAAACTCCCCGACGTCTTTCCAGAGAACGCCGTAGCTGACGCCGAGTGTGCCCTGGCGCACATATTCACGCCCCCGCGTGCCGGCCGCGAAAGTCGGACGCGGGAGTTCAATAGGTGTCCCGAATTGAATCGGCCCACCATTCTGCGACGTGTTGCCGCCGTTGCCGGTGCCTGAGGCTTTTCCGCGGGCATTGATGTTGATCGTATGTCGGCGATTGCCTTCCGTGATGATGCGCGAGAGGCGCACTTCGCCGGATTTGCTGGAGTGCGGCAGGGGCCATACGCCGAGGCGCTGGTATTGAAGTTGCGCCGATCCGTCAGGCATCACGTTGCGATAATGAGCCTGACTTGAATCCTGGAGGCGCCAAGCGACGGAGCGGAACAGGCCCGCTGATATGCGCCAGTCGTCCCAGCCGCCTTTGAAGATGCCGCCGTAATTGGTGTCGTCGGTGTTGTAGTAGGCCCAATCCTGCGTAAACGAAAGATCTCGGTCATACTTTGCGGGCAGTTGTGTGCCGCCTAGGAAGATTAGCGGTCCCCACACGTTCTCGAATGTGCGTGAGCGGCTCCAGAACGGAATGAATTGACCAAATCCGCCGACGTTCCAGCGTCCGACGATCGCGCCGTCGACGGTGTAGTTCTTCTCGCCGTAGTCGGTCGAATTGTGCTCACCGCTGACACCAAGGCCGACGCTGAAGCTTTCCGTGATCGGAATCTGGCCGTCGATCTCGATACCTTCGGCTTCGGGATAACCGGCGCGGAAGACAGTGCTGAGCCTGTACTCATCGCCAGGGACCCGCAACGTGTAGTCCGCGACGCCGGTTGGGGCGAGGAACGGATAGGACTGCGCGGATAAACCCACGCGCACCGTCGCCTGACCGATGACGCGCGAGGACATGCGCACCTGACCGCCACCGCCGCCGCGGCTGTCGAAATACAGTCCTTCGATCCGCACGTTGCCGGCGCGCACCGGGCTGAAGCCGCGTGCGTTCGTAGTGCTATATAGGCCGATGCTCTCGCCGCCGACCGTGGTGCCGAACGCATCCTCAGCCGAGGTCAGCGCATTTTCCGCCGCACGCTGCGCCAATGCGGGCGGTGCCTCCGCCGTGCCCAAAAGGACGGCGAGAGCCGTAAGATATTTTCTGAAACGCACTGATCCCCCGCATGACCGCGCAGGCGCGCAGTCCCGCGCACCTTCTGCACCCCTGTATTAATAAGGCCACGGTCCATCAGGCCAGTGCAAGTTCTGGAATCTGCAAAAATTAAGCGGATTTCCGCCTATTTGCGCCGCAGAAAAAAAGCGGCGATCAGCCCCACGGCCGCGAGCGCGGCGCCGCGATACGCCCAAGGCGTTTGGTCGATCATGAAACTTGACGCCGGATAGGGGAAAACACCGGTTCCTTGCCCGATCCAAATGAGGCCAACGACAACCGCGCCGATGGCGATGCCTAAAAGCGCACGCTTGATCATGCATTCTCCCGTCGACCACGATATCCAGGAAAGACATTATCACACGGGTTCGTGTTTGGCTGCCAAGGAGGGATTGAATGACTGAAGGCGAAGAAGGTACGCGCGGCCTGTATGAGAGCCTTCTGGGCGCGTGGAACCGGCGGGATGCAGCCGGTATGGCGCGCCTCTATGCGGCGAGCGGTACGCAAGTTGGCTTCGACGGCAGCCATATGAGCGGCGCGGGGGAAATCGAAGCCCATCTGGCGCCGATCTTTGCAAATCATCCCACCGGCGCATTTGTGTCGATCGTGCGTGATGTGCGTGCGCTCGCGCCAGACGTCATGCTGCTGCGGGCTGACGCCGGTATGATCCCTGCGGGGAAAACCGATATCAATCCAGCCGTCAACGCAGTGCAGACCTTGGTGGCCGTCAATGCTGGCGGAACATGGCGTGTCGCCCTCTTTCAAAACACGCCCGCCGCATTCCATGGCCGGCCCGAGGCGGCGGCGGCCCTGACTGAGGAATTGCAGCGGGCGGCGCGCGCCCGCGCTTAAAAACCAATGTTTCCGCTGCTATAGTGCGCCGCCGTCCCACCTATTGAGTGTAGATGTCGTCCACCCTTGATGCTTTCGCCGCTCTCCGCAATCCGCATGTGCGCCGGCTTGCGATCGCTCGGTTTTGCGGCGTTAGCGGCGCCCAGATCGTCAACGTGGCGGTGGGCTGGCAGCTCTATGAACGCACCAACAGCGCTTGGTCATTGGGCCTGGTCGGGATTGCCGAACTCGCGCCGGTGCTGCTTCTGACGATTCCCGCAGGCAACATCGCGGACCGCTATCCGCGGCGCACGATCGCCATCTTCGCGCAGATCATCTTTGTCATCGCCTCGCTTAGCTTGACGGCAATCTCATATTTCCATGGGCCCGTGAGCGCCATCTACGGCGTGATCGCGCTGATCGGAGCCGCCCGTGCGTTCTCACAGTCCGCAAGCTCCTCGCTGCTTCCGCAGCTCGTGTCACCTTCGGAATTCGTGAACGCCAACGCGTGGATGTCATCGACATTCCAGCTGGCGGCAGTCTCGGGACCGGCCTTTGGCGGGTTGATCATTGCTCTCACCGGCGACGCCACCGACGCTTATTTCGTCGCTGCGGTTCTGGAGATCATATTCATCATCGCGATGATCCCGTTGCCGACAATCTGGCCGAAGGATAGCGGCGAAAAGCGCAGTGTTTCAGACCTTTTCGCGGGTTTCTCGTTCATCCGCAAAAGCCCGGTTTTCCTCGCCGCGATCACACTCGACATGTTCGCCGTGTTGTTCGGCGCGGCGGTGGTTCTGCTGCCCATTTACGCCAAGGACATTTTACAAGTTGGTCCCAGCGGCCTCGGCTGGATGCGGGCCGCGCCGTCCATGGGCAGCATGGTGATGGCGCTCGTCATGACGCGTCTCAAGCCGTGGAGACGGCCGGGCCAGGTGCTGCTCTGGACCGTTGTCGGCTTCGGCGTCGCAACGGTGGGCTTCGGCTTTTCGCGCAATTTTGGGCTCTCGTTGTTATTCCTCTTTCTCACCGGCGCCTTCGATTCAGTCAGTGTCGTGATCCGCGTGACCATCGAACAGATGATCACGCCGGACTCGCTGCGGGGCCGGGTGAGTTCGATCAACTATGTATTCGTTGGCTTCTCCAACGAGTTTGGCGCGTTCTGGAACGGGATGACGGCGTCGCTGTTCGGCCCCATCGCAGCGGTGATCGGCGGCGGTTTGGGCTCGGTCGTCGTCGTGGCCGCCGTGACGTTGTTTTGGCCGGCGCTGCGCAGGATCGGCCCGCTCCATGAACTGACACCGGCAGAGCAGCCGAATCTCGCCGCGCAGCTGGAACTGCACCGGCCTGCGGGCCTCGGTGATAAAGGCCCTTAAGCCAGATACTTCAGGGCGACGAAGCCGCCGACCAGAATCAATAGGAAAACGAAGAACAGAAGATTGAGGCGCCGTTCGATGAACGCGCGGATCGGCTCGCCGAACTGACGAAGCAATCCCGCGACGATGAAGAATCGCATACCGCGCGTGATAGCCGACGCGGCGATGAACAGCCAGATATCGAACTGCGCGGCGCCGCTCATGATGGTGACGATCTTGTACGGGATCGGCGTCAGGCCTTTGATCAGGATGACGTAGAGCCCGAAATCGCGATACCAGTCGTGGAATTTGGCGGCCGTCTCTTGCAGGCCGTAAAAATCGATCACGGCTTGCCCGATGGTGGCGAAGAGGTAGTGGCCGATGGCGTAGCCGAGGATGCCGCCGAGGACCGACGCCGCCGTGCAGACCGACGCGATCAGCCAGGCGCGGTGGCGCTGGGCGAGCACCATCGGGATCAGAAGGACGTCCGGAGGGACGGGGAAAAAGGAGCTTTCCGCGAACGATACGACCCCCAGAGCGTGCAGGGCCTTCGGGCGGGCCGCGAGGCGCATCGTCCAGTCGTACAGCTTGCGAATCATCTCTCGGAAACCTTGGGGCCTGATCTGGCCTTTTAACGGGCTAAGGCCGACCTTTTAGCCAAGGAAAAGCCTCTATCCAAGGCTTCCCGGCCCCTCGGCGGCTGATTTTGCCCCGTTTGCGCGCTTTAGGCCCCCAAATCATGCGCGTTTCCCGTGTAACACGGGTGTTCGCGGCACTTCGGGCGTTGCGAAAAACCTTCACGCGCCTTATGTTACAACGGTCTACTCGTGATGGGTTGCCCGCTACACGCTCTCTACGAGAGAGCTCGGAAAGGTCTCACCCGTTCTGAAGTTCAGGCCCGCCCTGCATGAGCACGGCGGACATCTTGTTTGGAGAAAGTGCTAATGGCTACCGGAACCGTGAAGTGGTTCAACGCGACTAAGGGTTATGGCTTCATCCAGCCGGAAGACGGCTCGAAAGATGTGTTTGTGCATATCTCCGCGGTCGAGCGCGCTGGCATCCAGCGCCTCAACGAAGGCCAGCGGGTGAGCTATGATGTGGTGTCCGAGCGCGGCAAGTCCGCGGCCGGTAACCTCAAGGCTCTCTAAGAATTGTTGAGAAGGGGGCGGCCTTGAGGTCGCCCCTTCTTTTTTGTCTATATTTCGGCGGCAGGCGGCCCGGCTCTCTGCCGCCTCGCGCCGTTTCTGTCTAAGAAGCGCCCCAACGGAGTTTCTCCATGGCTAAAGAAGAATTGCTCGAGTTCGAAGGGGTCGTCACCGAAATTTTGCCTGAGGCACGTTATCGCGTGCGTCTGACCAATGACCACGAGATCATTGCCTATACCGCCGGCCGCATGAAGAAGAACCGCATCCGTACGCTTGCGGGTGATCGCGTGACCGTCGAGGTTTCGCCTTACGATCTTCACAAGGGCCGCCTGGTATTCCGTCACAAGGACACTCCGAGTGGCGGTGATCAGAGCAGCGGTCCGCCCCGTGGCGGCAATCAGCGTCGCCCGCAGCGCCGCTTCTAAGAACTCGCAGCGCCGCGCCTCAATGTGCGCGGCGCTGCCGCTAGATCTTTCTGAATACTGTTGGCCCGCGTTTTGTGGGTCATCCAATAAAAAAACAAGGAGAGCGCGATGACAAAAATCGCAGGACGCATTTACAAACGCCAGCCGCCGAACCCCGTTCAGGCGTTGGGCCGTCGCCACAAGTATGCCATTGGCCAAACCGTGACTTTGCTGAAGGCCGCCGGGCCGCGTCTGCCGCGCAAGGTGGAAGAAGCCAATACCAACGAATTCGAAATCACGCGCCTTCTGCCCGAGCAGGGTCCGGATTTCCTTTATCGCGTGAAGAACGCCTCCACCGCGCAGGAACGCGTGGTTTCGGAAAGCGAAATCAACCCGAAGGCTTAAGCGCTCTGGGCTTTTGCCCGATGCGCGCTTGAGGATTTAGAGGCGGAATGACCCGGGTCATTCCGCCTTTGCATTTCGGGGAAGGAGCACATGCTGCTCCTCCGTGACGACCTTGCGGATCCAATCGCGTACGACAGTGACGCGCTCGACGTGCGTGAAATCCTCGTGCATCGATATCCAGAACGAACGCCGGATCGCGATCTCGTTTTCCAGCACCAATTTCAGCCGCGTGCCTTCGGTCATGAAGGCGGGAAGCACGCTAAGGCCGAGGCCGGCGTCCGCGGCGGCAAATTGCGCATTGATGTTCGAGCTGCGGAACTTGACGCGCGCTTGCGGCACTACTTCATCGAGGTAGCGCAGCTGCGGTGCATATATCAAATCGTCGACATAGCCGATCAGCGCATGATTACGCAGCTCGGCGACGGTTTTAATGGGCGCCTTGCCCTTTAGATAAGCCGCGCTTCCGTAAAGGTGCAGCATGTAATCGCTGAGCTTGCCTGCAACCACGCGGCCCACGCGCGGCCGCGAGAGGGTGATGGCAAGATCCGCCTCGCGTTTGGAAATGCTCAGAAACTGCGTGCCCGCCACCAGTTCGACGTCGATGCCGGGATAGAGGGCGTAGAACTGGGCCATGCGCGGCGCCAGAAAGCGGCTGCCGAAACCTTCCGGCACTCCGACCCTGATCGACCCGCGCAGCACTTCGTCCTGCCGCCCGACGGCGTTGGCAATGTGGACGCATCGGGATTCGACGTCCTCGGCCATATGCACGAGCTGCGCGCCCGCCGCCGTCAGCATATAGCCACCGGGGGTCTTGTTAAAAAGATGGGCGCCGAGGCGCTGTTCCAGAGCTTCAATCCGCCGCGCGACCGTGGTGTGATTGACGTCTAAAGCGGTCGCCGCGCTCGTTAATTTCCCGCGGCGCACAACCTCGAGAAAGAAGCGCAGGTCGTTCCAGTCATACATTGCAAGGTCACGGGGCCGGGAAGGTGGGTTGTGCTTATTTGCACAGAATGTCTGCAAAACATAGCATGGGCTTTATGTTTTTGCCCACTAGAATGCCGCGACTTTTGACAGTCTCTGACCTTAGGAGAGCTTTATGCGTGAAATCCATCATTTCGTGAACGGCGCGGAAATGCGCGGCACGTCCACCCGCTTTGGTGACGTGTTCAATCCGAACACCGGCGAAGTCCAGGCGCGCGTTAATTTTGCGTCGAAAGCCGACGCCGCCAAGGTGTTCGCTTCCTCTGCCGCCGCCGCGCAAGGGTGGGCCGACACGCCGGCGCCGCGCCGTGCCGCCGTCATGTTCAAGTTCCGCGAGCTCGTGCTCAAGGAAATAGACAGCCTCGCGCATCTTCTGTCGTCCGAGCACGGTAAGGTGCTGGCCGACGCGAAGGGCGACATCCAGCGCGGCCTCGATGTCGTCGAGTTCGCTTGCGCCATTCCGCACATGCTGAAGGGCGAGTTCTCGGACACCGTGTCCGGCGGGATCGACGTCTACTCGATGCGTCAGGCGCTCGGCGTCGTGGCCGGCATCACGCCGTTCAACTTCCCCGCCATGGTGCCGATGTGGATGTTCGCCATCGCCATCGCCTGCGGCAACACTTTCGTTCTCAAGCCCTCGGAAAAGGATCCGAGCGTGCCGATGCGTCTGGCCGAGTTGATGCTCGCGGCCGGCGCCCCTCCGGGCGTGCTCAACGTGCTGAACGGCGACAAGGAAGCCGTTGACGCGATCCTGACCGATCCCGTCATCCAGGCTGTCAGCTTTGTCGGTTCAACCGATATCGCGCGCTACATCTACAGCACCGGCACTGCGCATGGTAAGCGCGTGCAGGCCATGGGCGGCGCCAAGAACCACATGATCGTGATGCCGGACGCCGACCTCGATCAGGTCGCCGACGCGCTGATCGGCGCGGGCTACGGTTCCGCCGGCGAACGCTGCATGGCGATCTCGGTGGCCGTGCCCGTGGGCGACAAGACCGCCGACGCGCTGCGCAAGCGCCTTGAGCCGCGTGTGCAGTCGTTGAAGGTCGGTTTCTCGACTTCGAATGACGCGGACTTCGGACCGCTTGTCACCAAATCGCATCTGGAAAAGGTGCGCGGTTATATCGATCTTGGCGTCAAGGAAGGCGCCGATCTCGCGATCGACGGCCGTAAGATGGGCGCGCTGCAAGGTTACGAGAATGGTTTCTTCATGGGCGGTAGCCTGTTCGATCGCGTGACGCCGGACATGCGTATCTACAAGGAAGAGATTTTTGGCCCGGTATTGTCGATCGCCCGAGTCAACGATTTCGACGCCGCGCTGAAGCTTCCATCGGAGCATGAGTTCGGTAACGGCGTGTCGATCTACACCCGCGACGGCGATACGGCCCGCGAATTCACCCGCCGCGTCAACGTCGGCATGGTCGGCGTGAACGTGCCGATCCCGGTGCCGGTGGCGTTCCATACGTTCGGCGGCTGGAAGGCATCCGCTTTCGGCGATACCAATCAGCACGGCACCGAAGGCGTGAAGTTCTTCACCAAGATCAAGACGGTAACGTCGCGCTGGCCCACCGGCATTCGCGCCGGCGCGGACTTCTTCATCCCGACGATGAAATAGCGATTGGAGAGCCCCGCGCTTCACCGCGCGGGGCTATGCTGCTGCGTTCGCGACGAGCCATGTCCGCGCCAGCGTAAGATCGGCGACGAACCTCTCAGTCTCGCGCGCCCGCGCGGTTTCGTCTGGAATGCGCAGCAGGTACGACGGGTGCACCGTCACCAGTAGACGCGTTCCATCCTCAAGCGCCATGATCCGTCCGCGTTCCCGGCCCACGGCAAGGGTTTTGCCCGTAACGCCGCGCGCGGCGTTCCCACCCAATGCGACAATGAACTTCGGCTTCACAAGGGCCCGCTCAAGATTAAGCCACCAGCGGCAGTGATCGATCTCGCTCGTCGAAGGCGATTTATGAAGACGCCGCTTGCCGCGCGCTTCGAATTTGAAGTGCTTCACCGCGTTGGTCACATATAGAATCTGACGGTCAAGGCCGGCGCGACCTAACGCGTCGTCAAGCACCTTGCCCGCGGGCCCGATGAAAGGTCTGCCCGCCAAATCCTCCTGGTCGCCCGGTTGTTCGCCCACAATCATCATCCGCGCGTCCAACGGTCCTTCGCCGCTAACACCTTGCGTAGCCATCGCGCCTATCGGGCAGCGGGCACATGCGTCGATATTCTCATCGGGCAGCGGCTCCATTCGGCGCCGAACGCTCGCACGGCGACGCTCCTCGGCCGCGGTCATGGGTGAGGGCGCCGTCACGCCCTCATCGATCATCTTTTGCGCGCGGGCGTTGGCGGCCCTCACGAGGTCGGGAATTTCGGATGACTCCGGCAGATTGCGCCAATATTTCTTCGGCATTTCCTTCGTCATCGCGCCGATTTTCAGGCGCGCCGGGTTGAAGACGCTGCGGTAGTAGGTTCGCCAATGTTCGTCGAAGTGATCTTTTTCGGGAACCGCGTTCCGCGACGCGCCGGGGCCGAAGACAAGGCGCTCGTCTATCCACCTCACGCTCCGGTCCGGCGTGTAGATGCTCCATTTCAACGAAGCGAACCGCGCGGCGAAGTGCGGGCTCGCCGCTTCCAGAATGTGATGGTCGGGTTCAAACCAAGCCAGCCATTGCGCTTCCCCATCCGCCCGTACCTCCTTGAAACGTAGAAAAGCGTGCATTTTGTGGATATCGCGATGAACCTGTTTCGCCATGCGAGATGCTTGCCACACGTCTTCATCAACCGCGTCGTCCAATAATTTGGGCTGTTTCTGAAGGCGAAATAAGAGGCGATACATCAGCGCGAAACGGCCTGGATCGCGATGAAGGAGGACTTCCTCCGCAAGCGCGAGAAACCGTTTCGGCACTTTGAAAGAGGGGACCGGCGCCTTGTCTTGCGGAACGGTGAGCAGATTGGCGGACTCGTTCGCAATCCGCCATGTCAGTTCGTGCGGTGCAAGGTTTAGCGCGATGGCGCGGCGCGCCGCGTTCCGCCAGCCTCCAATGTCCGAGGCATGAGCGATTGAGGCGTCATGGCTCATAGCAGTCTCAATTGCCGCGCGGCGGGTTTCAAACGCTCCCGCAGATCTGCCGCATCGGTCAAAGCGCCGGGGTTCCAATCGGCACATACGATAAACGGGCGGATGGTCTTTAGGGACCGGCAGAGCTTGGTAAGATCGACCATGCGTAATTTTCGGTACCGGCGGATTTCCAGGATCCGTTCCACGGTCCGTACGCCGAGCCCCGGGACGCGCAGAAGTTTTTCCTTTGGGGCCGTATTCACGTCGATGGGAAATCCTTCCCGGTGACTGAGCGCCCACGCCGTTTTGGGATCGAAAGTGAGATCGAGCATTCCATCTGGTGCGGCCGCGCTGATTTCGTGTGCGGCGTAGCCGTAGAAACGAAGTAACCAGTCGGCTTGATAGAGGCGGTGTTCGCGCATGAGCGGCGGTGCGGCGGGGGGAAGCAGGCGGCTTGCATCGGGAATAGGACTGAACGCCGAATAGTAAACGCGTGACAAGCCGTAGCTCGCGTAGAGCGTTTGACTGGTCGTGATGATCTCCGCGTCCGTCGAAGGCTCGGCGCCCACGATCATTTGCGTACTTTGTCCGGCCGGCGCGAACCGGGGGGCCTTCGGCGTGGCTCGCGCATCCTCGCGCGCGGCATCGATATGCAGGCGCATTGTGCCCATGGCCTTGCGAATGCGCGCGGCGTCTTTTTGCGGCGCAAGCTGGGTCAAGGCGCGGGGCGCTGGGAGTTCGAGATTGATCGAAAGGCGATCCGCGTATTTGCCGGCTTGCGCCAGGAGCAGGGGATCTGCGTCGGGAATTGTCTTTAGGTGGATATAGCCGCGAAATCCGTGTTCCTCGCGCAAAGACCGGGCAACCGCGACGACCTGCTCCATCGTGTAATCGGGGTTTTGGATGATCCCGGATGAAAGGAAGAGCCCCTCGATCATATTGCGCCTGTAAAAACCAAGGGTCAGTTCGACCACCTCCGCGACGGTGAAGCGGGCCCGTGGGACATTGCTCGACACCCTGTTGACGCAGTAATGGCAGTCGAAGTTGCAGTAGTTGGTGAGCAGGACCTTCAGGAGTGATATGCAGCGCCCGTCGGGCGCATAAGCATGGCAAATCCCCATGCCTGGGCTGGTGGAGCCAATGGACGTGGAATCGGCCGTACGCTTTTCCGATCCGCTCGACGCACAAGAGGCATCGTATTTGGCCGCATCGGCAAGAATACTGAGTTTTTCCAGCGTACTGAGCATAGGTATGTTCTTCTTTTGTTCTATTTTAAACGGACGCGCAAAAGGTCGCAACGCGAAAAAGCGTTCGCAGCGCAGCCGTGGGGAGAGCGGGGGTGAATAAGGCCGCCGTTGCCGTCGTGGGCGCCGGGCCTGCGGGACTCATGGCAGCCGAGGTGCTTGCCGAGGCGGGACTGAGCGTCGATGTCTTTGACGCTATGCCATCAGCCGGCCGCAAGTTCCTCATGGCGGGCAAGGGCGGCCTGAACATCACCCACACCGAACCCGCCGGGCCGTTCCGAGGTCGCTATGGCGCACGCGCCGAAACGCTTGCGCCTTTTCTCGATGCCTTCGGTCCTGACGAGATCCGCGCCTGGATTCACGGCTTGGGGATCGAAACGTTTGTCGGCACCTCCGGCCGCGTATTCCCGCGCGAGATGAAGGCCGCGCCTCTATTGCGATCCTGGCTACGCCGCCTGCGAGGACAGGGCGTGCGCTTGCACATGCGTCATCGCTGGACCGGCTGGTCGAAGGACGGAGGACTTGTTTTCACGACGCCGGCTGGCGAAAGCGTCTATCGGCCTGCGGCGACGGTCCTTGCGCTGGGCGGCGGCTCGTGGCCGCAGCTCGGATCCGATGGCGCGTGGACTAAAATCCTGAGCGAGAAGGGGATCGATGTCGCGCCGCTCGAACCATCTAATTGCGGTTTCGATGTCGGCTGGAGCGATCATTTCCGCGAGCGATTCGCCGGTGCGCCGGTAAAGCCTGTTTCCATCAATCGCCGCCAAGGGGAATTCGTCGTCACAGCGACGGGGATCGAAGGCGGCCTCGTCTATGGACTCTCTGCGCAGGCGCGCGAGGAGATTTCCGCGTCAGGGGTTTCGATTCAGAAAATCGATTTGCGTCCGGACCGCACAGAGCGCCAACTCATCGACGCCCTGTCGCGGCCGCGCGGGCGAGCGTCCTTTGCAACTTACTTGCGCAAAGCGGGTGGCCTTGAAGGTGTGAAGGCGGGCCTGGTGCGCGAACTCCTGCCTGACCCCGAGCGCGTGGATGCGCGGACTCTGGCGGCTGCGATCAAGGCGCTTCCCGTGCCGCTTCGCGCAGCGCGGCCCATCGAAGAAGCCATCAGCAGTGCCGGCGGCGCTTCTTTCAGCGCAGTCGATGAGCACCTTATGGCGCGGGCGTTGCCGGGCGTATTCCTTGCGGGCGAAATGCTCGATTGGGAAGCGCCCACCGGGGGCTATTTGTTGACGGGCTGTTTGGCAACAGGACGCGCGGCCGGGAAAGAAGCGCTGCGCTGGCTCGCGCACTGAAACATTGCCCTGCGGCCAACGTTGTGCCGCTATGAAAAATAGACCCCCGCAACCCGCACGCGCCCCGCAACCAAAACCACGGCCCGGAGTATGCCGCGTTGTTCGCGATACGCGCGAAAGCCGCGGCCCCGAGACCTCTCATTTTCTCGAAGACGATACGTTCTCGGTAGAACGAGCGCCAAAAACACGTCCGGGCCAAGAGTTCGACGACAATCTCGTTCGCTAATTGTGATCGTACGAGCGAGTGGAACCTAGCCCGCTCCGCGCGCATTTACGCTTCCGGAAGTAATCACAAGGGAGTTTTAAAATGAGCGATACTTCAAACGGCGGCGGCAACAACGGGTTGTATTTCATCGTTGGCGGCTTGGTCGTGATCGTTGGACTGGGCGCTTTCCTGTTTTTCGGGAATGCCAACCATAGCGGCACGAGCTCCACCGGCGGCTCGTCAACGACAATCGAGCGCACCATCACGCCGGAGGGCTCGTCGACGACGATCAAAAAGGATTAGTGCCGTTTAGGCGTTGACCAGCTCGAGCCAGGCTTCGAGGTTGGCGCGGCCCTGAGTCGAGGCGATGAGGGGCCGCTCCTGCCGCTGCAGGGCGTTCATCCAATCTTCGAGATCGGCGCCGGAATGCGCGTGCGCTGGGCTGTCATAGCGGCAGGCCTGAAGGTCGTCGACCAGGAAGGTCAGCGAGCTCTCCGGATCCTGTATGACAGGGGCCAAGTGGGGCAGTTCGAGGCTGTGAAGTGCGAGGCCCATGGCCGCAGTCCTTCTGGGAGAGTGAAGGACTTAACCTTCATCCCAAAAGGTTAACAAAGGCGGAATCGGCGGGCCGACTTAGTTGGTCCGGACCGCGAAATAAGCCATCATTTCAGAACCGTCGGCGAACTTGAGCTTGATCGGAAGGGTTTCCCCTATTTTTAATGGCGCGGTGAGGCCCATGATCATGATGTGGCCGCCCGTAGGGGTAAGTTCAGCCCGGCCGCCCGCTGGGACGGTAACGGCCTTCACCATCCGCATTTTCACGATATCGCCGTCCATGACCGTCTCGTGGATCTCCGCCTTGGCCCCTCCGGCCATTTCCAGTCCTACGAGCGTATTTCCCTTCCCGGACTGGTCGATCAACGCCATGTAGCCGGCCGTGGCTCTCGATTGGCCGAAGGTCACCCGGACCCACGGATCCTCGACCTTGATGCCCGGTTCGGCCGCGGCCAGGGGAAAAGCGACGGCCATGGCAAGAAGAACCCAGCGCAGCATCTCAAAAACTCCTGTCGTTTGACCCGTGGCAGGACGCCGGACCTATGGTAAACGGCGCGCCCATGTTGCGTATCGACAATCTTACCTACCGTATCGGCCCCCGCGTCCTTCTTGAAGAGGTCAGTGCGTCCGTTAACGTCGGCGACCGGGTCGGCCTAGTTGGCCGTAACGGGACCGGCAAGACGACGCTGCTGCGGCTGATCTGCGGCGATATCGGACCCGAGAGCGGCAGCATCGAAGTGCCGCGCCGATGGCGCATCGGCATCACCCGCCAGGAAGCCCCGGGCGGCGACAAGAGCCTGATCGACACGGTGCTCGCCTTCGATGCTGAGTTGGTGTCCTTGCTCGCGGAAAGCGAGACGGCAACAGATCCTTACCGCATCGCGGAAATCCATACCCGCCTTGCCGACAAAGATGCCTACAGCGCGCCGTCGCGCGCGGCGTCGATCCTGTCCGGTCTCGGCTTCGACGAAGCGGCGCAGCAGCGTCCTTGCAGTTCGTATTCCGGCGGTTGGCGCATGCGCGTGGCGCTCGCCGGGCTTCTTTTCACGCAGCCCGAACTGCTGCTGCTGGACGAGCCGACCAACCACCTCGATCTCGAAGCGACGCTCTGGCTCGAGGAGTATCTGAAACACTACCCCGGCACGATCCTCATGGTCAGCCACGACCGCGATCTTCTCAATCGCGCGGTCAACACCATCTTGCATCTCGAGAATGCGAAGATGACGCTCTACCAGGGAAACTATGATCGCTTCGAAGCCACGCGCCGTATGCAGCTTGAGCAGAACGAGAAGCTGCGCTCCAAGCAGATGGCGCGCCGGGCGGAGCTTGAAGGGTTCATCGCACGCTTCCGCGCCAAGGCGTCTAAGGCGAAGCAGGCTCAGTCGCGCATCAAGATGCTCGAACGCTTGCAGCCGATCGCCGAGCATCATGAAGAAGCCTCTATCGATCTCAGCTTCCCGGAGATCGACGAACTCGCGCCGCCGCTGTACGCGTTGAACCACGTGAACATCGGTTACGGCGACAAGGTGGTGCTTCACAACATTTCACTGCGCCTCGACAACGAAGACCGTATCGGCATTCTCGGCGCTAACGGGAATGGGAAATCGACCCTGGTGAAACTGCTGGCGGGCCGCTTGGCGCCCATGTCGGGCGAAGTTTCGCGCTCGTCGAAGCTCCGCATCGGCTACTTCGCGCAGCACCAGGCCGATGAACTCGATTTGTCGGTGACCCCGGTCGTCGAGATGATGCGCCGCCTCGACAAAGCGACCGAACAACAAGCACGAAATCACCTCGGTCGGTTTGGGTTCACTCAGCAGCGTTCGCAAACCCAAATCGGCAAACTGTCCGGCGGCGAGAAGGCGCGGCTCCTGTTCGCGCTCATGACCCTCGCGAAGCCGCATATCCTGCTGCTCGATGAGCCCACCAACCATCTCGATATGGACACGCGCGAATCCCTCGCGCAGGCCATCAATGCTTTTGAAGGCGCTGTCGTGATCATCAGCCACGATCCCAGCGTCCTCGAAATGACGGCGGATCGTTTGTGGCTCGTAGAGGACGGCAAGGTCACGAATTTCGAGGGCGATCTCGACGACTACCGAACCAGGACCCTGCAGGCCCGCGACAAAGCGCCTGAAAAAACGCAGGCGCCATCCGGCGAGGAGGACCGCAAAGCGCAACGCCAGAAGTCGGCTGAACGCCGGCAGAACCTCGCGCCGCTCAAAAAGAAGGTGGATCAAGCCGCCGCGAAGGTCACCAAACTCGAAGGCGAAAAGGCGAAGTTTGCCGCGAAGCTCGCCGATCCCAAACTTTACGCCGACGCCGCCAAGGCGCTCGAGGTCCAAAAAGAAATGGGCCGGATCGAGAAGGATCTCGCAGAGGCTGAAGAGGCCTGGATGACCCTTGAAGGCGAGCTGGAACAGGCGGAAAGCATCGCCTAAACCTGCTTTGGCGGGTTCCAAACTTGGGTATGATGGGCGGAAGATCGCTTGCCGATCATCAGCTTATGCAGAGTTCATCCGAGGGGAGGGTTTTCCATGCGTATTCTGTCACTCGCCGCCGCCTTCGTTGCCATGTCGATTGCCGGCCAGGCTCTCGCCCAAGGCGCGGCCCCCGCCGCCGCGCCGCCGCGCGAGATGTCGCCGGAAGACAAGGCGCTAAACGCCAGTCTGGTCGAGATGATCAAGACAGTGCCGCTGCTTCCCATGGAACGCACGGAGATCAAGGTGCCCATGAAGCTCGGCATGGTCTCGGCGATGGCGGTCGACAAGGCGGGCAACATCTACATTCTGCATCGCCCGAAAGACGGCGACCCGATCGTGGTCGTGGATAAAGGCGGCAAGATCCTGCGCAGCTTCGGCAAGGGGATGTACACCATCCCGCACAGCATCCATATCGATCCGCAAGGCAACGTCTGGACCACGGACGCCAATACCTCGAAGGTCCGTAAGTTCTCGGCCGACGGGAAGTCGCTGCTGGAGATCACCGTCGGCGAAATCCCCGACGAAAAGCGTCCCTTCTGCAGCGTCACCGGGGTCGCATTCCCAGCCAGCGGCAACGTGCTCATCTCCGACGGCTACTGCAACGCCCGCATCCTCGAGTACACGCAAGACGGCAAGCGCGTGAAAACATGGGGCGCGAAAGGCAAGGGCAATGGCGAGTTCACGCTGCCGCATGATGTGACCATCGGCACGGAAGGCCGGATCTTCGTCGCCGACCGCGAGAACGGCCGTGTGCAATGGTTCGATAAGGACGAGAAATATCTCGGCCAGAAGCTGATCGGCGGGCGCCTTTATAGTGTGGCCGCCGCGCCCGATGGCGGCGTTTATGTCGGCGTCGCGGCCAAGGGCGGTGCGACCCTCGACGAGAACGCGAATATCTTCAAGATCAACACGAAGACCGGCGCCGTCGAAGGGCGCATCGAAATGATGTCGCATGAAACGGAAATCGGCGCCGATGGTTCGCTCTATCCTGGTCACTCGGACCTCGTGAAGAACGACAACCCGAATGAATCGACTATCGTCGTCTACCGTCCGAAAAAGTAGTGACGCGATGGACCGAAGGCCCGCTTAGTGCGGGTCCTTGGGCGCCTCTGGGAATTCGATCACGAAGCGCGTCATGCTGTACTTCGTGGCGGAGAGCTTTCCCTGCACCTGACGTGACAGAGTGCGGACCAGCTGAAGGCCAAGGCCTTTGGTTTTCTCGACGTCGAAGTCATCCGGTAGCCGCGCCCCGGAGTCAGAAACGGTAAGACGTACATCGCCGTTCGCGCGCTCCAACACCACTTCGATATGGCCATTGGCGCTGTTGGAGCAGCCGTGCCTGATGGCGTTGGCGATCAACTCTCCGGCGATCAGTGAAAGCGGCATGACGAGGTCCATCCCCCAGGAAACGGGCTGTGCGACGACCTCGAATTCGCACCGCGTGTCCGGCGCGGCGCGCATGGCGACGTGGCAAAGCTCCTCGAGATGGGTCTTGAAGTCGATCTGAGCACCCGATCGATAGAGACTGCCGTAGACCGTCGAGATCGTTGAAAGGCGCCGTCCCGCATCGTTGAGCGCCGCCTGCGTCGTCGGATCTGCGCGCCGCGCCTGAATTTGCAGGAGCGATGAGACGATCTGAACGTGATTTTTCACGCGGTGCTGCAACTCACGCAGCAATTCTTTTTCGTGCTCCTCGAAGTCGGCGACATGGACGGCGATCTCCATCAGCCAGCTCACCATGAAAACGCCGAAGGCGACGAGGACCGTGTAAATCGCGATCGGAAGTGCATTCGCCCCGGTGATCTCGAATGAATGGTAGACCGGAATAAAAAAGTACCAGGAGAGCAGGACGCTGGCCGCGACGGCGGCGAGTCCGGCTCCGACGCCACCGAGGAACGTGCCGATGATGATGGCCGGGAAGAAGAGGAGGAAAGGTACGGCTTGCAGCGCATCGCCGATCAGAAGGCGCAGGCCAAAAAACGCAAGCACCGTCGCGATGGCGGCGGGATAGCCCTTCCATGGCGTGGTGCGAAAATCACGCGTCCGCAGGACGGCGCGCTGCACCGCGTTCAAGATCGGGGGGAGGGGTGTTTTTCTAGGGGCTGGCATCGTCTAACGTTACATCCTCGCGCCTCACCATGGACGAGTGGGGCGGCTCTGACAACGCTACGATGTGCGTTTCCCGGACCGCGCGATTTTCACCGCGCGCACACAACCTGCTAGGCTGGCGCGTCCGCGCCTTCGGGCGACCAAGCTTGGCCGCGAGCGATCGAAACGATTTCCGCGAGACCCTGGCGCATGTCGGTCATGATGAATTCGCCCTTTGCGCCGGGGCCGCCCGACTTCGGGTTAGGGAAACGGATCACCCACGCATTCATCTTCACGGTAAGGCCACACAGCACGCTGCCGACCTTCACTTGCGTATCTTCGATATAGGCTTTCACCTGCTCGAATTTCGCCGCCGTGAGGTTATTCCACATGTCCTGCGACATGGTGCCGAAGTCCTGGAACGTGCGCTTCAGGAAGTTAACGAGGCCTTGGATAAGTTTTTCGACCTTGTCCATCTCGGCCATGAGCGGGCGGTCATTACGCACTTGCATGCTCTTGCGCATTTCCTTCATCGCATAGACGAAGGCGTCAAGAAGCGGCACGAGGCGGTCGAGACATTGATTGTAGTAGGAGAGCGACATGAAGATGTCGCCGTAGTTCTCGAGAAACTTTGGGATCTGGTCGATAGAGATCTTCAGCTTCTCGGCCATCTGCTTCAGGCGTCCGAGCGCCTTCTTGACGTCGGGGTCCTTGAACAGGCCGACGATATCCTCGAAGCGGCTGATGCCTTTACTGTCGTCGCCGTAGATCTCCTTGATCAGCGGCAGCGTGAAGCGTGACATGTAACCGGTGAGTTGTTTGTTCTTCTCGTCCGACAGGCGCAGGTCGTCGTAGTTGTTGACCGGGATGCCCCTGTCTCTGAGGGTCCGGCGCAGACTGTAGACGTCGAAGCTCGGGAGCGGGGCGAGGGAATGCAGAATGGAGAGGTCCGGGTGACCGGCGCCTTCTTTCCATTTGAAATGCTGTGGCAAGTCCCGGATTGCGACCTGGCCGCTTCCGGTTTCACGTTCCGCATAAAGTTCGAGGACGCCTTCGAGGTGGCTGTTTTTCACCAGCCGGGACCGATTAAGGCCTTCGGTCTTAAAGGGAATGATCCTGAGGGGCAGGATGAACAACGAGTCGATATCGCTGTCCACAATGGGGTTTGTCATATGGTTCCGCGCCGCGGGCTGCCCCGGGTTGTACTCTGCACACCTCTATACACTAACGGGCGACCGAATTTGCCGTTACGTGTAAGTGCCTCAACAAAAAGGCGTAATCTTCTACAAAGAATAGTATGGGATCGCAACGAAATCACGATCCATGCCCAAAAAGGGGCTTGGGTATCATTAGCCAGAGTAGTTAACGCGGCGTTAGTCGCGCGGCGGAGCGTTAAAATTGAACGGGCGATCAGCCGTCGCTAGTGGCGTTCAGGGCTTCTTCCAGTTCAAAGAAGGACGGCTGCACCTTGGTCGGCACGTTGCCGCGGCCAATTTCGACCGAGACCTGCGGTGCATTGCCATTGAGGTGCGCGACGAGGACGTCACGGATGATCATGTAGAACTGGTGTTCTTCGCCCATAACCTGGCTCAAACGAACGGCGAAGGGGCCGACGACGGTATACGCCAGGAACACGCCGAGGAAAGTACCCACCAGGGCCGAACCGATCATGCCGCCAAGAACTTCCGGCGGCTCTGTCACGGACTGCATGGTGTTGATGACCCCGAGCACCGCCGCCACGATCCCGATGGCGGGCAGGCCGTCGGCCATGGTTTGCAGGGCGGCTTGCGGCAATAGCTTCTCGTGATGGTGTTTCTCGAGCTGAGCTTCCATCGCATCGAACACCTGGTGCGGGTCGTCCAGGTTCATCGACAGCATGCGCAGGGTGTCGCAGATGAAATCGACCGCGAAGTGATCGTGCAGGATGCGCGGATACTTTTGGAAAATCGTGCTTTCTTCGGGCTTTTCGATGTGACTTTCGATGACCAGGATGCCCTTGGACTTGATCATTTTTGTGATCGTGAACAGAAGGCAGAGCATGTCCTTGAAGTCCTGCTCCTTCCACGCCGGGCCGGAGAAGACCTGCTTGATGCCTTTGCCGACGCCCTTCAGGGTATCGGCCGAATTACCCACGATCATCGCGCCGATGGCGCCGCCGAAGATGGTCATCAACTCGGTCGGAAGCGCGTGAATGACGACCATGATGTTCCCGCCGTGCAGCAGGAAGCCGCCGAACACCATCACGAAAACGAAAACAATCCCGACAATGCCCATCATGGCGGAAGAAGCCCCTGATACCCATAAGCGGCGGTTGGCGCCGCTAGCCCCACGAATTCAATGGTTACCCTAGCATGAAACATTATTAAAAGGTTTAACTGTGACCGGCCCTAAGCGCTATAAGGACGCTATAAAGTAACGGGAATGCAGCGGCTTAAGAGCGAAATACGTGTACAGGCGTGGGTCCGGCAGTGCGCCGCCCAAGGCCTAATCGCGACGGTCGCCCGCAAAGGCGAGGGGGAGTCAGGGGCGGTGATCCTCAAGATCAACCGCTTCGCCGCCGGGTGCGAGGTGTTTTCCGGGGTCAGCGCCCCGGATGGCGGTCAGGCCTGGATGCGCGCGATAGGCCCAAAACCTGTTTCCGAAAGGGACGCCGATGCGTATCTTGCGCGCCAGGCTAAATACGACCCTGATGTCTGGGTGCTTGAGATTGAAGACCCCAAGGCACAGTTCACATTAGACGGACCAATTCTCGATGTCTGACAAACCGAAAGCCAAAGGCACCCCGGTGCCGCCCTCAACCGACGCGGCGAAAGCGCCCGCGGCCACCGCCGCCGGAGGGGAACAGGGCGGCATGTGGAACGACGAGAAGATCGGCCGGCTCAAGAAGCTGTGGTCCGAAGGTCTCACCACCGGTGAGATTGGAAAGCGCCTCGGCGTTTCCAAGAACGCCGTCGTCGGCAAGGCGCACCGCCTCGGCCTCAAGGGCCGCCCGTCGCCGATCAAACGCCAGCCCAACAAGCCGGTCGAAGTGAAGAAGGAAACGCGGGTCTTCACGCTGACGGATCTGTCGGCGCAGACCTGCCGTTGGCCGATCGGCGATCCCAAGCACGAAGATTTCCGTTTTTGCGGCAAGCCGGTGCATGCCGGTAAGCCCTATTGCTCCGAACACTGCGCCGTCGCGTACGTCGGTTCGAGCAAGTCCTCGCGCAGCGAAGACGCGGCGTAGGCATTCTCGGTGTCATTCCAAACGGAATGACACCGATGACTATGCCACCGGAAACGGCGGCTCGCGGCCTTCCAGCACGGCTTCCATATTGTCGACGGCCAACATCGCCATGGCGAGGCGCGTTTCGTATGTCGCGCTGCCTAAGTGCGGCACCAGCATCGCATTCTCAAGCGTGTAGTAGCGCGGGTCGATCTTCGGTTCTCCCGTGTACACATCCAATCCGATCGACGAAAGCTTGCGGGCTTTCAGCGCGGTGATGACGGCGTCATCGTCGATCAAGGGCCCGCGGCCTGTGTTGATAAGGCAGGCGCCGTCTTTCATTTGAGCGATGCGTTGGGCGTTGATCAGCCCTTTGGTTTCGGGCGTCAGCGGCGCGTGCAGCGACACAACGTCGCTTTGGGCCAGCAGGTCTTCCAACGTCGGCACATATGTCGCGCCGGCTTCCATCGCCGGATCAACACGCTTGCGGTTGTGGTAGCAGACCGACATTCCGAAAGCCTTCGCGCGCGTCGCGACCGCGCTGCCGATGCGGCCCATGCCGATAATGCCGAGCCGCTTTCCAGTGATCTGCATGCCGAGGAGTTGGGTCGGGCGAATCCCGATCCACTTGCCGGCGCGCATCAGGCGTTCGCCGTCGCTGGCGCGGCGTGTCGCGCCGAGGATAAGTAGGAGCGCAATATCCGCTGTCGCATCGTCCAGGACGCCGGGCGTGTTTGTAACCCGGATCCCGCGCGCCTTGGCGGCGGCAAGGTCGATATGCTCGAAGCCGACCGAAACGGTTGCAAGGACCTTCAGGCTCGCCGGCAGCATGGCGATGGCCGCGGCATTGATTGGTTCGGTCGGGGTGCACAGAAGGGCAACGGCGCCTTCGGCGGTCTTTGCCACCAGTTCGGGCGTATAGGAGGCCTCATCGTCACCGGGGCGGAATTGGAAGCGGGCCGAAACGCGGTCCTCGGCGGGTTTCACGAGGCGCCGCGTAGCGGCGACGATGGGCTTATGTGTCATCGCGGAAGGTCCTGGTGCGGAAAATGGTTCAACTTGAGGTAGAGTCGTTGATTTGTCCCTAGCGTAGATTATCTTTTCCTATGATAAGCCTAGGTGTTACAAGCTATTCCTGCGGGTTGTAAGAGGGCTGACGTTGACGTTAGCGGTCAAATTCTGGGGTGTCCGCGGAAGCATTGCGTGTCCGTCGCCGGACCATGTGGTCTACGGCGGCAATACGAGCTGTCTTGAGATCTGCGCCGGCGACGAGCGGATCATCATGGACGCCGGCACGGGTATCCGCAATCTCGGGCAAGAATTCATCAAGGACGGGGTGAGGAAGGGCACGTTGCTGCTCACCCATTC
Source organism: Rhodospirillaceae bacterium (assembly GCA_050246995.1). Taxonomy (GTDB): domain Bacteria; phylum Pseudomonadota; class Alphaproteobacteria; order Rhodospirillales; family Rhodospirillaceae; genus SHVO01. The sequence continues at coordinate 249,467 of JBFWVA010000005.1, read as the reverse complement.
CCATTGGGATCACATCAACGGCTTCCCGTTCTTTGGTCCGGCGTTCATGTCGAACAGCCGTTTCACCATCGCGGCGGGCCATCTCTACAACGCCGGCGGCATTGAGAACGTGCTCGCCAGCCAGATGGCGAACCCGACGTTCCCCGTACCGCTCGAAGCGCTGCAGGCCACGCTTACATTTGAAGACTTCAAAGCTGGTGAAAGCTGGGGCCTCGACGGCGGCGTGAAGATCATCACCGCGCCGCTCAATCACCCCAACGGCGCGACCGGCTACCGTGTCGAATATATGGGCAAGTCGATCTGCTACGTCACCGACACCGAGCATGTCATCGGTAAGCCCGATCAGACCGTTCTTAAATTGATCGAAGGCGCCGACATCGTCGTCTACGACTGCACCTACACCGATGCCGAGTTCAAAGCCAAAATCGGCTGGGGGCACTCGACATGGCAGGAAGGCGTGCGCCTGTGCAAGATGGCCGGCGCGCGTCAACTCGCGATCTTCCATCACGATCCGGATCACAACGACGACTTCATGCGTCAGCTTGAGTTCGAAGCGCGCAAGGAATGGTCGGGCACGGTCGTTGCGCGCGAGCAGATGATTCTCGTCGCCGGCGGCTAGTGAAACTTCCCGCGTTGGTCCGCCGGGATGAATTCCCGGCCAGCACTATCACTCAAGCCAAGTGGCTTCTCGGCAAACTCGTCGTCCGGCATACGGGCGCGGGCCTTATGATTGGCCGCATCGTCGAGACAGAAGCGTATCTGCACGATGACGAGGCGGCGCATTCCTTCCGCGGCCTGACCCCGCGCAACCGTTCGCTGTTCCTCGAGAAAGGGCACGCTTACGTCTACATCGCCTATGGCGTCTCGATGATGCTCAACGTCAGCGCCGGCAAGGAAGGCGTCGGCACAGGAGTGTTGATTCGCGCGCTCGATCCCGTGAGCGGAATTGAACTCATGGAAAAGAATCGGGGAATGACGAAGCTGCGTGATCTCACACGCGGACCTGGACGTCTCGCGCAAGCTTTCGCCATCGATTTGTCGCTGCAGGGGCTAGATCTCTGCCGTAAGGGCGAACTGTGGCTCGCGAAGGACGGCCACAAGGTGGGCAAGATCGGCGCGAGCAAGCGGATCGGCATCACAAAAAATGCCGCGCCGCTCCTGCGGTTTTTCGTAAAGGACAATCCCTTCGTCAGCGGCCCAAAGGCGCTCAACGCCTAGCGTGAGAAGGCGGCGACCAATTCGACGTGGTGCGACCAGGCGAATTGGTCGACGACTTGCACGCTATCGAGTCTGTAGCCGCCCTCGACAAAGATGCGCGCGTCGCGCGCGAAACTCACGGGATTGCATGAGACGCCGATGACGCGAGGGACTTTGCTTGTGGCCAGCGCTCTGGCCTGTTCTTCCGCGCCCACGCGCGGCGGATCGAAAACCACGCCGTCGTAGCGTTTGGTTTCGTCGTCATCCAAGGGCTGGCGGCCGAGGTCGCGGCGTTGAGCGCGTAATGGGTGCGGCCCTTTCGCCTTGTCGAGTGCGCGCACCGCAGGCTCGACGCTGTCAAAAGCATCCACCGGCCCGCGTGCGAGCATCGCGCCGCTGAAGGTGCCGCAGCCGGAATAGAGATCGGCGAAGCTGCCGCGGTCCGGCAGAGCCGCCATCACGGCGGCTGTCAGCGCATCTTCGCCCGCTTTGGTTGGTTGTAGGAACGCCAACGGCGGAAGAGGAACGTCGAGAAGCCCGAACCGCGCGGTGAAAGGCGTGATCTCCACCAAGGTCTCCGCTTCGCTGTACTCCTTGGGTCTCCAGGAGATGCGCGCGATCCCCAGTTTGTGCGCGAGTTCGGCGGCGGCCTCGTAGATCGCAAGATCGGGGCGGCCCTTTGCTCCGACCGCGCCGGTGATGGCGAGGTCAAATTGGCCGCCGACCGTTTGAACGAAAATATCCGCAGGTTTTCCATCCGCGAGAATCGGCGCGAGCGCGCTCACAAGTTTTCGGCGCATGTCCATGATGGCGGGATCGGCGATCAAACACGCCGCGATGTCGGTCACGCTATGCGAGCGGCGGCGAAAATATCCGAGCGTGACGTTGTTTTTTTTCTTGGAGGCGGCGAAGGTCGCGCGCCGACGCTTACCTTCGGGCAGAAAAACCGGATTCAGCCACGCGGCAGGTTCGATGTTCTGCCGGCTGAAGGCTGTGCGCACCGTTTCAACTTTCCACGCGCGATAAAATTCTTCGCTTGCATGCTGAAGCGTGCAGCCCCCGCAGATATCGTAGTGCGGGCAGGGGGCTTTAACGCGGTGCGGCGAGGATTCGACGATGCGCACAACATCAGCGCGCACAATCCCGCCGGAAGATTTCTGAATTTGAGCCTCGACGACATCGCCAGGCAGCGTGCGGTCCACATAGACGCGCTCACGCCCGGCGCGGTGAATGCCGTCGCCGAGAGGAGCGAGATCATGAATAGAGAGCGTGTGTTTAGCCATCACGCCTGGCTTTTTTGAGAGAAGAATGGCTCCGGCGACAGGGCTCGAACCTGTAACCCCGCGGTTAACAGCCGCGTGCTCTACCATTGAGCTACGCCGGAACACCATGCATCTGTGGAGGCCGAGGCCGGAATCGAACCGACGTACGGGGATTTGCAGTCCCCTGCATGGCCACTCTGCCACTCGGCCGTTCTCGGCCCATGGGAACTGAGAAACAATCCCCAAGCCGCCACCCCTTACTAAGCCGTCCCCGAAGGGCCGGTCCAGCGAAGGAAGCGCCTTATAGAGGGCCACCTTAGTCGGGGTCAAGCGTCAGAGTAGGTTTTTTTACATGGGGCCAAGCCCTTGGCCGGCGTTGTGAATTTTGGGCGGGGCGCGTATAAGCTGCTTCAATAATTCCTTTTTCTATTGGGGGCTTTCGATGGATTTTGCCGCCGCACGCCGCAAAATGGTGGCCAGCCAGGTCCGGACCAACAAGGTCACGGACTCTTTGGTCAGCGGAGCGATGGAGCAGGTGCCTCGGGAATATTTCGTCCCGGCCGAGCGCCGCGCGGTTGCGTATCTCGATGAAGATCAGCCTGTCGGCAACGGCCGCTTCATCATGGAGCCCATGGCGCTCGCGCGCCTGTTGCAGCTCGCCGACATTCAGCCGCAGGACAAGGCCCTCGTTGTCGGCGCCGGCACCGGTTACAGCGCCGCCGTGCTCGCGCGCATCGCGCAGTCGGTCGTGGTGCTTGAAAACGATACCGGGCTTGCCGATAAGGCCAGCAAGATCATGACCGAGCTCGTCATCCCGAATGTCACGGTCGTTAAGGGTGATCTCGCTTCGGGAGTCGCCGCGAAAGCGCCCTTCGACGTGATCCTGATCGACGGTGCGGTGAGCGAAATTCCTGCGGCCCTGAAGCGTCAGCTTGCCGACGGCGGCCGTCTTGTCGCTGTGGTACGTTCGGGCCCCGTGGGCCGGGCGACCCTGGTCAGCCGCGTCGGCGATGCCTTCGGCAGCCGGGCGGACTTCGATCTGATCATGCCGTTCCTCCCGGAGTTCGCGCCCCAGCCGAAGTTTGTGTTCTAAACGCGAACCGACATTAAAATTAATATCACATAGCCAGCTATTTTACGAGACGGGGTTACGTCTCCGTGATGTTGCCTACTCTTACTGAAAAGCGGTGGCATTCCCGACTTTCTTCAGATAGAGGTCGACGCGTGTGGGAACGACGCGATGGCTGGCATTACATTTTAATCGGGGCAAAGCCATATGACTAACTACTTGAAACGGCTGCTTCTAAGCAGCGCCGCTGTCGTGCTGCTGGTGCAGCCGACCCACGCCGAAACTTTACGTGAAGCCATGGCCCTTGCTTATGAGGGCAACCCCAATCTTCGCGCCGCGCGCGCGCAATTGCGCGCCGTAGACGAAAGCGTGCCGATCGCGCTGTCGGGCTGGCGTCCGAGCTTGCAGGTGACCGGCAACGCGCAACGTAATCGCAACGAAAGCGAGATTATAAGCAACAACAGCACTGGCGGTCCGGTCAATACCTCCGGGATGACGCTGCGTACGCAACAGACGGTGAACGCGCAGGTCACCCAACCGTTGTTCCGCGGCTTCCGTACGGTGGCGGGCACGTCTCAAGCGCGCAACCAAGTCATGGCCCAGCGTGCGCGCCTTGAATCGACCGAAGCGCAGGTGCTTCTCCAGACCGCCACAGCGTACCTGGATGTCCTTCAGTATCAGAAGCTCGTCGACGTCCAGCGCAACAACGTGCAGGTGCTGAGCCGTCAGCTTGACGCCACCAACGACCGCTTCCGTGTGGGCGAGATCACGCGCACCGATGTCGCACAGTCCGAAGCCAGTCTGGCCGCCTCGCGCGCCTCATTGGTGCAGGCCGAAAGTTCTCTTCAGCTCGCCCGCTCGGCGTATTTGAACGTTGTGGGGAAGGTGCCGGAAGGTCTCGTGCAGCCGGAAATCCCAAAGAATCTGCCCGCAAATCTGGAAGCGGCCATCGCCGCGGCCATGGCGCAAAGCCCAAGTTTCCTCGCCGCCGATTACACGGCGAAAGCCGCAGAAGACAACGTGACCGTAGTGCAGGGCGAGCTTCTGCCCACCGTGAATCTCAGCGCCACCTACCAGCGCGGCTGGAACACGCTGGCCGACAAGTCGCGTAACGAAAGCGCAATCGCGGCGGCGCAGGTGATTGTGCCGCTTTATCAGCAGGGCGCTGAATACGCTCGTTTACGCCAGGCCAAACATACGTCCGGCCAACAGCATCTGCTGGCCGATCAGGCGCGTCTCGACGCCCGCAATACGGCAACCTCGGCGTGGGAAAACTTCCAGTCGGCGACGGCGACCATCGCGAGCTACCAGTCAGCCATTTCGGCCAACGAAATCGCGCTCGAAGGAACGCGCCGCGAAGCGGAAGTCGGCTCGCGCACCGTGCTCGATGTCTTGAATGCCGAGCAAGCTTATCTCTCGGCGCAGGTCAACTTGATCCGGGCGCAGCGTGATCAACTCGTCGCCGCGCACCAGATCCTCGCGTCGATTGGGACTTTGACGGGCGGCGATCTCGCTCTCGAGGTGCAGATTTACGACCCCGTCGCGCATTTCAAAGACGTCGAATATCAGCCGTTCGGCAGCGACGCCGACGCCGGCGCCGACAAGCGTCACGAGAAATAAACAGGCCGCACGCGGCGGGTGACCTTGATGGTCATCCGCCGTGGCTGCAGGCCGCTCATCGGATCATTCATCAAGATCGTCCAGAGTCGGTTATTCCGGACGGGCCTCGCGCGGCTGTTTGAAAGATGCAGGCGGGACGCCAAAGTTGTTCTCGAGAAAGCGCCGCGCGGAGAAGGGGGCTGACAGCGCGGCCTGGCCGCCTGCGGCCGTCCGGCTCCCCTATTGAGCGAAATTTACCTTTATGAACGTTAGCCCCTAATTTGGACTGCCCCTAAATCTTTGGCCGTGTTATAGAATTCTTTAACCAATTCACTTAGGCTTCCTCAGAATAGCCGGGAAAAACCGGTGGGGAGCGTTTGGACTCATGACTGCCGAAGGCCAACAAGAACCCTCGATGGAGGACATTCTCGCCTCCATCAGAAAGATTCTGTCCGAAGATGACGGCGAGGCTGCAAAGCCTGAGCCGCCGAAGGCTGCGCCTCCGCCTCCGCCGCCGCCTCCTCCGCCACCACCCCCGCCGCCTCCGCCCCCACCGCCGCCTCCGCCCCCGGTTATTGAAGAACCGGAGCCGGAGCCGCTGATGTTGATGGAAGAGCCGGCGATCGAGGAAGAGCCGATCGCGTCGATCTTCGATGCCCCGCCGGAAGAAGAGCCGATTTACAATCCGGAGCCCGAGCCGGATATGCCGTTGCAGCTCACCGACTCAATGATGGTCGAGGAGATGCAGCATCATTACGCCGATCCGGAACCGGCGCCGCAGTACCATCAGCCGTACGATTACGGCGAAGGGCTTGTGTCGCATGCGGTTGCGGCCGCGTCCGGTGCGTCCATCTCCCAGTTGGCACAGGCCGTTGCCCGCGAGCGTGCGGTATCCCTCGGCAATCACGGCCTTACGCTGGAAGAGCTTGTGCGCGAAATCTGCACGCCGATCCTGAAGCATTGGCTCGACACCAACCTGCCTTATATCGTCGAGCGCATCGTGAAGCAGGAAATCGAGCGGATCGCCACGCGTTCGGAACGCTCGTAACCCGCGCAATTTCCTGACTTTTGTCAGCGTTGCACCCGCCTTCACGGGCAGGTAAACCCTTGCCTTCCGTTTCCGAAGGCAAGGCCGATGCTCGATAAAACCTACAATCCCCAAGACGTCGAAGAAGCGCTGTACGCGCGCTGGGAAAAATCCGGCGATTTTGGCGCGGAGCCTACGTCGGCTGAACGCCCCTATACCATCATGATGCCGCCGCCGAACGTCACCGGCAGCCTGCACATCGGTCACGCGCTGACCTTCACCCTTCAGGACATCCTCATCCGCTATCACCGCATGGCGGGTCGCGACGCGCTGTGGCAGCCGGGCACCGACCATGCCGGCATCGCGACGCAGATGGTTGTCGAGCGCCAGCTCGAGCAATCGGGCGCGAACCGCCGCGCCTTGGGCCGCGAAGAGTTCGTGAAGCGGGTGTGGGCCTGGAAAGAACAGTCCGGCGGCATCATCACCCATCAGCTCCGCCGTCTTGGGGCTTCGCCCGATTGGCGCCGTGAGCGTTTCACGATGGACGATGGCCTGTCGAAGGCCGTGACGAAAGTTTTCGTCGAACTGTATCGCCAGGGCCTCATCTATCGCGACAAGCGTCTGGTGAACTGGGATCCGAAACTCCACACCGCGATCTCCGACCTCGAAGTCGAGAACCGCGAGGTGAAGGGCAAGATGTGGTACTTCAAGTACCCGGTGGAAGGCGCCAGCGGCACGTTTATCACCGTGGGCACCACGCGCCCGGAAACCATGCTCGGCGATACCGGCGTGGCGGTGCATCCGGACGATGAGCGTTACAAAGACCTCGTCGGCAAGAACTGCATACAGCCGCTGACGCAACGCCGCATCCCGATCGTCGCCGACGAATATGCTGACCCGGAGAAGGGCACCGGCGCGGTGAAGATCACCCCGGGCCACGACTTCAACGACTTCGCCGTCGGTAAGCGCCACAAGCTGGCGATGATCAACATCTTCGACCGCGACGCGAAGCTGAACGAAGAAGCGCCCGAGAAGTATCGCGGCCTTGACCGCTTCAAAGTGCGCGACATGGTCGTCGCGGACATGGAGCTTCTTGAGTTGTTCGAGAAGGTCGAAGACAACGCCATGCAGATTCCCTATGGCGATCGCTCCGGCGTGGTGATCGAGCCGTGGCTGACCGACCAGTGGTACGCGGACGCGAAGACCCTCGCGAAGCCCTGCATCGAAGCTGTGGAGACGGGGCGCACGCGCTTCGTTCCGAAGACGTGGGAAAACACCTTCTTCGAATGGATGCGCAACATCCAGCCGTGGTGCATTTCGCGCCAGCTGTGGTGGGGTCATCAGATCCCGGCGTGGTATGCGCCCGATGGTCACCCGTTTGTCGCTTATGATGAAGAAGAAGCCCGCGAACTGGCCAAAAAACACTTCGGAAGGGAAGTGACTCTGGTGCGCGATGGCGATGTGCTCGACACGTGGTTCTCGTCGGCGCTGTGGCCGTTCTCGACCCTCGGCTGGCCGGATAAGACGCCCGAGCTCGCGAAGTACTATCCGGGCGATGTCCTCGTCACCGGCTTCGATATTATTTTCTTCTGGGTCGCGCGCATGATGATGATGGGCCATCACTTCATGGGTGATGTCCCGTTCCGCGATGTTTACATCCACGCCCTGGTCCGCGACGAGAAGGGCCAGAAAATGTCCAAGTCCAAGGGCAACGTCCTGGACCCCCTGGACCTCTGCAATAGCTATGGCACCGATGCCGTTCGATTTACGTTGGCAGCCATGGCCGCGCAGGGCCGGGATATCAAACTCGCCGAAGGCCGCATCGCGGGCTATCGCAACTTCGTCACCAAGATTTGGAACGCCGCGCGCTTCTGTCAGATGAACGAATGCGTGATCGTGCCCGGTTTTGATCCGAGGGCCGTGAATACCACTCTCAATAAATGGATCGTCGCGAAGGTCGCCGAAGCTGCGCGCGATGTGTCCGACGCGATCACCAACTACCGCTTCAATGAAGCGGCGAATGGCCTTTATCAGTTCACGTGGGGCACGTTCTGCGATTGGTTCCTGGAGTTCGCGAAACCCGTGTTCCAGGGCTCCGACGAGAAGGCGAAAGCTGAAACGCGCGCCACGTCGGCCTGGGTGCTCGATCAGATCCTGATTATCGGTCACCCGCTCATCCCCTATGTGACCGAAACGCTGTGGGAAAAACTGGCCGAGGCGGCGGGCATCACGCGCGCGTCCAGCCTGATGACCACGCAGTGGCCGCAGTATGACGGCCTCGCGGCGCCGGACGCGCTGGCGGAAATCGATTGGGTGGTGAACATCATCACCGCGATCCGTTCCGTGCGCGCCGAAATGAACGTCCCGGCGGGCTCGCAAATCCCCGCGTTGGTGAAGGACGGCAACGCCGATACGAAGACGCGCCTGTCGACCCACAACGCGCTCATCTGCGCCAACGCGCGGCTGTCCTCGATTGCCGCCACCGACCAGGTGCCGGCGGGTTCGGCCCAAGTGGTGGTGGGTGAGGCGACCGTGCTTCTGCCGCTCGAAGGTGTTATCGATTTCGCAAAGGAACGCGAGCGCCTCAAGAAGGAGATCGCCAAGCTCGAAGGCGACATCACCAGCACCCAGAAGAAGCTGGCGAACGAAGCCTTCGTCTCCAAGGCGCCGCTCGAGGTCGTTGAGGAGAACCGTGAGCGCATCGCGACCGCTGAAGCGGCGCGCGTGCGGCTCAAGGACGCACTGGCGCGGATCAGCACGTAATCTTCTTACGCCGCGCATAGAAAGGACTCCCCGACGCGCCTGCGACGGGCTAGCCTAAATCCTATACGATTTTCGGATTGAGAAGGATTCTCCGATGCCTGACGACGCGCGCACACCTCCCAAGTTCGATAAATCGAAGCTTCCCAGCCGCCACACGACCGAAGGTCCCGCGCGGGCGCCGCATCGGGCGATGTATCACGCGATGGGCCTGACGGAGGAGGAGATCCACGCGCCGCTCGTTGCCGTGGCCACGTGTTGGAATGAAGCCGCGCCGTGCAACATCGACCTTACCCGCCAAGCGCAGTTCGTGAAGCAGGGCGTGAAGGCCGGCGGCGGTACGCCGCGTGAATTCACGACGATCACCGTCACGGATGGTATCGCCATGGGTCACCAGGGCATGAAGTTCTCGCTCGCCTCGCGGGACTGGATCACCGATTCCGTCGAACTCACCGTGCGTGGCCATTCCTATGACGCGATGGTGGGCCTCGCGGGTTGCGATAAATCGCTACCGGGGATGATGATGGCCATGCTGCGTCTGAACATCCCGAGTGTCTTCCTATACGGCGGCGCGATCATGCCCGGTCACTTCAAGGGCAAGGACGTGACGATCGCGGACGTATTCGAAGCGGTCGGCCAGCACGCGGCCGGCACGATGTCGGACAAAGACCTTCATGAGCTTGAATGCGTAGCCTGCCCGTCCGCGGGCGCGTGTGGCGGCCAATTCACCGCCAACACCATGGCCACGGTCAGCGAGGCGATCGGCCTCGCCATTCCAGTTTCCGCCAGTATCCCGGCCACGATCCGTGAAGCGCGCGATCATTACGCGCGCGAAGCCGGCGTCGCCGTCATGAACCTCCTGCAGAGCGGCCTGCGCCCGCGCGACATCTGCACGCGTAAAGCCTTTGAGAATGCCGCCCGCGTGGTCGCGGCGTCGGGCGGGTCGACCAATGCCGGTCTTCATCTGCCCGCCATGGCGCATGAGTGCGGCATCAAGTTCTCGCTCGATGACGTCTGCAAGATTTTCGACGAAACGCCGTACATCGCCGACATGAAGCCGGCGGGTAAATATGTGGCGGCAGATCTCTACCGCGTCGGCGGCATCCCGGTTCTAATCAAGGCGCTGCTCGATGGCGGTTACTTGCACGGCGACTGCATGACGGTCACAGGCAAGACGCTCGAGGAGAACATGAAAAATGTCGTGTTCCCGGCCGATCAGGACGTCGTTTATCCGACCGCGCGCGCCATGTCACCGCGCGGCGGTGTAACGGGCCTCAAAGGCACGCTCGCGCCGCAGGGCTCGATCGTGAAGATCGCGCACATGGATCACCTTCAGTTCCGCGGCCCCGCGCTGTGCTTCGACAGCGAAGATGCGGCATTCGCCGCGGTTCAGAAACGCCAGTACAAGGAAGGCGACGTCATCGTCATCCGTTACGAAGGTCCGCGCGGTGGACCCGGCATGCGTGAAACGCTTGCCACGACCGCTGCGCTCGCGGGGCAGGGCATGGGCCATAAAGTGGCGCTCATCACCGACGGGCGTTTCTCCGGCGCGACGCGCGGCCTCTGTATCGGCCATGTGGGACCGGAAGCCGCCGTGGGCGGGCCGATCGCGCTGGTGAAGGACGGCGATATGATCGCTATCGACGCCGCGAAGGGCACCCTCGATCTTGAAGTCTCCAAGGAGGAACTCGACCGCCGCCGCGCCGCCTGGAAGCCCCGCCGGAACGAGTACCAGTCGGGTGTCCTTTGGAAGTACGCGCAGATCGTGGGGGATGCGTGCGACGGGGCAGTAACGCACCCGGGCGCCGAAGCTGAAACCCACGTATACGCGGATATCTAAAGGACAGAGGCCTATCTGGATGGCATGCTTGCCGCCCCATAAGGGAGGCGGGCATGAATCCGAACAAAGCGCTGTGGGAAAAAGGCGACTTCACGCGCCTGGCGCGGACGATGCGCGAGAGCGGCGACGCGCTCGTCGGCAGCATCGGCATCGGGAAGGGGGCCAAGGTCCTTGATCTCGGCTGCGGCGATGGCACTACCGCGGTGCCGGAAGCCAAGCGCAGCGCGGACGTGCTCGGCGTGGACATCGCCGCCAATCTGGTGGCCGCGGGTAACAAGCGCGCCCAGGAGATGGGGCTCGCAAATCTCAAATTCCAGGAAGGCGACGCGTCGAACCTTGAGGGCCTCAAGGACGCTTCATTCGATTTCGTGGTGAGTATTTTTGGCGCGATGTTTGCGCCCCGGCCCTTCGAAGTGGCGAAGGAAATGGTCCGCGTCTGTAAACCGGGCGGGCGGATCGTCATGGGTAATTGGATTCCAGGCGACCCGACCCTTGTCGCACAAATCCTGAAGATCAGTTCGTCTTACACGCCGCCGCCGCCCGATGGTTTCATCAGTCCGATGACCTGGGGCAGCGAGGCTAACGTCGTTGAGCGTTTCGCCGCCGCCGGGGTGCCCAAGGAAAATGTGTCCTGTGTGAAGGACACCTATGTGTTCAATTTCGAGGGAACGTCCAAGGACTTCGTCGCGGAGTTCCGCAATTTCTATGGCCCTACAATGAATGCTTTCGAAGCGGCCGAAAAGAACGGGAAGGCGTCCGCATTTGTGGCGGAATTAGAAGCCTTGTTTGACGCCCAGAATAAGACGCCCGGACAAGCGATTACGTCCATTCCCGCCACCTTCCTGCGTGTTACTGTCACACGTCACTGATCGCGGGCAGGCGGGTGGAATGAAGATCACGACCGAACTCACAGTCTCCGACATCGTTGCCGTTAATTTGCGGAACTATGTCTCCAACCGCGCGCGCTATGTCATGTGCGTCGTGATCGCGTTTGCGTACAGCGCATATCTCATTTCGGATTTAGGGATGCCGGCCGATCAACGCGCCTGGTTCATCTACGTGGCCGGCGGCGCGCTGTTCGCCGTGGCTTTTTTCATGTTGTTCCTGATCGTCAATGTCCTCAACGCGGTGGTGATCGTTCGGGACACCAGCGGCGTGGTCGGCCCGCATGACATCGAAATATTGCCGGAAGGCTTCCGTGATGTGACGCCTGTGACCGACTCCCTGACGCGGTGGCGGGGCGTGCATCGCATTACCCGGCGCGGGGATTATCTCTCATTCTGGATATCGCCCTATCTCGCCCATGTTGTGCCCGGCCGTGCGTTCCCGGATGCGGAAGCCTTTGCGGCCTTCGAAAGGTTGGCACGGAGCTATTTGGGCGGAGACAATGCGGCGCATGCACCAATTTCGGCCCGGGCCGTTGCGCCGCGCGTCGTCGTGCAAACCGATCCGAAACTCTGGAAGCGTCCGGCCTAGCGTCTAGATCGTCAAGCAGCACCACACCGGTGTATGGTCCGACGCTTTTTCCTGACCGCGCGGCTTTTTGTCGATGCCGCTGGCGGTGAGCACATCCGCCGCCTTCGGGGACAGCAGCAGAAAGTCGATAAGGAGGCCGTTATCCTTCGGCCACGCGCCGCCCTGATAGTCCCAGAACGAATACTGATGGGGGAGGGTGTTGAAGGCCCGGAAAGCGTCCGTTAGTCCCAGGTGGAGGAGCGAGCGGAAGCGCGCGCGGCTTTCGGGCTGCAATAGTGCGTCGTCGGCGAAAGCCTTGGCGCTGTAGACGTCACTGTCGGTCGGGATGACGTTATAGTCGCCGCCGTACACACGGATCTCGTCGTCCAGCACGGTCTTGGCCATGTGCGCTTTGAGGCGGTCCATCCACGCGAGCTTGTAGGTGAATTTTTCCGTACCGAGTGGGTTGCCATTGGGAAGATAAATTGACGCGACCCGGACCTTGCCGAAGACGGTGCCTTCAATGTAACGCGCCTGTTCGTCGCCTTCGCCGCCCGGCAACCCGCGCGCAACGTCTTCAATGGGCGATTTGGAAAGGATGGCGACGCCGTTGTAAGTCTTCTGGCCGTGGCTGACGATATTGTAACCGGCCTCCTCGATTTCCATGCGCGGGAAAGCATCGTCGATGCATTTGATCTCCTGCATCAACACCACGTCAGGCGCTTCCTCCTTCAGCCATGTCAGGACATTGGGCAAGCGCGCCTTCAGAGAGTTCACATTCCAAGTGGCGATCTTTATCGTACGGTGAGGTGTCGAGATGGCGTTCACGGGAGTCCGGGTCGATTGCAGGTGGGATTGATGATTGGAGCTATGCTGGCACGGGCGCTAAGGGGCGGCAAGCGGGAGGCCTTGATAGCCTTGGCTGTCTGCCTTTTCCCCGTCCATTTGTCCCGGGCAGCGGCGCCAGCCTGCCCGCCATCCAAGACGGCGATCAAGCTCGATTTCAAGACGCTCGCGGCGCCAACGACATACAATCACCGGCTCACACTCGGCGGCATCGCCAGTTTGTCCCGCTCTCAGGGCGGACGCATAGCGAGCGGTAGCCGTCCGGTCGGGATAACAGTGGCCAACACGCTCTACAGCGTCGGAGGCGAGGTGGCGCTGAATCCTCAGGGAGATGGATTCTGCGTTCATCTCACCTCGGTCGATATCGAGTTCGGCTGGGACCGAATGGATATTTATGTGCCGAGTGAATTTCCGGAGGGGTCGTGTGAATATCGCGCGGTGCGTGATCACGAAAACCAGCATGCTGCCATCTTCCGGAGCGTCTTGGCTGAATTCGCTCCGCGCGCCCGGGCGCGGGTCGAGGCCGTGCTCGCCCGCACGAAACCGTTCGCGGCACGAAATGGGAATGGCGCGGCGCAGCGGGCGCTCGTGCCGGTGAATGCCGAACTCGCGAAGCTTCGAGACGAGTTCAATGCGCTGCATGGCGCTCGCAACGGGCGCATCGATACGCCGTCGAACTACGCCGCCGTGACCGCGCTTTGCAAGAATTGGGACGGGGCGGATACGGCGCCGAAATAAGACTTAAAGCGAGAACGATGTCCCGCAGCCGCAAGTCGATGCCGCGTTCGGGTTCACGACCCGAAACGACTTGGCCATGAGGTCATCGACAAAATCAATCTGCGAGCCTTTGAGGAGATCCAAGGAACTCTCGTCCACGATCAGTTTAGCGCCGTGGAACTCAAATACGCGGTCATCGGCAGTGCGCTCGCCGTCCAGGCTGAAGCCATAGGAAAAACCCGAGCAACCGCCGCCCGAGATCGCGAGACGAAGCATGAGGCTGGGATTGTTTTCCTCCCGTATCAGCTCCTGGACCCGGGCTGCGGCGGCGGGGGTCATGGAGACAGGCGGGGCTTCGGCGATCTGGTTCAAAGGGCGCGCTTTCTTTGTGAACAAGGGGAATGTAGGGGGGCGCCCCGCTCCATTCAAGCCACCCTCGGCCGGACCGGCAACACAGGGTTGTCGGGTTCCTTTACGACGCCCGTCATCCGTTCTTCATAAAAGCCTGAAAATAGGCCTTTCGCCGAGTTGGCAAGGGACTTGCACTATGAAATGTGCCGGTGGCCAGCTCACGTATCCCGGTTTCCGGTGCGGCGGCGTCTTATTGGTATTGCTGGATGTTTAAGGTCAAAGCGTTTTTTTATGAGTGATTTTGCCGCCGTCCTTCTCTGATTTTGCGATCCATTTCTCCGAAATGCGGACGGCGGTCTCTTGGGAGACCGCCGTTTCCGTTTGCGATATATCGTGGACTTACCGGCGCCGCCGCTCGAACGCTTTGTGAAAAGCCTTCATATTTGAAGGGGTTTTCGCATCGCTGGTTTCGGCGTCGACAGGGCCCACCGGAGCGACGCTGTCCATCCGCTTATCGTCTTTGCCGCCCCGTTTGGGCGCCACCGCGATAGGGTCGCTGGCCGGAAAGGTATCCTCAAGCGCCTCATCAAGGTCCTTGCCCTGTTTCGCGGCCATTTGGCCTTCTTCCCGTCCAGCAGAGCCGGTCATGAGTGAGCCGCCGAGCCTTGCGCGGCCTGGCGGCGCTTCGTGCGCTCCGTCTTGGCCATTTCCGAGCCGCTTTCCAGCGTGCGGCGCATTTCCTGCATCTGGCCAAAGACGCCGTCGAATTGATCATCGGCTTTTTTCTTCAGTTTCGGGAAGAACTCGTCTTCTTCTTCTTCGACATGGTGGTTGATGTACTCTCCAAGAACTTTGACCTTGGCGTCGAACAGATGTTCATCCGTGTCCATACGTTCCAGATCGGTGATCAACTGTTTGCCCGAGGCGTGCTCGACCTGCGCTTCGTCGACCATGTCCGCATCGTCCCCCATGACCTCATGGGCGGTCGGATAAAGCAGTTCTTCCTCAAGGCTCATGTGGACTTTGAGCATTGAGCAAATCTGCGGCACGAGCGCGTAGCGGGCTTCGTCCTCAGCCTTTTTCAGCTTCTCGAATTTCTTGAAAAGTTTGTCCACCTTGCTGTGATCGTCCTCAAGCATCTTGACGATCTTCACGAGATCTGTGCCGCGACGCGAAGTGGATCGCCGACGGCCACCCGACGAAGAGCCGGTTGTCTTACGTGCCTTAGCTTTTGTTTTCGGTGCCATTGATTGTCCTGGGGAAAATAGAAAACGGGGGTGCAGTGAAGGTCTGCACCCCCGCCGGAAATTCAGTTAGCGGTTTTGGCCGGTTCCGCGGACGTTATCTTCATTCTCGTCCGTGGAGCCGCCTTGCTGCTGCTGAGTCTTGCGGACGCCCTGGTTTTGGTTGCCTTGGCTCTGTTGCGCATCCGAACGCTGCGAGCCCTGCTGGCTCTGCTGCGAACCTTGCTTTTGATTACGGTCGGAGCCGCTCATCTGGTTCGCGTTGCTTTCGGTATCGCCCGACATATCGCGCTGCGAGCCCTGTTGACCCTGTTGCTTCTGCGGGTCTTGGCTTTGGCTCTGCTGACGTTGATTTTGCTGACTCTGATTCTGGTCCTGGTTCTGCGCCATTAGAAAAGTCTCCCGATTTTTGATTGCAAAATGACGGTGTGAGGGAAGAGACCGTCGCTTAGGCAACGTTACGTGTAGGGCTTTGTTCCGAATGCGCGCCGCGCGCTACCGGCGCGTGCGTGAACTGTAAATGACCCGCGCACGCACACCCGCTGGGTGTGATTTCGGAACTAAGGGTGCGGACGCTCGTTGTTTGATGACATGCCATGGAGCGAGCTATGCAGACTCAACATGTCATTAGGCTTCATCCGAATGCCAAAGATGCTGATCTCCAAATCCTGATCTCGTGTATCGATGAATGCGCCGCTTGCGCGCAGGCTTGCACGGCATGCGCGGACGCCTGTCTGTCCGAGCAAGCCATGGGACACCTACGTCAGTGTGTGCGCCTTAATCTGGATTGCGCGGATGTCTGTCGCATGACGGAGGACATCTGTTCGCGGCGCACAGGCTCGAATGCCGAAACTCTCAAGGGCGCGCTTTTACTCTGTGCGACGGCCTGTGAAGCATGCCGGGAGGAATGTTTGCGGCATGCGGATGCGCATGAACATTGCCGGGCGTGTGCCGAAAGTTGCCGGACCTGCGCCGACGCTTGCCGCGACGCCTTGGATTTCGTCGGAGGCGGCGACGGAATCAGTGGGACGGGGTTGCAGGCGGAGTTCCCCTGGATGCGCCGTCACTAGAAGGGAGAGAGCAAGATGAGGGACGTCGAAAGCTTGGCGCATTTGGCATATGGCGAAATCATCAAACGCTTTCATCTCGGAACGGTTCACGTCTTCAATTCATGGGATCAACTTGGTGACGATGAACGTGCGCGATGGATCGCCGTTTTTAGCGAGGTGCATAAAACACTGGAGAGGGATATGGATAACCTTCGTACGGCGCCGCCGGTCTAAACCGGCCGTCGATTCCATCGAACGTAAATCTTCGGTGACCGCTCAGCGGCGCTGAAGGTGGGTGAGGGAGAGGCCGCCCGGAACTCCGATTCCGGGCGGCCACCGTTTTAGACGTTTTCTGATTGTTGCCCTTCGTGGGCTGGGTCGCTACTTTGCCGCCATGGGGGATATCGCCGAACTACAAGGTTTTCTGAAGCCGGCCGCGTGCGAGCCATCGCAGACGCGGGGACGTCTTTATCCGGAAGAGGAATCCTCGACCCGCACAGCATTTCAGCGTGACCGGGACCGCATCATCCATTGCGGCGCGTTTCGGCGGCTGAAGTACAAGACGCAGGTCTTTGTTTACAGCGAAGGCGAGAATTACCGCACGCGGTTGACGCATAGCCTGGAGGTTGCGCAGATCGCGCGATCTCTGTGCCGATTCATGGGGCTGAACGAGGATTTGGGCGAAGCGCTGGCGCTGGCGCACGACCTGGGCCACACCTGCTTCGGACACGCGGGCGAGG
The DNA here is from genome assembly GCA_050246995.1 of Rhodospirillaceae bacterium. Classification (GTDB taxonomy): domain Bacteria; phylum Pseudomonadota; class Alphaproteobacteria; order Rhodospirillales; family Rhodospirillaceae; genus SHVO01. Next base: position 232,311 of record JBFWVA010000005.1, on the reverse strand, counting down.
ACGCCCTGCAAGAGTGTATGGCGAACTACAACGGGTTCGACCACAACGCCCAGTCGTTGCGCATCGTGACCAAGCTCGAGCATCGCTATGCGTCTTTCGACGGCCTCAATCTCACGTGGGAAGCCCTCGAAGGTCTCGTCAAACACAATGGGCCCGTTATCGGCGCGGCGGCGGAAGCGAAGCGGAAAGGCGAACCTATCCCTCTTGCCATTGTGGAATACAACACCGGGCATGACCTTGAACTCGCGACGTGGCCCGGCGCCGAGGCGCAAGTCGCCGCGTTCGCGGACGGTATTGCTTACAACGCGCATGACTTCGACGACGGGCTGAAGGCCGGCCTGTTCCCGCTCGAGGACGTGCTTGCGCTTCCGCTGGTCGGACCCATTTTCAAGGCCGTGATGGATCGGCATCCTGGCGTCGAGCGTACGCGCCTTATCCATGAATCCTTGCGCCGCCTGATTGCCGCCATGGTGAACGACGTGATCGCAGAAACGCACCGCCGATGGGTGGCCGCCAAACCCGGAACAGCCGCGGGCGTGCGTACGATGGGTAAACCTTTGGTGGGGTTCTCGGACGCGGTCACCCAGGCCGAAGCTGCCATCCGCGCTTTTTTATTCTCGCGCATGTACCGGCATACACGCGTCAACCGAATGACCAGCAAGGCGCGCAGGGTGGTGAAGGATCTGTTCTCCTTACTCCTCGCCGAACCGCTCCTTCTGCCCGACGACTGGCGGGACGGCAGCGAAGTTCCCAACACGACCCGCACGGCACGCCGCGTCGCTGACTATATCGCCGGGATGACGGACCGTTTTGCCCTCGACGAGCACTCCCGGCTATTTGATCCGGCCGTAAAGCCCTAGGACGGTTTTAGAGATCGGCTGTACAGTATTTGCACTTGGTCGCGGCAAGCGGAATCGCCGAGACGCAGCGCGGGCAGTTCTTTTCCGTCGCGGCCGCGGGTTCTTCCTTAAAGCGGTCTTTCAGCCGGTTGACTTGACGCACCAGCATGAACACCGCGAAAGCGATGATGGTGAATTCGATGATCGTATTCACGAAGGTCCCGTAGGCGATCACCGGTGCGCCGGCATCCTTTGCCGCTGTCAGGCTAGGATAGCTGGCGCCTGAAAGGTCCACGAACAGGTCGGAGAAATCGACGCGTCCCAGCAGAAGGCCGATAGGCGGCATGATGACGTCGTTCACCAGTGAGGTGGTGATCTTGCCGAAGGCGGCGCCAATGATCACACCGACCGCAAGGTCGATGACGTTGCCACGCAACGCAAAGGTACGGAATTCTTTCAACATGATCGGGTCCCCTTAAACGATACCAGGCGCATCATATGATAAGGCCCGCGGTGGGGGGAACCGCGGGCCTTTGAAAGTTGTTCTGCGCCCTGGGGATATCGTGGGGGGAGGGGGCTTCGGGCGCGGGAACACAAGATAAACGCCCGGCCCTGTCCGGGGTTCCGGCAAGTCCGGGAAAAAACCGGCCCGCGTGCACGGAAAATTTGTGCCTTCGTCCGGAACATTCCGGACGCGGCGAGCTGTGGATAATTGGGAGGAGGCTTACTTTTCCGGCCGTCTACTTTTTAGGCGGCGGCGCCGAGACCAGCATCCAGCGGCCGCCCGCGCGCGAGCAAGACGTTTTCGGCGCAAGACCACACACGATTCCGGACGGCAGCACATCACTGCGGGCGCGATCGAGGCCCCACTGGTCATTTTCCCCGGACATAACGATCTCGTCCGCTTTCGTCTTGAGGCGCACGTGACCGTCAAGGCCGCCGGTTTCGGTGACGCGCACTTCCAGATCCCACTCGCAACAATGTTCGGAATCCTGTGCGGCGAGATTTACGCTGACCGTGACTTCCATGGTCGGGTTTTCGGGATTGCGCTTGAGTTCATCCAGAACGGTGAACTTTCCTTCGAAGAAAAAACGCTCAACGGCGACGGCCGGCGCGGGCTTGTCGTTCTGCCAGGCGGCCTGGCCGGCAAAATACGCTTCGTCGCTGATCTCAAGCACGCCGCGGCAACACCCCGCGCGGTCGTCCGGAACCCAAGCGTAAACCGCCTTGGCGTGAGCATCGCCGGCGCGCCCCAATATTGCGGTACAAAGAAGGCTTAGCAGGAAAAGAGATATGCGGTTCATGAGGCTAGAATGGAGCGGCTCGCCCTTCTATCTCAAGGGGAAACTTGTATCCGCGCGCGCACTCGCGGGAGCGTGAGCCTTGGTTTTCTGAAGGACGGCTGGCCCGGAGATCATAACCCAGCGTCCGCCGCTGTTGAGGCAGGCGATTTCCGCGCCGATTCCGCAGATCGTGCCTGAGGCGATCGCATCGCTACCCGCGCGCTCGATCGTCCAACCAGCTGCTGTCCCGGACAGGATCACATCATCGTTTTGGGTCGTCACGCGCAGACGGCCGGCGAGCCCCGTCCCGGTGACATTTAAGGCGAAATCCCAGGCGCAGCAGCGCGCTGTTTCGGGCGTGGCGGCGAAGCTCACGACAAGATCGATATCGCTACCGCTGGCGGTGGAGGCCGGGTGCATCGCGCCAACCTTGAAGCGGCCTTCGAAATGAAACCGCTCCACGGGGTTGCCGTCCAGGGGCTGCCCCGGTGTCCACGCCGCGCCGCCGGACTCATAGGCGGCGTCACTCAGCTCGAGCACCCCGCGGCAGCAACCGTTGGGATCGTCCGGAACCCAGGCGTAAACCACCGACGCATTCGCTGTGCGATGCAGCAGGAGCGTGGCGGCAAGTATCAGGAAAATGAAACGCGCGTGGCGCATGACACTACAACGGCGTCAGCGCTCGTTCGTTTCGACTCTTTGGGACGCGAAACCTTGGCCCTGTCTCATCCGTTTGGGGAGTATGTGCTTTGTTCTAGAGGTTCTCCGTGAGTGAACGATCCGACCCACATTATCCGCGTACAATGAGCAATTTGTTCTCGCGTGTCGCGTGCAAGGCTAGTTACTACTCTTCGCGGCCTGTCGCTTTCATTACCTCCTGCACAATCGTTCTGATCTGGATTGTTTCAGGCCCGATGTTCGAGTGGGGCACGACGTGGCAGCTGTTGATCAATACCGGCACCACGATCGTCACGTTTTTGATGATTTTCCTGCTGCAGCATGCACAAGCCCACGATACGACCGCGATGCACCTTAAGTTGGACGAAATCATTCGCGCGGTGAAAGACGCGAACAATGACGCCATCGAGTTCGAAAAGATGGATGAAGACGAATTGCTTGCGCGTCAGCGTTATTACCACGACTTGGCTGAACGAGCGCGTCACGCCATGCAGGCGCCGCTGCGATGGCGTCAGACGAGAGGTTAAGTCGCGCGAGATGCACTGCCGACCTGCACGAGGCACTTGCACTTAAGTTATCCCGTGGCAAATGCGTGACGGATCGCGGCGAAAAATTGTTCGTGCGCGGCGAACAGTTCCGGCAGCGCATCGTTGCGCTTTAGGGGCCGGCGCCGATCCTGTCGGTCTCTCTGAATAATTCGAAATCACATCCAGGAGGAGATGATGGCAAAGAGCCGAAAGGCCGGCGCGCGCTCTCGTACTTCGACGCGTGGTGCGAAACGCAAGACCTCAAGTTCTGCCGCTCCGCGCGATCGAAGCCAATCTGGCCGCAGGCAGAAGCAGCAGTCTCAAGCAAGCAGCGAGACCGAAACGACGCAACGTAAGGGCCCAGGGAAGACGCAGGCCCGCGGCCGTCAGCAGGCATATACGCAAACACAGTCACGCAATGAGGGAACTAGCAGCATGAACAGGAACCGCAACCAGCAGAGCCAGCAGAATTGGAATGACGACGACCACAACATGTCACGCGGCCGCGGACGGCAGCAGTCGAGCGCCTACGACGAGAACGAGTATGGCCGTGGACGCGATCAAATGAGTCAGCAAGGCCGTTTCGATCGGGACGATCAGGACCAATACAATCGCAGCGGCAGCCGCCGCGGTCAGCAGTACTTGGGCATGGAAGACGAGCAGGATTACGGCTACGGCCAGCAAAGCCAGGGTTCCGGCCGCAATCAGAACCGTCAGCAAGGCCAGCAGAACTGGAATGACCACCACCATAATATGTCACGCGGCCGCTCTGAAGGTGGCTATAGCCAGCAAAGCCAAGGCGGTCGGAACCATGGCAGTCGCGGGGCCTATGAGTCATATGATGACGACGAAGATCATTTTAGCGGCCGTCAGCAGAGCCAGGGTCGCATGCAAGGCGGTCGTGATCAGCAGGGTTATCACGGCCAGCAGGGCCGCCAGCAAAGCCAGGCCCACTGGCAGGAGGACGAAAGCATGTCCCAGGGTCACCGTGGCCTGGGTTCTCAATACCGCTCGCAAGGTTTCGGCGGCGGATCGCAATACGGAACCGAAGACGAAGACGTCTATGACAACAATCAGCGCTATGGACGTGGCCGAGACTTCGACGATCAGAGTACGGGTCGGAACTATGGCCAGCAGAGCATGTCCAACCGCTATGAGAGCGATGAAGACTACGGCGGGAGTTCGCGCGGGCGAGGCCAAAGCCGTTCCCGTCAGATGAGCCAACATAGCGACGACGATAATTACGGCCGCAATCAATCGGGCGGTAATTTCCGGCGCAATCGCTAGACGCTGAACGAAATGAGAAAGGGCGGTCCGCGGGGGCCGCCCTTTTTTTACGCCGGTGCGCCGTTCTCGCGCAGCTGCTCAAGAATTTTCAGAACGTCTTTCTTGAGATAGGGCTTCGGCAGAGCGGGGCGGTTCAAGTGCGCCGGCGGGACCACCGCTTTGGTGTGGCCGCTGAGTAGGGCAAAAGGCACGCCCTTGCGCGCGAGTTCGTCGGCGACTGGGAAGACTTGTTCATGGCCGAGGTTGATGTCGAGGAATGCGCAGTCGAGGTCGTGCTTGCCGATCTGTTCAAGCGCGGATTTAACGGAAGCTACCGTCGCCACGACATCGCAGCCCTCGTCCTGGAGCATCATCTCCAAATCCATGGCGATGATGGCTTCGTCTTCGACGATTAGGACGCGGCAGGCCATTCCTCACCTTCAATAATTGCAACAAAGACTTGGCGGGAAATCTCTCCAATTCCCGGGCGCGCTGCAAGCGAAGCTTTCACCCGGAGGCTGTGGAAACCGAGGGATCAATGACCTTCAATAGAAAGTGTTGCACCGGGCTCCCGCAAGGCTGGTGCTTTGGGGAAAGAGGTGCCGGAATTAGGAACGCCTGCCTGTTTTCACGCGTCTCTCGGGAGCATAACTCATTAAAAAGATTTGTAATTGTGACGGTCCACCGACGTCGCCGTCGATCCAAAAAACTTTTTGGGCGGCCTGGGAACTTCCATTCGGGGTCCACGTTGTATCTAAGTCCTGCGCCCCCAGCCCCCCAGCCAACAAGTGCAGGACCACGAAGCCCCTCCGTTCCCCCCGGAGGGGCTTATTCTTTGGGCGGGGTCCTTCGTCCAAAAATCCGATTAGCCCACCGAACCCGCCGCGCCGGGATGGTCGTGTCTCCGGATGGAGCAACCTAGTGTCCAGCCCAGGCTAAGGAACTCCTGGAACATGCGCTCTGGCATCAGCGCGGTGGTCTTGGTATCCCCGCACGCCATCCGATAAGTGGGGCGCAACGCGATCGCGGCCGTCCGCGCGTAAAAAAAGTGCGAAGCGTCAGTACGACCATTGAGCCGGTTCGCTCTCCGCGGGGCTTATGTTAAGCACAGCCGATGAGCCCCAAGGACAGCGTCGCCCTTTTTCACTTCGATAATAGCTACGCGCGGTTGCCCGAGCGTTTTTATCAGCGCGTCGCGCCGACCGCTGTTTCCGCGCCCGCTCTGATCCGTCTCAACGCTCCCTTGGCGCGTGAACTAGGGCTTGATCCCGTGCGTCTGGCATCTCCTGAAGCGGCCGCGATTTTCGCCGGGAATGAGATCGTACCGGGGTCCGAGCCGCTGGCGATGGCCTACGCGGGGCATCAGTTCGGCAACTTCGTGCCTCAGCTTGGCGACGGGCGTGCGATCCTGATTGGGGAAGTGCTGGATAAACACGGGACGCGCCGGGATATTCACCTAAAAGGCGCCGGGCAAACGCGCTTTTCACGCCGGGGCGATGGACGCGCGGCCCTCGGGCCGGTGTTGCGGGAATACATCGTCAGCGAAGCGTTGGCCGCGTTCGGTATCCCAACCACACGCACCTTGGCAGCGGTAACGACGGGCGAGCAGGTATTTCGCGACAGGCCCTTGCCGGGCGCCGTGCTCACGCGGGTGGCGGCGAGCCATATGCGCGTCGGGACATTCGAGTATTTCGCCGCGCGCCAGGACACGGATGGACTGCGCACGCTCGCGGACTATGCGATCGCACGCCACTATCCGCACTGCCGTGACGCCGCGAATCCTTACCGTGCGTTTTTTGATGCGGTCATCGATGCGCAGGCCGGACTTATCGCGCAGTGGCTCCTTGTTGGTTTCATTCATGGCGTGATGAACACCGACAATATGACGATCTCCGGCGAGACGATTGATTTCGGACCCTGTGCGTTCATGGACTTCTACAATCCACGCCAAGTCTATAGCTCGATCGATGCGCGCGGCCGTTACGCTTATGCCAATCAGCCGACCATCGGGCACTGGAATCTCGTGTGCCTCGCCGAGGCCCTGGTGCCGCTCTTGGCGGAGAACGAGGCGGCGGCGATCGCTGAAGCCGAACAAGCCATGGCGGCCTTTGGCCCCAAGTTCGAAGCGGCTTACCGGACGGGCCTGACTCGAAAGCTGGGGCTGGACGCGGAGGAAGAGGATGTAGCGTTGGCGTTGGAATTGTTGCGCCTCATGGCCGACAATGGCGCCGATTTCACGCTCAGCTTTCGCAGCTTGGGCGAGGCGGCCGCGGATCCCGCCAAAGAACCTGGCGTGCGCGGACTTTTCAAAGATCCCGCGGCCCTCGATGCCTGGCTCCCCCTCTGGCGGGGGCGATTGCGCAATGCGGAAGGCCTGCGGGCGGTGAATCCCGCTTTCATCCCGCGCAATCACCTCGTCGAGGAGGCCCTCGCCGCTGCCGTGGATCAGGCCGACTTTCAGCCCTTCGAAACGCTGCTTGAGGTCATTGCCAGGCCCTTCGACGATCAGCCCGGACATGAGGTCTATGGGCAGCCGCCGCGTCCCGAACAGGTTGTACATCAAACGTTTTGCGGCACTTAAGGGGCTGTGCCGCTAACGCTTCCTTCGTGTACCATGGCGGCTCATACCTTTTGCCTGAAGGACGAGTGCGATGCGTCAAACCCTTTCCATTGCCCTGATCGCCGCCGGAACGCTTTTCACCGGAGCAGCGTTCGCCGCCGAGACGGTGCGCGAAAGCGCCGCCAGCGTGCCAATGCCGCCCGGGTTTCGCATCGAGCAGAGCGAGGTGGAAGGGCCTGTGTTCGCCGATCAGCGCGGGATGACGCTCTATTATTGGCCGCTGCGCACGATGCGCAATGGCGTGACGGGCGACGCCGCGAACGCATCCGTTTGCACGGATGAGAAAACGACGAAGACCGCCGGCCTTATGAGCCCGTACCCGCCGGGCCTTGAACTGCCCGAGCTCGACAAGCGCCCGTCCTGTGCCGAAGTGTGGCCGCCGGCGTTGGCCGCCGACGACGCCAAGGCGGTCGGCGCTTTCACCGTCATCACGCGTAAGGATGGCCGCAAGCAGTGGGCTTACGACGAGCATGCGCTTTACACCTCCAATCGCGACAAGCTTCCCGGTGACGTGCTTGGCGCCACCACGCGCGATATGGGCGGGGCCGCCGAAGTGCCGGCCCATCGCAAGGTCGCCACGCCGCCGCCGGCCGTGCCGCCGGGCTTTGCGATCAACACGGTCGCGACCGGCCGTCAGTTGCTGACCGACAAATATTTCTCGATCTACACCTCGGACCGCGATGGCGCGAACAAGTCCAATTGCGACGCCAGCTGCCTCAAAACCTGGAAGCCGGTGATCGCGCCGCAGTCCGCCGTGTCGCAAGGTGAGTGGAGCGTATTCGAGCGCTCACCGGGCGTGCGTCAGTGGGCCTTCCGCAAGAAGCCGCTCTACACCTATGTCCTCGACACCGAAACGAGCAGCCTTCAAGGTGGCGACGTGCCAGGGTGGAACGTGGCGTATACGCAAACCGCGCCCGCCGCGCCCAAAGGGTTTACCGAACAGGATACCGACATCGGCATCGTGTTGGCCGATTCCAAAGGCATGACGATCTACACCTATAACTGCGGCGACGATTCCGCCGACCAGCTCGATTGCTCGTTCCCGGACTCTCCGCAGAGTTATCGCTTGGCCATCTGTGGCGGCGGCAAGGTGGAGCGCTGCCTGCGCGATTGGCCGTATGTGACCGCCTCGGCGGATGCCAAAAGCCCGAACCGCACCTGGACAGTGATGACCATCGACCCGATGTCGGGTCACATCGCGCAGGACGGTCAGCCGGATGCGCTGCGGGTGTGGGCCTATCGCGGTATTCCCGTGTACACGCACTATCGCGACAAACAACCGGGAGACTACACCGGCAACTCCAACGGTGAATTCGGCGGCGGCCGTAACGGTTTCCGCGCCTTCTGGCTGCGCGATGACTACTTCGACAACGCAGGCGGAAGATAACGCGCCGCGCATCTAAGAGACGACGGCCAACAGGGGAGGGCGCAATGTCTCAGGAAGAATCAGGCGCATCGCGACGCGACTTTTTTGGAGCCGCAGCGGGTATCGCGGCAATCGCGGCGACGGCCGGAACGCCGGGGGCCGCCGCGGCGGCCGCCGCTCCTGCTCCGTCTTCTCAAGGCGATAATCTTCGCGCCCTTTTGAAAGGCGCCGCGCCGCTTCCGGCGCCGATCGTCTATGACGTTGCATCGGCAAAGCTCGCCCAGTTTATGGGTTTCAAGGTTATCACCATCGGTGGAAGCGCCACGTCCAGCGGCATGTACGGCATGGGCGACTACGGCATGGCCACCATCTCCGAACTCGTGGAGCTGGCGGTGCGTATGGCGCAAGCGCTGGAGGCTCCACTCATCGCCGACGCCGATGATGGCGGTGGAAATCCGATGAACGTCTACCGCGCCATGAAGCGCTACGCCAAAGGCGGTGTTGCGTGCGTCCTTCTCGAAGATCTGACTGGCGCGAAGCATGTGCCCGGCCGCCCGGAGGGCCAGATGGTCCCGCTCGCCGTGCATGTCGATAAGATCAAAGCGGCGATGGATGCCGGCGGCTCTGGCGGTCCGCTCGTTCTTGCGCGCAGTGACGGCCTCGGCAAAGGCGAGAGTTTCGATGAGGTCCTCGCGCGTGTGAAAGCTTATGCGGATGCCGGCGCGGAATTGATTTTCGTGTCGGGCGCCTCGCTCGAGCAGAAAAAGAAGATCGCCGAAACGACCGGCAAGCCCTTGTTCTCGACCGGCGGTCCCGCGTCGGTCATGGAAGAAGCCGCCGTCGGGGTGAAGGTTCCGGCGTTCGCGATCGAGCCTTATGCGCTGGGCGCCTCGCACGCGGCCATGACCGCGCTTTTGAAGGACGGCAAGATCGCCGGCCTTCCAACGGTCCCGCGCGAAGCCTCGCTCGCCATCGCCGATGCCAAGATGTGGGCCGAAATCCACCAGAAATATAACGCCGATAAAGTTTGAGGCTTGGGGATTTGGCTGCGCTCTCGTTCGATGATCCACACGTCCAGCGCCTTCGGGCCGACCTCGCACTGGCTTTGCGCGCAGCCGATCACCACGGCCTGTCCGAAGGCGTCTGCAATCACTTCAGTCTCGCCGTTCCCGATTCCAGTGATCGCTTCCTGATCAATCCGCGTGGGTTGCATTGGAGCGAGATCGGCGCCGACGATATCCTCATGGTCGACGGCGAGGGGCGTAAGCTCGAAGGCCGTCACGAGGTCGAACCGACCGCGATGTTCATCCACGCTGCCGTGCATCGGGTCGCCGGCAAAGCCTGCGTGATGCACACCCACATGACCTACGCGACGGCGCTGTCCGTCACCCGCGGCATGCCGTTTGATACGGCGCTCTCGCAGAACGCCATGCGATTCCACGGCCGCGTCGCCTTCGATCCGAACTACAGCGGTCTTGCCCTGGACGCATCGGAAGGCGAGCGGATCGCCAAGGCCATGGGCAATGCGGACATCGTTTTTCTCGCCAATCACGGCGTCATCGTTTGCGGCGGGCGCATCGACTACGCTTATGATGATCTCTACTTCCTCGAGCGCGCGTGTCAGACGCAGATGATCGCCGCGGCCAGCGGCGTGCAGCTCGCGCCGGTGTCCGCCAACTTGGCCGGCCACGTCGCCGCGCAGTGCGTGCAGGAGCGGCTCCAATCTGAGTTGTTCTTCGACGCGCTTCGCCGAAAGCTCAAGTAGCGGATTTCCATTGCAAACCGGGCCCCTTCCGTTATTGAGGGCCCATGTTTTGCGCGCTGGCCAGCATCTCTTGGGGTGGGCACCGACGAGGAGAGTGATCTTCTCGTGCATATCTATTGAAATCAGTGCTTTAACCACCCATTTTGCGCCCTTCCAACGGCTGGCGTCCGGAGACCTCAATGAACATCTTCCAGACCTTTAAATCCCGCATCGATGCCGTCGTCGGGGAACTGATGGCCGAAGGCGCGCTGCCCGCCGGCCTCGATCTCACGCGCGTCGCGGCGGAACCGCCGCGCGAAACCGCCCACGGCGATATCGCTACGAACGCCGCCATGATCCTGGCCAAGCCCGCCGGTAAACCGCCGCGCGTGATCGCCGACATGCTTGTGGAGCGTCTGAAGAAACTTCCCGATGTGACGGACGCCTCGGTCGCGGGCCCCGGCTTCATCAATCTCAAGATCAACGACGACATCTGGCGTGGTGCGCTGCGCGATGTGCTCGCCGAGGGCGTCCGCTACGGCGATGCCTCTATCGGCGGTAATGTCCCGGTGAACGTCGAGTACGTCTCGGCGAACCCAACCGGTCCGATGCACGTCGGCCATGCGCGCGGCGCCGTGATCGGCGACGCGCTCGCCAATCTCCTGGCGAAGGCCGGCTACAAGGTCACGAAGGAATACTACATCAACGATGCCGGTGGGCAGGTCGATAACGTCGCCCGCGCGCTGCGCATGCGTTACCTGCAAGTGCTCGGCAAGGTCAGCGCCGAAGACGTGCAGGGCGCGCTCGAGCGTAAGGAAATCCAGTACGGCGGCGACTATCTCATCCCTTGCGCCGAGGCGCTGGCGAAGCGCGACGGGGACAAGTGGGCGAGCATCACCGACGATGCCGAGTGGATCCCGCCGCTGCGCGACTTCACGGTCGAATTCATGATGCGCATCGTGAAGGAAGACTTGGCGGCCATGGGCATCAAGCACGATGTCTTCACGTCGGAAAAGAAGCTGACTCAGGCCGGCAAAGTCGATGACGCGCTGAAGTTCATGGACGAGAAGGGGCTCACCTACACGGGCGTGCTCGAACCGCCCAAGGGCAAGACCCCGGACGATTACGAACCGCGCCCGCAGCTTCTGTTCAAGGCCACCGCGTTTGGAGACGAGATCGACCGCCCGCTCAAGAAGTCGAGCGGCGCCTGGACCTATTTCGCCGCCGACATCGCTTATCACAAGGACAAGCTCGACCGCGGTTTCTACGATCTCGTCAACATCTGGGGCGCCGACCACGGCGGCTACGTGAAACGCGTCGAGGCGGCGATCAAGGCGATGACCGACGGGAAGGGCAAGCTCGACGTGCTCCTCGCCCAGATGGTGCGCGTGTTCAATAATGGCGAACCGGTGAAGATGTCGAAACGTGCCGGCACCTTCGTCACGATGCGCGATCTCATCGACGAGGTCGGCAAGGACGTCGTGCGTTTCATCATGCTGACACGCAAGAACGACGCGCCGCTCGATTTCGACTATGCCAAAGTCACCGAGAAGTCCCGCGAGAACCCGGTGTTCTACGTGCAGTATGCTTATGCCCGTGGCCGCAGCGTTTTCCGCCACGCCGGCGAAATGTTCGCCGGCGCCGATTTATCGGAAAAGGGCTTGGCTTCGGCCAACCTTGCGCGCCTCACGGACCCAGATGAAATCGGCGTCATGCGCCTGATGGCCTCCTGGCCGCGTACCGTGGAAGGCGCCGCACTCGCCCACGAGCCGCATCGCCTCGCGTTCTACATGTACGATCTGGCATCGGCGTTCCACGCGTTGTGGAATAAAGGCAACGACGCGGTCGAACTCCGCTTCCTGCAGTCTGATGACAAAGAGGTGAGTTTGGCCCGCCTCGCGCTTGTTCGCGCCGTCGGGCTGGTGATAGCCTCTGGTCTTGCGGTCTTCGGGGTGGAGCCCGTGGAGGAAATGCGTTAATGCCGCTGCGCGACAACGACGATCCGCCTTTGCGCCGGGCTCCGGACCAAAAACGGAGTCAATCCGCCCAGAGCCGGTCCGCGGACGATTTGCGCGTCCAGCCGTTCACCGATGACGTTTTCAGCGAGTATCACACCCGCCGCAAAGAGGCGGGCGCGCCGTTCGGCCTTATCGCCGGTGTTGTGATCGGCGTCGCGGCTGTCGCGGGCATCGGCTGGTATCTGTGGACCAGCGGCGCGCTCGGCGGCGGCGGCTCCCCTGATGGCGTTCCGCAACTCGTGAAAGCCAATCCCGATCCGTACAAAGTGAAACCGGAAAATCCGGGCGGCATGCAAGTCGAGAACCAGGACAAACTGGTGTACGACCGTGTCGCCAAGGGTGAAGCGCCGCCGCGCGTTGAGAACCTGCTTCCCGCGCCCGAAGAACCCAAAGCGCCGCCGAAGCCCGTCGCCCCGCCGGCTGAAGCTGCGAAGCCGGAGCCCGCCCCGCCGGTCGAGACCGCAAAAGCGGAGCCTCCGCCCGCCGAGCCCGCGAAGTCTGTTGAGGCGGCCAAGCCCGACCCCCCGAAAGAGGTCGCCAAAGCCGAACCGGCTAAGCCTGCGCCGCCCGCGAAGGCGGAGCAGGACGATCTCGCGTCTTTGGTTGCGGCCGCTACCGGCGGACGCGAAGCGGCGACTGGCCCCATCAATACCAATCCCGGCGGGGCGCCCGTCGCCGATGCTCAGGCGCCGCAAACCCAGGTCGCCGCGGCGCCGCCTGTCGCTCCGGCAGCGCCTGCCGCGCCCGTGGCCGCGCCGCCGGCGGTGGCGCCCGCGGCCATGGCCGGCGCCTTCCAGATCCAGCTTGCCTCGGCGCGGTCGGAGCAGGGCGCTATGGGTGAATGGAACCGCATCGTCGGCAAGAATAAGGATGCCCTCGCGGGCCTGACCCCGAACGTCGCCCGGGTCGACCTGGGCGAGAAGGGGGTGTTCTTCCGTCTGCGCGCTGGTCCGCTCAAGGACAAGGCGGCGGCGGATACGGTCTGCTCGGCCCTCGGCGCTCAGAACGTCGGCTGCATCGTCGTCAGACCCTAAGCCGATGCCCGCATCCCAACTCGCGGCGGCTCCGCTCGCCGCCATCTTCGGTCTCAAGGGCCTCGTCCTTAACGAGGCGGAGCGCGCCTTCTTCAAAAGGGTGCGTCCGATGGGCTACATCCTCTTCGCACGCAACGTTGAAAACCCGGCGCAAGTACTTGCGCTCGTGAACGATCTTCGGTCACTAAATCCCGACCTCGATCCAGTCGTGTTGATCGACCAGGAAGGCGGCCGGGTACAGCGTTTGAAGCCGCCGTACTGGCGGCCCGCGCCGGCGGGCGCGGAGTTCGCCGCGCTTTACGCCAAGGACGCGGCCGCCGCCGCGCGTCATTTGCGCACCAACTTCCAGCTCATCGGCGAGGAACTGCGCGCTGTCGGCATCGACGTGGACTGTGCGCCGGTCATGGATGTTCCCGTGCCAGGCTCCCACGACGTCATCGGCGACCGAGCCTACGGCACCGATCCCACGACCGTTTACGAACTCGCCCGCCAGGTCTGCGAAGGCCTTATCGATGCCGGCGTGGTCCCCGTGATCAAGCATATCCCGGGCCATGGCCGCGCCATGAGCGATAGCCATCTGGAACTCCCGCGCGTCGGCGCCGACCTTGCGACCTTGCGCGCCACCGATTTTGCGCCGTTTCGCGCTTTCTGCCGTGCCGCCGATCGGCCCCTCGCTTTTGGAATGACCGCCCACGTGGTTTACGAAGCGATCGACCCCGATCTGCCCGCCACGACTTCGCGCCGCATGATTGAAGACATCATCCGCGGCGAAATCGGCTTTCAGGGCCTGCTCATGAGCGATGACCTGGGCATGAAGGCCCTGAGCGGCTCCTACGACGAGCGGGCCGCCAAATCGCTGGCCGCGGGCTGCGACGTGATCCTGCACTGCGACGGGAATATGGAAGATATGGAAGCCGTTGCGCGGGGGACGGGTCCTTTGGGTGAACGCGGCCTCAAGGCTCTCGCCGACAGTGCCGCCGTCCGCCGGCGTCCGCGCATGGTCATGGCCGACGCGCCGGCCGCTGACTTCAAGATCATGGCGGCGCTGCGCCGTGGATAACGAACTGCTGACAAAGGTCGCTGAAGTCGTGGTCTTCGCGATCCCGGCGATCTTGGCCATCACCCTGCATGAGGCCGCGCATGGCTATGCGGCGCTTTGGCGCGGCGATCCGACGGCCAAAGAGGCGGGCCGCCTGTCGCTCAATCCCATTCGTCACATCGATTTGATGGGGACCGTCCTTCTCCCGGGCTTTCTGATCGCATCGGGCGCGCCGTTCCTGTTCGGCTGGGCCAAACCGGTGCCGGTAAACTTCGCCCGGCTAAAGAATCCGCGCCGGGACATGGTCACGGTGGCGATTGCCGGCCCGGGCACGAACCTATTCCTCGCGATTGTATCGGCCCTGTTGATTCACCTGGCGTTGTTGGCCCCGGATCCGTCCCGCCAGTGGTTTATTTCCATGCTCATCGAAAGCATGAAATTCAATGTGATTTTGGGCCTTTTCAACATGATTCCATTGCCGCCTATGGATGGCGGCCGGGTCGCCGTCGGATTGTTGCCGCTCCCGGCCGCCCGGGCCTTGGCGCGCCTGGAAAACTACGGCATGTTCCTGATCCTCGGCGCCGTGGTCATCCTGCCCTGGCTGGGTTCGTACATTGGCGCCGATTTGAACATCCTCGCGTGGACACTCCTACCTCTCACGGACGCCGTGGTGAACGGGATCGCGGTCGTCGCGGGACTCACTGGTTAAAGATTACGTATGTCCGATTCACCGTCCGAACTGCCCCCAGAACTACCG
Organism: Rhodospirillaceae bacterium; assembly: GCA_050246995.1. Taxonomy (GTDB): domain Bacteria; phylum Pseudomonadota; class Alphaproteobacteria; order Rhodospirillales; family Rhodospirillaceae; genus SHVO01. The sequence goes on along the minus strand of JBFWVA010000005.1, from coordinate 217,140 downwards.
GGTGACCTGCCTGAGTTCGTGGAAGATCCGGCCCCGTCCGCATCGGCGGACCCGATGTCCCAGCTTGTTCTGACCCTGGGCGGCTTCGAAGGCCCTATCGACGTCCTTCTCGTGCTCGCGCGCGACCAGAAAGTCGATCTCATGCAGGTGTCGATCCTCGCGCTGGCCGAACAGTACCTTCTGTTCGTCGAGAAGGCGCGTGAGCATCACCTGGAACTGGCCGCCGACTATCTGGTCATGGCGGCATGGCTCGCCTACCTCAAATCCAAGCTCCTCCTGCCTAAGGAAGAGTCCGGCGTCGAACCGACAGCCGAGGAGATGGCCGAGGCCCTCAAATTCCAGATGCGCCGCCTGGAAGCGATGCAGGAGGCCGGCCGCAAGCTGTTCGAACTGCCCCGCCGTGGGATCGATTTCTACCCGCGCGGTCTCACCGAAGGCCTGCCGATCACCTATCGCACGGTCTACGACATCACGCTGTACGACCTGCTGCGCGCTTACGGCGCCCAGCACCGCGAGAAGAACATCAAGGCGCTTGAAATCGAGGCGTTCGATCTCTACTCCATCGACGAAGCGATCGCGCGCCTTAGGGAAATTCTACCGGGTGTCCCGGACTGGACCGACCTCAAGGCGTTCCTGCCCCAAGGCGAGCGCCGTCCTCTCATGCGCCGTTCGGCGATTTCCACGACCCTGATCGCCGTTCTTGAACTGGTGCGTCAGGGCAAGGCCGACCTCCGTCAGGACGGCGGCGCCTACTCACCCATTTACTTGAAACCAGCGGACCGGCCTTCTGCCAATGACTAATATCGATACCGATACCTTCTCCGCGCCCGCTCTGGATGAAGAGCTGGAGACGCACGTTCTTTCCGCTGCGCCTGAGTCCCGCGACGAAGACCTCGCTGACGACGAAGCTGTCGATGAAGATGACGACGACCTCGACGACGAGGATTCGGATGAGGACGAGGATTCGGACGACGACGCCGATGAGGAAGACGGCGAAGAAGCCGACGAAGAAGACGAAGACGCCGAACAGATGAACGGCGACGACGAGGACGAAGAGGAAGACGAGGAGCAAGTCCAGGCGGACGAGTCCGGCGCTCTTCCGGTGATGCCGGAAGCCGTGGCCGAGCAGGTGGCCGAACAGGACGCCGACCGCCGGGCCCGCATGGCCGAAGAACTCCGCGTTCTCGAAGCGTTGTTGTTCGCCTCCAGTGAGCCCGTCACGGAGCGCGCCATCGCCGAGCGCCTGGGCGAGAAGGCCGATATCCCGGCGCTTTTGGAAGACCTGAAGCGCTATTACGAAGGCCGCGGCGTCGAACTCCTGCAGGCCAACGGCCGCTGGTCGTTCCGCACGGCGCCGGACGTCACCGAACGCCTGCGTCTCGAGAAGCTGGTGCCGCGCAAGCTGTCGCGCGCGGCCATCGAGACCCTGGCGATCGTCGCCTATCACCAGCCGGTCACCCGCGCCGAGATTGAAGAGATCCGCGGCGTTGTGGTGTCCACCGGTACGGTCGACATCCTGCTCGAAGAAGGCTGGATCAAGCCGCGCGGCCGCAAGCAGGTTCCGGGACGTCCCGTCATGTGGGGCACGTCCAACGCCTTCCTCGATCACTTCGGCCTTGAATCCATCCAGGACCTTCCGGGCATCGACGAACTCCGGGCGGCGGGTCTGCTCGACAGCCGTGGCGGTATGGCTTACGCCACCCGCGGCAGCGACACCTTGTTGTTCGATACGGATGAGTCCGATGAGGCCCTTGAGCCCCTTATGAGCGGCGACGAGGGGGATGCGGGTGGTGATGCCGGCCCCGAACCCGCGGAAGACGAAGATAAAAACGCGTAAGGTGCTGGTATTTAAAGGTTCGCCCTCTTAGATAGAGGGCATCGATATTGCGGGTGGGGGCCCTTTTTGCGATGATGCAGGGTGAGCTTTCCTCGCTAAGCCATTGGAGTTGTTGAGCCATGGGTTTCGGTAGCATCTGGCATTGGGTCATCGTCCTGGTGGTCGTGCTTCTGCTGTTCGGCAGCGGCAAGATTTCCGGAATTATGGGCGACGTGGCGAAAGGCATTAAGTCCTTCAAGAAGGGCATGAAGGAAGATGACGACGAGACGCCGACGGCCTCTCGCACGACGATCGAGGGCAATGCGACCTCCAAGGAAAAAGACCCCGTCTAAAACGGACGTTCGGCGGGCGCTCTAAGGGGGTGCCCGCCCAAAGAAGGAACGGACCCTCTCTATGTTTGATCTCGCGTGGTCCGAATTATTCGTCGTCGGCTTGGTCGCCGTTCTGGTCCTTGGACCAAAAGAACTGCCGACAGCCATGCGTACCCTCGCCAAGGCCATCCGGAAGGTCCGGAACCTGGGCTCCGAGTTCCAGGGCCATTTCAACGAAATGCTGCGCGAGGCGGAGCTGGATGAGGTGCGCAAGCAAGTCCAGAAATTCTCCCAGACCAGCCTCGTCGACCACGTCACCAACTACGTCGATCCCAAGGGCGAGGTTGCTAAAGAAGTGAACGCCGCGCTCCAGGATCCCGATGCGCAAGTTTCGGCCCCGGCCGATCAGGGCGTCGCCACGCCCGGCGCGCCGGATGTTGCGGCGGTTGAGCCGCCCGCGAATACCGCGGAACCGGCGCCCGTGGAACAGAAGCCGCCGGCGGCCACATGAACAAGCAGGTCCCGAGCACCCAGGTCAACAACGCCGACGACCCGGATAATCACACGATGCCGCTCCTCGATCATTTGATGGAGCTGCGCAAACGTCTCCTCTATTCCGTGATCGCGCTCCTGATTGCCTTCTTCGCCGGCATGGCGGTCTCGCAGCACATCTACAATTTCCTCATGCAGCCCTACGCCGACGCCATGCACCAGTACGGCGGCACGCAGCGCATGATCTATACGCACTTGGCCGAGGGTTTTCTGGTCGAACTTAAGGTTGGTTTTTTCGCGGCGATCTTCGTGACGTTCCCGATCTTCGCCAACCAGATGTGGGCCTTCATCGCGCCCGGCCTTTACAAGCACGAGAAGAAGGCGATCCTGCCGTTCCTGCTCGCCAGCCCGGTTCTGTTCGTGATGGGCGCCGCGCTCGTCTATTACATGGTCATGCCGCTGGCTTGGAAATTCCTCCTCGGGTTCCAGACGACGGCGGCTGAAACCGCACTCCCGATCCAGCTCGAAGCCGCCATCGGCGATTACCTCTCGCTGGTCATGACCCTGATCCTCGCATTCGGCATCGCGTTCCAGATGCCGGTGCTGCTCGTGCTGCTCGCGCGTGTCGGGATCATCAGCTCCAAGGCGCTCCGGGAAAAGCGCCGTTACGCGATCATCGGCGTCTTTGTGTTCGCCGCCGTGGTGACGCCGCCCGACGTCATCAGCCAGCTCGGCCTCGCGGTTCCGATGCTGCTGCTCTACGAGATCTCGATTATCTTCTCCAAAATGGTCGAAAAGAAACCCGAGGACATCGTCGCCGACGGAAGTGAGGCCGGCGGCGAAGACACCGACTTCAACGAGGCTTGAATCGCTCTATAGTTCCGGGCGAAATCCGTAAATATATCCATCCAGGCAAGCCCTGGGTGCATGCATCCTGGACGGATGAACCGGCGCTCGCGTATAAGCCCTTCCATGCACGACCTTAAATTCATCCGGGAAAACCCCGACGCTTTCGACGCTGCGCTGGCCCGCCGCGGCGCCGCGCCCATGGCCGCGTCCATCGTCGAGATGGATAAACGCCACCGTGAAACCATCACCGAGCTGCAGAGCCTGCAGAGTCGCCGCAACGACGTTTCGAAACAGATCGGCCAGGTGAAGGGGAAGGGCGGCGATGCCGCCCCGCTGATGGCGGAAGTAGCCTCCATCAAAGACCGTATGACCGTGCTGGAAGCCGAAGAAAAGTCGATCGGTGAAGAGGTGCGGGGTGTTCTGCTGACCATCCCCAACATCCTTCATAAGGACGTCCCGGACGGCAAGGACGAGACCGGAAACGTCGAAGTCCGCAAATGGGGCGCGCCGCGCCAGCTTAATTTCCAGGCCAAAGAGCACTCCGATCTTGGGCCCGCGCTCGGCCTTATGGATTTCACTCAAGCCGCCGTCATTTCCGGCGCGCGTTTTGTCGTCCTGAAAGGGGAACTCGCGCGTTTGGAACGCGCTATTGCCCAGTTCATGCTGGACACGCACACGCGCGAGAATGGCTATACTGAAATGAACGTGCCGCTCTTGGTGAAGCCGGAAGCGCTTTACGGCACCGGCCAGCTTCCGAAGTTCGAGGAAGACCTGTTCAAGACCACGGCCGGGCTTTACCTGATCTCCACATCCGAAGTCTCGCTGACCAACCTGGTCGCCGAACGCATCGTTGACAGCGCCGAGCTTCCGATGCGCCTGACCGCCTTCACGCCGTGTTTCCGCTCGGAAGCGGGCGCGGCGGGGAAGGACACCAAAGGCATGATCCGCAATCACCAGTTCGAGAAGGTCGAAATGGTGAGCATCACGACGCCTGAAGAGTCCGAGGCCGAGTTGGACCGCATGACCAAATGCGCCACCGGCATTCTCGAGAAATTAGAACTGCCTTACCGCGTTGTCGCGCTGTGCTCCGGCGACATCGGCTTCGGCTCCAATCGCACCTACGACATCGAAGTGTGGCTGCCGGGGCAGAACACCTACCGCGAAATCTCGAGCTGCTCGAATACCGGCGAGTTTCAGGCGCGCCGCATGAACGCGCGCTTCCGTCCGGCGGGCGAAACCAAGGGCACGCGCTTCCTGCACACGCTGAACGGCTCCGGGCTCGCGGTCGGCCGCACACTGGTCGCGATCCTTGAAAACTATCAGGAAGCAGACGGCTCCATTCGTGTGCCGCATGCGCTGAAGTCGTATATGGGCGGCCTCGAGGTCATTTCTAAGAAGTAAGCATCATGTTCGCGCCACTGCCGGACCTCGCCAAATGCCGCATCCTGCTCTGCAACGATGATGGCATTGCCGCACAAGGACTGGCGGTGTTGGAGCGCATCGCGCGTTCGCTGTCGGACGATGTCTGGGTCGTCGCGCCGACCTTGGAGCAAAGCGGAGCAGGGCACTCGCTTACCATCCATCACCCGCTGCGGCCGATCAGGATCGACGAGAAGCGCTACAGCGTCACGGGGACGCCGACCGATACCGTGATGGTCGCGCTGCATCATCTCATGAAGGATAATCCGCCGGACCTCATTCTCTCGGGCATCAATCACGGCTCGAACCTTGGTGAGGATGTGCACTATTCAGGAACGGTCGCGGGCGCGCTCGAAGGCGTATTGCTTGGTGTGCGCTCCATCGCGCTGTCGCAGGTGTTTATCGACCGTGCGGACATTCCCTGGGCGACGTCGGAGCGCCTCGCGCCGGAACTCATCCGCAAGATTTGCGCGGCGGCTTATCCGAAAGATGTGCTCGTGAATGTGAACTTCCCGGCGCGCCGGCCCGAAGACGTGTTTGGTGTGAAGGTCACCGCGCAAGGGAAGAACAAGGTCGGCGACAATCTAATCCTGCGCGAAGACCCGCGCGGGCGTCCCTACTTGTGGATTGGCGCGCGGCTCGAAGCCGAGGCTTTTGCGGATGATAGCGATTTCAAGGCCGTGGATGAAGGCTTTGTCTCCGTCACCCCGCTCAACGTCGATCTAACCGACCGTCCGGCGATGGATATGCTGCGCAAGGTCCTGTGAGCACCGAGAGCCGCAAAATCCGCCTGTTGATGGACCTGCGAAATGGCGGTGTCACGGACACACGCGTGCTCGCGGCCATCGAACGCACCCCGCGCGAAGCTTTCGTCGAGGAAACCTTCGTCGATCAGGCCTATGCCAATCAGGCGCTGCCCATTAACTGCGGCCAAACCATAAGCCAACCCATTGTGGTGGGCCTGATGAGCCAGGCGCTGGAAGTTGGCGAGCGCAACAAGGTCCTCGAGGTAGGCACGGGGTCCGGTTATCAGGCCGCCGTCCTGTCCAAGCTGGCGCGCCGCGTTTACACCATCGAGCGTCACCGCGATCTGCTCGCGGAAGCCGAACAAAGATTTAAGGCGCTCTCCCTTCACAATATCACCACAATGGTGGGCGACGGATATAAGGGGTGGCCGGGTCAGCAGCCTTTCGACCGGATTCTCGTCACGGCCGCCGCCCGTATCGTTCCGCCGGACCTCGTCGCACAGCTTTCGGACGAGGGGGGTATCATGGTGCTTCCCGTCGGCGATGTCGGCGGCCCAAATCAGGAAGTCATCCGCGTGCGTAAGGAAGGCAAACAATTCACGAGCGAACGTCTCTTCCCCGTGCGGTTTGTGCCGCTCGTGCAAGGCGTGCCGGAGGCGACCCGCAAATGAGCTTCAGGACATCGCTCGTCGTTGCATGCTTGGCGCTTTCAGCGTGCGCCCCAGAGTTCAATCCGCCGCCGGGTTATGTGGGCGGATTCCTGTGGAACAACAACAAAAGCCGCACCATCGTCGTGCAGCCTGGCGATACGCTCTACACCGTCTCGCGCCGCTACGACGTGCCGACGAAAGCTATCGCCGCGCGTAATGATATTCGCCCGCCGTTCGTGCTCACCGTCGGTCAGACGCTGATCCTCGATCCTGCGCGCCGCCATACCGTGATGGCCGGTCAGTCCTTAGAGGCAATTGCGCGGATCTATGACGTCGACCTCGCGCTGCTTGCGTCGGCCAATGATCTACGCCGCCCATACACCGTAAAGACCGGGCAAGAGATCTGGATTCCCGATCCGTTCACCCAGGCCGCACAGCCCACGCGCAACGAACGCCCCGACGTCGACGTCGCCGAGGTCGCCGTGGCGCCACCGCGCCGCTCGACCATCACGTCGGAATCGCTCGCACCGCCGCCTGGCGCGCCTCCGCAAACAGGGTCTTTCGTGCAGCCCGTCCCAGCGCCACCGGCTCCCGCGGTCGTCGCGCCGAAACCAGCCGCACCGGCCGCACCGCCCGCGCCGCCAGCCGTCGCTCCCCCGCTGGAAGAACCAAAGCCCGGCGCCGAAACCCAGATCGCCGCTGTACCGCCTTCGCAGCTGCCCGATCCGGCGCCGCGAGCCGCGACGCGCTTCGCCTGGCCTATCGCGGGCAAGGTCATCGCGAACTTCGGCCCCGCAGGAGGCGGCCTGCATAACGATGGCATCAATATCGCCGGGGCGGCCGGGAGCGAGGTTAGGGCGGCCGATAACGGCGTCGTCGCCTACGCAGGTAATGAGCTGCGCGGGTTCGGCAATCTGCTGCTCATCAAGCATGCGGACGGTTGGACGACCGCATACGCCCACAATGATAAGCTCCTTGTGAAGCGTGGCGACACGGTTAGCCAGGGGCAGGTCATCGCGACCGTCGGACGGACGGGAAACGTCGACTCTCCTCAGCTGCACTTCGAAGTCCGCAAGGGGACACAGGCCATGAACCCCGTTGAATTCCTCGCGACGCGGTAACGGCGGTCACGCTTCCGTTACAGCCGGCGATTAACGTCTTGTTCCGCTTGCAGAACCCGTAACGCGTGCCTATTTGGCCACTAGGTCTTCTGGGGGTGGTTTAGGTTTGCAAGACCTGCCTGGGTAGGTATATTCCGCCCGTTCTGGCCCCTAAAATGGGGCCTAGTTTATTGAGGGAGCTACCTAAATGTGGATTTCTCCGGCCTTCGCACAGGCCGCCGGCGCTGCGGGTCAGCAGAATGCCTTCACGGCGTTCCTGCCGCTCCTTCTGATTTTCGTCGTTTTCTATTTCCTGCTGATCCGGCCGCAGCAGAAGAAGCTGAAAGAACATAAGGCGATGCTTGGTGCGCTGCGCCGTGGCGACCGTATCGTCACGAATGGGGGGATCATTGGCCTGGTCACCAAGGTTGAAGATCGCGAGCTGATCGTCGAGATCGCCGAGGGCGTGCGTGTACACGTAGAGCGCAGCATGGTCTCGAACATCGTCAGCAAGACCGAGCCCGTCGCCGAGAAGGCCGACGCCGACAAAAAAGAGTAGTTGGCCGTCCGCTCCGGCCCTCATTTGAGGCACTGATATGTCGTCGAATTCCCTGCAGTATAGCGGTATCAAGCTGGCGATCGTCATCATCGTGACGATCGCCGGTTTCATCTTTGCCGCGCCGAATTTCTTGCCGGCCAGTGTGCGTACAAATCTGCCGCATTGGATGAAGCCTTTGCCTCTCGGGCTTGATTTGCGCGGCGGCTCCTATCTGCTGATGGAAGTCGATACCAGCGCGGTCGCCAAGGAGCAGATGAACGACCTGACCGAACTCGCACGCGCGGCCTTGCGCGAAGCCAAACTTGGGTACCGTACGCTACGTGCCACGGACGAGGGGGTGTTCGTCACCCTGACGAAGCCTGAAGACGCCCCCGATGCACGGGCCGCGATCGCTAAAGCGGCAGTGGGTATGACGGTCGAGAGCGTGGACCCGGAACGTATCCGCATTTCAGTGCCCGACAATGTACGCCGTGACCGTGAGATTGCGGCGGTCACGCAGTCGCTCGAGATCGTTCGCCGCCGTATTGACGAATTTGGCACCAGCGAACCCAACGTCCAGCGTCAGGGCCGGGACCGTATCATCGTTGAACTTCCCGGCGTCGATGAGCCGGAGCGAATCAAGAACCTCATCGGTCAGACGGCGAAGTTGACTTTCCATCTGGTCGAACCGGGCGCTTCCGCGGGGCGCGAACTCCCCGCCGGCACGATGCTGATGCCGTCCTCGCAGGACCCCAACTTCAATTACGTCGTGCGCCGCCGCGTCGAAGTCTCGGGCGAGCGGCTTGTGGACGCTCAGGCCGGCTTCCAGAACGGCCAGCCGATCGTCAACTTCCGCTTCGATACCGCTGGCGGGATGGCCTTCGGCCGCACCACCAGCGCTGCCGTCGGCGAAAGCCTGGCCATCGTGCTTGACGATAAGGTCATCAGCGCACCGCGCATTAAATCCGCCATCGTCGGCGGCGCCGGCTTCATTGAAGGCGTTGGCGATGTCAAGGCGGCGCAGGATCTCTCGCTCCTTCTGCGCGCGGGCGCGCTGCCTGCGCCATTGATCGTGCTTGAAGAACGCACCATCGGCCCTAGCCTTGGAGCGGACTCCATCGACGACGGCGCTACGGCCAGTATCGTGGGTATGATTCTCGTCGGCATCTTCATGATCACGGCGTACTTCCGTTTCGGGGTGTTCGCCGTCATCGCCCTCGCGGTGAACCTCATTCTCCTGCTCGCGGTAATGAGCCTTGTCGGCGGAATTCTGACCCTCCCGGGAATCGCGGGCATCGTGCTCACGATGGGCATGGCCGTCGACGCCAACGTCCTTATCTATGAGCGCATGCGCGACGAGTGGGGCTCAGGGCGTACGCTATTGAACGGCCTCACATCAGGCTTCAGCAACGCCGTTACCACCATCACGGACGCCAACATCACGTCGCTGATCGCCGGCATCCTCTTATTTTTCCTGGGCAGCGGTCCGGTGCGCGGATTCGCCGTCACCCTGGTGCTTGGGATCTTAACTTCAATGTTCTCGGCCATCATGATCACAAGGCTCCTTGTCGCTCTGTGGTTCAAGTATTCCAAGCCGAAGACAGCGCCGATTTAAGGAAGCGTCCCCATGGCCGTTCGCCCCTTCATCCACTACCTGCCGAGCGAGTTTCATCTCGATTTCATTGGGATTCGTTTTTTCCCGATGATGTTCTCCTCCATCATCACCGTTGTAGCGCTTATCTCGATCCTGACTCAGGGATTCAATCTGGGCATCGACTTCGCCGGCGGCGTGCTGCTTGAGACGCGCTCCGAGCGCGCGGTCAATATCGAGGAGCTTCGCAATGACTTCGGGAAGCTGAATGTTGGGGAAGTCAGTATCACCACCGCCAGCCCCGACGGCCGCGATCTCATGATCCGCGTGCAGCAACAAGAAGGCGGCGACCAGGCGCAGAACGTAGCTTTGAAAAAGGTGCAAGGTGCGCTGCCGGGCGACATCAAGGTCGTACGTACGGAAGTCGTGGGCCCTAAAGTTGGCGCGGAACTCATGATCGACGGCGCTTTGGCCGTGGCATTGGCGTTGATCGGCATCGCGATCTACGTTTGGCTGCGGTTCGAATGGCAGTTCGCACTCGCCGCGCTTCTGTCGCTCACGCATGACGTCGTGGCCGTGCTCGGCATGTTCTCGCTTTTCCAGCTCGAGTTCAATTTGACCGTGATCGCGGCCGTGCTGGCCATCGCCGGTTACTCGGTCAACGATACCGTGGTCGTGTTCGACCGTATTCGCGAACTCCTGCGCAAATACCGCAAGATGCCGTTGCCCGACCTTTTGAATCTGGCATCCAATCAGGTGTTCGCGCGCACGCTGCTGACGACCGCCTCGACCTTTGTTGCGACCCTCGCGCTGCTCATCGCCGGCGGTGACGTGCTCCGCCCGTTCAGCATCGCGATGACGTTCGGCGTCGTGATCGGTGTCTATTCGACCATCTATGTCGCGAAGCCGATCCTGATCTATACGGATTTGCGCCGTGAAGACACGCCGGGCGCGGGCAATATTCCGATCCCGGAATACGAGCGCGCGCCGAAGCCGGCTGAGTAACGCCCATTTCGGTAAACCTCACCCGCCAAACGACGGGTTCGCAGCCGCAGATTCAGAAGTACGGCAGCGGCGGGTTTCGCGTGGCCAATGAGGAATACCGGGGCTCTATCATCGTGCACCCGGGTGGGGTGATCCCCTGGGCGATCACTGGCTTTGCGGAAATTTCTCTGGAGACCCTCGCGCCGGTTCTGGACCTCGCGGGCACGCTGGACGTCTGCTTGATTGGGTGCGGGGCCAAGCTTCTGCCGATCCCATTGGCCCTCCGCACCAAGCTGAAAGAAGCCGGCGTCCCGCACGATCCTATGGACACCGGCGCCGCGTGCCGTACCTACAACGTCCTCGCGGGCGAGGGGCGCGCGGTGGCAGCAGCTTTGATCGCGGTTTAGCCGCGCCACGGCCGTCATCCTCTCGCGCACCAACGCGGCCTAATCCAAAGAGAAAGGGCTGACCCTTTCGGATCAGCCCTGGCTCCGGTTTGGTCTCTAACGTCGTGCGCGACTACAAATGCATCTGACCGGTCATGCACAGCAGCATGGCCAGCGAAAGCAGCGTATTGATGCGCGAGAACAGCATCGCGGTACGAGCGGCCTTGGCTTTCACGTCCGCTTCCACCTGCACGATCCCAAGGGCTTTCTTCTGATTCGGCCAAATCACGAACCAGACGTTGAACCACATGATGATCGCCAGCCACATGCCGACACCGATGATGGTCGCCTGACCGGTCATCTGGCCCAGCATCAGGGCATCCACGAGATAGCCCGACAGGTGCGCCACGATCAGGCCGGTAATGAGGGTGACCATGGCGGCCCAACGGAAGTAGAACAATGCGGCCGGAGCGATGACCTTTCCGATCGCCGGCTTCTGTTCGTCCGGGATCTTGGGCATGCTCGGCATCTGCACGAAGTTGAAATACCAGAGCAGGCCGATCCACATGACGCCGGCGGCGATATGGAAATAGCGGAACAGCCAGCTCCAGAATGTGATGTCGAAAGAGTCGTTTCGTTGGAGACCGACGATCAGGAACACGATGATCGCCAGCACGATGGCCGCGATGACGGTGTTCCGGAGATTAGTGAGAACGGCACTCATGGGATTCCCCTTTTTGTGAGCCAGCATTGCACGGTGCGGCCGACCCGTTTGATCCTCCCGTCGGCCCGCGCGAGGGTTGCTATGTTACTCCATTTCCCGCACGGTGCAAACTTCTGGTACCAAAAGATGAACAAACTCAAAACCTTAACGAAGACGATTGGCAATAACCTCGTAATGAATTGGGCATGAGCTACATCGCCGATCACGTTCGACGCGACGATCACGACCGTTATCTATGCGCACTCTTCGCATCCTCGGCCGTGCGCGAAGACCTGTTCGCCCTCTACGCGTTCAACGCCGAGGTCGCGAAAGTGCGCGAAAGCGTGAGCGAGCAACTCATCGGACGCATGAAGCTGCAATGGTGGCGCGATCTGATAGCTACGATCTACGAAGGCCGCGACGTCCCGAAAGGGAACCCGGTCGTCCAGTCCCTTGCCGGTATCATCCAGCACCACGGCCTCGCGCGCGAGGATTTCGAAACGCTGCTCGATACCCGCGAGCGGGATGTGGGGGATGAGAACTTCGCCGACGTCGCAGATCTTGAATCGTATGCGGATGGGACGTCGGCGCGCCTCACGTCTCTTGCGCTTCAGATTTTGGGCGCGAACGATGAGGCCAGCCGTGCGGCTGGGCGTCATGTCGGAATTGCCTGGGCGCTCACGGGCCTGATGCGCGCGGTGCTCTTCCAGGCGAAAGCCAATCGCGTACCTTTACCGCAGGATCTATTGACGGACGCCGCCCTCACACCGCATGACGTTCAGGAGCGCCGCAATGCCGCGCGCCTCGGTACGGTGATTGAGCAGGTCGCGCAGACAGCCCATGCTCATCTCGCGAAGGCCCGCACGTACGCGGTTCACATTGACCGGCGCGCGCTTCCGGCACTTTTACCGGCCACGCTCGCGGATTCTTATCTGCATGGACTGCAGCGCCGGAAATACGACGTCTTCGATCCGCGCCACGCGCTACAGCGGCCCGCCGTCGGATGTCTCATCTGGAACGGGCTGCGCGGGCGGTTTTAGGCCCTTAGACGCGGCAATCGCCGCCCACAACGCGCACACCGCCAAGGTCAACGCCGCGAGCACCACGAAGCCACCGAGCGAATTGCCCACCGTCAGAGCCAGGTGTTCCGTCACGCTCTGAAAGCGCCCACGCGGCGGCGCCTTCGGCATCACCCCGAAGAAGACGAAGAACGCGTAGGCCGTCAGGAGGATGCGGAAATACCAAGTCCGCATCAGATGTTTGAAGTAGGCGCTCATTCCGCCGCCAGTTTCGTCCCTAACCAGGTTTCGAGGTCCGCGCGTGCACGGTCGGCGACGGCCTTCTTGCGGTCGCGGCCGCGGATCGGACGGCCTTTGCCGTCGCGGACATCGAGGTCCGGGAACAGGCCGAAGTTAATATTCATCGGCTGGAAGGTCGCCGCATCAGCCCCACCGGTGATGTGGCTCAGCAGCGCGCCCAGCGCCGTGGTCGCGGGCGGCAGGTTGGGCTCCTGGCCGCGCCGTTCCGCGACCGCGAAACGGCCGGTCATCAGCCCGACCGCCGCGCTTTCCACATAGCCTTCGCAGCCCGTGATCTGACCCGCGAAACGTAAACGTGGCATCGCCTTCAGACGCAGCGTCTTGTCGAGCAGGCGCGGCGAATTGATGAAGGTGTTGCGGTGAATGCCCCCAAGGCGCGCAAATTCGGCATTCTCGAGGCCGGGGATCATGCGGAAAATGCGCACCTGCTCGCCGTGTTTCATCTTGGTCTGGAAACCAACCATGTTGAAAAGTGTGCCAAGCGCATTGTCCTGGCGCAGCTGCACGACCGCCCAGGGCCGATGTCCGGTACGCGGATCGCGCAATCCAACCGGCTTCATGGGGCCATGTGCAAGGGTTTCGACACCGCGTTCGGCCATGACTTCAATGGGTAAGCAGCCGTCGAAGTAAGGCGTGTCTGTTTCCCACTGTTTGAACTCGGTCTTTTCGCCGCGCCTCAATTCGTCGACGAACGCTTCGTACTGGGGCTTGTCCAACGGGCAGTTGATGTAGTCCGCACCGCCGCCCTCGACCTCCGCGCCCTTGTCGTACCGCGACTGGAACCAGGCGATGTCCATGTTGATGGACTCTTTGTGCACGATGGGGGCGATGGCGTCGAAGAAAGCCAGTGCGTCTTCACCTGTCAGCCCGCGGATCGCCGCGCTTAGCGATGGTGAGGTGAGGGGGCCGGTCGCGATGATGGCGCTCGCCCAATCCTCGGGCGGAAGTCCCGCGACTTCGTCGCGCACCAGGGTCACGTTCGGATGTGCGAGCAGCTTTTCCTGCACCGCGGCCGCGAAACCGTCGCGGTCCACGGCCAGCGCGGAGCCGGCGGGCACACGGTGGGCGTCGGCGGCGGCCATGATCAGGGAGCCGCAACGGCGCATCTCGGAATGCAGGAGGCCCACGGCGTTATAGTCGGCATCGTCCGACCGGAAGGAGTTGGAACAGACCAATTCCGCGAGGCTCTCGGTCTTATGAGCGTCGGTCATGCGGCCGGGGATCGAAAGGCTGCGCATCTCGTGGATCACAACGGGGTGGCCGGCTTCGGCGATTTGCCAGGCCGCCTCGCTGCCCGCGAGCCCGCCACCGACAATATGGATAGGTTTTTCAAGGGTCATGGGCGCACCATAAGCCTTGGAACCGTAACATCAACGCATGAAATCGTGTCCGGCGGCCGCCGAAGCGTTGGCGACGCCGGGCGAGGCCCATTTTGCGGGGTCCGCCCTCCATTTTTCACTTATCGGCCACGCACTTCGCGTGGCTTCAACGCCGGCCCGGCCTGTTGTATGTTCCGCCCCCGCAACAGCCTTTCAACTAACGGCCCAGTAGAGACATGTCCGAACAGCGCTTTTACGTCGTCGGCGGCGAGTACGCCGATACCTCGTTCCGCGAGCCCTATCCCGGCACGAAATTGGAGACCTACGGCCCCTTCGCCACTGAGCGGGAAGCGAAAGTGCGCTGGCGCGAACTCACCGGCCAGAGCATCGATAACGCCATGGTGCGTTATTTCATCTCCGCGGACGAAAAGGCCGGCGAGAAGAAAAGCAGCTATTGGGTCGTCGGCGGCGAGTACGCCGATTCCGCATTTACCCGCCTCGCGCCGGGCAAGGAACTAGAGGTCTACGGGCCTTTCGAGCAAGGCGAAGCGCTGGGTTTCTGGCGCGCCCTTGCGTCGAAAAGCATTGACGACGCGCTCATGCGTTACGACATTCGCGAGAACTACGAAGCCGGTGACGCCGGCGCCAAGCGCGGCGCGGTTCGGTTGGCTGTCACTGTGACAAAGTCCATTGCTATCGCGGCCGATCACGGCGCGGTGTTCAAGCACCTCGCGGCGCAAAAGCCGAAGGCGCCGTGGACGGGCGGTGCAATGACGCGCAGTGATGCGGAAACAGGTCTTGTCGACCACACCCTCATCGATGCGGCGGGCAACCAATGGACGGTCGCCGCCCGCGTCGTCGCTGCGGGCGGCGGCGCCGTTTATATCGTGACATTCACCAAGCCGACCATCGTGTCCGAGGCGGATTTCACCGCGGCGATGCGTCGCGTGGACGACGAGCTTTCTGCTCTGAAGCGTTCTCTCGAAAAGTAAATATACCGCTCAGTTCGCGCGTTTCGGATCAGCGGCGCTATGGCGGACGAACGCCAGCGCCGCGATCGGCGTTTCCTGCTTTTTTTCGCTCCGTGTCGACGCGCGGTATGCGGGCCGCTGCGATGCGGACACCACCTTCGGGCGGCGCTGAGCTATTCCGCGGCGCTGGTTCGGACGGCGGAACATTGCTGGGCTCCACAAAATTCAATTGAACCGGTCAGGCGATCGATGCGGTAGACGAAGCTGTTCGGTGAATTAGGTACGGGAGAGATCGCATAGCGATCAGCAAGCAGTCCTACGCATGCGTAAGCGATCGAGAAGATGAATGTCGCGATGACGATGGCGCGCGACAGACCTGTCGGCAGCGTTTTTTGCTTCACCGCTGGGATAGCTTCCGCCGGCTCGTCCTCTTCCGGTCTGCCCTTTTTGATGGGGGCTGGCGCCTTGGTTGGCGCTTTGACGTCCCCGCCCTTATGGTCTGCGGCTTTATGCTCGTTATGGGTATCCGAAGACATCGCGCTGCTCCTTAGGCCGTACGGGCCGAGTAGACCTGCATGAAACGAAGAAGAACTTGCTTGAGAGTGCCGCTACGGCGGACATCACCGCGCGCCAGCGCGTCTTGAATGTCGTTACCGAGCACGGCGCGGATGGAAAGGCGCCCTTCTGGGGTGATCACGAGATAATGGTCCAGGTGGGCGTCTTCGAAATCGAAATCGAAGCCGCGGGTCGCGAGATCGGCGAGTTCGTCCTCGGTCAGGTCCGAAAGATTCATGCACTCTCTCCAGCTCATGGCCGCGCAGGACGGTGTCATTGGACGCTTCTCCAGACTCGTTTCCTCGCTAGGGGCGCCCCCGTGCCGGCCGGCTGAAATCCCACCGCTGTTTCCCCCAGCTATCCGCCGGCCAGCACGGTGACGCGTGGAGAAAGTGCCGGAAGGGTGCCGAGGCGAATATTGTGGATTCTACGTACGGAAAAGCGCGGACTTAGACCGAGCAGTCTAGACAGACGTCAGGTGTCCAGGGTCGGCGGCGGCGGGACGTCGTTAAGCGCCTGATTTACCTGGACGGCCGGGGCGTCGGCAGCGGAGCTGGGTTTGCGTCCCATCAGCACGTCGGCGACGGTTTGAAGAAAGAGAGACGCCGAAACGGGCTTCATCAGATAGCCCTGAATGCCACGCCGGGCGGCCATCTTGTAGGTATTCGTATCGGTCCGGCTGGTCAGCACAATCACCGGGGTCGCGCGCCGGCGCGCGGATTTCGCGTTCCGGAGTTTGCGGATCAACGCGAGGCCGCTGGCATTGGGCAGGACCAAGTCGACGATGGCGAGACGAATGTCGAGGCCGGCGTCACGGAGCAGGTAGAACAGCGCTTCTTCCGCGTTCCCCGCCGTGACGATGTTTGTATGGCCGCCCTTTTTCAGGAAGGCGACGATCAGATCGCGCACCGCTCGATCATCTTCGACCACGAGAATGCAAGGAACGTTCTTAGCCATGACGTCCGCGATGTCGCCCGCAAATTACAATTGGCGGCATCCTATCGCGGAATTATTGCGGCGCAAGCCGTCAGCGCCGGAACCCGGCTAAGGCTCCTGGCGTTGCCCACCAAATGACGATCAGCCCAGATGATATCGGTCAATTCTTTGCCGGTTATGCAAGCGCCTTCACCCACGCCTTGAAGGGCGCCGCGGATCTGGCCGCCATTGCCGGCCACTTCGCTGCCAGCTTCGTCGAATCCGGCCCGGACGGCGTGAGCTGTGCCAACGGCGACGATGTCATGAAAGTCCTCGAGAAGGGTTACGGCTATTACCGTTCCATCGGTGCCAAGGAAATGACTGTGACCGGCGTCGACAGTTATCCCATTTGCGAGGATCACAGCGTCGCGACCGTGCATTGGCGGGGGACGTACGTCCTTAACGACAGAGCGGATGTCACCGTCGACTTTGACGTGCATTACCTCGTGAGGCGGGTGGCCGGCGCGCTCAAGATTTTCGGCAGCATTGCCGGAGATGAGCGGGGCGCGTTGCGTAAAGCCGGCATCATCTAGAACCGCGCGAATTTCAAGCCCAACTTCGCAACCCGATACACGCGCTGCGTGCCGCGGGCGGAACCATTTCCTCACACCTTGCGTTCACAAGGCAACGTTGCTTCGGCAACGGTTTTTCTGGCTCTGAAAAGGCTCTGCGAATGTTTGGTTTATTGAGAAAGCGCGTCGGTATCATCGCGGTAGCGCTTGCGCCGCTCGCGCTGGCGGCGTGCGGAAGCTCTCCTACTGCATATGAACGCGCCCGTGCAGACTACTACGACAGCAAGGGTGAATACCTCGAGGATGCGGCTTTGACCTCGAAAGTCGCCGCCGCGATCCTCGACGAGCCGCGCTTGCGTGACTCGACCATCCGCGTGACCACATACGGCAACATCGTCCAGCTAACGGGGCAGGTGGAATCCTTACGCGACGCTTATATCGCCGAGGATCTCGCTGCGTCCGTAATGGGCGTGCGCCGGGTCGACAACGATCTGGTCGTCAACTAGCGCGTTTCTGCCAGGGCCGCCGGCTGGTGATGCCGGCGGCCCCGGGAAAGAATAATCTCTAGTCAGAGTGTCGTTATGGTCACCTTGGTTGTTTTCCTGCTCGTTTTGCTCGGCGGCCTCATCAGCCTTGCGAGCTTGCCGCTCGTGGTTTCTCTTCCGTTGATGGTCGTTATCGGCGCCTTCGCGATCCTCGTGATCGCGGAAATCTGGCGGTCTTATCAGGAACTGGATTCCGCGCGCACGCTCGAGAATGTCGGCGTGTCCTCGGTGGTGCGCCACGCCGCGGCCCCGGCGGCCGGCCGGGAGCTTATTGGCGAGTAACCGCTTCTTTCGCTTTGTTCATCGTGTCAGCGCCCGGCGGCGATTCCGTCAGTGTCACGCCGAGGCGCGCCGCCGGCGGCGGTGGCGGGGGCGGATGAGGCGCCTCGCAGGCCGCGAGGCCGAGCATCGCAAACAAAGTCCAAGTGGGGGTGATTGTGCGCATGACGTAACCGCCCGCTACTTTCTTGACAGGATTCCGGAGAGGCCGCGCGCCACTTCCTCTTCCGTCCTTTTACGCTCATCGTCGTCGGCGGGCGTGCGCCGATCCTGGTCTTCACGCGCGGCGCGCTCCTGTTCGCGGCGTTGCGCGGCTTCGCGATCGGCCCGCGCCCGTGTCTCCTCGCGCGCTCTGTACCGGGCGATAGCGTCGCGCCGTTCCTGCTCCTGACGTTCACGGACTTCGCGCATCTGCGCCGCACGGCGATCGCGCTCGCGTTCTTGCTCACGCAGAGCGCGGTCTTCGAGCTCGCGCCGGTCGCGCTCCCAGCCGCTGTCGTGACGGCGGTAACCGTAGCCGTCATCGTCCTCGTCGCGATCGTAAGAGGAGCTGTAACCGCCGTAGCTCTCGTAGCCGCTGTAACCGGATCCATACCAGTCCGGAGCCGCGCATCCGGAAAGTGCGAGTGCCGCCGCAAGAAGCGACGTACGCGTCAACATTGCCCGCATGAGAGCCCCCATCAGTTGCGCTGAGGGTGCAAGTGTCGCGTGCGATTGTGTTGGATTTCGGGAGAGGAGTATGGCGGCTTTGCGGCGTCCGGCAATTAGCCCGCGCGGCCATATTTCTTTTCGGAGTTTTCCGAGAGTCCGGGAATGGAGTCTGTATCGGCGGAGCCGCACACCACCATGTTCCGGCCTTGGTGTTTCGCCTGATACAGCGCGTCATCGGCAATCTGCATCCAGGCTTCCTGCGTCTGCTCGGACCAGTATTCCGCCACGCCGATGGAGATCGTCACCGCGCGCTGATCGATCAGACGGGATTCGCTTATCAGCTTGCGCAGCGCTTCTGCCTGCTTCACGGCGGCGCTGGCGCGCGTGTCGGGCAGCAGCAGCAGGAATTCTTCCCCGCCCATGCGGAACGGGCGGTCGAGTTTACGCGAGCGATTCTTGATCAGCGTCACCATGCCCTTCAGAACCTTGTCGCCGACATGGTGGCCGAAGTCGTCATTGACGCGCTTGAAGTGGTCGATGTCCAGCACCAGGATTGAGACCGGCGCGCCGGTGCGCCGGTTGCGCTCGATCGCGTCCGCCAGTGAGGCATCCATCTGGCGGCGATTGTATGCGCCGGTGAGGGGGTCGGTGAGGGCCTGCCCTACCAGTTCCTGCTGAAGCTGGCCGATGATGTTGAGGATGATGTTGATGATCACAACGGTGAGGGCCAGCGTGACGGCGAAACGCAGCGTGATCTCCGGCCCGACGTAGATATAGGCCACCACCGCAGCTAACACGCTCAGGGTCAGGCTTCCGACATTGGCCGCGCGGCGCGGCAGCACGAAATAGCAAAACAATACGGCGGGATAGGTCCACAGCGCGCCGTAGAAGCCCTGCTGCTTGAGCGACAGCACGATGCCGGCCGCCATTGGGATCAGCAGAAGGCCGAACGGGAAGGGCGGGCGCTTCTTCTTTTGGATGGCGATGACGTCGACCGTGAGGATGAAGACGACCGTCAGGATCGCGCCGCCGAGGGCGTAACGCTCCTGCACGAGATCGTTGATCGCGAAAGGTGTCAGGAAGATCACGCCCGCGATCGCCATCAAGCGCATGATGCGCTCGCGATAGGCGGCGAGAATGTCGCGGCCAGGTTCACCGCCTGGCGCGGTTTCGGGCTCGCTCATGTCGTCCGCGCAGCCGTTGCCGGCCGCGTACCCCCAACCTCGCACGAATCATAGCACCTAGGAGGCGAGGCGTCCTCCAAGTTCCCGTGCCCCGGCCCGCCCTTCAATCTTAGGCGAGGTCGCGCGTCAAGGTTGAGAATTGCGCAGGAGGCCGCCCCCGCGCCTCTGGACGGGCAAAGCGCGGCTCTCTACATTAGCCTCATGAATTACATTGCATTAGGGGCGGCCTTGGCCGCCGGAACCGCCGCCGTTTCCACGCCTGCTTTTGCGCAGGACGGTGTCCCGCAATTCATTCCCGCCGAAGTCAGCGTCTTTGAAGACAAAGTCGTCAACGGCAAGAAAGTCTACAAATTCGCGACCAGCGACGGCCATCCGTTCTACACTCGCGACAAGGACGAGCCGAACAAGTCCACCTGCACCGATGAGTGCAAGGAAGATTGGTCGCCGGTGCGGGCCCGCGCGAACGCCAAGCCCGAAGCCGAATGGACACTGTTTGATCGCGGGAACGGCTACATGCAGTGGGTCTACAAGGGCAAGCCGGTCTATCAGAACGTCGCCCAGGCCCTGGGTCAGGACGCTAAAATTCCGCCCGGCTGGACCGAGCTGAAACCGTAATATTTCACTGCGGGAAAGTTCCCGCGGTTACCACTAAAACTTATCCACAAACGCCTGATTCAGGCGCTTAAAAAGCGTTCCCGGGCCGCAGATTCCGCAAGGGTCCGGCGCTCCCGAAGCGCTATAATTGAGCTGCTTTTCCACGGTCTTTTTGAAAGGACCATCGCCCACCGTATCGCGGGGCGAGGCGGACGCATTCAATGACAAAGGTCAGCGATAGAGACATGAGGAGACGATGAAGCGGCGCCGCGCGTGCCGCGGCGGCGGGGGACATCCGGGGGCGAGTTGAACATGAGCACACGGAGCGAGAACGATGACCATCAGAAGGCCCCCCGCCTTGAAGAGCAAAGGCGCCGGCGTCCGTAAAGGCACGCATCACCCGCAGCGCCCGGCGAGATTGAAGCGCGCATATGACGAGGACGACGATAGCTTCGACGTCCCTGAAACCGCCCTCGGCGGGGCGAAGGAGTAGCATGCGTCACGCTTCGTACTTTTTCGCGGGAGATCCCCCAACTTTCCGTCGCCTTCCGCGTTAACGCCCCGGGGGCAATCACGCATCCCCGCGCGTTATTCGACGAAGGAGACGGGCCTTGGTCTTTCCGCAAGCGCAGGTACGCCCTGCGCCGATCCGGTGCGACGACACCTCATCGGTTATCGCGGCTATCGAAAACAGTTGGACACGCCATCACGCTGGCAAACCAGGCATCGTGCTGGGCCTGTACGCGTTCCTGACACAGATTTTGATGCAGGACGGCTGCGTGGTTGATGCGGCGGACGGCCTCGAGATCCTCGAGCATTGCCGCCGCCGCGGCCTGCCGATTATCGATATCCTCTATCTGATCGAGGAGCGTGTACGCGAAGCGGGGTATACGGGCGGCCGCCTCGGACTCGCGGATTTCACCGCCGCGGGCCAACTGGTCTACGTCTTCTATGACGCTGCGCGGTTCAAGAACTTCCAGGAACTTAAGGACGCCGTCGCCCACCGCATTGCGCTGTCGGTCAAGGTGGTGCCGGACGGTTTCCCCTAGAGGAAACGGCCCGGCTTACGTTGGCGCGCGCTCTCTGCTGATCGCGTCAGCGGGCGGCCGCGGCTGTTGTCCTGGCTTTGACCGGGCACGGGTCGGCGAGGTTCGTTCTGTCCCCGGTGATCAAGTCCACCATGCTGTGGCCGACAATAAGGTCCGCGGCGGATTCGCCCGGACGCGCGACGAATTCCACATTGAAATCGGCGGCGTCGGGGAAGAACCACCCCGCGGTGCTCTGAAAATAGTGGCCCGAGCGGTTCACCGTCTCATGCGCGCCGACGGTCATGGCAAACGCGCCGACAAGACGCCCGGTCGAGGCGTTGTACACACGCGCATCGAGGTTGAGTGGCGTGCTCGAAGGGTTGTGCAAGGTCACGAAGGACGCGATCCCCGGCGCCCGGTCGGTCAACACGTTGAACGCCATCTGAGGCCGTTCTGCTGAAAGGGCGCGCACCGGGCCGCACAGGGACGCATTGAGCGGCCCATCGTTTGGGTACTGTCGGACGTGTTGCCACAATTGTCCTTCGGCGGCTGTGTCCACGTAGAGGACAAGGAACTGATCCCAGTTCACGGGCGCGAAGGTCGGGATCATCGTCTCGGGCTTGAACGTAATGGAAGCCTTCGCCGGAACCTCCAGCACGAAGCGGCCCAGGGATGCGTGGTCGCCCACGCCGTAGATCTCGATTTCGTGGCGCGCGGCGGTGCTGCCGGGATTGGCGATCCGAATGGTCGATTGGCCGGCATATACATTCGTGATGGCGGAACGCGGCGCGGTCTGCGCGTTCGCGAAGCCCTCGCGCGCCGGGAAAAGGAACGTTACGGCCGCTGTCGCTGCGAGAAGCGTCGTGCGGGCAAAACGGGTGAGCATTGTCTGCGCCATATGTTTTTCTTTCTTGCTTGGCGATGAAGTGCTGCGGTTTTTAGCGCTACGGCCCGAGGGCATCGGTGTAAAAACGCGCGGGGCTCGTCTTTCAGATTTTTGCGAGGCACGCGGGACTTTGGCGCGCGCGGTCGCGGAATTTATGCTTTAGCGGGCGGCACGGCGGGAAAAATATGCAGAATTTTGACCACGCCGGCAGCGCCGCATAGCTCGCTTTCGTTATGCGCAAGGCTTGTTACACACGCGGCTCAAAAGAAACGCCCTGATGGCCACACAAAAGAAAACGCCGAGGCGGGACGGGTCGCCTCGGCGTTATCCGCGGCACGCCTCAACGGGTAGTGAGCCCCGCCGGCCGTCCGCACCTCTCGAGAGCTCTTACTTCTCTTCAGCCGCCTGCGGGGCTGGGAGCGGCGGAATGGTGATCGTGCCGCCGGTGATCGGGCAGGGGTTGGAGAGATTCGTCGTTTCGCCGGTCGTGTAATCGGCCACCCAGTGCGCGACCGACACGTGCGCGCCGTCCTGCGGGGCCTTCTGCACGAACTCGATATTCAGCGAGCCCGGAAGTTCCGGCGCGCGGATGTGGACCTGGTCGGAATTGTCGAACAGCCACAGCGCCGTGTTGCTGAAGGTTTCGCGCGCGGCCAGCGGGATCTCCACCTTGCCGAGCGGCGCGCCCGTTCCCGCGTCATAAAGACGCGCTTCGAATACCGCGTCCTGCTCGCTGAAGTTATGAACGCTCACGACGGACCGCAGCGCGCCGACGCGGTTGATGAACGCATTGAGCACGACCTGGCTCGCCGGGATGTAATCGGCGTGCGGCGAATAGGTGCAAACGCTAAGGTCTTTGAGCTCGTTCGCGCGCGCCGTGGAACGCACATGTTGCCACAGCTGCTTCTCGCGGCCGTTTTCGACGTACAGCGCCACCGGCTGACGCCAGTTCACCGGCGCGAAGGTCTCCAGCATCAGGTGAGGCTCGACCGCGACGGAGGCTTTCGCCGGAACGTCCACCTGCACCGTGCCCAGCCAGCGCTTCTCATCGAGCCCCCATATGGAGATGTAGTTCGTGGTGGCGCCTTCGTCGCGCATGTTGGCGAGGCGGATCTGGGACTCACCGGGCTTATAGCCCAGGATCGGGGTCTTGCCGTACGGATCGGCGAACCCGGGCATCGGAAGCTGCGAGAGCTGGGAGTCCGCCTTAGCCGGCGCGCTCATGGCGGTGAAGGCGCCGAGGGTCGCTAGGAACGAGATCGTGCCTGCCATGGCGATCATCGGAAATTTCTGAGTGGTCGAGTGCATTGTCTGGTCTTTCGTCAGTAATGGGTAATTTCCCCATGCCCCAATGACGGACTAATACCACACGGTCTAAAAGGTGCGACCGACGATTTTCGCGGGTCCGGCATTCAGTTTTTTGAGGGAATGGAACCCCAAACCGCCCTAGAGTTGCCTGAATGGCGTCGGGGGCTTAGCTTTTGCTGACCTTGCGCTCTTTAGAACGAATAGAACTTGGGGAGAGTATCCATATGAAAGTCGACGGAAGCTGCCACTGCGGCGCCATCACCTATACGGCCGAGGTCGACCCGGCGAAGTGCTCGATCTGTCACTGCAATGATTGCCAGATCACCGGCGGTACCGCCTTTACCTTCAGCGTGCCCACCGTCGACGGGAAGGTGAATTTCACGAAGGCCCAGCCCAGCATCTACCTGAAGACGACCGCCGCCAGCGGCCGTGCCCGCGCGCACGCCTTCTGCCCGACCTGCGCCACACGCATCTACTCCGCCAGCGTGGCGCCCGCCGCGCCCCAGATCACCCTGCGCGCCGGCCCGTTGAAGCAGCGCCGCGAACTCACCCCCAAAAGACAGTTGTGGTGCAGCGCCGCCCTCGACTGGTCAAAGATCGAAGCCGGCGAGTGTCTGGACGAGCAGTAAGCGTGCTTTTCTTATTTGGTCATCCTGGGCCGTCTTGGCCCAGGATTCAGGGGTATCTGTTTTCTGTTTTTTGAGGGTGCGCGATGTCTCTCTTCGACTGCAAACACACCATCCACCGCCACCATCACCACTTCGGCTGGGACAACACCCTCAAGCCCGTGCAGACCGTCGCACCCGGCGACAGCGTGTTCCTCGAATGCACGGACTCCAGCGCCGGTCAGTTCAACCAAAGCAGCACCGCCGCGTCGCTCGCGGCCCTCGACTTCGGCAAGGTGAACCCCGTGACGGGCCCGATCTTCGTCGATGGCGCCGAACCCGGCGATGTCCTCAAGATCACGCTACTCGGCTTTGAACCCTCGGGGTGGGGCTGGACGGCGCTGATCCCCGGCTTTGGTCTCCTGACCGACCAATTCCCCGATCCGGAGCTCCACGTCTGGAAATACGACAGCACCAGCCTTGCGCCCGTACTGTTCGGCAAGAACGCGTGCGTGCCGCTGAAACCCTTCGCCGGCACCATCGGCGTCGCGCCGGGCGAGAAGGGGCTGCACTCGGTCGTCCCGCCGCGCCACGTTGGGGGTAACATGGACATCCGCGATCTCAACGTCGGCGCAACGCTCTATCTGCCCATCGAGGTGAAGGGCGCGCTGCTGTCCATCGGCGACACCCACGCCGCCCAAGGCGACGGCGAGGTCTGCGGCACGGCCATCGAAAGCCCGATGAACGTCGCCGTGAAACTCGACCTCGTCAAACAAACGAAGCTCTCAAGCCCGCGGTTCATCACCCCGGGTCCCGTCACCACGCATCTCGACAAGAAGGGCTACGAGGTGACCACCGGCGTCGGCCCCGACCTCATGCAAGCCGCCAGAGCAGCCGTATCGAACATGATCGATCTGCTCGTCGCCCAACACGGCTTCTCACCGCCGGAGGCGTACATGCTGTGCTCGGTGTGCGGTGATCTGCGCATCAGCGAGATCGTCGATATGCCGAACTGGATTGTGAGCTTTTATTTTCCGAGGGTGGTTGTCGAGTAACCAGCGCTTAACTCGCGCTCACTCCAAAACACCGCCGCCCATTTTGCCCAGCGGTAGAGCCCGGATGCTCGTCGCGCAGCCGTGCGCACACCTCGATCTTCAGCGGATCGAGGACCCGATATTCATAGATCTCAAACGTCTCTGGATCCGCGGTGCGGATGTCGCGCGCTTTCTTCTGCACCTCGTCGAGTGTCTGCGGCAAAACGCCATCTTGCTTGTAAATCTCAATGGCGGCATCCGCGATGCGCTGTAGATCCTCCAGGCGGCGGTCGTCCGCATGCCCCGGCGCATCGCGCTCCGCGACTTTCTCATTCATCAGTCGCACGCCGACAGTCAGCGTCATCGTCAGGATCGCGGCGACGATGCCCATGAAAAGAATGCGGCGGGGAGGCCAGGTCAGCGGGTTCATATCGTTTATGGATCCAAAGTCGCGGTTCCGGGGGCGCGGACGCCGTTCTGTCATAATCGTTTTTAGCATTGACGGAAATCAATTCGGTGCCGGCGGCTTCTGAATATGTATCTCCCATACATATTTAAAAGCCCTTTGTTTATGCGCCTAACCCAGTACACCGACTATTCCTTACGCGTCGCGCTCTATCTCGCGGAGAACCCGGACCGGGCCTGCTCGGTGCGTGAAATCGCCGACTGGTTCGGGATCTCCCGCGACCATCTGGTGAAGGTGGCGCACAATCTCGGGCGCCTGGGGTTTGTAACCAGCGCCAAGGGACGGGGCGGCGGCCTCCGGTTGGCCCGCCCGGCCGAGACGATCACGCTGGCCGAAATCGTGAGGGCCACCGAAACCGATTTCCATACGGTCGAGTGTTTCGATCCCGCCCGCAACACCTGCCGCATCACGCGCGCCTGCCGTCTGAAGCATGTCCTTGGCGAGGCAACGCGCGCTTTTCTGACAACTCTCGAGGGCCGCACGCTGGCGAGCGTCGCGGCGCCGTCTTTTTCACGCACATCACAACCGAAGGAAAACGAACATGAACATCGCCGTGAAATCCCTGTTTGACCGCCTGGGCGGCGCCCCCGCCGTGAACGCCGCGGTCGATATCTTTTACCGCAAGGTCCTGTCCGATGATCGCGTCGCCCATTTCTTCGACAATGTCGATATGGACCGCCAGATCGCTAAGCAGAAGGGCTTTCTGACCATGGCGTTCGGCGGGCCGAACAACTACACGGGCCTCGATATGCGTAAGGGTCACAAACATCTCGTCGCGCGCGGTCTCAATGACGGCCACGTCGACGCTATCATCGAACTGCTCGGCGCGACCCTGAAGGAACTTGGCGTGGCCGATAGCGATATCGCCGAGGTTGCCAAGATCGCCAACAGCGTCCGCAACGACGTCCTCGACCGCTAAACGTCATCTTGTTCAAGTCGTAAAGGTACAGCTTATGTCGGCACGTATTGCCTGCGGCCCATCGTCGTTCGAAACGCAATCGGGTGAAACCGTTCTCGATTGCTTGACGCGCAATGGTGTGACTGTCCCGCATGCGTGCCGCTCCGGGGTTTGCCAGTCGTGTCTCATGCACGCCGAGGAGGGGCAAATCCCGGAGGCCGCGCAGAAGGATCTTCAGCCGGCTTACATCAAGCAGAACATGTTCCTGGCCTGCCAGTGCCGGCCCGAGGGTGATATGCGCGTCACTCTCCCGGATCACGCCGCGATCGATACGCACGCCGTCATCAGTTTCAAGGAGATGCTCAATCATAACGTCATGCGCGTGCGCATCGTCACGCCGACGCCCTATGAATGCGAACCGGGCCAATATGTGACTCTGCTTAACGCCGGCGGCGCCGCGCGTAGTTATTCCGTCGCCAACAACCCGCAGACGGATCATTTCATCGAACTTCATGTGCGCCTGTTGACTGGCGGCGTCATGAGCGCGTTTTTTGTGGGCGCCGATCCCGGTGAATCGCTCATCGTGCGCGGCCCGGCGGGAAAATGCTTTTACGTGGCCGAGGGCGCGCAGGATTATCCGCTCATTCTCGCGGGGACCGGGACGGGGCTCGCCCCGCTCTACGGTATTCTGCAGGCGGCGCTCGCGCAGGGGCATAAGGGTTCGATCCACCTTTTCCATGGCGTCCTCAACGCGCCCGATCTCTATCTCCACGCGCGCCTCCAGGAACTGGCGACGCTGCATCCGAACGTCAGTTACACGCCATGCGTACTGAACGGCGCGGACGGGCAGGGCTATTTCGCCGGTCAAATCGAAACCGCGGTCCTGGCGGCGATACCTGCGGAAAAGGCCATCACACGCCTGTTCTTGTGCGGAGCGCCGGAGTTCGTGAACGGCATGCGCCGCAAGGCGTTCCTCGCGGGCCTGGCCTCCAAACACATCTTCGCCGACCCATTCCTTCCGGCACAACCGGCCGCCGCGGCCGCCTAACAGGTCGTAGTCGAGAGGTTCGGTTCGAGGATAGTCTTTCCCTTACATTCCAGGGGAGGATGTTATGAAGAAGGGGCTCGTGCAGTAGCGTGACAAGCGTCGCTCTCGTGACCATCGTCGTGCGCGACTACGACGAAGCCATCGCCTTCTACCGCGATAAGATTGGGTTTCGTGTCGCGGACGACACGCCCCTTGGAGCAAAACGTTGGGTGGTGCTTGAATCGCCCGAGGGGACGGGCGCCCGCATCTTGCTTGCGCGCGCGTCCGGTGAAGCGCAGACGGCGCGCGTTGGCGATCAGACCGGCGGGCGCGTGTTCATGTTTCTGCATACCGACGACTTCGACGCCGACTTCGCGGCCTACACCGCGCGCGGCGTGAATTTCGTCCGCCCGCCGCGCCGCGAGGCGTATGGCACGGTGGCCGTCTTCACGGATCTCTACGGCAATCTCTGGGACCTCATCGGGTCCTCGCAAAAGGTTTGAGCCATGGCCTCCCGTCAGGACACAGCCGACTATCTCCTCGAACAGATTGCCCGCGCGGGCCGCGTCTCGGCCAAGAAGATGTTCGGCGAATACGCCATCTATTGCGACGGGAAGGTGGTGGCGCTGGTGTGCGACGACCAGCTTTTTGTGAAACCCACGGACGCCGGCCGCGCGCTGATTGGAAAGCCGCGGGAAGGGCGCCCATACCCCGGCGCCAAACCGCATTTCCTGATCGATGGCGATCTGTGGGAGGACGCCGATTGGATCTCGGAGTTCATCCGCGCGACGGCGCGCGAACTGCCGGTTCCGAAGCCCAAAGCCAAAAGGGCGGCTAAAAAGACAGCTAAGAAGAAGCCGGCCCGCAAGCGCTAGCAACCTCTGGGTTATAATCGCGCTACCTCAATATCTTAGCGACATTCGCCTCGCGTAAAGAAGCCCACCGGATTATGCTTTCCCCCGGGAAGCTGCCGGGGGGCAGACAATGGCCGGAATCGCGAATTACCGGGTGCTGCTGGTGGATGATGAGCCGTTCATCCGCACCATGACCGCGCGCGTACTAGCCGAACTTGGCGGCAAGGCCTTCGTCGAGGCCGGCAACGGCCGCGAAGCGCTGGCTATCCTGGATGACCCGGACTCCCACATCGATCTCATCCTGTGTGACCTCTCCATGCCGGATATGGATGGGGTCGAGATCGTACGCCATCTCGCCGGCCGGAAAGAAACACCTGCGCTGGCCTTCCTGTCCGGCGCGGATTCCGCCGTCCTACGCGCGGCGGAATCCCTCGCCCGCGCTTACCGCCTCAATATCCTGGGGTGCATCGCCAAACCGGCTTCCAAAGCCGCTCTCAGCGCCGTGTTCGATCAAGTCTCGGCGGAGGCCGCACCCAAGGCGCGTCGCGAGCGTCCGTCCGTCGATGCCTCCGATCTCTTGCGAGGGATAGAGGCCGGCGAGCTGACACTTTTCTATCAGCCAAAGGTCGGCATCCGCTCTGGGGAAGTGGACAGCGTCGAAGCGCTCGTCCGATGGAACCACTCGCTTCACGGCCTTCTGCCGCCCGACACTTTTGTGCCGCTTGCGGAAACCTCCGGGCATATCGGTGTAATGACCGAGAGGGTGGTCGAGATCGCCCTGACACAACTCGCAACCTGGCGTAAGGATGGTTTCGCCGGGCACATCGGCGTCAATCTCTCGCCGTCAATGCTCTCCGATGTCTCACTGCCAGATCGTTTCGCGAAAATGGCGGACGATCTCGGCCTTCCGCCGGAATCTATCGTCTTCGAGATCACCGAGACCGGCGTAGCCCAGGAAGAACGCATCTACCTTGAAATCGTAACACGCCTTCATCTCAAGGGTTTCGCGCTCTCCATCGATGATTTCGGGACAGGCCATTCGTCCTTGCAAAAGCTAGAGGCGCTGCCCTTCACGGAACTGAAAGTGGACCGTCAGTTCGTCCATGGCGCGTCGCGCAATTCAGCCAAGCGCGCCATCCTCGAAGCTTCGCTGGGTCTCGCCAAATCTCTCGGGATGAAGACTGTGGCCGAAGGCGTCGAGCACAAAGAGGATTGGGATCTTCTCAACACCCTCAACTGCGACGTTGTGCAAGGGTTTTACGTCTCCAAACCGCTGCCACAGAGTGACCTGCCTAGGTGGGCCGCTACGTGGCGCGGTTAAAGGGAATATAGCAATGAGCAAATTTCTGAAACGCTGGGATCGCCTTTCGTTCCGGCTCCCGGCGATGATTGCCATGTTCGCAGCGCTGACGGGCCTTGTCGCCGGTACGGTGTCCTACCTCGTCGCCGAGCGCGGTTTGGTCGAGATCGCCAAGGAACGGATGGAACTGGTGCGCAACGAACGCATCCGGGCTGTCACAAGCTATATCAACGATACGCGTGTCGGATTAGCTTCTCTGGTCACGCGCCCAGGCCTCGCCGATGATATCCGCGAGCTTTCCCAAACCTTCACGGCGCTGGATGAAACGAAGAAGGCTGCGGTCATCGACGGTTTCACCACCAACAACCCGTTTCCCTTTGGCAGCCGCTCAGCCCTCGACGAGCTGAAGGAACCTTCCGCCTACAACAACAAGCATAAGGAGGTCCACGACCGCTTCCTGCGGCTCGCGCAACTCAAGGAGCTGGAGGATCTTCTGCTCATCGATCTTCAGGGCAATGTGGTTTATACGACCAAGAAGGAGCAGGACTTCGGCACGAATTTTTTGTCAGGCCCGCTCAAAGATTCCAACGCGGCAAACACCTACCGCTCGGCGTTGACCACGGAGCCGCCGTGGAATCAAACATTCGGCGATATGGAGCAATATCCGCCGTCGAAGGGGCCGATGATGTTCATGGCGCAGGCCGTGTCGGACCGAGCGGGCGTCCTCGCGGGCGTCATCATGTTCCAGCTCAACAACGATAAGCTGCGAAATACCGCTAATCACATTCAGGACCTTGGTTCGACAGGCGAGGTCTATCTTGTAGGCCCGGATGCCACGCGCCGCACTCAATCGCGCTTCTCTGACGGCCAAATCCTCACCCAGAAACTGACCTCGCAAGCCGCTGTACGAGCCGCGGGCGGATTCGCTGAAAGCGTCGAAGTAACCGACTATAAAGGCGATCAAGTAATCTCCGCCTATGGCCCCCTCGATCTCATGGGCGTTCGGTGGGGCTTGATCTCAAATATGAGTCGCGCCGAAGCCTTGGCGCCACTTCCGCCTATGGTGTTCGCGACAGGCGCCGGGGTGTTGGTGACGACGGCCTTGATTGCGCTCATGGGCTTCGCCAGCGCGCGGCGTATCAGCCGTCCGCTCGAGGCTTCTCTACGTGTCATGGACAAACTCAGCCAAGGTGATCTCAACGTCGATATCCCCGAGGGCAACGGAATTTCCGAAACGCGCCAAATCTCCGCGGCCCTCAAGGTATTTCATACGAATCTGGTCAAGACCAAGCGCCTGCAAGGCGATATAGAGGAAGCGCTGTCCGTCGCGCACAACGAGCGCGCCCGCGCCGAAGCGATCCTCGCCGGCACGCCGGATCCCATCATGATCGTGAATTCCGATAGCTTGATCGAGTACGTCAACGATCAGATGAAAGTGGTTCTCGGTTACGACCGTCACGAACTCATCGGCGCGCGGATAGAAACCTTGATTCCGCCGCGTTTCCACATGGGACATCGCGGGCAGGTACATAATTTCTTTGAAACCGGCAGTGTGCGAGTCATGGGCGCCGGGCGTGAACTCTTTGCTTTGGCAAAAGACGGTCGCGAAGTGCCGGTGGAGATTGCGCTCAGCCCCATCCGTGTCGGTGAAAAGCCGGTTGTGGTTGCTCAAATTCGCGACATCACTGAGCGGAAGAAGGCGGCCTCCGATCTGCGCGAAAGTCAGCAGTTGCTCTCTGGTGTCATCCAGAACAGCGAGACCGTGATTTTTGTCAAACGCCAGGGTCGCTACATCATGGTCAACAAGGCGTGGGAGAAAATGTGCGGCCTCACCGCAGCCGAGGCGCGAAACAAGACGGATCTCGATATCTTTGACGAGGATTCCGCGCGGAAGATCATGGCGAATGACGCCATGGTGATTTCATCGCGCCAGCCCTCCGAGTACGAGGAACCGGTCAATGTTGGGGGGCGTTACATCCACTATCTCTCGGTGAAGTTCCCCTATTTCAACGAGAAGGGCGAGGTCGACGGACTTTGCGGGATGTCCACTGATATCACCCAGCGCGCCGCGGCAGAGAAGCTGATCCGCGAGGCTCGCGATGCCGCTGAGGCCGCGACAAAAGCGAAGAGCGACTTCCTCGCGGTGATGAGCCATGAAATCCGCACGCCTATGAACGGCGTCACCGGAATGGCGGATTTGCTCTCGCAAACCGACCTGGATGACGAACAGCGTCACATGGTGCAGACCATCCGCGAGTCTGGTAATGCGCTGCTCACAGTCATCAACGACGTTCTGGACTTCTCCAAAATCGAAGCCGGCAAAATGGACATCGAGAGCGTCACGATGTCTGTAGTGGACGCTGTGGAGGGCGTCGCAGCCACGCTCACGCCGAACGCCACCAAGAAAGGCGTGCGCATCCACGTCTTTGTCGATCCCGACCTCCCGCAAGTCGTGCATGGCGACCCGACACGGTTGCGCCAGATTTTGTTCAATGTGGGCGGGAACGCCATTAAATTTTCGGACGGAAAGGACGTGCAAATCCGCGCGGAACCCTCCAACCGTTCCGGTCCGGGTCAGACCTGGATCCGCTTCACCGTCATCGATCACGGCATAGGCATGAGCCGCGAGGCGCAAGGCAAACTGTTCCAGGCTTTCAGCCAGGCGGAATCCTCCACTACAAGACGTTTTGGAGGCACAGGTTTAGGCCTCGCCATCTGCAAACGCTTAACCGACATGATGGGCGGCGTCGTGGGCGTCGACAGCGAAGAGGGGCGCGGATCGACCTTCTGGGTAGAACTCCCGTTCCGGGTCGCCGCCAACGCAAAACCCACCACCAAGGAGCGCGACCTTCACGACCTTCATGTTCTGCTCGTCGGCAGTGAAACTCCGCGCGCGGAAGCCATCGGCACATACCTGCGCCACTGGGGTGCATCGGTGTCATCTGCCGTCGACGTAGGTGCGGCGGGCGCTGTGCTTAAGGCAGGCAAGGTGGATTCCATTATGCTGGACCTCGGTCTGGACAGCGAACGTCACGCGGAGGCCGTTGCTGCTTTGCGAGCTTCGTCGGATGCGCGGATTATTGTCCTCCAGGATTATCAACACCGTGGCGCGCGCATCGCCGACAAAAACATTGTCACTGTCGATGCCAATCCACTGATCCGCTATCGCCTCGTCTCAGCCGTCGCGGTCGCCGCCGGTCGCGCCAGTCCGCAAATCAAAAACGAGGATGATGCGATAAAGGTTCATCGCGGCAAGGCGCCGACAGTCGAAGAGGCATTGGCCAAGAACCAGCTTATCCTTCTCGCAGAGGACAATCTCACCAATCAGGACGTGATCCGGCGTCAGCTCGGCCTTCTTGGCTATGCCTGCGAATTCGCGGGCAACGGTGTCGAAGGCCTGAACGCCTTTAAGACTGGGCGCTATGCTCTTCTTCTCACCGATTGCCATATGCCCGAGATGGACGGCTACGAACTCACCGGCGCCATTCGGCAGATGGAACAGGGCACCGGCCGCCGCTTCCCCATCATCGCCGTCACAGCAAATGCGTTGCAAGGCGAAGCGGAGCGCTGTCTCGCCGCCGGCATGGACGACTATGTCTCCAAACCCATCGCGATGCCGGCGCTTGTCGCCGCGCTTAAGAAATGGATGCCGCCTCCGAAGCACGAACCCATCATAGTCGCCGTTCTTCCCGAAGCCGCGCTTATTGATGAACAAGCTATCAAGGATATCTTCGGCGACGATCCCGAGACCTTTAAAGAGATACTTATCTCCTTCGTCGGTCCGTCTCAGAATATCATCGCCGACATCCTGAAGGCGCATAGCGAACGCGCCGCCGGCGATGTGAAGGATGCTGCTCACAAACTGAAATCTTCGGCCCGCAGTATCGGCGCTACGGCGCTCGCCGATATTTGCGTCGCCCTCGAAAAGGCCGGGAAAGCCGCCGACTGGACGGAAATCGACGCGCTCGCACCAAAAGCCCGCGATGAATTCGCCCGCGTTGAAGTGTATATAAAGCAGCTCTGAGAGCCGGGGATGGGGACCTATGGAAAAGCTACCAGACTATTCGACCAAGAGATTCCTGATCGTGGACGACGAGCAGTTCATGATCGGCCTCGTCGAACGTATGCTCAAGGAATGTAAGGCTGGCGTCATTATGAAGGCCAACGATGGTGGCGCGGCCCTGCGCTCTATTAAGGACAACTTCACCCAAGTCGACTGTATCATCGCCGACTACAACATGAAGCCGCTCAATGGTCTGCATTTGTTGCAGGGCGTGCGCATGGGCCTCAACCCGAAGATCCCGCGCGAGCAGGCGTTCATTATGCTCACCGGACACGGGGAATCCGATGTGGTGAAAGCGGCCATCGGCCTAGACGTCAACGGCTACGTGGTTAAACCTGTTGCGCTCGACAAACTCGTGGACACCATCGAGAAAATCTTCAAGCGCCCACCGCCCGATGTCAAAGACGCAGAATATTACCGCAACATCAAAGTCCCGAAGGTCTCCAGTCTGAACGAGGACCCGGGCGCCAAGGCGAAGCCATGGACCGTAATGTCCGCAAAACCGTTCCGCAGTGAAGCGGACGTCAAACGAAAGCTCGAGGAATTGAAACGCGACCACGCCACCCTCGACGGTACGGCGGAGGTAAAGATCAAGAATAAGCGTGAGTGCGCTGTGAATGAACTCCTGGAAGGGCAAATCCTTGCTCAGGATATCGAAGCCGAGGAAGGCGTGGTCCTTTTGCGGCGCGGCACTTATCTCTCCAAGGAAATGATCTCGCGCCTGCGCGAATTGGCGGCTGAAACCAATCCCGGTCAAACCGTGCTGGTCGGCGAACTCGCCACCTAGGTGGGCATGTCACGCGCTTTCGAGCTTGAAGAAGCTACCATCGCTTCCGTCCATGAAGCTTTCGCCGATGGAGCGCTCACCTGCAGCGCCCTTGCTGAAGCCTATCTCGCGCGCATCGCGGCTCTCGATCAACAGGGTCCAAAGCTCAACGCCGTCATCACCCTTAATCCGCGTGCGCTTGAGATCGCCGGCGGCATGGATACCGCATGGCGCGACAACCGCGCCGCATGCGGGCCGTTGCACGGAATCCCGATCCTGCTGAAGGATAATTTCGATACGGCCGACATGCCCACGACCGGCTCGGCCCTCGCGCTGAAGGAGTCTCGGCCCAGGAAAGATGCCTTTACCGTCGCGCGTCTCAAGGCCGCGGGCGCGCTTGTGCTCGCGAAAACCGCGCTCACCGAACTTGCCATGGGAGGCACGACCTGCGGCTCCTTGCACGGACAAACGCTCAACCCGTACGACCTCACGCGCACGCCCGGCGGTTCCAGCGGCGGCACGGGGGCAGGGATCGCGGCCAATTACGCTGTCGTCGGCACCGGCAGCGATACCTACCAATCCATCCGTTCGCCGTCCTCGGCATGTGCGTTGACCGGCCTGCGCGGCACACGCGGCCTTGTCAGCCGCAGCGGCCTTATCCCTTTTTCTTTCACCCAGGATGAAGCCGGCCCCATCGCACGCACCGCCGCCGACCTCGCCCGGACGCTGGATGTGATGGCCGGGTTCGATATCGCCGATCCCATCACCGAAGCCGCCGTTGGCCATATCCCGAAGACCTATACGGCCTTCCTCGATCCCGGCGCGTTGAAGGGTAAGCGCTTCGGTGTTTTGCGCCAGATGTTCGGCCGCGACGTGGTGCACGCCGAGGTCAACCGTGTCATGGCGCGCGTGCTCGACAAAATCCAGGAACTCGGCGCCGCCGTCGTGGACGTTGAGATACCCGATCTGGAAGCGCTAACAACGGATGTTGGCCTCGCCGACTATGAATTGAGGGCGGGCCTCGATAAATATCTGGCCGACGTCGATGGACCGGTGAATTCCTTCGATGCCTATGTCGCGCACGGCAGCTTCGTGCCGACTATTGCCGGGCAGGTGAGGGCCGCGCAGGCCAAGAATATGTGGGATCCCGCGTACGGCGGGATATTCACGAAGCGGAGCAATCTGCGCAAAGCGCTACAAGCTGCTATGTCGCAGAACAATTACAACGCCTTGGTGTATCCGCATCAACGCCGCCTGGTCGCGAAGACCGGCGAAGAACAGCTGGAGCGTAATGGTGTGCTGGCGAACGCCAGCGGCTTGCCGGCGATTACGGTGCCGGGCGGCTTTTCCGCGCCCAGCGCCGAAGCGCCTCTCGGCGTTCCGGTCGGCGTCGAATTCCTGGCGCGCGAATGGAGCGAGGGGCCGCTGATCGGCATCGCCCACGCGCTTGAGCAGGCGGCGAAATACCGCCGCCCGCCCAAGCTCTAGGGTCTTACAGCAACTCGCCGATTTGAATCGCGTTCAACGCGGCGCCCTTGCGCAGATTATCGCCGACCACGAACAGCGCGAGGCCGTGTTTCACGGTCGGATCCTTGCGCACGCGGCCCACGAAGACCGGATCGGCGCCGGTGGCCTCCAGGGGGTTCGGTACTTCGGTCACCACCACGCCGGGCGCCTTCTCGAGAAGGGCCAGCGCTTGTTCAACGAAAATCGGGCGCTCGAATTCCAGGTTCATCGACAGCGAATGGCCCGTGTACACCGGTACGCGCACGCAGGTGCCCGACACTTGCAGGCCCGGGATCTCCAGGATCTTCCGGCTTTCATCGCGCAGCTTCAGCTCTTCCTCGGTGTAGCCGTCTTCCACATAGACGTAATTGAGCGGCGAGACGTTGAACGCGATGCCCTGCGGCCACTTCTTCTTGTGCGGGCCGAGATCCACCGCATCGCCCTTGCGCGACAAGGCGGCCGACTTCGGGCCGGCGGCGATGATCTGCGCTTCGAGTTCTTGAATTCCGGCCAAACCGCCGCCGGACACCGCCTGATAGGTGCTCGCGATGATGCGGGTGAGCCCGGCCGCCTCATGCAGCGGCTTCAACACCGGCATCGCCGCCATGGTGGTGCAGTTCGGGTTCGCGATGATGCCCTTGGGGATATTCTTGAGGGCGTGCGGATTCACTTCCGAGACGATCAGGGGAACATCCGGGTCCTTGCGCCAGGCCGAGGAGTTGTCGATCACGATCGCGCCCGCCGCGGCCACTTTCGGCGCGAGCGCTTTCGAGGTCGAGCCGCCGGCCGAGAAGAACACGATATCCAGCCCTTTGAAGTCCGCGGTCGCTGCGTCTTCCACGGCGATCTCGCGGTCCTTCCAGCGCAGCTTCTTGCCCACGGAGCGCTCGGACGCGAACAGGCGCAGTGTGTTGATCGGAAAGTTGCGTTCCGCGAGGATCGACAACATGAATTCGCCCACAAGACCGGTCGCGCCTACGACGCCGACATTCTTGGGGGATTTAGAGGCGGGCATTTCTTCTCTCCTGTGTGATCCGCTATCGCGCGGCGCCTGAAACAACAAAGGCCCCGTCGATCCGGCGGGGCCTTTGTTGAGTGTGTGCTTTTATCTTGCTGTATTTACGCGCACGCCCTCGACGGCCCACCGGAGGTGGTCGTTTTTGTCGTCGGGGTCGTTTTCGGCGTCATACGCATGGCGCGCACCATAGCCAAATTCGCCTGGAAGTAAAGACCGGCGGTCGAACGCGCCGCAAAGCCAGTAAATACAGGCAAAATTCGCCGACCGCCTTCCGGAGGGCCCGCGGCCCGGGCTATCCGCAAGCCGTTCGGCGATCAGGTCCAACGTGCTTTGAATGCGATGCGTCCGCATTAATGCGCCTGCATGCATAAGCGCCCATCAGTCCGAGCAGTAAAAGGCCAGGAGCCCACGGCTCCGGCACACCGGCCGGCGCGTCTCCGCCGAGGTCGAACGTTGCCGCGATGTTCATGCCGAACGTAAAAATGAGTTCCGCGCCCGGTAGGAAGTCGATCAGTTCCGCGTAAACCGGAGCCTGGCTGGAATCGGGTGAACTTACGCCGCATGTGGTCGGCGAAAACACGGTTCCGGACGCGCCGCGCGTGCCAACGGAACAGCCGTGCCCATCGCTCACGCTCCCACTCCCGCTCACGCTGCTCGAAAAGCTGGCCCATTGTGTCGCGGGATCGTCGATCCCAAGACCCACGCTGGGGCCGCCGGGATTGAAGGCGCTGAACCACACGCTAAGGCTCGCAAACCCATTGATCGCGTGATCGGATGTATTGGTGATCACGACACTTCCCGTGGATGTCACCGTATACGCGCCGGACTCGGCGATTGTCTGACTTAGGTAAAGTGTATTGCCGCATCCCGCGGCGCCGGCTTGCGCATCGCCTCGGCAACTCAAGGTGAGTCCCTCGGGCAAAGGCTCCCATTCGCTCGGCGCCGCGTTCCAGGTCGCGCGCACATCGACAAAAGGCGTTGCGGCAGCGGGGGGGGCGAGGAGCGGAAAGGACAATAGCGCAGCGGCGGCCAAGACGTTCTTCAACAAGGCGGTCACTTTCGGCAATGAGATATGGTGGATGTGCTGCAACACCCGTGCCACTGCCGAAGTTTGTGAGAATTTCGTAACTTAGCGCGCGCGTCACGTGCGCTGTGTCAAGAAAGCTGACGCTTCCTAGCCCCGTACCGCGAATGATGCGATGCGCGAAATCGCATCTTTCAAGCAGTCCGACTCTGCCGCCTTGCACGTGAGATAGGCGCGAAGGTGCCCTTTCACGGTGCCCACCACCGAAGACTCCCACGCCGGCTCGACATATCCCGCTTCCTTTATGTGCCAGTGCCGGCACATGTAAGACTGCTTACCCGTTTGCTTGGCGTAAGCGCGCGCCTGGGGCAAGACTTCGGCGGCGGCATCGGCGAGAGTCTTTTTTCCCTCGGCGACAAAGAAGGTGATCGGCGGTCCATCGACACAGAGCGCCATGCCATATCCAGAAGCTTCCGACATCGCCAGCTTCTGCCAGCCTGTCGTGGGAAAAGCGTTGGCCGCGGCATCTTCAGCGGCCTTCTCGGCATTCGGGCCGGTGACCACCAGAACTTCACCGGTCACGTCGTTGCCCATGACCGCCAGGCGCAGTTCCGGCGCTTTTTCCGGGGCGAGGGGAACGGTCTGCTTGGGTTGCTGCGGAATAACCGCCTGGATCGCGGTCTCGGCTGTTTTCTGCTCCGGCACGGTTTGCATCCCGGGTCGCGACCATGGGGCTGTGGTGAAGCGGGTCGCGCCATTGCACTCGGAGCAATAGCTTTGGAGATCTTGGCGCGCGACCGCGATCTCTCCCGTGGTCGGGCGCATGGTGCAATAGCCGCGGGCGGAGGCGCTCACAAGGCCTTCGCCGCGCAAGTAAGCCGCATACTCTTCACCATACTTGCCGCGTTCACTGACCGGTCCGACCGGTAGAGTTTGCGTCATGTACACGGTGCTGGTCGCCGCGTTCGGCACGTAGCAATAAAAATACTGCACGGCCTGTTGGGCCTGCGTGGCGGACACGAGGAACGTCACCGCGATGACGGCTGCGGCGAGGGACAGCAATGCACGCATGACGTCTTTTCCCTACATCGAGTTCAAAACGCGCACGGCGCCCTCATGGGCGTTATACGTGCGGTTTGCATCGGCTTCGGAATAACCCTGCTCGATGGCGTTCAGGTACCACTTGTAATATTCGAACGCGACGCCGCAGTGCGAGTAGAGTTGCTGGTCGCGTCCGCCTTCATAAGCGTGGGTGCGATAATTGCTGATTGTGAAGCCGGGGCATTGCGGCCCTTCGGCCAGATTTGGCCGTGTCGGATAACTTCCGCGCACGCCGGTCGGCCCGCCGCCCATTCCACCCAGTCCGCCCAATCCGGCGCTGCGTCCGCCGCCGAGGCCTGTGTATGGATTGATGCCGCCGCCGGCCATCGCGCCCAATGGATTGCCGCCGTCACCGCCGAGGCCGAGACCGGCCGCCACCGGATTACCTCCGGCCTGGGCGGCGGCAACGCCGTTCAGGATCGGCGCGAGTTCCGGCGCGGCCTGCGCCACGGCGGCCGCATAGGCTTGCGGGCTCGACATCGCGCCTTGGATCGTATTCGCGAAGTTGAGCACGTCGAAAAGGCTCGGACCAGAATCCTCCTGTGCCGCCTGCGCGGCGGCTTGCGCGCGTTCTTGGGCGAGCCGGGCCTGCTTAGCTTGCGTACGGTCGGCGAAGATCTTCAGCATGTTGTCGTCCATCGAACGGTAACTGACTTTCGTCTGTTGCTTGTTCGCGGCCGTGAACAATGAAGTCCATTCGTTATCCGCACCGGACAACACCCAAGTCGCGCCGTCCGGCTGGGTTTCGATACTCTCGCCATTCGGCCCCCGTTTGAAGGTCGTTTGCACCTTGGCGCCGTTCGTATGGATCACCTCGGTCGCGATGGTGCGCGTTGCCGGGCTGTAAACCATGCGCCGCAGCGGGTTGGGCGTGGTGCCGATCTCATCCGCCCCCCAGAACTTGGCCAGCAGCACTTCGCCGGGTGTTTCCCACTGGAAGCTGGCGACATACTCATATTGTCCGTTGACGAAATAGAAGAACCGGCCCGCCAGTTGCCCCAGCGCGGCCCAGTCTTCGGCCCGTTTCTGCTGCGCCTCGGCGATGTGCTGCGGGCCGTCCAGCATCATCGTTGTCACTTGCTCCTCGGTAGCCGGGGCCGCAGCGGCGAGGCGCTGCGAGCGCCCAAAGCCGCCCACGTGCATCAGCGCAGGATTCTCCGGTATCCCTAAGCGGCGTTCCGTGGTGTTCACGAATTCGCCGTTCGCAGAACGGCCGCGCACGGCCACATAATCGCCGGCTTGTTGATACAAGAGTCCATCGATCCCGAGATGAACGACCCCGCTGTTCGCGGAGGAGGCCCACGTGAGCTGACCGTTGTTGTCGATCGCATATGTGAAGTCGGCGTTCGTGCCGTTTTCGAGCTGATACCGCAGGCGTCCGCGTTTGCCTGGTTCGTCAACGAGGTAACGGACGGCCGCTTTCATCGACAGTCCCTGGTCGACGGTATCGACGATGTATGGCTTACCGGCGAGGCTCTCCAGCACGGACAATGCCTCCGCGCCTTCGCCACCGCGGTTACCGTTGCGCGTCGTGATCGTATAGGTCCCCGCGCTCGCATCACTTGAATCGACCGACAGCGTGACGATCTCGGGTTCTTTCGCGACGTGCCGGAATCGCACCACCGACTGACCTGACATGTTGATGTTTTCGTAACAGAGCTGAGGATCGACATTGAACATGTCGTCTTCCTCGAAGCACAGCTTGGGCATCAAAGGGGCGCCGTTGGCGCTCACTTGCGCTTCCAGGATTTGCCCCGCGCGCAGTTTGAAGGGCGGAAGCTGTGTATTACGCCCGTTCAGGGTGGTCATTGTTCGTGCAAACGCATCACCGCCCCCGGCGGTCTGCGGGGGGGCTGTCTGCGCCGCACCCGCAAGGGCCGCAACATTTTCAATGACGGAGGCCTGTTTTGTGCCGGTTTGTCCGCCCGGTGTTTGAGCTGCGGCGGTCAAAGAGGTTGCGGCGGCGTATGCCGGTTCTTTCGGGATCGTAAGTCGTGTCGATATCTTCTTGCCGTCACGTAAAATGTTAATCGTGATCCAGTCGCCGCGATACTGGACGAGCAATTTGTCTAAGCCGCGGGGGCCAAGGAAGGTGAAGCTGGGCGCCTTTATCTGATCGCCGGCTTGCAGCCCCGCCGCTTCTGCCGTGCTTCCAGGTTGCACACTAACGATGTCGGCGGCGTAAGGATCGCTTGAGTCTCGCACCTCCATTCC
Organism: Rhodospirillaceae bacterium; assembly: GCA_050246995.1. Taxonomy (GTDB): domain Bacteria; phylum Pseudomonadota; class Alphaproteobacteria; order Rhodospirillales; family Rhodospirillaceae; genus SHVO01. Next base: position 175,532 of record JBFWVA010000005.1, on the reverse strand, counting down.
AACGAATGCGGTAGTAGCAAGTGGACCGGTCATCTTCACCGGAATGACCATGTCGCGGCCGTCACGCCGGATGGAAAACTGCGCGATTGTTCCGGGTGGCGTGCTGTAGGTCAACATGTCGGCGACGAGTTGGCCGGCGATGGAGCCATACTCAACGTCCGCATAGTGGACTTCGCGAATGGAATCGCCCACCTTCAATCCAGCAAGGTCCGCATCGCTGCCGGGCGCGATCGCGGTGATATGTCCGACGGCGGTCAGGGCGAGGGCGAAGATGTCTTCCTTCACGCTAATACCGAGGCCGATAGGTGCTCTTGTCGCCACGGCCTGTGTCGGCGCCTGCGCAGCGGCGCTCTCAACCGGCACCGCAACCTTCGCGGTCAGGAATTGTTTGTTGCGGGTGTAAATGACGTCGCGTGTCGTGCCGGCGCTTTTGGAAGCGAAGGCGTCGAGGGCCTCCTGACTTACCAATGAGTCCGCGTTCGCGGCGCCCGTCTGCCCACTGAAAAGCATATCGCCGATTTGCAGGCCGGCGATTGCGGCAGGGCTCCCCGTCTTGATGTCGGTCACTTCAACACTATTGCCGTCGGCGCCGGGTTTCACGGTCAGGCCGAGCAAACGCGTGCTCGCGCTTTCTGCCGGCGCCGCCGGGGATGCGGCGGTGATTGTCGCCGCGGGGAACTGAACGCGCGCGGTCAGCAAATCCTTGCCCCGTACGTAGCCCAGGTCGTGGACGCTGCCGGGCGCCTGCGCGGCGGCCCAACTTTCCAATGCATCCTGGCCATTGAGGGAATTGCGTTCGCCGTCGGCGCCCTTCGCATACAACAAAAGATCGCCGGGCTTGAGGCCCGCTTGCGCGGCGAGGCTGCCCGGCGCGACGGCCGTGATTTCAGCCCGCTCGAGTTCGCCGGCGGCGCGGCGGACTTCTAATCCTAGATTTTTATCGGAAGGGCCGGCGTCGGCCGCCAGAACAGAACCTGTACACGAAAACATGACAGCGGCCACGGCCGCCGTACCGTAACGAAACATACCATCCCCCGATGATTTACGTCCTTGCGCCGGAGTGTAAGCGGGCGTTTCCCTCTCGCAACTGAAAAGAGAACTTTAGTCGCGCCAACAGCTCCGAACTTATCGCAGGTTAATCTCAGAGTTTGCCGCGCGGCGCGCGCCGATTGAGAGACGATCCTGCCGTCCGCGTGCGGAACAAAAGCCTCGACCGCGTATTGCATTTCGCTCTACCCCGCACGCAGCAGCGCACAATCAACTCGCAATTGAAACGATTAACCGCAACACACGGAGAGCAGCATGGCGAATAAATGGAGAGACGAAGACTATAACCGGTATAGCGACGAAGAGATTCGCCGCTTCCGCGCGCGCGGCTACGACCAGCCGCGTCAATACGCGCAGGATTTCTCTTCGACCGCGCAATACGGCAATTACGGCAATGATGGCGAGACGCGCAGCGAGCGCGAATACCAGCATCGCCAACGCGAGCATCTTCGCCGCGGAGTGCCGGAATGGGATAATCACGCGCAACCGGATGATTATGCGAAGCCTGGCACGTTTTATTACGGCGGCACGCCGCAGCGGCGTTTTGGATTGCGTCCGAACGACACCACCTATGAAGATGACTCGACCCTCGACTACACCACGCACAATTACGGCTCTAGCTACGGGTCTTCTTATGCGACCGACAGCGCCCGTATGGACTCAGCCTTTCGTGACGTTGCGGCCTACGAGCGCGACATGGCGATGGCGCACGACGAGGATCATCCGCAGCGTACACAGCACACGCGCGGCCGCGGCATGTTCCACGACGATCCGAACCGAGGCCCCATCGATCGTATGCGCAATTGGATGAACCATCGCGGCAAGGGCCCGAAGGGTTACGCCCGCTCCGATGACCGCATCCGCGAAGATGTCAGCGATCATTTGACGCAGGACTATCTCGTTGATGCGTCGAACATCGAGGTCGTGGTTGTCGATTGTGAGTGCACGCTCAACGGTAGTGTGGCGACGCGCGACGAGAAGCGCCGCGCCGAGGATCTTGTCGAGCGCATCATGGGCGTGAAGCACGTGCAGAATAATCTGCGCGTGGCTCCGACGGCGACGTCGGCGCTGTCCACCCAGGACCGGGAAGGCACCATGAGCACCACCATGGGCGCCAACCCGACGCTCTCGGCCAATCGCACCACCAATAACTACTAATCGGCGGTATCCGCTTGAAGGACGGGGCCGGTCTTACGACCGGCCCCGTTTTCTTTGGGGTCGATAGTGCTATGATTTGAACGAAATCTTGGGGGGGGACAAACCATGCGCTATCTCATCGCGCTCGCCACATGCCTTGTGAGTTTCGCGGCGGCAGCCGCCGATCATCCGCTGGCCGGCACGTGGAAGCTTATTTCGGTTCATACCGAAGTGGTTGCGACCGGCGAAAAGATCGGGGGATGGGGGCCAAAGTCGGAGGGGCTCATGAGCATCCAGCCGGACGGCAAGTCGTTCACGGTCATGGTTCCAGAAGATCCCAAGATGCCGCTGAACGCCAACGCGTCGACACACCGGTTGACCGGCGAAAACCAGACCACGATCCATCGCGAACTCAGCGCGGTTGCAAGCGTCGACCAAGTGCGCAACTTCAAGATCGACGGCAAGGATCTCTATATGTCCACGGTGCCCGCGAGGGATAAAGACGGCCGCGAAACCCGCGCCGTCATTCACTGGGTCCGGCTGCGGTAAGTCGCAATTCTTGTCATTGGGCGGGCGAAGACACGCATCCTATGATCGCGCGCCTTTGCGCGGCCGGGCAATCCATTTTCCGGCAAGTTCCTGCCGACATCAATGGAGGGATCGCCCGGTCAAGGCCGATGACGTGTAGCTGTAGTTACGCCTGTTTCTCTTTTTCTGAATAAACCCGGGGCCCTCACACGGGCTATGCTAGGGGCCTCTCCACGGGAAAGGGGCCCCGCATGCACGACGAACAAGCCGTTGCCACGACCGAAGACGATACACTCTCGCGCCGTCAGATGATTTCCGCGCTTGCGGTGGGCGCGGCTGCCGCCGCGGTTGTCGCGCCGTCTCCGTCACAAGGCGCGCAATCCGCGTCCATTCAACGCATTCCCGGGCCGCCGGGACTCCAGCGTCCGCAGACGAACGGCAAGGACACGTACGCGCATGTCGTTGTCACCACGCGTCAACGCACCGTCTACATCGCAGGTCAGCTCGCGCGCGATGCGCAGGGCGGCGTCGTTGGGAAGGGCGATATGCGCGCTCAGGTCCGGCAGGTCTGCGAGAACATCAAGGCCGCGCTTGCTTCGGTCGGAGCGACCTTCGCGGACGTGGTGCAGACGCAAACGTTCGTCACAAGCTGGGCGGAATACCGCAAGGCGTCCGACGTCCGTTTGGAATATTTTGGCGCGGCGGTCCCGACAAGCACGACCATCCAAATCAGTGAGTTAGCATCCCCCGACTTCATGGTCGAGATCAACGCAATCGCCGTGCTTGATTAGGTCTTAGCGCTCAGCGCCTCGGCCACCTTGGCGCCCAGCGTGTTGGCGTCGTAGGGCTTGCTCACGACAGGAATCTCCCGCAGCGCTTCGCCGAAGGTCGTGCCTTCGCCGTAACCGGTGGCCATGATGAACGGGCAACCGGTCGCGAGCAGTTTTTCGCCGATCGGCAGCGACGTTTCGTTGGTGAGATTGAAGTCGAGCACGGCGAAATCGACGGCGTGGGCTTCAAGCGCCTTGAAGGCGGCGGCTTGCGAGGCCGCAACGATGACTTCACTAGCCCCTAAGTCGCGCAGTGTGTCTTCTGCTTCAAGCGAGATCAACATACTGTCTTCCACCAAGAGCACGCGCTTGCCGGCCAGAATCGATTTCGGGACCCGTACTGCCCCGCCGTCGCGCTTTGCGTCCGCCACGGCCGCGGTGCCGGCCAAAAATCTCTTGGGGATGCAGAACTCCGCTTCCACGCCGGTCATCAGGTAACGCACTTCAGCCGTGCCGTGGAGCTCAAACGGGATCGACCGTTCGATGATCGTCGTACCGAAACCGCGGCGGCTTGGCGCGGTCACGACGGGACCGCCGGATTCCTTCCATAGGATATTCAAGGATCCGTCGTTGTTCAGGCTCCAGGAAACCGTGACTTTTCCGTTATCCGAAAGCGCGCCGTATTTGGCGGCGTTGGTCATCAGTTCATGAAAGACGAGCGCCAGCAGGGTGTAGACGTTTGGCGACAAAAGGTAATTCTCGCCGGAGATCGCGACGCGGTCCCGCTGCAGGCTCACGTAGGCCGAAACTTCCAACTCGATCAGTTCGCGTAAAGGACCTGGGCCATAGCGGCGCGCGGTGATCTGGTCATGCGCGCGGGCCAGGGATTGGATGCGGCTATCGAGGGTGCGAATGAATTCGCCGGTGCTGGTGTGTTCGCGGTTGCTTTGCGAGACAAGGCCGCGAATGAGGGCCAGGATGTTGCGAACCCTGTGATTCAATTCGGCGATCAAAAGTTGTTGCTGCTCGTAGGCCCGGCGGCGTTCTTGATCAAGGTCTTCGGAAAGGCGCAGAAGCACTTCGAACAGCGCGGTGTGGATCGTACGCGCCACGCGCAGCTCCGAACTCGTGAAGGGCGTCGCTTTGCCTTTCACCATCTCCGACCATTCCTCGAAGCTCTTACGCGGCGTCAAGCGTGCGCCGTGCGGGCCATATTCCACGGGTTTTTCCGGGTTGCCGGCCCAGCGCACCGTTCGCAGACGTTCGGAGCGGAAAAGCACCACATAGTCGCGCGGCGAACGGGAGTAAGGGATCGCAAGCAACCCCGCCGCTACATGGGCATACCGCTCCGCGCCGGGAACCATGCCCCCGATATGATCGATCGCGAAAACCTCGCCGTTCGCGGCCTCGTTCAAGGCCACGACGATCTCGGCAAACTGCTCCTTGTTAGGCGTTAGCCCCGCCATCGCAACATTGCCCTCGACCACCACGCCCACACCGTCCGCCGGGATAATGTCCATCACGGCATCGCCGAGCCATTGCGGCTTGCTCAGCAGGTCATGCTCCTGGCCGATGGCGGCCATCATGCGATCGACGGAGGAGCGTGCGCGGCCTTCGAATTCGTTGGCCTCGCGGCGCTCACGGCTTTCCAGCATCAGCGAGAACATCTGTCCGTAGAGTTCGGCCGCGCTCCGCTGCGAGAAGCTGGGCAGAAGAGGTTTATAGTGATGACACGCGAACAAACCCCAGAGACGGCCTTCGACAACGATCGAGATGGATAAGGACGCATCGACGCCCATGTTGCAAAGGTATTCAATATGGATGGGCGAAACTGATCGCAGGACCGAGAGCGATTGATCGAGCGCCTGGCCATCACCGGCGGCGATCACCGGGACCGGCGTCGACTTCACGTCCGCGATGATGCGGAACAGGTTTCGCAAGTACAGCGCGCGCGCTTGGGTGGGGATGTCCGACGCCGGATAGTTGAGCCCCAGGAAGCTGTCGACGCCCGGGCGTAAGGCTTCTGCGATGACTTCACCCGATCCAGTATGGTCGAAGCGGTAGATCATCACGCGGTCGAAACCGGTCAATACACGCACTTGCCGTGCGGCTTCGCGGTAAAACGCCGGGATCGTGTCCATCTGACTCAGGCGCGCCATGAGGGTGCGCACCTGATTGGCGGCATCCAACATCTCGCCCTGGTGCGGCTCGGCTTCGATGACGAGCGCTGACCCGGAGAAGTGGACGGCGACATCGAACAGCGCGCTTTCTTCCGCCAGCTGTAGCGCGAAGATGCGTTCGACGGCATCCGCGCCGCGTAAAAGCGTGACGCGATTGCGTATGGCATGGATGGCTTGCGTGCTGAATAAGCCCTCCAGCGAAGTGTTCAACACTGCGGACAACGGGCGGCCCATGAAGGCCGGCAGATTTTCGCTCGCCCTGGTGACGGTCCATTCGGCGTTTACGGCGACGAGAAAGCCAAACGGCTGTACCGCTCCCAAAATATGAATGGGCTCGCGGTCGCAATTGGTCAAATCGACCTTATGGCGAAGGAGCTCACTGTTCACGTCGCGCTTCCATGCGCGAGCGCCGCCTCCCGAAACGCGGCGAAGGCCGCGCGCGCACCGGCAATGACGCCACGGCTCTCACGCGGGTCGGCTTGCGTCAGCATCTCCCTCAACCGGCGCCACGGCTCCACGTTGATGGCGCCGCGCAGGTACGCGGCGGGAAGCGCATCAGGGATCGATTTCAAGATGATCGCGCTACCCATCCGCGAACCTTCGAGGACGTAAACCATGCCAAGCGCTTCGGCTGGGCTCGCGGCGCGCGCGACATCGTGGGCGGTCGGCGCTTGAAGACCGAGAGACCGCAGATCGTCTTGAAGGTCGTTCCAACGGTCCTGCCAAGGGGACCAGTCGAGCTCTGCGGAGAGCGCCCGTCCCACTGCGGGAAAAGCGGCGGCATGAATCCGCAAGTACGCGCCGTAAGACGAGGGCAACCGCGACAGCGCCACCGCAAAGCTTTCTTCGGTGCGTTTGTGGTCTATGGCGGTCGCCGTGCGGACCGCGTCAATGACGGACTGAAGCTCGTTATTCATTCTCTAAAAGTCGCTCGCGCGTAGCAGGGAGGCGTGAAGTGAGGGAAGGGGATGGCGGCGTCGTGTACATCAACGCCGTTAGGAGGTTGAATATCTCAGTGCAATGTAGCCGTGAGATTGAAGGGAGGATAGCCGGCCCTAGTTCAGTCATTAAGTGTAGCCCTCGCGCCTGCGCGGGAAATTCAGGTCCAATATTTTGCGAACGCAGGGCACGCCTCACCTGCCATTTGCACGCCCGGAAAGTTACCGGAGATAACCTGCTGTAAGAGTGTGCGCCGGCCTGTCCCAAATCACCGCAACCTCCTGATTTAAAAGCAATTGTAACAAAGCTTACGTCTTTGCTTTCATCCCCCGCGCCGACATACTCGCCTATCGCCACACCAGGGGATCTCCACATGCGCATTTCCAATCTTGCCGTCGCCGTCAGCCTTGCGCTCGCGTCTGCCGCGCAAGCCCAGGTTATCAAATCGGAACTGCATGACTTCAAGGTCGTCACTGTCGCGGATGGGTTGAAGGATCCATGGTCCGTCGCCTTCCTCCCGAACGGCGACATGCTGGTGACCGAGAAAACCGGAAACCTGCGCATCTTGCGCGCCGGCAAACTCGACCCCACGCCGATCCCTGGAACGCCTAAAGTGCGCTACGCGGGGCAGGGCGGTCTCCTCGAAGTGCTGCCGCACCCCGATTTCGCGAATAACCAGCTCATTTATCTCAGCTTCTCGAAGCCCAATGCCGACGGCAGCCAGGGGACCACCGCGGTCGTGCGCGGCAAGTTCGATGGCAAGCGCCTGTCCGATGTGAAAGAGATTTTTGAGGCGAAGGCGTGGAGCGCCTCCGGGCCGCATTACGCGGGCAAGATGTTGTTCGACGGTAAGGGACATCTGTTCCTTACCGTGGGCGATCGTGGCCATGATCCTTTCGCCGGCGCCGCGCATCCCGCGCAAAGCCTGATGTCGCATCAGGGCAAAGTCATCCGCCTCAACGAAGATGGCTCGGTGCCGAAGGACAATCCCTTTGTCGGCCGCAAGGACGCGCTGCCGGAAATCTGGAGCTACGGTCATCGCAATCCACAAGGGCTCGTGATGAACATGGACTCCGGCGAGTTGTTTGAAACCGAACACGGTCCGCAGGGCGGCGATGAACTCAACCTTATCCAGCCGGGCAAAAACTACGGCTGGCCGGTCATCGGCTACGGCGTGCAGTACGGCGGTAAGCCGATCCACGAAGCGCGCGAGAAAGCCGGCATGGAACAACCGCTGCAATACTGGGTGCCCGCCATCGGCGCCTCGGGCCTCATGATCTACACCGGCGATAAATTCCCGAAATGGAAGGGCCATGTCTTCCTCGGCGCGCTCGCCGCGAAACATGTGGCGCGCCTCACACTCGAACGTCAGGGCGAGCGCTATCAAGTAGGCGGTCTGGAACGTCCGGCGCTGCTGCCCGGCTATGCGCGTATCCGCGAAGTGCGCCAAGGCCCGGATGGCTTCATCTACCTCGCGGTCGACGATCGCGCGGGTGGTGGACTGACGTCGGTGGTGCGCCTGGAGCCGGCGTAAAACGGCCGGTGACATCGCAGGCGAACCGAATCGCCCAACGCACACTTCCTATTTTTTGAATCATTAAATTTGCGCGCACTCTAAATATCGCTCGACGAAAAATCGGGGGATGGCGCATTATTATGCGGCGCGCATCTGAAGCGAAGCGCGCTGCTGTTTGACATTGTGAAACATGAAACAAGGCCGCCGAGATCGCCGCGCACAGCATGGCTTACCGCGATCTCATGCAAAAACGCCGTGCCCGTCGCGAAGTGTCGCGCAAGTGTCGCGTGACGCGAATTTCGGCCAACACCTTCTTCCAAAAACAGGATTCGGAAAGTGTCGCGTGTCGCAGGTGTCGCGTGAAAGTGTGACAGTCGGCGATGCGGGCCGCCTAAGCCCGCTTTTTCGCCGTCGGCTTCGGCGTGGCGTCCAAAGCCTGCTTCAGGAAATGGCCCGTGTAGCTCTCTTTCACCTTCACCACGTCCTCGGGTGTCCCCGTGGCGACGATCCGGCCGCCGCCGGAACCGCCCTCCGGCCCGAGGTCGATGATCCAGTCCGCCGTCTTGATGACTTCGAGATTGTGCTCGATCACCACCACGCTGTTGCCCTGATCGACCAGGGTATGAACGACTTCCAATAATTTACGTACGTCTTCGAAGTGCAGACCTGTCGTCGGCTCATCGAGGATATAGAGCGTGCGTCCCGTCGCGCGTTTGGAAAGTTCTTTCGCGAGCTTCACACGCTGCGCTTCACCGCCGGAAAGGGTGGTGGCTTGCTGGCCGAGGTGGATGTAGCCGAGACCCACCTTCTTCAGCAGTTCCATTTTCTCGCGGATGACCGGCACCGCCTTGAAGAAGTCGACGGCCTCTTCAATGGTCATATCGAGCACGTCGGCGATGCTCTTGCCCTTGAAATGCACTTCAAGCGTTTCGCGGTTGTAGCGCTTGCCTTTGCAGACATCGCAGGTCACGTAAACATCCGGCAGGAAGTGCATCTCAATCTTGATGACGCCGTCGCCTTGGCAGGCTTCGCAGCGCCCGCCTTTGACGTTGAAGCTGAAGCGGCCCGGCGCATATCCGCGCGCCTTGGCTTCGGGCAGTTCTGCGAACCAATCGCGGATCGGCGTGAACGCGCCGGTATAGGTCGCCGGGTTCGAGCGGGGCGTACGGCCGATCGGCGATTGATCGATGTCGATCACCTTATCGAGCTGATTGATGCCTTCGATTTTGTCATGCGGTCCAGGCAGGTCGCGGGCGCCGTAGAGTTCTTTCGCGAGGCCTTTATAAAGCGTCTCAAGGGTCAGCGAACTCTTGCCGCCGCCCGATACGCCTGTGATGCAGGTAAGGATGCCCAGCGGGATATCCACCGTGACATTTTTCAGGTTATTGGCGCGGGCATTCTTGATGGTGAGCTTCTTACCGTTGCCCTTGCGGCGCTCCTGCGGCACCGGAATATACTTCGTGCCGGTCAGATATGCGCCGGTCAGGCTCTCCTTGTTCTTCATAATGTCGTCGGGCGAACCCTCGGCCACCACTTGGCCGCCGTGCACGCCGGCGCCCGGGCCCATGTCGATCACATGGTCTGCCGTGCGGATCGCATCTTCGTCGTGTTCGACGACGAGTACGGAGTTGCCGATATCGCGCAGGCGGCGAAGCGTCTCGAGTAAGCGGTTGTTGTCGCGCTGATGCAGGCCGATCGACGGCTCATCGAGCACGTACAACACGCCCGTCAGCCCGGATCCGATTTGCGAAGCAAGGCGGATACGCTGGCTCTCACCGCCGGACAGGGTTCCGGAGTTTCGGGACAGCGTCAGGTAATCGAGCCCCACATTGTTCAGGAAATGCAAACGGTCGTCGATCTCGCGCAAGATACGGCGGGCGATTTCCATCTGCTTGTTGGTCAGCTTCGTCTGAAGACCGCCGAACCAGGCGCCGGCGTCGGCGATCGACATCTCCGAGACTTCGGCGATGTTCTTCGCGTTGATCTTCACCGCAAGGGCTTCCGGCTTCAGGCGCTTGCCGCCGCAAGCTTCGCACGGCTGGCTGGTCTGATAGCGTTCCAGTTCTTCACGCATCCAGCTGGAATCGGTTTCACGCCAGCGGCGTTGAAGGTTGTTGATCACGCCTTCGAACGGTTTACGTGTTTCGTATTTGCGCACGTCGTCGGAGTATTTGATCGCCACTTCGTCATCGCCGGTGCCGTACAGAACGGCGTTCTTCACCTTCGCCGGCAACTTCTTCCAGGGCACGTCGATCTTGCAGCCGTAATGAGCCAGCACGCCCTTCAGCGCCATGAAATAGTAGGGCGAGGGCACGGAGGAGGAAGACCAAGGCGCCACGGCGCCGTCTTCAACCGAAAGCTCTTCGTCCGGCACGACCAGCGCCGGATCGAACAACATCTTCACGCCGAGCCCGTCGCAGGTTGGGCAGGCGCCGAAGGGATTGTTGAAGGAGAAAAGGCGCGGCTCGATCTCTTCAATCGTGAAACCGGACACTGGGCAGGCGAATTTGGACGAAAAGACGGTGCGGCCTTCTTCACCTGGTTTGTCGGCGTTCTCGGCAAACGCGATGCCTTCAGCGAGCCCGAGCGCGGCTTCGAGCGAATCCGCTAGGCGGGACTGCACGCCGTCTTTCACGACAACGCGGTCCACGACGACTTCGATGTCGTGTTTGAGTTTTTTATTGAGGGTCGGAACTTCGCCGATCTCGTACAGCGTTCCGTCGACTTTAACGCGCTGGAAGCCCTTTTTCTGCAGCTCCTGCAGTTCCTTTTTATATTCGCCCTTGCGGCCGCGCACGATGGGGGCCAGCAGATAGAGGCGCGTGCCGTCGCCCATCGCCATGATGCGGTCGACCATTTGCGAAACGGTCTGCGCTTCGATGGGAAGGCCGGTCGCCGGAGAATAGGGAACGCCGACGCGCGCCCACAGAAGGCGCATATAATCGTGGATCTCCGTCACCGTGCCCACGGTCGAACGCGGATTACGGCTCGTGGTCTTCTGTTCGATGGAGATCGCGGGCGACAGGCCCTCGATGGAATCCACATCGGGCTTTTGCATCAGTTCCAGGAACTGGCGCGCATAAGCCGAAAGGGATTCGACGTAACGCCGCTGCCCTTCGGCGTAGATGGTGTCGAACGCAAGCGAGCTTTTGCCCGAGCCGGAAAGCCCGGTCACAACCACCAGCTTATTGCGCGGGATATCGACGTTGACGCCGCGCAGGTTATGTTCGCGCGCGCCGCGGACCTTGATGTCGGTAAGCATCTCGTGAACGATGTTCTTCTTCTTCGGGGAACGATCTGTATCTTTGGGCATGGTGTCCGAATACAAGGTTGGGAGCGAGACCCCATTCGCGCCTGTGGATAAGCGGGCAAGGGATCAAAGTTCTCGTTCTGTTCTGAGGCGGCTCTTGTTATTATGCGCAAAGCCGTTCAGCGGCAAGTGACACTTCTGACGAGGTTTACGTGAGCTTCGACGACAACGACGACGGCCTGACCAACATCCGCCAACTGAATCCCAAGGTTCGCCTCATCGCGATCATCCCCGTCGTGCTGCTCGCCGTCGCGATGCTCGCCTTCATGTACGGCTGGCGCACCGAGGGGCGGAAATACACGACCGCACCTTGGCGTTCGCACGTCATCGCCGAGCACGACTTCCAGATCACGACGCCCGGTCTGCTTATGTCGATGTACACCAATATGAACTTCGACGGCGAACAGGTGACCGCGCAAAGCTACGTCGGATCCGACATGGGCAACGATTTCAGCGTTACCGTCGCGACGCGTCCCGAGGGTGATAAACGCAGCGTCGAGGCGATCGCCAAGGGGCTCGGCGGCGGCGCCACGAAACCGGTTCCGCGTTCCGACGGCACGACGGCCGTGGACACGGAGTTCGTCCTCGAAGGTCAGCGCAACGTCGTGCGCCTCATCTTCAAGGACCGTGTGCTGTACCAACTCATGGCGGTCGGTCCGCAGAAGACGTTCTCTGAACAGCAGGCCCAGCGTTTCTTCTCCTCGTTCAAATTGACGGCGCCCTAGCCAGAAACGGCGTACATCCGCGCATTTTCCGCACTTGCCAGAGGGGCGGGAAAAGGCTTAGATGTTCTCGTTATGTTTCCTTCGTGGATTTGGCGGCGCCGAAGCCCGCGCGGGACGTTTCCGAAGATCATAAGTTATTGGTTTTGTTATCGTTTCCGCGTATTTCGCGCGGGCTGTTTGGCGTTCGATCCCCCCATATAGGTCGCCAGCCTGAAAGGTAAACCCAATGACCCGGATTCTCGTCGTTTTGCTCGCGATTCTGGCGCTTCCCGGTTGCTCCACTCTCCCGAAGGGTGTCGAGCATACGGCCCACCAACAGGATTATTGGCACGGCTATGTGGATTGGGCCCGCGGCTTCGCCGTCGAGGCGCCCGGTTCGTTTATGATAGCGCCCGCCAGCTACATCACCGCCGGCGTCATGCCGCCGCAGTCCTACACACTCGACCGGGGAACCTTGCGGTTCTCCGTGGTCGCTGTTCAGCGGCGCAAGTCCGATGAACGCAGCGCTTACGAGATCGCCAAGCAGAACGGCTTCGACCTCTATGAATGGGACCGGATCGACGGCAGGCTGCCGGTTTACCAGCGTCACGTTTATCTCGACGGGAAGATGTACCGCCAACGGTTGGTCTTCGGCCCGCGCATGGTCTACGAACTGCTCGTATCAGGCCCGGCGGACGTCTTTCCGGACTTCGCCGCCCGGCGCTTTTTCGACTCGTTCGTCGTGATGGTAAAGACCTGAGTTACCCTGTAAGACTTTTCGAAAGCGTTCCCTACTCGGAGTAAGAAATGGCCGGCAGCGTCAACAAAGTCATCCTCATCGGCAATCTCGGGAAGGACCCCGAGGTCCGCACCATGCAGAACGGCGGCAAGGTCGCGAACCTTTCGCTGGCCACCTCTGAAAGCTGGAAAGACAAGTCGACGGGCGAACGTAAGGAAAAGACCGAGTGGCACCGCGTGGTGATCTTCGGCCAGCTTGCCGATATCGCCGAACGTTACCTCAAGAAGGGCTCCAAGGTTTATGTCTGCGGCTCGCTCCAGACCCGCAAGTGGACCGATCAGCAGGGCCAGGAAAAGTACTCCACCGAGGTCGTGCTGCAGGGCTTTAACTCCGAACTCACTATGCTCGATGGCAAGGGTGGCGGCGGCGGCGGCGGCGGTGGTGGCGGCGGAATGGGCGATGACGGCGGCGGCTGGGATTCCGCTCCGCCGATGGACGCCCCGCGCGGCGGCTCGGGCGGCGGCAAGAAAGGCCCGGCCCGTGACGATATGGACGACGATATCCCGTTCTAGTCGGCGCTCTTATCAATGCAGCTTCTTTGGATTTCGCTGGCCGCATTCGTCGCAAGTTTGCTTGCGGCCATAGGCGCCATGGATGACGCGCCGCTCGCCGCAGGCCTCATGGTTGGCGCGAGCTTCTATCTGATCGGATTTACGGGCCTCGCCATCACGAGCGCTTTCGATGCGGGGCTGCGCGGTCGGAAAATCTTCGGCGCGGTGATGCTTTTCCTCGGTTCGACCTCGGTGGCTTCGTCGCTGCTCATCACCGCCGTCAAGGTCTACGCGAAGTACTTCCCGGTCTAATCCAATCGCCGAATTAAAAGGGGCGCGCCCGTAAGCGCGCCCCTTCAGGCGTCCCCCGACCCCTTAGCAATCGTGATTATTCGGCGAGGCGTTGCTCGCCGAGCGCCTGTTGCGTGCCAGCGCCCGCCGGCGGGCGGGCAAAGATATACGGTGTTTCGCTGAGCATGCTTTCGGCGATCTCGACGGTTTCGGCCGTCGGATTCAGTTCCTTGGCCTTCCGATAGTCCGCCTTGGCCGCGATGCGATTGCCCAGGGCCGAGTGCGCGTTTCCGCGGTTCACGTACGCGCCCCAATCGCCGCCGTTGAGCGCGATGCTTTCGTTGCAGGCGCGCAGGGCATGTTCGGAGCGGCCGATCTGCGTGAGATGGATGCAAAGATGCGTGAGGCCTTCGGCGCGCTGCGCGGCGGTCAGGTTCGGCGTGTCGAGAAGTTCGCGCGTGGCCGCGAGGCCGGCGCGCCACTTTTCTGCAACGATCGCGCGGGCGCTTTTGTCGAGAAGGCCGCTGTAGCTGTCGGCTTTCGCAACGCTCACGAATGAGAGCGAAGCGAGCAGCGAGGAGGTGAGTACGAGAGCGAATTTCATGGCTACGGTCCTTATGTGGGTGACGATGTAGCCTCCCGAAGCCCGCTCAGGGTCTCAGACGTCTCCCCGGTCCACCAATGAAGTTTTTGCGTCGCAGCAATTACAGGATTGCGCTGCCGCGAAACGGGCGTAGAGTGGAGCATCCCCTCACGCAAACGCCCATGAAATCGATCTAAACTGTAGTTTAGACGCGTTTTTCTTAAACCGTGGCGGCGTCGTATTCGCGCTTCAGACGCGCGACCAGATCTTCGACCGAGGGGACATCGTCGATGGTCCCCACGCCATGTCCCGCTGACCAGATATCACGCCAGGCTTTGAACTCATCGGGGCGTTCGTCGATGCCGAGATTGGCGCCTTCGCGTACGCCCGCCACGCGCGCGGGATCGAGCCCGCGCATCGTGATGGAGTGCTTGAGGTAGTTGGCCGGCACGCCGCTGAAATAGGGGGTGTAGATGATGTCGGCCATCGTGCTCTGGACGATCATCTCTTTGTACTGATCGTCGGCCGAGGCTTCCTTTGTCGCGATGAACCGGGTGCCCATGTAGCCAAGATCGGCGCCCATCAACTGCGCAGCCTTGAGCTGGGCCCCGTTCGACAGCGAACCGGAAAGTAGGATCGTACCGGCGAAAATCCGGCGCACTTCCGCCACCAGGGCAAACGGGGACATGGTGCCGGCGTGCCCGCCGGCCCCGGCGCTCACCAGGATGAGACCGTCCACGCCGGCTTGAATAGCTTTCTGGGCATGACGGAGCGTTGTGACGTCATGAAACACGATCCCGCCATAGCCATGGATATGTTTGACGATCTCGGAAGGATCTCCCACCGAGGTGATGACGAACGGAACCTTGTGTTTGACGACCAGCGCTATGTCCTGCTCAAGGCGCGTGTTCGTTCGGTGCACGATGAGATTGGCGCCGTATGGCGCAGCCTTTGGATCGTTCTTGAGGGCGTCCTCGATCTCGGTCAGCCAGGCGTCGAGCTGTTCGATCGGCCGCGCGTTCAAAGTGGGGAAGGAGCCGGGCACGCCGGCTTTGCACTGGGCGATCACCAGCGACGGCCGCGAAACCAAGAACATCGGCGCGCCGACAACGGGCACGCGCAAACGATTACGAAACAGCTCCGGCAACGCCATTGGAAATTCCCTCCGCGAACGCCGTTCGTATCATGGCTCGCGGGAATGGCAAAAAGCCCACGTCTCGCGCCTAATGCTGCGTCGCAGCATTTTTTGTCCGAGAAAGCCACTGCGCCGGGACGTTTACGCACACCGCAAAACGCCGTTTTTTATCCACAGTAGTACTACAGCCGGCATACCAGGGCTCGAGTCGCGCGTCAGGCGGTAGGCCGGGCCCGTACGCCTCGAGGGCGGGCTATCGCGCCGCTCTCTCTGCTCGGGTAGCAGCAATAAAAAAAAGCCAGGTAAACCGATGCAAATCCCGCTCTCTACAGCGTCGCTCAAGCCTTCGGCCGCGCGGCACGGCGGCGTTGTATAGAACCAGCGCGATCTGCTAGATTTTGTGGGTCCAATCCGTCCCGCTCCGGGCGGTAAGAATGTCCAAAATCATAGGCCTTCAGAACATCCCGTGTTCGGCTTGTGCAATGCAACAAACAGGCCGGAGCCCAGACGTATTTTGTGTGAATTTTAGCGAGTGAGCCGGTGACCGAAACCACGAAACCGACGCCCTTGGATATTACGCCCGTCACCATCGAAGACGAGATGCGCCGCAGCTACCTCGATTACGCCATGAGCGTGATCGTCAGCCGCGCGCTGCCCGATGTGCGGGACGGCCTGAAGCCCGTTCATCGCCGCATCCTCTACGGCATGAAGGAAGCGGGCTACGAGTACAACAAGCCGTTCCGCAAGTCCGCGCGCATCGTCGGGGACGTCATGGGTAAATACCACCCCCATGGCGACCAATCGATCTACGACGCGATGGTCCGCATGGCGCAGGATTTCTCCATGCGCGTGCCGCTTATCGACGGGCAGGGGAACTTCGGTTCCATGGACGGCGATGCCCCGGCGGCGATGCGTTACACCGAATCCCGCTTGGCCAAACCCGCGCACTCGCTGCTCGACGATATCGACAAGGACACCGTCGATTTCCAGCCGAACTACGACGAAAGCGAACGCGAACCCGTCGTCATTCCGGCGCGCTTCCCGAACCTTCTCGTCAATGGCGCCGGCGGTATTGCCGTCGGCATGGCGACCAACATTCCGCCGCATAACCTCAGTGAAATCGTCGACGCCACCTGTGCGCTGATCGACGATCCGGCCACCACCGACGAACGACTGATGGAAATCGTCCCGGGTCCCGACTTCCCGACCGGCGGCATCATTCTCGGGCACGCGGGCAGCCGCGCGGCGATGATGACGGGGCGCGGCTCCGTGGTCATGCGCGGGCGTTGTGAGATCGAGGAAGTCGGTAAGGACAAGCAGGCGATCATCATCACCGAGATCCCGTATCAGGTGAACAAGTCGGCGATGATCGAGAAGATGGCCGAGCTGGTGCGTGATAAGCGCATCGAGGGCATCGGCGATCTGCGTGATGAGTCCGACCGCCGCGGCGTGCGCGTGGTCGTGGAAGTGAAGCGTGACGCCGTCGCCGACGTCGTTCTGAATCAGCTCTACAAATTTACGCCGCTGCAAACCAGCTTCGGCGTTAACATGCTGGCCATCAATAACGGCCGCCCGGAACTGATGAACCTGCGCCAGATCCTTCTGGCCTTCATCGCGTTCCGCGAAGAAGTCATTCGCCGCCGCACGGTGTTCGAGCTGAACCAGGCCCGCAACCGGGCGCATACCTTGGTCGGCCTCGCGATCGCGGTGGCGAACCTCGACGAGGTGATCCGCCTGATCCGCGCCGCGCCGGATCCAAACGTCGCGCGCGAGCAGCTGATGGCCCGCGATTGGCCCGCCGTCGACGTCGAGCCGCTCGTCGAACTCATCGATGAACCCGGCCGCAAGGTCGTCGATGGCGTGTACAAGCTGTCGGAAGAGCAGGCGAAGGCGATCCTCGATCTGCGCCTGCACCGCCTGACCGGCCTCGAGCGCGACAAGATCCACGCCGAACTGAAAGAACTTGGCGGCTCGATCGCCAACTACCTCGACATCCTGCGTAGCCGCGAGCGTCTGTATCAGATCATGCGCGATGAACTGCAGGAGATGAAGTCCGAGTATGGCACGCCGCGCCGCACGACGATTGAAGAGCTGGAATTCGAGACCGACATCGAAGATCTGATTCAGCGCGAAGACATGGTGGTCACCGTCACCAATACGGGCTGGATCAAGCGCGTTCCGCTCTCGACCTACCGCGCACAACGCCGCGGCGGCAAAGGCCGCGCCGGCATGGCGACGAAGGAAGAGGATTTCGTTCAGGCGCTGTATATCGTCAACACGCACACGCCGGTTCTGTTCTTCTCGACTCTTGGCATGGTCTACAAGCTGAAGGTCTACAAGCTCCCGGTGGGCACGCCGCAAAGCCGCGGCAAAGCAATGATAAATCTTCTGCCGCTGAAGGATGGCGAAACTATCTCGACCGTCATGCCGATGCCGGAAGACGAAAGCACGTGGGATCAGCTCAACGTCATGTTCGCGACGTCAGGCGGGACGGTACGCCGTAACGATCTGTCCGACTTCGTCAGTATCAACCGCAGCGGCAAGATCGCGATGAAGCTCGAAGAGAGCGGCGATCGTCTGATTGGCGTCGACACCTGTAATGACCAAAACGATGTGCTGCTGTCCACGCGCCAGGGCAAATGCATCCGCTTTGAAGTCTCCGACGTGCGCGTGTTCCAAAGCCGTTCGTCGGTCGGGGTCCGTGGGATCAAACTTGCGGAAGGCGATGAGGTTATCTCCATGTCCATCCTCAAGCATGTGGATTTCGACACGGAAAGCCGCGATGCCTACCTTCGCATGGCCAAGAAACTCCGGGGCGCGGACGAAGCTGAGGAAAACGGTGCCGATGACGCCGCTGAGACGGCGAGTTCGTCCAAAGTCCTCACGGACGAGGAGTTCAAGCGTTTCAGCGCGGCGGAGGAGTTCATCCTCACAGCCACCCGTAACGGCTTCGGAAAACGCACGTCGGCCTATGAGTACCGGATCACGGGGCGCGGCGGGCAAGGCATTGTGTCCATCGCCACGACGAAGCGTAACGGCGATGTCAGTGCATCATTCCCTGTGGCCGATACCGACCAGGTGATGATGATCACGGACGCCGGACGTCTGATCCGCATTCCCGTCGCCGACATTCGTGTGGCAGGCCGTTCCACCCAAGGGGTGACCCTGTTCGCGACCGGCGAAGATGAACATGTGACGTCGGTGGCCCACCTGCCGCTCGAAGAAGGCGCCAGTGAAAATGGCGTTGAAAACGGCGGCGAAAACGGTGGTGAAGAACAGGTCGCGGAAAGCGTATAGTCGGTCGACATATAGTTCGCGGTGCGAGGGGGATACAGCATGGCGAAGAAGCCGTCGCGCGGGCCCGGACTTGCGGAGAAAGGCGGCCGTCTTCGGATCGGCGTCTATCCCGGCACTTTTGATCCGGTCACCAATGGGCATCTGGACATCATCAGCCGCGCGGCGCGGCTCGTTGACCGGCTAATCGTTGCCGTTGCGGTCAATGCCGGGAAGGGGCCGCTGTTTTCGCTCAAAGAACGGGTCGAGATGTGCCGCAGCGAAGTCGAAAGCCTCAAGCTCAACGGCATGCAAGTGGAGGTCGTACCCTTCGATACCCTGCTGATGGATTTCGTGACCAACATGGGCGCCAATCTCATCGTCCGTGGCTTGCGCGCAGTGTCGGACTTTGAATACGAGTTCCAGATGGCGGGCATGAACACCCGCATCAATGCGAATGTCGAAACGGTCTTCCTGATGGCCTCTGAAAATCACCAGTTCATCGCCTCGCGGCTGGTTAAGGAAGTCGCCCGTTTGGGCGGAGATATATCGACCTTCGTGCCGAAGGGCGTGCACAGCCGCGTTCGTCGGAAATATAAGCTTTCCTAGAGCCTTAGCAGCTTTGACGCTTTCGTTTTTCGCGCCCTGATCCCTTGTGTCGGGGCGAGGGGGCGGTTATGACTTGCCGTCCTTTCGAGGAGACATTGCCCCGTGTTTCAGTTCCGTTTTTCCGCTGTCGTCGCCTTTGCCGCCGCGCTTTTCCTGAGCGTTGCATTCAGCGCAGCGTCGTTTGCCCAATCTCCGCTGCCCGCTAAGGCGAAGCCGCCTGCGGTCGCTCCGCTTGCGCCGCCGAAGGCGAAACCAAGCCCGACCGGCCAACCCGCTTCACAAGCGCCCGCCGCCAAACCGGCTCCGGCGCCAGCCGCACCTGTCCAACCGAAGGAGCCTGTTAAATTGGACCCCGAATTCACGCTTTATATGGATCTCGAATACGGCCGCGTCGTCATCAAGATGCGTCCCGACCTCGCGCCAGTCCACGTCGCGCGCGTAAAGGAACTCGTGCGTCAGGGCTTCTATGACGGCATCGTCTTTCACCGCGTGATTGACGGCTTCATGGCGCAGACCGGCGATCCGAAGGGTGACGGCACCGGCGGCTCGGGCAAGAACATCCAGGCCGAGTTCAACAAGGAAAGCCATGTGCGCGGCTCCGTCTCCATGGCCCGCGCGGCGAACATCAACAGCGCCGACAGCCAGTTCTTCATTGTGCTGGAAGACAGCACGCACCTCGACGGCAACTATACGCTTTGGGGACAAGTCGTCTCCGGCATGGAGTTTGTCGATAAGATCCGCAAAGGCGATCCGAGCGCGAACGGCCGTGTTCCGTATCCGGACCGCATTGTCCGCATGCAGGTCGCCATCGACGCCGACAAGGCAAAGAAGAAGTAGAAAGGCTAGCGGCCGTCTTTGACCGCGGCGCTCCACACGTCTTCGATTTCACGAATGGAAGCCCAGTCCGCGAAAAGCGTGGATTGGGCTTCTTCTATTTGGCCGCGGACGTCGGCGCGGAAAGCGCTGTCATGGACGAGCCGCGCGGCGGTCTGCGCATAGTCGTGCATGGAATTCACGACCGGCGCGGTCACCTTCATGCGGCGGTAGAAAGCAAGCGTATGGCGGCCGCGCATGAACGCGCCCGGCATGTGAACAACGGGCGTTCCCAACGCCAACGTCTCCAGTGATGTCTTACCGCCCGACCACTGCGGGACGTCGAGAGCCACGTCGGCGGACTTCACCAACCTAAGGAAACCGGCTTTTGTGGTCCGGGGGAGAATGTGCAGCCGGTTCATGTTCGCGCCGACCGTTTCCGCCATGCGGGCGCGGAAAAGACCGTCCGCTTGCGCTCCTAGACTGACAAAGTAGATATGGCCGTCACGGTCCTCTTCGAGCAGCTTGGCAACTACGGCGTCGAAGTCCGGATGAACTTTGTAGAGGCTTTGACTGCATACGTAGGCGGGGGCCGCTGAGAGGCCCGCGCTTGCGCGGTCGGCGCTTGTCGCATTTGGGGGCTCAGCGGCGAATGAAAGGCCGCGTAGCCGAACAAGATTTTCAGTGTAGTGCGCCTGCGCGTCTTCCGGCTCCATGTCTCCGACAGATAGGAAGTGATCGATCGTGGAAAGGCCCGTCGTGATCGGGTGACCCCATGCCGCGGTTTGCACCGTCGCAAGCCGTGCGAAGGCCAGGAAGTAGACCATGTGATCCATACCGACTTCCGGATAATGGAGCACGTCGAGTTGAGCGTCCGCCAGGATCTGGCGTGCCGCCGTCAGGTCGTTTGGCAGGTCGACGCACGGCGCGGCGTCTAGAAAACGGGCGGTGCCCGGGTCCTGCTGTGCATGCGGGGTGCGAAACAGCGTTAGGTCAAAGCGAGATCTATCAAGGCCCGAGATCAGGCCAAATGTCAGGTAGCCGACCGTGTGATACGAGAAATAGTTTGAGACGATCCCCACCCGCAGTTTCCCGGGCGGGCGGCGGCCGATGTGCGTGCCTGTAAATGAGAGCGCTGGGCAGGCCGCGCGGTAAAAGGCGCTCAGCGATTCCTGAAGCGCGCGATCGTTTCCCGCCTGGTAACCCAGGAAAAAGTTCGGTCCCAAGCCAGCAGCGAGAGGATCGGAGACGGCAACCTCGGGGCCGGCGGCCAGCATCGCCGCATATTCCCTCCGGCTTTCTTCTATTTCCGCGATGCCGCGGGGAATGACCGGCTGTGTAAATACGGCTTTGAAGCGCAAAATCGCGGCGCGGGTCTGGTCGGGGTCACGGGCCGCGGATTCGCGAAGAAGCGTGCGCGCGTCCTGCACCTTGCCGCTTAGCCGCCAGAGGTTGGACAACCCGTCGATAATAGCGTGGTTGGCAGGGTCGATTTTCAGGGCCGCCAGAAATTCCCGCTCCGCCCCGGCGTAATCCATGAGCTGGAGCAGAATCTGGCCCGCTTTCAGTCGGGGACCGGCATTGTGGGGGGTGAGCCCGGCGAGGCGCCGGCAAATTTTGAGGACATGTCCTTTTTCGCCGGCTTGGTCGTAAATGTCGGCGAGAATCTGAAGAAGGCCGATGTCGTCTGGCGCCGTGGCCAGCGCCCCTCCGGCGCAGTGCAGGGCTCCGGACAGATCACCCGCCGCGAGCAGATTCGCCGCTCTATCGCGCTGTTCTTCAATGGATTGCATGGACCGCAAGAGTGCCCGTGAGATGCCGGCCGGTAAGGGCATCTTTACGGCTTAGCTGACGGTCCGGCAATCGCTGCCGGACTTCTTGACCGGGGGAGGGGCCGCCCCTATGGTGCGGCCCTCTCGCGGTCGGGTCCGTAGCTCAGCGGTAGAGCATCGCACTTTTAATGCGGTGGTCGATGGTTCGAATCCATCCGGACTCACCAACTTCCTATACAACCAGCCGGCGATAAAGGTGCCAAGTCGCGTGACCCAGCACCGGTACGCAGACGGCTAGTCCGACCAGGAAGGGGATCGCCCCGATCATAAGCGCGAGGGCGACTAGGAATCCCCAAACGGCCAGGATGATTGGGTTGGTTTGCACAGCCCGGACTGATGTCATGATCGCGGTGCCGATCCCGACGTGACGATCCAGCAACAACGGGAACGACACGACGCTGATGCAAAGCGCTGTGACGGCGAAGAACAGTCCAACCGCGTTGCCGACCGCGATCATTGCCCAGCCGCGCGGCGTAGAGAACAGCTGGGCCATGAACTCTTGCGCAGAACGCGGCGCGACCGTTCGCCACGGATCCCCAAGAGTCATGTCGTAGATCGTTGCCGCCGTCGTCAGCCAGAAAAGGAAAAGGACGAGCAGGACTCCGCCCAGCATGAGGATTTCGCGGGCGGCCGGATTGCGCAGGAAATTACCGGCGCCGGAGCTCGATATGTCCTCGCCGCGCTCACGCCTACGGCTGATTTCGCACATCGCGATGGTCAGGAATGGTCCGATCAACAGGGAGCCTGAGATCACGGGGAAGGCGAGCGGAAGAAGGTCGTAATTGAAGACCACCAGGAAAGCTCCAAGGGTCATCAATGGATAAATAAGCCCTAGGAAATAGAGGTGTGTCGGCTTGGCCGAGAAGTCCCCGATCCCTTCGTGAATCGCTTCCGTGATATCCCGCAGCCCGATTTTCCGGACCGCAGGCTGAGCCGGCGTGACATGTGTGGTGTGCAAAGAAGACAGTGCCATGGACCCTCCGGTTGGAAAAAAGCAGAGGAAAATGACGTCGATCTGAGCGTGAGAATTATACGCCCTAAAAACCGTCGCGGCAGTGCGAAATCTCGTTCGCAAATGCACCAAGACCGTTCGGATGTATGGGTTTTTTCGATGGTTGAATTTAGTTAATTGAGTTTTGGTCAAGGCTGCGGTTTATTGACGCCCCACGGTCTTGGGGAGACCGCTTCTCACCGTACCGTATATGTGCTCTTGCGGCTTTGAGCTGGCAGGCGCGAAGCGTTGGCTTCGTGCGAAAGGCCGTCCCAAAAAGGCGCGCGAGGGCGAGTTATCGGAAGAGTTGCCTATGAGCTTGCCGGCCAAACAAGGACTTTATGATCCGCGTAACGAGCACGACAGCTGCGGCGTCGGCTTTGTGGTGCACTACAAAGGCAAAAAGTCCCACGACATCGTTCGGCAGGGGTTACAGATTCTATTGAATCTTGAGCACCGCGGCGCCGTTGGCGCTGATCCGCTGGCCGGCGATGGCGCGGGGCTTCTTATTCAAACACCCGATGCGTTGCTGCGCGACGAATTCGCGAAGCAAAAAGTAACACTGCCTCAGCCGGGAGATTACGGCGTCGGCATGATTTTTCTTCCCAAGGACAAGGCTGTCGCTCAGCATTACATCGCCCTGCTGGAAAAAGCCGTAACCGATGAAGGGCAGAAAGTTTTGGGCTGGCGTGACGTGCCGGTCGATACCTCGCCGTTGGGCGAGACTCTGAAAGCTTGCGAGCCGTGGATCCGCCAGGTGCTCGTGGCGCGCGGGGCCAATACACCCGCCGGCGACGCTTTCGAGCGCAAATTGTTCGTCATTCGCAAGCAGGTGGAAAGTTTCATTCCGGGCTGCGCGTTTGAGTGCAAAAGCGACTTCTACATCCCGAGCTTTTCCGCGCGCACGCTTGTCTACAAAGGGATGTTCCTCGCACCGCAGCTCGACAAATATTATCGGGATCTCAGCGACCCCCGTCTGACTTCGGCGTTAGCGCTGGTCCACCAGCGCTTCTCCACGAACACCTTTCCGTCTTGGCGCCTGGCGCATCCGTATCGCATGGTTTGCCATAACGGCGAGATCAACACGGTGCGCGGCAATATCAACTGGATGACCGCGCGCAAACACAGCATCAAATCAGCCATCCTCGGCGATGACATGGAAAAGTTGTGGCCGCTGATCGCGCCAGGTCAGTCGGATACGGCGAGCCTCGACAACGCGCTGGAACTTCTGGTTATGGGCGGCTATTCGCTCGCCCACGCGGTCATGATGCTGATCCCTGAGGCGTGGGCGGGCAATCCATTGATGGATGAGAAGCGCCGCGCCTTCTATGAGTACCATGCCGGCCTCATGGAGCCCTGGGACGGGCCCGCCGCGCTGGCGTTCACGGATGGCCGCCAGATCGGCGCCACCCTCGATCGCAACGGTTTGCGCCCTGCGCGGTACATCGTTACCAGCGACGACATCGTGGTGATGTCCTCGGAAGCCGGCGTTCTCGATATTCCCGAGCACAAAATCATCAAGAAATGGCGCCTGCAGCCGGGCAAGATGTTCCTGATCGACTTGGAGCAGGGACGCATCATCGACGATGCGGATTTGAAGACGGAACTCGCGAACGCGAAGCCCTACAAGGCTTGGTTGGAAAAAACACAATTCGTCCTCGAGGACCTGCCAGGTAGCGTCCCGACTGATGAACATAAGACGCGTGAGGCGCTGCTCGACCGGCAACAGGCCTTCGGCTACACGCAAGAAGACCTGTCACGGTTCCTGGAGCCTATTGCTCACAAGGGCGAAGACCCCGTTGGGTCGATGGGTACGGACACGGCGATCTCGGTTCTCTCGCGCCGCTCCAAACTGCTCTACACGTACTTCAAACAGTGCTTTGCCCAAGTCACCAACCCGCCGATCGACGCGATCCGCGAAGAACTGGTGATGTCCTTGGTGTCTCACGTGGGCCCTAAGCCGAACTTGCTCGGATTTGATACCGAAGGAAGCCATCTGCGCCTTGAAGTGCGCCAGCCCATTCTGACCGATCAAGACCTGACCAAGATTCGTCATCTCGGCGATCTCGTGGGCGAGACGTTCAAAACGCGCACCTTGGATTTGACGTACCCCGTTGCGCAGGGCGCCGACGGGATGGAGCCTGCCCTTAGCCAACTGTGTGCGGACGCCGAAGACGCCGTGCTCAAGGGCTATAATATCTTGATACTTTCCGATCGCGCCGTGGATCGGGATCGCGTTGCGATTCCGGCGCTGCTCGCGACCGCCGCCGTTCATCATCATTTGATCCGCAAAGGTCTTCGCACAGAGACGGGGCTTGTGCTTGAGACAGGCGAAGCGCGGGAAGTCCATCACTTCTGCACGTTGGGTGGGTACGGCGCCGAAGCCATCAACCCGTACTTGGCCTTTGAGACACTTAACTCCATGCGCGGCCATGAGCTGCCGCTGGAGTACTCCGAGGAGAAGCTCCAGAAGCAGTACATCAAGGCCATGAGCAAAGGGATCATGAAGGTGATGTCCAAGATGGGCATCTCGACCTTCCAATCCTATTGCGGCGCCCAAATTTTTGACGCCGTGGGACTACACTCGGATTTTGTCGAGAAGTATTTCACCGGGACAGGCACGCAAATTGAGGGTGTGGGCCTGGCCGAGGTTGCGCGTGAGACCGTGGAACGCCACTCATTGGCCTTTAGCGACGCCTTGCATTTGCGCGATGCGTTAGATCCGGGCGGTGAGTACCAATACCGTCTGCGCGGCGAAAATCACATGTGGACGCCCGATACGATCGCCAAGCTGCAGCATGCCGCGCGCGGCAATAGCCGCGACGTTTACAAGGAATTCGCCCAGCTCATCAACGATCAGTCCGAACGATTGATGACCTTGCGTGGGCTCTTCGATCTTAAGAGAGCTCCGGTGCCGGTCTCGCTCGACGAAGTTGAGCCGGCCAAGGACATCGTAAAGCGCTTCGCCACCGGCGCGATGTCGTTCGGTTCGATCAGCCGCGAAGCTCATACCACCCTGGCCGTGGCGATGAACCGGATTGGCGCGCGCTCGAACACGGGAGAGGGCGGCGAAGAGCCGGATCGCTTCAAGCCGCTGCCGAACGGAGATTCCATGCGGTCCGCCATCAAGCAGGTGGCTTCGGGGCGCTTTGGAGTCACCATCGAGTATCTGGTCAACGCCGACGACATCCAAATCAAGATGGCGCAGGGCGCCAAACCGGGCGAGGGCGGCCAGCTGCCGGGTGATAAGGTCAACGGCGCCATAGCCAAGGTGCGTCATTCGACTCCTGGCGTAGGTTTGATCTCACCGCCGCCCCATCATGACATCTATTCGATCGAAGACCTGGCGCAACTCATACACGATCTTAAGAACGCCAATTCAGGGGCGCGTATCAGCGTTAAATTAGTATCCGAGATCGGCGTAGGGACTGTCGCGGCGGGTGTCGCAAAGGCCCGTGCGGATCACGTCACGATCTCCGGCTTTGAGGGCGGAACGGGCGCATCGCCGCTCACATCGTTAACGCACGCAGGTTCGCCGTGGGAAATCGGCCTTGCTGAAACTCATCAGACACTGGTGCTCAACAATCTGCGCGGGCGCATCGCGGTTCAGGTGGATGGTGGGCTTCGGACCGGGCGCGACGTCGTGATCGGCGCGCTGCTTGGCGCTGATGAGTTTGGATTTGCGACTGCGCCGCTGATCACGCTGGGCTGCATCATGATGCGCAAGTGCCATCTGAACACGTGCCCGGTCGGTGTTGCCACGCAAGACCCAGTCTTGCGTGCGCGTTTCACCGGGGTGCCGGAACATGTCGTGAATTACTTCTTCCTGTTGGCCGAAGAAGCGCGCGAGATCATGGCAAGCCTCGGCATCCGTAAGTTCGAAGATCTCGTCGGACGAATGGACTTGATCGATACGCGCCGCGCGGTCGGTCACTATAAGGCCAACGGCCTGGATTTTTCGAAACTGTTGTATCGCGCGCCGGTCAGCAATGATGTCCATGTCCGCTGCGTTGAAACGCAGGATCACCAATTGGATCGCGCACTCGATCACGCATTGATAGCTAAAGCCAAACCCGCGCTCGAAACCGGACAATCGGTGCAATTCGAGATGCCGATCCGTAACGTCAACCGTACCGTCGGCACGATGCTGTCGAGCGAAGTGGCGAAGCGGTATGGGCAAGCGGGACTGCCGGAAGACACGATTTCCATCCGCTTCACCGGGATCGCTGGACAGAGCTTTGGCGCGTTCCTGGCGCGCGGCATCTCCCTCGAACTCGTCGGAGCCGGAAACGACTATGTCGGCAAAGGATTATCTGGCGGACGTATCGCCGTTTATCCCCCCAAGGAATGTCCCGCCGCTCCATCCGAGAACATAGTCATCGGCAACACCGTGATGTACGGCGCTATCGAGGGCGAATGCTATTTCTCCGGCGTAGCGGGCGAGCGCTTCGCCGTCCGTAACTCAGGCGCTTATGCTGTCGTCGAAGGTGTTGGCGATCACGGTTGCGAATATATGACAGGCGGCGTGGTTGCTGTTCTGGGCATGACCGGACGTAACTTCGCTGCCGGCATGTCGGGCGGGATCGCCTACGTTCTCGATGAAGACGGTTCCTTCCGCCAGCGCTGCAATATGGCGATGGTCGATCTCGAGAGCGTAAAGCCTGAGCCTCTCGTGAGCAGCGAGGACGGCAATTTCCGGCAACTGATGCTCAACCACCTAGAGCAGGATGCACCGCGTCTGCGCGCGCTCATCGAACGCCATCTTCACTACACCAACAGCGCTCGGGCCGCTGGAATATTGGCTAACTGGGACGCTTATCTGCCGAAGTTCGTAAAAGTGATGCCCATCGACTACAGCAAATCCCTCAAGATCCTGGCCGCCTCGCGTCATCAGGAACTCGATGGCGAGAGGACGTTTAAAATCCATGGGTAAGCCAACCGGATTTCTTGAAGTAGGCCGGCAAGATCGTTCTTACGATAAGGTCTCCGCGCGCGTCACATCCTGGAAGGAGTTCGTTCACGACCTTCCCGACGAAGTGATGAAGAAGCAGGGGGCGCGCTGCATGGATTGCGGCATTCCCTTCTGCCACAACGGCTGTCCGGTCAATAACCTGATCCCGGACTGGAACGATCTTGTTTATAAAAACAAGTGGCGCGAAGCGCTATCGACACTGCACTCGACGAACAATTTTCCAGAATTTACCGGCCGTATCTGTCCGGCTCCATGTGAAGCGGCCTGCACGCTGAACATCAACGATGATCCAGTCACTATCAAAAGCATCGAATGCGCGATTGTCGATCGCGGATGGGCCGAGGGTTGGATTGTGCCTCTGCCATCTAAGCGCAAGACCGGCAAAAAAGTCGCGGTGATTGGCTCGGGACCGGCCGGCATGGCCGCGGCGCAACAGCTTGCGCGCGTCGGACATGACGTCACGTTGTTCGAGAAAGACGATCGGATTGGCGGCCTTCTGCGCTATGGCATTCCGGACTTCAAGATGGAGAAGCATCTCATCGACCGCCGCATCGCGCAGATGACGGCCGAAGGCGTGACATTCAAACCGAATTGCCATGTCGGAAAGAATGTGAAGGTTGACGCCCTACTCAAAGATTTCGACGCCGTTATTCTGACCGGTGGAGCACAGGCGCCGCGCGATTTGCCGGTACCGGGACGCGAACTGAAGGGTATTCACTTCGCGATGGAATTCCTGAGCCAGAACAATAAGCGTGTCGCTGGGGATGCCATCCCAACCGATGAAGCCATCACGGCGACCGACAAACACGTTGTTGTCATCGGCGGGGGCGATACGGGCTCAGACTGTATTGGAACGTCGATCCGCCAAGGCGCGGCGTCCGTCACTCAGCTCGAAATCATGCCCCGCCCACCGGAGCACGAAAACAAGCCGATGGTATGGCCATACTGGCCTTTGAAGCTTCGCACATCTTCCAGTCAGGAGGAGGGATGCGAGCGCGAATTCGCCGTCGCCACGAAGGCGTTTATCGGCGAGGGCGGCAAGGTCACGCGCCAGCAAATTGTCCATCTTGCGCAAGGTCAGGAAGTTCCTGGCAGTGCTCAGAACCTGCCCGCCGATCTCGTTCTTCTCGCGATGGGCTTTGTCCATCCAATCCACACAGGATTGCTCAAGGACTTAGGTGTCGTGCTCGACGCACGGGGCAACGTGCAGGCTGATACGCTTAAGTATCAAACCTCGGTGCCGAAAGTGTTCACGGCGGGCGATATGCGCCGTGGGCAAAGCCTTGTGGTGTGGGCGATCCGCGAAGGACGCCAAGCCGCGCGCGCCGTCGATGAGTTCCTCATGGGGGCCAGCGACCTACCGCGTTAAAGCCCTACCAGCGATACGTCAGTCCCGCGGAGAGCGTACGGCCGGCCAATAGATCGTTGGCGGTCATCCGTCCCGCCACGTAACCCTCCAATCCGGGCGTAATCGTAACCGCGAGCCCAGCTTCCGCATCGACAGCGAAGCGTCGCCGAGCATCGCCATAAAGCTCGAAACCGCCGTTTGGGACGCCAATAAGGCTGGCGGAAATCCGCGGCATACGCTGCAGGAACTCGACTGACAACGATACGTCGCCATAGGGACGAACACGCCCGATTGCGGCGCTTAAACCGGCGCCCAGACGCGCGCGCAACGCGTTCAAAGCATCAGGTGTAGTCAGCACGGCAAGAGTCCGTCCCTCGTCAATCGCGCTCAGGCCGACGCGGTGATAAGCAGCGCCGGCATGAGGCGACAGAATCACGGGCCCTAACGCTTTTTCATAGGAGCCCTCCAGGCTGACTGTCCACAGATCGCTATGCGCTTCGGAGGCTATTTCATGGGGAGCGCCGCTGAGCATGCGCCGCATCTCGGGCGATCCACGTCCATAAGCGATAGATGCGACGACGCCGATGTCGCCCAGGGTCGTGCCTGCCGTTAGTGCGAGCAGCGATGCGTCAAGCGTAGCCGTGGTCGTGCCGCGTCCGAAATCGCCGTTCGCTCGTGCGGCGGCGATGCCGAACCAGGTTTGCCCGAACGCCATGTCCAGACCCGCGATGAGGCCGTGGACGTCAAAATCTGCGGCAGACGCTGCCCCGCGTGACCGGCTGGCAGAAGAAAAACCATGCGCCCACGCTATATGCCCCCTGGAGTCTTTTACCGGAGCGCGGCGCTCCAGGCCCTGGGCAAGACGTTCGAGTGTGAGGAGACCGAGGTTTTGCACGCCGCCGGGGGCTTCCGCGGTGAAATCGGCGAGAAGCGTGGTCGCTGCGTCCGGCGTGGAAAATTCCAATCGCTCCAAGGTTGTCGACAGCGCCGCAGGCGGCGAGGCCTGCAATCGATCGAAGAGCCGCCCGACGGACTGCTGGCTGGGGGTCACGCCGGCGACACTGTAGGATAACCGATCAATCTCCACAGCCACCCCACCGGAGGCGCCTGTCACCAATTCGGCCTTTACGAATGCGAGTTCAGGGGCGGCCAACGTAAATTGCCCCGTCCTGGAAAGCGATCCTGAGAGCGGGGCCATCACATCAAAGCGCTGCCCGTCACGGAAGGCCGTGCCCTCATAAATCAGTGCAAGTGTGCCGGCCAAGTTGGCCGTACCACCGACGACGAGCCTGTCGGACGAGCCGTCAGGCGAAATGCGGATCGCAAGCGTACCGTTTGCGAACTGCTGGAAAGCTCCGGAGATCGTCAACGCGCCTTTCGCGTTTTGAGTGCCGGGCGCGATGGTGCCGCTGTTGGTGACGAGGCCGTTGATTGTACCGGCACCGCGCAGCAGGCCGGTATTGCCCGTCGCGACCGAGGTCAGACGCACGCCGGGGTTTATCACGAGGCCCCCGCCCGCGAAGATGTTGACCTGATCCCGTATCATGAGGTCGCGCGCCAGGACCAAGCTCCCGCTACCACTTTTTGTGAGTATCTCGGCATTCAGCACTGGTGCGGCAAACGTGCCGTCACCTTGAAAGATGATAAGATCGTCACCGGTTCCGAAATCGACCACGCCATTGATGATTGAGCCTGCGCGGTAAGTGACCACGTCATTGCCGCCGGCGAGCAATACATCTCCTGTTATCGTGCCGCCGTTATCGAGGGTGACTTGAGCCCCCATACTCTGTAAGGCCGGAAGGCCGTCGCGACCGGTGATGATACCCGTGTTGGCGATTTCTGCGGGCGAGGGGCCGGCGACGAAAATAGCCGCACCGTTAAGCCGCAGCGTGCCGTCGATATTACTTGCGGGGGACGCCTCTATCCGCCCAGCATTGGCAACGGCCGCTGTTCGGGACTCTTCAAGACGTACACCTATGTGCGTGGCTTCCACGATGCCGCTTGCGGCATTCGTGAAATAGGCTTCTTTGCCAATCACCGAAACACCGATCGTCGGGGTCAGTGCGAGCGCTGGCCCCGACAAGCTGCTTCGGATGCGGCCCGTATTCGTCAGGCTGCCATTTACGATTTGAACGCCAACCGAGTTGTTGGCGCTTGTCTCCACGTTGCCATTGTTGATCAGCATCGTGCCGGCCGCGCCGCTGACGCCTACACTCGCGTCCGCGCGAGCAACGATCGCGCCGTCGTTAATCACGAAGCTGTTAGTGCCCACCTCAATGCCGTTGGCGCCAATACCGTTCGTATTGATGGTTCCGCCGGTTTCGACCGTGACACGCATACCGGCTCCGCCAAATATGCCGCCGGAGCCTTGGTAGTCCGTAGAGATGCGGCCGCTCGTGCGAACGGTGACGTTGTCCCCCGTGAGAATGCCGTAGGCGATCAGATCATGGGTGAGGATCGCGCCGGTATTAATCACCGTGCTGCCGTTCTCGGCCACGATACCGAAGCCGCAGACGCCAAAGGTGGAAATCGTGCCTTCGTTGAAGACATTACTGGCGGCACCTACGGATATCGCTGGAAGCGAGAGCGGGCAGCGCCCCGTTACATTGCGAGATACGATATTCCCCACCAGAGCGTATGGATCGATGCGCACATTCAGAGATTGCGCGGATATAAAACCATCGCCGTCGACGCCCGTGCAGTCGACATTGTTTTCGCTCTGCGCGCAGGCGGCATTCGCCTCCGAGGGGCTCAACAGGACGTATCCCAGGGAGAGAGCCGCAACGGTTAAGGCGGCGGGTACCAGCGGGCGTAAACAAGATTCTTGATTAGTCACAGTCTGTCCTTTTCATCCGCGAAAACGCGGGATGCATGCGGTCGGTGCGTTAGGGGACTGTGAAAATGAACAACAGCTCTTGCCGGCTGCTGGGAGTTTTCTAGAACATCGTGCGCAACCGAACAAGCGGTCGATCCCCGCACGAAGAAGCCGGTGACTGCAACGTCCGCTGAGTTATTGCCCCGCGATCCAAATATGAATCGCCGAGGCGGTTTCCTCACGCCCGTCGTCGATCATCATGCTATGGCCCGACGCCTCGACGACTTTCAATGTTGCGCCGTAGTGCGCTGCTATCGCTTGATCCTGTCCCGCCGGATGCAGCGGTGAATCGTCTTTCCCGCCGGACAGGCACAGGATCGGACAGTTTATCGAGGCGCGCTCAATCGCAACGCCTTCATGAAAAGACTCATTCAAAAGCCTGGGGCTCTCAGGACAGAGTTGCGCCAAGTAACGTGCCATATCCGGCGCCGTCGCTCCGGACATGAACCATTTCCGCGCGCGTGTTGCATCGGGCGGCTGAACGGCGCGCCCCGCGGGAAAGCGAGGTAATGGGTGCGCACGCGATATACCCGCAGGCGGGGCGGGTGCGAGAAGGATTAATCCGCGAAGTGGAAGGAGACCGGCGGCTTTCATTGCAATTAGCGCGCCTAAGCTGTGGCCCGCGAGGAAAGGAACAGGCGCGACGCGCATCGCCTCGATTACGTCCTGGGTCATGGCATCGACGCCGTCTTCCAGGAATGAATCGTCCGGTGAGAGTCCGCCATGACCGCGCAAATCAATTGCGGCGGTCGCTATGCCCCGAGAGGCGAGGAAATCCGTCGTTTCCGACCAACACCAAGCGCCGTGAAATCCGCCGTGCACAAAGAGCACAGCGGCGCGCCCGGGACCGGAAAAATGAAGCCGCCCTCGGGAGAGAGCATGCATCACGGTGTGAGGCCCTGTTCTGAGCGCGTAGTCATTTCAATAGGTTCGCGAAGCCTTGCCATCTCGAAGAGTTATAAGTGGCATATCTTCGCGTGAAAAGCGGTCGTATAAGCGCCGAGACTGTAATGCTATGCTGCGTTGTGGGAATGCAAGGTGGTGATGGTCGCCCCTTCGAGATAGCTGGTAGGGCCGGGATTGTATTTCCTGTTTTATAAAAGCAAGAACAGCGACCGGCGCTTGATTGCCTGCTTGGACAACGAGGATACGGCCAGTTACTTCGCACGCGTCTGGTCGAAATTGTGGCTGTCGCCGATTGATATCGTCCACGATTCATCGGACGGCGCCGCGGTTCTTATATCGCGCTACGCAGGCGGCACGCTGACGCGTCACGCTTTTGCCCCGAAATTCTCCCGATAGCTATTGAACGATAATCCGGGAGACGCGCCGCCCGCGCTCTTTCACGCATAAAAATTCGCGCATCCGCAAGAATATCCGCGGCGTCATTGGAGTTATAACGCAACAGCGCGGCGGCGACGGCGTCCGCGCATAGGCAGAGGCGTGTCGCTCGACGCCGGTGCCGACGCGGCTTTTTCCTCAATCTGCGCTTCCGCAGCGCGCTCCTCAGGCGTCGGCCAGTAAAGGCGGAACTGTGTTTGGAAGGCTTTCCACCACTGTGGAATGCCGGTCGCCAGGGGTTCACCAAGCTGATGTCTTAGGGCCTTGTCCCGCAGGAGCGCGCGTGTGCTTTCCACCTTGTCGACACCAATGTGGTGCAAGATGGCCTTCACGACTTTGTCGTGCGGCGCCTTCATGCGATCAACACCGGAGCCGAGTTCCACTTTACCCATGATGTAAAAAACAAGATCGGAGACCACGCGATCCGAGCGTCCGGCAGCGGCATCGACTTGATCGCCCACTTCACCGAGAATCTCACTGGCCTCGAGCGCGTTGTAGAAACCACGCATTCGCGCGCACTCCAGCGCCACCACGCCCGCGAAATAGTAATCATCGATCGGATGAACTTCGAACAGCGCCCGCCGCTCATCGTAATTGAGCGCGCACTCGCTGAAGGCGTTGTCGAGAAGACGGCTCCATGTCGGATAGGTGCGCGCCGCGGCGGCGATCATCTCGTTTAGAAAATAGGAAACCGCGAGCTGCGCCTCGACATTGTTGTCGATATCGTCGGATCCCAACAGGCGGCGAACGGGCAGCGATAGGCGCCAGGCAAGCCCCGCCAGCCCACGCTTCTTACGCGTCGGGATCGGCGCAAAAGCCTGATCGGTGGCAGTCTCAGCCACAAAAGTCCCCCAGCCCTAAGCCGGAGCCTCTCCCCGCCGCATTGGCGCGGTTCTAGGTAGTGCCTCCGGCATCTCACGCTCTGCAGTTGCGCAAACAACTGCTCCGCGAAATTACATTCTCATGATTCGGGCAACGGGTGAAGCGAAAGCTGTGTAATACGATTTCGAATCAATGCTTTGGTTAATTAATGGCTTGATTTGCCAGCCTGGTTCGGAGGATGGATGGGGCCGGGGATACGCTGCGCGCAGCGGGGCTATGAGAGTATAGTCCCCAGCGAAGTGGGGAACATCATTTGCAATGAGTGACTTCGACCTTCAGTCGATGGACAAGGTCGTCGCCTTTGTGGGCGAGCCTGATGATCAGGTCCGAAAGGAGCTGCGTCAGATCTTGAATCATGCCGGCGTGAAGCAGGTAAGCGCCCATAGCAATCTTTCGAATCTCTCTAAACTGATATCGCAGATACCGCCCGATTTATTGATCCTGGCCGACGACCTTGGTCCCGGCGTCTTCGATTTTATTCGCGACATCCGCCACAACAAGATCGGCACCAATCCTTTCGTGTTGATCACGACGCTCATCGCGCCGAACCACGTCGATGCAGTCAAGCGGGCGATGCAGGCCGGGACCGATGACATCATCATCAAGCCCGTAAAGGAAGAGCAGCTTCTACAGCGTCTGAAGCGCGTGACTGTCAACCGCGCCGCTTTTGTTGTCACCAGCGATTATCTGGGGCCGGACCGGCGCGCGAAAAACCGACCGTCGGCGATCCGGCGCATCAACGTCCTCAATACCATGCTGGAAAAAGCAAGCGGCCGGGATTTGGATCTCACCAATATCCGCGATGCCGTCGATGGGTCGATGAATGAAGTTCTGCAGGCACGCCTGGATTCTCACGGGTATCGGTTGGGGTTCGTCTGTAACCTGATTTTGGAGGCCTACCAGTCCAATCAGATTACCGAAGAGGTCAAAGAGAAACTGGGGGTTTTGGTCGATCTTTTGCGCGATGCCGCAAAAACCGCGGAACGCCTGGAAGAACGCGAATTGGCCCTCTTATGTGGCTCTCTTTCGCGCGATGTCGATTCAATCGCCGAGCGTTATGCGACGCCCACGAGCAAGGATATTGACCTCATCAAGAAGCTATCCCGGGCGGTTGTTTCTGCGGTGAAACCGCGCACTCCCCCTGATAAGCTGGACCAAGAGACGCGCCAGGCGGCCGAGGTCTATCAGCAACGGGACCGGGCAAGTTTTGGCGAGGCGAGCGAGATACACCGTAGTCCGGGGGACCCGCCGGTCGTAGCGATGGACGAACCTATTATCGAAATCTTGCCGTTGTCGAAGGGCCAGTTCCTGTTCCGCCAGGGCGATCCGCCGACATCCGCGTACATTTTGAACAGCGGCGCGATCGGCATTTTCAAGGAATCCGACGGCAAGCGCATTCCCGTCGCGCGCGTGAAGAAGGGCGAATTCTTCGGTGAGATGGCGATCATCGATAGCCGCCCACGCCGCAACTCCGCGATGGCGCTGGAAGACTGCACGCTGTCATTGGTCTCGAAGGAAATGATCGAGGACAAGCTCGCGGCGTCCGATCCGTTGGTGCGTACTGTTCTGCACATGCTCAGCAACAGCTTGCGCATGGTGCATGACGCATACGCGCCCAAAGGCCGCAGCATGTCGGACTCCGTTCGTGAAATTCGCGAACAAGCGCGGCATATCCGTGCTTATCTCGAAAGCGCCGCCGATGCGGCTGTCCGGAAAGAGGGAGCCGATGTGGCCCAGAAGGTCGGCAAACTGTCCGAGGAAATCGCTAAACTGATCGAAAGCGTGCCGGACCTCGACCGCCGCACTCCGGCAATTCCCACCGAAAAAGACCTCGCCGGTTAACGATCCCGCGCGTTACAGCCCTTTCATTTCGCTCACGGTTCCGAGACTTGCACACCTCCGGGTGAACCCCTAACTTTTCGCCCGCGCGTAAGCGAAGCGGGGAAACGCATGACAGTGATGGTGGAAATCGATCAGCTTTCGAAGTCCTTTGGGGACTTCCGGGCGGTTGACGGTATTAGCCTGACGGTTTCAAAAGGCGAGGTGCTTGGATTCCTCGGGCCAAACGGCGCAGGCAAAACGACCACGATGCGGATGGTCGCGGGTTTCCTAACGCCAAGCGGGGGCACGGCCAAGGTCTGCGGACGGGACGTCGTGCAAGATCCGACCGGCGTTAAAAGCATGCTGGGCTATCTGCCGGAAGGTTCGCCGTCCTATGACGACATGACCGTCAGCGGTTTCCTCAAATTCATCGCCGAAATTCGCGGGTATGAGGGCACGGAACGGAATGCCCGCGTTGAGAACGTTGTCGCGCGTTTAGGGCTCGGCGAAGTGGTGCATCGGCCGATCGACATTCTTTCGAAGGGCTACCGCCGCCGCGTAGGCCTGGCGCAAAGCATTCTGCACGATCCGCCGGTCTTGATCCTCGACGAGCCGACCGACGGTCTGGATCCAAATCAAAAACATCAGGTGCGCGCCCTCATCGCTGAAATGGCGGCGGAGAAGGCGATCATCGTTTCCACCCATATCCTGGAAGAAGTGGAAGCCGTCTGCACCCGCGCCGTCATTATCAGCGGCGGCCGCGTTCTGGCCGATGGCACCGCAAGTCAGCTGCGCACGCGCCTACCAGAAAGTCACGCGATTTGCGTCGTGCTGCCGCAAGCCGCTGCCGCTGCCGCCGCGTCTCACTTCAAGGCGCTACCCTCGGTAGCCGCAGTGTTTGAAACGCCGGCGGAAGACGGGAACGTAAAACTCCGCATTACTCCGAAAGGCGAAGTGGCGCTCGCAGCCCAGATTTCCTCCGTCGTTCGCCAGCAAGGCATCCCTGCGAGCGAGGTCTACCAAGATCGCAGCAGCCTGGATGACGTCTTCCGGCTTATCACGACCGGCGCCGCGCCGCGCGCAGCCGCTTGATCAGAGGTTCCGATGCGTAAAATTTGGATCATTGCCAAGCGCGAGCTGGCGGCTTATTTCGCAACGCCCGTTGCATTCGTATTCATCGCGATTTTTGTCGGCCTGACCGGCGCATTCGCTTTCTACATTGGCGATTTTTTCGACCAGAATCAGGCCAGTCTCCAGAACTTCTTCAGCCACCATCCTTGGCTCTATGTTCTTTTGGTGCCCGCCGTGGCGATGCGGCTGTGGGCCGAAGAGCGTAAGTCCGGAACGATCGAACAGTTGCTGACGCTGCCAGTGACAACCACACAGGCGGTTCTGGGGAAATTCCTCGCGGCATGGCTCTTCTGCGGTATCGCGCTCGCGCTGACCGTGCCGATGTGGATCACCGTGAATGTGCTCGGTAGCCCCGACAACGGCGTCATCGTCCTCAGCTATGTGGGCAGCTTCATCGTGGCCGGTGCGTTCCTGTCGATCGGTATTTGCATGTCGGCTCTCACGCGCAATCAGATCGTGGCCTTCATTCTTGGCGCAGTCGTGTGCTTCCTGTTCACCATGAGTGGCTTGGACATGGTTTTGAACGCCTTCCGGGGCTGGGCGCCCGATGCGGTCGTCGACACAATCGCATCGTTCAGCTTCCTGACGCGATTCGACGGCATGACCCGCGGTGTGGTCGCGGTTAGGGATTTTGTCTTTTTCTTTTCGCTGATGGCGTTCTGGCTGTTTGCCGCCATTCTTGCCGTTGATACGCGTAAGGGGGCCTAAGCCATGCAGCGCTTTGATTCACGCACTCTTGGCATCATCGGCATCGTCTCCGCCGCGGTGCTGTTCGTCGCGGTCAACGTCGTTTCCAACACCTGGCTTCGCAACCTGCGCCTTGATGTCACGGAAGGCGCGTCCTACAGCACGTCGGCGCAGGTCAAACCGATGTTTGCGAGCATCAAGGAACCTATCGTTGTGCGGGTTTACTTCTCGGAAGCGATCGGACGGGCCAGCCCGCGTCACGCAGAATACTTCCAGCGCGTGCGCGACCTGCTACAGCAGTACTCCGAACTCGCGAACGGCAAGATCAAGGTAGAGCTCTACAACCCAGAACCGTTCTCCGATGTTGAGGATCGCGCGGTCGGCTTTGGTCTCCAAGCCGTTCCGCTGGGGCAACTGGGCGAGGTGGGTTACTTCGGGCTCGCAGCCACGAATTCAACGGACGATCAGCAGGTGATCCCGTTCTTCAATCTCGAGCGGGCGCAGTTCCTGGAATATGATCTCGCAAAGCTCATCTACAGCCTGTCGGAGCCGGATCAGCCGAAAATCGGCCTCATCTCGACGCTGCCCATCGAAGGCGCACCCGCGATGCCTAACATGATGGGAATGCCGCAACAGCAGCCGCGCCCCTGGGCGGTGCTCGGCCAAATCCGCGATACGTTCACGATCGAGACCTTGAACCCAAGCATCACCTCGATCCCGGCGGATATCGACATCCTGATGTTAGTCCAGCCCGATGGACTTTCTGACGCGGCGGCTTATGCCATCGATCAGTTCATCCTGCGCGGCGGTAAGGCCTTGGTCTTCGTCGATCCCAATGCTGAGTCTGCCGGGATGGGCGGGCCGCCGGGTGGAGGTGATAAGCAAGGCATCAATAAGCTGCTCTCGGCGTGGGGCGTACGGATGGTTGAGGGACAAGTGGTCGGCGACATCGAAGCAGCCGCCCGTGTCGGCATCCAAGCCGAAGGCCGTCCCGTCGCCGCCGACTATGTGGCGTGGCTCCAGCTCCGCGCCGGACACTTCGATACCAGCGACGCTATCACCGGTGACCTCCAGCAAATCAACCTCGGGACTTCGGGTGTCTTGGAGAAGGTGGACGGGGCGACTACAACTGTCACGCCGCTCATTTCCACTGGCCTGAAGTCGATGCGCATGCCCGCCGACAAGTTCATGGGGCTGCCGGATGTCATGACCTTGTTCCGCGAGTTCAAGCCCCAGAACAAGGTGGAGATCATCGCTGCGCGCATCTCGGGTCCGGCGAAAAGCGCATTCACTGAGGCGCCCAAGATGGAGGGAGCTTCCGCGACGGCGCATTTGAGCGAATCGAAGCAACCAATTCAGATTGTGGTCGTCGCCGATACGGACATCCTGGGGGATCGCTTCTGGACGCAAAACAGCTCGTTCCTCGGTGAGCAGATCGTGGTTCCGACCGCGGACAATGCGAACTTCGCCATCAATGCGCTCGAGAACCTGACCGGTTCGCCCGCGCTTTCGGCATTGCGCGGCCGCGGTGTCAAAAGCCGCCCGTTCGAGTTGTTGGAGTCCATCCGTCGTGACGCCGAGATGCAGTATCGGCAGACGGAGCAATCGCTCACCGGCCGTCTCGAGGAGCTGCAAAAGAAGGTCAGCGCCATGCAGGTCCGTGAAGATGGGCAGGGGCAGGCCATCTTGAGCGATGAAGATCAGCGCACCATCGAAAGCTACCGCGGCGACATTCTCGCGACACGCCGGGAGCTCCGCGAAGTGCAGCGCGCTTTGCGCGAAGACATAGACAGGCTGCAGGGAATTTTGACCTTCGTGAATATCGCCGTAGTGCCGATCCTGTTTGGCCTTGCACTGATTGTTTTCGCGACCGTGCGGCGACGCCGCCGCCGGTCGGCGGCTGTATAGGGAGAGCGGACATGAGACAGAAAACGGTCTTCGCGCTCGCTGGCGCCGCGGTCGCCGGAGCGGTTCTCGCCATAGCCGCCGTCATCACCCAGCCGCGCGTTGAAACATCGTCGGGTAACGGCGCGCCGGTATTCCCCGGCCTAGCAGAAAAACTTCAGGAAAACTTGAAGTCAGTTGTCATTCGTCATGCCGGCGGAACGATCTCCCTCGACCGCGACGGCAACACCTTTCATTACCGTGAACGCGCCAACTATCCGGCGGACCCGCAGAAGGTGGTCGACCTTGTAGTCGATATCGCACGCCTTACGAAGCTTGAGGGAAAGACAAATCAGCCCGACCGCTACGCGCGGCTCGACCTCCAGGACCCAACGGAAAAAGGCTCGAACGCCAAACAGGTGACCTTGCTGGATGCAGGCGGCAAGGAAATGGCAACGCTAATCGTCGGAAAACGAAAATACACGCTCGGCGGTAAAGAGGGCGGCACTTACATACGGCTGCCGGGCGACGCGCAGACGTGGCTTGCGCTTGGAGAAGTGAATCCGGGTGCTGCTCCGCGTGATTGGCTTGCCAAGGATATCGTAGATGTGCCGGACGCCGCTGTTAAGCGCGTCACCGTCACCACTCCCAAAGGAGAACGGGTGATTGCCGCGCGCGGCGCGGACGAGAAATTCGCTATCGAAAACCTGCCGCGCAATGTTGCTTTGGAAAGCGATTTCACCGCCGAGGAATACAGCCGAATACTCGCTGGCCTACAGGCGGACGACATCGCGCCAGCCGAACAGATTCCCTTTCCCAAGGACAAGACCTATACCGCGGTCA
Source organism: Rhodospirillaceae bacterium (assembly GCA_050246995.1). Taxonomy (GTDB): domain Bacteria; phylum Pseudomonadota; class Alphaproteobacteria; order Rhodospirillales; family Rhodospirillaceae; genus SHVO01. The sequence continues at coordinate 134,800 of JBFWVA010000005.1, read as the reverse complement.
TAGAGACGGTGGAGGGATCGACCATCACCGCCGAGATGACGGAAGCCAACGGACAAAGCTGGATCAAGATTTCGGCCAATCCGGCAGCGGGCCTTGCGCCGGAAAGCAGCGCGGCGCAAGCCATGGCGGGGATCAATGCGCGGGGTGAGGGACGGGTTTTCCAAGTGCCCGCTTACAAGGTCGCGATCATGAAGCGGACCCTCGCCGACCTGCGCAGCAAGCCGGGCCAAGCCAGCTAGTCTATTAGCTTGGCTGGCTTTTCCCGTTTGGCTGGTGCACCATTTGGCCGGGAATGGGGGGGAGATGTTGCGATGGGTAAGTTTGCCTTGCTCCAGGCCGTGTACGCGGTCACTGGGATCATGTTTTTTGTGCGAGACCTGATGGTTGAGCGGACGCCGATGGATAAGGCTATGATCAACGCCTTCATCTGGCCTTACGCTCAGTTCCAAGTCATGAAAGTCCACATCCTGATGTGGATCAACTCCGCGCTTGCGATGATCCAATAGTCAGCCCCGGTCGCGGGTGCTTTTCCATTTTTCGTACGCTTTGTGAAGGCGCTCGCGTCTGAGTTGGCAACCCTTGCATGGCAAGGCCAACGCCAGGCCGGCGATGATCGCGACAACAGCGCCGCAAATCGAGAGGATAGCCGTCACGGCGCAGGAGAGTCGGCGGGGACAAGCGGTAGAGATTTCCGCCGATCGGCTTCCGCACGTACCGCCACCATGATTTTTTCGATCTGAGAAGCGCTGACGTCGCCTTCCAAGCTGATGAAATCGGCGCCCTGAATTTTGATCGTGGGACCATGCAGACAATTGTTCATGCACGGCCCACGAGTGACAGACGCGGGTAAGCGTTCTTCCATGATACGCTGCTCCAGCACGTCGGCCACGCCGCGGCTGCCACGTCCTCCGCAGGACGGTAACTTATCGGTGTTCAGCCGCTTATTGATGCATACGCGCACCGTGAACAGCGGCTTGGGGACGGGGATCCATTCAGCGTCAATCATGAACCACCGTTAGTCCAAAGCCAGCGCGGCATCAATGATGCGCTGAGTCTCGCTCCAGAGGCCGTAAGTCGGAAGCGCCGACACCGGAACCCATTTGGCATCGGTGGCGTCGTCGCCTGCCTGCGGTTCTCCGCCCCCCCAATCGGCCCGGAAGTCGACCAGCGTCCAGTGTCCCGTCACGGCGCCGGCCGACCGGGTGATGCCGTCCACCACGTCGATCAGCCTAAGATTTATCGCGGTGATGCCGGTTTCCTCCTGGACCTCCCGTACAGCAGTCTCGCGGATGGTTTCGCCCCATTCTTGCCGCCCACCGGGGATACTCCATTCCCCCATACGCGGCGGCTTGCCGCGCCGGATCAGCAGGACTTCAGGCCCAGCGCCCGTACGCTTGAGGACGACGGTGCCGATACCGACGGAGGGGCGTTCGTGTTCGCCGCTTGGGACAGGGGGTTCAGTCATGCGATGATGATGGCATGAACATGCCTCCCGCTCCAACGCCTGCGCCGCACGATGGGCGTCATCCAGTCGTTTCGCGCCTGCGGAACTACTTTCTGGCCGGTGTCCTCATCACTGCACCGATCGCCATCACCCTCTACGTGACATGGTCGCTGGTCGACTATATCGACGCGGCCGTCACCAGCCTGCTGCCAGAGGCTCTCAACCCGCGCACGTACCTCGACGTACCAGGGGTCGGCATCGTCATCCTGGTCATCTTCCTGACGCTGATCGGCTTCATCACGGCGAACTACCTAGGCCGCATGGCCGTAAGGATCGGCGAAGGGATTCTCAACCGGATGCCCGTCATCCGCAGCTTCTACGGTGCGGTGAAACAGATTTTCGAGACCGTTCTATCGAAGCAGACCCAGTCCTTCCGCGAAGTCGTCATGGTCGAGTATCCCCGCAAGGAAATGTGGTCGCTCGGCTTCGTGATCGGCCGCGCGCCTCCGGAAGTCCAAAGCAAGATGGAAGAAGAGATTTACAGCGTCTTCGTTCCCACGATGTCCTTCACGTCGGGCTACCTTGTCTTCGTGCCGCGCAAGGATATGACCAAAGTGGATATGACGATCGAGGAGGCGCTGAAAATGATCGTGTCCGGCGGCATCGTCGTCCCGCCCGCGAAAAATCTTACCCGAACCTGAGGATCAGCCAGACCGAAGCGTCCGCACCGCTTCGTCCTGCTGGAAAAGATAGAGAAGCGTGCGCAGCGCCTGACCGCGCGGCGTCTCGAGCTCTGGATCGCGCGCGATCGTGAGTTTTGCATCGTCGCGGGCGGCCGCCAGCAGTTCGCCATGCACCATAATGTCGGCAAGCCTAAAATCGGGAAGGCCGCTCTGGCGCGTCCCTAAAACTTCACCGCCGCCGCGCAACTTCAAGTCTTCTTCGGCGATCACGAACCCATCCTCAGTATCGCGCAAAGTGGAAAGGCGCGCCTTCGCGGTTTCCGTCAATGGGCCGGCATACAGTAAAAGGCAGGTGCCCGGCTTGCCGCCGCGTCCCACGCGCCCGCGCAACTGATGAAGCTGCGCAAGCCCAAAACGCTCGGCGTGTTCGATCACGATAATGGTCGCATCGGGGACATCGACGCCGACCTCAATGACAGTGGTCGCCACGAGAACCTGGCACGCCGTGTTCTTCGCCGCGAACAACTCCATGGCCGCATCCTTGTCCGCGGCTTTCATCTGGCCATGGAGGAGAGCCACCTTCGTGCCGAAGTGCTCCTTGAGGTGCACGAACCGGTCTTCAGCCGCGGCGAGATCGCTGGTTTCAGATTCTTCGACCAACGGACAAACCCAGTAGACCTTTGCGCCGTTACCGATGGCGCGAGAGACGCCGCCGACGATTTCCTCGAGGCGTTCAAGGTTGATCAGCCTTGTATCGACTGGCGCGCGGCCGGGCGGCTTCTCATCCAGCCGCGAGACGTCCATGTCCCCGTAAGCCGTGAGGGCGAGGGTGCGCGGAATCGGCGTCGCCGTCATGACCAGCACATCTGTGCCGTTGCCCTTATCGGCGAGATCGAGCCGCTGATGCACGCCAAACCGATGCTGTTCGTCAATAACCGCCAGCGCAAGGTCGTGAAACTCGACATCCTTTTGAAACAGCGCATGGGTGCCCACAACGATATGCACGGTGCCGCTTGCAATGCCCGCGAGGATATCCCCGCGCACCGCGCCTTTGATGCGACCGGTCAGAACTTCAAGACGAAGACCTAAAGCCTCGGCGTAAGGCCGCAAGGTTTCGCCGTGTTGCTGCGCCAAAATTTCCGTGGGCGCCATGAGTGCGGCTTGCCCGCCGGCCTCGACGGCGTTGAGCATAGCCATCAGCGCAACAACAGTCTTACCGCTGCCCACGTCGCCTTGTAGCAAGCGCAGCATGCGGTTCTCGCCGGCCATATCGGCGTAGATTTCTTCCAGTGTACGGCGTTGGGCGCCGGTCAACTGGTACGGCATCGCGCCTTCGGCCCTCTTACGGAGTGTGCCGTCGCCTCTCAGGCTTCGCCCACGCCGTGTCCGGCTTTTTAACCGTACAAGCGCAAGCGCAAGCTGATTCGATAACAACTCATCGAACGCCAGTCGCTGCCGGGCCACGGTACTCAAGGACAGGTCTGCTTCCGAACTCGGCGTGTGCGCCGTCGTGAGCGCCGCTTTCCAGGATGGCCAGCCATTGCGCTGCTGATAGGCGGGATCGAGCCATTCCGGCAGGTCCGGCGCCTGGGCCACAGCAGCCCTGATGGCCTTATCGAGGACTTTGGACGAAAGCCCCTCGGTCAAGGGATAGACGGGTTCCACCCGCTTCACCTCCTCGATCTGATGCAGCGGCGCGATATGATCCGGATGGGTCATCTGCCGCTTCCCGTCGAAGAGTTCAATCTTACCGCTGACCACGCGCGTCTCGCCGGTCGGCAGCATGCGCATAAGATAGTCTTCCTGAGCGTGGAAGAAGACCAGGGTGATCCGCCCGGTCTCATCTCCGCAAGTGATGCGGTAAGGGATACGCTTGTTACGCGGCGGCGAGGGGGCATGCGCCAGCACATCGACCACTAGCGTCGCGATCTTTCCTGGCGGGGCATCACCCACTTTTGGCGAAAAACGCCGATCGACTAAGCCGGACGGCAGATGCCACAACAAGTTCACCACCTTGTCGCCCGCGATCTTCTCCACAAGCTTCCCAAGGCGCGGCCCTATGCCCGGCAAGGTGGTGGCCTTGGCGAACAGCGGAAATAGGATTTGGGGACGGAGGAGGGCCATGGACTCCAGGCTGACAAATGGGGCGTGACCCGTTATACCGGAAGCACCCCACAGGAGGTCAATTTTGGCCCGTCCTGCGGGAATCTATTGTTTTGGACCCATGGAACCTCACCGGCCGACCGATCCCAGGCGTAAGCGCCTGCTTTTCCGCGCCACGCACCGGGGCACGAAGGAGGCCGACCTCATTATCGGCGGATTTTTCGAGGAAACCGCAGCCAGCCTGGCAGAGGAACGGCTCTCGGAAGCCGAGGAGTTTCTCGAGCTTTCCGACCTCGACCTGATGGACTGGATTCTGGGGCGGAAAGCGATTCCCGCGCGTTGGAACGGGTCCCTGCTGGACGATGTCCTGGCCTGGGAAAAGAAGAGGCAAGGCGGTTAGAGGATGAACGGGTTTCTCGCCAAGGCGGATGCGCGGATCCTGTCCGGGATTCCGGAAGGGTTCGACGCTCTGGTGCTGGCCGAACGCGCGCGCGGCGCTTTTCGCGATTCCACGCTGCACGTGGCCCGTGATGAATTGCGTCTCAGCGCGCTTGCCGAAGCGGTCGCCTATTTCGCACCGGATGTCGAGATCATCACCGTCCCCGCGTGGGACTGTCTTCCCTACGACCGGGTGTCGCCGCACTCGGAGGTTGTCGCACGTCGTATCGACGCATTGACTCGCCTGACGTCACCGCCCGCACAAGGCAAATGCCGTCTTGTCATCACCACGGTCAGCGCGATCCTCCAGCGCGTGCCGAAGGTCGAGACGCTGAAGGACGCGGCGCTCGAACTGAAGGTGAAATCCACTCTCGACCGCAAGGCTTTTGACGCGTTCCTCGCCGCCAACGGATATTCGCGCGCCGAGCAGGTGATGGAAGCCGGCGAGTTCGCCGTGCGCGGTGGCCTTATCGATCTTTACCCGCCAGGGGCGCCTGAGCCGGTACGCATAGATCTTTTCGGCGATGACGTTGAAACGATCCGCACTTTCGATCCTGTCAGTCAACGCACGACGGGAACGCGCACCAGAATTTCTCTCAAACCGATGAGCGAGACGGTCCTGACGCCGGAGTCCATCGCCCGGTTCCGGACCAAATACCGCGAATTGTTCGGCGCGGCGGCCGACAACGACGCACTGTATGAGTCCGTTTCCCACGGCCGAAAGTTCCTCGGACAGGAGCATTGGCTGCCATTGTTCCACGACGGCCTCGGCACGATCCTCGATTATCTGCCGAATGCGAGCATCAGCCTCGACCAGGACATTGAGGAATCCGTTACCGTTCGCTTTGAAACAATCCGCGACTATTACGAAGCCCGGCGCATCGTCGATAAGGCTAGCAGCGGCAAGAAGGAACTCTCAATCGACGAGGGTATCGTCTACCACCCGATTCCGCCGGCCATGATGTTCCTCGATGAAGCTGATTGGATGGCGGTGTTGCGCGGCCGACAAGTGGCCGCATTCCGTTCCTATGCCGCGGCTGACGTCGGCGGCGGCGAAGATGCAGGCGGACGTCTGGGACGCGACTTCGCCGATGTCCGCGCACGCCCAAATGAAAATATTTACGAGGCCTTCGTCGCGCATGTGAAGGCCCACCAGGCCGAGAACCGGAAGGTCGTTCTCGCCACCGCCAGCGCAGGCTCTAAACTCCGGCTCGCGGGACTGCTGCGCGATCACGGACAGGAAAAGATATTACCGGTCGACACCTGGCAGGAGGCCTTGGCGGCCGATCCGTCGCTGCTGATCGTTACGGCGGTGCCGCTGGAACGCGGCTTCACGACCAAGGACCTAGCGTTGACGACCGAGCAGGATCTGCTCGGTGATCGTCTGGTTCGCACCGCCCGCAAGAAACGCCGCGCCGACGCCTTTATCGCGGACGCGTCCCAGATCAGCGAGGGCGATCTGATCGTGCACGTTGAGCACGGGATCGGCCGCTACGAAGGCCTGGAGACGCTGACCGTTGGCGGCGCGCCGCACGACTGCCTGCGGATCACCTATTCCGGCAATGATCGCTTATATGTGCCGGTCGAGAATATCGACGTGCTCTCGCGCTTTGGCTCTGAACAGGCTGGCGTTCAGCTCGATAAGCTGGGCGGCGCGGCATGGCAGGCGCGCAAGGCGAAGCTCAAGCAGCGCATCCGCGATATGGCCGAGCAACTCATCAAGATTGCCGCCGACCGCCAGATCAAGGAAGCGGCGGTCATCGCGCCGGCTGAAGGGCTGTTCGAGGAATTCTGTGCGCGTTTTCCATATGCCGAAACGGACGATCAGATCAAAGCCATTTCCGATACCATCGACGATCTCGGGAAGGGGCGCCCGATGGACCGCCTGGTGTGCGGCGACGTGGGCTTCGGCAAAACGGAAGTCGCGCTACGCGCCGCGTTTGTCGCTGCCATGAGCGGCATGCAGGTCGCCGTCGTGGTCCCGACGACGCTCCTCGCACGTCAGCATGCACGCGGCTTTACCGAACGCTTTAAAGGATTTCCTTTACGTATCGCCCAGCTTTCGCGTTTGGTGACCGCGAAAGACGCAGCTGCGGTCAAAGAGGGCCTCGCCAACGGAACCATAGATGTCGTCATCGGCACTCACGCCCTTCTTGCGAAGAGCATTGCGTTCAAGGACCTTGGCCTCTTGATCGTGGATGAGGAGCAGCACTTCGGTGTCGCGCATAAGGAGCGGCTGAAGCAGCTGCGCGCCGAAGTTCACGTCTTGACCCTGACGGCGACACCTATCCCGCGCACCTTGCAGATGGCCTTGAGCGGCGTACGCGAGATGAGCCTGATCGCCACGCCGCCGGTCGATCGCCTCGCGGTGCGTACTTTCGTACTTCCGTTCGACCCCGTCGTGGTTCGCGAAGCCATCTTGCGGGAGCGGTTCCGCGGCGGACAATGTTTCTATGTGTGTCCGCGCGTCGCAGACATCGATGGCGTGGCAGAGCGCCTCCGCAAACTCGTACCGGAAGTCAAATACGCCGTCGCGCATGGGCAGATGAGCCCGACCGCGCTTGAAGACGTCATGACCTCCTTCAGCGAAGGGAAGTTCGACATTCTGCTGGCGACCAACATCATCGAGTCCGGTCTCGATATGCCGCAGGTGAACACGATCATCATCCACCGGGCCGACATGTTCGGCCTGTCGGCGCTTTATCAGCTGCGTGGGCGCGTGGGGCGCGGCAAGGCGCGTGGATACGCCTATCTGACCCTGCCGCCAGACCGCAAGCCGACGCCCACGGCGCAAAAGCGCCTCGACGTCATGCAGACACTCGACAGCCTCGGCGCGGGCTTCTCTCTCGCCAGTCACGATCTCGATATCCGTGGCGCCGGCAACCTCTTGGGCGACGAACAATCCGGCCACATCAAGGAAGTGGGGGTCGAACTTTATCAGCATCTTCTCGAGGAGGCCGTGGCGGCCGCGCGCGCTGGCGAGGACGAGGGCGCAGCGCCGGTATCCGAGGAGTGGTCTCCCCAAATCAATACCGGCGCGCCAGTGCTTATTCCCGATACCTACGTCAAAGATCTCGGCATTCGCCTCTCTCTCTATCGCCGCATCGGCGACCTTGCGGACCGCGACGAGATCGACGGCTTCGCGGCCGAACTGATCGATCGTTTTGGGCCATTGCCGCCGGAAGTCGAGAACCTGCTCGACGTGGTGGGGATCAAGGCGCTATGCCGCAAAGCCAATGTGGAAAAGGTCGATGCGGGCCCAAAGGGCGCCGTCGTGTCGCTCAAGAACAATACATTCCCGAATGCCGCCGGCCTCGTGGACTTCATCGCAGAGCAGGCGGGGACCGTGAAACTGCGGCCAGATCAGAAGATCGTGTTCATCCGCCCGTGGGAAACCCCAAGTGCGCGGATCAAGGGACTGCAAACAGTCCTTGGGCGTATGGCAAAGATCGCGGAAAAAGCCGCTTAAGCGCTCGCCAGGCGGCGGGCGAGGGTCGGCGAAGCCGGTTGGCTTTTGGTCTTGGCGAGTTCCGCCTGTTCCTTTTCGAGGAAACGCATGGCGATGCGCACGCGGTCGCGGTCTTCCGGGCTTGTGAAGACCACGTTGAAGACCCGCACATGCGGCAGGCTCGTCGGATCGTGCGCGACCAGTTCAACGGCGTAGGCGGCCTTGCAGGACCTGGCGACCACGGCCTCGAACTTTGACGTGTTCACCGTGACCTTGAAAGCATGATCGCACTGCTCGGACATCGTATCTGACCTTCGCTGAAACGAGAAAAGCGGGCGCTCAGGATGGTCCGGCGGTAGTAAGAAAAGGGTTAACGCGGGCGGTGGGTTGCAGGAGCAACCTTGGGTGGGATTTCTCTTTCTATCAGAGATTTATGGCCCGCTCATCATCTGATGTGTGAAGTGCCGGTGCGGTTCGGCAAAAAGAATTAGCCGATGCTCTGCATCGCGGGACGTTCGGCGTCCTGCGCCACGGCCATATCGATCATCCGGGTCAGGATTTCGGGCTCCTGGGCGCCAGCAATGGCGCGCCCCTCGTTGAATATGAAGCACGGGACACCGGTGATACCCAGGCGGTGCATGCGTGCGTTCTCGGTATAAACCGCGTTGAGGTCGCTATCGCCGGAAAGGTGCGCATGCGCCATGTGACGCTCGATCCCGATCTGCTCGGCAAGTCGGATCAAGACCTCGACGTTCCCCAAATCCAGACCCTGCTCGAAGAAGGAGCTGAAAAGGAGTTCCACCGCCTCGTTCTGCCGCCCGAGGGTATGCGCGAGGCGCACGAGGCGATGCGAGTTGGCCGAATTGGGGACGCGCTTGATCTTGTCGAGGGCAAAATTGATGCCTTCGGCTTTGCCCGTGTAGACCAGCGCCTCGGCGATCCGATCATATTGATGGCTACCGCCGAACTTTCGTTCCAAATACTCGCGCCGATCGACACCCTGCGGCGGCAGATCGGGATTCAAAAGAAAAGATCGATAGCGAACCTCAGGTTTGAGGTTTGGCCTGGCTTTAAGGGCACGGTCAAACCGGCGCTTGCCGACGAAGCACCAGGGGCAGACCGTGTCGAAGACGATGTCGATACGCATGGCGCCATCTTAGGGCCCCTGCGGGCCCGCCGCTAGGTGCGGACCCACACCTGATAACGATCCGCGCCCGCCCCGGCCGCCTTGCGGAGCCGCTCCAGGATAGCGGGGTCCAGCGCCGTCCCGGTGCGCAGGAGCAGCGCCCCATGAACATCGCGGATATCGCGCGCAAGGATTGTGCCCGGCTGAATATCCTTAAGACCGCACATCCGCGCGCTGACCCTGCCACGGTCGTGCGCCTGCACGTGGCGGAACGGCGAACTTCCCGACGCTCCGGCCATCGTGGACGGCGTACGGGAAATGATCGGCTCCGAGGGGAGAGGCGGCGGAACGACACACGGTACCGACGCATAGTGGCCGATATCCTGTAAGTGCCAGGTCCGGGTCACAGCAGCGCTGATGGTGCGGGCGAGTTTGTCCAAGGAAAGCGGCGCAGCGGCGAAGCCGTTCACGTCGAGCTCGATCGCGCATTTGACCGCGGCTTCTTCGGCTCTCGCCGTGAAAATCACAAAACTGGTCCGCGGATCGACGTTCGGCAGCGCGCGGCAGCGGATCATGCGCAGCAACTCCAGTCCTCCGACTGGCAGCATGTCCCAATCGGCGACAACACATTCCACCTCAGCGCCCGGCTCCGTGAGAATCTCAGTGGCTTTCTCGACGCTCATGGTTTGCCGGACGTTGCGTGCGCGGCTGACAAGCGCCGTATGCGCCATTTCGCGAGACATCGGCTTGTCATCCACGAGGAGAAAGCCAATACGGGAGAGATTGAAATCGGCGTGAGGGCCGTAGGCGACGGTCATGGACGACCTCTAATCCAATGGTTGAGAAAATGGCCCAGCCTGCCCGTCAGCGCGGTATCACGGCTTGCAGGGAAAAGGATCAACGTATCGGATGAGAGTTTGGTTGCGGGCGCGGAGTGCGCGGAATCGTTCTATTTTGCGGGATTATGTCCCTTTCGGGTTATCCCCGATCCACAAGAACTGCACCGCTCCGCGCACCTGATCGATGAGGGTCGCGCGCAATTCCGTCCCGGTGGGAAGGAGAAGCCGCCCATCTTGATCGCGTAGGTCTTTCGCGAGAATGGCACCGGGCTGTACGGCGTCGATCCCGCAGATGCGGATGTTATTGAGGGGCGGCCCGGCGGGTGGCGCAGGTTTACGCACCTCTTGCACCGGTGCGGTCGTCTTCGGGGCCGACGTATCGTTCGAAAGTGGCGTCGGGACAAGCGGCGTCACTGCGGCGTAATGCATCGGCTGATGCAGCATCCATGTGCGGCGCAACGCGGTTCCGATCGTTTTGATGAGTTTCTCGATCGAAAGCGGCGCGACAGCGAACCCGTTGACGTCAAGATCGATAGCGCATTTCACCGCAGCCGTGTCGGCGCGCGCGGTCAAGATCACATAGCTGACACGCGGCGAAACGGTCGGAATAAGACGCGCACGCACCATGCGTAGAAGATCAAGCCCACCGAGCGGCGTCATATCCCAATCGGAAATGATGCAGTTGATGTCCGGTCCGTAGTGACGAAGGACCTCGACACCTTTGTCTACCGTGGTGGCGTCGCGCAACGCGCGCGTACGCCCGCGCAAGGCGCCATGAACCATCTCGCGGAAGAAGGGCTTATCGTCCACGACCAAAAAGCTGATCTTGGAGAAATCGAATTCACCGGAAGAGCCTGGCGCGAAACTCATGACCACCAGTTGAGGCAAACGGCAGTTGTCGAACGGCTCGCTATATCGTTGATTGAAAGTCCCCCGTGATAGCGATGACTAACAATACACGCCGTGCCCCCGTGACGCTACCGAGGGTGGGGTAAACACAACCTTGTGGATAAAACAAGTTTTGAGGCAAAAATAACTTGAGGTGGAATAACTTGGACGCGGTTATCGCTCGCGCCTGCTGCGGCCCGCTTCAAAAGAAAACACCAGGTGTTCGCCGGCAAGGTGAAGGCGGCGTACATCCGATAGGTGCATTTTACCAATTACGGACTGCTCGGGGAGCGGAGACGCCGCCGAGTCTAGGCGGTCGGCGGTTCTGACCTCGGAAGCACAGTCGCCGCGCTCCGGCGTGCGGCCAGCCATTCTTCAACCGTTGCCAGAATACGCTTCTCGGTTCCGTCTGGCCGGCCCGCACCAAGCCACAACAGGGCGACTGTCCCGAAGTAGGTCAGTGCGCCCGCGGCGGCCAGGATCAAGGTCTGTATGAGATCGCGGGTCAGCGTCTCGTCGTCGGGCCACGCACGGTTAATGACAAGGACGACGGCAGCCATCGCGCAAAGTGCAACGCTTGGACGCCACAAGGCTCCAATGATGTCCTTCGCGGTGACGGTCAACTGACGTTTGATCAGCCAGAAATGCACGACAAGTCCAATAGCGGCGCTCAGCACAAGACCCCACGCGGCCCCCACAGGGCCGAGGTAATAGACGCCGCCGATCAGGGCTGGGGGAAGCACAATGACGCTTGGCAGACCACGCCATGTGATGAGATCCGGGCGGCCGATTGCGAGATAGATGGCTTGGCCGTTAGCAACGGGAAGGTTTAGGAAGCCGTAGAGACTAAGTACCTGAATGAGGGGAACGACGGGCATCCACTGCGCGCCAAGGAAAATTCGTACGATATGTTCCGCGACTAGCCCAACGCCCACGGCCAGCGGCGCGCCAAGAAAGAACATGATGCCGAGCGAAGCGACAAAGCCGTCCGCGAGGCGCGTCGGATTGCCTTGCATCTTCGCGAAGCCGGGAAACAGCGCCCGGGAGATCGGCCAGATGAGTTCAGTCGTCGCCAGATTGGAAATTTCGTACGCGACCGTGTAGTGGCCGAGCGCGGTTGCGCTCGACATCTTGCCGACCACGAAGGTGTCCATGCGCTGACGTATGAGCACGATCAAATTGTTGACCAAGAGCCATTTCGAGAAGTGGAGAAACGGCGTCGCGCCCTTTAAGGATAAGCGAGGGCGGTAGGGGTGCATCGTGTAGCTGAGCAGGAAGGCCACCGCCTTGCCCGTGATGATGCCGGCGACCAGCGCGCGGTAATCGCGCCAATGCCATGCGAGAGCCAGGGTGACGATGAACGCGGCGACTTTACTGATGACAAGCAACCGGAACTCGCGCTCGAATTGAAGCTCCATGCGAAATTCGACGATGCCGATATTCTGGAAGCCGCTCATCAGCGCGATAGCGGCGAGCCACATCACGACAGTGGCCAAACGTGGATCATTGTAGAAGTCGGCGAGGGGGTACGCGGCCGCGACAAACAGAAGCGCGGTCAGTAGACCGCGGGCGATCGAAAGTGTCCACGCGGTATCGTATTGGGAGCGGTCGGCCGATTGCTTTTGGATGAGTGCAAGATCGAAGCCCAGTTCCAGCAGCGTCTCTAGAACGGCCAGCATGGTGGTCGCGAGAGCGACAAGCCCGAAGTCCTCCGGAACGAGGAGACGCGCGAGGATGACTGTGCTGATGAGGCCGATAAGCCGCACAGCCAGCCGTTGGAGGACGATCCAGGTGGCGCCGGTGGCGATCCTATGACCAAGTCCCGACACTCAAAACACCTGGCGGGAGAAGGCAAATCGACGAGGACGTGGGTTTATGCGCATCGGATGTCCGCGAGATACATGAAAGAAGAGGCGTGAAACCCGATCGGCAACCAAGCGGCGAAAAGGAATCCGGGGCGGCAACCGGCCGCACCATCGCGGGCCTAAACCACCTTGAAAAGGTAGAGGAGGAGGACCACAGGGAGGGGTATCCCAAGCAACCAAAGGAGCAGGGGGCGCATAAATCCTCGCGACGTCAAAGCCGAGCGTTATCAACGGCTCTACAACGTGGCGACGGGCGCTTGGTTCCCGAGGGACGCGCGATGGTAGTGACGTGACGCTTAACCGCCGGAGGGAAGATTCTCGCGCGTCAGCAGGCGGTCCAGTTCCGCCCGAGCCTCCGCGGCTTCGATGCTGTCGCGTGGGCACTCACGTTGCGCGGCCTGATATTGCTCGCGTGCGCCGTTGCCGTTCGCTTTGATGATACGCATTGCGCCGAGAAACAGCGCGCGTTCACACCGCGCCGTCTTTGACCTTAGCGCTTGCGGATCAGCGGCCGGCACTTCTTCTGAATCCGCGAGAAGGGCGCGCGTCATGGCGCCCTCATCCCCGCCCAACGCGGCGGACAGCAATTCACGGTCAACATAGATTCCCGCGCGCAGGCCGGACTTCACGTACCAGAGCGCGGCCAAGCTATCGTCGGGAGCGTCCTTGAGAGCGCGCCCGAAAGCTTCGGACGCGCCGAGCCAATTGCCCGACAGATACATCGCCATGCCCTGTCCGAGATCAGAGGTGTTGGACTGGCCGGGAATGGAACGCAGGCGCTGATAACGTACGGCCGCTTCGTCGAATTGGCCGGCCAGGAGTTTGAGGTAGGCGGTCCTCCGCATCGGCGTAACGGCGTCCGGGGTCAAACGCTCGACACCTTCGAGGTCAGCGATCGCGGCGTCATATTGACCGAGTCTTTGCTTGAAGACGCCGCGCAATAGCTGACTGCGCCAATTGTCGGGCTTCAGTTCCAGCGCGCGGTCGAGATCAACGATGGCTTCAGCATAGTGGGTGAGGCTGCCGTGAGCGGAAGCCCGGCGTGTATAGTCGATTTCATCAATGGAACCGAAGGCGATGACGCCATTCAGCTTATCGATGGCCTCTTCATAGCGGCCTTCATCGATCAGCGCCTGGGCTTCATTCGAGAGGGCCCGGGCCTGCAAGTAGTCGGAGATTTTCGGCGATGACGTGCTGCAAGCGGAGACGACGCAGATGAGCGCCACGAGCAGATAGCGCAAACGAAAAGCCAACAGTCATGTCTCCATGCAGTGACGGCCAAGGATGTGCCACATCTTAATGGGTCATCTGGCCCAATTCTAATCCGAAACCGGGTTGCGTGCGGGCCTCCGCGCACGTTCAGGCAACAAGCCCGCCCGTTAACGGGTGCACAATCGCAAACCTTAATTCAAATAGTCCGCTATATATTCGCGGATAATGGTGTCCAGATCCGCAGATGGGGTAAGGCCGAGCGCCTTGGCGGGCGAAGCGTCGAGGCCCATCGGCCATCCCGCGACGATTTTCTCGACGAAGGAGTCCGGAGCAACAGTCACATTTCCGAGCGTGCGTCCGCCGGCGACCCGCTTCATGCTGTCCACCATTTCGCGCAGCGTGACCGTGCGGTTCGGAAGATTGATGGCGCGGTCATCACCCATCTTAGCGCCGTCGAGTTCATGCAACTCGATCAGGTTGTCGACGATGCTGCGATAGCCCGCGACCGCCATTGATGTGTCTAGCGCCACCGGCAAGGCCATATCGACGCCGTTGAGCGGCTCGCGGATTACGCCGCTGACAAAACTGGACGCTGCTTTGTTCGGCGCCCCGGGCCGCACGATCACGGCGGGCAGCCGTGCGCAGCGGCCGTCGATGAACCCTTTGCGGGTATAATCGTTCACTAAAAGCTCGCCGGCGGACTTGGTCATGCCGTACGTGGTTTGCGGAACGTGGCGCGTCGAGTCCGAAACCTCCTTTGGCAGCTTCGCGCCGCCGTAAACGGCCACGGAACTCGAGAAGATATGGCGCGGTTTTGAGCCGAGCGCGCGCAACGCCTCGAGCACATGCAAATGACCGTAAAGATTGACGCGCATCGCCAGGTCGAAATCGAGTTCGCCGCCGCCGCTCACCACGGAGGCCAAGTGAAAGACCGACATATCAGGGCGATCTATCAATTTCGCGACGGTGTCCCGGTCAGAAATATCGCCGCGCACCACCTTCACCCTCGCGTCGTCGAGGGGAAGGGCGGTGGCCGACGGCGTATCGAAAAGTAGCACTTCATCCACGCGCTGAGGGACACCGGAAGAACTGGCAAGGGAGCCGCGCGAGAGAATGCTTTGCGCGAGACGCAAGCCGATGAAACCGGTTCCGCCGGTGATTAAGACTTTAATTGGAGCCTCCCCGCGTGTGATCGAACGAAGGATAACCGTTTGACGATGAGATATGGAATCTAGTTTTCCAACACGGCATCCAGCGTGATGTTTGCTTTCAGCACTTTGGAGACGGGGCAGCCGGCCTTCGCTTTGTTGGCCAGCTCAGCGAATTTATCCGCGCTCCCGCCCGGGACTTTCGCGCGCAGCGTCAAATGCACCGCGGTGATCGCGAAACCGTCAGGAAGCTTTTCCAAGGTCACGTCGGCCTTGGTGTTCATCTCGCTCGCCGTAAGATTGGCTTCGCCGAGAATGTTCGACAGAGCCATTGTGAAGCAGCCGGCATGGGCCGCTCCGATCAACTCTTCCGGATTCGTGCCGGGGCCGTTTTCAAAGCGGGCGGTGAAGCCATAAGGATGGTTTTTGAGCGCGCCACTCTCCGTCGAGATGCTGCCCTTGCCGTCCTTGAGTCCGCCACTCCAAACCGCCGATCCTGACTTTTTCATCAGTTTCTCCTGAAAAATGAGGTAAACACAACGTCAGCTATGTAATGCAGTGTGGGGAGCAATTATAGTTTGAGCACCCGTTAGACAGAACGTAGAAGCAGATTTCGTGATTTCGTGTAAAATCAAAAAGAATTGTGACCTACCCTATATGTAGTTATGGTCGTCTGATAACCGCGTGGGAGATGCGCTGAGCGCCGTGCGCGAGGTAGCTTAAAAATTAGGACGTAAGTGGGGCATTCAACCGCCTCATATTTTAGTCACCGGAGGTTTCCTACACGATATAGGCATTATAGAGAAGCGACGACAATTCCGCCTGTTGCTCTCGTGCCTCACGAGCTTCGAACCGAGGAGGGTTTGAAATGAACGGCCTGAATAGACGGCGTGTGCTGCGCGGCATGTTGAACGGTGGAGCGGTCACCGTTGGCATCCCGCTGTTGAACTATTTCCTCAATGGAAACGGCAACGCCATGGCTGACGGCTCGCCTATGCCTTTGCGCTTCGGAACATGGTTCTGGGGCTGCGGCATGAATGAAAAGCTGTTCGTGCCTAAGAAGGTGGGCGCGAACTATGAATTGCCGGAAGAGATCGCATCGCTGCGCAATGTGAAGCAGCACCTTAATATCTTCTCGGGCTTCAACGCCTTCAAGGACACGGCGCCCAATCTCTGCCACTACACCGCGTGGATCTGCAATCGTACCGGTCAGGCCCCGGAGAGCGGTGATCACCGTCCCGGTGAAACCATCGACGTGACGATCGCGAAGAAAATCGGCCGCACAACGCGCTTTCAACAAATCACCGCCACCGCCACCGGAGATGTGCGCAACACGTTTTCCTACGAAAACGCGAACTCGCCGAACACCGCCGAATGGTCGCCCGTCAACTTCTACACGCGCGTGTTTGGTCCGGATTTCCAGGATCCAAACGCCCCGACTTTCACACCGAACCCGCGCACCATGGCCCGGCGGAGCGTATTGTCGGGCGTGATGGATCAGACGAAAGTATTGCATGAGAAAGTTGGCGCCGAAGACCGCGCGCGCCTCGATCAGTACTTCAGCAATTTACGCGATCTCGAGCGTCAGTTCGATCAGCAGCTGACGAAACCGGATCCGATTGCGGCGTGCAAGCCCGCGGGCAAACCGGGGGAAGATCCGAAGACCGGAGGCGACACCGAGCTGACCGCGATCCGCCACAACCTCATGACCGACATTCTTGTGATGGCGATCGCTTGCGATCAGACGCGCGTGTTCAACATGTCCTATTCGGCTGCGCAGTCCGCGACCATCAAGGCCGGCTACGAGAAGCCGCACCACACGACCACCCATGAGGAGCCGCTCGACGAGAAGCTGGGGTATCAGCCGATCGTGTCATGGTTCACGCAGCGTTCGATGGAAAGTTGGGCCTACTTCGTCGAAGCCTTCACGAAAGTGAAGGAAGGCGACGGCATGTTGCTCGACAACTGCCTGATCTACGGAACGACGGACCAATCGCTCGCACGCATCCATAGCTTGGACGGCGTGCCGATGTTCACGGCCGGTAAGGCATGTGGGAAGATCAAAACGGGCCTGCACGTGGCGGGCGGCGGTTCGACCGTGGTGCGTCTCGGCTACACTCTCCAAAAGGTCTTTGGCCTCGATATTCCGTCCTGGGGTACGAAGTCGAACAACACCTCGAAGGAGATCAGCGAGATCCTGGCCTAGCCCCGGTTTAACCGAAGTCGAAGTTCGTTGTCGGGAGGGACAAGGACATGCGGCCACTGCGGACGGCAAAAATTTTCTCGATGGTGGCAGCCGCTGCGCTCATGGCGGGCGGCGCCGCCGCGCAAATGAAGCGGGGCGAGCCGGTCGAGGACTATCAGCGCCAGCCGCTTCCCCCCGGGATTCAGGTCATCGTCACGGACGTCGAAGGCCCTGTGTACGCCACTGCCGAGGGCAAGACGCTTTATCAATGGCCCTTCCGCGCTCTGCGTAACGGTGACGGCGGCGAGCAGAAGGGCAAGCCGACCTGCGACAATACGGTCTACAAGGAAAACGCCGGACTCATGAGCCCGTATCCCGGCGGCTTCATCCTTCCGGATGTCGACAAGCGTCTATCGTGCGCGCAGCTCTGGCCGCCGGTCGTTGCGCCGGCCGATGCGAAGGGCGTCGATAAATGGACCGCAATCAAGCGTGCGGACGGCACACTACAGTGGGCCTATGACGGCTTTCCAATGTACACCTCGATCCTGGACAAGAAGCCGGGCGACGTGAACGGCGGGACGCGCCGCCGCGTAACGGGCGAGGCTGGTGCGCTGCGTGAGCCGGTCGGACCGCCGGCGGTTATTCCGCCAGGGTTCATCGTTATTCAAGTGGCGACAGGCCGTCTCGTCGCGACCGCGGACCGCTCGTCTGTGTATACGTCGGACCGCGATGCGCCGAACAAATCGAATTGTTATGAGAGCTGCGCGGAAGAGTGGACCGCGGTATTAGCGCCCGAGTTCGCCAAGCCGCTCGGCGAATGGGGAATCATCCAGCGTTCACCGGGCTTGCGTCAGTGGACGTTCCGCGGAAAACCGCTCTACACGTATGCACTCTCGCCCGAAGGCCGCAACGCGAGCCTACAAGGCAGCGATGTGCCGGGGTGGCACAACGTATATACGCAGCGCGCGCCAAATCCACCGAGAGGCTTCACCGTACAGGATGCGCCGTCTGGCCAAGTCGTCGCAGATCGAAACGGCAAAACCGTTTACATCTACAACTGCAATGACGACGCCGTCGATCAGCAGTCTTGCAATCATCCCGACCTGACCCAGGCGTACCGCATCGCTGTGTGCGGTGGCGGCAGTCAGGAAAAGTGCATGCGCACATTTCCATACGTGCTTGCCGATAAGGACGCTAAGAGCGATAGCCAGGCGTGGAGCGTGATCGAGATCGATCCGAAGACCGGTCACCGCGCCGCGGCGGGGCAGGGCGATGCGCTCCGCGTGTGGGCGTACCGCGACCGGCCCATCTACACGTTCTCCGGCGACAAGGAGCCGGGAGACATCAACGGCGATTCTTGGGGTGAGTTCCAGGGCGCGCGGAATGGCTTCAAGGCCTTCTGGCTGCGCGACGATTATTTCAACAACGCGTCGTGAGCGCACACGCCGGGGCATCGATCATGCGTCATCTGCGTAGAGCTTCCGTCCTGACACTCGCGGCTGCGCTCGTCGCGGGCGCAGCGTATGGCCAGACGCAGAAGAGCGCGCCGAAGGAACAGTATCAGCGTGCACCGTTGCCGGCCGGCATTCAGGTTATCCAGACCGACGAAGAAGGCCCATTGTTTGCGACCGCAGAAGGCAAGACGCTGTATCAATGGCCATTCATTCAGCTGCGCAATGGCGACGCCGGCGATCAAAAAGGCAAACCGACCTGCACTGATAAGCTCTTCAAAGAGAATGCCGGCCTGATGAGCCCTTACCCGGGCGGTTTCATCATGCCCGACGCGGAGACGCGCATGAGCTGCGTCCAGCTTTGGCCGCCGGTGTGGGCGCCGGACGGCGCCGCAAACGTCGGCAAGTGGACGGTCATCAAACATCCCAGCGGCAGAATGCAATGGGCCTATGACGGTTATCCCATGTACACTTCGCTGCTCGACAAGAAGCCGGGTGATGTGAATGGCGGCACGCGCCGCCGCGCCAATCGCGGCAACGCGTCAGGCGCTCAGCGTGAGCCCGTGGGCCCACCTGCGTTGGTGCCGCCAGGATTCATCGTGATCCAAGTCGCGACAGGACGGCTGCTCGCGACGGCCGATCGCCAATCTGTCTATACATGGGATCGCGATGCGCTCAACAAATCGAACTGCTTTGATCGCTGTGCGGACGAATGGACGCCGGTCACCGCGCCCGAATTCGCGGAAGCGCAAGGCGAGTGGGGCGTCATCCAGCGTTCACCCGGCGTGCGTCAGTGGACATTCCGTGGAAAGCCGCTCTACACCTACGCACTGTCACCGGAAGGGCGCAACGCAAGCCTGCAAGGCAGCGATGTGCCCGGTTGGCACAACGTGTATACCCAGGCCACGCCGTTCCCGGGCCGCGACTTCACGCTTCAAGACGCACCTTCGGGCCAAGTGCTCGCCGACAAGAACGGCAAGACCGTCTACGTATACAACTGCAATGACGACGCCTGGGACCAGCAGGCCTGCAATCATCCCGACCTGACACAAGCGTATCGATTGGCTATCTGCGGCGCCGGCAGTCAGGAAAAATGCATGCAGATGTTCCCTTACGTGCTCGCGAGCCGCGACGCCAAAAGCGAAAACACGGCGTGGAGTGTGATGGCGATCGACCCGAAAACAGGCCACCGTGCGAGCGCGGGGCAGGCCGATGCTCTGCGGGTTTGGGCGTGGCGTGACCGGCCCGTTTACACTTTCTATCTCGATAAAGAGCCCGGCGACATCAACGGCGATTCCTGGGGCGAGTTCCAAGGCCAGCGCAATGGCTTCAAGGCGATCTGGTTCCGCGACGATTATTTCAATAACGCCTCATAAGACGCGTTAGAGGGAGAACGACAATGAAGAAGACGACACACTTTGCCGCCGCGCTCAGCCTCTCGGCTGGCCTGGCGATGAGTTCTTCCAGTACCGCGACGGCGGCCTCCGCCAACGATACGCCGGCGGCGGCTCCGGTAAACGGAGTTATCGGTTACATCCTGACGGACGAGGTGTGGGCGGTTTACCAGACGCCGGAAGGCAAGCAGGAGTGTCCCGAAGGATTGAACGCGTGGGGGCCACGTGAACAGTTCAAAAAGATGTTCGTTGATGACGGCAAGAAGCGCACGCTTGAAGAAGCGCAACTCGCCTGGGAAGCCAAGATTTGGCATCCGGAACTTGGCGAAGACCCGTTTCCCTTCCGTGGACCGGTCGGCAATGTGTCTTACGGCGTGAATCTTGACGGCCGCGTCGACGCCGACGACCAGATCACGCCGGACGGCGTTAAAGGGATCGACAATCAACTGTACCGCGCCATCGGCTGCATCGAGGAGTTCCGCGGCCCAACCGGCATCCTGCACTTTTTGGTGAATCGCTATCTGCGCGACTTCGAGTTCAACCGCGTCTTGATCGAAATCTCCGGCGTCGAGGACATGGTCAACGACCCGCATGTCGATGTGACGATTCTGCGCGGACGTGACCGCATGATGGCCGACGCGACCGGCAACGATATCATCCCGGGAGGTTCGAACCGCGTCGATATGCGCTGGGGCAAAAAATATGTACAGCGCCTGACGGGTAAGATCGTCGACGGCGTTCTCACAACGCAGCCCAGTGACGTCACGTTGCCGCACGCGATCTTCAATCAGATCCCGGGCGAAGATCATATGAAAGGCGCCGTGTTCCAACTCAAGCTTACGCCGGAACGCGCCGAGGGTTTGCTGGCCGGGTACTCGGATATCGACAACTGGTACCGGCAGCTCAATCACTCGTGGTCCACGCACCACCAGAGCTACGGCCAGTTATCGTCGCCCTCGCTCTACAAGCACCTGCACCGTCTTGCTGACGGTTATCCCGACCCGAAAACCGGCAAGAACACCGCTATCTCATCGGCGCTTGCCGTGAAGTTCACGCAAGTGTTCATCCAGCATCCGCCGAAGGAAGTTGCCTCCAGATAGAGGCGCCAAGCTTTCACGCGGGAAATGCTGGGAGGCGCCGCCCGCGGTTTGAAGCACTACACCAAACCTGAGTTGTTTTAGCGCCAGAGCGTCCGCGCGTCGCCGAGGAGGTCCCGACAAAGACTATAGGATATCTGATCTCTGGGAGGCGATTACCGGCGCTGAGCTTAACTCAGGGTTTCGCGGCCGACATCGAGCTGATCTTTCAATCCGTATCCATCTAGGGGGAACGTCCATGCTGAATATCAATGCCGCCGCGCGCGCGAAGCGCCTCTGCGGAGTCCGCCCGTACTCCATGACCACCGTGAGCGCGCTCGCTATACTCACAGCGACCTTCGCCGCGATTCAAGGTGCGCACGCCCAAACGCCCGCACCGGCCGCTGCATCTCTCGACGAAATCGTCGTGACGGGATCGCGCGTGGTTCGTGACGGCTATGAAGCGCCGACGCCAGTGACGGTTGTCGGGGTGGACCAGATCCAGCAATCCGGCTTTCCCGATCTCTTCAATGCCGTGCGGACCATGCCCGCGTTCGGATCGTCGGGCGAAGGCACACGCGCCGGCGGCAATTCGGTGTCCTCAGGACGCCAGGGTCAAAACACCTTCAACCTGCGCAACCTCGGTGAAACGCGGACACTCTCGCTCCTCAATGGACACCGCATCGTATCGTCCGACCTAAACGGCGCCATCGACACGAACGTCTTTCCGCAGCCGCTGATCAGCCGCGTTGACGTGGTCACGGGGGGCGCCTCCGCGGCCTACGGCTCCGATGCGCTCGCCGGCGTGGTGAACTTTGTCATCGATACGGAATTCACGGGCGTGAAGGGTGAGGTGTCCAGCGGCATCACGACGTACGGCGACGACTGGACCGGCAAATCGAACATTGCGGCGGGCATGCCGTTCGCGGGCGGCCGCGGTCATGTCGTGGCGAGTTATGATTGGAATTTCGATCCGGGCCTGTTCCCGATGAGCGCCCGCGAGTGGAACCGCGTCGCGTGGAAAGTGCTCACCAATTCGGCCTACGGCACGGGCCCGGGGCAAAGCACCAGCGTTCCGGAATTCATCGTGCGCAGCAATACCGGCCTCATCAACGCTTCCCCCGGTGGGATCATCACGGCCGGGCCTTTGAAGGGAACAGCTTTCAACAAGGAGGGCGCACCCTTCCAGTTCATCTATCCCGATGTGCAAGGCGCCGGCTTCATCGCCGGCGGCATGGCGCCCTTAAATGACACGTCGCAGTATTCTCAGAACGTCACGACGCGCAGCCGTCAGGAGAATGTTTTCGTCCGGGCAAGCTACGACCTCAGTGAGAACGTCACCTTGTTCGCCCAGTTCATCAACCATTATTCGAAGACTGCCGGACTTTCGAAGCTCGACGATTCTCAGGGCAATCTGACAATCCGCGCCGACAATCCGTATATTCCGACCGACGTCGCGGCGCGCATGACCGCCCTCGGTCTGACATCCTTCACGATGGGATCGTTCAATCTCGATATCCCCAACCTCTCCTCGGATTTCAAGCGGCGCACTTGGGTCTATTCCGCAGGGCTCGAAGGCTCGTCGGATATCATGGGCACGGCCTGGACGTGGGAGGTCTTCGGCCAGTACAGCCTCGCCAAAAACAATCTGCGAGTCGCCACCCGCAACAACCGGCTTTTTCCGCTCGCAGTCGACGCCGTGCGCAATGCCAATGGCGCGGTGGTTTGTCGGGTCAACGCGGATACCGATCCCTCGAACGACGATTCACGTTGTTTACCCTACAATCCTTTTGGCTGGGGCAAGAACGACGCGGCGGTCATCAAATACGTGAAAGGGACGACTCACCGTCTCCAGGACAACTCCGAAAAGCTGATCGAATTCTCAGCTAGCGGCGAGCCGTTCGAGTTGTGGGCGGGGCCCGTCTCGATTGCCTTCGGCGGCGGCTGGCGCGAGGAGAAGGTCGTCGATCCGAACTTCGGTCCGAACGCTTACGACCCCGTTTCGCTCACCCGACCCTTCAGCGCGGGTAATTACCTACCCACGAACGGTAAATACAGCGTCACCGAAGGTTTCGTCGAAACCGTCGTGCCGCTGGCCAAAGACACGCAGTGGGCGCGCTCCCTCGAACTCAACGCGGCCGCTCGCGCGACCGATTATTCCACCGCCGGCTATGTCACCACCTACAAGGTGGGATTGACCTATAATCCCATCGACGACATCCGCCTTCGCGGCACGCTATCGCGGGATATTCGCGCGCCGAACCTCGGGGAAATCTTCGCGACCGGCACAGGGGGCCAGGCGGGCGGCATCCGCGACCCGTTCAACGGCAACCAGACGGCGGGTCTATTTCTCACCGAGACGGTCGGCAATCCCAGCCTGCGGCCCGAGAAGGCCGACACGCTTGGCCTCGGCGTCGTCCTCCAGCCAGCGTTCCTGCCGGGGTTCTCGGCGGCGGTCGATTACTACTCGATCGACATCAAAGGCGCGATCCAGCAGGTTAACGCCCAGACCACCCTCGATCTCTGCTTTATCGGGCAGACCGCCCTTTGCCAAAACATCCAGCGTGGACCGGCGACACCCACCAATCCCGCCGGCACCATTATTCTCGTGACCTCACGGCCGACGAACTACGCCTTCAACCTCACGCGTGGACTGGACTTCGAAGCGTCATACACGACTAATCTCGATGAATGGGTCGACACCTGGTCGGGAAGCATTATGCTCCGCGGCCTCGCCGCGCACGTGATCGAGTCCACCTCCGACGACGGTCTAAACCCGCCTCTGGACACGGCCGGCAACAACAGCAATACGAATCCAGGACCGCCGTACTGGAAATTCTTCTTGACCGCGAACTATGCGCTCGACCCGGTGACAATCGGCATGACGGCGCGCGGCGTCAGTTCAGGACATTATGGCCCACTGTACGTCAGGCAGGCCTGCACAAGCGGCTGTCCGGTCTCTACACCGTTCCAGCGCACGATCGACCACAACTACATCGCCGGACAATGGCTCTATGACGTGAACGTCAATTTCCGTTTTCTGCACAAGGATACGGGCGCGGTGGACGCGGACGCCTTCCTCGTCGTGTCCAATATCCTCAACTCCGATCCTCCGGTCGTCGCGACATCCTCTCCGGAATATTGGCACCGCACGAACAGTCTTCTGTACGACGTGCTCGGACGCTCGTTCCGCGCGGGGATCCGCTTCAAATATTAGGTGCGTATGGGGCGAGGGGCCTGATAGGCCCCTCGCTGGCAACAGCAACGCGCGGGAAGTTTAGAGCTCGCGCGTAAGCTGTTGAAGACGTGATTGTTTTCCGGCCTGTTTCCGCTGTGAGGAGCTGGACCGGTTCAGTAGTATAAGTATGTGGCGCGTTTAAGGAGAATGCTGGTGTATTCGGTTCGGAAGTACTTGGTTCCATCGGCGATCGCACTTGCCGCTGCGCTGGGTCTGGCGAGTTGCTCGGGCGCCGAGACGTCGACCGTCAAGGCTACTCCGGCGGTAAAGACCGTAAAAGAGCCGGCCGTCGCGGGCTCACCTGCGTTACTCCGTCTCATCACCTCCCAACAGTACGTCAACACACTCGTCCATACGTTTGGCAAAGACTTCAAGATCGAGACCCAGTTTCCGCCGCACCGTCGGACGGACGGGCTTCTTGCCGTCGGCGCCGCGACCGCCGGTTTTCCGGCGGGCCAGATCGAACAGTATCAGCGCGCTGCCGCCACTGTCGCCGCGCGGGTTGTCGATGCGGGGCACCGCGACTTCTTGATTCCATGCAAACCGGTGGATGAGAAAAAGGCGGACGCAGCCTGCGCAACGAAGTTCCTCTCCGCGACAGGCCGGATGCTTTACCGGCGCCCGATGGATCAGAAGCTCCTCGATGAAGCGGTGTTGAAGGCCGGCGAAACCGGCGATCGTCTCAAGGACTTTTACGCCGGTGTCGGTGTCGCGCTTGAAGGCATGCTGATCGCGCCGGAAGTCCTGTTCATTTCCGATAAGTCCGAGCCCGATCCGAATAATCCTGGCCAATCACGGCTGGACGCATATTCACTTGCGTCACGCTTAAGCCTTTTCCTCTGGAACGCTGCGCCTGACGACATGCTGCTCAAGGCCGCCGAAAGCGGCGAGATCCAGACTCCGAAAGGACGCGCGCGGATCGTCGAGACGATGCTGGCCAGCCCACGGCTCGAAGCCGGCATGCGCGCTTTCTTCGACGACATGTTTGGCTTCGATCACTTCGACAATCTGGCGAAGGACCCGAACGTCTATCCGGCTTTCACGGGCGTTACCGTCCAGGATGCCCGCGAACAAACACTGCGCACGGCATACAACTTCCTGATCACCAAGGGCCGTGATTACCGCGACCTTTATACTACCCGGGAGACATTCCTCTCTCCAGCGCTGGCGGCGCTCTACCAGCTGCCGACGCCTCCCTATTGGGTTCCGTACGAGTTCCCAGCCGACAGTCCGCGGGCCGGACTTCTGACCCATATCAGTTTCCTCGCGGTACATTCGCATCCTGGGCGCAGTTCGCCGACCGTGCGCGGAAAGGCTCTGCGCGAGCTGTTGCTGTGCCAGCCGGTGCCGCGTCCGCCCGCAAATGTCGACTTCTCAGCCGTGGAAAACCCGGATCCGCGCCTGCGCACCGCGCGCGATCGCCTGAACTTCCATGCCGAAAATCCAGTTTGCGCCGGCTGCCACAAGATCACCGATCCCATGGGCCTCGCGCTCGAGAACTTCGATGGGGCGGGGCGCTACCGTAAAACCGAGGGTGGCGCCGCGATCGACGCCAGCGGACGGCTCGACGGCAAGGATTTCACCGATGTGATCGGCCTGGGAGTGGCGCTGCATGACCATCCGGGGCTGTCGTCGTGCCTCGTCCGGCGGATGTTCAGCTATGCAACCGGGGCCAATGTGAGGGACCAGACGACCCTCGGCTACCTGAACGAGAGCTTTGTCGCCGAGGGCTACAGGATCCCGGATCTGCTGCGGACCATCGCGCTCTCCAACGCCTTTTCGCGGGTCGCCGAACCCTATGCGCCGCCTGCGAAAACCGCCGCGGCGGCGGCCGGTGCGGAGGTCAGTCAGTAACAGCCTGCGCGGCAGGATCTGGCGTCCGCAAGGCCACGATTGCCCAAAATCGCAAGGATTATCCAAGAAAACGCGTGTATATTATTCGATAATCTAGCCTTGGCTCTGGTTTTCCTAACCCGGCGCCGGGATGTTGGAGTTTGTTGCGCGGAGAGCCTTTAAAGACAACGAACCGGTGGAGGGTTTCGAGATGAGCGGTATTGAGAGACGTCGCGTCCTGCGCGGCATGTTGGGCGGCGGCGCGGTCACGGTTGGCTTGCCGCTCCTGAATGTCTTCCTCAATGGCAACGGCACGGCGCTGGCAGACGGTAAGCCGATGCCGGTCCGCTTCGGAACCTGGCACTGGGGCTTGGGTATGCAGACGAACGTGTTCGTCCCCAAGAAGACCGGCCTCAATTACGAGCTACCGGAAGAAATCGCTTCATGGAAACCAATCCAGAAGCACATGAACCTGTTCACGAACACGACCGCGTTCCGCGACAACTACGAAAACCTTTGCCACTACTCTGGCTGGGTCATCCTGCGCACCGGTAGCGCGCCGAAAGACGGCGGCCACATTCCGGGCGAATCGCTGGATGTGACGGTCGCCAACCAGATTGGCCGCACCACGCGCTTCAAGATGTTGACGGCTACGGGCACAGGCGAGACCGGTTCGACCTTGTCCTACGAAAATCAGAATACGCCGAACCAGCCGGAAATCTCGCCGCTGGCATTCTACACGCGAATTTTTGGGCCCGACTTCCAGGACCCGAACGCGCCGGAATTCAAACCGAACCCGAAGATCATGGTGCGCAAGAGCGTGCTGTCGGGCGTGATGGATGAGGTGAAGGCGCTGAATTCCAAGATCGGCGCCGAAGACCGCGCACGGCTTGAGCAGTATTTCACGGGACTGCGCCATCTCGAGCGTCAGTTCGAGCAGCAACTCACCAAACCCGAGCCGATCGCTTCGTGCAAGAAGCCGGCAGAACTGAAGAATGAGCCGCCGCCGGGCAAAGAAATCGAAGTCATCACTGCGCGTCACAAGATGATGACCGACATCATGGTCATGGCCGTCGCGTGCGACCAGACCCGCGTATTCAACATGGCGATGACCACGCGTTCGGGCGATCCGAGCAAGGCCGGCTACGAAAAGCCGCACCACACCGCGACTCACGAAGAGCGCATCGACGACCAGCTCGGTTATCAAAAGGAAGTTTCGGGCTTCACCCGCAAACTCATGTCGGCGTGGGCTTACTATGTGGACGCCTTCACGAAGGTTCAGGAAGGCGACGGCACGCTGCTCGACAACGTGTTCATCTACGCAACGACCGATCACGGCTATGCGCGCGTCCACTCGTTGGACGGCATGCCGCTCATGACCGCCGGCGGTTGCGGCGGCAAGGTGAAGAACGGCTATCACTTCGACCTGAAGGGCGATACCGGCTGCCGTATCGGCTACACCGGCCTGCGCCTGATGGGTGTGAACACCCCGCAGTGGGGCACCAAGAGCAACCAGACCAGCAAGGAAGTCAGCGAGATCATGGCTTAAGGCCTTCTTGCTATCGAAGACCAGGGCGGGCGCCGGAACACTCCGGCGCCCGTTTTCTTTTAGGGCCGGCGGAAAAATGGTCGTCAATGCTCTTCTTAAAGAGGGGCCGTGTTAGCATCCCCCCGGTGACAGAAGGGGAGTATCCTCATGGGATTGAAGACGTATGCGCGGACCTGCGCCGTGGCATTGGTTTCCTGTTTCGCACTGTCCAGTTTTGCCTATGCGGCGGAGGCACCGAGCGCTCTGACGCGCCTTCTGGAAGCCCAGCTCGCGCGGATGCCGGCAAAATCAGGCATCTACATCAAGCATCTGCCGACCGGTGAAGAAGGCCTGGTGCGGCCTGATGAACATTTCGAAAGCGCTTCGACGATCAAGCTCGCGACCATGATCATCGCCTTTCAAATGGCGGACGCCGGAAAACTGAAACTTGACGAGCGTGTGGAGCTAACGCCAGCCGTACTACGCGGCGGGTCGGGAATCTATCGCTATAAAGACCTTGGTCTGCGGCCGACGGTGCGCGACTTGATCACGGAAATGGTGATCACCAGCGATAACACGGCGACTGACCTCATGATCGCGAAAGTGGGCGGCAAGGAGCGTGTGAACGCCTGGCTCAAGGCCGCTGGGTACCAAGTCCTCCACCAGACACACACGACCGGCGAGTATTTCCGCCTCATCTATGCCGCGATCGATCCAAAGTACGCGAACCTGTCTATGGAAGATGTCTTCGCCCTTTGCTGTGCCGACACGACCATCCGTCGCTTGCCCGTTTTCTCGGATCAGCGCAAAGCCTTGATCGACGAAGTGTCGGCCCTCAGCGCCAACCGTTCGCCGGCGCAAAGTGACCCGAACA
Organism: Rhodospirillaceae bacterium; assembly: GCA_050246995.1. Lineage (GTDB taxonomy): Bacteria > Pseudomonadota > Alphaproteobacteria > Rhodospirillales > Rhodospirillaceae > SHVO01. Next base: position 106,027 of record JBFWVA010000005.1, on the reverse strand, counting down.
ACGAAGGCCGTTGGTTCGGTGCGGCCAGCCCAAGGGAGATGGGGCGGCTGGTCGAAGGGGTTGAAAAGTGCACCGTCGCGAAGCCGGAAAGCTGTGATGAAATGCGCCGCATGCTACGCGCGCAGCAGGCCGGCGCCATGAAGATCCCGCATTATCTGACGGTTCCGGTTGGCCACAAGACCGGCGAAACCACCGGCGTAACCAACGATGTGGGCGTGATCTATGCGAAATCCGGCCCCATCGTCATCTCGTTCTACAATATGAACATGACGGGATCGCGGGCCGACACCGAGGACATGATGGGCGAGGTGGCCCGGAGCGTGGTCGACTATTTCGACGGCGCGCGTAAGTAGAGCCAAAAAGAAAAGCGGTGGCGGCCCAAGGCCGCCACCGCTTCGTTCGCAGCGCTGGATATCTACTTCTTCAGCACTAATTCCTTGCCGATCAGAAGCTTCTTGTCGCCATTCTTCTTCGGCACGAACTTCTGCACGCGGTTGTTGTTCGCATCCGCCACATAGAAGTTACCGGCATTGTCGACGTCGATTTGGTGGGCGTTGTCGCTGACGCCCGGCTCATCGCCCAAGGTGCCCCACTGGCCGACCAGTTTACCGTTCAGGTCATAGCAAGCGAACCGGCCGTACGTGGTGGCCGAGACGCATACGCGCTTGTCGTCGGTGGTGATGACGCGTGTGACACGCGCAGTGCCCGGCCACTGGTCGAGGAACTTGCCGCTGTGATCGAAGATCTGGATGCGGTCGTTGTTGCGGTCGGCCACATAGACGCGGTCAGCGTCGACCGCGACCGAGTGGACCAGGCTGAACTGGCTGGGGCCGGTGCCCTTCGTGCCCCACGACATGACATACTTGCCGTTCTTGTCGAACTTGACGACGCGCGAGTTGGTATAACCGTCCGCGACGTAGAAGGTGCCGTCCGGCATGATCGCCAGGCTGGCGGGATCGTGGAAATGCCCTTCATCGTTTCCGGGAACCGCCTTTTCGCCGACCTTGAGCAGCAATTGCTTGCCGTCGTTGCTGAACTTCAGGAGCCGGTGATTAAAACGGTCCACGACCCAAACCGGGTGCGCCGGATCATAGGGGTCGATGATGATGTGGTGCGCGATAGAGATTTCGCTGTTCCATTGCGACCAGTTCTCGATCACCTTTCCGTCGGCATTGAGGACGAGCAGATTGTTGACGTCGCCTTTGTCGAAAAAGTTGTTGTCGCGGACGACCTTGGTCTTTTCCTTCATGACCTTGCCGTCGGCGGTCAGCATCGGATGCCCTTCGCGGGTGTCGTTGCGGTCGACGGCGCCGATGAAGACGCGGTTCGGGTCTTCCGCATTCACGGAAACGACGCGCTGGTTCCAGCCTTCGATGCCTGGCTTGAACCAGCCAACCACGACGTCATAGGGACCGGTCAAATCCAGTCCGCCCTTTTCCTGGGCCACGGCCGGCGCGGCGGCCATAAAAAGCGCCGTCAAAGAGACGCCCAAAAGGCGGTAGCTATGTTTCATGAAATCCTCCCCCTGTGATCTGGATATGAGCGTTCCCCGCTGCCGCCTTGGGGTCAAGTAGGCATTTGTGACGCCTGGGCGGGTTTCCTCTTGGCGGGCAACGATAATGGCGGAAGGGGTGGGATTCGAACCCACGGTGCCCTTGCGAGCACGCCAGTTTTCAAGACTGGTGCCTTAAACCACTCGGCCACCCTTCCCGGAACGGTGCTTATAACAAGTCTATCTTATAAGTCTGCGGGTTTTTTACCGCCGGCCGGCGGCGCCTAGTCCATAATAGTCCCAGACAGGTTTGGGGCTTGGGCTGCGGGGGCTTTATGGACGGGCAGGGCGGAAAGACGCCGGTGATCGGAATTATCGGGGGCTCGGGTCTCTACGATATCGAGGCGCTCAACAACAAGGAATGGCGTAAGGTCACAACACCTTTCGGCGATCCCTCCGACGAACTGCTGCACGGCGACATCGGCGGCACCCGGGTTGTCTTTCTGCCCCGCCACGGGCGCGGCCATAAGTACGCGCCGACGGACCTCAATTACCGTGCCAATATCTGCGCCCTGAAGATGGCGGGCGTGAGCGAAATCCTGTCGCTGTCGGCCTGCGGCTCACTGCAGGCCAATTTGTCGCCGGGCACTTTTGTCATCGTCGACCAATTTATCGACCGCACATTCGCGCGCACAAAGTCGTTTTTCGAAAAAGGCCTCGTCGCGCACGTCTCGATGGCGCATCCGGTGTGCGGACGGTTGGGCGACCGTTTGGAGGCGGCCGCCAGAAGCATCGGCGTCCGCTACGCGCGCGGCGGCACTTACCTCGCGATGGAAGGCCCGCAATTCTCGACCTTCGCGGAATCCACGCTGTATCGTTCATGGAACTGCGACGTCATCGGCATGACCAACATGCCCGAAGCCAAACTCGCCCGTGAGGCCGAGCTTTGTTATGCCACGGTGGCCATGGTCACGGATTACGACTGCTGGCATGAGGGGCATGCGGCGGTCACGGTCGAGCAGGTCGTGCGGGTGCTGCTGGCGAACGCCGACAGAGCGCGGAATCTCGTGAAAGAAGTCACGCCCGCGCTTGGCGCTCATCACGGGCCGTGCGACCGCGGCTGCCACCGAGCCCTCGATTCCGCGCTGATCACCGCGCCGGCCGCGCGGGATTCAGAACTGATAAAAAAGCTGATGCCGATCGCCGGGCGCGTTCTCGCTCGCTAAGTATTCGGCGCCATCCGGTCGTTCCACTTTTCGCACCACTCAAGCACGCCGTCGACAGGCATTGGTTTTGCGATGAAGTACCCTTGGACGACGTCAACCCCGAGAGTGGAGAGCAGATCCCAATCCTCTTGCGTCTCCGCGCCTTCCGCCACGACCGATAGCCCGAGATTGCGTCCAAGCGCCGCGCTCGATTGAAGGATGGCCTTTGCCTTCTGATTCTGGCCCGCACCATTGACAAAGGCGCGGTCGATCTTCAGTTCGGCGAACGGGACGCGGCGCAATTGCTCCATCGATGAATAGCCGGTGCCAAAATCATCGATGGAAAGTGCAAAGCCCTTCATGTGCAAACGCGCGAGTATATCGAGAGTGTCGGCGGCGTCCCGGAAGACGCCGGTCTCGGTGATTTCGAGCACGATCTGTTGTGCGTGAAGGCCGTGTTCCGCCGATTCCTTTGCAATTCGGTCCGGCATTCCAAGATCGATCAAAAGATGCGCCGAGATATTGATGCTGAGGCTTGTCGTGAGCCCGGCTTTGTTCCACGCCGCGCACTGCCGAAGGGCAAGGGACAGAACCCTATCCGTCAGCGGTTTGATGAGCCCGCTTGCCTCGGCGAGCGCCACGAACTGGCCGGGGGGCACAAGCCCGTGATCGGGATGTTGCCATCTCGCGAGGCACTCAAACCCCGCGATCGCGCGCGTACGGATGTCGATCTTGGGCTGGTAGTGCAGGGTAATCTGGTCGGCTTCCAGTCCGCCCTGGAGGTCGGCCGGGGAGAGCCCGAGGCTTGGCGGAGCGGCGCGCGCGGGCCGCACATTGTCGAGGCGCGAAAGCATTCCACGCACGGCTTCAATGCTGATCGGTTTTTCAATCGCGCCAAGGACGAGCAAGCCGCGGGCACGCGCCATGTCGGCGGCGGTACTCAGCAACGCCGCGTTGGCGCCGCTCACGAATACGAAGGCGGGCTTATGCTCAAATTCGGCGACATGACGGACGACTTCAACGCCGTCCATGTCCGGCATCATAAGATCGCAAAAGACAAGACCAACACGAGGACTGGCCTGCCGGATGTATTCAATCGCTTCCTTTCCGTCGGAAGCATACGCGACGTTCTCGATCCCGGCCGTCTCCAGGACCCGGCCAGTCATCGTTCTGACAAAAGCTTTGTCATCGACGACAAGCACGCGGAGCCGGCGATCAATTTCGGCATTCATGGACAATTCTCGTTCAAACATTTGCACGCACTATCTCTATTCACGGAACTTATTGAGCCCTTCAAATCGCGCGGGGGCGAATAGGACCGCCTTTGGCGGTCGGCGAACGTGGCCTCACATAAATCCATTTCGCATTTTTTTGTCCGAGGGTAATTGCTCCATGTGAAACTCGTGGCGAGGCTTCACGCCGCGAAAATTCACAGCGGGCATGAAAACCAGGGGTGCCAGGCAAGGCACAAAAAAGCGCTCGCCGTTGCCGGCATTTTGTTTTTTTTGGCCAGGGAAATGACGTGCAGGGAGGGGGCCGCCATGCCGCTGTTCTTCGGCTCACCGCATGCCAAAACTGCTATCCCTAACCGCCAGAGTGCCAAGGCCACGGTCGCAGTCCTCCACCACATGCACACTTAAACGTAGGCTATCTTTCAGTAGTTCTCGTAATGGTGATTAATTTTATAAAGCATATAGTTAATAGTCGCAATTATTAACCACTAAATTTTACGGAGCGGTATAGAGGCGAACCTTTAAAGATCGGCCGGTCGGTCAATCGTCACCCGCGAGTTGGCTTTTTCGCGTCATCGTAGTTTTTCTCGAAATGAGCACCGCCTCACTTATGATGCGGCGCGCAAGAGGAGGCGCTGGATGCGGATCTCTGGGCGGCATTTTCGGACGATCTGGCGCGCCGATAACGGCGACGTTTTGGTGATCGATCAGACGCGGCTTCCTTTTGAGTTTGACACCGTGCGCCTTGCCAGCCTGGAGGATGCCGCGCACGCCATCCGCAACATGACGGTGCGCGGCGCACCCTTGATTGGCGCTACGGCGGCGTACGGCATCGCCCTCGCGATGCGGCGCGATCCCAGTGAGGCTCACCTGAAGCATGCAACCGAGCTTCTTCGCGGAACCCGTCCGACAGCGGTGAACCTTGCCTGGGCACTGGACCAAATGGCGGCCGTGCTGACGTGCCCACCGGATGTACGCGCCGGACGTGCTTTTCTACGCGCCGCGGAAATCTGCGATCAGGACGTCGCGCTCTGCGAAGCCATCGGCGCCCATGGCCTGTCCATCCTTGAGAAGCGGTTCCAAGAGAAGGGCCGAAAGGGACCGCTCAACGTACTTACGCATTGTAACGCCGGCTGGCTCGCCTGCGTCGATTGGGGCACGGCGCTGGCGCCCATCTATAAAGCCCATGACGCCGGCCTGCCGGTGCACGTTTGGGTCGATGAAACACGCCCCAGAAATCAGGGGGGCTCGTTGACGGCATATGAACTGGGCGCCCACGGCGTTCCGCATACCATCATCGCGGACAATACGGGCGGGCATCTGATGCAGCGCGGCCAAGTCGATTTGGCTTTCGTCGGAACCGATCGCACGACATCGAATGGCGATGTTTGCAATAAGATCGGCACCTATCTTAAAGCCTTGGCGGCCTTCGACAACAAAGTCCCGTTCTATGTCGCCTTGCCGTCCACGACAATCGACTGGGCGCTCGCGCAAGGCGCCGACATTCCGATTGAAGAGCGTGACGCGCGGGAGCTATCGCATGTCACGGGCCGTACAGCCGCCGGCGCTCTCGAGACCGTCGCCGTATATCCGCCGTCAAGCGCGGCGCTTAACGTCGGCTTTGATGTAACCCCGGCGCGTTATGTGACAGGCCTCATCACTGAGCGCGGGATATGCCCCGCGAGCCGCGACGGTCTTCTTACGCTTTTTCCCGAACAAGCTCTTGTTGCCGCCTAAATGGATACGCTCGCACATACAAATAATGACGCCCGCTTGAAGGCCGATGTGATCGTGACCTGCTGCGCGCTCTCGCAGCGGGGCTTGACGCACGGCACCTCGGGAAATGTCAGCGTCAGACGTGATGGCGAGACATTCTTCATCAGCCCAACCGGCGTTCCTTACGAGCAGCTGAACGATATTCCGCTGATGGACTTCACGGGCCGTTGGTACGGCAATCGCCGCCCATCGAGCGAGTGGCGCTTTCACCGCGATATCTTGAAAGCGCGCCCAGATGTGAATGCGATTGTTCATACACATTCCAAACACGCTGTGGCCCTTGCTTGTACGGGTCAAGGTATTCCGGCGTTTCACTATATGGTTGCGATCGCCGGCGGCGCTGACATCCGCTGTGCACCCTATGCGACGTTCGGTTCGCAAGCGTTGTCAAACCATGCGGTTGCCGCGCTCGAAGATCGCAAGGCTTGTCTTCTCGCCAATCACGGCGTCATTGCGACGGGCGCCGATCTTGCCGGCGCTTTACGCCTCGCCGGTGAAGTGGAGAATCTCGCGGCCCAATACTGCGCGGCGTTAGCCGCAGGTAAACCGGACATCTTGAGTGAAGCGGAGATGTCTCGCGTCATTACCCTGTTCCGCAGCTACGGAAAACAAGATAGCACGCACGATCCCGATCTGGTCTTTGCCGGCTCTGAGCGGCCTTAAGCGGGCGTTCGCGCGCTTTCGTGCCAATGGCGCAGCAGCCGGCGCGAGAAGGCGTCGAGCGCCAGATAGAGCACAAGCCCTGTCGCGCTCAAAAGGAAGAAGCAGGCCAAGGCGACCGCCAGCTCCAGGCGGTAACTCGCTTCCACCAGACGCGACGCAAGACCGGAACGGGTTCCCGAGGTCCCCGCAACCATTTCGGCAACCACAGTACCGATGAGCGCAAGGCCCCCCGCGATACGCAGGCCACCCAAAAAATAGGGGAGCGCGCTCGGGATCATCAGGCGGCGCACCGTTTGCGCGCGCGTTGCGCCATAGAGCCGAAATAGGTCCTTCAGGTTGGCATCCACGCTTTTCAATCCCAAAAGCGTGTTGGAGATAATGGGGAAAATCGCCGCCATCCACGCAAGAATGAGCAACACCACGAACACATTCTCCACCCATATGATCACGAACGGCGCGATAGTGACGATAGGCGTGACCTGCAGGAACACCGCATAGGGAAAGACGATGCGCTCGGCTAACTCTGACTGCGCAAGCAATATGGCGATCACCCCGCCTGAAAGCGCGGCAAGGGCAAGCGCAGCGAGGGTGACTTCCAGGGTGACCGCAAGCGATGAGAAAAGCTCGCCGAGATTGGCCCAAAGCGCGTCGATGATCGCCGCGGGCCCGGGAAGAATATAGGCGGGCACGTCGCCCAGGCGGACACCAAGTTCCCAGGCGCCCATAAGTAGAAACCCGAAGACGAGGGGGGCAAGCACGCGTTTCATGCGGCACGTACCGCCGTCGCGGCCCGGAGGAGGGCGCTGATCTTCGTGCATTGATCGGCGAAGGCATGGCTGCCGCGTACCGCTTCGTCGCGCCGCTCAGGCAGCTCTATCGCCACATCGGCGATCACGCAGCCAGGCCGCGGCGACATGACGATAACACGCTGCGATAGGAATACGGCTTCGCGGATAGAATGCGTCACGAAGACGACCGTCCACTTGTTCAGCTGCCAGAGTGCCAGCAGATCGTCGTTCAGCCCAAACCGGGTGAACTCATCGAGCGCGGCGAATGGCTCGTCCATGAGCAGCAGTTGGGGGCTGGTGACAATCGCACGGGCGATGGAGGCTCGCATTTGCATACCGCCCGATAACTCGCGCGGATAGGCCTGCGCAAAGCCCTCCAGCCCCACGCGCTTCAATGTTTCCCGGACATGAGCATTGGGCCTGTCCTTCAACATCAGCGGCAGTGCCACATTTGCGTGCACATTCGCCCAAGGCATGAGAGTCGGGTCCTGAAAGACGAAACCGGTTTCGGAGATATCGGTGCCACGCGCGACCGCACCATGACTTGGTGCGAGTAATCCCGCCATGAGGCGAAGCAGGGTCGACTTCCCGCATCCGGACGGCCCGACCAGACTTACAAAGCTACCGCGCGCGATGTCGAAGCTTGTCGGCGCGAGCGCGGTGGTGCCGGTCGGATAGGTCTTCGCGGCTCCGGTCAGCCGAAGCGCGGGTTCCGTCAAGGGCGCGCGCCCTTTTCGATGAACGCGGTCGTGAAGGCCTTTTTGTAGTCCATCTGTTTGGGGTACAGGCCATCGGCCGCCATCACGTCGAAAAACGCCCTCCAGCGCGCATCGGTCATTACGCCCACGCCCTTGGCCTCGGCATCGCCGCCGGTGATCATCGCGTGCTCGATGAGTTTGCCGCGCCCGAAGGCCAGCAACGCGTCGCTCATATCGGGATTGTCTCTCTTGATCAGCGCATTCGCCGGCGCCGGATCGCCGGTTAGATAGCTCACCCAGCCCGCGATACTGGCTTCGACGAACCGCCGCACCAGATCGGGCTGTTCGGCCACACGCCTGTTCGACGTCATGATGACCGAGGAATAGCTCGCATATCCCGCATCGGCGAGCAGCATGACCACCGGCTTTTGTCCGGCGCGTTCGATCTGGAAAGGCTCGCTGGACAGAAGCCCCTGTTGGATCGCCGCGGGATTTGAGAGGAACGGAGTCAGATTGAAGGTGTAAGGGGCGACCTGTTCGTCGGTATAGCCGAACTTGGTCTTGAGAAAGCGCCAGAATCCAATGCGCGTATCCGGCGATATCATGATCTTCGCGCCCTTGAGCTGGGCGAGGGTGTCGTGTCCCGCGCCCGCATGCGCGATCAGAACTGCCGGGTCTTTCTGGAATATGGCCGCGACCGCGATCACAGGAACATTCTGCGCGACGAAATTCAGCGGAATGAACGAATTCGGCACCGCGGAAAAATCGAGCCGGCCGGCCGCGAGCAGTTGGGAATGATTGATCTGCGGCCCGCCCTGGCGGATCTCGACCTCAAGTCCGGCCTTGGCATACAGGCCCGTCGCAACAGCCTGATAATACCCCCCATGCTCGGCTTGCGCGCGCCAGTCCGTGCCGAGCGAGACCTTGTCGGCCGCGAAGACCGCGAACGAAGCAAGCGCGGCGGCGAGACCGGCAGCGACGCCGCAAAGGCCGCGCAGGGGCATCAGATTTTGAACACGCCGCCGGGCGCCGCGCCGGCCGCGGGGGCCGCTTGCGCGCCGGGTTTGGCGACCTTCGCCGATTGCTGTTCTTCGATCGCGAAGACTTTGAAGAGCTCGGGCGGCTTGGCGATATTTTTCATAGGGCGCACGCCGATCGACATGAAGTGCGCCGGCACTTTATTGCGCGCGGCGTTCGCCACGACGTCCGACACCGTCACCCCGTCAGGGTCGCACTGCGGTTCGATACGGGCCGCGATATTCACCCCTTCACCGAATACGTCGGTACCGGTATGGATCACTTCGCCCATATGGACACCGATACGGATGTGGAACTGGTCGTTCGCCGGCTTTCCCTTGTTGTAGTCGGCGATGCCCTTTTGGCAATCAAGGGCGCACTGCACGGCATTTTCAGCCGAACGGAAGCGCACCATGAAAGCGTCGCCGATGGTCTTGATCACCGTCCCGCGGTTGCGCACGATCTGATTGCGCATGATTTCGTTGTGAATGCTCAGCTTCTTGACCATGGCCGCTTCATCGGCGCCCATCTGCTTAGAATAACCGACGATGTCGGTGAACATGATCGCGGTCATTTGGCGCTTCGGATTCTTGGCCGAGCCTTCCTCCATGGCATCGAGCTCTTTATCGCTCTTGCCGAGTTTGCTGACCAACCGCAGGGGATTGAGCGGCGCGAGCAGACGCCCTAGGCCCATGGTGACCAACGCGGTGATGAAGGACTGAGCGACCCGCGAAACACCCCACACGCCGATACCAACGAACATCGCGGCGAAAATCAGGCTCTTGGCCGTGACTTGCCAGCCCGGTGGCGTGAAGTCCGTTACGAAGCTCGAGGCGCGATAGAGCGAGAAGGTCTGAATTGTGGTATAGATATAGATGGCAAGGCAGCCGAGCGACTTGATCGGGTTCTCGGTATAAAGGCGCAGGATCACGAGCCCGAAGATCACCGCCGCGTAGATGAGGGTCAGGATTGGAGAATGGAGCTGAATATCGATCGCGCCGGCGAACATGTTCACGAACCATTCCGTGAAAAAGCCGGTCTCCTGCGCCGCTGCGCCGGTTTTGGCGAGTTCGTTCGTATACGTGAAAGCTTCTTCCGCCATAGCACTCAACCCCTCTTATCCGGCCCACCCCGGAAGCGGCGGAAAGTCTAACGGAATGAGCAATCTATTTCCACTGTTGCGGGCGTCTTGCCGAAGAGCATTTCTCGCCATATGACGAGGGTTTAGGTGGTAGACTTGATGAAGATTAGTAAGTCCCCAATACAACGGCGTACGGCTCTTGGTTTCCTTGGTGGAGCCCTGGTGGCCTCGTGTCAGAGCCGGCCGGCGTCCCAGGCGCCCGTTGGCGCTTCGCCGACCTCTCCGCCGCCTGAACCGCCTCCGGCGGCCCCGCTCTCGCCCGAGAACTTCGCACGCTGGCTGGAAGGTGTCCGGGCCGAGGCCGCCAAGCGCGGCATCTCGCAGCCCACGATCCACGCAGCGCTCGACAATCTGCAACCGGTGCAGCGCGTGGTCGAACTCGACCGCCGCCAGCCGGAATTTACACAGACCTTTTCGCGCTATCTCAATAATGCGGTGAATCCCAAACGCATCGCTGATGGCCGCGCGATGATGGCCCAGCACGCGAAGTTGCTTGCCTCGCTCGAGCGCGATTTCGGGGTTCAGGGGCGCTTCCTGGTCGCGTTCTGGGGGATGGAGACAAATTACGGCCGGGTGATGGGCGATTTCTCAGTGATCGCCGCGCTGGCAACATTGGCATTTGACGGACGCCGCGAAGCGTTCTTCCGCGATGAACTCTTCAAAGCGCTCGGCATCCTCGACAAAGGCCACATATCCCTCGCGCGCATGAAGGGCTCCTGGGCCGGGGCCATGGGCAATACGCAGTTCATGCCGTCGACGTTCCTGCGTCACGCCGTGGACCGTGACGGCGATGCGCATATCGACATTTGGGGCAGCGTTCCCGATGCTCTGGCCTCCGCCGCGAATTATCTGCACAGCATGAACTGGGACGGCGAGGGGACCTGGGGCCGCGAAGTGAGACTGCCGCGTGGGTTCGATATCGGTCTCTCGAGCCTGGATGTCGACGCCAAGGAGAACATCCAGCCGCTGCCCGCCTGGGCCAAACTTGGTGTACGCCGCGCCGACGGCGGAGCGCTTCCGAACCGGGATATCGCCGCCTCATTGGTCTTACCGCAAGGTGCGGGCGGACCTGCGCTTCTGGTCTATGAAAACTACCGGACGATCCTTCGCTGGAACCGCTCGGCGTTCTACGCCATCGCTGTCGGCCACCTCGCGGACCGCATGACGGGGGGTGAGGCGTTAACAACCCTCGCCACCGCCGCCGAACCCCTGCGCCGGCAGGATGTCGTCACGCTGCAGGAGGGGCTCATCTCGCAAGGATTCCTCAAGGGCACGGCCGACGGCGTGATGGGATCGGGAACCCGCCAAGCTATTCGCCGCTTCCAGCAGGCGCGCGGGCTTCCCCCCGATGGCTATGCGGATAAGGCGCTCATATCCGTGGTGACCGCAGCCTGATCGAGCTGGCTGGCCCCGAAACTTGCCGTCGGGGCTACTTTCCAGTACGATACAAGCTCTTGTGGGGCTAGGCCTACTTAGACGCTAGTAATGAGAAATTTTCACTGGGTACTTCGTCCAGCGGCCATTGGCGTGGCCCTGGGTCTGGCGGGCTGCGCCGGGGGCAATGCCCCCGTCACGGCGCCGCTTCCGCCGTCTGCGGCCACCGCCGGCGCCGAGATCCCCGACGGCGGCGTATATAAGGTCGGCAATCCGTATGAGATTGCCGGAACCTGGTATTACCCCTCGGAAGACTACGCCTACGTCGAGGAAGGCACGGCCTCTTGGTACGGACAGGACTTTCACGGCAAGCGTACCGCCAACGGCGAACGCTATGACATGAATGCTGTTACGGCCGCGCATCCGACCTTGCCGCTGCCCAGCATCGTCAAGGTTACGAACCTCGATAACGGCCGCGTCCTCAGCGTGCGCGTCAATGATCGCGGACCGTTCCACAGCAAACGCATCATCGATCTTTCGCGGCGCGCCGCGCAGCTCCTGGGTTTCTACGAAGCCGGGACCGCGCGCGTACGCGTGGAAATTGACGCCGGGCAGTCTCTCGATCTGAAGAATGTCGCGCTGAAGCGCAATCCGCCCGAGATGCCGATGGTCGCCGCTGTTCCGCGGGGTTCCGTTGCCTCGTCCTCGTTGCCGCCTCCGACGGTGATGACGGGCGATGTGAAAACCGTTGCCGCAGCCCCCGTCAAGCCGCCGGCCAAACCGCCACAAGCGAAAGTCGTAGCGCCGGCCATCGCCGCTAAACCCGCGGTCGCAATACCCGCGAGCGGCCCCGCAACCGGCCTTTTCATTCAAGCCGGCGCATTCGGCGAAATTGCGAACGCACATCGCCTCGAGCAGCAATTGAAAGAACTCGCCATCGGCAGCGTTCTGGTGCTGCCGGTAACGGCGGGCGACAAGCAGATTTTCCGCGTCCGCCTGGGCCCGCTGGTGGATCAAACACAGGCCGAGGCGCTTCTCACGCGCGTGAAGTCCTACGGTTATGATGACGCGCAGATCGTTCGGGATTAGAATCCCATCGTTGATGGACGACGTTCGCCGCCGCTCCATGTTTTCAATTTAATGTTTGGAAATTCGATGAAGCGTTTTCTCCTCGCCACCGTCTTCGGCTTTGCAGCGGTCACGGCCGGCACGGCCTTTGCGGCGTCCATTGACATCAACGCGCGCGAATATGTGCTGATTGATTTCCAGACCGGCGCGATCCTCGGCGCGAAAGACGCGGACAAACCAATGCCGCCGTCCTCCATGAGCAAGCTCATGACCGCTTACATGGTCTTCGACGCCTTGAAAGCCGGCCGCATCAGGCTCGATGACGAACTTACCGTCAGCCGTTATGCGTGGCAGCAGGGCGGCGCCGCCAGCGGCGGCTCGACCATGTTCCTCAACCCGAATAGCCGGGTCAAAGTCGAAGACCTGCTGCGCGGCATGATCGTCCAATCCGGTAACGACGCCTGCATCGTGCTTGCCGAAGCGCTGGCCGGCAGCGAAGAGGCTTTCGCCGAACAGATGAATGCGAAGGCCAAAGAGCTTGGCATGACCAATAGCCACTTTATGAACGCGACAGGTCTGCCGAACGACGAGCACTATATGTCGCCGCGCGATCTTTCGATTTTGGCGCGGCACCTGATCACCGAATTCCCGGAGTACTACTCGCTCTATAGCGAAACGTCGTTCACATATAACAACATCACCCAAGGCAATCGCAATCCGTTGCTCTATCGCGTTGGCAGCGGCGCTGACGGTCTCAAGACCGGACATACATCCATTGCCGGCTACGGCCTCACGGGGTCGGCGATCCGCAATGGCCGCCGCCTGATCCTTGTCGCCAACGGCATGGACACCATGAAAGACCGCGACGAGGAAACCGCGAAACTCATGGACTGGGGTTTCCGCGAATTCACCAACCGCTCGCTGTTCACCGCGGGCGAAGTCGTCACCGATGCTGAAGTTTGGCTCGGCGATACGGGCAGTGTGAATCTCGTGATCCCGAAGGATGTCATGGTGACTGTGCCGCGCGCAGCCAGCCAGTCGCTTGAAGTCAAAGTCGTCTATCAAGGACCGCTTCCGGCGCCGATCGCCAAGGGTGCTGAAGTCGCGAAGGTCGTCATTACAGGCAAGGATCTCGCCCCGATCGAAATCCCACTCCAAGCCGCGGCCGACGTCGGCCGCCTTGGGTATGTGGGGCGCTTGAAAGCCGCCGCGTCATACATCGTCTTCGGGCCGCCGGCCGCGCCGGTTTCGCAGCCCGCGACGCCGCCCGCGCAATAAATCCCGGTGGCCGGGGGCATCTTCATTACGTTCGAAGGCGGCGAGGGGGGCGGCAAGTCCACCCAAGCGCGCAAGCTTGCCGAGGTTCTTACGGCGCGCGGACACGACGTAATTCTGACACGCGAACCCGGCGGCGCGCCGGGAGCTGAAGCGATCCGCAAATTGCTCGTCGAAGGCGCCAGCAACCGGTGGGACGGACTTACCGAAGCGTTGTTGCATACGGCCGCGCGGCGCGACCATCTCCTCAAAACCGTCTGGCCCGCGTTGGGCGCCGGCAAGACCGTCATTTCGGACCGCTTCTTTGATTCGACGATCGCTTATCAAGGTTACGGTCACGGACTGGACATCGCCGCGCTGCGCGAACTGCAACACGTCGCTATCGGCGACTTCAAGCCGGACATCACCTTGATTTTGGACTTACCCGCGGGCGTAGGTCTTGCGCGCGCGCACGTGCGCGGCGGCGCCGAGACGCGCTACGAATCCATGGCCGTGGCTTTTCACGAACGGCTGCGCCAAGGCTTCCTGGAAATTGCCGCGGCCGAGCCCGCACGCTGCCGCGTCATCGATGCGGATAACGGTATTGAAACCGTCCACGCCGCAATCATGAGCGCCGTCACGGCATTTCTCGGTCAGCGCTGATCATGGTGACTTTGCGAAAGCCCGAAGAACCGCCCACGCTCCTGGAACCGCGGCTCAATCCCTACCTCATCGGCCACGAGAACGCCGAACGCGAGTTCCTCGCGGCGTGGGACAGCGGCCGTCTTGCGCATGCATGGTTGCTCGCGGGTCCACGCGGCATTGGGAAGGCCACGATGGCTTACCGTATGGCGCGCTACGCATTGGCCCAAGGCGGCAACATTGCCGAGAACGACATGTTCGGCGCGCCACCCAAACCGACCTCGCTCGCCGTGTCTCCGGAAGACCCTGTGTTTCGGCGTGTCGCGTCGCTCGGGCACGCGGACTTTCGTGTCGTCGAACGCCCCTGGTCCGACAGCAAACAGACAAAGCGTAAGACCGTGATCGGCGTGGACGAAGTGCGCGAGATCGGCGGATTTTTATCCATGACGCCGTCGGAAGGCGGCTGGCGCGCCATCGTCATCGATGCCGCCGACGAAATGAACCCGAACGCGGCGAACGCGGTTCTAAAAGTGCTCGAAGAGCCGCCTGAACGCGCGCTCCTGTTCCTGGTTGCCCATAACGCGGATCGCCTTTTGCCCACGATCCGCTCGCGCTGCCGCAAGCTCGACTTGCGTCCATTACGCGAGCAGCAAGTGACAAGCCTTCTCAACCGCTACAGCCCAGACATTGCGCCGAAAGATGTGGCGGCATTGGCTGTCCTCGGTGACGGGTCCATCGGGCGTGCGTTAGAGCTTTCGGAAGAAGGCGGTGTTGAACTTTTCCGCGATCTCATGACGCTTCTCGGCGAAGTGCCGAAGCTCAACGCCAGCAAACTCCACGGCCTCAGCGATCAGGCCTTGCGCGGAGATGCATTCCGGACGCTTTCAGGCCTTTTGGGGTGGTGGCTCGCGCGTATCGTCGCGGCAGGCGCGCGCGGCATGATCGATAGTATGTCGGAGATTGTACCCGGCGAACGCACGCTCGCGCGTCGCTTGCTGGCGGCGGCGCCGCCTGCGGCCTGGGCCGAGGTTTGGGACAAGATCGGGCACCTCGCGCGGCGTACTGAAGCGATCAACCTGGACAGGAAGCGCAGTCTTATGCTCATGCTCTGGTCCATCGAGCAGGCTGTGGCCAAGGCTCCCGCCGCCGCGTAAACTGGCGGCTCTACATCCAAGGAGAACTATAATGAAGAAGATCGCAGTTGCGGCCCTGATGGTGGGCGCGTTTGCGCTCGCATCCTGCGACAAAAAACCGGCCGAAGAAGCCTCCACCCCTGAGACTCAGACCGAAACCCCAGCTCAAGAAAGTGCAACCGTGGCGCCCGCTCAAGATCCATTCCTGGCAGAAAACCTCAAGAATCCCGGTTGGGGTCAAACCGCGACCGGCCTTCAGTTCAAAGGCCCGGAACAGCGCGCCGCCGAAGGCGCCGCTCAACCGACCGCGAGCTCGACCGTTACCGTCCACTACGAAGGCAAGCTGACCAACGGTCAGGTGTTCGACAGCTCGAAGGGCGGCGAACCGATCACCTTCCCGCTCAACGCGGTCATCCCGGGGTGGCAGGAAGCCGTGCCCATGATGCGCAAAGGCGAAACGTGGGAATTCGCGATCCCGGCCAATCTGGGTTATGGCGACCGCGCCGCCGGCCCGATCCCGCCGAACTCGACCCTTCTGTTCGAAATCCAGTTGCTCGAAATCCAATAAATCCAGCTCTTTGCTGGCTTGCCTTACGCGCCGTGGGCTTTCCCCACGGCGCGTAAACGACTATATGAAGGCTCTCATTTCGGAGCCTTGAACCTTGTCCATTAAGCCCGTCCCGCAGCCGGCGTTCTACATCACCACGCCGATCTATTACGTGAACGACAAGCCGCACATCGGCCACGCGTACACGACGATCGCGTGCGATGTCATGGCGCGTTTCAAGCGGCTCGACGGGTTTCGCGTCAAATTTCTGACCGGCACTGACGAACACGGGCAAAAGGTTGCCAAGGCGGCGGCGGACAAGGGCGTTCCTCCGATCGCGATCTGCGATCAGAACTCGCTCTATTTCCGCGAACTCGCCAAGACTCTCGGCGCGACCAATGACGATTTCATCCGTACGACCGAACAGCGCCACGTTGAGTCGTGCCAAGCGCTATGGCGGAAACTCGAAGAGAACGGCCATATCTATCTCGACAAGTATGCCGGTTGGTACAGCGTCCGGGACGAAGCGTTTTTCGATGAAAGCGAACTGACGGAAGGACCCAACGGCAAGCTTGCGCCGACCGGCGCGCCCGTCGAATGGGTCGAGGAAGAAAGCTATTTCTTCGATTTGTCGAAGTGGCAGGACAAGCTGCTGGAGCTCTACGACTCAAATCCGGATTTCATCGCGCCCAAGAGCCGTCTCAATGAAGTACGCAGCTTCGTCGCCGGTGGCCTTCGCGACCTTTCCGTTTCACGGACGACCTTTTCGTGGGGCATCCCCGTCCCAGGCAACGACCGCCACATCATGTACGTGTGGATCGACGCCTTGACCAACTACATCACAGGTCTCGGCCATCCACAGGCGACCGAAGACATGAAGGTGTTTTGGCCGGAATCCCTGCACATGGTCGGCAAGGACATCATCCGATTCCACTGTGTATATTGGCCCGCATTCCTGATGGGCGCCGGCTTGCCCGTGCCAAAGCGCGTGTTCGCGCACGGATGGTGGACGATCGAGGGACAGAAGATGTCGAAGTCCCTCGGCAACGCCATCGATCCGCACATGCTCGTCGAAAAGTACGGCCTCGATCAGTTGCGCTACTTCCTGCTGCGCGAGGTACCGTTCGGCAACGACGGCGATTTTAGCGAATCTGCCATTGGCCAACGCATCAACGGAGAGCTTGCCAACGAATTCGGCAACCTGGCCCAGCGTTTTCTTTCGTTCATCGCCAAGAACCTGGGCGGCGTGCTGCCCGAACCGGGTCCGTTGAACGAAGACGACAATGCGCTTCTGGAAGCGTGCCACCGCCTGCTCGACCAGTGCCGCGACGCCATCAATCAGCAGTCCTTCAACGGTGTGCTCGATGCCGTTTGGTTGGTCGTGCGCGCCGCCAACGTGTATGTGGACAAGCAGGCGCCGTGGGCGCTACGCAAGACCGATCCCGCGCGCATGAACACCGTCCTCTATGTGCTTGCGGAAGCCACCCGTCATCTTGCGATTCTGATGCAGCCTTTCGTTCCCTCCGCGGTCGCCAAGTTGCTGGATCAGCTCGCGGTGCCCGAAGATCAGCGCAGCTTTGCTTTCCTTGGGGAAGCACACGCGCTCAAGGGCGGCACGCCGCTGCCGGCCCCGCAAGGCGTCTTCCCGCGCTTTGCGCCTCCGGGCGAGGCGGCGAAATGAGCCAAGCGCTACTCGTCGATAGCCATTGCCACCTCGACTTCCCCGAACTCTCGGGTGACGCCGACGGCGTTATCGCCCGCGCGCGCGATGCCGGTGTTGGCCATATGCTGACGATCGGCACCAAGATCACGGCGTTCCCGGGCGTACTCGCCATGGCGGAGCGGTTCGGCAATGTATCCTGTTCCGTCGGCATTCATCCGCACGAAGCCGCCGTTGAGCCGGAAATGGACGTCGAGAAGCTGACGGAATTCGCGCGGCATCCGAAAGTCGTCGCCTTCGGCGAGACCGGCCTTGATTTCTATTATGAACACAGCCCGCGCCTTGAGCAGGAACGCAGCTTTCGCACGCATATCGCCGCCGCGCGCGAGAACAAGCTACCCGTGATCGTTCACACCCGCGACGCCGATACGGAAACCGGCGCGATCCTGACAGAGGAGATCGGGAAGGGGGCCTTTACCGGCGTCATCCATTGCTTCAGCTCTGGCCGGGAACTCGCCGAACAGTGCCTTGCGCTCGGATTTTACGTCTCGCTGTCGGGCATCGTGACATTCAAAAAAGCCGAAGCTTTGCGCGAGGTCGTGAGGATCGTGCCGATGGACCGCATTCTGGTCGAGACGGATAGCCCGTATCTCGCGCCCGTGCCGTTTCGCGGCAAGACAAACGAGCCGGCCTATGTGGCGCACACCGCCGCGGCCGTCGCGGAGATCAAAGGAATCTCCCGCGACGAACTCGCACGGCAAACGACGGAAAACTTCTTCCGTCTGTTCTCAAAAGCAAAACCCGCTTAATTCGGCTTCGCCGTTTCCGGCGCGGCTTCCACTGGGACGGATTCGGCCGGAGCCGCGGGCGCCGACAGTTGCAGGCCTTCGCGGATCGCACTCTACGGCACCAGGTTGAAATTCTGGTGCGCGCGTTTTTCTTCCTTGATGCCGTCGTCATTGAAGCTGCCCTGGGCGACTGGTCTTTCGAACGTACACGTCCTAGGCTTCAGGAGCATGTGCGCCATGAAAGTCACTATCCTCGGCTGCGGATCTGCGCCCGGCGTTCCGGCGATCTCATCGGGCTGGGGCGACTGCGATCCAACCAACCCGCGCAATCGGCGTCGGCGCGCGTCGATTTTGGTGGAGGAGGGGGCTACACGCCTTCTCGTCGATGCCTCGCCGGATTTGCGCCAGCAACTTTTAGACGCCGAAACACGCACATTCGATGCCGTGCTCTTTACTCATGGCCATGCGGATCATATCCACGGGATCGATGAACTGCGTGAAGTGAACCGGGTCACCGAAAAGCCGCTGGCGGCTTATGGCGTCCGCGAAACCCTCGAGATCCTTGAAGCCCGGTTTGGCTACGTCTTTAAGGGCATCCCGCCGGGCGCCTCGATATTCCGGCCGTGGCTGGTGCCAAACGCGATCGAGCCGGGAACGCCGTTCCAGGTCGGCCGAATGACTGTTCTGCCGTTCCTTCAAGATCACGGACACAGCACTACGGTCGGTTACCGGTTTGGCGACGTCGTCTATTCGACCGACATCCTCGAACTTCCCGAAGTTGCCCGGGAGGTTGTCCGCGGGGCCAAGCTTTGGATTGTGGGCGCCTTTGGGCTGGCGCCGCACCCGACCCATGCCCATGTCGCCAAAGTCCTGGACTGGATTACGGAGCTGAAGCCGGAACAGGCCATCATTACCCACATGAGTAACGCGATTGACTATGAGGCCTTGAAGGCCGGGCTGCCCAACCATGTTGTGCCGGCCCATGACGGAATGACGATCGACGTTTGAGATTGGAGTGCTGGGTCGATGAGAGTCGGGTGGCGGCGCGTCCTTAATAAAGCACGGGCTGAGTCTCCCGGGCTTGATTTGGAACCCACTTGAAACAACCGCCGTGGAACGATGCTGCGGGTTTCAAGAGAACCGCATTACGTCAAAACGCATAAATAACTGAAATACATATGTTTTTCCTAGCCCATTATTTATCATAATATACATTATGCGACAATTATGGCTCCGCGCGCCGGTGGTGCCAGACATCTAACCGCGACGAAAATCCGGGCGAATTACGTCCCCATGTCCGACACCGCTATCGGGCACCCGGCGCTTCGTTCCGGCGGGAATTTCTCGGGCTAGCGCCTCCCACTCCAGCGCCAACTTCAAATATTGATCGCGCTTACTTTCGGTCGTGCAACGCGCTGCTTCGCGTCGGCAAAGGTCGGCGTGCTCCAAGTAACGGGATCGGCGATCGCTCCGGGCGATCGCTCCGGTGTTCAGCCAAAATGCTCTCCTCTTAGTGGAAACGTACTTAACCCGGGCTTGGTTCCCACGAAACGGGCGTCTTGTGAACGGACCGCGCCTAACGCTGCGCGGCGGCGATCGGCCCACGGGCCGCCTCCAACTAAGTGCTTTCGGCGTGCCATTTTGGGACTCGCTCCCTAACGCGCCCCTTCCACGGTTGACCCTGACAACCTGACGCGGCACCTGCGCCAAATCACTCAACGCCTACGGAGCCTCGGCGCAATTATCGGCCCCGAATTTCGCGTCCATGTGCAACGTGAGTTGCAAAGCGGTCGTTTATTTTGGTCGGCTCTTGCACGAGGTTTCGTGCGGCGTAGAGTTTCGGTCCATGCAAACGCTGCGGGGGTCTCAGATGAAGAGCTATCGCTGTGTTTTCAGGTATGCGAGCGGAAACACAACCATCGATATTGCCGCAGATGACGGCGAGCGCGCGATCGAAGCTGCCGCGAGTGCGATCAACGCCGGTGACTATGATCGTGTCGAAGTGTGGGATGGCGCGACCTTATTGCTCATCCGTGCGACGCCCCGTGCGTGGGATGCGCTGGGAGACCTCTCACCGCCGGCGCCGATGCCGTCCGAGCAGCATTATCCCTTATCCCTGAGCCTGCCGCGGCGCGCTCCTACCTCCTTTGCGGCGAGCTTAAAGGCACTGGGCCTCCATAACGCCAAGGCCCGCTGGCAACGTTTGGTCGCACGCAAAGGTTAGCTTTCGTGGCGAGAACGGTCAGCGTAAGGTGAGGCTTCCGATCTAGAACCGGTGTCGCATCCTATGTCGCCCGCGCCAAAAGCGCCCCCTCGCCCGCAAGCCTCGCCAGACCAAAGCATTCAAGACCTGCTCGATATCATGGCCCGCCTGCGCGACCCAAACGGCGGTTGCCCGTGGGATATTGAGCAGACCTTCGCCACCATCGCGCCCTACACGATCGAGGAAGCCTATGAGGTCGCCGATGCGATTGCGCGTCGCAATATGCCCGCGCTGAAGGACGAGCTTGGAGATCTCCTGTTCCAAGTCGTGTTTCACGCCCGGATGGCGGAGGAAGCCGGATTATTCGCATTCCCGGACGTGGTCGGCGCCATCAGCGACAAGATGATCCGTCGGCACCCGCATGTGTTTGGTGCGGCGAAATTCGAGAATGTGGCCGCTCAGACCGAAGCCTGGGAGAATATGAAGGCGGCAGAGCGAGCGGCCGCCGGCGAGCCTGGCACACCGCCAAGCGTGTTGGACGGCCTTCCGGCCGGCTTGCCCGCCCTGAAGCAGGCCGAGAAACTCCAAAAGCGTGCCGCCCGGGTCGGCTTCGACTGGACGGAGGCCAAGGACATCTTGGGAAAGATCCAGGAGGAGTTGGACGAGGTCCGGGCGGAATGCGAGGCCGAGGGCGCCGCACACAGCTCAGCGCGCCTCACGGACGAGATCGGCGATCTGCTTTTTGCCTGCGTGAACCTTGCCCGTAAGTCGGGGATCGACCCCGGGATGGCGCTCCGGGGCACCAATTTGAAGTTCGAGCGCCGCTTCCGGCGGGTCGAAGCCCTGCTGCTTGCGGCTGGGAAATCACCCGACCAGGCAAGCCTTGAGGAGATGGAAGATCTCTGGGTCAAAGCAAAGCACGAAGAACGCGCAAACACCTAATAATTTAGATTCAGATAATTCGCTAAGCGTTTATAAATAATAGCGTAGAGACGAAGGGGCTGGAGCTTGAAAACCGGGGTGATGAGCCGGACGTTGGGACGATGCGCGCGTGCCGCCGCGACGGTGGGCGTTGCCCTCGCCTTGCTCGCCAGCTGCTACATTCCGGACCGCTATGAGACCGAAATCCGCCTGACCAGGGACGGCGGATACGGCGTGACCTTTCTGGGTCAACTCACCTATGCCCCTCTCTACGGCCAAATCGCACGCGGCCAAATCGACCCCGAGAAGGCCGCCGCGAACGACAAGATGATTCAGGAGCAGCTCAAGCGCGACAGCGCCTTCAAGGAGGTCACGCCGCTAGGCAAAGGCCGCTATCAGATCCGGTTCGAGCGCGAAGGCCGTTTTGGCGGCGCCATGCAGATGGTGAACTTCGCGACACGTAACCAAGCCATCTTCCGCATCCGCACCACCGAGGATGGGCTGATCCAGGTCAATGGGTCCGGCCAGGGCCAGCTTTACGCCGAACGGTTCGAGGAGATTGGCCTCTCATCCCAGGGGCTCCTGCGCATCGTTACCGACGTCGAGGTCCTGGAGCATAACGCCACCTTCGTCCGCGCTTCGCGGACCCCAGGCTTCACCCAGTACGACTGGCGCATTCGGGGTTTTCGCGATCCGCCGCCGAAATTTATAGGGCGCTTGGCCATCGATCCCCGGACCGGGGTTCCCGCCTATCGAGGCGGCGCCGTCAACGTGGATAAGTAGCGAAACTCTTTAATCCCGGTCCCGGCGGCCACGGCCTTTCCCCGGAGGGTTGCCGTCGCCATCACCGCCCACGCCGCGGCCATTCCGGCGCAACTGGCGTCCAATATCTCCGCCGCCTTCCGGACGGTTCCGCACGCGCTCCTCCCCACCCGGACTTCCACCAAACTGCCGACGCCCTTCATCCTGACCACCGCGGAAGCCGCGACCGCGGTCTTCGCGGTTCGCCTGGGGCGGCATAGGCGCGATTGGAGCGACGGGCGCCGGCGGCGTCAACTGCGGGCCGGCATAGGCTTGCCGCTCGCGCGGCTGGAACTGCCGGACTTCGCCGCCACCATTGAAGCGCGGACGATTGCCGTCATTGCCACGTTCGCGGAACTCATTGCGGCGACCCTGCTCGAACGGCCGCTGCCGTTCACCCGGGTCGCCGCGGAAGGAATTCGGCGGCGGCACCGGAGCAGACGGCGCCACGTTGGCGCGCTGTTCGTCCCGTCGTCCATCGCGGCGGCTGTCGTCGCGCGGACCGTCATTGCGATCCCCTCTATTCCATTCACCACGGCCGTTGTCGCGGCGGTCGCCGTCGCGCCGTTCGTTGCTCCCCCAATCGCCACGCCGCTCATCGCGGCGGAAATTCACATCGCGGCCGCGGCGGGGGTCATGGCGCCATGTGTTGTCGTTGAAGCGCCACGGGTTCGAACGGTGAAAGTAGCTGTAGCGCGGGCGGTCGACCCGGATGCGGTGATTGTGCCATTCCCAAGAAGACCAGCCCCATAGGGTCGGCACGACCACGTAACGCGTCACGGTCACCGGGCGGCGGAAATAATACGGCGGAAAGTCCGGATAGGACCAATAGCCATAGACCCGCACCGGATCATAGGTCGGAATATAGACACTCCCCGGATCGATCATGTCGATGATCACCGCACCGCCTTCGAAGCGTACGCGTTGCAGGTCGCTCGAGCGCAGCGTGCCCATCGCATAAGCCTGATGGCGCAGGCGCTGCACGGAATCCATTACATCAGATTCTTGCAGGTAGAACGCATTGCCGACGCGGACCATCCAGTCCCACTCACCGTTGAGCATGCGCAGCACATCAGGGAACTGCGCCAGTGTTTTGACGCTGGGATCCCATTCGAAGGGTTCGATAGCGAAGGCCAGTCCGTCACCGCGCAGCGACGCATTCACCGGGCGCGAAGCCCAGTTTGCCGCCGCTTCGACGTCGTGCGGATAGGTCGCCGCCATCAACAGGGGAGCCAGAAGTTGATCGGGATAGAGCGCGATCGGCGCCAGCAGCGAGTCCAGCTCGCGCGGGGACAGGCGCTCATCTTGCGTGGTGGCGGGAGGATCGTAGTACTCCTGCGCCGACGCGAGGGGGACATGCGCCGCCGTCGAAACGGTCAGCGCGCCTATGATCGATAATGTCGTTTTGAATACCCTGCCCATGGACGTGAATATGACCATCCAGTACGGCGGAATTAAGACAGTTTTCCCGGGCGTTATGGCGTAGTGCCGAACAAGGGGAGTTGCTGCGGATACTCCACTGTCTTCACCATCTCCTTGATCTCTCGCCAAATTGCTGCGGTCGGGGCGCATAGCAGCCCGGTCTGTTCACGAAGGGTCGGGTCATAACGTTCGCCGGAGAGAAGCCGATTGTAGCCGCCCGCCTCTTCATGGATGAGTAAACCGGCGGCGTGATCCCACGGCTTTAGTTTGCGGTAGGCCAACACCTGCGAGCGCCCTTCGGCGAGCGCCCAATAGTCATGCGCGGCGCTACCCAAACGGATGTTGCGCGCGAACTTTCCGCGAAGTGCGCTCAGGTCCTTGTTGTGCATCGAAGCGACCATGTCCTTCATCTGGTCGCTCCGCGGCGGAATGCGCACCTGCTGATGATCGGGACTTGCGCCAAGCGCAATCGGCCCCGTGCGCCATGCCCCCTTCCCCTTCTCGGCCCACAGCGTGCGCCCTTCGAGCGGCTCATAGATCCAGCCCATCTTCGTCTCGCCGCCGTGCACGAGCGCCACGATCACCGCGAACTGCGCCACGCCGTTGACGAAATTGGCGGTGCCGTCGATGGGATCGATGATCCAGACGGGATCCTCGCCCTGAAGCAAATCGAATAGCGTGGGATCGGCGAACGCCCCCTCCTCGCCGATGACGCGCGAACCTTCGAGCAGTCCGTTCAGCTTGGGGCCGAGCAAGCGTTCGCTTTCCTCGTCAGCGATTGTGACCACATCGCCGGGATGCGTTTTCGCCTTGATGTCGTGCGCCGCCAGCTGGCGAAAACGAGGGACGATAACCGCGTCCGCAACTTCCCGGATGGAGGTGATGACGCCGTGAACAAGCGCGTGCGTGTCAGCCGGGATCATTCGGCCGCGCGGTCCAGGACGATGCCGCGTTTCTTCACGCGCGCGAGATCGGCATCATCCAACAGGACTTCGAAGCGCGCTTCCGTCTCACTATCCGTACGCCCCAGCACCTCGCCCCGGCGGTAAAGCCAGGCGATGGTCTCGCCGTCTTCCAGCGGAACCAAGACCGAGAACGGCTGGCGTTTATGTGCGAGCTCTCGTTCGATCTTCGCGAGCAAGGCCTCCATGCCCACGCCGGAAAGCGCCGACATCGCGACTTGATTGGGTGTGCGCGCGACTTGTGCTTCGATGGCTTCCACCCCGATTTCGTCGAGCAGGTCGATCTTATTCAGGGCTTCGATGACGGGACGCGTCGTGCCGGTATCTTCGCCGTGCAGGTCGATTCCAAGCTGCTTGAGCACATCCTCAACGTCCCGGAGCTGTGCTTCGCTTTCCGGATGGGCGATATCGCGCACATGCACGATGACGTCCGCCTCCAGCACCTCTTCCAGGGTAGCGCGGAACGCGGCGACCAGTTCATGCGGCAGATCGGACACGAAGCCGACCGTATCGGACAAAATCACGGTGCGCCCGGACGGCAGCCGGAGCTGACGCATGGTCGGATCGAGGGTCGCAAACAGCTGGTCCATCGCCACGACCGATGCATCTGTGAGGGTGTTGAACAGGGTCGATTTACCGGCGTTGGTGTAGCCCACCAAAGCCACGATGGGATAAGGCACGCGCCGACGCGCTTCACGATGGAGGCTGCGGGTACGCGTGACGGTCTCGAGCTCTTTCTTGAGCCGTGTGATGCGCTCGCCAATAAGACGGCGGTCGATTTCGATCTGGGTTTCGCCGGGACCACCGAGGAAGCCGAAGCCGCCGCGCTGCCGTTCAAGGTGGGTCCAACTCCGGACGAGGCGGCTTTTTTGATAGGTGAGATGCGCGAGTTCGACCTGCAACTGGCCTTCTCGGGTGCGGGCGCGCTCGCCGAAGATTTCCAGGATCAAGCCGGTCCGGTCGATGACCTTCGCGTTCCAGGCCTTTTCAAGATTGCGCTGCTGGCCCGGCGACAGGTGTCCGTCGACCACAACGAGTTGGGCGCCCATATCCTTGATGCCGTCCGCGAGGCGCTTGACCGTCCCATCACCGAGGTAGGTGGCGGGATTGGGCTTGGCGACGTTGACCACTTCGGCATGGAGCACGTTGAGGCTGATGGCCGCGGCCAATCCGCGCGCTTCGTCCAGACGCGAACGTTCGCCGTAATCATCATCCTTGATGCGCGTTTTCAGGCGCGGGTGGACGATGACGGTTGCGGTGGCAGTCTTACGGGTGTCGTACAAAAACTAGTGTGGCGGACAGGGGCCGGCGAAAGATTTAGTGCGCCGCTTCTCCTGAACCCGCCGCCTCCTCTTTTGGCTCGAACAACTGCACGGGCGCCGACGGCATGACCGTGGAGATCGCGTGCTTGTAGACGAGCTGAGTGTGACCATCGCGGCGCAGCAGCATCGAGAAATTGTCGAACCACGTCACAATTCCCTGGAGCTTTACGCCGTTTACAAGAAAGACGGTCACGGGGGTTTTGTTCTTACGGATCGCGTTGAGAAAAACGTCTTGAACGTTCTGTGCCTTTTCGTTGGCCATTGGAGTCTGCACCCTGTCGCTATTTTGTTGTTATCGTTACGGTTCTCGACTCATGGGGCAGACCGGCTAGGAAACCACCCGCATCAATGGCGACACTAGAATTTTTCAAGGAAACCGGTCAACCGGGTCCGCTGGCTTTTATCTAAGCTAAATACGCCCGGACCAGTGCCGCGAGGGCGGCGCAATCCTTCACATACGCGTGGGGCGGCTCGGTTACAAGCGTTGCGGGCGTCGGGCCCACCATAATAGTCGTGCATCCTGCGGCCCGGCCGCAGGTCACATCGATCTGAGCATCCCCCACGAACCAGACGTCGGCGCCTGCCGGGATTTTGCCTGTGGATAACGCAAGGTGGACCGGCTCCGGGTCCGGTTTATCGCGGCTCGCGTCCTGCGCGCCGACGATTTTTCCGAAGAATCGGGTCCAGCCGAGGTGGTCGGCTTCCGCTCGCAGATAGCGGCCGGTCTTATTGCTGACGACGCCAAGGTACAGACCGGCATCCATCACAGTGTTTAGAAGATCTTCAGCGCCCGCGAGACAGGTCAGCATATCGAGGTGAACATCGCCGAAGGCTTTGTAGTAGATCTCCCGCGCCTCTTCCCAGCGCTCGCCGTAAATCTTCGGGAAAGTATCGCGCAGTGAACCGGCGACCCGTGCGCGGATCTCATGCTCGTCCCAAGGCGCGAGGCCCATGGCCTGAAGGGTGATGTTGGTGGCCTTGCCGATACACGGCCATGTATCGACCAGGGTGTTGTCCCAGTCGAACAGGATCGCCCGCGGCCGCGGCAGGGAAAGCGGCCGCGCCTCAGACATTCCAGGCCGTCGTGGCGTCCAGAGAATCGATGTAGCGGCGATAACGCTGACGTAGATCGAGGGCCATCAGCCCCCCCGCCCCGTTGCCGACCGGTTTGTCGTCGATCTGCGAGACCGGCATAACGAAGGTGGTCGTACCGGTGAGAAAAACCTCTTTCGCGTTTTGGGCTTCTTCGAGCGTGAACGGCCGTTCCTGCACGGTATAGCCGGCCTGTTTGGCCAGATCCTTCACCGTGGCGCGGGTGACCCCGCCCAGAATCGCGTTGGTGGTCGGATGCGTCACGATGGTCTTATCGGCCGTGATGATCCAGGCGTTCGAGGCGCTGGCTTCAGTCACGGTGCCGTCGGCGGTGACCAGAATCGCTTCATAGGCCTTTGATTCGCTCGCGCTCTGGCGGGCAAGGACGTTGGCCAGAAGCCCGACGCTTTTGATATCGCGCCGCTCCCAGCGGATATCCCGGGCCGTGACGACCTTCGCGCCTTGCTCGGCCATGGCATCGGAGGAACCGGTGAAATGCTTCGCGGTCACCACGATACTCGGCTTGATATCGCCGTTCGGGAACGGATGCGCGCGCGAGGCGACCCCGCGGTTCACCTGGATATAGACGATCCCCGTGTTCAAATGATTGCGCCGGATGACTTCCTTCATCACCACTGTCAGCGCAGCCGGGCTCATCGGTTCGCGCATACGCAACTCGCTCAGGGAGCGTTTTAGCCGCACGATATGCGGGCCGTAATCGACCGGCACGCCGTTCCAGACCAGGAAAACCTCATACACGCCGTCGGCGAACTGATAGCCGCGATCTTCAATGTGGACGGTGGCAGAGCGTTGCGGCAGGTACCTGCCATTGACGTAAGCGATATGCGACATGGAACGGCTCTAGGACGCTGAGAAAGGACGTTTCAAGGGCAGCGGACGCACTGTGCCATCTCCCACATCGTTACGCACCTCCCGTAACGGGGGCGCCTGATCGCGGCGGCGCGCATCGGTGCTGACCCCAAGGGACTTCAGTTTGCGATGAAGCGCCGAGCGCTCCATGCCCACGAAATCGGCGGTGCGCGAAATATTGCCGCCGTAACGGATCACCTGGGCCATCAGATACTCCCGCTCAAACATCTCGCGCGCTTCACGCAGCGGCAGGGTCATAATCTCGTCCGAGCGCTGCAACTTAAGCATCTGCGGCGTTTCGCTGTTGATTTCCGGCGGCAGCATGTCGGCGCGGATCGCATCGCCGACACCGCCCGGCGCCAGTATCAGGAGCCAGTTGATGGCGTTGCGGAGCTGACGGACGTTGCCCGGCCATGGATAGGCCTGCAGCGCTGTGATCGCGTCTTCGCCCAGCTGGCGGCGCGGCAGACCTTCTGCGCCGGCGGCCCGGTCCATCAAATGACGGGCAAGTTCCGGAATATCCTCACGGCGGTCGGCCAGCGAAGGCACTTGAACCGGCACCACACTCAAGCGGTAGAACAGCTCTTCACGGAAGAGGCCTTTTTTGACCTCGGAACGCAGATCGCGGTTGGTGGTGGCGATCACACGGACATCCACTTCCACCGGGCCGTGCGCGTTGATTCGTTCGACTTTCTGGTCCTGAAGAATCCGGATGATGCTGCTCTGGCTGGCGAGCGGCATATCACCGACTTCGTCGAGCAGCAGCGTGCCGCCGTCGGCGCGCTCAAGAAGGCCCGCCGAATCCTCGCCTTGCGCCTTCGTGCCGCCGAATAGCATTTCCGCCAGGCGATCGGGATGCAAGGAGGCACAGTTCACCACCACAAACGGGCCATGTGCGCGCGGCGAATGCAGGTGGATTTGGCGCGCGACGATTTCCTTGCCCGAACCCGCCGGGCCAGAGATCAAGACGCGCGAACCGGTCGGCCCCACGCGTTCAATGGTGCGGCGGAGCGCGGCGATCGGCGGACAAGAGCCAATCAGTTGTTCCGGCGCGCCAGCACGGGTGCGCAGTTCAAGATTTTCGCGGCGCAGACGCGCCGCTTCCAGCGCCCGGCCCAGCACCATCAATAGGCGGTCCGCCTGAAACGGCTTTTCAATAAAGTCGTAAGCGCCGTGCTTGATGGCCTCGACGGCGGTGGCGATGGTGCCGTGACCGGAGATCATCACCACCGGCACGTTTGGACGCATCGCCTTGATGGCCGCCAGCACCTGAAGCCCGTCCATGCGGCTGCCTTCGAGCCAGATGTCGAGAATGACGGCCGACGGCGCACGCGTTTTGACCTGCTCAAGCGCCTGTTCGGCGGAACCGGCTTCGCGGATCGCGAAGCCCTCGTCCTGCAAGATGCCGCCGACAGCCATGCGAATATCGGCTTCGTCGTCGACAATTAGGATGTCCGGTGCGTTCGTTGCGGATGGATGAGTCATTACGTCTATTCTCCAGCAAGAGCGATGGAGCCGTGGGAGCGATGTCCTGCGGCTTCGGGCTCGGTCTTGAGAGTGGCAGGGAAATGAAGCGTGACTTGGGCGCCGACGCCGTCGGCGGTATCCTTGAGCGTGATCCGGCCGCCGTGCTCCTCAAGAATTTTGCGCACGATGGCAAGACCAAGGCCGGTTCCCTTGGCGCGGGTCGTTACGTAGGGTTCCGTGAGGCGCGACCGTTCGGCTTCAGGTAAGCCGACGCCGTTGTCGGTCACGGTCACGATGACTTCGCCGCTATCTTCGAGCAATTCGACGATCACGTGGCCCTCGCCGGGCGTCAGTGCATTGGCTGCCACGCGCGTATCGATCGCCTCGACTGCATTCTTCAAGACGTTCGTGAGAGCCTGGCCGACTTGCCGGGCGTCGCACTTGATCCACCGGTCGCCCGGCAAGCGCTTGGTGAATGCGATGCGCGGATAGGCGGTCCGCTGCAACATCACGGCGTCACGCACGACCTGGGTCAGGTCGGCCGGGCGCAGCACGGCGGCGGGCAGACGTGCGAAGGAGGAAAACTCATCGACCATCTGCCCGATATCACCGACGTGGCGGATGATGGTGTCCGTACATTGCGTAAACAGATCCACATCGTCCTGGATCTTTCCCGCGTACTTGCGCTTGAGCCGCTCGGCCGAGAGCTGGATCGGCGTCAAAGGGTTCTTGATTTCATGCGCGATCCGGCGCGCGACGTCCGCCCAGGCGGCTTTGCGTTGAGCGGCCTGCAGCGCCGTGATGTCATCGAAGGTGGCGATGTAGCCGACGTCCGCGTCGTCGCCGTGTTCGACCGACAGTCGAACCAGGAAGGTCTTGGTCGATTTCCCGCGCGAGATCTCGACTTCGCGCTGCACGACGCCTTGCGGGGCTTCACGCAGTTCATCGAGCAATTGCCCGAACTCCGGCACGGCTTCGGACAATGGACGGTTGATGGCGACCGACAGGTCGGTGTCCAAGAGGTCCGATGCCGAATGGTTGGGCAGCGTGATATTACCGGCGCGGTCGAGGCCGATCACGCCCGCGCTTACCCCTTCGAGCACGGTTTCGGTGAACCGGCGTCGCGCGTCGAGTTGAGCGTTGGTTTCCTGCAAGGCCGTCTGCTGTTCGGCAAGACGCTTGGTCATGCGGTTGAACGCCCGGCTGAGGTAGGCCATTTCATCGTCCGTGGTGTTCTCGCTCACGCGCACCGACAGGTCACCGCCGCGCACGCTTTCAGCGGCATTGATGAGCTCTATGACCGGCTTAGCCAAGCGGGTGGCGAGTTGAAGACCAAACCAGACCGACACCATCAGAAGGAGAAGTGCAACCAAGCCGAACAACGCCGTGAAGCTGAGTTGTAAGCTCTCTCGCTCCCCTTCCAGGCGGACATACTCTGAAACCGCCTCTTCCGTGCGATTGAGGCGCGCCAGCACCTGATTGTCCACGAACCGGCCGACCGAAAGATAGGTCGTCGGGTAGGTTTGAAGCTTCACGAGCGCGCGCACGCGTTCGGAATCCGGACTGGTCACGACCGCCACCTGCCCGACATCCGCTTGGGCCATAGCTTCAAAGGTCACGACTTCGCCTGAGAGCGCGAAGGTGTAACCGCCTTTCGCGATTACCTGTCCGTCAGGCGTAAAAATGATTGCTTCATCGAGACCACGGAAAGTGGTTTGCGTGGACAAGAAGTTGTCCCGGAGCGCGGGATTACCGCCAAGGGCGGCCCACTGGCGATTGACGTCGTTCGCGACAGCTAACGCATCCGCGCGGATCGCTTGCTGGTGCTCACGCAAGTAGGCTTGGGCGATCGCCGCCGATTCCGTCACCGCCGTTTTCACGCGATCCCCGAACCAGGTTTGCACGCCGAAGGTAAAGAATATCGTGGCGAACATCGCCGTGAGGACTGTCGGGGTCATCGCGATCCCAGCGAACAAGGCCACAAGACGAATATGCAAACGCGAACCGGCGGTGCGCGTGCGGTGCGCACGCCAGAGCTTTACAAGACGCACTCCGACCAACGTAGCCAAACCCAGTACGATCACGAGGTCGATGATGAGAAGCACTTGGGTCGCGGTGGCGCTCGGGCCTTTATCGCCCCAGCCCCACAGCGCAACGAACGTGCCGATCCCGGCGATCACGGCGGCCGCGGTCAGAACGACAGCCAGCACTTCAGCGGCACGGCCCGGCACAAGCCGGTTGCGCACGCGCTCCGCCCCGCGCTGCACGATGGTGCGCGGAGTACTGGAGACGTCGGCCGAGGAAACGTCGGTGCTCATTCTCGTCCGTTACTTGTTCACGCCGCGAACCACGCCAATCTCAAGTTCGCGGATCTTCTTGCGCAAGGTGTTGCGGTTCAGACCGAGAACGTCAGCCGCTTTCACCTGATTGCCACGGGTGGCGGTCAGAGTTAGGGTGATCAATGGGCGTTCCAGTTCACGCAGGACGCGGTCGTAGAGGCCGCGCGGCGGCAGCACCCCCTTATGACCATCGAAATACTCACGCAGATGGCGTTCGATGGTGCCGGCCAACGTGGCGGCGGCGGCGGGATCGCTGGAGACTTCGGGCATCGTGGCGCCGGCGAGTTCGAGTTCGACGACGTCCGGACCGATAACGGGTTCACCGTAAAGCGCGACCAGCCGCTTCACGAGATTTTCAAGTTCGCGCACGTTGCCGGGCCAGCGGTGAGTTTTCAGGCGTTCGAGCGCCGTCGGCGCCAATGACTTGGGCGGAAGGCCTTCCGCCGCGCTTTGCGCGAGGAAGTGGCCCACGAGTTCGGGAATATCTTCCGCCCGCTGACGCAGCGGCGGGATGCGGATCGGCACCACGTTCAGACGATAGAACAAATCCTCGCGGAACATGCCAAGCTTGATGAGCTGTGTGAGATCGCGGTGCGTCGCCGCCACGATCCGCACGTTCGCCTTGATCGGCGTGCGTCCGCCGACGGTTGTATAACGTCCGTCCTGAAGCACGCGCAGAAGACGGGTCTGCGCTTCGGGCGGCATATCGCCGATTTCATCGAGGAACAGCGTGCCACCTTCGGCCTGCTCGAAGCGCCCCGTCACGCGGGTCACGGCGCCGGTGAATGAGCCCTTCTCGTGCCCGAACAGCTCGCTTTCGATCAGCTCACGCGGAATCGCCGCCATGTTCACGGCGACGAACGGGCCGCCCCGGCGGCGGCCGAATTCGTGCAGCGCGCGCGCCACCAGTTCCTTCCCGGTGCCAGACTCGCCGGTGATCATCACGGTCAAATCGGTGTTCATCAAACGCGCGACCGCGCGGTAGATGTCCTGCATTGCCGGCGAGCGGCCGACGATCGGCAGACGTTCGGCGGTATCATTCGCGGGCGTATGTTCCTGCGGTTTCAGCGCAAGCGCGCGGTTCACCACATTAACGAGTTCGCCAAGATCGAACGGCTTCGGCAGATATTCAAACGCGCCGCGCTCCGCGGCCTTCACCGCGGTCAGCAGTGTGTTCTGCGCGCTCATGACAATGATGCGCAGGTCGGGGCGGACCTTCTTGATGCGCGGAATCAAGTCGAGCCCGTTCTCGTCCGGCATCACGACGTCGGTAATGACAAGGTCACCCTCGCCATCGGACACCCAGCGCCACAGGGTCTCGGCATTACCGGTGGTGCGCACGTCGTATCCCGCGCGGCCCAACGCCTGCGTCAGGACGGTGCGGATGCCATGGTCGTCGTCAGCTACGAGTACGGTCGCGGCGTTCATCGCAAATCCCTTTAGTCCTTGGCGACCGGAAGCATGATCCGGAACACCGTGCGCGCACGTTCGCTTTCAAATTCCACGATACCGCCGTGATCGCTGATGATCTTCGCCACCAGCGCAAGGCCGAGACCACTGCCCTTTGGCTTCGTTGTCACGAACGGATCGAATAAGTAAGGGCGCAGATCCTCCGGGATGCCGGAGCCGTTGTCCTGCACGGTGACGACCAGCGGCAAATGAATGCGCTCGCTCGAGCTGTTCACCGCGATGCGCACGCCCGGGCGATAAGCGGTCGAGAGGACAACTTCGCCCCCTTCTTTGCCCTGCACGGCTTCCGACGCATTCTTGATCAGGTTCAAGAACACCTGCACGAGCTGATCCTGATTGCCGTCGACGGCGGGCAGCGAGGGGTCATAGCGCTCGACGAACTTCACCGATTTGGCGAAGCCGTTTTCCGCCAGGCGGCGGACGCGTTCGAGAACGACGTGGATGTTGACAGGTCCGCGCTCGAGCGGCCGGTCGTCGGAGAAAACTTCCATTCGGTTAACGAGCGCGACGATGCGGTCCGCTTCGTCACAAATCAGCTGCGTCAGCTTGCGGTCTTCCTCACTCGCGCCCTGGCCGAGAAGCTGCGCGGCGCCGCGAATGCCGGACAGCGGGTTCTTCACTTCATGCGCGAGCATCGAGGCCATCGCCGTCATGGACCGCGCGGCGCTGCGGTGTTCGAGCTGCTGGCCGATCTTGAGCGCGCGCGTCTGTTCCTGCAGCGAAACAACCAGCCAACCCGGCGTGTCGACCATCGGCGCTACGTGCACGGACATCGTGCGGATACCGGTCTTGGGCGTGTCGAGGATAACGCCGTGCGCGGACATCGGGGCGTCGGCCAGACGCGCCTGCTCGACAAGCGCGAGCAGCGGCCCGGTCGGCGGAACGATCTCAGCCAGCGGTCCGCCGATCAGGATGGATGCACTCGCCTGGAACAACTGTTCCGCCGACATGTTGGCGTAACGAATGATGCTGAGATTATCGATGACCAGCGTGGCGGCCGGAAGCGCGCCGAGAATGGCCTCGGCATTGAATGGAAGCGTTTCGCGCGCGCTGCTGCGGCGCGGGAAAGCGATCGGCTGTGGCACTATGCGGCCTCCTGCACGGGCTCTGCCGCCACGAAGAGCTCGCCGATAAGGCGCTTCACCTTCTCCGGATCGGTTTCGGTATTCACCGCCACACGGAACGCATTGGCGTTCCTGAGGCCCGCCGCCGCCCACGCGAGATGTTTGCGCGCGATGCGCACACCTTTGTCCGTGCCGTAATGCGAGAGCAGCGCCTCGTAGTGCTCGAGCGCGATGTCGCGGCGTTCATCGACGGACGGGCCCGCCGGCGAGGCGCCTGTCGCGAGAAATTGCTCGATATGCGCCGCGATCCACGGCTTTCCAAACGCGCCGCGCCCGATCATGACGCCGTCGGCGCCCGATAAGCGCAGCAGTTCTTGCGCGTCGGCCGGCGTATTCACATCGCCATTGCCGATCACCGGGACCGATACGGCGTCCTTCACCTTGCGGATGAAAGCCCAGTCCGCCGTGCCGTTATAAAGCATCTGACGTGTGCGGCCGTGCACGGTAATGAGCTGCGCGCCCGCGTCCTGCGCCCGTTTGGCCAACGTGGGGGCATTCAAGCTGTCGTGGTCCCAGCCCATGCGCATCTTCAAGGTCACCGGGACCTTCACGGCCTTCGCGACGGCTTCGACGATCCGCGCGGCATTGTCTTCATCCCTCATCAAGGCGGACCCCGACCAGGAGTTCACGACCTTCTTCACCGGGCAGCCCATGTTGATGTCGATGATGGCCGCGCCGCGGTCTTCGTTGAGTTTGGCGGCCTCGGCCATGATGCCCGGCTCGCAGCCCGCGAGCTGGACGGCCAGCGGGGTTTCATCGCGGCAGTCCGCGCCCATGCGCGGTTGCTGGCGGTGCGCCTTGACCATTTCTTGGCTGGCGATCATTTCGGTATAGGCGAGCCCGACCCCGAACTTTCGCGCCAACCGGCGGAACGGCCGGTCCGTTACACCCGACATCGGCGCCAGGAACACGATCCCGGACGAAAGAACATTGCCGATGCGGATTTGCGCAACTGTCATTGAAACTGCAGAGGGATTGTCTAAAAGTTAGGCATTTGCCCAGGAACGTGGCTTAAAAGCAAGGTTTTTTGCCCCCTGTTGCAGCCGCGCACCACAGTCTAGCAACACTACACGACAAAAGACAAATTGCCTCGGCATGCCCGGGTTTTTACTGTAGCGCCCGTAACTTAGCCTTTTTGGGGAACCGCCTTGCCCGAGACCTGCGCCGCCCTAATTGTTGCCGCCGGACGCGGCCAGCGCTTTGGCGGCACGGGACCCAAGCAATACGCACCCCTCAAGGGCAGCCCTCTGCTCCGCCGCACCCTAAAAGCCTTCTGCGATCACCCGGGCGTAGGGCCGATCGCCGTGGCCATCCACCCGGACGATCAGGACCTGTTCCAGGCGGCGGCCGCAGGCCTGCCCCGGGTGTTTCCAGTCGCTGGCGGCGCGACCCGGCAGGAGTCTGTGCGCCTTGGGCTCGAGGCGCTCACCGCGACAGCGCCTGACCTCGTCCTGATCCACGACGGCGCGCGTCCTGTGATCGGACCCGGGCTAATCGACCGGGTGATCGCCGGCCTCAAAGAAGCGCCCGGCGTACTACCCGTAGTCCCGGTCATCGACACCTTGAAACGGGTGGACGGCGCGACGATCACCGCGACCGTTTCGCGGGAGCATCTGGTCCGCGCACAGACGCCGCAGGGTTTCCGGTTCACGGAAATCCTTGAAGCGCACCGCGCGCATGCCGGCGAGGCTCTAACGGACGACGCTAGTGTGCTTGAACGCGCGGGACAGCGCGTCATCACCGTGGCGGGCGACGAAACCAACATCAAGGTGACGACCATGGATGACCTTGCCCGCGCGAATGCGATGCTGAGCGAGACCCGCACCGGGAGCGGCTTCGACGTCCACAAATTTGGTCCAGGCGACGCGGTGATGCTGTGCGGCGTGCGCGTTCCGCATACCCATAGCCTGGAGGGACATTCCGACGCTGACGTTGCCTTACATGCAGCGACCGATGCAATCCTCGGCGCTTGCGGAGCGGGCGATATCGGCCATCACTTTCCGCCAAGTGATCCGAAATGGCGGGGCGCGGCGTCGCATCAGTTCCTGCGTCACGCTTACGACCTTCTAGTCGAACGGGGAGGCGCCCTCGTACATCTCGATGTGACGATCATCTGCGAGCGCCCGAAGGTCGGCCCTCATCGTGAGGCGATGGTGAACGAGATGGCGAAGATTTTGGGCGTGGCGGCCGACCGCATCAGCGTGAAGGCCACCACCACGGAAGGCCTAGGTTTCACAGGCCGCCAGGAAGGGATCGCCGCCCAGGCCGTCGCGACCATACGCCTTTAGCTTCGCCAAAACGTCCCGCGAGAGTCATCGGAGTGCAACGGTCGGGCGCTAATCTTCCGACTGTATACCCCTAAATACTTTTACTCCTCGCAAGCTTTAGCCCGCTGCCCCCAGCGGGCTATTTTTTTGCGATCCCTAGACCACATACCACTCTTATCGCCGGTTCATCCGGCCGATCCATCTCTCAAAATACATCCGTGAGTGTTGCGCCTGCCCGAGGATGACAAGGGTGCTTACGCTTCGGGATCCAGCGCGTCGGCAACCTTGTTTTTCTTACGCGAAGGCAGAAGCTTCATCATCAAGATGAAGCCCGCCAGTACAAAGCAGATCGCATTGGTAATGATGATCGGCCATTTGCCGAGCAAGACGCCGTAGGCGGTCCAAAGGGCAAAGCCTGTGACGGTGAGCACGAACATACCGGCGGAGATATCGTCGGTATGACGGGACTTGATGATCTTCCAGGCTTGCGGTGTGAAACTTACCACCGAGCAGAGGGAAGCAACAGCGCCGATCGCCCCAGCGGTGTCCATCGCGTCTTAAAGCTTCGCGCGTGACAGCGCCGCGCGCTTGATCGCGGCAATTTCACCGCCGATCTTTTCACTACCCTGTTCGATGGCCGAAAGTCCGGCGCGGGCGATCTCTCCGGCCTTCTCGGCGCCTTGTTCGAACACGACTTTGCCGAAGCTGGTGATCTTGTCGGCGAGCGCGCCGAACTCCTTGGCGATCGACGAGGTTTTCCGCCGTGCGCGCGGCAAGCTTTTCTTCACGGGGCGCCGCACTTTGGAGGTCGATTTCAAGGCCGCCTTCTTCGCGGTTTTCACCTTCGTCTTGATTTTGCGTTTTGCTTTCGCCTGCGCCATGGCCTTACCCGTGAGAGTGACGGTCTTTCAACGCGAAGATTCGCGCAAAGGTTCCGAAGGCCGGGTGCGCTTGCGCCTAGACTTGGCTTGTCGAAACGTCGATCCAGTCGAGGTAGGCGGCAAGCCCATTGGACATGTCGTACACGACCGCGCAGGGCGTAACGTAACTATGCAGCTCCGCCACCCTTGCCACCGTCTTGTCGACAAGCTGCTTGCGCGTTTTCAGGATGAGGACGGCTTCCTGCGCTTCCTCGACGGCGCCCTGCCAGCGGTACACGGAATGCATTCCGTCCAGGATATTGGCGCAGGCGGCCAGTCGCTCCTGCACCAAGGCACGCCCAATCTGTAGCGCTTCGTCCTTCGATGCGGCGGTGACATATACCATACAATGGGTGGACGGGACGGTTTGAACCTCACGCATGGGCCGCGATCCTTGCACTTGCCTATTCTCACTTCAGGAAATATTCACATCTACGCCTGCAGATTAGGCCCTAAATCCAAAGCGCGGCAACACGCGCGGACTTTTCTTGAGTGTGGAAGATGATCATGGATGGCGGCGAGCGATCCCTCTCCCGGCTTTCCCCGGCGCAGCGCAAGTGGCTGGAACGCGGCCTTGCGCAGCCGGGCGGCAAGCTGCCTCTGTTTGACGAAGAAGGCCGCAAGGTAAATCTTCAAGTCGTGAAGAAGTGTCTCGATGAAGGTTGGGCCGAGCCCTGGTTCAACAATCAGCTCAAGCTCGACTGGATGGTCTGTAAGCTCACGAAGACCGGCCGCGCTGCGCTCGACGCTTAGCGGGTTTCTTTTCTTCAGATTTAGTTTTGGTACTTGCAGATTCGACGGAGGGCGCTTCCTTCCCGGCCGGGATCACCGTGATCTTGCCGCCGACCTCCAGCACAGCGAATTTAATCTGATCCATGCGTTCGAGCCCTTGCAGCTCGCGCGCTGATTCCATGATGTCATCCTCGGACACACGGGCTTTCTTCATGCGCTCGCGTAAAGGACGGCCGTTCTCGACCAGCACGGTCGGCACGCCTTCGAGTATTTTCTCCAGCCAGCGGAAACGGGTTTTCGCGAACGACAGCGTGACGTCGATCAGCACCAACGTCACGACAACAACGGTCGCGGTGGTGAGCGAATAGTCGTCCCCCACCATGCCCTGCTGCACGGCCTCGCTGATGACAAGGACGAGAATGAAATCGAACGTGGTGAGTTCCGATAGGGTGCGGCGGCCTGCAAGGCGCACGGCAATGAGCAGAATGAAATAGACCGCGGCAGCGCGCAGGACGGCGTCCATGTGAACGGGCCTCCTACGGATAGATGAAGATGTTGAGCGGCGCGGGCGTTTCGCCGAACAAACCGATCCCGCCGGTGACGCGGCCGGGTCGATCCGGGATGCCAACGATGACGATCTCCGCCGGCATCGTATTGTCCGGACTGGCAGCAAACTTCATCAGAAGCCCGCCTTCATGGGCCTGCGTTTCAATGGGCCCGGGAACCACGCTGCGGATCTCGAAGGCCTGCGCGAGTTCCTTGCCGATGATGAGTTCGAAAAGCGACTGGCCTTGCGTATCGATCTTCAGCCGCATGGCGGTGGGATCGAGGTGACGTTGGAAGTGCTGATATTCGACGTGCACGCGGCCCGAGGCATCGCGCGTTTCCTGGCGAGTCGTCGGCCCGCCCAGCAGGCCGGCCATCGCGGCAAGCACAAGGACCGCCATGACGACCCAGCCCAGCCGCTCGATACTCCACATGATCCGCTGAAACGGCAGATCCTCGCGGATCGGACATTGTTCGGGATTTCGAAGGGGTTCGGCCATGGTTCGCCTTTGGCGAGAATTGTCCCGCCAAAACGATCCGCCGTGTCTTTTGTTGCGATGGTGTGCCGGTTACGCGGTGATTTCGAGCGTTTCGCCCGGACGCGTGTGGAAGGACGAGCCGGCGAAGTAGCTGGTGGAATATAGCGATGTGGCCGCCGCGAATGCCGGATCGCGGCCCCTGCGGCTGTTGTTCGCGACAGCGCGCTCGAACAAATCGCTCGCCTCTTCGCCCGTCAGTTCGACAGGGCCGCTTTCGGGAAAGCGCGCCTCGCGATGGAGACGCTCCTGCCCCTCGCCGTTCCAGGCCAACGCAAGTGCCTGTGAGGACGCGCGGTCGAGACGGTCAAAGACGGTTTCGCCGAGCGCGGCGCGGAAGGAGAGCGGGCCGTTTTCTTTCTTGCCCGAGTCACGGCGCTGATTATTGGCGCCGTCGCGCTCGCCAGACGGCGCAATCACCGGCCGCGGTTGCGGCGGTGTTACGGCCGCCATGATCGGCGGCGGCGTGACGAGAATGTCGGCGGTGAGCGCCATGGTCCCCTAGCGAATGGCCTTTACGATTTATAAAGGATTGGTTCCTGGGTCACAACGCCGGGGGTCCGCTAGGGGTTGCGGGACAGAACGGCCACATTACAAGTCCCGCCGGGCGACATGGGCGACAGGCGACATGTGGCTAACAACTATTACGTTTCAATAGGTTAGCGCATTTTTTGCGTTGGGCGACATAAGGGCGACATCAGGCGACACTTCGGAAAAATCATAGAATTTCAGAGCTCTAGGTTTTCCGCCCTAAAAACAGGTCCAACAAAACAGTCGCGGCCGGTCGGCTGCGACAGCCGCGCGAGATCTCGAGATTCACGATGTCAAAGAACGGCGGCAAGCCCGCTTGCGGCGGACTCACCTCGCATAAGAATGCGCCATTGCCCGATTTTTCGTCGAGCGATTTTTAGGGGGTGTGCAGATTTAATGATTCAAAAAATCGGAAATGTGTGTGCGGCGAGTCGGCGGCCTGCGTTCGCCTCGCGACCCCTCCGGGGGATTGCGCCGAAAATCGCAGTGCGATTTTCCGCACAATTCAAAAAATCGGAAACGTGCGTTGGGCGAGTCGTTCGCGGCACGCCACTCATGGCGTGCCGCGGGAACCTCGCGTTTACATCTTGAAGCGCACGCCCACACGGAACGAACGTCCGTACACGTCGTATAGCGCCGCCTGCGTCATCGGACTGTAGGCGACCCCGCTGACTGCGACCGGCGGCGGATCCTTATCAAACAGGTTATCGACGTTCAGGTACGCCTCGGCGTTGCGATCGCCGTCCGTGTAGAAGGCGTAAGCGAACGCGATGTCGGTCGCGTAATACGCAGGCACGTGGTTGGTGTCGACCGTCCGTTTCCCTGCCGGAATAGGCGTCGGACAACCCGACGTGCAGGCAATGAAGTCCGCGAACATGTCGCCCGAGCTGATGTAGCGCGTCGTCCAGTTGAATCGGAACGGCTCAAGGCTGTAGCTCAAGCCGATTTGGCCGCTCCACCGCGGCGCCGGCGCATTGACCAGGCCACCGCCGCCGATGGCCCCTGTCGACACGCTGTGGGTCGTGCTTTGGCCCTCCAACGCAATGATATGAGTGGCCACCGCGCGCAGCGACAGATCGCCGTTCCAGGAGTCGACGAACGCCGACAGCGGGGTGCGATAGCTGGCTTCGACATCCAACCCGCGCGCCTTGAGAACGTTGGCGTTGACCGGACTCTGATAAATCGTATCAATCGTGCCGTCGGCACGGCGATTGATGAATTGGCAGTAGAACGCCACGCCTTCAAAGCACTGCTGCAGAATGAACGTCGTCGCCGGTGAGGAAATCGCGCCCTTCAGATTGATGTTGTAGTAGTCCACCGACGTACTGAAGCCCGGCAGCCACGACGGCTGGTAGACGCCGCCGATCCCGGTCGTGTCGGCTTTTTCCGGCACAAGATTCACATTTCCGCCCGCGATGTTCCCGTACACGAAGCTCTGATTGCCCAGGAAAGGATCGGCGATGGCGCTGTTTCCGCGCTGACCGGGCGCGTACAAGTCGTTCAGGTTCGGCGCGCGAATGTCACGCGAGCGCGTGAAACGGAGCCGGAAGTCGTCAACCGGGCTATAGGTCAAGCCGGCCTTCCACGTCACCACGGAGCCTGATTCGGAATAGTGGGTGACTCGTATACCCCCGTTGAAGTCGAGTGCCGTCGCCCACGCCTCATCCTTCGCCAGCGGCACGACTGTTTCGATGTTTCCTTCGACCACGCTTTGAGAGACAAGCGGCCAGGAGATGTAGTTCGTCGAGAACCATCCTCTTGCCTGGGCGATCGGATCGGCCACGCCTTCGATGGACTCCTTGCGCCATTCGCCGCCGAACGCCAATGAGACCGGGCCCGCCCAGCCCTCGAACGGCTCGCCGGAGATGTTGAACGCGGCCGAACTCGTGCGTTGCGCCTGGCTGTTGTGTGGATGATTTGGGAAGGAAGTAATGTAATTTTTCGCGGCGTCTGAATTCACACCCGGCGTGCCGAACAGGTTATACGGGACACAGCCATTGGTCGGGTTGGTGAGTGTGGAGCGGCACATAATGGCGCCGGTCGTCGGGTTGCGCACCGCGTCGATAGCTAGGGCAAAGTTCGCCGGTCTGACCTGAACTGGAGAATTGAGGTCGAGTTTCACCAGCCCTTTTTGACCGTACACATCCCAGTTCCATGCCGTGTCGAAAGCGTCAAAATTGCCTTCGGCGCCCACCACATAGACGTAGCTGTTGCGCTC
Source organism: Rhodospirillaceae bacterium (assembly GCA_050246995.1). GTDB lineage: Bacteria > Pseudomonadota > Alphaproteobacteria > Rhodospirillales > Rhodospirillaceae > SHVO01. The sequence continues at coordinate 63,806 of JBFWVA010000005.1, read as the reverse complement.
GTTTTCGGCCGTATACGGCGGAATGTCCTTCAGCTGCTTGCCGAATGCCAGCGACGTCAAACCTAAAGCCGTTGCGCGCGCGCGTACGTCCTCGGGCATGAATGGATTTTGGGTACTGACATTGATGTTGGCGCCCAGGTAGTAGGTCCAACAACAATTATAAATCGATTGGACGGTGCCGAAGTTGTACTCGGCGAACACCGTCACGTTGTCGGTGACGTCATAGCTAGCACGCGCATACAGATGCTTATCCTCGGTCCCGGCGGAGAGGCTGTTGGCGCCTTGCTCGGTGGCGTTCTGCCAGTCGCCGCCCACATTGAACGAACCGCCGATGAATTCGCCGAAATTGAACTGGTACGGCGCACCGTTGGGGCCGAACGCAATGCCCTTCAAAGGACCACTGGCGATGACGCCCCCGGGATTAGCCGCCCAAAGGCCGGCGTGATAGCGGTTCAAAAGCTGCGGCTGTCCATTCGTCGCCGTGTAGTTGGGATTGGTCACTTGGAAGTAACCGACCTGGTTCCATTCGCGGACCTTGCCCTCCATATGCGCCTGATCGCCGAAGTCAGCCGCGATCAAGAAATGTCCACGCCCAGCGGCGAACGGCGTACCTGCCGCCAGAGCGACCTTATATTGCTCATGGTCGCCCCGGCTGGTGATACCGCCCATGATGTTGCCCTTCACGCCCGTGAACTCTTTATCGAGCACAAAGTTGACGACACCGGAGACCGCGTCAGATCCATAGACGGCGGAGGCGCCGCCGGTCACAACGTCGACACGCGAGATCAGAAGGTCGGGGAATAATTTTGCATCGGTGCCGCCGGTGACGAAGATGTTCGGAAAGCGCTTGCCGTCGAACAGCACGAGGGTGCGGTTGACGCCGAGACCACGCAAATTGAGCGTACTCGCGCCGCCGGTGCCCATGGAAATCCCGGCCGTGCTTGTGGAAAGGTTGATGTTGCCCGAGAAGGCAGGAAGGCTGGAGATGGCGTCAAACACATTGGGCTTGGCCGCGTCTTGAAGCTGCTCGACGCCGACGACCGTCACCGGCGTCGGGGCTTCGTAACCGTCGCGCACGATGCGCGAGCCAGTGACGACGATCTCATCGACGGCGGCAGGCGCCTGCGTCGCCGGTGTTTGCGCATATGAACTGGGTGCGTATGCAAATACCGCTAGAGCGAAGCCACTCACAGACGCTAGCGCGCTCGCCTTCACACGAGAACGCTTATAAGAATCATTATCCATAAATAGCCCCCCTTAGAAGCGCTCGCCAAGCCGGCGTACGCCGATTGCATCCTAAAACCCTATACGCATCACGTTCTGAAAACCGTCATGTCATCAGGGGGATCGGGCAAAAAAATGGAGAATATCCTGCTGCACTGCAAAAATGGCGCAACTCATCGCGAGCGCCTGCCTTCAGACAGCCTGAAAGGGAAATGCTTCTCGCTATTTTTCCCTCATGCGTGGGACTAGGCAGCGCACCAGCCTTCGAGATGATCGTCGGAATAAAGCCAGAGGAAATCCGCCGACGTAGGTCACGGTGAGGGAGGCGCCGGCGCCTCCGTACGGATTAAAAAATCCGGTTCGACCAAGCTAGCGATAATCCGGCGGCACACACGAGTAGAATGGCCGCGAGACCAGCGAACAGGAACGATATCTCGGTGCGCTTACGCTCCATCACGAGCTGAGCATTTAGATCCTTGTAGACGTCGGCAAGAACCGCGCTCGTCGTTGCATAGAAATACTTCGCCTTGGTGATGTCGGCCATCGTCTTCAGTGTTTCCTCGTCGATCTGAACCCGCATCCCTCGTCCGCCCCAGCCGATGATCTCCCCATTTGGACTTCCCAGACCTACCGTAAAGATGCGTACGCCGCGATCCGCGGCGACACGCGCGGCCGCAATCGGATCGGGACCGGTAGTAGCCTGTCCATCTGTAAGAAGGATGACGGCCGATGACGTGTATGAACCTGGCGGCACGGGTGGCATCAACGGCTCTTCTGCAACGGGCTGTTCATCCAGGGAGACGCCGGTGCGGCGTGATGCCCTGCGGTCGTACGCAGGTAAGGCGGACTGGAGATTTAGTCCGGGGAAAATCGTCTGCAGAGAAGCCATGACTGCACCGCCGATGTTCGTCGCGCGCTGGAGCCTGAAATTATCGATGGCCTCAATCAGCGACTGTTTATCGAAAGTCGGCGCTTGCACCAACATCGCATTGCCCGCGAATGCCACGATACCGATCTGCAAATTGCCAGGTGCTTCCTGAACGAAAGTCTTGGCGGCGTTTTTCGCCGCGGTGATACGATCCGGTTCGACATCCCGAGCACGCATGCTCACAGAAACGTCGATCGCGAGAATAATCTGCGCGCGGTCCGAAGGGAGCGTCAGCATCGCGGCGGGCCGCGCTGAGGCAATCAGAGCCAACGACACGGCGATTAATAGGACCAAAGGCGGGACGTGGCGGCGCATCGACGAGAGACCGTCGGCGGCGTCCTTGACCATCGCCACGCTGGTATATCGGAGAACAAGGTGCTTCTTGCGATTTATGAGATACAAGTAGGCCGCGACCAGTAGCGGCAACGCAATCAGCAAGAAGAGATATCGAGGCGCGAGAAATTCCACCACTTGCGGCTCCGCCAAAACGCAAAATTAGATTGCCGCACCCTGGACCGCAGCAATGTCTTACGGCCTTCCCTGCCCGCCGCGCCGAATTAAAGCCCCCAGAGAACATACAGGGCAAAAGCAACGACGAGGAGAAAAACATTGCCAAAGCCGGCAAGAATACTCCGCGCTATTTGCAGGACATCGGGTGTTGAAGCGCCGATCCGGATTCTGAAAGGCGCCATACCGCGATGCCAAGACAAATGCCCGCGATCATCATTAAGATCGAGCTCGTTCCTCGCGCGATGCACGCGAGGTTGACTCCCGAGGAGCGCCTTTGTCTCGAGGCCAAACGCGAGCATCGCGATTCCCGTTCTAATCCTTGCGGCATAGGTCCGCTCCGCCACAACGACTGTTCTGTTCGCGGCAATTACGTGCAGTGCGTAGGCGTATTCGTCAGCGGGAGACTTTTTGATCATTCGAAAACAAGGCTCTCTCCGCAGTGGGCACTATTTCATGGTGGTGGCGTGCAACCTTGATTCGTCTTGGCGATTAAACGTCTTGGTGTAGTCAAATAGTTCCCGCCACCACGCCGATACCTTCGCTTCATGAGCAATGCGCGCGCGAAGAACTGAAATCTCCTCATTTAGCTCGCCGCTCTTTTTTTCTGAGCCCTCGGATAGCTTCACCAGCAGCTCTTTAGATTCCGACAGTTGCGCTTGCATGGCATCGCGTTCATTTGCGGCGACCGTTCGCTCGTCCTCGATGCGCGCAATGGTAACTTTTTGCGCCGCAACTTCCCCGCGTACAGCGGCCGACAATCGTTCAGCTTCAATAAGTTCTGATCGCAAGTGCATTACGTAGAACGCCATCGCAATCAGAACGGCCGTAAATGCGGCTAAAAGGACTTTTAAATTGATATTTGCTGACATCAGAGCTCCCTCCGGTCCCGCGATCTTAGCGTGCAAACCTTCGTGCGGGGATGAGGGCTTCCCTATTTGGTACGCAGTCCAAAGAAGAGAGTATAATTCGGAGCATATCTCCCTTGCCTGTGCCGGCGCCATGATGCGCGTCAGCGGATGGCGAAAGTCGGGAAATGTTTTGTGCATTGCAAAATCGCGCGCATGGCGAGTCCACGCGCAATCTTCGCAACAAGGGTTCGGACTGCGTTGAAAAATACGCCGCTCGCGGATTTGCCTCTTACGGCAAGGTCGTTATCGCAAGGACATCCGAACTGTCGAGGCCGCGCTTCGCTTCGCGTCGAGCCGAATTCATCGCTTCTACAGAGCTCTGCCCGCGAGGCCTGTCAGACGATCCATTTCAGCGGCTAAGGCTTTCCAATTCACCGGCTTTCCTATGAAAGCGTCCGCGCCCGAGCGGAGGTAATTCTGCTGGCCTTCGAGCGTGACATCGGCGGTTAAAGCGATAATCGGTACGGGACTGCTGTCGCCCCGGCCGCGTTCGATCTCGCGTATCGCCGCGATCGCATCAGGCCCATCCATGATGGGCATCTGCATGTCCATGAGGATGATATCGTAGGCATGCGCTTTCACGGCGGCAACAGCCTCGGTCCCGTCGCCGACCGCGGTAATCGTGTCGCCCATTTTGCCCAGCATGGCGGTGACGAGCATGCGCGTGGTTGCATTGTCTTCGGCGAGCAAAACCTTGAGCGGCTTCCGCGCGGCAGCGGCCGGCCGAACGTCAACGGAAGGGGCCGCTTGAGCGGCGTCCGCCGGGGACTTCACGGCACCGCCAGCTTCGTACTCAAGCGGGATTAAAAGTGTGAACGTTGACCCCTTTCCAACCTCGCTTGCGACCTGGATGTCCCCGCCCATCGCGCGCGCAAGGTTACGCGAAATGGCGAGCCCCAACCCCGTGCCGCCAAATTTGCGCGTGATGCTGACGTCGGCCTGGGCGAACGGCTGAAATAAGCGGCTTGTCGCTTCGGGGGGAATTCCAACGCCCGTATCGGTCACGGAGATCTTGAGCAAAGGCGCACGGCCTGTGATCTGCTCCTCCGCCCTGACTGTAATGGTCCCTTCGTTGGTGAATTTGATGGCGTTGCTAATGAAGTTCGAGACCACCTGCCGCACGCGCGCCGCGTCACCCATGACGCGCGCTTGAAGCTCCGGCGCCGCGTGCATTGTAATCGCGAGCCCCTTTTCCGCCCCTGGTCCTGCGAAGAGGTCGCGAATGTCGCCAAGGACTTCCGGCACCAGGAGCGGCGCCCGTTCGATCTGAAGCTGACCGGCTTCGATCTTCGAGAAATCGAGGATATCGTTCAGCAGGTTGAGCAGTCCGCGGGCAGAGCGCGCCAGGGTCTGCGTGTATTTCTCCTGCTCCGGGTTAAGCGGGGTCGTGAACAAAAGATCGGACATTCCCAAAATGCCGGTCATCGGCGTGCGCAATTCATGGCTCATTACGGCCAGGAATCGGTCCTTGGCCTGGTTCGCGGCTTCCGCGGCGGTGCGGGCGTCTATGAGTGCGTCCTCGACGCGCTTACGGCGATCGATATCAATGACCTGCGCCACGAAGTTCACAGGCGCGCCCTGGCTATCCCTTACGAGTGAGCCACTGAGCAAACCCCACACATAGTGACCTTTCCGATGGAGATAGCGCTTCTCCATCTGATAGGTGTGGATTTCCCCTGCCAGCAGCTTTTCCGCCTGCGCCAGGTCGGCGGCGAGGTCGTCAACGTGCGTGATTTTCTTGAAGTCGCCCGCGAACAATTCCTGCTCACTGTAGCCAAGGAACTCGCAAAGCGCCTTATTCACCCGGATCCAGCGCCCCTCGGGCGAGACAAGCGCCATGCCATGAGGGGCGGTTTCGAACGCGTTTCGAAAATAGTTCTCGCTCGCCCGTAATGCCTCGGTGCGACCCTGGACCCGCACCTCCAGATCGTCGTTGGCTTTACGCAGGGCCGCCTCCGCGGCGCGCCTCTCAGCCGACACCGCGCCTAGAATGAGTGTCGTGAGCGCGAGCACCGCCATGAACGTGACGAGCGTGATCATCTGCCGATCGAGCGAACCGACCGCAAACGGCCCTCGATCGTGGATCGTTTGCCAAACCGCCACCGCCGACACGACGAGAATGGCGGCGGAACTGACCCGCAGCTCGAAGCGCAAGGCGATCCAGATCAACAACGGAAAAACAGGATAGGCCAACGGAAGAGCTGTCGAGAACGAAAGGCCCGAGACCCCGACGAGGGCAGCGACGACGACAAGCAACTCAACTACACGCGATTTCGTACGCGTACCGTCGCCGCTCGTGCACCATGCGAGGATGACGGGCGCAACCAATAATGCGCCCATCGCATCGCCAACCCACCACACCCACCAAACCGCCGGAATGGACCTCCACGTGATAATTTCGGCGATGGCCAGGTTGATCACGCCGTTGGTGGCGCTCACGATCATGGGAAAGGCCACACCCAGAAGCGTGAACCTTAAAACGTCCGGCAGCTTTTCAAGGCGCACGTCGAACTGCGCCGCGCGTTGCAAGAGCCACCACCCGAGAAGAGGCGCCGCTGTATTACCAACGGCAATCCCCGCCGCCGCGGCAAATGGTTCGTCGCTCAGAGCGTTGCTGACAAGGGCCCCGACAAAAATGCCCGGCCACACGGCGGGACCGCGCAGCAAAAGCGCGGCGAGCGCAATGCCCGTGGGCGGCCACACCGCGGTGACCTGTTTGGTGGCGAAGGCCAGTGAAAAGCCAACTTGCGCAGCCGCGACGTAGGCGAGTGATATCAGCGCGCACCACGCCGCATCGGCCATGCCGAAGCGCGCGCGCGGCCCTTGCCTCGGCGAAAACCACTTATGAAGCGCGATGTTGGCCTCCCCGTACGCGCGCTGAGCGACGGGCGTACCGTCACGGCCTATTCAAAAGCATATTTCACAGTGAATTAGAAAGCGCAATCCGCGGATACCCCAGCGTGGAATCGGATAGCGTTTCCAAAGCGTGGAGTGATTTTGAATCGAACCTATAAGGTTCCGCGCGCCGCGCTTACAGCGCGAATGAGTTCGGCGAGATTGAGCGGCCGGCGCTTTCATTCACCGCGGGATGCGGTTGGGGATCGCGCGCCCATCAATAGCAACCAAAGACATGTGCCGATTTCCCCCAGGCTGCCGGGAATCGAAATGTAACGAACGCCTGGAATGCCGGCGTAGTCGGCAACCAGAACCAGTCCAAAAACCCTGATGCAGTAACTCAGGCAGCCGAACATCAGAAGCACGCCGAACACGCGGGGGATCGCCCCCGAGCGAAAGATCAACAGGCCCAACGGAAACAGCCACAGACCCCAGAACAACTGGACAAAGATCTGGCCATTGCGGGACGCGGCGAGATGCGCGGCGGCCTGCGCAGGGTCTCCTAAGCGGAGCGCGGTGAGAACATCCAGATCGTTGCCGAGATTAAGCAGCGCCATGGGCACGCTGACGATTGCGAAAAGCACCATCAGCCGTGCCGTAACAGGTCCGCTGGATTCGAGCAGGCGATAGAGCGGGAGCGGAAGCAGAAGAAACGCGAGATAGCAAAGGATGCTGGCCGCGATTCCGGCGCGGAACAGCGACTCCATTGCCATGATATTCGCCACCGTAGCCGCGCTGTCGCCGGCAACCGCGATGCGCGACGGCACATAAGCGAGGCTGAAAAGCCCCGTGACGACCACGACAAAATAAAAAAGTCCGGCAAGCCGGGCGTTTGATACGCCGTTCATATTTTTTCTCCGGGGATTCGAACGGTCGCATCGCCGATCGCCCTAAAGCTTAGCGCCTGCGGTAAATCCCCGAACGAGCCAGGGATGGCGAGAAGATAGAATGCACGCGCACGTACGCTTACGCATCAACTTCAAGATCAGCGATGAGGGAAAAATGGTCGGGGCGGCGGGATTTGAACCCACGACCACCAGACCCCCAGTCTGGTGCGCTACCAGGCTGCGCTACGCCCCGACACGGCCAGGAAAGCTTTGAAAGATGGGGGGCTTTCCGGCGCGGCGGGACTATAGACAGCAGCGCCCGGCAAAACAACGCCTGTTCTGTTCGAAATTTCAGCGCAGTACGGCGCGCAGTTCGTCCCGCATGGCGGTCAGTTCGCCCAGCAATTGGCGCATGTCGTGGCGCGGCGCGGCATAGACCGGCGCCTCGGAAACGGGGGCCGCCTCAATAGGGGCCGCCGGCACCGGAGCGACCGGCTCGCTGATCAGACCTTTGGCGCCGCTTTCGCGGAGCAACTTCTGCACGCCGCGGATGGTCATGCCGTCGGTGTAGAGCAGCGCGCGGATCCGCTTCAGGAGAACGATGTCTTCCGGCCGGTAATAGCGCCGCCCACCACCGCGCTTCAGCGGTTTCACTTGCGTGAATTTGGTTTCCCAGAAACGCAGGACATGCTGCGGTACATCAAGGTCGTCGGCGACTTCGCTGATGGTGCGGAAAGCCGCGTCGGACTTCCCGGTGCGCGCGCCGGAGGTTTCGGAATCTTCTGCAGGAAAGAGTTCGTCGCTCGCCACGTGCAGGCGCCGTTATTCGGCGGGCGCCGGTGTTGCCTGAGCTTTCGCTTGCGCGGCGTGACCTTGGCGGATGCGCGCCTTCAGAAGCTGCGACGGACGGAAGACCAGCACTTTACGCGGGAGAATGGGAACTTCCTCGCCGGTCTTCGGATTGCGGCCGATACGCTGGCCTTTTTGCCGAACGGAGAAGCTTCCGAACGAAGAGATCTTCACGGTTTCATTGCGCAGCAACGCCTGTGTGATCTCGTTCAACACGAGTTCCAGCAGGTCGGCCGATTCATTCCGCGAGAGGCCAACCTCTTGGTAGATGGCCTCGCTCAACTGTGCGCGGGTAATGGTCTCGCCCATCGAACGCGCTCCTTCATAAGAAAAGGCGTTAAAACAAGAGGTTAAAGGAGCCCCCTGATTCCGTCAATACAGGTTCTCTATGAGAAACAAGGCTTTAGAGGCAGACTGGCTAAAATTATCATCCTGCGGTTGAAAATGCCGCAAGATTATAGCCAAATTACATACGAACCAGCGCCGAACCCCAGGTAAAGCCGCCGCCCATCGCCTCGAGGAGGACCAGATTGCCCGGCTTGATTCGCCCATCGGCGATGCCGGCGTGCAGGGCCAAGGGAATCGAGGCCGCGGAGGTATTGGCGTGCTCCTGGACGGTCACGATCACCTTGCTCGGGTCCATGCCCAGCTTGTGCGCGGTGCTGTCGAGGATGCGTTTATTGGCCTGATGCGGCACCAGCCAGTCGACTTGCTCAATGCTGACATTGTTGGCGGCGAGCGCTTCACGCACGGCTTCGGCGAGATTGACGACCGCGTGCTTGAAAACTTCCTTACCCTTCATGACCACATTTCCCGTGGTCTGCGTCGAGGAAGGACCGCCGTCGACATACAGCATGTCGTGATGGCGTCCGTCGGAATGCAGATGCGTCGAGAGGATGCCGCGATCGGCGGTCGTCCCCTTCCCTTCTTCGGCGGTCACCACGATAGCGCCGGCGCCGTCACCGAACAGCACGCAGGTGGTTCGATCTTTCCAGTCGAGAATACGCGAGAAGGTTTCCGCGCCCACAAGCACGGCGCATTTTGCCTGGCCCGCGCGGATGAAATTGTCGACCACGGCGAGACCGTAGACGAAGCCTGAGCACACCGCTTGCAGGTCGAACGCGGGCACACCGGGACGGCCCACTGCGGCCTGCACACGGGCGGCGGTGGCGGGGAATGTCTGGTCGGGCGTCGCTGTCGCAACAACAAAGAGGTCGACCTCGTGACCTTCTTTCCCAGCCGCAGCCAGCGCCTGGCGCACGGCGGCGATGGCGAGATCGGAGGTCTTCTGATCGTCGGCGGCGATATGGCGTTTGCGGATGCCTGAGCGCTCAACAATCCACTCATCGGACGTATCGACGCGCTCGGCGAGTTCTTGGTTGGTGAGGACTTTTTCCGGAAGATAGGCGCCGACGCCGGCGATCACGGAACGGATGGTCATTCGCTCGCCGCCTCGGCCATGACGGCTTCCTGCGCGGCGATATGCGCAAGCTGCTCGGCGATCTTGCTGTTGAGATCGCGCGCGATCATATCCACGGCCACACCAATCGCATTGGCGAAACCGATCGAATCCGTTCCGCCATGACTTTTCACGACCACGCCATTCAATCCGACAAACAAGGCACCGTTATAACGGCGGGGGTCGGTGCGCGCCACAACTTGCGCAATGACGGGCTTGGCGAGAAGCATGCCGATTTGCGCGAGAATCGAGCTTTTGATGGCGTTCTTGAGGAAGGCGGCGAACATCTTCGCCGTGCCTTCGGCGGTCTTCAGGGCGACGTTGCCCGTAAAACCATCGGTGACCACGACATCCACCGTACCCTTGGTGATGTCGTCGCCTTCGATGAAGCCTTTGAATTCCATATCCAGATGAGAACTGCGCAGGATCTGACTGGCCTCGCGCAGCATGTCGGTGCCCTTGGCGTCTTCGCTGCCGATGTTCAGAAGCCCGACGCTCGGGCGCTCGACACCGAGGATCGCGCGGGCGAAACATTCGCCCATCACCGCGAATTCGACGAGGTTGCGCGCATCGCACTGCGCATTCGCGCCGAGATCGAGCATCGTGGTTTCGCCGAGCTTGGTCGGGAAGAGGCCGCAGATGGCCGGACGATCGATGCCCGGCAACGGGCGCATGATCAACTTAGCCATAGCCATGAGCGCGCCGGTGTTGCCGGCCGAGACGACGCCCGCGGCGTCGCCGTTCTTCACGGCCTCGATCGCCTTCCACATGCTGGTTTGGCGGCCGGAGCGGATGACCTGGCTGGGTTTCGCGTCGGCGGCCACGGCCTGGTCGGTGTGGTGCACGGTCGAGCAGGCGGCAAGCGCCGCGTCCGCCTTTAGGAAAGGCGCGATCTTTGCTTCATCGCCGAAAAACAGGAAACGCGCATCGGGGTAGCGCACGCGGGCCAGCCGCGCGCCCTTGACCACGATTTCGGGGGCGTAATCGCCCCCCATGGCGTCCAGCGAGATTACGAGTGGTGCGCTCACCTAGCCCCCCGAGAGAGTCGCATCACGATGTCGAGCCCTCCCCCTTTGGATTGTCAAAGGCACGGTAAAAGCGCCTCGCGACTGGGAGAGATTATAGGCCGCCGGTTAAGCGACAGTCTCGCTCTGCGGAGCGACTTCCCGGCCGTCGTAGTGGCCGCAGGAAACGCACATGTGGTGCGGACGCTTAAGTTCGCCGCAGTTCGGACACTCCTGGCGGGAGGACGACTTAAGCGCGTGGTGCGAACGGCGCATGTCGCGACGAGACTTGGAAACTTTCTTTTTAGGGACCGCCATGGTCGAATCTTTCGTGATGTAAATGCATCGGGACTAGCCAAACCACCGTGGGGCTGCCCGAAAGCGCGCCTAAATAGCGAAAAAGCTTCGGGGGCGCAAGCACGTAACGCCCGGTTAGGTGCCTTTGGGGGGCTCTTTTTTCTTGAGCTGCGCCAGAACCGCAAAGGGGCTCTCTGGTTCGCTTTTTTGCCCCTTCCCGGTCCAAACAGCATCGTCAAAGGCCGCTCCGGGCGCCTTGGGATAGGGTTCCAGGCCCAGGGCCATGTACTCGACCGCCAGCTCGCCGAGGTCAATAAGCCCGTCCAGGGCCTCCTCAGGGGGGTCTTCCTCCCCAAGCGCAACCAGCTCCTCGTCATCTTCCTCCGCCTTACCCGCCTTTCCCTTTGAGGCATTCGGGGCGGGCTTAGGGGGAAACGTCGAAAAGGTGACTTCGACCTCTTCCTCTAGAACGGCCGGAAGAGGCTTCAATGTAACCACACAGGTCTGCGTGACCGTGGATTCGACGGTGCCGGTCACGCGCACCAGCCCGCCGGCCCGGGGCATCAGTTCAAAAGACGCTGTCAGCGCACCGACGTCTTGAAGACCGAGGCGGATCGCCACCCGCGCGCGGGCCGCTTCATCGGCCTTGATCGCGTAGTGGCGCCCGGCCACCGGCAACGACGTGACATCGACCGGAAAGGAGAATTCGAAGTCGGGATTGGGTGTGATGGTCATTGGACCGGCACAGCGAAATCAATTTTACCCGCGGCGATGTCCGCGACGGACTGGCGCGCCAGGTGGGCGCTGGCGCGCTGTAAGTAAGACGCCATGCGCGTGAGCGCCTCGGCGGGCGGCTCATTGTGGCGATAAAGATTGAGACTGATGACGTTGGGCAGAAGATCCGCCTCGCCGTCCATGCCCATTTCATAAGCCGCGGCGCGGCCATAAAACGCCTTCGCCATTTTCTTCACGTGTTTGCCGACGCTCATGTCGCCGACGCCCATCTCACGCAAGGAGCGGTCCATGTCGAGGAACATGAGATCAAACAGGCGCTGACCGGTCGTGCGCACTTCCTCCGGGCTCTCACGCAGACGGCGCATTACGAGCATGGCGTGAATCACGATCATATCGAAGCGGCCGTCGACGGTGTCGGGCACCGCGAGGTCCATATAGAACTTGGGGTCGCGCGCCTTCTGCACCAGGGCCGCATAGAGGGCATCCACCGGATCCGGTGTCGTGTCCCGTTGCTTAAAAGTGGGGCGCTTAAAAAAGCTCGCGAATGGCATAAGGCGCGGGTGCTCTTCTCAAGATTGTGAATAAGCCCGGTTGTAATGATTCTGGAGGGTACAACAAGGGGCTAGGCTTAATATTTGGCCTGATATAATACGGTTGCCCATGAATACCAGACATTTGCCTCTCCCGGCCGTTCTTGCCCTGTGCACCGCTTTGCTCGCCGGTTGCGCCAAAGACATCGAAGCGCGTGGTAATTTGCCGCCGCCCGAAGCCATGGCTCAGCTTTCCGTCGGCGAACAGACCCGCCAGGACGTGCGAGGCCTTCTCGGCACGCCGGCCACGACGGCCGTGTTCGATGACGAGACTTGGTATTACATCAGCGCCCACACGACACAGTACGCCTTCTATCCGAACCACGAACTCGACCGCACGGTTTACGCCATCAGCTTCGATGAGCGCGGCATCTTGAAGAATGTGCGCAAGCTGGGTCTCGAGGACGGGCAGAACGTGAACGTCGCCAGCCGTGAGACGCCGACCAAGGGCCGCGAGTTCAGCCTGATCGAACAGCTGATCGGCAACCTTGGCCGTCTGTCCAGCTCGCAAGCCCCGGGCGGCGGGCCCCGTTAAATTTAGCGCCGCTAATCACTTAGCGGCCGCACGCCCTTTTCCGCACGCGATCTCCTACTCGTGCTTATGCTCGGGTTCGGGCGCTGCCGCGCCGGACGGACCTGAAGCAGGCGCCGCGACACCCTTTAGCGCGTCGATGTTGTACAAGCCGAACGGCTTGGCCATCGATTCAATCATGTAGAAGTCCGGCTTATAATTCACGTTCTTCCACATGTAGAACGGCGGAGGCGCGACTTCTTCATACTCGACCGTCAGCATTGAGCCGCCATGTTCCTGGCCGTTGTTGGTGGTGTGATCGTCGATGTGATCGTGGCTGGCCCATATGCCCGGATTGTTCATGCGCACGATGACATCGGTGCGCTCGCCGGGCTGCATCCCGATCACGTCCGCGCTGTAAGGATGCTCGAGGGCATTGCCATCCTTATGGGTGACGAGGAAGTCGTGGCCATGCAGATGGAATGCGACCGGAATCGTGGCGGCGTAGAGACGCAGGCGGAGAACGTCGCCGGTCTTCACCCGGATCGGCTGATTGAGCGGCATCGACCTTCCGTTGATGGAAAAATATTGGAGCGCCTCGCCGGGCTTTATCCCCTCGCCGAGCTTCTGCGCCACGCGATCATTCCAGCCGGAAAACATCAGAACCGCGTCCTTCGTGACCTCGCGCTCGATCTTCGCCGGCTTCTTGGGTTCGATAATGAGCGGGCCGAACATGCCGCGCAGGCCGAGATGCTCGGCGACGTTGGTATGGCAGTGATACCAGAGACTGCCGGCCTTCTCGGCGACGAAGCGGTAGGTGTGGCTTTCGCCGGGCAGGATATTCTTTTGCGTAATGTTGGGCGCGCCGTCCGAATCCCAGCTCTTGAACTGGTAGACGCCGTGCCAATGCACCGTATGGGCTTGGGTGCTCTTGTTGTGCACCACAACCTCGACATCATCGCCTTCCTTGACGTGAATCAGCGGACCGGGCACCTGCCCGTTAAACGCCCAGACCCTCGCCTTGAATCCAGGCGCGACCGTGATCTCAACCTCTTGGATGTCCATCTCGAATTTACGCTGCGCGGCCTGGGCGGATGAAATTCCCCACAGCGCCATCAAAATCGCGAGACAGCCGGCAAGGGCCCGTACGGACATGTTTTTCCCTCCCAGTCGATATTTCGCCCAACTTTAAGGCCGGGCAGCAGGCGGCTAAACCTGCGGGAAATACCTAGGTAGTTTCCGAATCTGTCGAGGAGCTCGGCGCAATGGCAGAGTCGCTCCAGCCATCAGTTTCCATCATGAAAACGGCGCCGTGCGGATGTGGAAAAGCCCAATCATTTTTGTATCACTTGCCCTTGTGACCGCGGCTGCCCCGGCGGTGGGCGCTGACGCGGCGCGGGGTGCAACGCTTTATAAGGAATGCGCCGGCTGCCATGCGGCGCAGCGGACGCTCATGGGACCGCCGCACTGCGGCGTGATCGGGCGCAAAGCCGCCACAGTGGAAGGCTTTGCTTATTCGGATGCGCTGCGCGAGGCGAACTTCGTATGGGATGACGCGCACCTGCACGACTTTCTCACTTTTCCCATCATGAATATGCCGGGCACGAAGATGGGCTTCGCAGGCATGTTCGACGAAACCGACCGCAACGACGTGATTGCGTTCCTCAAGGAACAACGCGCCGCCACCTCACCGATGTGCCAACCGGGTGCCGATCCCGCGCCGCCGCCCGGCGCCAACACCGGTGAACTCGCCGGCGCGACGCCCGCGCCGACGCACCTTCCCGCCGGCGCGATCTCTCAGAAGCCAACTCCCTGAGCGCGACATAAAAACGCTCGCCAGCGGTTCCGCGCCCACTCCTTATTTCGCGCCGGGCCACACGACCCCTTGATCCTTCTTCGTCACCGCGCCGACGCCCTTGAACAGGAAGCGCTGGATGCGCGCGCCGGTGTAGGTTTCCGTGGCGTAGAGATTGCCTTTGGAATCCGTCGCCAGATTGTGCACGCCGAAGAACTGCCCCGGCTGACGGCCGCCGTCACCGAATGAGGTCAACACTTCCAGCGTTTCCCGGCTGAGGATGTTGATCTTCTGATCCACGCCGTTGGCGGCATAGATGTAGGTTTGCTGCGGATCACGCGAGAAGGTCATGTCCCACACGGAGCCCGATCTGTACGTCTTCGGATCGATGAAGGATTCTTTGACGAACGTCCCGTCTTTCTTGAAGACTTGGATGCGGTCGTTGACGCGGTCGCAGACGTAGACGAAGCCGTCATTCGACACGATCACGCAGTGCACGGTGGAAAACTGTTTCGCACGCGGGCTGGCCGGATTGTAAGGCGCGAGCGGTGCGTCATCCGGTTTCGCGCCATAGGCACCCCAGTGGCGCTTGTATTTTCCGCTGTCGGCGTCGAGCACGATGATGCGCCGGTTGCCGTAGCCGTCGGAGACATAGACCTCGTTCGCCGCCGGATCGGGGAAGATCTTCGATGGCTTCCAGAAGTTCGCGAGATCGTTGCTGCCGTTGTGAACGCCGTGCGTGCCCACTTGCAGCATGAATTTGCCGGCGGCGGTGAATTTCAGGATTTGCGTGTCCTTCTCCCCGTTGCCCGCGAGCCAGATGTTGCCTTTGTGATCGACGGTGATGCCGTGGTTGCTGTCGGGCCAATCGTAGCCCGCGCCCTTCCCGCCCCAGGAGTTCACAAGCGCGCCGCTTTGATCGTAAACCAGAACCGGTGGCGCGACTTTACAACAGGCGCCGATGGGATCTTTTCCGTTCACCGGTCCCTCGGCGCCCGGCAACGCTTCGTCATCGACAGCGTCGGCGACGGTAAGATCGGCGGCCTTGAAATTATCCTCGACCGAGCCCGGACGATGGATGGTCCAGACATTGTCCTTCGCATCGACCGCAAGACCGATGGTGGAGCCCGTCACCCAATGATTGGGCAGCGGCTTCGGCCAGAACGGATCGACTTCGAAGATGGGCGCTTGGGCCGGTTTGTCGGCGGCGAAGGTTGGCGCGATCCAGGCCACACCAATCGCGAGCGCAGCAGTGACACAACGCATAGGTCCCTCCCCTAAACGCACATCGCACCGCCAAGCCTATAGGCCTTCCTTCACCGCCGAAAGTAATTAGATGGCGTACCGTAGGCTGCTCACCGTCTTAATACGTTGCTGTTCTAATTGGGCCAGGAGAAAAGCAAGCACCCGACGCGCGCATGTGAAGCGTCAGGTTCTGCCGGCATCTCCAGAATTCAGCCTGACGATTGTGAAGTTCAGGACCGTCGCAAAAGACACCCAAAATAAGTACGGAAGCAGCAGGCAGGAGGCCAAGAAAGAATAGGGCGCCAAGCCGACGATGAGGGCCAAAATCGATAGCCACAGAAATGGGATTTCGATCAACGCCCAATCCGGCCGGCGTAGATTGAAAAAAAGCGGGCTCCAAAGCATATGGAGAGCAATGTTAATCCCGAACAGAATGACAATGAGTCGCTGCGCGTTCTCGTCCGGCGCGTTTGTCCATGCCAGCACCCCGGACCAACCCGCTAATCCAAGGATTACCGTCCAGGCTGGTGCGAAGACCCAATCGGGCGGGTTCCAACTCGGTTTGATCAGCCCACGATACCACGGACCAATCGTGGTCATCGCGCCCCCTACTCCCAGCACCATGACAACGGTGACCACCGCAACGATAACAGGTGTGCTCAAACTGGGCTCCCATGGTCCGTAGTGGCTGTTCAGCAAGGATAGCGCGGACTCAAAATAGCGGGGACACGATAACTCACTCCTCGCCGTCGGTGTGCCATAAGGGATTCGAACCAATGGGACGTCGATGTCGGTAGCTTATCAAAAAATTGAGGGCCCGGCGGCACCCATGTCAGCTTCTATTTTCCCGTGAGATTTTGATCGGAATACGGAGACATCTTCGGCTCTTGAATGACAATAAAGCCGTGATTGAGCGACGCGTGGCATGTATTGCAGGCCGCCGTCACATCCTTATAGGCGGCATCGAATGCTTTTGCGTCCTGCGCTTTGATAGCGGCTTCGAGCGCTTCCATCTGTGTGGCGGTCGAAGCCGCGAATAGATCAGGCAGCGCGTTTTCCTGATAGATCGGGATCGTACGGCCGATGCGCGCGAAAGCATTGCGCAGTTCCTTGGCTTCGAACGCGGCATAGGCCCAGTTGCGAGCGTGGCCCGCGAGGCCAAGTTTGATATGCCGCGGTTGCACGGCAAAGGTCATGAGATCGCCGAAACTTGGGTGATATTCAGGCTGCGGAGACGGCGCGGACGCTGGCGCTGACTGCGCCAAAGCGGAAGCACTCATAACGCACGCTATGGCGGCATAGACGCCAAATTTTTTCACGGCTTTCCCCATTTGTTATTTCTGAAACCGGCAGAGACATTAGTGCGGCAAACGCGGATCACCAATGTGCGCCATCGGTGATACTGATGATCAATTGCACTTACTTCCTAGACCGAGAAACAAAAAGCCCGGACCTTTAGGGTCCGGGCTTCTCGTTTCGCAACGTTCGCTCTTAGTGCGCGGCCAGAGCGGCCAGCAGGAGGAGCGCGACGATGTTGATGATCTTGATCATCGGGTTTACGGCCGGACCCGCCGTATCCTTGTACGGGTCGCCAACCGTGTCGCCGGTGACCGCGGCCTTGTGGGCGTCCGAGCCCTTGCCGCCGTGGTTACCGTCTTCGATGTACTTCTTGGCATTGTCCCACGCGCCGCCGCCCGAGGTCATCGAGATGGCGACGAACAGGCCGGTGACGATGGTGCCGAGCAGCATCGCGCCGAGCGCCGTGAAGGCCTGGGCCTGACCGGCGATGGCATTCACGAGGTAGTACAGCACGATCGGCGACAGCACCGGAAGCAGCGACGGGATGATCATTTCCTTGATCGCGGCACGGGTCAGCATGTCGACCGCGCGGCCATAATCGGGCTTCGCCGTGCCTTCCATGATGCCCTTGATCTCACGGAACTGTCGGCGCACTTCGTTCACGACGGCGCCCGCCGCGCGTCCCACGGCCTGCATGCCCATCGCACCGAACAGGTACGGGAGCAAACCGCCGATGAACAGACCGACCACCACGAACGGATTCTCCAGACTGAACTGGATATCGAGATCCGCGAAATAGTGTTTGAGGTCTTCCGTGTAGGAGGCGAACAGCACGACGGCCGCGAGGCCGGCCGAACCAATCGCGTAGCCTTTGGTCACCGCTTTCGTCGTATTGCCCACCGCATCCAAAGCATCGGTCGACTTACGCACTTCCGGCGGCAGGTGCGCCATTTCGGCGATCCCACCGGCGTTGTCCGTCACCGGGCCGTAAGCGTCGAGCGCGACGACAATGCCCGCCAGCGCGAGCATGGTGGTCGCCGCGACCGCGAGGCCGAAGATGCCCGCCGTCATGTAAGCCACGATGATGCCGGCGCAGATCACAAGCACCGGCAGAGCGCAGGCTTCCATCGAGATCGCCAGACCCTGGATGATGTTCGTGCCATGGCCCGTGGTGGAAGCCGCCGCGACCGAACGGACGGGGCGGAAGCCCGTGCCCGTATAGTACTCGGTGATCCACACGATAAGGCCCGTAACGACCAGACCGACGAAGGCGCAGGTGATGAGGTCCTGCGCGGTGTAGGTCGTGCCCGCGGCGGTGGTCAAGCCATCGCCGAAGATCTGCGTTGTGATCCCGACGATGAGACCGGCGGAGATGACAGCGGTGACGATGAAACCGCGATAGAGCGCGGCCATGATCTTGCCCGACGAACCGATGCCGGAGAAGAAGGTGCCGATCACCGAGGCGATGATGCACACGCCGCCGATGACAAGCGGATACATCATTGCCGCCAGCGCCTGTTCACCCGCGAAGTAGAGCGAGCCGAGATACATGGTGGCAACGATGGTCACGGCGTAGGTTTCGAAAAGGTCGGCGGCCATGCCGGCGCAGTCACCGACGTTGTCGCCGACGTTGTCGGCGATCACGGCCGGGTTGCGCGGATCATCTTCGGGAATACCCGCTTCGACCTTGCCCACCAGGTCCGCGCCGACGTCGGCGCCCTTGGTGAAGATCCCGCCGCCGAGACGGGCGAAGATCGAGATGAGCGAGGCGCCAAAGCTGAGCGCGATCAGGCCCCACACGATGTCACGGAGCTCACGGCCCTGCGCGCTGAGCACAAAGTAGTAGCCCGCGACGCCGAGCAGCCCGAGCCCCACCACCAGCATCCCGGTGACGGCGCCCGCTTGGAACGCAACGGCATGGGCCGGCGCGAGACCGCCGTTCATGGCGGCGGCGGCTGTGCGCACGTTGGCGCGCACCGACACGTTCATGCCCACATAACCGGCGATGCCCGAAAGCACCGAACCGATCACGAAGCCGACCGCGACAACACCGCCGAGCGCGACGCCAAGAATAATGGCGACGACGATGCCGACGATACCGATGGTCAGATATTGGCGATTAAGATACGCGGCTGCCCCCTCCTGCACCGCGCCTGCGATCTCTTGCATCCGAGCATTGCCGGCTGGCTTGGCCAGCACACGCGTTACTCCAAAGATGCCGTACAACACAGCTAACACCCCGCACGCGATCACGAGGACTTGTAAAGAACCTGGTGTCATGTTCACTCCGTTTAGAGTCGTGGGAACGCCAGGCTTTTGAGCGGCCTGGTTATGTGATGATGCAATTACTGATCTGATTTATCGGCGCTATTCCCCCCTTGCGCTGCGCGAGAGTGCCAGAAAGACCCCCTCGTAAGCAACAGGCTGACTAAATAGCGATTTAGGGACTTTAGAAGGGCCTAAAGGAGCCTCACCGCTGACGCGGGCTGACCTGCTCAAACACGTTGATCAGCAGCACTTCCGGGACCATTTCACCGAAAGTTTTCTTCGCGTTTTCGGTCAAACGTTCCTTCACCATGATGGCGTCCACGGCGTCGTGACTGACGTAGTACTTTTGAAAAAAGGGAATGAAGTCGCTGAGGACCGCGCTTTGGAACGGGCGCAGTTTCGCTTCGACCGCGGTGACGTTGGCCGGCGCATTCACCCTGAGGCGCGCGATGATGAACACGCGCCGGTTCACCTGCCCGTCGAGGATCACGGGAATGATCATGTCGTCGAGTTTGACAAGATCGAGCTGCGCGGTGGGCGGTTGGAATTTTTTCTTCGCGGCGAGTTCGGCGGCGGCTCTCTCGGCATCGCTCATGGGCCCGCTTTGCGCCGTCGGGTTGAAAGGGTTGGGGATAATGCCCATCATCATGAGGCCGCCCGCGCCGCCGCCGGCGACGAGTAAGATGACAAGAATAATGACGATGGCGCGTTTCATCGGTAGCCAAGCCCCCTACCGATGAAGGTAGCCCCCAACGGGCACTTCGACCGGCTTGCCTGCCCCATCCAGGACAGTCACGGCCCCAAGCTTAGCATCTTCGGCCCCGACAATGCGACCGATCACTGTCATGGCCACCCGCCCCTCCTCCGCGAGGCGCTGAAGATCCGGCGCGTGTGACGCCGGCAGTGTAAATACGAGTTCGTAATCGTCGCCGCCGCCGAAAATCTGCGGCCAGTACGCGGGCTCGAGGGTAACGGCCGCACGGGCGGCTTTCGACAATGGGATATTGTCCCGCTCGATGATCGCCGCCACGCCCGAGGCCGCGCAAAGATGTCCGATATCGGCGACGAGCCCGTCCGAGATGTCGAGGCACGCGCTGGCCCGGCCCGCGAGCAGACCTCCCGCGGTCAGCCGCGGCTGCGGCAACCGGTAGCGCGCCGCGAAGTGGTTCGCGTTATCCCGGCTCGCGACTTTCAATTTGCCGCGCAAGAACTGAAGACCGAGCGCAGCGTCGCCGATCGTGCCCGTCACGCAAAGCAGGTCGCCTGGCCGCGCACCGCCGCGCGGGATCATCTTTCCCTTCGCGACAGAGCCGATGGCCGTGATTGAAACCGTGAGCGGCCCCGGCCCGGAGGTCGTGTCCCCGCCCAGCAGCGGGATCTTGAATTCTTTCACATCCGCCGCGAGCCCCTTGGCGTATTGCTCAAGATAGGCGTCGGTGATCGCGGTGTTCACGGACAACGCCTGGAGGAAGCCGACAGGCGCGGCGCCTTTGGCCGCGAGGTCCGACAAATTGACGCGCAGCGCCTTGCGCGCGACGAGGTCCGGCGGATCATCGGGCAGGAAATGGACACCTTCGATCACGGTATCAACCGTGACCACGGCTTCGTTGCCGGCGCCCACATCAAAGGCGGCCGCATCGTCTTTCAGGTTGAAAGCGCCGGGAGCGGATTTGGAGAGCGGGGCGAACAGCGCCGCGATAACGTCGAACTCGCTGCGCGCGCGGCTCATTACTTGCCGGCGCGGGCGCGGACCCCGCTGGTACGCCCCAGCGCGCGGGAAATCCGGTCGAGCACCGCGTTCGCCATGCCTGATTCAGGACCGGCATAGAACGCCTGCGCCACGTCGACGAACTCCGCGATGGTGACGTTCGCGGGAATATCCGTGCGCGTCAGAAGTTCGGCCACGCCCGCGCGCAAGACCGAGCGCAACGTGATCTCGAGACGCTCCCACGGCCAATCGGGCGAGATGGACCCCTTGATCATCTCATCGATCTCGGCGCCGCGCGTGTCGACCGCGCGCACCAGATTTATGAACAGTTCGCCGTCGATATCCGCCAGCGCAACGATGGATTCCTGTTCGGTCTCCTTATCCTGCGCCACGGCAAGCCCGCCCACTTTCGCGGTAAGGAAATCCTTGATGATCCGGTCGGACGGATCCTGGGTGACTTCAACCTGATAAAGAGCCTGCACGGCCGCCAAGCGCGCGGAGCTGCGGCCTTGCGGATCGAGAGGTGCACGGTCTGGAGTATCAGCGCTCGCTGACATCAATTCACGCCTAACATTTAAAAGAAAATCACCGCGCGCGCCGAGGATGGCCGCGCGCGGCAGCTTATAGCCCGAAGCGTTGCTTCAGCTCAACAAGGCGAAGACAGGCGCGGGCCGCGCGTCCGCCCGCATCGCCCTCGGCCGGATCGGCGCGATTTTGCGCAAGTTCCCACGTCGGACAGGTCAAAATCCCATTGCCCACAGGAACTTTCAGCTCCAACGCGACCTGCTGAACCCCGTTCATGGACTCGCGGCACACATGTTCATAGTGGTCGGTTTCGCCCTTGACGGCGCAACCAAGGACCACAGCCCCCGCATAGCGCGGCTTCTTCGATCCCTTTTTTCCTTTCGAAAATGCATAGGCGAGCGTCGCCGGCAGTTCGAGGATTCCGGGAACGGTGATCACATCGACTTTCGCCTTGGCCTTCTTGAGCGCTTTCTTCGCGCCGTCGAGCAACAGGTCGGCGTTCTCGTCGTAGAAACGCGCTTCGATGATAAGGATGTGAGACGTGGCCATCTTTACTTCACTTTGATGCTGCGCTGGTCGACGATGCGCAGGCCATAGCCTTCGAGACCCACCACCACCTTCGAAGTGTTGGTGAGAAGGATCATGTCGCGCACGCCGATGTCGGTGAGAATTTGCGCGCCCACGCCGTAATCGACGAGACGCTTAGTGGTTTCTTCCTCGCCCTTCGCCTTGGCGCGGATACGTTCCGAAAGACCGCCCGAGATGGGATCTCGGAACAGCACGATCACGCCGCTGCCGAAGTCGGACACCATCTGCATGGCGGCCTGAAGATCGCCGGTGCGCGCGGAGGCTTTATCCAGCAGCACGTCGGGAAGGATATTAAGATGATGCATGCGCACCATGGCGGGCGCACTGCCGGACACCTTGCCTTTGACCAGCACCGGAAGTTCGGCGCCGGACACGGAGTCCGCGTAGATCTTGAGAGTCCAGTCGCCGCCGATGCCGGACGTAAAAGGCGATTCCGCGAGCAGGGTCACCAGCTTTTCCGTCTTGCGGCGATAGGCGATGAGATCGGCGATTGTGCCGATCTTCAGGCCATGCAACTGCGCGAACTTGATGAGGTCCGGCATACGAGCCATCGTGCCGTCGTCGTTCATGATCTCGCAGATCACGCCCGCTGGGATCAGGCCCGCGAGCCGCGCGACATCGACCGCCGCCTCGGTGTGGCCGGCCCGTACGAGAACGCCGCCGTCGCGCGCCATCAGCGGGAACACATGACCCGGCGTCGAGATGTCCGTGTGCGTCGAAGCCGGATCGATGGCCACCGCAATCGTACGCGCGCGGTCGGCGGCCGAGATGCCCGTCGTCACGCCGGAGCGCGCTTCGATGCTGAGGGTGAACGCCGTGGAAAGACGCGACTGGTTATGTGCGGGCATCAGCGGCAGGCGCAGGTGCTCGGCGCGCTGGGTGGTGAGCGACAGGCAGATCAGGCCGCGCGCGTGCTTAGCCATGAAGTTGATAGCGTCGGGCGTCGCCATCTGCGCCGGGATGATGATGTCGCCTTCGTTCTCGCGGTCCTCGTCGTCCACCAAAATGAACATGCGCCCGTTGCGCGCGTCCTCGACGATCTCCTCGATCGACGACAACACGTCGGCGTACACGGAGGGTTTGGGAAGAGCGTCAGCCACGGCGATACTTTCTTACTTTTGGAGTGTATCCAGCAGACGCGCAACATAGCGCGCCATCTGGTCGATTTCCATGTTGAGGCGGTCACCCACGCGTAAGGTCCCGAAGGTGGTCACAGCCTGCGTATGCGGGATGATATTGACGCCGAAGCTGTTTCCGCCCACTTCGTTCACGGTCAATGAAACACCGTCGAGCGCTACGGATCCTTTCGGAGCGATGAATCGCGCGAGTTCCGCCGGCGGGACGATGGTGAAACGCTTCGAGCCATCTTCATCGCGGATGTCTTCGACAAGCGCGAGCCCATCGACGTGACCCGAGACAATATGGCCGCCGAGTTCGTCGCCGGCTTTCAGCGCGCGCTCGAGATTTACGCGCATGCCGGCGGTCCATGTGCCCAGCGTCGTGAGGTCCAGTGTTTCGCGCGAGGCGTCGACCGCGAACCAATCAGGCCCCTTCTCGACCACCGTGAGACAGCAGCCGTTGCAGGAGATCGACGCGCCGATGGCGACGCCGTTCATTTCGTAGGCCGTGCGAATGCGAAAGCGCGCCGCCGCGGCGCCGCCTTGGACGGCATCCATGACGGTGCCGAGATCGGTGACAATTCCTGTGAACATGGGCCGGTATATAGGGGTTAGCGGGCCAGGATATCCAGTGTGTCTTCGCCGAATTTGAGGCTTTCCCGGGCCTTAAACCGGGGCATATCCGCCAAATTCAGGAGTCCCATGGGGTAAATCGAGGCCCTGCCGTCGCCGCCGATGACGCTGGCGGCCCTGAACCAGGCAAGCTCATCGACCAGTCCGGCCCGCAGGAAGGCCGCCGATACCTGCCCCCCACCTTCGATCATGACGCGCGTCAGGCCTTTCTCGGCAAGGGCTTTCCCGACAGCAGCTGTAAAGGTCGCATGGTCGGAGGCGTCTTTCAGTCCAATCACATCGACGCCGTTCTTGGTCAACTCGGCGCTACGCGGCAGCGAGAGCGACTGTTCAGCGGTGATGACCCATGTCGGAATCTCGCGCGACGTTTTCACGAGCTCTGAATTGGGCGCGAGACGCAAACGCCGGTCGAGCACCACACGCACCTTGGGGCGGCCCGCGTATCCCTCCAGGCGGCATGTCAGCAGCGGATCATCGGTGAGAGCGGTCTCCGAGCCGACGAGGATGGCGTCGTACCGCGCGCGCAAAGCATGCACGGCGCGGCGTGCGGACTCACCGGTGATCCAGCGGCTTTCACCCGAGGCCAATGCAATGCGCCCATCGAGGCTGGTCGCGGTCTTCAGCGCAAACAACGGACGCCCTTGCGCGACTTTCAAGAAGAAGCCGGCGTTGATGCGGTCGGCGGCGGCTTTGCCGACGCCGTCTGTGACCGCAATGCCCGCTTCACGCAAACGCGCAAGGCCGCGTCCGTTGACGCGCGTATCGGGATCAGTGGTCGCGGACACCACGCGCGCGACACCGGCCGCGACAAGCGCATCGGCGCAAGGCGGTGTTTTCCCATGATGGCTGCAAGGCTCGAGAGTCACATAAGCCGTGGCGCCGCGCGCTTCTTGTCCCGCGCGCGCGAGCGCTTCGGTTTCCGCATGCGGGCGGCCGCCGGACTGGGTCCAGCCGCGGCCGACAACGCGCCCGTCTTTCACGAGCACGCAGCCGACCGTTGGATTGGGCCAGGTATCGCCGAGGTTACGCGCCGCCAGACTCAGCGCGACGTCCATGAACTCTTGATCGATGATGGACGCGCGCGGCTGCATTAGTTCTGGTCGGGCGAAACGGGCTCCGTCAGATTCTCAACGAAGCTCTCAAAATCCTTCACTTCGCGGAAATTCTTGTACACGGAAGCGAAGCGCACATAGGCCACCTTGTCGAGGCCCTGCAGCGCTTCCATCACCATTTCACCGATTACGCTAGACGGGATATCGGACTCGCCCATGCTCTCGAGGCGGCGTTGGATCGAGTTGACCACGCGTTCGATACGTTCTTCGTCCACGGGACGTTTACGGCACGCCGTGATGATGGAGCGCGCGATCTTGTCGCGGTCGAACGGGATGCGTTGGCCGCCCTTCTTCACGACGGTGAGTTCGCGGAGCTGGATACGCTCGAACGTGGTAAAGCGCGCGCCGCATGCCGGGCACGAGCGGCGGCGGCGAATGGCGGAGTTATCCTCCGTCGGCCGCGAATCCTTCACCTGGGTATCCATATGCCCGCAGTACGGACAGCGCATTTCCCCGACCCCTTTATCCCCTGACGCCCGGCGTTAACGGCCGGGTCCTATGAACTATAGCGCCTTTGTGAACGCTAATTATTGATAAATCGGAAAGCGCCGACACAAATCCTGGACCCGGCCCCGGATATCGGCCTCGACCGCGCCCGTGTTGCCCGGGTTGGCCGCCTGGGCGTCCATGACCTCGCAGATCCACTCGCCGATCTGGGCGAATTCCGCCGTCCCGAAGCCGCGGGTGGTCGCCGCGGGGGTGCCGAGGCGCACGCCGGAGGTGACCGTGGGCTTTTCCGGATCGAACGGGATGCCGTTCTTGTTGCACGTCATGCCGGCGCGTTCGAGCAGGTGTTCGACCACGTTGCCGGTCAGTTTCTTCGGACGCAGGTCGACCAGCATCAGATGCGTGTCGGTACCGCCGGCAACGATTTCGAGGCCGCCCTTGCGCAGCGTTTCCGCCAAGACTTTCGCATTGTCGACCACGCGCTGGGCGTAGACCTTGAATTCCGGCTTCAGCGCTTCGCCGAACGCAACCGCCTTACCGGCGATCACGTGCATCAGCGGACCGCCCTGGAGACCCGGGAAAATCGCCGAGTTGATCTTCTTTCCGATCTCTTCGTTGTTGGAAAGGATCATGCCGCCGCGCGGACCACGCAGCGTCTTGTGCGTGGTGGTGGTGACGACGTCGGCGATCGGCAACGGGCTCGGGTGGATCCCGGCCGCGACCAGACCGGCGAAGTGCGCCATGTCGACCATGAACAACGCGCCGACGCTGTCGGCGATCTGGCGGAAGGCCTTGAAGTCGATGATGCGCGAGTAAGCCGAGCCACCCGCGATGATGAGCTTCGGTTTGTGTTCCTTGGCGAGGGCTTCGACCTGATCGATGTCGATGACGCCGTCCTGCTTGCGCACGCCGTATTGGATGGCGTTGAACCACTTGCCCGAGATGTTCGGCGGCGCGCCATGCGTGAGGTGGCCGCCCGAAGCGAGGTTCATGCCCATGATGGTGTCGCCCGGCTTCAGGAGCGCGAGGAACACGCCTTCATTGGCCGGAGCGCCCGCGTGCGGCTGGACGTTGGCGTAGGAGCAATTGAACAGCTTCTTCGCGCGCTCGATGGCGAGGCTTTCGGCGATATCGACGAATTCGCAACCGCCGTAGTAGCGCTTGCCCGGATAACCTTCGGCGTACTTGTTGGTAAGCACGCTGCCGACCGCTTCGAGAACGGCGCGGCTGACGATGTTTTCAGAAGCGATCAGTTCGATCTGAGTCTGCTGGCGCTCGAGTTCGAGGGTCAGCGACTTCATTACATCGGGATCGGCTTCAGCGAGACTTTGCGAGAAGAAGGGAGTCGACATATCGGTCCTTACAGATGTTGACGTGAGGCTGGATTAGCCCAGCTTCTCCACGCGGCGGGCATGTCGGCCGCCTTCAAACGGGGTTTCGAAAAAGGTCTTGAGAAGCGTACGCGCTTGATCCGCCGGCACGATCCGCGCGCCGATGGCCATGACGTTCGCGTCGTTGTGCTCGCGCGCCATGCGCGCGGTCATTTCGTCGTGCACCAGCGCCGCCCGCACGCCCGGATGGCGGTTCACGGCGATGGAGATGCCGATGCCGGTGCCGCAGATCACGACTCCGGCCTTGGCTTCCTTGGTCTCCACGGCCTTGCCGACCGCGTGTCCGAAGTCCGGATAGTCGACGGAGTCCGGCGAATTCGTGCCGAGGTCCTTCACGCTGAAGCCCATGCGTTTCAAGTCTTCGGTCATCAGGGACTTCAACTCCACACCGGCGTGGTCGCTGGCAATGACAATCGTGTCGCCGGGTTGAGCAATGCGTGCGTCGGACAAATCGAACTCCTAGTTAGTCGCAAAACAGTAGAACAAGCCCGCGCCGCCGGTGGCGACGAGGTTTTCCTGGCCGCAGCCCTTGGACGGATGCGCGGCATTCCATGAGGTGCCGTCGTTGCCGCCGCCCTGGCGGTCGTGGTGACCGAGATTAGCGCTGCCGTCGGCGGCGCTGCTCGTCCAGTTTTTGCAGGTGTGATCCGCGGCGTCCGCAAAGGCGCGGCCATCGGCGGAGCTACCGGTGAGGATGTCGTGGGTGTTCGGGGTGTCGCCGCGGCCGTTCACGACCGCGCCCTTTTCGGTGAGCGAGTTTTCCTTGGAGAGCTTGTTGTTCGCGCTGTGCAGGTCATCGACGCTGGTCGCGACCACGACCCCCTTGGCATTCATCCACGGGCCTTTGCCGATACGGTCACGCGCGTTCACCGGGCTTTTGCCGTCCGCGGCCATGCCGCTGAGATAGGCGCGCCATTCCTTCTTGCTACCGGCCTTCGCGGCCAGGGCCGCGCAATGACGGTCGGCGCCTTCAAGGCCGCCAAGTTCCGCGCCCTTCCCGGGGCCGGCGCTGGTAATGAAGAAGCTCATCTTGCTGGCGTCTTGGGCGCCGGCGGCGCCCGAAAGCAGAGTGGCAGCGGCGAATGCGGCGGCAATCAGCGTCTTGCTCATATCGGCCTCCCTGGGGGTTTATCGGCAGGCCTGGAAGTGACCCGCGCCAGAGGACCGATACCACATCTGGGTGAATGCTGCCAATCACACACAAGATGTTATATGAGCTGTCCTTTCAATGGGTTAGCGGGGCTCGGCGGTCCGTCCTTGCGCAGCCTCGCCTTCAGCTTGCGCAGCGCGTTCATTTTGAGGCTGTACGCGCTGGTCGCCACCGACCCGACGACGGACACTTCGGTGTTGGTGATCGGGTCGATGGCCGACACTTTCACTGAATTCCCGATAGCAACAATCTCGAATAGGACCTGGGGCAGATCCGGATCGTAGGGTGGGTCCGACATGGTCACTTGAAGTCGCTCGCGCCTCTCATCACTCTGCCTACTCTACCATATCCAACAGGTGACGATTGCTTAGAAAGCTTGCCCGCGGTGTCATGTATGTAACGGGCTTCATCGCCCTCGCCGTCGTCCTGTTGCTCGGCTGGCTGTGGTTGTCGGCTTACAGAGCGCTCCCCTCCCACGATGGCTTCGTCTTCGCCAAGGGCGTGTCCGCGCCAGTGACGATCGTGCGTGATGCGAGCGGCATTCCGATGATCACCGCGGCCTCCGAAGCCGACGCCTATTTCGCGCTGGGCTATGTGCATGCCCAGGACCGCCTGTTTCAAATGGAGCTTATGCGCCGCCAAGGACAGGGACGTTTGTCCGAACTGATCGGCGCGGCCGGGCTGTCGCCGGACAAGATGATGCGCACGCTTGGTGTCTATCGCCGCGCGGAGGAAGACCTCAGAAGCCTGTCGCCGGAAACCCGGGCGGCGTTCGAGCGCTACACCGCCGGCGTGAATGCGTGGCTCGGCGAAGGTCACCCTCTCCCGCTTGAGTACAATGTTCTGTTCTTCAAGCCGGAGCCATGGAAACCGGCTGACTCCCTCGTCTGGCAAAAACTGATGGGCCTCTCGCTCTCGGGCAATTGGGATGACGAGCTGATCAATGCCGCATTGGTCGCCAAGCTTGGCCCGGAGAAAGCCCCGGCCCTTTCCCCGGGTGCGCGCCCGGAAGATCCGGTGACGATGGCGCGCCTCGCGCCGGTGCTGCGCGATCTGCCGACGCGTGCGCTGCATGCCGCGATGACAGCGGTCATCCATCCGACCGACGCCTCGAATATCTGGGCTGTTTCAGGCGCGCGCACACAGAGCGGCAGCCCAATCATCGCCAACGATCCTCACCTCGGCTTTCAATCGCCGAGCGTTTGGTACTTCGCGGGCCTTAAAGCGCCCGGGCTCGAGATCTTCGGCGCGACCGTGCCCGGCGTTCCTCTGCATATGTTGGGCCACAATGCAGACGTCGCCTGGGGCATCACCACCACGCATAGCGACACCAGCGACCTCTTCATCGAGAAGCTGACGCCGGATGGGCGTTCTTATGAAACACCCGATGGCCGGCGCGAATTCTCGGAACGGACCGAGACAATCAACGTGCGTTTTGGCGAACCTGTCACGCTGACAGTGCGCGAAAGCCGCCATGGGCCTATCGTGACGGATATCCTGCGCCGTCCCGCGGGCATGAACGATCTCATCCCCGAGCCTTATGCGTTGTCATTGTCCGCGGCATTGTTCGCGCCGGAGGACCGCTCGGCGGACGGCGTCTACGGGATGAATCACGCCAAGGACGTACCCGCCTTTATTGAAGCCGTGCGCTTGTTCCACGCGCCGCATCAGAACATGATGTTCGCCGACCGCACGGGGGCGATGGGCTATGTGGCGCCGGGCCGCGTCCCCATGCGCAAAGCCGGCAACGGCCTCGTGCCCGTCCCCGGCTGGGACGGCTCGCACGATTGGACGGGATGGATCCCGTTCGACGAGCTTCCGCATGTCTCGGGGACCGACGCCGAGGTCATCATCAACGCCAACAACAAGATGGTGGGCGACGCCTATACCCACCTCCTCGCCGCGCAGTGGCCGGATTCTTACCGCGCCATGCGCATCGCCGATGTACTCTCGACGGAGAAAGTGGTCACGACGGACGCAACCGCGGACCTTCAACGCGACATCGTTTCAGTCATGGCGCGCGAGATGCTGCCGTTGATGACGGCGCGGGCGAGCGCGAAGACGCCGCAGGAGCGCGACCTGCTGGAGCGTTTGAAATCCTGGGACGGCAAGACGGATGCCGGCCGCCTTGAGCCCCTCATGTTCGCTGTTTGGATCGAGCGCTTGAAGACCCAGGTCCTCGCCGACGATCTTGGCGAGATGATGCGCGACTTCGGCGGCGTCAGGCCCGAGCTTCTACGGATGATCCTCACGACGGATCAAAGCTGGTGCGACGATCTCAGCACGACGGAAACCGAAACCTGCGAAGCGCAGGTCTCAACCGCGTGGTCGCAGACGGTCGCGTGGTTGGCGACAAAAGGAACGCCCACTGAGCTGCGGTGGGGAGATTTCCATCAGGCGACTTTCGGCCACCTTCTGTTCGAGAACTTCCCAGTCATCAAAGAGCTCGGTCTCCTGCGAATCTCGACCGGCGGCGACGGCTTTACCGTGAACCGGGGCACCTTCGCCTCATCCGCCTCCGCCCGTCCGTTCCGTCACTTCCACGGCGCGAGTTTGCGGGCGATTTACGACCTGAACGATTTGGCGCAGTCGCGGTTCGCGCTGGCCGGCGGACAGTCGGGGCACCTTTTGTCTAGGGACTACGGCTCGCTTTTGACGCCGTGGGCCGAAGGACGGTATTTCACCGCCCCCGCAGAGGCGTCCGCCGCGCGCCGCCTAACCCTCCAGCCCAGTCCGTAAAACGCCCCATTTTCCCGGGCCAGGCCGCCTTGTGGGCCACGCCCGGACCATCTAAATTGTCCGTTAAGGTTTGGGGCGTGAAATAGCCTGTCGCTTATCAGGTTTTAAGCGGGTCAGGTTTTAGCGGGTTTGGGGTATGGCTGAACGGCCAGATTTTGGCGGCGGCGCCGGCGGTAAAGACGGCGCTCCGATCATCATCAAGCGGATCAAGAAGGGTGGACACGGCCATCATGGTGGCGCGTGGAAAGTGGCGTACGCCGACTTCGTGACGGCGATGATGGCCTTCTTCCTTCTGCTCTGGCTCCTCAATGCCGTGACCGAGCAGCAACTCAACGGCGTGGCCGACTACTTCACCCCGATCGCAGCCTCGACCCGTGAAAGCGGCGCCGGCGGCATGCTCGGCGGTCAGGCCATCGGCGAAGGCGCCTCGCAAAGCCAGACCGGTTCCACCGCCGCCGTTGTGCTCCCGCCGCCCTCGATCGGCTCAGGCGGCTCCGACCTAACGGA
The DNA here is from genome assembly GCA_050246995.1 of Rhodospirillaceae bacterium. GTDB lineage: Bacteria > Pseudomonadota > Alphaproteobacteria > Rhodospirillales > Rhodospirillaceae > SHVO01. Next base: position 32,544 of record JBFWVA010000005.1, on the reverse strand, counting down.
TCCCGCAGAAAGTGCGCGGGTCGACGAAGAAGCCATTCGCGCCGCGCAGGAAGCCAAAGAACAGAAAGAATTCGAGCAGGTTCAAAACCAGCTTAAGCAACAGATTAGCGGCGTCCCCGACCTCGCGCCCCTCGCCGCCAGCTTGATGGTCGACAACACGCCCGAAGGCGTGCGGATCCAACTTATGGATCAGGACAAGATCGATATGTTTGAGCCTGGCAGCGCCACCATGTATCAGCGCAGCAAGGACTTGCTGAAACAGGTCGCGCAAGTGATCCGCAAGATGCCCAACAAGGTGAGCATCACCGGCCACACCGATCCTTCGACGGCGGTCGATCCGTCCGGCTACACTAACTGGGAGCTGTCCTCGGATCGCGCGCTGGCCACCCGCCGCGTGCTCCTCGAGGGCGGTATCGATGATCGTCAGATTGGCAAAGTCGTCGGCGTGGCGGACCGTGAACCGTTGGACAGGGCGCAACTCCGCTCCCCGCGCAACCGGCGCGTCTCCATCGTGCTGCTCCGGGCCGAGGACGTGAAGGCCGATACCTTCGATCGCCTCCCGAATTTCCTTGAGAAAGCCACACAGTCCGCGCCGATTAATGGCGCCGCGGGCGAGACGCTCGCCGCGCCGACGCCCTAACAAAATCGTGGAACCCGGAACACCCTTGTTTTCCCGGGCGTTACCGCGCTTGCCAGAAATGACACGGCCCTCCAAACTAGGCCGTCGGTAGCGCGGGTCATGGACCATACACCTCTTAAACGGCCGCAGTTCTTTTTCACCACGGCGCCCTTGCCGTGCCCCTACTTGCCTGACCGGCTGGAACGCAAGCTGGTCACGGAGCTTTCCGGCCCCGGCGCGGAGCCCCTTCACGAAGCCTTGGCCCGTTCCGGCTTCCGCCGCAGTCATTCCATTGCCTATGCGCCAGCCTGTCCAGGCTGCAAGGCCTGCGTACCGGTGCGGGTGGTTGTGGAAGAGTTCAGCCGCAAGCGATCCCTCGCCCGCCTGTGGCGCGAAAACGCGGACCTCCTCGCTACACGCGTTCCGGCCCGCGCGACAACCGAGCAATACGAACTCTTCGCCCGCTACCAGCAATCCCGCCACGCCGGCAGCGATATGGCATTGATGGGCTTCTACGAATACAGCGCGATGATCGAGGACAGCCCGATCGATACATTCATGGTGGAGTTCCGCGATCGCACCGGCGTCCTCATAGCGGTGTGTCTCACGGACCGAACGACAGATGGCCTCTCGGCGGTCTACAGCTTCTTCGAAGCGAGCGGCGCACGCGACGGTCTCGGAAACTATGTCGTGCTTTGGATGATCGAACAGGCGCGCAAGCTGGGCTTGCCGTACGCCTACCTCGGCTATTGGATCGTCAACAGCGCGAAGATGGCTTACAAGGCGCGTTTCCAGCCGCTTGAGTGTCTTGGGCCAAACGGATGGCGGCGGCTAAATCCGCCGACGTAACCCACGTCGCACGGCCCACAAAAAAAACGGCGGTGAAAACACCGCCGTTTTTGTTTTTGCGTGTTGCGAAGATTAGGTCTTCTTGCGGCGCATCAGGCCGCCGAAACCGAGGAGCGCGAGACCGAGCAGACTGAGGGCACCGGGTTCGGGAACGATGTCGCGGCGGAATGTCACGACCAAATCGTCGTAGTCGTTGTCGTCACCAAGGATCGGAATACCGCCACCGGCGTCATCAAAGAAGAACGCCCAGGTGTGGGAATTCGCATGGTAGAAAATATCCATGCCGCCCTGAAAACGGCCCGGCGTTCCGCCGCTCGAGAAACCGTCCGTGTACTGACGGTTGTCGTCCGACGCGAGCAAAAGATCCGTGCCGTTGGCGTTGAAGTAGAACAGGCGATCAACGGGGCTTGCCGCGAGCTCATAAATGCTCCCGTTTCCGGCCGACGCACCGAAAATTTCGGTACGATTTTGATGGGCCATGTCCGACGTCCCGAACGAATTTAGATACGAGGACGAGCGCGACAGTAGGGTCAGTCGGCCGCCCACCGCAAAGGGGCTGGGCAGCCCTGTGCTGTCACCGAGGTAGGCCCAACCTTCACTGTTCAGCGCGATCGTTGACATGAACAGCGTGTCCTGGACGTGGCTTCCAAGAATCGGCGCCGCTTTCGCCGGAGCGGTCGTCAGACCACAAAGCAAAGCAAGGGTTGTAGCGGACAGAATCTTCCTAAACATCAACATCGACTCTCCCTCAATTGTTATGACCGCGTTCCCGGCCGTGTTTTCTCTGAGCGAGTGCCGATAAGAAGTGCAATGGCCATGCCACCGCTCGTGAATCCAGCTATTTCAAAAGCCTAACGCGTCTTACGTGCGGCGAAAAAAAGGCGAGTGTAAAAATACCCGCGAAGCCAATACGCGCTCGCGGGTCTTTTGACGAGGTAGGGTTGTGGAGCGCGGACTAGCCGCCGTGCGCGCGCTGAATATAGTTGCCGGAAAACTCGGCGAAGGCCATGAGGCCTTCCGTATCCTTCACGATGATCGAGCGGCGCTGCAAGCTCACCAGCCGCTTTTCGCGCAAGCGGCCGAGAACGCGATTGATATGCACCGGCGAAAGGGCGGTCGCGTCGGCGAGGTCGATTTGTGTCAGCGGCAGCGCGCAACTGCTCGGACGGGGCGCTTCTGCGTTCTGCAGGCGAAAGCATAATTCTGACATCAGATAGGCTACGCGACGCACCGCCGCCCGGCGGCCGACATTGGCAAGCCACTCACGCAGAACACCTTCGTTGATGAGCGTGAGCGACCATAGCGCGCGCGCGATGCGCGGATATTTCTCCAACAACGCACCCAGCGAGGGATGATCGATGTGCGTGTAGCTGCACGGAGACAAGGCCGCGATGCTATATCCGCTGTCGACGCCAACCATATGCTCGCATTCGCAAAGATCGCCGGGAACCAGAAAATCCGTGATCTGACGGCCACCGTCTTCAAGGATCCTGTAGCGGCACGCGAGGCCGGAAAGGATGATATGCGCGCCGGGACTGCGTTGCCCCTCGCCCAGAATAGGACGGCGAGCGCCCACTTTCTGAACGTTCTTCGTCGTCTCGATGATCGCTTGCCGTTCGATTTTTGAAAGCCGCTCGACGCTCTCAATCTTACGGACAAATGCATTCGACATAACGTGCCTACCAACAATCAAAGGGAATAGGACACGCCGCCGCGCCAATAGCGCCACGCGTCGTCTGGTGAATTCCCCTACGCCCCGCCCAAAAGCTAGCCCAAGGGCGAATGTCGAACATTGTCGTAGGTTAAGGTTTGCGGCAGTGAGGCAATGCTAAGACCATCTATGCCTTGAGTAAGAGGTGCCACCGAGGCGGCGTGGCCGGCCCGCCAAAAGCGTACGTAGCGCGCGCGAGGAATCATGTGCCCAGTTCGTCGTACGATAAAGTTGACGTGTCCCGGTTGCGCGCGGCGGGGCTCTGCTATTTGGGTAGACGGCGATACCGGCGCCGCCCGGATGCTGGATGAGCTCTCTGCTGGATTTTTGAGCATCGACGCCGGCTTGAAGGACGGTCCGCGCATCGTTTGCCAATTGTGCCGCGTCCATGTGGACGAACAACCGGCTCTCTGACAAACAAAGAAGCGCGCTGTCCCTTTCACTCCATTGTACGCGTTTGGTAGGCGCCGCCGAGGCGGTGCCTCATACCGTGTTCAACGCACAAATCTGAAAAGAGTTACAGAGACGCTACCCGCCCGGCGCGCAAAAATCCCGGGAACCTTTGGGCCGCTCCCGTCAAACGCGAGAACCCTGACTTAAAGCCTCAACCACTGAATGGACGATCGTCGCGCGAGAAGCCTTTCGGCGGCAGACGCCCGGCCTGAGCGCGTTCCCCGCGCCAATCCTTAAGGTCTGTCTCGACACGCTCGCGATCACCGGATTTCCACGAGAGGCCTTCCTTGTAATTAAAGACCTTCGCGTCGGCGCAACCGCCGTCCTTGTACTTCTGCAGGATTACACCCCGCCCACGCGCCATCTCCGGAACTTCGCTGAGCGGGAAGATCAGAAGCTTGCGGTTCTCGCCGATGATCGCGACGGAGTCTCCGGGCTTACCGAGTAAATCGCCGCCATTGCCCGTCGTTCCCGGCAGCACGGCGCACACACGCCCCTTCTCGCCCTCGGCAAGGTTGAGGCACTGCTTGCCATTTTTCGTCTGCGCGAAAACCTGCTCGGCCGGCACAATGAAGCCGCGCCCCTCGGAAGACACAACCAAGAATTTTTCCTCGCGGCTATAGACCCGCATTGCCAGCAGCTCGGCGTCATTCGGCAGATCGACGAGCAGACGGATCGGTTCGCCGAAACCGCGGCCCAAGGGCAAACGGTCGGCGGCGACCGTGTAGAACCGGCCATCGGACCCGAAGAAAAGTATTTTGTCTGTCGATTGAGCCTTCACCGCGGCGTGGAAGGCATCGCCTTCCTTGAATTTCAAATCGGCGCCGCCCGACAGAACGTCGTCTTTGTGACCCTTCATAGCCCGGACCCAGCCCTTGGCCGACAGCACCACCGTGATGGGCTCTTTCTCGACCAGCGCTTCGATCGGCACGATCACGGCGCTCGGCGCGTCGCCCAATGTAGTGCGGCGTTTACCCAGCGGCGTGGCCTGTCCAAACTGCTTCTTGGTTTCCTTGATCTGCCAAGCGATCGTCTGCCACTGCTTATCTTCATCTTTCAGCAGCGCGTTGATCTCCTTGCGCTCGTCGGACAAGGACTTGTGCTCGGACTTGATTTCCATTTCCTCAAGCTTGCGCAGCGAACGCAGGCGCATGTTGAGGATCGCCTCGGCTTGCGTGTCGGTGAGCTTGAAGCGCTTCATCAGCACGGGCTTCGGCTCGTCTTCCGTACGGATGATCTTGATTACCGCGTCGAGGTTCAGATAGGCGATGAGATAGCCTTCGAGGATCTCGAGGCGATGTTCGATCTCGGCCAACCGGTATTTGGAGCGCCTGACCAACACGACCTGCCGATGATCGAGATACGATTGCAGGACTTCGCGCAGATCCATGACCCGCGGAATATTGTCGGCGCCGAGCACATTCATGTTGAGGCCGAAACGGATTTCGAGGTCCGTCTGCCGGAAGAGCTGCTCCATGAGCTGCTCGGCCTCCACCGTGCGCGATTTCGGCTCCAGCACGATACGTACTTCTTCGGTAGACTCGTCGCGGATGTCGGCCAGGAACGGAAGTTTCTTTTCTTCCATCAGCGCAGCCACGCGCTCGATCAGCTTCGCCTTCTGCACTTGATACGGAATCTCGGTGATCACAATCTGGTACTGACCGCGATCGAGTTTTTCTTCTTGCCAGCGGGCGCGCACGCGCATCGATCCGCGGCCGGTCCGATAAGCTTCGACGATGGTCTCGCGGTTTTCCGTCAGGATGCCGCCGGTCGGAAAATCGGGACCGGGCATAAAATCGACGAGCGTCGCAATCTGCGCTTTCGGCGTCTTGATCAGATGCAAAAGTGCGTCGCAGATCTCGCCGAGGTTATGGGGCGGAATATTGGTGGCCATGCCCACCGCGATCCCCGACGATCCATTCGCGAGAAGGTTCGGCACCGCCGCAGGCATGACGACCGGCTCGCTCTCCTCCCCGTCATAGGTCGGACGAAGGTCGACCGCGTCTTCGTCCAGCCCTTCCATGAGGGCCTGGGCATAAGGCGTCAATTTGGCTTCGGTGTATCGCATGGCCGCGGCGTTATCGCCGTCGACGTTGCCGAAATTCCCTTGCCCCTCAACCAGCGGATAACGGACCGCGAATTCCTGAGCGAGGCGCACCAGCGCTTCGTACACCGCGACATCGCCGTGCGGGTGATACTTACCGATCACATCCCCAACGACACGAGCGCATTTTTTGAAGCCGCCGGCGGGATCGAGGCGCAACACACGCATAGCGTAAAGGATACGGCGGTGGACCGGCTTCAGGCCGTCGCGCACATCGGGCAGCGAACGGGAGACGATCGTCGACAGGGCGTACGCGAGATAGCGTTCGCCCAAGGCCTCGGCCAAAGGGGTCGGCCGTATATCTTCAATAATGGGTGCGGATGAGGTCGGTTTTTTTGCCATGCGGGCGAGAGAATAGCGATCCAGATCAAAAAAGCCACATCAGCGTTCAGATTTTGAACCTCTCGGCGAACCGCACGCGCGAAGCCGGCATTTTCTGGCGATGCGGGCCAAAAACATGCACTTCGAAGAAATGGCCGGTCAGCGCCAGACCCTGGACGATCTCCGCGTCGCCGACGTCCTCTTGTTCGCTTCTCAGGAACGCGGGCAGAGCAAAAAGTTTATCCACATAGGGGGCGCCCGCATCGCGTGAGACCGCTCGGCCGCTCCGCGGGGAAACATAAACGAGATCCTCCTTGGCCCCGGTCGCCGCGCAGCTGCGTAGATCGAGCCCGTAACCCATGTCGCGCAGCAACTCCATTTCCCACAAGACGTACTCCGCCCCCCATCCAGGCGCGCCGAGATGTTCCAGCAGACTTAGCGTGTGGCGATAGACGGCACCGTGCGGCTCCCGTTCGGGCAAGGCCGTCTCGACCATGGCGCAGAGCGCGCTAAGTCCGGCCAGCGAAGACGGCGACGACAAAGCGCCGGCGGCGAAGTTATGTACGGGCTCCAGTGAATAGGTCCCGATATGGGCATCCAGGCGTCCGCGCCAGGCAGCCTTGACCACGTTGCCGGGCTGCAGAAGCGCCCGCGCGGTCTTGCCGCTGCCGCCCTTTACGACACCGGCATGGCGTCCCTGGGCTTCAGTCAAAAGACTCACAATCGCATCGTGCTCGCCCAGGCGGCGAACCGCGAGAACAATGCCGTGATCTTCCCAACTGATGGCCATACGAGGATTTTAGAGGCGCGGCCTACGGCGCGCCAGCGAGGTTAGGTGAACCGCATGAAGATAACGCCAAGGCCAACGATGGCGCCGGCCGTGCCGAGAAAGACCAGAAGGTGATCAAGGCCGCGTTGCGGCATATTTTGCCCGCGCCGGATCACAAGAACCGCGAGGGCGATGACCCCCACGACAAACGACAACACCCCAAAAACAGCCACTCTCGGCTCCCCGCTCGACGACTGCTCCCCTGTCCGCATCAAAGCGGACTTAAGCGTTGAAGTCGAGCCCCCACGCCGCGTACAGCGAGCGATCTTCGTTCCACCGCTCGTTCACTTTCACGTGCAGGAACAGATGAACCCTACGGTCGAACATCTCCTCAAGCTCGCGGCGCGCCGACGCGCCGATGGTCTTGATGCGCTGACCGCCGTTGCCAAGGACAATCGGCCGGTGGCTCTCGCGGGTGACGTAGATCACCTGCTCGACCCTCAAGCTTCCGTCCTGCTTTTCCTCCCAGCGTTCGGTTTCCACCGCGCAGGAGTAAGGCAATTCCTGCTTAAGGTTCAGGAATAGCTTCTCGCGCGTGACTTCCGCGGCCAGGAGGCGCGACGGCATGTCCGTCACTTCGTCCTCGGGGAACAACCAGGGGCCGGCCGGCACCATGCCGGCGAGCGCTTCACGAATCCGTTCAAGACCGTCACCGGTCAGGGCCGAGACCATGAATATCTCGGTGAAAACGCCGCTCGCGTTCAGGCGCTGCGCCAATTCCAACAGCTTACCCTTGTCTGCGAGGTCGACTTTGTTGAGCGCCAGCAGAGCTTTGCGGTTGGAGGCCTTAAGGTCGGCGACGATGCGTTCGGTATCTTCCTCGCCGCCCGGTTTGCTCGCTTTCACGGCATCCACGACCAGAAGCACGATCTCCGCATCGGCGGCGCCGGCCCAGGCCGCCGCCACCATCGCGCGTTCGAGACGCTTCTTCGGTTGGAAAATGCCAGGCGTGTCGACGAACACAACCTGAGACGGGCCAAACATCGCGATCCCGCGTACAAGCGTGCGCGTCGTTTGGACGCGCGGCGAAACGATGCTGACCTTCGCGCCGACCAAGGCGTTCACCAGCGTCGATTTTCCGGCGTTGGGCGCCCCCACCACGGCGACGAACCCGCAGCGTGTCGTTTCAAGTTCGCCTTGTGTGTCTTCGGTCATGCCTTCTTCTCGATCAACTGCGCGAGCAAGGTGGTCGCGGCCGCCTGTGTGGCAAGGCGCTTCGTGCGCCCCTTGCCGATGGCTTCCGGATAACCTTCCACGGTCACGCTCATGGTAAACGACGGCGCGTGCGCCGGGCCCGAAGCTTCCACGTCCTTATACGCCGGAAGCGGCAGACCGCGGCCCTGCGCCCATTCCTGCAACGCCATCTTAGGATCCTTCGGCGGCCCCGCCGTGATATCCATCGCGGGCGCCCAGTGTTTGTTGATGAACGCGGCGGCCTTGTCGAGCCCCCCGTCCAAATACAGCGCGCCAATGATGGCCTCGCATGCGTCGGCGAGAACCGCCGTCGCGGCCGGATCAAGCTTTTGTGTCGGCGCGATTTTCAGATAGCCGGATAGGCTGATCGCCTCCGCCACGCGCGTCAGTTCGACGGCGCTGACCAACGCCGCGAGCCTGGCCGCTAACGCGCCTTCGTTTTCATCGGGGAACTTCTGCAGCAACACCTCAGCGATCACGAGCCCAAGCACGCGGTCGCCCAGGAATTCCAAACGTTCATTGCCGATGGTGTTGGACTTGCTTCGGCCAGATCCCAGCGCGCCGCGGTGAGTCAGCGCGAGCGAAAGCAGGCTAGGGTCCTGGAACCGATGTCCCAGGACCTCCTCCAAGGGGTGGTGGCGGGCGTTCACGGCCCTAGTGGATGCCGTTGAAGAAGCGCTCGAAGCGCATGGCGAACGGCCAGCGCCAGATTTCCCAAAGGCGCGCGCTGCCATCGGTCGAGAAGAAGATGAATTCTGCGCGGCCCACGAGATTCTCGGAAGGCACGAAGCCCACGTCAGCGCGGCTGTCGAGCGAGTTGTCGCGGTTGTCACCCATCATGAAGAAGTGGCCTTCAGGCACCTTATACTCCGGCGTGTTGTCGTAGTGGCCGTGGTCGCCGTCTTCCAGGATGGGGTGTTGTTTGCCGCCGGGAAGAGTCTCCGTATAGAGCGTGAACCGCACCAAGCTGCCGTAGGTGTCACGATAAGTGTATTCATCCACGCGCTGACGCTCGACAAGCTGGCCGTTGATGAAAAGGCGCCCGTCTTGCATGCGGACGGTATCGCCTGGAAGTCCAATCACACGCTTGATGAAGTCGGTTTTGTCGTCGGCCGGCGTCTTGAACACCACCACGTCGCCGCGCTGCGGCGCGGATTCCAGGATGCGGCCGGAGAACGGCGCCGCGCTCATGGGAAAGGAATGCTTGCTGTAGCCGTAGGAGTACTTCGACACGAACAGGTAATCGCCCACCAGGAGCGTCGGGATCATGGAGCCGGAAGGAATGTTGAAGGGCTCGAAGGCAAAGGTCCGGATCACCAAAGCGATCAGCACCGCATACACAACCGTGAGCAAGGTCTCGCCAAGACCTTCCTGCTTTTTCGCGCTCATACTGCTGATACCGGATCTAGTCATAAATGTTGGAACGTCGCCCCCAGCCGTGACCGGGGCGCAGAAGGGCCGGATGAAGCCAGCGGGAGCCCCCAAAGTCAAGGGAATGGGTCACGTCTGGCCTCAGCCAAATATGCCTCTAAATTAAATTACTTAACGTCCGGAACAGCCGAAATGATCACCAAAGCCTCGGCGATGGGGTATTCATCCGTAATCGTGAGTGCGATATGCGGGCGCATGCCAGCCGGGATCAGGAACTGAAGGCGCTGCGCGGCCCCGCCCGTCATGACAATCGTCGGCTTGCCAGAGGGTTCATTCACAACACCGAGATCGCGCCAGAACACCCCCGCTCGGAAGCCGGTCCCGAGGGCCTTGGAAGCCGCCTCCTTGGCCGCGTATCGCTTGGCGAGCGTGGCGGCGTAAGCCCCGCCCGCTCCCTTACGCCGTTCGGCTTTACGCTTTTCGACTTCGGTGTAGATCCGATTGACGAACCTGTCGCCAAACCGCGCGAGGGTTTTCTCGATGCGGCGGATGTCGATCAGATCGTTACCGATACCGATGATCATTTTGCACGGCCCGCGTCCATGGCTTCACGCATGCGCCGGATTGAGGCCGCGAACCCCGTGAAGATGGCCTCGCCCACCAGGAAGTGACCTATATTGAGTTCCGCGATGGTCGGGATCGCCGCGACCGGCCCCACCGTATCGAAGCTTAGTCCGTGTCCCGCATGACACTCCAACCCGATCTTGTAGGCATGGGCCGCCGCATCCTGGATGCGTTTCAGCAAAGTGCCGCGCGTGGCATCCTCGGCTTCGCAATATGAGCCTGTGTGCAATTCGACGACTGGGGCGCCCATGGATCGGGCCGCGTCCAGCTGACGTGGATCGGCCTCAACGAACAGCGAAACGCGAATTCCAACGTCCGACAGCTTGCGCACAAAAGGCGCGAGATGATTGAGCCCACCCGCGGCATCCAGTCCGCCTTCCGTCGTGCGCTCCTGACGCTTTTCCGGCACGAGGCATACAGCGTGCGGCTTATGCCGGAGCGCGATCGCAAGCATCTCCTCGGTAGCCGCCATTTCGAGGTTCAAGGGCACGGTGAGATCGCACATCAACGCTTCGATGTCGCTGTCGGAAATATGGCGGCGATCCTCGCGCAGATGCGCGGTGATTCCGTCGGCGCCGGCTTCCACCGCGAGCAGCGCGGCACGGACCGGGTCGGGATGGGCGCCACCGCGCGCGTTGCGCACGGTCGCCACGTGATCGACGTTCACGCCCAGGCGAAGACGATCGTGCGCACGTGAGATCATGGCTGTCCTTTGGGATGGTGCGGCGACTTCTTGAAACGCAGCGCCCGTTCGAGGTGCATTGTGCGGATCAAGGGCTCGAGGATGAGGTAGGTCGTGAATCCCACGATGAGCGCGAGCGGGACGCTACCCGCCGCCATCGGCTTCAGGACCGGCCAAATGCTTTCGGCAAACAATTGCATATCCAGATTTATCGTCGCCTCGGTAAGGTGCTTAAACATATTGATGAAATCGGGATTTGACGAGGAAGCCCCACCGAGCATCCAAGCTCCTACATAATAGGTCCCAAACCAGATCGGGGGCGCGGTCCAAGGATTATTTGCGAAAGTGCCGACCGCCGCGCCAACCAGATTGGCGCCGAAGATCCACGCAATCGCGAGCGCGACAACGGTATGGAGGCCATAGAATGGCGTCATTGCGGCGGCAACGCCAAAAGCTAGCCCGGACGCGATGCTGCGCGAGGTTCCTTCCATGCGATGCAAGCGGTACCAGTAGTAAAGCGCAGCCCGTTTCCAACCGATGCGCGGCCAGAAAAAACCACCGACCTTCGCGCGCAGGCTCAGCTTTTGACGGCGGCGGAACATGAAGGAAGGTCCAGGGGGAAGGTTTTTTTAACCGCGCGCGCGCTCAACCGAATTGATGGCCGGCGTCGCGCGCAAAGCGGCGATGATATTCGTCAGATGCTTCACGCCCCTCACCTCGATGTCCAGCGTCATCTCGAAGAAGTCTTTCGACCGCTTCGCAATCTTGAGGTTCGAGATATTTCCGAAATTACGCGCGATGACAGTCGACAGCGCGCCCAGGCTTCCGGCTTCATTCGCGACCACAAGATTGATTCGCCCGATGTGGAGTTCTTTATCCCGGTCCGGATCCCAAGCTAGATCGATCCAACGTTCGGGCTGATCGGCGAGTTTCTCGAGCTGTTCGCAATCGATCGCATGAACATCGATACCGTGACCGCCTCCGGAAATTCCGACAATGCGATCACCTGGCAAGGGATGGCAGCATTCGGCCAGATGCACGGACATGCCCGCGGTCAGCCCCCGAATGACAATCGCATCGCCGGCATCCGCGGCATGTTTCATCCGGGCCTGCGAGAGATTGACGATATTGTCTTCCGCAGCACCAAGACGGGCACCCGGATACACCGCGACCAGAACTTCACGGCCCATCAGACGGCCCTCGCCCACCTTGGCGTAAAGATCGTCGATGCTCTCGACGGCAAGCTTTTCAAGCGTCCCATTCAAGCCTTTGTCCGTCAGACTGAGGCCTTCCTTGTTAAAGCTCTGCTCGAGAATATGACGACCGAGCTTGATGTACTCGGCCCGCGCCTCGGCGCGGAAGCGGCGCCGGATGTGGGCGCGCGCTTTACCGGTGACGACGAACCCTTCCCACTCCGGGGACGGCTTCTGCGCGGTTGACCTCACGACTTCGACCTGATCGCCATTTTGCAGGCGGGTACGTAACGGAACGATACGTCCATTCACCTTGGCGCCCACGCAGGTGTTTCCAACTTCGGTATGAACGGCGTAGGCGAAATCCACCGGGCTCGCGCCGCGCGGCAACGCAATCAGATCGCCTTTCGGGGTGAAGCAGAACACCTGATCGTGGAACATCTCGAGCTTGGTGTGCTCGAGGAATTCTTGCGGCGACTGAGCATGTTCCAGGATATCGAGCAGTTCGCGCAGCCACGAATACTGCCGGCCTTCGACCGGCTTAGCCGTCGAGCCGAACAGATCCTCGGACTTGTAGCGCCAGTGACTGGCGACGCCAAGTTCCGCCACCTCATGCATCTTGTGGGTACGGATCTGAATCTCGATGCGGTGACGTTCCGGACCAATCACCGACGTATGGATCGAACGATACCCGTTGCGCTTGGGAGTCGAGATGTAATCCTTGAAGCGTCCGGGCACCGTCGGATAGTGCGTGTGGATGATGCCGAGCACGCGGTAGCAGTCTGCGTTGCTATCAACCATGATGCGGAAGGCCATGATGTCCGAGAGCTGCTCGAAGCTCACGTCCTTGATCTGCATCTTGCGCCAGATTGAATAAGGCGTCTTTTCGCGGCCCGAGATGTAACCCTCGACTCCCGCCTCCTGCATCACCTGATCCAGTTCGTCCATGATCTTCACGACGAGATCGCCGCCGTGGAGCTCAAGGAACTTGAGGCGCGTCATAATCGAGGCGCGCGCTTCCGGATGGAGCTCGGAGAACGCCAGGTCCTCCAGCTCGGTCTTGATTTCCTGCATGCCGATGCGCTCGGCCAGCGGCGCGTAGATTTCCATCGTCTCCATGGCGATGGATTTACGCTTCGCCGGATCCGAGATGAACCGCAGCGTGCGCATATTATGCAAACGGTCGGCGAGCTTCACGAGCAGCACACGAATGTCTTCCGACATCGCGAGCACGAACTTGCGGAAGTTCTCGGCCTGCTTGGTTTCGATGTTCTGGATCTGGATCTTCGCGAGCTTGGTTACGCCGTCGACCAAGCGCGCGACTTCGTCGCCAAACAGGCCGCGCACGTCTTCGAGCGTCGCCTTGGTATCCTCGACGATATCGTGCAGCAGCGCGGTGACGATGGAGGCCGTATCCAGCTTGTAGCTGGTCAAAATACCGGCCACTTCGATCGGATGAGAGAAGTACGGATCGCCCGAGGCGCGCTTCTGCGTGCCATGCATCTTCATGGCGTAAACGTAGGCGCGGTTGAGCGAGTCTTCGTCCGCTTCCGGATCGTAGGACTTTACGCGTTCAACAAGTTCGAATTGGCGCATCATGATGACGCACCGTTATGGGAAATTCGGGCCGAATTAAGAGACCGGCGCGGCAGAGGGTATGACGCTGCGCTCGCGAGAACTGAGATCTGTGCGTGCGCGCGTCTGTCCATTACCCCTTGCTGTCGTCCATTTCGGCGCCGACGTCCTCGAAGGACACCTTCGGATGCGAGCCCGTCTGCTTCGGCTGCGCTTCCTCTTCTTCTTCGTCTTCGCCTTCGACGCCCATGCCGGCCGCGGCCGCCATCTGCTCGCTCATCTGACCGGCAATGCCGGCGAATTCCGGGTTCGAGGCCATGGCGTCGAAACCGTCTTCTTCCGGCTCATCCACTTCCACATGACGCTGCAGGCTCTGGACCAGCGAATTATGAAGTTCTTCCGGACTGACCTTCTCGTCGGCGATCTCGCGCAGCGCGACGACCGGGTTCTTGTCGTTGTCGCGTTCGAGGCGCGGCTCGGCTCCGGCGGAGATCTCGCGCGACCGTTGCGCGGCGACCATCACCAATTCAAACCGATTGGGCACTTTCTCAACGCAGTCTTCGACCGTAACGCGGGCCATCGTCGTCCTCGCTTAAGATTGTTTAAGGTGCGCGCAAATAAGGAACGGGTCAACGCCGTCCCCCTCCATTCCCTGATATAGGAATGTGAGCGTACCTTGGAAAGCGGGCCTATGTACCCGCTGTGGACGCTCGGCTCAAGGGGTTACCACCCTGCGCCCCTTCCGGCGCCTAGCCGGCCGCCCGCCTAATCCCCTGTTCTGGAAGCCTCGCCGCGAGATTTTCCGCCGTTTCCCCAAGGACGGGATGACGCCAGGTCGGCGCTAGGTCCCGTAGCGGAAAAAGGACAAAAGCGCGTTCCTGGAGCCGTGGGTGGGGCAAAATCGGGTCCGCATGCATCCGAACGGCGTCCCCATAAGCCAGAAGGTCCAGATCGAGGGTCCGCGCGGCGTTGGGCGACGTCCTCAGGCGGCCGAAGGCGGCTTCGGTCAAATGGAGGGCCGCCAACAACCCTGCAGGCGACAACGCCGTCTCGACCCGGGCCACCCCGTTCACGAACCAGGGCTGGTCGGACACAGGGATTGGTGCAGTCTCGTACCAAGGCGAGCGTTCGGCGACCACGACGCCTAGACGGCCTAGGTGAACGAGCGCCGCCTCGCAGGTCTGGAGCGGCGTCCCGGCCGCGCTCGGGAGGTTGGCGCCGACGCCGATGAAAATCATGAGAGCGACCCAAATATTTCGCGGAAGATTCCGGGGGATGCAGCGTTTCCTCTACATCTGAAAGGTGAATAGGCTTGTTGGATTGACCAACGCAAGCTTCTTTCAAAAGTTAACCTGTTTTCTTAAATTAGACTTTTATCTTATTGTTTATATTATATTTTGGAGATTTTTCGTGATTTTTTATCCCGAAGAACGCCTCGCCATTTTCGTCGATGGCGCCAACCTGTACGCCACTGCAAAAGCGCTCGGCTTCGACATCGATTACCGCCGTCTCCTCGCCTTGTTCGCCGCCAAAGGCCGGCTGCTGCGCGCGTTCTATTACACCGCGCTGATGGAGGACCAGGAGTACTCGCCCCTACGCCCATTGGTTGACTGGCTGGACTACAACGGCTTCACCGTCGTGACCAAACCGGCCAAGGAATTCACCGATCACGCCGGCCGCCGGCGTAGCAAAAGCAACATAGACATCGAGGTCGCGGTCGACATGCTCGAGATCGCGGACCGGGTCGATCACGTCGTGCTCTTGTCCGGGGACGGAGATTTCCGCCGGCTGGTGGAAAGTGTTCAGCGCCGCGGTGTCCGGGTGTCGGTCGTCTCCAGCATCAAGACCCAGCCAGCCATGATCTCCGACGAACTGCGCCGCCAGGCCGACAACTTCGTCGATCTTGTTGAACTCCAGGGAAGTATCGCGAGGGTTGCGCCGGCCGTTCAGGTGGCTTAACAGCCCTCTATGCCGCTCGATACCCCGCCTAAGGACTGCCAGCTATGCCCACGGCTGGCTGAATTCCGCCAAACCAACCGCGCCGCTTTCCCCGACTGGCACAATGATCCCGTGCCAGCCTTCGGGGAGCTGGACGCGCGCATGCTCGTCGTGGGGCTTGCGCCCGGCCTGCGCGGCGCAAACCGCACCGGCCGCCCGTTCACAGGCGACTATGCGGGCGAGCTCCTCTACCCGAGCCTTATCAAGTTCGGACGGGCCAAAGGTGTTTATGGCGTGTCCATTGACGACGGGCTGAGGCTTGTCGACACGCGGATCACCAACGCGGTGCGCTGTGTTCCGCCTGAAAACAAGCCAACCCCCCTCGAACAGAAGACCTGCCGTCAGTTTTTGGTGTCCGAAATCGCCTCGATGCCCCGTTTGACGTCGATTTTGGTGCTCGGACGCATCGCGCACGACGCCGTTCTGTCAACTTTGGGCCTGCGCAAGGCCGCTTATCCGTTTGGCCATGGCGTGGTACATAGTTTCGATAAAAAACTATCCATGACGGATTCCTATCACTGCTCCCGCTATAATGTGAACACGGGCGTCCTAACCGAAGCCATGTTCCATGGCGCCTTGAACCAGGCCATAAACGCAATTAATCGAACGGCTTAGGGTGTGCTTAATAACTCCAGGTGTATTTAACCCCGGACGCTCACCTTGGATGGGAATGGTAAGAGTACGTCATGGATCGCGGGGCTATTTTAAAAGCGTTCGAAGCTAACCTGTGGGATCGCGCGGCTTTCCTGCCGAAAGCGCGCAAGGATTCCACGGTCGAGGAAACTTCGGATCTCTTGCTGGTCGATTCCGGGCTCCCCAACGCCACCTTCAACACCATCGGCAAGTGCTCGCTTCATCCGCGCTTTGGCGCCGATCGTGTCGAGGCGGCGATCAAGCATTTTCAGAGCAAAAAGATCCCCTTCACATGGATCATCGGCCCCCTCTCCGGCCACGGCGCAATGGAGCCGACGTTGAAGGGCTTCGGCCTTGCCAGCCCCGGCGACGAGTGGGTGATGGCGATGTCGCTCGACACCGTGAACATCCCCGGCACGATTCCCAGCGGCCTCGACGTCAAGCGTGTGGCGAATGCCGCGCAGGTCGAACAATTCGCCGACGTCCTCACCACCGCGACGGCCGGTGATGAAACCATCAAGACATTCTACACGGACACCAAGGAAGCCATTATCGCGCCGGCGTCGCCGCTGCGCTTGTATATCGGCTACGTCGGCAACGAGCCGGCGGCCGTGCTCGAGGCGTTCAGCGCCCACGGCATTTTGAACTTCTACGCGATGGGTTCGCCCGCAGCATTCCGCGGTAAAGGCTACACGGCCGGATTGATGATCGCAGCGCTGAAGGATGCCAAGAAGGCAGGCCTGCGCCTAGCAAGCCTACAGACCCCGGAAGCAGGACGCGCCGCGTACGAACGGCTCGGCTTCAAGCCGGCCGCCCGCATCGCGGCGTACCGCTAAAAATCACTTCGCGAGAGCCTTATCGACCGCGGCTTTGATCTCCGCGCTTTCGGGTTTCACCGCACTCGGGAACGCGGCGACCAGCTCACCCTTGGTGTTCACAAGGTACTTATGGAAGTTCCACTTCGGCGTATTGCTTTCGCCGAGAGTTGCTTTCGCCCACTTGTAGAAAGGGTGTGCGCCGCCGCCGACGACATCCACCTTCTCGGTCATTGGGAAATCGACCGCGTAATTGGCCTCGCAGAAGGTTTTGATCTCGGCCGATGAGCCCGGCTCCTGCGAACCAAAATTATTGGCCGGCACGCCGAGCACGACGAGCCCCTTGTCCTTGTAGGACTTCCACAGACTCTCGAGCCCTTCGTATTGCGGCGTGTAGCCGCAGAACGAGGCGGTATTGACGACCAGCACGGCTTTGCCCTTGTACTGCGACATATCGAGCTTACCGCCTTCGAGCTTTTCGAAGACGAAGTCGTGAGCTGTTTCCGCCATTGCCGGGCCTCCCATCATCGCAGCGGCAAACGCAGCCGCCAGGATCGTCTTCAGCATCGTCTTAGCCATAACGTTGCTCCTTCCACGGATCACCGCGCATATGATACCCGCGCGCTTCCCAATATCCAGGCTGATCTTGGTCCATAAAAGTGATGTGGCGCAGCCACTTGGCGCTTTTCCAAAAATACAAATGCGGAACGACCAGGCGTACCGGGCCGCCATGCTCCTTGGCCAAAGGCTTGCCTTGCCAGGTATGCGCGATCAGGACCTCGTCGCGGTCGACATCGGCCAGCGGCACGTTCGTTGAATAGCCGTCAAAGCTTTTGAGCATCAGGAACTTCGCGCTGGGCAGCGGCTTTACCTGCTCAAGAAGGGTGCGCATAGCCACACCCTTCCATTCGTTGTCGTAACGCGACCAGGTCGTGACACAATGAATGTCGTTCGTGAGCGTGACTTGCGGCTGTGCCGTCAGCGCCGTCCAATCCCATTTGATGGTATTGGTCACACGCCCGCCGACCGTGAGGCTCCACTCCGCCTGACTGAGATTGGGTTGAATCCCGAGATCGAGGACCGGAAAATCTTCGGTGACGCGCTGACCGGGAGGCCGGCGATCCTGCGGCGGGGCAGTGACGCCGGTAAGCCCTCGGCCGGTCTTCGCCCACTGTTCCTTGGTACGGATCAGTTTTTCTTTGACGCCCTGCGGGCCGTCGCCCGTGTCGCTGTCGGTATCGCTCATGGCTGTTAGCCTTTCGCGCGCATGATGCGCGATTGTTCGCGCTCCCACTCCCGCTTCTTGATGTCGTCGCGGCGGTCGATGCTGTTCTTACCCTTGGCGAGGCCGAGCTGCACTTTCGCCAAACCACGGTCGTTGAAATAGAGGCTGAGCGGCACGACCGTCATCCCCTTGCGGCCGATCGCGGCCATGATCTGGTCGACTTCCTTGCGCTTCACCAAAAGTTTGCGTTTCCGCTTCTCATCATGCTGGAAATGGCTGGCGCCCTCGTAAGTCGGGATATGGCAGTTCACGAGGAAGATCTCGCCGTCATAGACCTGGGCAAAGGCTTCGGTCAGCGTGCAGCGGCCATGGCGCAGCGATTTTACTTCGCTGCCGGTCAGCACGATGCCGGCGTCGATGGTGTCCTCGATAGAATAATCGCGGCGCGCCTTGCGGTTCTGCGCAACGCCGCCGTGGGAGATCAGTTCTTTGGCCATGCCTTATATGTAGGGACGAAAGGCCGTTTGGTCAAAAGTTGACCAAAAGCCCTAATTCAGGAGCCCCGCTCCCCGCATAGCCTCTTCCACCCGGGCCTTGGCCTTCATCGACAGCGGCACCAGGGGCAACCGGACGTCCGGATCGCACTTGCCGAGCAGGCTGGCGGCGAACTTAACCGGGGTGGGGTTGGTCTCCACGAACATGGCGTCATGGACCGGCGACAGCACATCGCGGATGCGGAATACGTCGTCATAGGCGCCGAGGTGCCAAGCGTCCTGTAACTGCGCGCACAGGCGCGGCGCGATGTTAGCGGTCACGGAAATACAGCCTCGCCCGCCATGCGCGAGAAACGCGACAGCGGTTCCATCTTCGCCGGACAGGTGGCAGAAGTCCTCGCCGAACTCCAAACGGGAGCGGATCGGGCGCATCAGGTCGTTCGTCGCATCCTTCACACCGACAATGTTATTGTGGGCGGACAATCTGGCCATCGTCTCGATCGACATGTCGATCACGCTGCGGCCCGGAATGTTGTAGATGATGATCGGCAGATCGACGGCGTTCGCGATCGCCATGTAGTGCTGATACATGCCTTCCTGGGTCGGCTTGTTATAGTACGGCGTGACCACGAGGGCGGCGTCCGCCCCGGCTTTCTTGGCATGCTTGGTCAGCTGGATGGCTTCTTCGGTCGAGTTTGACCCCGTGCCGGCGATGACTGGAACCCGGCCCTTGGCGACTTCGACGCAAAGCTCGATCACGCGGTTATGCTCGTCGTGTGACAGGGTCGGAGACTCACCCGTCGTTCCGCACGGCACGAACCCATGGCTACCCTCCTTGATCTGCCATTCGATGAAGTCCTGATAGGCCTTCTCGTCGACGGCGCCCTTCTTGAAGGGGGTAATGAGGGCCGTGATGGAACCGCGGAACATCTTAAAGCTCCTAGCAAGTGAGACGGCTGTTACCGTCCTGAATGAGGCCGGACATTATCACAGACGTCCGGGGCGACAAGAACCCAGGGATTCCCGCGCCTTGCGCACACGTAATGCCCTGGAACCCCTGCATTTACTTGACGTCTCGGCGTCCGCGTAAGACAACAGACGCGGATATGGTAGCATCGCTTTTTACGAAGATTGACCGCGCACCATCCGGGCGCCGGATCCGGCGCGCCGCGATGGCGTGTGTTTTTTCAGGCCTCGCCGCGGCCTTCCTGTCCGCGCAAGCGCTGGGTCAGACCACGTCCGCGAAGACGAGCGGGGCCAAACCCGCCGCGCCCCAAATCCTGCCGCTTCCCAAACCGCCGGTCCCAGAGCGCGCCGCGCCGATCTATTCGCCGCCGTCCTCCCAACCGGCCGCCGCGTCCACAGGCTCGGCCGAGCCGCGCGTTCTGTCCGCGCGCGATCGCGACCTTCTCAGCCAAGCCATCAAGGCCGCGGGCAAACGCCAATGGTCCGCCGCCCGCCAGGCCGCGGGGCGCGCGAACAATCCTCTCGTCGCCAAAATCATCGAGTGGGCCTATATCCGTGAACCGGGTCAGCATGTGGGTTTCCTAGAGCGCACATCATTTTTGACCGCCCACCCGGATTGGCCGTCGTCCGCCGAAATGCGGCGCCAGGCCGAGGCCTCCATCGACGACAATGTTTCTGTCGGCGCCATAACCGAGTGGTTCGCGAAGTATCCGCCGCTCACCACGGACGGAAAGGTTGCCTACGCGCGCGCGCTCCGCCTCCAAGGCAAAACCGCCGAGGCCGACGCGCTGGCCCGCGAAGTGTGGCGCTCCGGCAGTTTCGACCGTACCGAGGAAAGTGAGTTCCTGCGCGATTTCGGGGCGGTGCTGACGCCGGATGATCACCGCGCGCGCGTCGACACCATCCTTTATACGGAACAGACCACCGCCGCTGAACGCCTGATGCCGCGCCTCAGCGATGATTACGCCAAAGTCGCGAAGGCGCGTATCGCGCTGATCGGGTCGACGAAAAACGTGGAAGCGGCGGTCGCCGCCGTCCCGCAGTCGCTCGAGAACGATCCAGGCCTCATCTTCAATCGTATTCAGTGGCGCCGCGCCCGCGGCAACGATGATGAAGCGCGCGCCCTGATCCCCGAATATCCATTGAATTCCCCGCGCCCGGATTTGTGGTGGCGTGAGCGCCACATCCTCGCGCGCGACGCCCTGACGAAAGGTTTCATCACTGAAGCTTATCGCCTCGCCCGGCTTCATGGCGCGACGGACGCCTTAAGTGTCTCCGAAGCCGAATGGCTGGCCGGCTGGATCGCGTTGCGGTTCTTGAAAGACGGCGAAGCCGCGCTGCCGCACTTCGAGAAGGTTTACGACACCGTGCAGATGCCGCTCAGCATCGCGAAGGGCGCCTATTGGGTCGGCCGCACGATGGAATTCCTCGGCCGTGCCGATCTTGCCAACGAATGGTACACACGCGCCGCGGCCTACCCTACCACCTTCTACGGACAACTTTCCTTCTCGCGGCTGAAGGGGGGGCCCGCACCCCAATTGCCGCAAGACCCGGTTCCCACCGCCGAGGAACGCACCGCATTCAATGCCCGTGAGCTGACCTCGGCCTTGCGCATGCTGCTCGAGGTCGATGCTAAACCTTATCAGCGCGCTTTTGCAGTAGCGCTCGCTGACGCGTCAGATCTCGCCGCCGACCGCGAGATGGTTGCCGAAATCGTCAGCCGCCACAAGCGGCCGGATCTTGGCGTCGTCATCGCGCGCCAGTCCGCCCGCGACAAATTCGTCCTGCTTGAACATGGCTATCCGGTCCCGGGTTTCAAATATCCGGCGGCGCCCGAACGCGCACTGGTGCTCGCCATCACGCGCCAGGAGAGCAACTTCGACGTCGCGGCGCAAAGCCCGGTCGGCGCACGCGGGCTGATGCAGCTGATGCCGCCGACGGCGACCGCGGTTGCCCGTGCCAACAAGCTGAAGTTCGACCGCAGACGCCTTACGTCGGACGGTTCCTACAACATCCAGCTTGGCGCTTCTTATCTCGACTCCCTCGTCAGAAGCTTCGGCGGTTCGTACATCATGGCGGCCGCCGCCTATAACGCGGGCCCCAGCCGTCCACGCGCGTGGTCTCGTCAATTCGGAGATCCGCGCGACCCGTCCGTCGATGCCGTCGATTGGGTGGAGCAAATACCGTTCTCCGAAACGCGCACTTATGTCCAGCGCGTGATGGAGAACGTCATGGTGTACCGCGCGATGCTTAGCGATACCAAGCAGATCGGCGCCGACCTCGAAGCCGAGTTGGCAAGGCGGGAGTAAAAACACTCTTCGTTTGCCTCACTCCCCGCTTGTCATCCTTGCGCCCGCGGGGTGCGAGTATCCAGGGGTGTCGTTCCTGTTCTTCTAGCCCGCACCGACGATTGCCGGTTTGCCGAGGCTGGCAACACGCGCCGGAGCCACGATGCGGTTCACATCCATTACGCCGCCCGCCGCGGTTTCTGTAATGCGCTTGCAATGACCTTCGATGTACGCACCCGGCTCGATCGCGAGGCTTTCGTGTTCCACGTCGCCGGCCATACGGGCGGTCGACGCCAGGAACACGCTTTTCGCTCGGATCATGCCCTTGATGGCGCCGTGCATGCGCACCGTTTGCGCGACGACTTCACCGGTCACGGAACCCTTCACGCCCACGATCAACGCCTTGCACCGAATATCGCCGTGCACGACGCCGTCAACCTGGATCTCACCGCTCGAATTGAGGTTGCCTTCGATGGTGAGATCCGAGCTGATGATCGACGGGACCGCTTTCACGGCGATGCCGTCGTTGCGGATGTCGTGAGCCTGCGCTCCGGTCGGGTTAGTTCTTGAGAACATTGCTCCCTGCCTTCAGAAACTTCAGCGGGTTGACGGGACGTCCGTTGACCTGGACCTCGTAGTGAACGTGCGGGCCGGAGCAGCGGCCGCTGCACCCAATTTGGCCAATATTATCGCCGCGCTTCACCACGTCGCCCACCTTCACGAGGATACGCGACATGTGGCCGTAGCGGGTAATGAGGCCCATTCCATGATCGATCTCGACCATGCGGCCATAATTGCCGTCGAAGTCGGCGTGCGTGACCTTGCCGTCGCCGGTCGCGAAGATCGGCTCACGCATGTCGGCGCCCATATCGAGACCCTGATGCTGCGCATAAGAGCCGGTGAAAGGGTCCTTACGAACGCCGAAACCGGAGTTCATGTCCCACTTCTTCACCGGTTGATCGAGTGGCAGGCGGATCATGAGTCCACGCAGATCCTGCAGACGGTCGACATTCGCGTTCAACTGGTTAAGCGATTCATTCAGCGGACCGGATTCGCTCGACACCGCGGACAGTGGAATCAGCGGGCCGCCCTGGCCCTTGCCGCCCTTCTGACGCTGGACGAGCAGATCGACATCGAGCCCCGTGACGCTGAGCGAAGTCTCGATGTCGGCGATCTTGGTTTCCGTGGCTTCCGCAAAGCGGTGATAGAGCAAGAGTTGGCTGCTCTCCATGTCGCGGATCTGGTTTTCCAGGGAAGCGACTTTTTGGGTGAGGCTCTCGCGCTCGGAGACCGCGAGATCGCGCTGAAGCACGACCTGGCGAAGCTCGAGGCTATCGGTCGCGATGAACGGCGTCTTCTGGTGATGGCCGACGACGTCCACCATCGACTTCTCGAGATCGGATAGTTCGGACAAAAGCGCCTTGCGCGCGTCGTCCACATGGCCGCGCTCAAGCTTTGATTTGCTGAGTGCGAGTTCGGTGTTGCCGGAATCGCCGGAGAGGGCGCCGACGGGATCCGTCAGGGCTTCCTTAGCGCGCGTCGTGAACTTGGAAACCAAAGTCTTCTTGGCGCTCGGCTCGGCGCCCGCCTTGGATTTCATCAGCTCGACTTCTTTTTCCGCCAAGGTCAGGGACTTGGTGTAGTTGTCTTCCAGGTCCTTGGTGAGGTCAGCTACACGTTCCTTGTAGATCGAGACTTGCGCGAGCAATTGCTCGTAACCGACGCGGGCGTCCTTGATCTCGGTGTTTTTCGCGCGAATGCGCTCGCCATGGTTCATCGCCAGGCCGGAGCTCAGCAGCGTCCACGTGCCAAGGATGATCCCGACCGTGACGAGCACAGCCTGACGGTTGGTGGAAAGTCTGAGAGTCCGCATATGCTCGCCCGAACGGACAATCAATTGCCGTTCCGGGAAGAAACGCTGAAGCAGTTTCTGCGCGCGGCTTAGGCCGCGGTCCTGCGGATCAAATTTCGAGTGTGGTTTACCTGAAAACACGCCGTCCCCTCTCTCGATGACACGTAGTTCATCCGGCCCGGCCGTATTCTTATTGTTGTTATCGTTCCGGGCTCAGCCCTTCGCGTTTCCAAACCGGCTTTACGCTCTTGTTGGACGCTTTCGGCTTTTCGACGGGTTGCCCCCAACCGGGTCGAATGAAGCAATGAAATTGCGTCCGGCGTTCGGAAACTGCAAACAGCCGCGCTTATCCTGCCTATTCTAGGCCCGAAATTCAAAGAGAAAGTAAACTTGCCAAAAGGTATTTTATATCAAAGCAATGAGGTTCGTTTTTAGCGTATAAAAGTGAGCCCTTTTTGCCACCGGACCGTTGCAAAATTTCGACCCCTAACACTTTAATGCCACACGTGTTTTCCACATCCTTCCGCAAGACTGCGCCCCAGAATCTCGCCCTGTCCTGGTTCGGGTGCGGCTATGCCAAACGGGCCCCTGGGACGGTCGGATCGGCCGGCGCACTGCCCTTTGCTTGGGCGATTCAGGCCACCGGGATACCCTGGCTCCTGCCACTGGCCAGCCTGATCGCCTTTGCCCTGGGCTGCTGGCTGTCGGCCCGCCACCTGCGGGAAATGGGGGTTGAAGGGGGCGATCCCCAATGGATCGTGCTCGACGAGGTCGCCGGCGTGTGGCTCGCGGTTTCGCTGATCGATCCTTCGTGGCTGTCCTATGCCCTGGGCTTCCTCCTGTTCCGGCTGCTCGACATCTGGAAACCTTGGCCAATTGGCTGGGTGGACCGCAGCGTTAAGGGCGGGCTGGGCGTTATGTTGGACGACTACCTCGCCGGCTTGTTCGCTGCGCTTCTGCTTTACGCCGCCACCCTCATGTGGTGGATTGGTCCGGCCTCCACATTCGTCGCACAATGACTGAACTTCCCACCGACCTCACCGATCTCGCTCATGATGTGCTCGACGCGGCGCGCGCCGCTAATAAGCACATCGTCACCGCGGAATCCTGCACCGGCGGATTGATAGCGGCTTGCTTGACCGCGATCCCGGGATCTTCGGACGCCGTTGAGGGCGGACTGATCACCTATTCCAATGAAGCAAAGGTCAGCCTCCTTGGTGTGCCGCGCGACGCCATTGCCGAGAACGGCGCGGTGAGCGACGTCGTCGCATCCGCGATGGCCGAAGGCGCCCTAGCCGCGAGCGGCGCCGACATCGCGATTTCGGTGACGGGGATCGCCGGACCCGGCGGTGGCGGCAAAGAGAAGCCGGTGGGCCTCGTCTACATGGCTTTGGCCCAGACGGGCCGGGATGCCTTGGTGAAGCGCTACGTGTTCGCTGGGACGCGAACCGATGTGCGGCGCGCATCGGTCGGCGCCGCCCTAGAACTTCTGCTCAGCGCGTTGCGCGCGCCGCTCGAGGCCGAACCAGCGGAATAAGCTGGTCCGGCCCCAAACTCAGCCTTATTTCGCCTGGCCCTTAGACGCGACAACCTTCTTGATCGCATCAACGGTGACTTTCGTACGGAAGTCGATGACGTCCTTGGCCCACTTTTGGTTCGCGGCCTTATCGGCGAACGAGACTCCGGCGAGAGTCGCGGTGTTGGCCTTGATGCGTTCATCGAGGCGCACTTCGGAGGGATGCTCGGCCAGGATGTTGAGGGTGATGCCGATGCTGTCGTGCAGACCTTCGTTCGGGTCCGCCTGCTTCAGGACGCCCTTCTCGCGCAGCATCTTCTCGACGTTGTCGTAGTTATAGTACTCCGGGATCACCGCGGCGATCGTCTTGGCGTCGCTCAGTTTCTGGCTCACCGCGGCAGCGCCCTTCATATTGCCGCCGCTGTCGCCGATGAAGAAAATCTTATCAAAGCCGTGCGCTTTCAAGCTGCCGGCGATATCGCCGAGCAGCGCTTCATACGTCGCCTGGCTGACGCTGATGGTGCCCATCGTCGTCATGTGACCGGTCTTCGGCTCGATGCCGCCTTCCGGCACGAATTTCACCACGGGTGCGCACAGCGCGTCACCGAGAGCCTTCGCGATGGCTTCGCAGTTGGTTTCCAAGACCCAGTTGTGCTTACCAAGGGTGAGCCACGGGCCGTTCGGCTCCATGCCGCCGGTCGGGATGATGATGGTCTTCTTGCCCGCCGCCATCGCATCGCGGACGTCGATCCACGTCATCTTCTCCAGCCACACCGTGTTCGTTTTCGGCAGCGGGTTGACGACGTCTTTACAGTTATACTTGTTCTTGGCGCAATCACCGCCGCCCATGGACTTGCCGTCGTTCGGCGAGACTTGAGCAAGCGCGGCGGTTGAAAAAGCGGCCGTCAGCGCGGCAGCGAGTAATGTGCGCGAAATCGAAAATGTCATGAGATCCTCCCCGGGATTGGTTTCGCTGGGCCTACTCTCTCCCGCGCGTCGGAGGTTTGTCCAGGCGCGGGGCCTCGAAACCTACTCATGAGGTCATAAGAAAAAGAGAGGGGATTTCTCCCCTCTCTTTTTATTGTAACAGAGTGTTCTCTTTTAGCGCGCGGGCACGGGCTCCGCGGCTGAGCCCTTATCACCCTTCGACGCAACCTGCTGCGCCGGATGGATGATGTAAACCTGCGAGAACTTCACGTCCCACGCCGCCGAGATGGCCGTGTTGCGGCCATTGGCGTCCGGGGCGAAGTCCGCATTGCGGTACAGCGCCTTGTATTCGGACGGCAGCGACTCTTGGCCGTACGAACGGTGGTGCGTGCCCCAGTTCTGGCCGAGGGCGTTGTAGAAACGCTCGATGTCGATGTAGCCGCCCATCAGGCCTTCGGCGCTGGTTTCGGTCAGCTTCAGCTTGAGGCGCCATTCGTGAATGTCCATCTTCGGCACGCCGCGCGCCGTGGATTCCGGCATCGTCACGCGCTTCGGCTCGGTCATGAGCACACCGTCGACGATCTTGCCCTTCACGGAATGGATGAACTGCTTGCCCCAGCGCATGTCGATGCGCTGGCTTCCGCCGGCGATGAAATCGCCCGCGGCGTTCGAGTAAAGCGGGTCGCGGCCGCGATACAGCGTGACGGTGACGTCGTCGTCGTTGGTCAGGCTGTCGACGTCCGTGATTTCGAACATCGTGCGGTTATATTCGAACTTCTGCTGATAGCTTTTCACGAAGTGGCGCGACTGACCTTCCGGACCACGCCAGCCGACGATGCAGCCGATAACGCGATAGAGCTGATTATCGATGCCCTTTTCGCCGTCCGGGCTGGTGAAGTCTTTCGGACCCACTTTGCCGTCGAGGTTAAGCCCAATCCCAATATTGCCGGCTGGCTCCTTGAACGGTTGCGGCTCCCACGACGTGTCGGTCGTCGGGTTCCACCACTCCTGCTCATACTTGAGCTGGGTGTCGGCGACCGTGCGCTTCGTGCCTTCCGGGAAAAACTTCACGAACTGCTCACGCGGACCATCGTTGAAGCCGTTCGGGCATTCGGCCTTCGCATCGGCCGTCTGATAAACCGCCATCGCCTTCGAATTCAGCACAAAGCCGATCTTGCGATCCTTGAGGATCGACTCATCCGCCGAGGCGTTGCCTGCAACGGCCGTGATGCTGAGGGCCGCGAGAGCGGTCGTCGACAGCAATTTCTTAAAACCACGCATTGGGTTTCTCCTTCCCGAATCCCGGATTATTCGTCGGCATCTTATTCGTCATTGTCGCCGTAATCGTCACGCAGCCAGAAGGCTTTGTAGCCGTTACGCCAACCGTAAAATTCACCCCACGTATCGCACTCGGCGTCACCGGGCGCCTTATCGCGCGCACAGTAGTATACCGGGCGGCCACGATAGGCCCACACGTTGAGAGCGTCCTGCTGATCCGCCCCGGCCTTCTTGCCGGTCTTCGGATCGATCGACATCACCTGCCACATGCGGCTGGTGCTGGTGGCGCCCTTCTCCGCGATCACGTACGGGAAGTTCTTCATCGACATCGCCTGATCGCCGCGGCCGCTGACCGACAAGCGGTAGACTTGCGGCGAGTTCGGCATGTCGCACTGCAGCTGATCCACCGAGTCATCCATGCACTGGTAGGTGTAGATCGTGCGGCCCTTGGCGTCGGCGAGCACCATACCCGACTGCATATCCTGCGGGCCGAAGCCCTTCGGATAGGCGGGCGGCTTGGTCACATAAACGTTGTGCCAGCCGGCGATATCGCCGCCTTCGAGGCTCGGGCGCTTGGTGTCGCCAAGACGCGTGTACACGGGCAGTCCACGGAATGCCCATTGCTTGATGCCCGTCGGGTGATCGATCACCGTCCAGTCGCCCTGCTGCTGAACGCTCGCGGGCGCCGGAATCGGCTTCCATTCATTCAGACAGTCGCCGATGCAGTTGGACTTACCTTTTGAATCGCGGTCGGAGACGTAGACCGAGCGGGAGTCGGCAGTGGCGAGCAATCGGCCGCTCTGCAGCGCGTAGACCTTGAACTGCGGCGGATTGTTTTCCGCCGGAGCCGCCGGCTCACGGCCAGCGCCCACGGAATCGCCACGCGTGGTCTTCTTCTTGGTGCCGCCGCGCACGTCGCCCGGCATCTCATCCTGGATCGTCGTGTAAAGTGCGTAACCGTCGTAAGCCCACTGCTTCTTGCCGTCGGCACGGTCCACGATCGTGAACTTGCCGACCGGCTTCGCGTCGGCCGGCGCAAGCACCGGCGGCCACATCGTCGCGCATGCCGGGCGCGTGTCGAGTTCCGGCAGCTCAAGGCCGCCCGGATACGGGCTCATGAGGCCGGCGTTGACCTTGGTCGGAATATCGCCGCAGGTCGGCTTACCCTTTTGCTCGCCGGCGTCGCCGTTGCGCAGCGGGGTCACCGGCCACGTGTACAGCGTCTTGCCGTTGGCGTCGGCGAACACCGGGCCTTCAAAATCGGCCACGATCACTTTGATGCCGGGCGGCATCGGCTCGCGTACATAGTCTTCCAGCGGCGCCTTGCCGCGCGACTGCGCGGAGGCCGTACTGATGGCGCCCGACGCGCCGGCGATCAACGCCGCCGCGGCTAGGACACTGCCAAAACGTCCGAAGTCTTTCATAGTCTCTCCCTTGGAGGCGTGGACGATTGCGCGCCCACGCCACGCGGCGATTAAGCGAGAATCTCGCTGATCGTTTTGTTCGTCTGGTTGCTCTTCGAACCCCAGCTTTCGGCATCGAGGCCCATGATCTTCATGGCCGTGTAGCCCAGCGAGGTGCCCTGACCGCCCTTGCAGTCGATGTGCATGCCGGTCTTGATTTTGCCGCCCGCCTTACCCGCGGTGAACGCCGGCATTTCTTCCAGCGAGTGCACGCGCGCATACGATACGTCGGTGTTGGCCATGATGAAGCAGTTGTCGAGCAGCGTGCCGTCGCCTTCCTTGATCGCGGCGAAGGCGCCGACGTATTCGGCCCAGGCTTCGAACGAACGGCGGGCGAACCACGAGGCGTTTGGCTGATAGCCGAGTTTTTCGTCCACCGGCTCTTCGTGCGTGCAGGTGTGGTGCGGCTTGTCGTAGCCCGGCTTCGTCGTGTTCGACGAGGCGTTGGACCAGGACAGGTTGAACACGCGTGTCTGGTCGCAAGCCGCGGCCATGGCGAGGAGTTCAGCCATCTGCTTGTGGCGCTGGCGCACGAGCGAGGCTTCGTTGCCCATCGTCGCTTCCTTCGGCGCCTTCGCCGGCGTGCAGGCCGGACGCGGTTCCGGCTTGGTCAGCTGCTGCTCGAACTGCCGCTCGAGGTGACGCAGGCCGGTGAAGTACTGGTCGAGGCGCGCCTTGTCTTCAGCGCCGACATAGCGCTCAAGGTCCTTGATCTCATCGGTGACGCTCGACAGTGCGCTCTTGCGCACCATGATCTTGGGGCTCGGCGTGAACGTCGGGGCGTTCGGATCCTGGAAGTCGGCGCCGAATAGGCGAGTGTACATATTGAGCGGCGAGACTTCCGACGAGTTCGGCGTGTTCGCGTTTTCGTACGAAACAACCGTGCGGATGTCGCCCGTGGCGGCGGCGGTGAGGCTCTTGAAGCGCGTGCCGCGGCCGATCTGGTTGGCGATCGTCACGTCAATGCTCTCGCCCGGAGCCTGGTCGTTCACCTGCGGCGACGAACCGGTACGGAACACAACCCAGCCCGTGTAGTGGCAGAAGAACGCGCCGTCGCGGTAAGCGACAAGGTTCGTCAAAAGGTTCATGTGCTTTTGAATCGGCTTCAGCGATTCAATTTCTTCCGGCAGTTCGTAGTTCGCGCCGGTCTGCTTGGGCACGAAGATCGACTTGCTCATGCCCAGGCCCCAGAACCAAGTGCCGAAGCGCAGCGGCATCGAGGCGCCGTCGGCCATGGCATTGCCGTTTCCGTTCAGGAAAACGTTCAGGAGAGGCAAACCAACTGTAACTGCGCTGCCGCCAAGCATGCCGCGGAGCACACGACGTCTATTCAACTGAGTCATATTTGCTTCTCCCTTAATTCGAGGCCGAGGCGGACTTGGACGACGCATCGGCCGTCTTGCCCGGAGCGGATTGAGTGGTGTCGACAACATGCGAGAAGGCCGAGCTGAGCGCGATCGTGCGCATCAGGTCGGGAACACGGTAGCCCTCTTCGCCGAAACGCGTATTGAAGTAAGCGAGCAGCGGACGATCGTTGTTGGTCGTCGGCGAGCCCGTGGCGTAGCTGTAGGCGCGCTTCACGAGGCAAGATGTGATGGCTGGATGATCGTGCAGCGCCTTGCCGAGACCGACGACATCCTTGAACGGCTTGCCGTCCAACGTGCCGCTGGCATCGATCACCGCGCCCTTCTCGGTCGTGCGGAAGCTGCCTTCGCCGTCGAAGTTTTCAAGCGCGAGACCCATCGGGTCCATGATCTTGTGGCAGCCGGCGCATACGGGGTTTTCCAGATGGAAGCCCACACGATCGCGCGTGGTGCGCAGACCCGGACGCGGATTTTCAACGGCCGAGAAGTCCACGTTCGCCGGCGGCGGCGGAACAGGCTGGCACAGCAGCAGTTCACGCAGCGCCTTGCCGCGCAGCGTGGCCGAGGTACGGGCCGGGTGCGAGTGCGTGGCGAGGAAGCTGATGTGCGTGACGATGCCCGCGCGCTGGCTGCCTTCCGGGAACTCATAGCGCGTCCAGGTCGGGGGAGCCGGCAGCTTGTAGATCGCCGCGAGCGCCGGCGAGATGAACGTCTCACGCGTCGTGAACAGGTCGCGATAGTCGCCCTTCTGATGGATCAGATGGTCGACGACGACGCGCAATGTTTCTTCACGCGCGTCATTGAGCGCCTGACCGGTGAAGGTCGGGTACACCGTCGTGTCCTTCGACAGCGCGTTGAAGGTGTCGAACGCGAACATGTCGTCGAAGAACGCGCGCACGCCCTGCTCGAGGCGCGCGGACGCGAGCATGCGGTCAACCTGCTTGGCGAGCCCCTTCGGGGTCTGGATCTCGCCGGTTTCGGCGGCCTTCAGGAGCTGATCGTCCGGCGCGGAGTTCCAAAGGAACAGCGACAGGCGGGTCGCGAGCGAATAGGCGTCCAGGCGATGCTGGCCCGGGTTTTTCGGATCGGCTTCAGAACGCTCGGTCACGAAGAGCACATTCGGACTGACCAGCATCGCTTCGAGCGCGACGCCAAGGCCGGCGTAGAAGTCCTTCAGCTTATCGGCGGCGCCCACGGCTTGCTCGACGAACGCATCGCGCTTATCGGCGGTGAGCGGACGGCGGCTCATCAGGCGGCCGACTTCGGTGATGACCTTGGTCGCGCATGCGCGGTCGGCCTTCTTCTCGTCGGCCGGCTTACAGGTAATGACGAAATCGCGGCGCTTCGGGTCGACAATCAGGGCCGACACCGTCTGGGCAGCCTTCTGATAGATCTCCATACGCGTCGGGGTGACGCCGGCTTTCGCGGCGCCGAGGCTCAGGAGGCCATCGGTGCGCTGCGCGGGCGGGAAGTAGGCATCGGGACGCACGTCCGGACCGAACACATAGGCGAGCGTATTGAGATACTGGTCCTGCGACAAAAGGCGCAGGCGATTGGCCGAACCAGCGGTCTCCGGTTCGGCGGTCGCGGTCTTCGCCGCCTCAGTCGCAGGCTTCGCGGCGGCGGCCTTCGTGCCTTCAGCCGTTGGAGCCGAGCAACTCGCCAAGGCGAACGCCGAGACAGCAGCGATGGCGCTACCGCGCAGCAGGGCCGAAACCGATCCTTTGAAATAAGAACTCACGAGTATCTCTACCTCCACATTCTCCGCCGTGAGGCGGGATCTACTTTAGAACCACTATACATTAGCGTGGCTTCGTCACGCAATTTTCATTCTTTTAATATAGTGCTTTCAACGCGTTATCGCCCTACTCATGCCGGTTCATCGCAGAGTTTTTACCGGTGTCCCGCATAAACACGTACACCAGTAGCGAAGTCGCGATAATACCCGTCAAATAGTAGTAGAACCAGCTCTCATGACCCTGAGACTTGAACAGAAGTGCAACAGATTCGGCCGAGCCGCCGAATACCGACACTGTAACAGCGTACGGTAGGCCCACGCCGATGGCGCGCACAGCCGTGGGGAACAGCTCGGCTTTAACCACCGCGTTGATCGAGGTGTAGCCCGAGACGATGATCCAGGCGCACGCGATCAGGAAGAAGGCCTGCCAGGGGCCCGAAGCCGTCTGCAGGTTGGTCAGGA
>JBFWVA010000004.1:0-379259 GCA_050246995.1 Rhodospirillaceae bacterium | reverse complement strand
TGGCTGGGGCGCTAGGAATCGAACCTAGGATGTCGGTACCAAAAACCGATGCCTTACCGCTTGGCGACGCCCCAACGCCGCGGACACTATGCAAAATAGGCGCGCGCCGCAATCGCCAAAAAACGGCCTCTTACAATGCGTTAAGGGCTTCCACCATCAGGGAGGGTGTCAGCACCTGGGGCAGAATCTTAGGTTCGGCCTTCGGCGAGTACAGGACGTACAGCGGAACCCCGTCGCGGCCCAGCTTGTGCAGGGCGTCGGCGATCTCGGCGTTCCGGTTGGTCCAGTCGCCTTTCAGGTAGGCGACATTCTGGCCCTTGAGGGCCGCGACCACCTCCGGACGGGAGAGGGCGACCTTCTCGTTCACCAGGCAGCTGATGCACCAGGCGGCGGTGAAGTTGACGAACACCGGCCGGCCCGCGGCCTGCAATTGGGCGAGGCGCGCTTCCGAATAGGCTTCGTAGTTCGCGGCCGGCGCGGCGGCTTGAGTGCTGGCAGCCACCGGCGACTGGTCACGTAAGGCCGCGATGGACGCGAGCGCAATGGCGATCGACGCCACGGCCGTCACTTTGGTCCACGTCTGCGCGCGCGGCGAAGACATGGCGGCGGCGCCCCACAGCCAGGCGGCGAAACCCACGAAGACCAGGCCGGCGAGGCCTACCGCGAAACCGGCCGCGTCGACTTGTTGTGAAAGGACCCATACCAGCCACGCGGCGGCGCCGTAGAGCGGGAATGCGAGAACCTGCTTCACGCGTTCCATCCACACGCCCGGACGCGGCAGGCGGCGCGCGATGCCGGGCACGAAGCTGATGACGAGGTAGGGGAACGCGAGGCCAAGCGCGAGCGCCTCGAAGATCAGGACGGTCATCGCCGGCGATTGCGTGAGGGCGAAGCCCAGCGCCGCGCCCATGAAAGGCGCCGTGCACGGCGTCGCCACCACAACGGCGAGCAGCCCGGTGAAGAACGAGCCGCTGGCGCCGCCGCGCGCGGTCAGACTTTGACCCATGCCGAACGAACCGCCGATGGTGAAGACCCCCGACAGCGAAAGGCCGAGGGCGAGCATGATGAAAGCGAGGGTCGCGACGAACGGCGGCGACTGCAGCTGGAAACCCCAACCCACCGCGCTCGAACCCGCGCGCAAAGCGAGGAGCGCGGCGACAAGCACGCCGAACGCCACCATCACCCCGGCGGTGTAAGCAAGACCATCGCGCTTCAAGGCGCCTGGATTCTCGGCGCCGCGGGTGATGAAGCTCATGGCCTTCATCACCAGCACCGGCAGCACGCAGGGCATGACGTTGAGGACAAGGCCGCCCACGAAAGCAAGCAACAGCGCCACGGCCAGCGACATCGCTTCCACCGGCGGCGCGCTTGAAGCCGCACCGGCCGCGGCGATCGGCGCGGCGATCTCGTAGCCGGCGGCGCTGGCGCCATCGGCCTGCACCACTAAAAGTCCATTGAGGGCCTGCACCGTACCGGCCTTTTCACCGGTCGGGATCGTGAGGCGAAGTTCGTTGTTGCTGATCTCCAGTTCCTGCGGCGCGGCGTTGACGATGACGCCTTCGTCGTAAGGGAAGAACACAGCGCCGGTGACCTTGTCGCCATGGTCCGGACGGGCGGTGATGGTCAGCGTGCCGTTGCGTACACTCGCGTTCGCCGGCCAGCTCGCGGGCTGCGGCAGCGCCGCGCGGCTCGCAGCGATCATTTCGCTGTAGTTCGTCTCGATGCCGCCGGGGCCGATGTTGAGGTGCAGGCTGAGCGCGGCATCTTGGGGAATACAAATGTCCGCGCACACCAGCCAGTGCGCCACGGGGTTGATCTTCAGCTCGCCGGCCGGCACCTGATCGCCGATGCGCAGTTCGGTCAGCAGCAGAACAGTGTCGTGATAGCCGAAGTTCATCAGATCGGCGAACGGGATGCGTTCCGGCGTCGGCCATTGGATCGGACCGGCGGTCACGCCGTCGGGAAGATTCCATTCGATCTCGGCCGGCAGGCCAGAATCGCCCGGTGTGCGCCAATAGGTATGCCAGCCCGGGATCATGTCGAGCTCAAGGGCCACCCAAATGCTCTTGCCCGGTTCCACGGCCGTGCGATCGACAATGAAAGCCGCGCGGCTTTGGTCGGATTTGAAGACATCCTGGGCGGTGGCGGCACCGGTGAGGGCGACCAACGCGAGGAGGGCCGAAAAGGCGATGCGGAAGAAGCGGGAAACCGTATTCATCATGATCCGGAACATACGGGACTAAAGGGTCGGGGCAATTCACAAAGCCCGGCGCATATCATACCCCGTCTTGGGGCGGCTGGGGCCGAAAAAGCCCTGTTACAGAGGGACTTGGCCGTTACGCGCCAGACATAAGAGGCGCGGGGGCGATCCACCAGCCCGGCTGGGCCGATTTGAGGGCCTCCGCCGCCGCGCCCGCCGCCTGCGAATCCCCATAAAGCCCAAAGCAAGTCGGGCCGCTGCCGGACATCTGGGCCAAGAGGCATCCCGGGGTGCCTTCCAGCGCCGCGAGCATCTCGCTGATCTCGCCCATGACCTCGCCGGCCGCGGCCGCCAGATCGTTCCGTCCGCCGCTCAAGATGCGCCCAAGGTCCGCGGCGGTGGGAAGGCCGCGGTAGAGCGCCTCGGACTGGGGCGCGGAGGTGCGTCCATTGAGCGCGCCGAACACGGCTTTTGTCGCCAGCGGCTTATTGGGGTTCACCAGCACCAGCCATGCGGGCGGAAGGTCGGGCGCGGGCGCCAGCAGCTCGCCGATCCCGCGCATGAACGTCGGGACGCGGCGCAGGCACACCGGCACGTCGGCGCCGAGTTTCGCCGCGAGGTCGGCGTCCGCGAGCGGGGCCAGATTCTCGTCCCAGAGCTGCGACAGCGCAATCAGGGTCGCGGCGGCGTCCGACGAACCGCCGCCGATGCCGGACGCGATGGGAAGATTCTTTTCAAGGGTGATGTGCGCGCCTTCCTTACGGCCCGTGACGGCCAGCAGATAACGCGCGGCGCGCGTGACGAGATTGTCGCCTTCACCCGAGAGCCCTTGGGAATAAGGACCGGTGATGTCGAGACGGATGTCATCGGCGCGGCGCACCGAGATCCAGTCACCGGTGCCCGCGAAGACCACCAGGGAGTCGAGCAGATGATAACCGTCGGCGCGCCGTCCGCAGACGTGCAGGGTGAGGTTGATCTTGGCGGGGGCGAAGACGGAAAGAGGGGTGGTGGTCATGAGGCGATGTCGTAGCACAAACACACGGAGGTCATCCTGGG
The DNA here is from genome assembly GCA_050246995.1 of Rhodospirillaceae bacterium. Lineage (GTDB taxonomy): Bacteria > Pseudomonadota > Alphaproteobacteria > Rhodospirillales > Rhodospirillaceae > SHVO01. Next base: position 376,003 of record JBFWVA010000004.1, on the reverse strand, counting down.
CGAAAGCCCAGGATCCAGGGTCGCCAAGCTGGATGGGTGCGGATCGTGCAGGTGTTGCGGCATGCGACAGCGCCTGATCACCCTGGACCCTGGGCTGCGCCCAGAGTGACGAGCGGCGTTACTTCGACGCCAAACCCTGTTCGAGTTTCTTGGTGATCGACGCGCGCTGGGCGTCCTCGACGTCAAGGATGAGGGCGCGCTGCCACTGATAGCGGGCTTCGACGCGGCGGCCGACCTTCCACAAGGCGTCGCCAAAATGCTCGTTGATGGTGGCGTCGGCGGGCGCGGCTTCGACGGCTTTCTCGAGATGCACCACGGCCTTGTCGTATTCGCCAAGGGTGAAGAGCATCCACCCCAAACTATCGATGATGTAACCGTCGTCGGGCCGCTTGGTATACGCAAGCTCGATCAAACGGCGCGCTTCCTTCAGGTTCACGCCGCGGTCGAGATAGGAATAGCCGAGGTAGTTGAGCACGGCCGGTTCGCCCGGCTTGATCTCCAGGGCTTTCTTGAAGTCCTTCTCGGCGTTGGTCCAATCCTTGGTGCGTTCGTACGAAATCCCGCGCGTGTAGTAGATCGCCCAATTTTCCTCGGCGCCCGCGGGACGCAGCTTTATCGCCGCGGTGTATTCCGCCACCGCATCGCCAAAGCGCTCCTGGCGGCGGAGGATGTCGCCGATCGCGATATGCACGTCCGCCCAGGTCGGACGGTCTTTGAGGATCTCGCGCAAAGTGTTCAGCGCGTCCTCGCTGCGGTTCATCTGCGCGAGATTGCCCGCGACCTGCATGCGCGCTTCCAGCGCGCCCGGCTCGCCCTTGGGGATCGCCGACAAGACCGCGTTGGCTTCCTCAAGACGTCCGCGCGCGGTGAAGGCGCTGCCGACGAAGGCGCGCGCGACGGTAAGCTGCGGGTTCACGTGGATCGCAGTCTGCGCGTAAGCGCTGGCGATCTGCATGCGCGCGGCGTTGGGTTCGCTCTGCAGCAGCAGTTCGGCGGCGGCGAACAAGCCCTCGGCCATGCCTTCCTGCGGCGTGATCTTGGCCGCAGGCTGGGCGAGCATTGCTGTCATGGCGTCCAGCATCGGCGAGGGACCGTGCGCTTTTTCGAAACGCTGGAGCACGGCCTTCGCCTGGTTGATTTTGCCAAGGCGGTGATAGCCCTTCACGACGATGCGCAGCACCGGCGTGCGTTCGGTCTCGATATTGGCGGCCAGCGCGTCGTAGTTGGCGCCAGCGGCGTCTTTCAGGCCGTAGTGTTCGTTGAGCATGCCGCCCATGAGATCGACGAGCTTCGCGGTGTCCTGGAAGTTCTTGAGGAGCGTGAGTTCGGCGAGCGCGGTCTCGGCCGGTTTGATCGGCGCGGAACCCCACGCGCGCAGGATCGGCAGCGCGAAGCTGTTCACGCTCTGCGCGGGGATTTTTTCGATGTAGCCCCAGGCCGCTTGGTAGTCCTTCTTCTTGTACGCGTCGGCGGCGAGGATCACCGGCGCGAGACCGCGCCGCGGATTGGCGTCGTACGCGCGCTTGGCGGCCGGGACCGCCTGGGCGAAGTCACCCATTTGGGCGGAGAGGAAATAGGAGTCCTCGATCAGCCGGCTGTTGCTGGGATCGAGATCGCGCGCGGAGTTGAGGAAAGTCACCGCACGCGACGTGTCGCCGTTTGCTTCGGCATGGCGGCCCGCGAGATAAGCGGCGGCGAGGCCGACTTTGGAAGACGCCGACGGCGGTGCGTTCGGACCGGCGGTAGGCGTCGGCGCTTTGGAGGCCGGAGGCGGAGAAGCGTCAGCGGCCAGAGCCGCCGGGCTCGCGCTTATAAGAAGGGCAACCGTCAAAACAGCGGAAAAACGACGCGTCATGGGGAACTTTCGGGCACGAAAAACAGTGTCTAAGGACAACCATGATAGACCCGAAGCCCGGGCCCATGCGACGCCTTAAAGCAACTGTAATCGTTACATATTTGGATAGTTCGGGCCCCCGCCGCCCTGGGGCACCGTCCAGACGATGTTCTGCGACGGATCCTTGATGTCGCAGGTCTTACAGTGCACGCAGTTCTGCGCGTTGATCTGGAACCGTTTTCCGCCCCCATCTGCGTCGACCACCTCATAGACACCCGCCGGGCAGTAGCGCTGCGCCGGTTCCGCATAAAGCGGCAGGTTCACCGCGATGGGGATGCTCGGGTCCTTGAGTTTGAGATGGCTGGGCTGGTTCTCCTCATGGTTGGTGTTCGAGATGAACACCGAGGACAGCTTATCGAAGGAGATTTTGCCGTCCGGCTTCGGGTAAGCGATCGGCTTGTACTTCGCCGCCGGCTGGGTCGCCGCCGCGTCGGTCTTGCCGTGGCCGAGGGTGAACGGCAGGCCGATGCCGAGCTGGTTCATCCACATGTCGAGGCCGCCCAGCATCATCCCGATCGTGTTGCCGAACTTGGACAGGAACGGCTTCACGTTCCGCACGCGCTTCAGGTCCTTGTAGATGGAGCTCTGGCGATACTTGGTCTGATACTGCGGGAATTCGTCGTGGGCACGCCCCGCCTTCACGGCGTCGAACACGCATTCGGCCGCTAACATGCCGCTTTTCATGGCGTTGTGACTGCCCTTGATGCGCGGCAGATTCACGAAACCCGCCGAACAACCGATGAGCGCGCCGCCGGGGAAGGTGAGTTTCGGCACCGACTGGAAACCGCCTTCGGTGATCGCGCGCGCGCCATAGGAGATGCGCCGCCCCCCTTCGAGATACTTCGCGATCTCTGGGTGATGCTTGAATCGCTGGAATTCGTCGAACGGCGAAAGATAGGGGTTCTTATAGTTCAGGTGCACAACAAACCCGATCGCCACCTGATTGTTCTCCAGGTGGTACATGAACGAGCCGCCGCCGGTCGATGAATCCAGGGGCCAGCCCATGGTGTGCGTGACCATGCCCAGCTTGTGTTTCTTGGGGTCGATCTCCCACAGTTCTTTCAAACCGATGCCGAATTTCTGCGGCTCGGACTCCTTGCAGAGATCGAACTTGGCTTGGATCATTTTGGCGAGTGAGCCGCGCACGCCTTCGGCGATGAGCGTGTATTTGGCGCGAAGTTCGATGCCGGGTTCGAAGGCGTCGGTCTTCTCGCCTTCCTTGCCGATGCCCATGTCGCCGGTCGCGACACCGACCACCGCGCCTTGCGCGTTGTAGAGTACTTCGGCGGCGGCGAAGCCGGGATAGATTTCGACCCCCAAGGCTTCGGCCTGGCTCGCGAGCCAGCGGCAGACGTTGCCCAGGCTGACGATGTAGTTGCCGTGATTGTTCATCAGGGGCGGCATCAGGAAGTTCGGGAAGCGCGCGGAGCCCGTTTCGGTGAGCATGAGGAAATTGTCCTCGCTCACCTGGGTATGGAGCGGCGCGCCCTTTTCCTTCCAGTCCGGGATAAGTTCGTTGAGCGCGATCGGATCGATCACCGCGCCCGAGAGGATGTGGGCGCCCACTTCCGAGCCTTTCTCGATCACGCAGACGGAGACCTCATGATCGTTCGCGGCGGCGAGTTGTTTCAGCCGGATGGCGGCCGCGAGACCGGATGGCCCGGCCCCCACGATCACGACATCGAATTCCATAGCTTCGCGTTCACTCATGGTCTCAGTCCCAAAGCAGTTCACAAGCCGTCGAGGGGCCCGGCCCGTTACGGGCCTGGTTTTGACAAGAAATGACGGTTCGGCTATGCCCCTACCAGCGCCCAGAGTATACCCCTTTCACGGAGGGTATCTAGGCAGCGTTTACAAGGACTTGGCCGCCGGATGAAGCATAACGCCACCATTTCCGCCATCGTCGCAACGGTGCTGTTCGCCGGCACGCTGGCCGTGCTGATCACGGTCGCCTCTTTCGGTTTCCTGCGCATCGCCGAGCAAGCGGCCGAGGCCTTGGGGTACCTGCCGCTGCGGTGGGGTGAGAACAATATAGATTTGCTTTTCGATCTGTCGGTGGCCTTGAGTGTGCCTTTGGTGATTTGGTTCCTGCTGTGGTTTTTCAAGCGCGCCCGCACCGCCGAAGTGAACCTCTTGGGCTACAAGTACACGCCTCCGTCTAAGTAGGCGCCGAAGTTGCGGGGCCCGCCGCTCCTTTTCGCATCACTTTTATCGCCGCCGGGCTTGTCCTGACGGCGCAGGGTTGCCAAGCTCTTCCGGCAATGACCGAGCAATTCTCCGATCCCGCCGCGCTTCTGCGCTGGTATGTGGACGCCGGCGTCGATGAATGTATCGGCGAGGCGCCGGTGGACCGATTCAAAGCGCCGCCGCCGAAAGCCGCGCCCGTCCTTCCGCAGGCGCCATCGATCGCCCCGCGCGCGCCGCTCGCCGCCCCGGCGTCAATCCCCGTCGCCGCGCCCGCGGCGCTTGGTCCGCATCCCGCCGATGCCGCCACTTCGGTCGATGAACTGCGCGCCATGGTCGAGGCCTTCGATGGCTGCGGCCTCAAGCAGTTCGCGAGCAAGACCGTTTTCGCGGACGGCAATCCATCGGCGCGCGTGATGTTTGTCGGTGAAGCGCCGGGTGCGGATGAAGACCGTCAAGGCCTGCCGTTCGTCGGCGTGTCGGGCAAGCTGCTCGACCGCATGATCGAGTCCATCGGCCTTACGCGCGCCGAAAGCGCTTACATCACCAATGTCGTGTTCTGGCGCCCGCCCGGCAACCGCGCGCCGACGGACGAAGAGATTGCGGTGTGCATGCCCTTCGTGCGCCGGCACATCGAGCTTGTGAATCCCGCGGTGCTCGTCCTCGTCGGCGGCCTTTCGGCCAAGACGTTGCTTGGCGCCACGCAGGGCATCACGCGCGTACGCGGCAAATGGCATGAGTATGCGTCGCCGGGACTCCCCGCGCCGATCCCCGCGATGCCGCTGTTCCATCCCGCGTACCTCCTGCGTTCGCCGCAACAGAAGCGTGCCACCTGGCACGACCTTCTGTCGGTGCGCGCGCGGCTTGACCAATCAAAGGCGTAAGTCATGGCGATCGACGAGAAAAAACCTTTCATCGCGATCAATATCGCGGTGCTGACGGTGTCGGACCGGCGCACCCTGGCGGAAGACACGTCGGGCCAGACGCTGGTCGAGCGTCTCACCGCGATGGGCCACAAGCTCGCCGCGCGCAATCTTCTGAAAGACGACGTCGATCTCATCGTTCAACAACTTGAGGCCTGGATCAAAGATCCCGCCGTCGATTGCGTCATAACGACAGGCGGAACAGGGGTCACGGGCCGCGATGTGATGCCGGAAGCGTTCGAACAAGTGTGCGAGAAAGAGATTCCCGGCTTTGGCGAACTTTTCCGTTGGATCAGCTTGAAGAGCATCGGCACGTCGACGATCCAATCGCGCGCGACGGCCGGGGTCGCGAACGGCACGTATCTTTTCGCGCTGCCCGGTTCCACCGGCGCGGTGAAAGACGGCTGGGATGAGATCCTGAAATACCAACTCGACGCTCGGCATACCCCGTGCAATTTTGTCGAGCTGATGCCGCGCCTTCGGGAGCACATCAACAAAGACTAGGGGGATTTTTACGTGCCGCGCGCAGCAAAAAGCGGGTGCGGTTTTCGCACCCGCGAGCGGCACATCGAAGGGGACTATGCCGAAGCTTCCGAACTTTCAGTACGAGAAATCGGTTCTGAAGCGCCTGCCCGACGCGATCATTGTCGGTGTCGATGAAGCGGGCTGTGCCCCACTGGCCGGACCGGTCGTCGCCGGCGCCGTCATCCTCGATCAGAAAAAGCTGCCTAAGTCCCTGCGTCAGGGCCTCGACGACTCAAAGAAGATCCCTTTCGAAAAGCGCGAGGAGCTGTACGGCATCCTCATGTCGTGCGAAGCCGCCGTGGTCGGTGTGGGACGCGCCGAAGTGCATGAGATCGAAAGCTTCAACATCCTGAACGCGGCGCACCTCGCCATGCGGCGCGCCGTGGGCTCGCTGGCGCGCGCCGCGACGTTCGCACTCATCGACGGCAACCGCAAACCCAAAGAATTCCCATGCGAACTCGAGACCATCGTGAAGGGCGACGGCAAGTCGCTGTCCATCGCGGCGGCGTCCGTCGTCGCGAAGGTGACGCGCGACCGCTACATGGTCGAACTCGCGCGCGAATATCCCGGCTACGGTTGGGAGAACAACGTGGGCTATCCCACGCCGGCGCACCGCAAAGCGATCATCGCGCTCGGCCTCACGCCCCATCATCGCAAGACGTTTGGGCTGGTGCGCACCCAGCTCGCCGGCGCCGCGCCGGAGCAGGTCGAGATGTTCGAAAGCGTTTCCGGTTAACCAGCCGGCAAAGATTTCTCATCGCATCGCTACAGGTTGAGTCGCGCGACTCGCGGCGACTCAACATGTTGGGTTCACGATCTGGTCCTCTTTACGACCTAGTAACCCTTTGATTCTAATGATTCTTCCACGGGACGCGATCAGCAAAAAGTGGGAGACCGGTTTTTGCGTCCGATCGCGGCCTTAACGAATTAACGACGGGCGCCGCCGGTGTTCTGAGCAGCGCCGCTTTAAAGCGGCGTCCGCGTTATCAAAAAGGAACCTGCCCCAGCGCCGTTGAAGCGGCGCTCGTGAAGGTGGGGAGGGAAGTTCTGCCATTTCAGGGGCGCACACTTCCCAACAAGAAAAGAAGATCTAGAGGATAAGGGACGTGACGATGGCCGCCGCCGCCAAACCGCTGAAGCCGAATCACATCTACAACGGCGACTGTGTCGAGATCATGGGGCGTATGCCCGAGGCTAGCGTCGATCTCGTCTTCGCCGACCCTCCGTACAACCTTCAGCTCGGCGGCGAGCTGACGCGCCCGGACAACAGCCGCGTCGACGGTGTCGACGACGCCTGGGACCGTTTCAGCGACTTCAAGGCTTACGACGACTTCACCCGCGCCTGGCTGGGCGCGGCGAAGCGCGTGCTGAAAGACAACGGCTCGCTGTGGGTCATCGGCTCTTATCACAACATCTTCCGTGTTGGATCGATCCTCCAGGACCTGGGTTTCTGGGTGCTGAACGACATTGTCTGGCGCAAGACGAACCCGATGCCGAACTTCCGCGGCACGCGTTTCACCAACGCGCATGAAACCATGATCTGGTGCTCGAAGTCGAAGGACGCGCGCTACACCTTCAACTACGACGCCATGAAGAACCTCAATGAAGGTCTGCAGATGCGCAGCGATTGGACGCTGCCGCTGTGCACCGGCGAGGAACGCCTGAAGGATGAATCGGGCAACAAGGTTCACCCGACGCAAAAACCGGAATCGCTGCTCTACCGCGTCATCACCGCGGCCACGAAGCCCGGCGATCTGGTGATCGATCCCTTTTTCGGCACCGGCACCACCGGCGCCGTCGCGAAAGCCCTGGGCCGCAACTATATCGGCATGGACCGCGACGAAAACTATATTGCGGCGGCGCGTGAACGCATCGCCAATGTCAAACCCATCACGGACGAGAAGATGCTTATTACGCCCTCCAAGCGCACCGAGCCGCGCATCCCCTTTGGAACAGTTGTGGAACGCGGGCTTTTGACGCCGGGCACGGTGTTGTCCGATCCGTCGGGGCGTTTCACGGCCAAGGTGAGGGCGGATGGCACTTTGATATCAGCGGATTACCGCGGATCAATCCATCAGGTCGGGGCCCTCGTGCAGGGCGCGCCGGCGTGTAATGGATGGACCTTCTGGCACGTAAAGATGGGGAATTCACTTGTCGCCATCGACGTTTTCCGCCAGAAGGTGCGCGCCGAACTGGGCAGCTTAGCGCTCCAGTAAGTCGGCCTCCCGAGCGCAAAGAACACGTACCGCGCGAACCTAACATCCGAGTGACGTCGCTCGGTGCTTACGCTTCTTGTGTCACGTGTAGTTGCGGCACGAATTTCGACGGGCGTTTTCAGGTTCCTGCTCTTCTTTCGCCACATTGGGATCCCACGTGAGGGGGGAGCCCGGGGGGTGTTTTGATTGAAGCACAGGAACCCGCGTCATGTACCCACGTAACGTTGTGAACGTTCATCGTGTTGCGGCCCGCAAAATGCCGCGCCCCACCTTTCAAGATTATCTTTGGAAATTCGGTCTCGTTCTTTTCATCGCGCTGATCTTCACGGCCGCCGACGCGTTCTCGTACAGCGGCGTGTCGCCGAAGTTCGACGGACGTTATGAAGGCGCGCTGACGCCGGCCACCGATTCAAATCCGCGCCAATGTCCGGCGGTCACCGTCGCCGAATTTATCGTGAAAGGCGGATATGTGCGACCTCCCGCGAAGGTCGCCGACATTCAGACCGTGATCTTTGACGGCTTCGTGACTGAGGAAGGCTTCGTCACCGGTCACTTCCGTCTGCCGCGCGGCGAGCGCAACGAATTCGAAGGCCGCATGGTCCCCGACAACGGTGGCACGCTGCTGTCGGGTGGTCTCACCGATAAGGTCAGCGGTTGCGCCTATCTTATGGAACTGCGTAAAGCCGGCTAAATCCCGGGCTTCTCGCGCATCGCGGCGCTGTGGAATTGAAATAGGATTTCCTCGCGCCGCTCGCGTGGAGTCACGTGGACGATCACGAGCGCTTGCAGCGTGACCTCGGGGTGATCGGCGCCGTGCACGGACGCCCACATGGCTTCGGCAAGCGGTTCATCTTCGTGCGCCGCGATCATGATCCGCGCGCCGGAACTCGCTGTGGTCTTTTGCATCTCCACGCACCATTGGACGCAGTCTTGTCCCCAGGCGATGAAGGAATGGCAACCGCTCCGCGCGAGATCGCCGCAGACCTGAGCGCGCCAGTCGTCGAGGGCAATGCTTTCGGCGATCAAAAGAACGATGAAAGGCTCAGGCCCTAGTCTCGGAACCGGGCTGCCGTTAGGGAGATGAACGTAGAGGGGTGCCGGCATGAGGCGCTACCGCCCCTCTCTCCACCAGGCCAGCATCGCACCCGCCATGACGGCCAGCAGCAGAAGCGCGAGCGGGGCGAGCGGGGTCTGGTTGAGGCCTGTCACGAGATACTGTTCGTTCGACAGCAGGCCCATCCACGACGCGCCGTGCGCGACGCGTGTGGAGGTGATGCGCCGGATGGTGGGCGCGGTCGCGTCTTCGAGCCAGTACACACCGCCGCCCGTCGCATCGGTGAGGGGCTTTAGTTTGTCCTCCGTCGAGACCACATCATAGGCCTCCAGCGGGTTCGGCGTGCCGACCGCGGTCAGCGTGGTGTTGATGCCGTCCGACAGCTTGTACACGCCCGGCTCAGACACAGGGGCCTGCGCGACGAACTTCCCATCGGCGACATACTTCGGCACCACCGTTTCTTCCGCGCCGCCCGGGCGCGTGACGGTGACCGGCATTTCGTTCTCCGCGAGGCTGCGGCGCGTGACCGTCAGACCGTCGGGGGTCGCGGCGGCGGTGAGAGCTTCTTCCTCGAGCTCGGGCTCTTTCATCAACCAGTGCGCGGTGCGGCGCATCAGCTCGGTTTGCGGACCGCCGCCGTCGAAGCCTTTGCCCCACAGCCAAATCGTGTCGCTGAGCAGGAGCGCGATGCGGCCCTTGCCGACGCGGTCGAGGATCAGCAGCGGCTCGTTGTCCTGGCCGCTCATCACGGCGTTGCCCTTTTCAGGGACGACTTGAATGTGGCGCAGCCAGCGGCCCCAGGTGCTTTCGCTCACCCCGTCCTGGCCGCCTTCGGTGCGGCCCAAACCGGCTGTCACGGGATGCCGGCGGCCGATAGGGCTGAGCTGCGGACGGAAGGATCCGGCGAAGACGCGGCCCGAGGGCTCCGCGGGCAGGAGCTGCTGCAGCTGATTGCCGAACAGAGTGTAGTTCTCGGCGAACTCGGGGCCGACGGTGAGCAGCAGCGCGCCGCCGTTCTCGATGTAGCGCGCGATGTTGGCCATGTACTGGTTCGGGATCAGGCCGCGCTGGTTGTAGCGGTCGAAGATCATCAGATCGAATTCGTTGATCTGTTCCTCGAACAGCTCGCGGATCGGGAAGGTGATCAGCGACAGCTCATTAAGCGGCGTACCGTCGTCCTTGTTGAGCGGACGCAAGATGGTGAAGTGGACCAGATCGACGTTCGGGTCGGATTTCAGCAAATTGCGCCACGACCGCTCGCCGACGTGAGGCTGTCCCGAGACCAGCAGCACGCGCAAACGGTCCCGCACGCCGTTGATGGAGACGATGGCGCGGTTGTTGGCGGCCGAGAGTTCGTCGGGCGTGTGGTTCACGGCCACTTCGAAAACGTTGCCGCCGGCATTCTCGATGGCCATGGGCACGTTCTCAGACTCACCCGCGGGCAGCATGATCTGCTGCGCTTCGCCGCCGTTGCGCCGGATGGTGACGGGGACGCGCGTGCCCCGGCGCACGGTCGTGTCCTCGACCCGCAGGCGCACCATGGAGTCCTTGCCGACCAGGCCGAAGTCCGGCGCATTCTCGATGCGGATGCGGCGGTCGACTTCCTTGCGCTCGCCGGTGATGAGTACATGAAGCGGCGCGTTCAGGTACGGCGCCTCGGCTTGCTTGGCTTGCGCGGGCGTCAGCGCGTCGTGCACCTGGCCATCCGTGATGACGATCACGCCCGCGAGACGCTGCTTGGGCACATCGTTCATCTCGGCGGTGAGCGCGCCGAACAGGCGCGTGCCGTCCTGGCCTCCCGAAGCGTCTGTGCGGCCCGCGCGGATGGTGCGCACTTCCATATCTCCGGCGGCGGTAAGATCGGCGGTGATCTTCTCGAGCGCGGCTTCGGCGCGTTTCTCACGCTGGCCGAGTTTCTGGCTTTCGCTGTCGTCGACGACGACGACGGCGATATCCTTCAGGGGTTGCTGGTTCTCGCTGACGAGTTTCGGTTCCGCGAGGACCACGAGCAGCGCGGCGATGGGCAGCGCGCGGAGCAGCGCGCCGCGCGCGCGGCGCACGGCGCCATAGACGACAAGCGCAAGGCCGATCAGGCCCAAGAGCGCGATCGCCCACATCGGCACCAAGGGTGCGAAAGAGATGCCCGTCGTCAATTTACAAGTCTTTCCATGATCGAAGGCAGGTGGACTTGGTCGGTCTTGTAGTTGCCGGTGAGGGCGTACATCACCATGTTCACGCCGGCGCGCAGCGACATTTCACGCTGGCGTTCGCCGCCGGGCACAACGGCGTACATCGGCAATCCATTGGCGTCGCGCGCCCAGGCGCTGGCCCAGTCGGACCCGCCGATGATGACGCTGGAGCCGCTGTCGTTGCCGTTGGAACCGCGCTCCACGAGGACACCGGGATCGGCGTAGCGGCCGGGCAGGTTCTGGAGGAGATAGAAGCTGCGGGTCAGCGCGTGATCGGGCGCCATGTCGGTGGTGGGCGCGAGATCGAGCAGGCGCAGGATGGTGTTCAGCCGCGCTTGGGTCGCGCCCGGTTCGCCGCCGCCCACGGCGCCGGTCTGTTCCGGCGCATCGAACACCACGAGGCCGCCGCGCTTCAGATAGTCGTTGAGCGCGGCCATGTTCTTGGCGGGCGGCGTGACGGTGGCGGGTGATATCCGCCAGTAGAGCATCGGAAAAGGCGTGAGGGAGTCGGCGGTCAGGCTCGGCGCGTTCAGGTCGATGCGCAAGGGCAGGGCGAGTTCAACGGCGGTCCGCGTCGCGAGCAGGCTGGTGAGATTGTCGAGGCCCGATTGCGCGATGCGGTCGAGGTCCGGGTTGCCGGTCGAGACATAGGCGATGCGCGGTTCCAGGATCGAGGAACGCACCACGGGATCGATGTCGCGGCGCGGTTCCGCGGCGCCGGCCACGGCGGCGGAAAGCACGATCATCGTCACCGCGATGCCGGCGCCGACCCGTGCGAACGGGATGCGGTCCGGGAGCAGGCGGCGCAGAAGGAAGCTGATGATGAGGTCCGCGAGGAGAAGGATCAACGCGAGGGTGAGCAGCCACGGCTTCATGGCGCGTTCGCTGGCCACGCCCGAGAAAGAGGCGCGCGCGGCCGACACGGGGAATTCCATCGGCGTGAGATCGCCCAAGGCCGGCGAAAGGTTCAGCGCGCGGGTGGCGCCGGCGCGGCCGTAAAGACCCGGCGGCGTTTTCGGGCCCGGCACGGCGCCGGCGAGATCGCGCGTCGGGATCGGGCGCACCATCGGTCCCGGCGTCGTCAGGCGGCCCATGGCGTCGATGAGTGAGTAAGGCGCGAGCACGGCGGCGCTCATGTCCTCGGACGGACCACCCGCCACGCCTTGGCTGATGTCCACGAGCCGGCGCAGCATGTCGACGAACAGTCCCGATAGCGGAAGCTTCGACCATTCCGGCGTCGCGGTGACGTGGAACAGCACCACCATGCCCTGGCCATGACGCTGGGCGGTGACGAGCGGCGTGCCATCCTTCAGGCGCACCCAGGTCTTGCTGGCGAGATCGGCGGCCGGTTCGGCGAGCACTTGGGATTCGACGGTGACGTCGTCGGGGATGGTAAGGCCGCGGAAAGGCGAATTCTCGGGGAAGGGCGCGAGGGTCGCGGGCGTGCTCCACGACATGGCGCCGCCCAATGTCCGACCGCCGCCGCGCAGCTTCACCGGCAACAATGGATCGACGTTGCCGTCCAATCGCGGGCCGGCGAAACGCACAAGCATGCCGCCGTTCTCGATCCAGGAGGTCAGGCGCGCGACTTCGGCGTCCAGGATGCGTCCGCCGCCTGCCATGATCATCACCGCCAGCGGGCGTTGCAGAAGTTCATCCAAGGAACCCGAGCGCACTTCGGCGAAGGGGCCGAGCGCTTCTTCGATGTAGTAGGCGTCTTCCAGAAGCGGAGCGGTGATGCCGTCGATGGAGGCGCTTGCGATGCCGACCGGGCGGCGCTGCCATTGATCGTCGGCCAAGACGGTGGTCGCCGCCGAGGCGAGGCCGTCCACATCGAAGCGCGCGACACGGTTGGCGAGTTCAGACGGCAAGGCCATGACCGCGGTCGCTTCCGTCGCACCCGGCGCGAAGGTGACCGGCGTGCGGCCCAATACCTGCGCGTCGCTGTCGAGCGCGCGCACCATGGCGCCGGACTGCGGCGTCGCGCGCGTGGCGACGCGGCCGAGTTTCAAATTCACATTGCTGGCGATGGCGTCGCCGCCGGCGGCGCTGCGTTCGGGCGGATACTGCACCAGCGGCGCATCGGTCGCTTCGCCCTCGATCACGTTCAAGGGGCCGAGGCTTACCAGAGCTGACGCGAGCTCGCGCGCGCCCGGCGTTTCGACCCCGTCGCTGATCCACACGCTGGACGCGGGACTGGACAGCTTCAGCGCCTGCAGGTGTTTCAGCGCGAGGGCGCGGTCGGTGGGCCACGGCTGCGGCACGATCTGTTGCGCCCGCGCGGCGTCGGCGGCGGGCTGCAGTTTCGGCGCGGGCGCTTCGGTGGAGGCGGGCGCAGTGACGAGCAGCACGACGGGCTGCTGACGGCGCTCGGCGCCGTCGAGGGTATTTTGCAAGGCTTGCTGGCGCGCGTCCCACGTGGGCGCGGAGGCCCAGCCGTTGTCGAACACAACGACGAGCGGGCCTTGGGTGGCGTCGCCGCGGCGGAAATTGAGGATCGGATCGGCGAGGCCGAGAATCACCAGCGCGAGGATGGCGATGCGCAGAATGAGCAGCCACGGCGGGGTATGCGCGGTGGTGCGCTGCGTGGGATCCAAGTCGAACAACAGACGGATCGGCGGGAAGTCGATCTGTTTCACCGCCGGCGGGGTCAGGCGCAGCAGCAGCCAGACCAAAGGAAGCGCGGCGGCGGCGGCAAGCACCCACGGCGCGGCAAAGGAGATGAGCCCGAGATTAAGCATGTATCACCGCCTGAAGCCGGTGATGGCGCTGTGCAGCGCCGCCATGGCGAGCTGCGGCGAATAGTCGGTGTGATGCAGGCCGAAGCTCCAGCCCGATCCGGCGGCGAGATCTTTCAAGGCGTTCCGGTGCGCGGCCAGCTTTTGCATATATTGCGCGCGCGCATCTTCGGTGCGGTCGATGACGGTCGCGCCTTCTTGTTCCAACCCCACGAAGCGCACGCGGCCCGAGAAGGGCAGCGTTTCCTCGGCGGGATCGAGCACCTGGATGAGATGTCCCTTGATCCCCGTCCGCATCAAGCCGCGCAAGGACTCCGCGATCACATCGATGGGCGCCAGGAAGTCACTGAACAGCACGGCGGCGGAATGGCGCGGGAGGGACCCGCCGAACGAGGGCATCTCGGGCGCATTATCCTTCGCCTTCTTGCCCGCGAGGTCCGCGGTCATCGCGTCGGCGAGGTGGGCGATGGCAAGGCGGCCCACGGTGGCGCTGCGTTGCGGACGGCCTTCGTTGGAGAGCACGATGATGCGCTCGCCGCCGTCCACGAGAAGCTCGGCGAGCGCGAGCATCATCACGGCCGCGCGTTCGGCCTTGGTCGGGAGTTTGGGCGAGGAGCGGTAGCGCATGGAGGCTGACGTGTCGCACCACAGCCCGGCGGTTTGGGCCGCGACCCACTCACGCTCACGCACATAGACCTGATCGAACTTCGCCGATTGGCGCCAGTCGATGGCCTGCGGGGTGTCGTCCTTGGAATAGGGGCGGAACTGCCAGAAGCTGTCGCCCACACCCGCGCGCCGCCGGCCGTGGCTGCCGAGAGTCACGGAGGCCGCGATGCGGCGCGCCGCGACCAGCAGCGGCGGCATACCAGCGGCGACCGCGTTCGCCTCCAGAAGCAGGCGATGTTGGTCCTCGTGCCGGGGGGCGACACTCATCCTTTAAAACCTTACGCGGCGTCGATGCGCCGGCAGAGTGTTTCGATCAGCGCCGGAAGGGTATAACCGTCCGCGCGCGCGCCGAAGTTCAACGCCATGCGATGCTGCAGCACGGGCCGCGCGAGGGCGAGCACGTCGTCCACCGACGGCGACAGGCGTCCTTGCAGCAGCGCACGGGCGCGCACGGCCTGCATGAGGGCTTGCGAAGCGCGCGGGCCCGGACCCCAGGCCACATGTTCTTTGACTTCCTTGATGTCGCTCGTTTCCGGGCGGCCGGCGCGCACCAGCTTCAGGATCGCGTTCACGACGCTTTCGCCGACGGGCACTTGGCGCACCAGCTTCTGGGCGTTGGCGAGATCCTCGGCGTTCAGCACGCGCTTCGGCTCGGGACTGTCGATGCCGGTGGTGCGCAAGATGATCTCGCGTTCGGCCTCGAACGACGGATAGGAAATGTCGACCTGCATCAAGAAGCGGTCGAGCTGCGCCTCGGGCAGCGGATAGGTGCCTTCCTGTTCGATCGGGTTCTGCGTCGCGAGCACGTGGAACGGCTGCGGCAGGGCGTGATACTGGCCGGCGATGGACACGCGGCCTTCCTGCATCGCCTGCAGAAGCGCCGATTGCGTGCGCGGGCTCGCGCGGTTGATTTCGTCGGCCATCAGAAGCTGGCAGAACACCGGGCCTTGAATGAAGCGGAAGAAGCGTTTGCCGGTGGCGTCTTCTTCAAGCACTTCGGTGCCGAGGATGTCCGCGGGCATCAGGTCGGGCGTGAACTGCACGCGCTTGTCGTCGAGACCGAGCACCACTCCAAGAGCGTGCACGAGTTTGGTCTTCGCGAGGCCAGGCACGCCGATGAGCAGGACGTGGCCGCCGGCGAGCAGGGTGATGAGACTTTCCTCCACCACCGATTCCTGACCGTAGATCACATGGTCGATGGCGGTGCGCGCCTTCTGGACGAGGTCCGCGACGCGCTCCATATCGGCGACGGCGTGTTCGGCCGCCTTTTCCGCCTTATGATTATCGGTCTGTGTTATCGTTGAAGCCACGCGCGAACTCCACCATATGAGATCAGACTAGACTAACGTCTGCGGGGCGTTATGGAACCCTCGGAACCTAACAAAACAGCAATCGACCCCAGCCCTGGCATGACCCGAAATGGACCTTCCGACCGGGGAGCCGCAAAATTTCCGGATCTGTGCGGCGATTTTAACATGCGCATCGACCGAAACGGCACTTGGTACTACCGCGGCTCGCCGATTGGCCGCGCGGCCTTGGTCAAGTTGTTTGCAACAGTCTTGCGCCGCGACGAGGAGGGGGCGTTTTGGCTTACGACGCCCGTGGAGAACGGGCGGATCGAGGTCGAAGACGCTCCATTTATCGCGGTCGAAGTTATAGCGGATGGGGCTGGGCCCAGCCAAGTCATACGATTTCGCACAAACGTCGACGACATCGTCACTTTAGACGCCGCGCACCCGCTACGTGTCGCGGAAGACGCCGCCAGCGGGGAGCCCAGACCCTATGTCCACGTCCGCAAGGGTCTCGAGGCGCGCATCGCGCGCCCTGTCTTTTACCATCTGGTTGAGCGCGGCGAATCGTCCGCCGACGGGACGTTCGGCGTCTGGAGTTCCGGGCAGTTCTTCGCTCTAGGTTCCCTGACATGACGCCGGGCCCGGCCCTTACGCGCGCGCAGATTCGCGCGCGTCTTGCCGCCGGACGCCCTGTGCGCGGCGCGCACGGCGACCAGGCAACGGCCGAGCGCTTGGCGGTGCAGGCCGCCGTCCCGCTCGCGCCCGAAAAGTATGCCGCCGTTGGGATGGCCACGACGGTCCGCGCGCCCGTGGACACGCGCATCCCGGCCGCCGTGCTGGTGCCGTTGATCGAACATAATGACGGTTTCACGATCCTTTTCACCCAGCGCACCGCCGAATTGAAAGCGCACGGCGGGCAGATCTCCTTTCCCGGGGGACGGGTCGAGCCCGAAGACCCGGATGTCGTCGCTGCGGCCTTGCGCGAGAGCCGCGAGGAGATCGGACTTGCCAGCAATGAGGTGGAAGTGCTCGGGCGCCTCGATCCCTATGTCACGGTGACGGGTTTTGAGGTCATCCCCATCGTCGGCGCGGTCCGGCCGCCGCTGCAGGTGAGGGCCGATCCCGTCGAGGTGGCGGAGATCTTCGAGGTGCCGCTCTCATTCTTCCTCGATCCGGTGAATCACCAGCGCCATAGCCGTGTCGCGAACGGCGTGACGCGCGCGTATTACGCCATGCCCTATGGTGATCGCTATATCTGGGGCGCGACCGCGGGTATGCTCTTGAACCTGTATGACGTGCTGGTTGGCGGCAGCTAAAACACGGTGTCATCGCCCGGTTTAACCGGGCGATCCATTCATCAGCGTGTTAAGACTTTCGGCTGAAGGCGCGGCGCGATGGATTGCCCGGTCGCGCGAAGGCGCGCGGCGGTAAGATGGCGGGCCTTCGCCCGCCGGCCGGGCAATGACAGTAGGGTTAGGCCACGTGATCAGAGTCCTCTTCACTTATGTCGTCCCGTTCCTGCTGCCGATCATCACCTATTCTGTATGGGTCTGGTGGCGCACGCGCTACGTCGAGGCCCACGGCGGCGAGGCGCCCGCCTTCGAGAAGGGGCCGTGGCCGCTTATGCTTTTCGCCGGCGCGGTGCTGGCGTTGATCGTGCTGGGGTTCACCGCGTTCCTCGACAGCAATTCACCCGATGAAGGCGACTACGTGCCGCCGCACGTGGTGAACGGCGAGATTGTCCCGGGCCATATCGAGCCCAGGAAAGCCCCTTGATCCTAGACTGGCTTAAGACACGCGAGGTCCAGCGCCTGTTTGAGGTGCTCGGCGCGCCGGGTGTCGACGCGCGCGTGGTCGGCGGCTGCGTGCGAAATCATGTGATGGGACTTCCTGTTGGCGAGATCGATGCCGCGACCCCGGAGACGCCCGACGCGGTGATGCAACGTCTGGCGAAGGCGGGCGTGCGTGCGATTCCGACCGGGCTCGATCACGGCACCGTCACCGCGCTGATTGGGGAGCGCTCGTTCGAGATCACGAGCTTGCGCCGCGACACCGCCTGCGACGGGCGTCATGCCGCGGTGGAGTTCACCACGGATTGGAAAGAAGACGCGCGGCGGCGCGACTTCACGTTCAATGCCATGTCGATGCGCGGCGACGGCGAAGTGTTCGACTACTTCGGCGGGCGCAGCGACGCTGAAGCGGGCCGCGTGAAATTCGTCGGCGATCCCGGCGACCGCATCCAGGAAGACTATCTGCGCATCCTCAGGCTCTTTCGCTTTTACGCCTGGTATGGCCGCACAAGCCTCGACGCCGCGACTCTCGACGCCTGCCGCACACATGCGGGCGGTCTCGCGCGCCTGTCAGCCGAGCGCGTACAGGCCGAGATCGTGAAGACCCTGGCGGCGCCCGCGCCGGCGCAAGTCCTGACATTGATGCAAGGCTGCGGCGTGCTCGCGGTCATATTGCCGGAAATCGCGGACCTTTCGCGCCTGGCGGCGCTCGCGCGCGTCGAAAGCGCCGTGGCCGCGCCGAGCGATTGGCGGCGGCGGCTTGCGGCATGCCTCGGCGAGAATGACGCCGACGTGATCGCGCAGCGGCTCAAACTCTCAACGGCCGACCGCTTGCGCATCGCGCATCTTACCGCGGCCGAGCCTTTGCTCGACACGGCGACGATCCCCGCGCAATTGCGCGCGGCGCTTTACCGGCACGGTCCCGAACTGATCTACGACCGGTTGCTCCTTGCATGGGCGCTGGCGCGGACGCGCGGCGCCAACGACGAGGGCTGGATGGATCAACTCGATCATGTCGCCGCGTGGCAACCACAGTCGCTGCCCGTGTCGGGCGCCGACATCCTCGCGCTCGGCATCCCGCAAGGCCCCCGCGTCGGGCAAATTCTCAGCGCGGTTGAAGCGTGGTGGATGGGGAAGGATTTTGTCCCCAGCCGCGAAGACACGCTGCAAGAACTGAGACGGCAGAGCCAAAAGCTCTAGGCGCTGTGGGCGACCAGCCGTTGAGCGGAGCGAGACGGAAAAACAGGGTTGTCCCCATCTCGATGCTGAGGCGATTACACCGCGTGTGATCCCATAAGCCCAAAATGATAGCGGCGCTGTAGGGGGACAGCGCCGCTTCTCAATGGACTCTGGAGGGGGGACCAGGGTCCTTGCCTGTCGCATCCGGACTTCGAGGGGAACTAGGTCCGGATCGCTGACGGTGAGGAAATACTACGCCCGGCCCCCTTACAGGACCATGGTGAAGCTGTGAATTTCCTGTCATGCGCAACGCCGCGTTGTAAGGCCTCCGAGCCGCCTTTAAAGCGTTGTTTTTCCAGTAAAAATCCCGAGCTGGCGGAGAGCCTCGGTGAGTACGATGGCCGCCGCGGTTGTTACGTTGAGGGAGCGCATTTCGGCGGCGATGGGAATCCGGACGGCAGCGTCCGCCGCGGCGGCGACCTCCGGCGGGACCCCGGCGCTCTCCCGGCCAAGAAGGAGACTGTCCTGCGCCTCGAAAGCGAAGTCCGAATACGGCAGTGCTCCGGCGGTGGTGAGGAGAATCAGGCGCTTGCCGGCCTGGGCCCTGAGGCCGGCCAGATAAGTCTCCCAGGAGGTATGCCGGATCAGCTCGCAAGAGGCGCCATAATCCATGGCGGTACGCTTTAAACGCTTGTCGTCGAAGGGAAAGCCGCAAGGTTCGATGACGTCGACCGGCACCCGGAAACAAGCCCCCAGGCGCAGCATCGCCCCCGTGTTTTGGGGGATATCGGGCTGGTAGAGGGCAAGGCGCATCGGGTCTCCAAGGTCACAAAAAAAGTGCGGTCGGCGGGCGGCGGCCACGGCGGATTTTTGCGGCTAATTCAACCTGTTATCCTGCAAAGCAGGCCGCGAACCACGGCCCTTTTCAAGGGGGGCTTTTTATTCTATACCCCGGGCACTGAAAACCCTTGTGCTTCCGCCGGTTGTGGCCGGTTCGGCGGTGTGGGGGGAACAATGGTCCAGCCGCTGCCGGCGCCTTTTCGGGGATGTGGAGCCGAAAGGGACAGGCCGCTGCGGCGCGAACGGACCGTTGGGGGTCTAGGAAGGAATTACATCATGGCGAATACGGCACATGCTCATGCTGCCGCAGCGCAGGGCGAAACCCGGCGTGACTTTTTGTTGCATTCGACCGTAGCTGTCGGCGCCGTTGGTACGGCGATGATGGTATGGCCGTTGATTCACAGCATGAACCCAGCTGCCGATACGCTGGCTCTTGCCACCTCCGAATTCTCGATCGCCGGCATCGCCGAAGGTTCCGGCATCACGGTGGTCTGGCGCGGTAAGCCGGTGTTCGTGCGTCATCGCACCGCCGCTGAAATCGAGCAGGCGAAGAAAGACGACGGCGCGGACCTCCGCGATCCGATGGTCGACGCCAAGCGCGCCCAGAAGCCGGAGTATCTGATCCTCGTCGGCGTTTGCACCCACCTCGGTTGTATTCCGCTCGGCATGAAGCCGTCCGAGCCGCGCGGCGAATACGGCGGCTGGTTCTGCCCCTGCCACGGTTCGCATTACGATACCTCGGGCCGCATCCGCAAAGGTCCCGCGCCGCTTAATCTGGCTGTGCCGCCGTACCAGTACATCAACGACACGACCGTGCGCGTCGGTTAAGGGGAGCACCACTAATGAGCACGGAAAAAAGCCGTCTGATGAAAGCCTGGGAATGGCATGAGCAACGCCTTCCGATCGGTCACTTCCTCGATCACTCCCTCGGCTCCAAGTATCCCGCGCCGAAGAACCTGAACTACTGGTGGAACTTCGGCTCGCTGGCCCTCTTCATGCTGGTGACGATGATCATCACCGGCATCTTCCTGGCCATGAACTATACCGCGCACGTCACGATGGCCTTCAGCAGCGTCGAGCGCATCATGCGCGACGTGAACAACGGCTGGCTCATTCGCTACATGCACTCGAATGGCGCCTCGTTCTTCTTCATCGTCGTGTACATCCACATCTTCCGCGGTCTCTACTACGGTTCCTACAAGCCGCCGCGTGAAGTGCTGTGGTGGATGGGCGTGGTGATCTATCTCCTCATGATGGCCACCGCCTTCATGGGCTACGTGCTGCCGTGGGGCCAGATGAGCTTCTGGGGCGCCACCGTCATCACCAACCTGTTCTCGGCGATCCCGGGCGTGGGCGACGCTATCGTCACCCTGCTGTGGGGCGGCTTCTCGGTCGATAACCCGACGCTGAACCGCTTCTTCGCCCTGCACTATCTGTTGCCGTTCGTCATTGTCGGCGTGGTGTTCATCCACATCTGGGCGCTGCATGTGCCCGGTTCGAACAACCCGCTCGGTATCGACGCGGCGCCCGCCGACAAGATCCCGTTCTTCCCGTACTACGTGGCGAAGGACGTGTTCGGCCTCGGCGTGTTCCTGATGGTGTACTTCGCGGTCGTGTTCTGGGCGCCCAACATGATGGGTGATCCGCTGAACTACGTGCCGGCGAACCCGATGGTCACGCCGCCGCACATCGTGCCGGAATGGTACTACCTGCCGTTCTACGCGATCCTGCGCGCCATCCCGGACAAGCTCATGGGCGTGATCGCGATGTTCGGCTCGATCCTCATCCTGTTCGTGCTGCCCTGGCTCGACCGTCACCCGGTCCGCTCGGCGTCGTTCCGCCCGATCTTCCGGATCTTCTTCTGGGTGTTCCTGGCGAACGGCCTGATGCTCGGCTGGTGCGGCTCGCAGCTCGCTGAAGGCATCCCGCTGATCCTCGGCCGTATCGGCACCTTCTGGTACTTCTTCCACTTCATCGTGCTTCTGCCGTTGTTGTCGTGGATCGAGACCCCGAAGCCGCTGCCGGCCTCGATCAGCCAACCTGTCCTGTCTCCCGCGGAGTAGTGCCATGAGAAAGATCGTATTGGCCGCCGCCGCGGCGTTTGTCCTCCCGAGCTTGGTTTCGCTCGCTCCGGCCTTCGCGGCCGAAGAAGTGAAGCCGATGGAGCACGAGTGGCACTTCGACGGCGTCCTGGGCAAGTTCGACAAGCAGCAGCTGCAGCGTGGCTTCCAGGTCTACAAGGAAGTCTGCGCGTCGTGTCACTCGCTCAACTACATCTCGTTCCGTAATCTCCAGGACATCGGTTACAGCGAAGACCAAGTGAAGGTCATCGCCGCCGAGTACCAGGTGACCGACGGTCCGGATGAGAACGGCGACATGTTCCAGCGTCCCGCGCGTCCTTCGGATCACATCCCGAAGCCGTTCGCGAACGAACAGCTGGCGCGTGCTTCCAACGGCGGCGCCTTGCCGCCCGACCTCTCGCTGATGACGAAGGCTCGTGAAGATGGTCCGAACTACGTTTACAGCTTGATGCTGGGCTACAAGGACCCGCCGAACGGCTTCGAACTGAATCCGGGCATGAGCTACAACGAGTTCTTCCCCGGCCATCAGATCGCCATGCCGCAGCAGGTCACCGAAGATCGCGTGACCTACGCGGACGGCACGAAGGCCACCGCCGAGCAGATCGCGCAGGACGTGGTTGCGTTCCTGCACTGGACCGCCGAACCGAAGCTGGAAGTCCGTCACGCCACCGGCGTGCGCGTGATCCTGTTCGCCTTCCTGTTCACCGTGCTCGCCTACTTCTACAAGCGTCGCCTCTGGGCGCGCCTCGAGAAGCACTAAAAACAGGCGTTCCGCCGAGCTAACAAACCGCCCAGGGGCTTGATCGAAAGATCAAGCCCCTTTGCTTTTGAGTCGGGCCGCGATCGGGCGCAAAAAACCGGCGGCCGCTTTTTGCTGATCGCGGCCCGTCCCCGAAAGGGACCGGCGGTTTTGCTTTGGGGGCAGGCGTTAACGAATTCATCCCCAGACCCGTGGTAACTTAGCGGCCAAAGAGGCCGTGGGGACACCGTGAAGGGCGCAGACAAGTCACAGCGCAGGCATATCAACCTGGCTCTGCAGGGCGGCGGCGCGCATGGCGCCTTCACCTGGGGCGTGCTGGACCGGCTGATCCGCGACAAGCGCATCTATATCGACGGGCTTTCCGGCACCAGCGCCGGGGCGATCAACGCCACGGTGTTTGCGCACGGCTTCATCAAAGGCGGCCGTAAGGGCGCGTGCGACGCGCTCGCGGATTTTTGGAAAGCGATCAGCGATCAGACATCCAAGGTCCCGGGCCGGGAGTTCGCCCGTATGTTCTCCTCCGCCGAAGACCGCTGGAACGTCGACTCCTCGCCCGCCTTCATGATGGCGGACTATCTCACCCGTATGTTCTCGCCCTATCAGCTCAATCCGATGGACTACAATCCCTTGCGCGACATCTTGGTCGAGCAGGTGGACTTCGCGGCCTTGCGCCGGCGCGATGAGATCAAGCTGTTCGTGGCGGCGACCAACGTGCGCACCTGCAAGCTGCGCGTCTTCACCACGGCCGAGATGCATGTGGAATGCCTGCTCGCGTCCGCGTGCCTGCCGCTGACCTTCCGCGCCGTGGAGTTCGAGGGCGAGCAATATTGGGACGGCGGCTATCTCGCCAATCCGCCGATCTCGCCTTTGATCCATGAGTGCGATTCAAAGGATGTGGTGATCGTTCAGATCAATCCGATGAACCGGCCCGATGTGCCGACCTCGTCGCGCGAGATCCTGAACCGCATCAACGAAATCAGCTTCAATTCCACGCTGGCGCGCGAGATGGCCGGCATCGCCACGATCTCCAAGCTGATCGAGGAAGGCAAACTGCAGGATACGCCGTTCCACAAGGTGAACTTCCACATGATTATTGCGGAAGAGGAGATGAGCCATCTTGGCGCTTCCTCGAAGTTCAATGCCGACTGGGACTTCCTGCGTTATCTCTACGACCTCGGCGTCTCCACCACCGAGAAGTGGCTGGAAGAGCATTACGACCACCTCGAGCGCGAAACGACGCTCGATCTGGTGAAGACGTATATTTAAGCAAGATCAACCAACCGCATTGCAGCCCACCGAAGGTTACCTCACAGTGCAAGCGATGGATCAGGCACCGTGGAATATTTGTATCGACATTGAGGGTTTTAGCGCTCTCTGGGGAAAGCCCGGAGACGATGACCGTGTTCTGTGGGCACTTTGCGAGCTGTTGCGCGCAGTGTATCGAATTGGGACTTGGGTATATCCAAAAGAACCTGATCGTCTTTTTGCGATTCAAGCGGGCGACGGTGTTTTTCTCCACAGCAGCTTTCACGAAGAGAAGCTTGATCGGGCTGTCGCTATCGCCGTCGTAATGATGCGTCACGTTGCGGCGCACGGACGACTTGCGAAGGTTGCGATTGCCGAAGGTGAAGTAGGCGACATCAATGGTTGTTATCCGCGCGAGGTGACGGACGCACAACATAAGGACGGCACCGTTCATATCGGCGCGGGTCGACTCATTACTTTTCCTTACATGGGTCCCGGAATCATTAATTCAGCAGTGGTCGCAAAAAGGAGCCCGCCGGGACCACTTCTCATTCTGCCGTCGGCCATGCGCGACAGAATTCCCGAAGATTGGCCAATTAAGGAATGTTCGGAGGACCATAGGCTCAGCGCCATCGATTGGGTTCACCTCGAATCTGATCTCGTTGATCGCGTCCAGCGGGATGGCGACCTAAAAGGGATGAACTGGCAGGCGCTAGAAAACATGCTCCGTGGTTATTGCGGAATACATGCGGAACTCCCAGCACGATGGCGTGAAAACGTGCGCGAGTTTCTCAACGTCGAAATATAAGCGTCTGCTCCTCTAAGAGGGTTGTTCTCGCGTCGCTCTTCATGCAACAAAATGGTTGCTCATTTCTTCGCGCTGGCTTATATCATCAAGCAACCAGGAGGTTGCATATGAATACGACAACGACGATCACCAGCGATGCCATCACGAAAATCATCGAGATCAATGCTCCGCTATCGCGGGTGTGGCGGGCGCTGACGGATCATGAGCAGTTCGGCGCATGGTTCCGCGTGCGCATCGACGGACCGTTCGTGGCCGGGAAGCGTTCGACGGGCAATATCCTGGTGCCGGGTTTCGAGCACATTAAATGGAATTCGACCGTGCGGAGGATCGAGCCGGAGCACCATTTCTCCTACACGTGGCATCCTTACGCGAAGGACGCGGACAAAGATTACTCCGTGGAAGAACCGACCTTGGTCGAGTTCACCTTGGAGGCGACGAAAACCGGGACACGGCTTAAGGTCGTCGAGTCCGGCTTCGATAAGGTCCCGGCCTATCGCCGCGACGAAGCCTTCCGGATGAATTCGGGGGGCTGGGCCGCTCAGTTGGAGAATATCAAGCGCTATGTCGAACAGAAGGCTTAGCTCTTCCGGCATCAAGGTCTACGCGTCGATCTTCGCGGCGCTGGGCGATGAAACGCGGCTCTCTGTTCTGGCCCGCCTGGCCGGCGGCGCGCCGCACTCCATCACCGCGCTCACCGCGGGCACGAAGCTCACCCGCCAAGCGGTCACCAAGCATCTCAAGGTGCTCGAGGACGTCGGCGTGGTGCGCGCCTCCAAGGTGGGCCGCGAAAGTCAATTCGCGCTGGAACCCAAGGCCATCGACGACGCGCGCGCTTATCTTGAGCATGTGTCGCGCCAGTGGGACGATGCGCTCGCGCGCCTCAAGGCCTTCGTCGAGGATTAGAACACCACGAGCGCCGCGCGCATGGACAGCGCGAGAAGCGCCAGCGACCCCGCCATGAAGATGAAGAAGCGCACTTTGATGACGTTGGTAGTGGACTGCACGAGGCTGTGCACCACGCGGATCGCCACATAAGCCCAGGCGAGATGAAGGTTGATACCGTCACCCGCGCCGGCGAGCGCAAGGGTCAGCACGACGGCGTAGAACAACGTCGGCTGTTCCATCAGGTGATTGTAGTTGTCCGCCTTCCAGCGCACGGAGGCGGGAAGCTGCGCGTTCAGCTCCGACTTGGTCATGGTCGGGCTCATCGGGATCTTATTCTTGAGGATCGCCGGGATACGCGTGGCGTAGAGCCAGGCCCACATCACGAACGACCACAGAACCAGGGCAATAACAGGCGCTAAAATCGGACTGTTCACGGAACCCCTCCCACCAGGCCATGCGGGCGGCATTCTCTTTGTCCGGCCGCCGCTTCGCAAGCGGCTCCCCCGCATAGCCCCGCCTAAAACCAAACATAGCTGGTGAAGAGGGGTGGGGCCTTTCCGCCCGCGCCCCGCCTGTGCTCAGATGGCGGCTGGTATCGGGGGACGCGAATGAAACTACTGACGGCGCTGACGGCCGTATTCACGATGGGCGCATGGCCTGTTTCCGCTGCCGAACCTGGCGCTTTCCGTCTCGAGGAAGCGACCATTGCCGATGTCCATGCGGCCATGCAGGCCGGCCGGCTCACCTGCCGCCAGCTGGTCAGCGCCTATCTCGCGCGCATCGAGGCTTACGACAAGAAAGGCCCGGCGCTAAACGCGATCACGTTGACCAATCCGAATGCGATGATCGAAGCCGACGCCATGGATGCGCGCTTCAAGCAAAAGGGGCTGACGGGACCGCTCCACTGCGTGCCGGCCATCGTGAAGGACAATTTCGAGACCGTCGGCTTGCAGAGCGCCGGAGGGTCATTGGCGTTGCAGGGCTTTGCCTCCGACAAGGACGCCTTTCAGGTCGCGCGCATCAAGGCGGCGGGCGCCATTGTCATCGCCAAGTCGAACATGGCCGAATGGGCCTTCAGCAACGTCGAGACGGTGAATTCGCTGATGCCGGGCTACACGCGCAATCCCTATGCGCTCGATCGGTCAACGGCCGGGTCCAGCGGCGGGACCGCGGCGGCGATCGCGGCGAATTTCGGGCTGATCGGGCTTGGTTCGGACACCGGCAACTCCATTCGTGGTCCGTCCGGCCATCAAGCCCTCGCGGGCATCCGTTCCACCATGGGGCTGACCAGCCGCGCCGGCGTGATTCCGCTGAATCTTCTCGCCGATATCGCCGGGCCCATGACACGTACGCTCGGCGACGCAACCATCGTGTTTCAGGCGATCGCCGGCGAGGATCCCGCCGATCCCGCGACCGCCGCGGCGCGCGGGCGTAAGCTCCCGGATTACCGCGCGTCCCTGGTCCCAGGCGGTCTCAAGGGGATGCGGATCGGTATCCTGCACCAGGCCTACGAAACAGGCGGTGTCGACAAAGACGTCGCGCAGGTATTTGCGGCGGCGGTGGACGCGATGAGAGGCGCGGGCGCGGTCATCGTCGATCCGGCGGAGGTGGGCCTCGACGCGATCAAGCGTAACCCCGATGCCGGCACCTGCATGGGTTTCAAATACGATGTAAACGCCTGGTTCACGTCACATGGCAACCGCATCCCCATGCATTCGCTTGCTGAGGTGATCGCGAGCGAGAAATTCCACCCCTCCATCGAATTGCGGATCCTCGCTGCGCAGAAGTCAGAACCGCAGGGCCCCGAGAGCGACGCTTGCAAGCAAGAAATGAGCTATCGCGGCGCCTTTGGCGCGGCCGTCACCAAGGCGATGGACGAGATGAAACTCGACGCTTTCGTCTATCCCACCTGGAGCTTCCCGCCGCGCCTCATTGGGGATCTCAACACGCCGGACGGCGACAACAGCCAAGTTTTCTCGCCGACATCCGGCTTTCCGGCCATCACAGTGCCGATGGGCTACACACGCGATAACCGTCTCCCGGCGGGCGTTACCTTCTTCGGCCGCGCCTGGGATGAAGCGCGGCTCATCAAACTCGCTTATGGCTACGAACAGGCCACCAAACATCGCCGCGCGCCGGACACCACGCCGCCGCTCATGCCGTAGACCGCATTCTGCCATTGGGGACCGACACATGAAAAAGTTGGGAATGATCGCTTTCGTCGCGCTGACACTGGCGATGCCTGCGTACGCCGCCAGCATCGATATCGACAAAGCGACTATCCTTGAGGTCAATCAGGCCTTCGATGCCGGGACGCTGACGTCCGAGCAACTGGTGCAGATGTACCTGGCGCGTATCGACGCCTACGACAAACAGGGCCCGAAGCTGCATGCGGTGATCACACTCAATCCGAAAGCGCTGGAGACGGCGCGGGCGCTCGACGCCGAGCGCAAGGCAAAAGGAAAACGCTCGCCGCTGCACGGCATCCCTATCTTGCTGAAGGATAACTTCGACACCAACGATATGCCGACCACGGGCGGCTCGGTTCTTCTGGAAGGCTGGATCCCGCCCAAGGATGGTTTCGCGGTGAAGAAGCTGCGCGACGCGGGCGCGATCATCCTGGCGAAGGTGA
This sequence comes from Rhodospirillaceae bacterium, assembly GCA_050246995.1. Lineage (GTDB taxonomy): Bacteria > Pseudomonadota > Alphaproteobacteria > Rhodospirillales > Rhodospirillaceae > SHVO01. The sequence goes on along the minus strand of JBFWVA010000004.1, from coordinate 348,102 downwards.
ATCTCTCGGAGTTCGCCACCGGCGGGGCCAACAGTTCCCTTGGCGGCCAGTCCTTGAACCCGCACGACCTCACGCGCACGCCGGCGGGCTCGTCGGGCGGCACCGGCGTCGCCATCGCGGCGGCTTACGCGCAACTGGGGTTCGGCACCGACACGGGCGGTTCGATCCGCGGGCCGTCGGCGGCCAACGGCATTGTCGGCCTCAAGACCTCCATGGGCCTCGTCAGCCGCGGCGGCGTCATTCCGCTCACACTGAGCTTAGATACGGTGGGCCCGATGGCGCGGAACGTCTCGGATATCGCCGCGGTGCTAGGCGTCATCGCTGGCGTCGATCCCGACGATGCCGTCACCAAGACCGGCAGGGGCGAGAAGGACTACACGAAGTTCCTGAAGACCGGCGCCTTCAAAGGCGCGCGGATCGGGATCGCGCGCGATTTCATGGGACAGCACGCCGAGATCGACTGGTCGATTGAAGCCGCGCTCGACGTGATGCGCGAGCAGGGCGCGACCATCGTGGACGTGAAGTTTCCGAAATGGGTGCTCGACGCGCGCCAGGAATATTACATGACGCTGCGTTATCCGGAGTTCGCAGCGCAGGTGACGGAATATCTGTCCCACACGGGCCCCGGCTATCCGAAGTCCCTCACCGAGCTGATCGAGAAGGCCAAGAAATATCAAAGCATGGGCACGGGCGGCGCCGGCCCCAATCCATCGCGCTGGTTCGTCTTCAAAAAGGAGGCAGAGGCCGCCGCTACCATCGACAGCGCCAGCTACAAGGCCGTGAAGGAACACGGCCTGCCGGGCGTGCGCATGGTGGTCAACGGCCTGTTCGAAGCCAACAAACTGGATGCGATCGTGTATCCGACCTCGGGCCGTCCGCCCGGCCTCATCGCGACGACGGACTCGCCCTCGGCTATCGGCGGCGGTGGCCCGTCGGTGATCGCGAACCTTTCGGGCATTCCCGATCTCATCGTGCCGGCCGGGTTCACCAGCGACGATCTTCCGATCGCGATCTCATTCTGGGGGCCGTTGTTCAGCGAACCGAAGTTGCTCTCGTTGGGCTACAGCTTCGAGCAGGCGACCCAGGCGCGCCGGCTGCCTATCCATACGCCGCCGCTCGCGGGGCAAACCCTCAACGTCGCGGATCGCAAGTAGGCAGCCGGCGAAAAGGCGGGGCAATAATACGAGAGCCGCGCGCCGGGTTCGCTGCTTAGTGACGGTACGGTTGGCAGGAGATCAGGTGGGGGACGTGATAGCTCCCACCGCCCGCCTTGTACTGGGTATACACCACGAGATCTTCGGGACCGGGTTTGATCCCGAGCGCTTGTTTCGCGGACTCCACCGTCATGCCTTGCGGGCCGCCGATGGTCCACATCTTGGCGATCATCGCCGGGGTACGGGAAACAGGCTCGCGCGAGGTGTCGGACCGGGGCGGCGCGGCGTTCGCAAACAGCCAGTGCGACGCTGAGGAAAAAGTCTCGGTATACATTGCACACTCCAAATCGGGGTCTCCCCGATAGGAGTTGCAAGGGTTGTGCCAGCGCTAGCCCTTCAAGGTTTTCAAGGCTTTTTGGCTATGCCCCGGCGCGCGCTGTAAAGCGGGCCGACGGTGTCAGGCGCTATTCGTCGGAATCGACATCGATCTGGCCGGTGAGCCGGGCGCGGGTTTTCGACCACGTAAAGCCAATGGCAAGGATGGTCGCGATGGCCAGAAGACCGATCCAGGTCACGGCGCTGCCGCGCGCGAGATCCAGAAGCCCGAAATCGGCCAGCACCCAGATCAGCGTGCCGAACAGCGCGATGAGGGCGAGGGTGCCGAAGACGCCCAGCGAATACCAGGTGGCGCGCAGGAAGATCGCATAGAAGATGACGACGGCGATGGTCGCCAGGGCTTTCAACGACATGGCGGCGTCGCCGTGCGTCAGCCAGGTCACGAACGACAGGTCGGTCGGATTGAAGGTGCCCAGCACCAGTACGACGGCGGCGATCCATCGCCAGAGGAAGCCGCGCCACGTGGTTTTTGCGATCGCCATGTCTTTCAGTCCACCCGTTTTGTCCGAACAGCCAGCGACCCATAAGGCGCGCGAAGGGGTAGGTAAAGACCCTAGCGGCAAGAAGCGCGCCGGGTGCGGCTCTTGGAGGAGCGCGCTCGATGTTCCCCCCATACAAAAAAGCCCGCCGTTTCTGGCGGGCTTTTGGTGCGGCGTCTACTTCGGCAACTTGCCGTCGGCCTCCTGGTAAATCTTGGCCAGTGCGATGGGGGCTTGCGCGTCGCGGAGCGCGAGGCTGTCCGCCGAACCCCACTTGGCTTGCTTCGCCGCTTCGCAGTTTTGCGGATCGGGGCAGGGCGCCTTGGCGGCGTGCAGACGTTTACCCTCTGCGATCACGACCTCGAGGTTCTTGCGGAAGGCCTCGAGGTCCGCCTTCATCGTCGCGGCGTCGTCGAGCCAGCCGTGACCGGCGATATACAGGTTCGCGTTCATGGCCTGGGCCTTCTTGACGGTCTCCACCCACTCGCTCGGATAAGCGGTCCGCATGGCCGGGAACACGCCGCGCAGATACACCTCGCTCATGAACATGATCTTGGTCGCCGGCAGATAAACCAAAAGGTCGCCGCCGGTGTGGGCGCGGCCGAGATTGAGGATCTGGATCTCCGTGCCGCCTACATTCAGCGTGCGTTTATCGGTCACCAGCTCGGTCGGCGGCGCAGGGTTCTTCTCCATGGCCTTCTGCGAGGCCGGCGTCGAAATCACCACCATGCCCGGCCACGCCTTCTTGAGCGGACCGTTGCCGGCCATGTGATCGCCGTGATCGGAGCCGACAATCAGGTACTTCACCGGCTGCTGGGTGATTTTCTTGATGTTGTCGACGAGCTGTTGGCCCTGCTGTTCGTCGCCCATGGCGTCGACCAGCACCACGCCGTCTTTGGTGACGATGATGAGGCTCACCGTGTTCATCACTTTTGAGGGATGGAAGCCCTCATAGGCGTAGATGTCGGGAGCGACCGATTTGTAGCGCGGAAAATCGGCCAGGGTCAGTCCGCGCGCGTCGATGGCGGCGTTGCTGACCTTCGTGTTTTCGGCTGCCTGCGCGGCGCCCGACATCAGGCCAAGCGCAATAAGCGCGTGAAGTAATTTCATCTCTGTACTCCCTATTTCTTAAGTGGCGGCGCGAAGTACTGCTGTCCCATGAGGCGCATGGGATCGGCGTTCTTCTTCGCGACGAATTTCTGGATGCGGTTGTTGCCGCCATCGGCGGTGAACAGGTTGCCGTTGGCGTCCACATCCCAGTTGTGCAGGTTGTTGAACTCGCCGGGGTTGGCGCCGAGGACGCCCCAATAGGTGATGAGTTTGCCGTTGAGGTCGAACTTGGCGAAGCGGTTATAGTCCGCGTCGCTCATCCACAAGTACTGGTCCTCGGTGATGGCGAGGCGCGTCGGGCTGCCGACGTTCTTCCATTCCTCGATGAACTTGCCGTTGGCATCGAATACCTGGATGCGGTGGTTCCGGCGGTCGGACGCATAGATGCGGCCCTGCTTATCGATGGCGACCGAGTGCACGAGATCGAACTGACCTGGGCCCGAGCCCTTTGAGCCAAATTCGGAGATATACTTTCCGTTCTTATCGAATTTGGCGATACGGCCGTTCACATAGCCGTCCGCGACGATAAAGGTGCCGTCCGGGTAGAAGGCGATGGACGACGGCATATTGAAGTGCGTCGCATCCCAGCCCGGCTTGTCCTTCTCGCCGAGGCGCATCAGCAGCTTCTTGCCGTCGTTGCTGAATTTCAGGATCTGATGGCCAAGGTCCATGACCCATACGGCGCGGTCGGGATCGTAGGGGCTGATCTCGATATTGTGGGCGAAGGTGATCTCCTTGTCCCACTGCTTCCAGTTCTCGATCATCTGGCCGTCGCCGTTCAGCACCATGATCATGTTCTCGTGGGGCTGCTGTTCACGCGGCCGGGTCGAGGCCTGTGAGCGCTCCTGCATCACTTTCCCGTCGGCGCTCAGCATCGGCGCGTTGGGGCGCGTGCGGGTCTGGTCCGAGTTGGTGATGAAGATGCGGTTGGGGTTATCGACCGTCAGCGAGGCGACGGGCTGATCCCACTTATCGATACCGGGCTTGAACCAGCCGACGACGGGGTCATAAGGACCGGTCTGATCGAGGCCACCTTTTTCCTGGGCGATGGCGGCGCCGGCGAAAAGAGCCGCCGCCGCGAGACCTGCGAGAAGTATCGCCTTCATGTGAGGCTCCTATTTCTTCAGCGCCGGCAGGAAGAACTGCTGACCGATCAGGCGGGCCGGGTCGGCGTTCTTCTTGGCGACAAGTTTTTGGATGCGGTTGTTGCCGCCGTCGGCAACGAAGAGGGCGCCGCTGGCGTCCACATCCCAGTTGTGAAGATTGTCGAACTCGCCGGGGTTGCGGCCGAGAACGCCGAAGTAGGTGATGAGTTTGCCGTTCAGGTCGAACTTGGCGAAGCGGTTGTAGTCCGCGTCGCTCATCCACAGGTACTGATCTTCAGTGATGATCAGGCGCGTCGGGCTACCGACGTTCTTCCATTCCTCGATGAATTTTCCGTTCGCGTCGAACACCTGGATGCGGTGATTGCGGCGGTCGGCGGTGTAGATGCGGCCCTGTTTGTCGATAGCGACCGAGTGCACCAAATCGAATTGGCCCGGACCCGAACCCTTCGAGCCGAACTCGGACACATACTTGCCGTTCTTATCGAACTTCACGATGCGGGCGTTCACGTATCCGTCGGCGACGATGAAGCTGCCGTCCGGATAGAAAGCCATGGAGGAGGGCATATTGAAGTGGGTCGCATCCCAGGCCGGCTTGTCCTTCTCACCAAGGCGCATCAGCATTTTTTTGCCGTCGTTAGTGAACTTCAGGATTTGATGGCCAAGGTCCATCACCCACACCGACCGGTCGGGATCGTAAGGGCTGATTTCGATGTTGTGGGCGAAGGTGATGTCCTTGTCCCACTGCTTCCAATTCTCGACGACTTTGCCCTCGGCGTTGAGCACGAGGATGATGTTGTCATGGGCCTGCTTGTCCGCCGGGATGGTGGAGGCCTGCGACTTCTCCTCCATCAGTTTGCCGTCGGCCGTCAGCATCGGCGCGTTCGGGCGTGTGAAACGCACCGGCGCGGTGGTCATGAAAATGCGGTCCGGCTTGTCGACGGTGACGGACGCCATGGGGCGGTCCCACCGGTCGATGCCCGGTTTGAACCAGCCGACCACCGGCTCATAGGCGCCCGTTTGGTCCAGGCCGCCTTTTTCTTGCGCGAGCGCCGGTCCCGCGCACATCGCGACAACAGCCAAGCTTAGCAACGTCCGTTTCATTTGGATCTCCCCCACAAATGCATTGGGCCAAGGCTACACGCTGGGCAGGAAACCCCACAAGGTCTGGTTCCGCCATATCACCGCCATGTCATCGCCATACTGCGTGCGTTCTACGTTCGGCTCATACGAGCTGCCATTTAGAGCAGGAGTAAAAATCATGGGCAGAGCTTTAATTCTTTGGCTTCTTGGCGTACCGGTCGGGGTCATCGTCCTCATCGCCCTGTTCACCAACTTCATCTAAGCCGACACCCCGTTAAAAACGCGCCGCAGGGCTTATTCCCGCGGCGCGTTTTTCTTTGCCGGCGGGGCGTCGGAAAAGAAAAACCCCGCCGAAGCGGGGTTTTAAGGTGGGGCCGTATTTTCTTATTTCTGTTGTCCGTCAGTCGATGTGCACGATGACGTCGCGCGGTTCGTCCGATTCTAGGACCACCGGCTTATCGACCTGATTGGAGCGAATCACAGTGGTGGTCGAACCCGGCGCCGCGCCGACGACGGCGGGGGCCTGGATGATGCGCGTCTCACGGGTCGTGCAGGCGCTGGCCATGAGGCCGGCGGCGGCAAGCGTGAGAGCGCCGATCATGAGGGAACGCATGTGCCGTCTCCTTTAGTCGCGATACGGGTTGCGCGGATAGCGATCGTCATAGTTCGGGATGCCGTCGCCGTCGCTGTCGCGATAAGCGCGGCGGTCACGATCACGGTCGCCGGAAGCCGCGCCCGCAACCGCACCGGCCGCCCCGCCGATCACGGCGCCGGTCAACGGATCAAAGCCGAGAGCGGCGCCGCCGAGGGCGCCCGCGCCCGCGCCAATCGCGCCGCCGGTAAGGGCGCGCTCGCCGCGCGTTTCACCGCAGGCGGTCACGGAAAGGGCGATCAAAGCGACGGCGGATACGGCTGCAAATCTTTTCATTTTATTTCTCCACGCGGGAAAGAGGTGCTGTCTCCACTGCAGGAGACTTCAGAAAGACAAACGCAGCGGTTCCGGCGATACGGGGGCGGGATTGCGGCATCTCGAAGCCAAAAAGGCTTACGTTTCCGTGTGATGAAGCAGCGGCGCTGCTCCACGGTTGCCACGCTCCACCGCTGCGTGCGCGGCGGTGCAAAAGTTAACGCGATGAATCAATGCGTTGTGAAGCGCGACCCACTGCAACCGCGGCCTGCCGTTAAGCGTAACTGTGGCACTTCGGCGCGCCAGTTACGCGGGCGCCGGAGCAATGAGGAGGTGCACTATGGTGTACGCGGAATATTCAGCGCTGATCGATACCGCTCTCGTCACCGCGCTGGCGGTGATCGTGTGGGCCGCTTATCGCGAGCTGCGCAAGCGCAAGCAGAACGCCGATCATCAGACGCCGCAGTTGAACTAGCGCGGCGGCGCTTCGGCCGCGCTCCAGGTTAGGGCACGGCCGCGGAGAAGGCGTTAGACGTTGAACAAGAAGTGCATGATATCGCCATCCTGTACTTCGTACTCTTTGCCTTCCTGACGCATCTTGCCCGCGTCCTTGGCGCCTTGTTCGCCGCCGAGCGCGATGAAATCGGCGAAGGCGATGGTCTCGGCGCGGATGAAGCCTTTCTCGAAGTCGGTGTGGATCGCACCCGCCGCCTGCGGGGCTTTCGAGCCGCGGCGGATGGTCCAGGCGTGGGTTTCCTTCGGGCCAACCGTGAAGAATGTGAGCAGTTCGAGAAGCTGGTAGCCGGCGCGGATCACCTGCGCGAGGCCGGTTTCCTTCAGTCCCAGGCTCGATAAGAACTCTTTCTGCTCGGTCGGATCTGAAAGCTGCGCGACTTCCGCCTCGATGGCAGCCGAGATGATCACGTAGGCCGCGCCTTCGGCCTTGGCTTTCGCGATCACTTTCTCCGACAACGAATTGCCGGTCGCCGCCGAGCCTTCTTCCACGTTGCACACGTAAAGCACGGGCTTTCCGGTCAGCAGCTGAAGGCCGTCGAAGATCTTGCGCGCGGCGGGATCGGCCGGACGCGAGGTGCGTGCGGGCTTACCGGCGCGCAAGGCGACCAGCACCGGCTCCATCACCGCGATCAGTTCCTTGGCTTCCTTGTCGCCGCTTTTCGCCTTCTTGGCGTTCTGGTCGGCGCGGCGCTCCAAGCTGTCGAGGTCCGACAGCATGAGTTCAGTCTCGACCGTTTCGGCGTCGCGGATCGGGTCGATGGAGTTCTCGACGTGCGTGACGTTGCCGTCCTCGAAGCAGCGCAGCACATGGACGATGGCGTCGACCTGACGGATGTTGCCGAGAAACTGGTTGCCCAGGCCTTCACCCTTGCTCGCGCCGCGCACGAGGCCAGCGATGTCGACGAACTCAAGCTGCGTCGGCACGATCTTCACCGACTTGGCCATCTTCGCCAGGGTATCCATGCGCTCGTCCGGCACCGCGACGCGCCCGACGTTCGGCTCAATGGTGCAGAAGGGGAAGTTCGCCGCTTGTGCCGCAGCGGTTGCGGTCAGTGCGTTGAACAGGGTCGACTTGCCGACATTGGGAAGGCCGACGATACCGCAGTTGAAACCCATTATGCGTCCTTTGAACTGTCTGTGCCGTCCGGCGCCTTCTCTTTTTTCGGCGCGGGAGGTTTGGTGAGCAATGCCACCTTGGTCATGAATTTGCTCTCTCCGCCCGCGAGGAGCAGGGGGATGGAGTCCGAAACGGCCTCCAGGAGTTTATCGAGCCAGTCGCGGTCGGCCTTGGCGAAATCGCTGAGCACGTGACCGTGCACTTCTTCCTTGGTCGCGGGACGGCCGACACCGAGACGAAGGCGCCAATAGTCGGGACCCACATGCGCATCGATGCTCTTGATGCCGTTGTGGCCGGCGGATCCGCCGCCTTGTTTGACCTTCACTTTGCCGGCCGCCAGCTCGATCTCGTCGTACATCACGATGATCTCGGGCGGCTGTACTTTGAAGAAGCGCGCGGCTTCGCCAACCGATTGTCCGGAGAGGTTCATGTAGGTTTGCGGCTTCAACGCCATGACTTTTTCGCCGTCGATGAGGCCTTCGGCGATTTGGCCCTGGAACCGCGCACGCCACGGCGTAAAGCGGTGACGGTCGGCGATCTTCTCGATCGCCATGAAACCGATGTTGTGTCTGTTGTGGGCGTAACGTTCGCCCGGATTGCCGAGGCCCACCAAGAGGCGCATGGCCCGCGTCCTCTAACCCAGTGTCCCCGAAGACACGGGTGTCTCGCGCCCGGTAAAGGCGCGAGACACCACGCGGTCTTACTTCTTCGCGCCCGGCTTCGCGCCAGCGGCCGGAGCAGCGGCGCCAGCGGCCGGCTTCGCGCCGGCGGCAGCGGCGCCAGCGGCCGGAGCAGCGGCGCCAGCGGCAGGAGCGGCCGCGCCATCCGCAGCAGCGGCTGCGGCGGGCTTTTCTTCTTCCACGGTCATGACCGTCGGCGGAGCGATGGTGCAGATCGTGAAGTTACGCGCGATGGTCGGCTTCACGCCGTTCGGAAGCGTCACGGCATTGATGTGCACCGAGTCACCGATTTCAAGGCCGGTGAGGTCGATGTCGATATGATCCGGAAGATCGTCCGGCTTGCCGCGCACTTCGACGTCGTGGCGCACGATGTTGAGCACGCCGCCGACCTTAATGCCGGGCGAAGCGCCTTCGTTGTGGAAGCGCACCGGAACCGGAACGCGCACGAGCGTGTCCTTTTCGATGCGGCGGAAGTCGGCGTGGATCGGGCGGTCGGACACGGGGTCGAGCTGCACATCCATGGCCATGGTGCGCTGCTTCTTGCCGCCGATTTCGACTTCGAAAATGTTCGTCTTGAAGGCCGGGTCGTGCATCAGCGCGACGAGGGTCTTCGGTTCGAGAGCGATGAGCGTGGCTTCTTGGCTGCCGCCGTAAATCACAGCCGGAACGAGTCCATTCCGGCGTGTGGCACGAGCTGCCCCCTTACCTGCCCGATCGCGCCCTTGAACCTGCAGTGAGCTGGTCTTAGGCATCGGTCGTTCTCCTATTTATTTCAATGACTTGGCGTGCATTATCGAAAAACCAGCCAAGTCCGGCGCGGCCTCCAGGGGTGCCGCCGCCGTGTGCCCGGAAATCGAGCGGGGGTCATGTACACGCTTAACACCCCCAAGGCAAGCCGCCCCGGGTGGGTTTTAGGCTTGTTTTTGGGGCTAAATGCGTGGTCGGGGGCGCTTTTTTGGACCCCGTGACTGGCGCGCGGCAGACTCCGCGCGTAAATGAGCAGGCATCACAAACTCCCGCTTCACGTGTATAGGGAGTCACGTAAAGGCTGGACCGCAAGGGCGAGTTGTTCTAATTCGCGGCCATCCAAAGGTGAATTGAGACATGCTTACGTCCTCTATTAGCCGGCCTCAGGCGCAGGAAGTCGCCCCGATTGTCGCGGTGTTCGACCTCGACCGCACGATCACGCGGCGCGGAACCTATACGCCGTTCCTGATGCATTGCGTGCCGGCGCACCAGCGGACCCTCGAACGCCTTCCCATTGCGATCTGGCTCACCGCGATCTACGCCTTCGGCATGATCTCGCGCGACGACGTGAAGGCGCGGATGATCGAGGTCAATATCGTCGGCGCTACGCGCGCTCAGATTGCGTCATGGGCCGACAGCTACGTGGAAACGTGTCTGGAGACCCACGTACGCCCGGGCGCTCTTGCGGCCATCAAGAAGCACCGCCAAGCGGGGCATCATATGGTGCTCGCCACGGCGAGCTTCGATTTCTATGCCCAGGTCTTCGCCGATGTGCTCGGTTTCGATCATGTCATCGCGACCAAATCCGCGTGGGACGACCGCGGCCGCTTGCGCGCCGCCCTGGGCAGCGACAACTGCTATGGCCAGGTGAAGTTCGACGCTGTGCAGGACTATGTCGCGGCGATGATTCCGCGCCCGCGTGTGATCGCTTACAGCGACCATCACTCGGATGTGGATCTGCTGCGTTGGGCGGACGAAGGCATCGCGGTGAACCCGAACGGCCGCTTCCGCCGCATAGCGAAGGCCCACGGATTCCAGATCGCCGACTGGGAAAAGCTTTCCGCCTGACAGCGCCCCTTCGGACATTTCGTACGTAAATTCAATGCCGTTCCGTGCGAAAAAGCCGGACTCAGGAATCGTTAATTTGTGCTACCTAAGGTCAGCGCATCATCGATTCCGGCAATTTTTAAGAGCATGTCGTACACGCATCGTCAGAGCGTTTTATGGGCGGCTCTTGCGGCCCTTTTGACTCTCGCCGCTCCGGGCGCGCCCGCCTTCGCGCAAGCCAACGGCTTCACCTACGATATACAGACCAACGGCATCCCGAAGTTCGTGAATACGGTCTACATCGACCTCACGAAAGTCACGCAGATCTCGAAGTTCCGGTCCGGCGCTGGACACGACTACTCGGACTCCACGCAGTTCGGCCGCGACGGTTACAAGAACCCGCCCGACAATTCCATCGAGGGCTGCGCCTCGATGAAGCACTACTTCATCGCGCCCGATGCGACGACGCAGATTTACGCGCCGGTGACGGGAAGAGTCACCCGCATGTTCGACGAGCCGATCGGCGGCACGCAAATCCAGATCACGTCGGACGAGCAGCCGGCCTTCACGTTCACGATGTTCCACGTCGAACTCAATAGGACTTTCGCCGAGGGCGATCAGGTTCAGGCGGGGGAAAACATCGGGCATCACACCGGCACACAGACCTGGTCGGATATGGCGGTTTTCGTGCGCACCCCGCGCGGCAATCACCTGATCTCCTATTTCGACACGCTGACGGATGAGGCCTTCGCGGCGTTTCAGGCGCGCGGCGTCGAATCGCGCGATCAACTCCAGCTCAGCCGTGACTACCGCCGCGCCAATCTCGTCTTCTCCTGCGCCGGCATTGCCAAAATCGTCCCGGACAGCGAATATGTGAACCTCACAGGCGGTCCCGTATCGCAGACCATCAGTGTCGCCGGCTCCACCAATTACGCGACGGTGAGACTGAGCGACGTCCCCGCGCGCGTGACGGCTACCGCGTCGAGCGGGCTGCCGGTGACGGGCGTCCCGCGCTATCCCAAGATATGCGTATACACGAACGGCACGATCGTATGGCGGCGTCCGGGAACCTGCGTCATCGCTTTCACCCAAGCGGGTGACACCAGAACGCTGGCCGCGCCCCCGGTGGAATTCACACTGACGGTCGTATCGGACGAACTCGCGCCCGCATGGCTCCCGAGCCTCGGCGGTATTCACCCCTCGTTCACCAGCACGACCGAATCCTATCTGCTGTTTCACAATTCCGGTAATGCGCCTGGGACGGTCACGCTTTCGCTCTATAACGGTACGACCGGTGAGAAGGTCGCGACATGGACAAGCCCTGTCATCGCCGCACATGCTTCGCGCCAATTCCAGATTGACGATCTTGAAAGCGCGATCGCGGCACCTTTCGAGAAGCCCGGGGCCTGGGGCGTCCACGTCGACGCCGCAAGCATGTTTGGCTACATGCAGCACATTCTGTTCGACCGCGCCGCGGGCGCCATCACGAACGCGAGTTCCTGTGACGCGGCTGTCGCTGGAACCCCGCTCACGCTGCCGTATGCCTACACCTCGCTGTTCGCGGATTTCCCGAGCACGATCGTCTTCACCAACCCCACCACCAGCGGATCTTACCTCGGCGCGACCCTGTTCGCCGCGGAGTCCGGCGTTCAGATCGGCGCCGGCGGTTATTATCCCTCCGGCCCCTTCAATACGGCGCCGGCGGCGCGCACGGCGATAGCGCTGCCCATGAGCGAGCTGCAGACGCGTTTGAATTTTACGCCGGCGGCCGAAACCTCGCGTGTGGCCGTCGGGGGCTCGGACGCCCGCTTTGTCGGCGGTTATTTGCAGCATGTGCTTGAAAGCCGCCGCGCCGGAGTTCTCTCGGATATGAACACCGCCTGCTCGGTGAACGGTTATGTCTCGCGCACCGTGCCGTCGCCGTTATTCTCGGGCCGCGCGTACTCGGGCAGCAATCTCACCGCGCAATCGACGTTGCGGTTCTATAACGACAGCAAGACGGCCGCGCCTGTCGCCGTGGCGCTGCACGATCCGGCGACGGGAAGCGTGGCCGCCGCGTGGATTTCACCACCGATCGCGCCGGGCGCGATGCTTGACGTGCCGGTCGCGGTCATCGAGACGGAGACCGCCGTCGCGCGTAAGGACATCTACAACGTCACGGTCGAGACCGACTTCGACGGGTATTTCCAGCAGTTCGCGAGAACCGGCGGGGCGATCTCGAACTTCAGCACTTGCGCCGGATCGACGGTCGGCGGCGGGCGCCTTCTGCTCGGCGTGCATTCCACCGCCTGGGCCTCAGCCGGCTATGCGAGCAGCGTCGTGGTGAACAATACAGGCGCGGCGGCCGGGAAGGCCGACATCGAGGTCTACGACCCGCGCGATGGCAGCAAGCTGGCGACCTACACGACCGCGGTGATCCCCGTGAACGGCCAGTTCACGTTCGATCCCGGCGCCATTGAAGCGCGCCTTACGATGCTCGCCGGCGCAGGACCGGAGACATACGTCCTCAAGCTAGGCGCCGGGTTCACCGGATTCCTGCAGCATTTCATGCGCAACCATGAGGCCGGTGTAATCACCGACCTCACATCCATGTGCGAGATGTAGGACGTTCTAGAGCGACGGCTGCTTCGCGAGTTGCTCGAAGGCTGACATACCATCATCGAGCGTGCGATGGCCGCGTGATGTGCCCTTATCCACCACAAAGTAATTGATACGCGGTACGCCTTGCTTGCGGATGGCGGCGCAACGCGGGGTCATGTCGGGGCGCGCCTGGTTCACGGCGACGATGCCGACGCAGTCCACGCATTTTTCCCACTGGAAGAAGTTCGAGAATTGGTACTTCGCTTCGGCGTTGGGCGGGGCGATGGCGTGGGGCAGGCGCGGACGGCCGCCGCGCGCCGCGACCACTTCGCGCGCGTCCTGGCCGGCGGCGATTTTGTCGCACAGCTCGTCGATGAAGCTGTTCATCGCCGATACTTCGGTTTCGAAGGCCATCACGTTGGTGCTCATCTCGGCGCGGAAATAACCGGTGGCTTCGTCGAGGGTCGCGAAACTTTTGGTGCCGCCCAGGCTCACGACGGTATAGACCGCTTCGTCGCCCTTGCCGTGGCGCAACAGGCAGGGGTTAAGCACGCTCTGGCTCATTTCGCCGCAATGCAGGCGAAGATATTCCGGCACCGCGATTTGCGGCGGCACCACGCCGTTCTCCAGCGAGATGATCTGTTCGTCGGAGAAGCCCGGCGGGTAGACAAAGTTACGCAGCGCGGCGAGATCGCTCTGGCGCTGGCTCGCGGAGAAGTCGGGGGCGGCGTCCTGCGCAGCAGCTGTGAACGCGAAGATCGCGGTGACAAAAAGTCCCACAAAACCAGTATGCATAGGGCCCCGCTGACGTGATTGCCGGTCAGCAAGTGAAACCCGAAACGCGCAGGCTGTCGACTTAAAAGTAGGGAACTCCCTACGCCGTGAAGCCTATTCGAACAGGCTGGAAACCGAGGCTTCCTGGCTGATGCGCTTGATGGCCTCGCCCAACAGTGGAGCGATGGACAACTGGCGGATGTTGTCGGCCAGGCGGACCGCTTCGGTGGCCTGGATACTGTCGGTGATCACCAGTTCCTTAAGCGGCGAGGCGGTGACGCGGCCGACGGCGCCGCCCGAGAGCACGCCGTGGGTGACGTAGGCGGAAACCGACTTCGCGCCGGCATCCATCAACGCCTTGGCGGCGTTGCAAAGTGTGCCGGCCGAATCCACGATGTCGTCCACCAGGATGCAGCCGCGGCCCTTGATGTCGCCGATGATGTTCATCACTTCCGACACGCCCGCGCGTTCGCGGCGTTTGTCGATAATGGCGAGGTCGGCATGGATGCGTTTGGCGATGGCGCGCGCGCGCACCACGCCGCCGACGTCCGGCGATACGATCACGAGGTCCTGGCCTTTGTAGTGTTCCACGATGTCGTTCGTGAACACCGGGGCTGAGAACAGGTTGTCCACCGGGATGTCGAAGAAGCCCTGGATCTGGCCGGAGTGCAGGTCGAGCGATAGCACACGGGCGGCGCCGGCCTGGGTCAAAAGGTTCGCCACCAGCTTGGCGGTTATGGGCGTGCGGCCGCCGGTCTTACGGTCTTGGCGGGCGTAGCCGAAGTACGGGATCACGGCCGTGACACGGCGCGCGGAGGCGCGGCGCAGGGCGTCCAGCGTGATCAGGAGTTCCATGAGGTTGTCGTTGGCGGGGTAGGACGTGGACTGGATCACGAAGACGTCTTCGCCGCGGACGTTCTCGTGGATCTCCACGAAGATCTCCATGTCGGAGAAGCGCTTCACGCTGGCGTTCGTCAACTGCAGCTTCAAACAAGAGGCGATGGCCTCGGCCACCGGTTTGTTGCTGTTTCCCGCCAGAATTTTCATGTGCTGCTTTGCCCCGCGGCGCCCAAGCCAAAACCTGCGTCCCCCCACAGGCGCGCGGAAAGTATCAACCTGTCATGGGACTGTAAACCGCGACTTCGCGAGTCCGCGCCAAGAAGCTAAAGGCCTGTGGACCCTGTGGATTATTTGCCGGGGACCGACGTGATCAGCCGCATCAGGTCGGCGCGGGCGGCGTCGGCGATGGCGAAGGCGGTCGGACCCCACGGGCCGTCGAGGGCGCCGTTCGGAATCGTATTGTCGAGGCGCATGGTGCCGAGGTCCGCGCCCTCCTTGGTCCTGGCCTGCCAGACGATCTCGACTTGCTGAAGGCCGTCCGTGGCCGGGGTGCTCTTCATGTCGCAGGTGAGTGTGATGTCCGGCATCACGTCATCGCGCCGCACGCCCTGTTCATTGAGGATCTGGATGACGGCGAGGCGCAAGGATTCGCGCCCATCGCCCGGGGCGCCTTCCACCGGCTTCACCGAGACGGTCGGCAATGGGATGGCCGGCTTCGCGCCGACCGAGGCCACGGGCGTATCCGCGCCCAGCAGCGCGGCAATCGCGGTCGCGGCATCGCCCCCGATGAGCGTTGTGGTGGGGCCGTCGCCCTTTTGCCAGGCGTCGTTGGGGATCAGGACATTCTGGCGGTGTGTGCCGCTGACCGCGCCGCGCCGCGATTTCAGAACCCAGAAGATGCTGACCGTATGGCCGGCGGGCGTGGGGGCGGCGGTCTCCGCCGTGCCCTCCAGGGTGAAACCCAGGCCGGCGTTGGTCGGCACGGCTTCCGCCGGGATCTCCAGCGCCTGCAGGCGGTCCGCCGTCGCCCGCGAGATCGCCATGTTCAGGGTGTCGGGCAGGCCGCGCACCGGCACCACCGCGATCCCCACGGCGGTGGGGATGTCGATCAGCGGGTTGTTCGCCGTGGCTTGCGGCGCGCCCAGGAACGGCCGGCCGACTTCACCGCAGGCGGCGAGGAGAAGGCACATCATCAACGCCACCACCGCTGTCATCCTGGCCCGCAGATCCATGATCCAGGGTGACGAATTGAATTTGGTGCTCACAGCATCAATCCAATCGCCGACAGTTGCCGCCCGTAGTCGCTTTCCTTGCGCAATGTCGCGCGCCGGTAACTGAAGAAACGGTCTTCCAACGTGCACGTGTCGCTGCCCTCGATGGTCACGGCGCCGACGCCCGCCACGGTGGCGAGATGCGCGACAAACGTGGGCAGATTGAAGTGCGCATGGCCCGGTTTGGAGGACGGCCCAAAGAAGCGCTGAAGCTCCGGGTCCATTTCGACGAAGCGTTCGACGAATTCGGCGCCGACTTCATAGGATGCCTGCGCGATGCAGGGGCCGACGACGGCAACGATGCGCGCGGCGCGTGCGCCGAGCTCTTCCATGGCCTCAACCGTATTGCCGATGACGCCATCGAATGCACCGCGCCAGCCCGCATGCGCCGCGCCGACAACGCCGGCTTCGGCATCGGCGAACAGCACTGGCGCGCAGTCGGCGGTCAGGATGCCGAGTGCGAGGCCGCGGCGTTTGGTCACGAGGGCGTCGGCAATCGGCGTGGCGTCGCGCGTCCAGGGTTCATCGACTTCGATTACTTCCGGCGTGTGCTTCTGATTGAGCGTAACGAGACCGCCGAGGCCAAGACGCTGTGCTGCGCGCGCGCGGTTCTCGGTCACGTGGACCGCGTCGTCAGCGGCGCTGAAGGCCACGTTGTTCGAGTCATAAAGTCCGGTCGAGACCCCGCCCTTGCGTGTGAAAAAGGCGTGCGTGACGCCAGGCAGGCTGAGGGCCGAGGTTTGAATTGCGAAGGCGGGATCGATCTTTGTCATGATGAGGCATCCTCGCCGAAACCCTCACAAGCTTCCAGAGCGGGATTTGTGAAGGCGAGGACCTTGAACAGGAGGCCCATACCGTCAGGCGCGACCAGGCGCTGGACCGCGCCGCGGATTTCTTTTGCCTTCCGTTCGTCCTTGCCGGCGGCGAGTTGCGCGGCGCGCACCACGATGCCGAGGCGGCTAAGCCAAGCGCCCTGCGGCGTGGGGCCGAAGACTTTCGCGCCCATTTCGCGCGCCGCCGTGGCCACGGCTTCGAAGTCCACATGGGCGGTGAGATCGGCTTCGCCGGGGTCGGCCAGTGGGCTGTGATAACGGTGGGCTTTTACCGCCTGCAAGGTGTCGCCGATGGCGGTCTTGGTGTGACCGTAGTCGATCACGAGGGCCGCGCCGCCGTGTTCCGTGAGCCGCGCTGCGGTCCGGCGTGTCCAGTCGAGGATCGCGGGCGAGGTCTCGAAAATCGCGCCAGGAGCGGCATCGGCCGACATGGCGAGCGGGATATCGAGATCGCGCGCGGCGCCCAGCGTGAATTTGAATGTGCCATCGGAGGCGAGATCAACGGCCCGTTCGATCCATCCGCGATCGGTCTTTTCCCACTGGCGGATTGGCAGCGCGTCCAGGAATTCGTTGGCGACGATGATCGCGAGGCCCGCCGGCACGTCTTCGATGCCGTCGTGCCAGGTTACGAGCGCGCCTTTCAACGCCTCGCGTTGTTTCTCGCGCAGCTTCGCGCTGCGTTCGATCAAATGGATGCGCGCGGCATCGGCAAAACCGGGGACGCGAGATGCGGCGCGCAGCGCATCGGCCATGAGGGTGCCGCGCCCGGGGCCGCACTCGACCAAGCGGAAGGTCTTCGGCGCGCCGAGCGCCTGCCAGGTGACGGCGCACCATAGGCCGACAATCTCCCCGAAGGCCTGACTGATCTCGGGCGCTGTGATGAAGTCGCCGCCCGCGCCGAAGACTCCCCCTTGCGCGTAGTAGGCGCTCGCGCAGACGTCGATATAGTCGGCGACGGAGATTGGCCCTTCGCGGCGGATACGTTCCTTCAGAGCGTCGGCCGGGCTCATTTCGCCGACGGGACAGGCCCGGCGCGGCGTGCACGCCAGACGCTGAAGAGGCCGAACAGGATCATCGGCACGCTCAGCCATTGTCCCATGGTCGTTCCCCCGGCCAGGAAGCCGATGAAATTGTCGGGCTCGCGGAAAGTCTCGCCGATGATGCGGAAGATGCCGTAGCTGATAAGGAAACATCCCATGATGATCCCGGGGCGGCGGCGGATCGCTTCGTTACGCCACAGGAGATTGACGATCACGAAGAGGAGCAGGCCTTCCATGAAGGCTTGATAAAGCTGGCTGGGATGACGCGGGATGTCGCCGGCACCCGGAAATACCATCGCCCACGGCACGTCCGGCGCGGGACGGCCCCACAATTCACCGTTGATGAAGTTGGCGAGGCGTCCGAGGCCAAGACCGATCGGAACCGCGCAGGCGACATGATCGCCGACGTACCATTTGTTCACCTTGGCGAACCGCGCGAACAACAGAATCGCGATGATCACGCCGACAAGGCCGCCGTGGAACGACATACCGCCTTGCCACGTCTTGAAGATCGAGATCGGATCGTTGAGGTATTCACCAGGCTTGTAAAAGAGGACGTAGCCAAGGCGTCCGCCGAGAATGACGCCGCCGAGAATCCACAGGAACAGATCGTCCACCTGTTCCTTGGTCATTAATGCGGGCGGAAATTTCACCTGCCAGCGGATGTACCAGACACCCGCGAAAAGGCCGGCGATATAGGCCAGCGCATACCAGCGGATGGCGATGGGCCCGATGTGGATCAAAACCGGGTCGATGGCGGGAAAGGCGATGGCGAACATTGTTACCTGTAGGGATCAGGCTGCGAGAGGATCTTCACGGTTTTCGCGACGCCGTCCTCGAGCGAGGTGAACGGCGCCGTGTAACCAAGGCCGCGCAGGCGGTCCATGCGCGCCTCGGTAAAATACTGATATTGACCGCGGATGTCTGCGGGCGTGTCGCGCCAGGCGATCACAGGTTCGCGGCCCAAAGCCCGGTAAACCGCGCCCGCGAGGTCGATGAAAGAGCGGGCTTTGCCTGTTCCGAGATTGAAAATGCCGTTCGCGGGCGCGAGTTCGTACAGCCACAGCATCACGTCGCAGCAATCTTCCACAAAAATGAAGTCGCGCATTTGGCCGCCGTCCGCATAAGCCGGGTTGTGCGAACGGAAGAGGGGATAAGCCTCGCCCTTGGCCGCCTTCGCATGAACCTGCGGCACCAGGCTTGCCTGAGACCCTTTGTGGAATTCGTTCGGGCCGTAGACGTTGAAGAACTTCACGCCGGCCCAGCGCGGGGGCGCAGACTCGTTCTTGGCGACCTGTTCGGCGACCCACAGATCGAACGTATGTTTGCTGTCGCCGTAGGGGTTGAGGGGATGCAGGTGCGCAAGAGCGGCGAGGCTGTCGTCGTCCTTGAAGCCCGCTTTGCCGTCGCCGTACGTCGCCGCCGAGGACGCGTAAATGAACGGAACGTTATGTTTCGCGCACCAGCGCCATAGGTCCTGACTGAGATGTACGTTCACTTCGGTCAGTTTCGCGACATCGCGCTCGGTGGTCGATGTCAGGGCGCCGAGATGAAACACGCCCTTGATCTCACCGGTGCGTTCGGCGAGGTGATTGGGCATAAACTCCGGCGGCACCCGTTGGGCGTTGCGTTTCGCCAAGTTGCGCGTCTTGTGATCGTTCTCGCAGCGGTCGACCACGGTCACGGGGCCGAGGCCGCGCTCTTCCAGGACCGCGACGAGATTCGAACCGATGAAGCCGGCGCCGCCGGTGACGATGTACATGATCACACTATATAGGTTGCTTCGGCGTTGGCCCGAGCCGATATTATCGCCAAGCAAGTCGATGGAGAGCCACGATGCAATCGCAAAATCGTATCTTCGATGATCTCGCGCGTCTGTCGGGCGGCGCTTTGAGCGCGCTGTCGGGTCTGAAGCAGGAGATTGAAGCCATGATTCGCGACCGGCTCGAGCGCGTGATGGCGGACGGCGGCTACGTGCGCCGGGAAGAGTTCGACGTGGTGCGCGCGATGGCCGCCGAAGCGCGCGCGGAGCAGGAGCGGCTCGCCGCGCGTGTTGCTGAACTCGAAAGCAAACTTGCGAAGTAAATGCGCGTACGCTCTCGCGCGTAAAGCGTTGCATCGACTCTCACATTTGACTTATCCACAAGAATTACGCGACTCGGCGGATTTCCTCGCTATTTTGTATTGCGAGCATTTTTCCCCTACTATATCTTGAATCTGTACCCTTGTTATTCAAGGGATCGGCCCAGGGAATGGGTCGGGGTCCAGACCCGCGTTTTGGTATGAGGGGAGGGTCTTTTGCAGTCCAAAGATACGCTTCGCCGCCAGTCCACTAGCGTCAGCAACCCCATCGATTTCATCGAAGAATTCATTGCCGGTAAGGAATGGGTGCACGATCGCCGCTGCGAATCCGAGCTCGCGGTGGAAGCCCCGGGGTCCTGGTGCGACTACGGCATGTTCTTCGCATGGTCTGAGGACCTGAAAGCCCTCCACTTCTCGTGCGCCCTCGATATGCGGGTGCAATCCAAACTGATGGCGCAGGTTTACGAGCTGCTCGCCAAGCTCAATGAGCGTCTCTGGATGGGCCACTTCGCCATTTGGGTGGAAGAGGGCATCCCGATGTTCCGCCACACGGTGCGCCTGCCGGACCGGCTTGACAGCGATCTCATCAGCGAGCTGATGGATCTCGCCGTGGCCGAGTGCGAGCGCTACTACCCGGCCTTCCAGTTCGTGATCTGGGGCGGCCGCACCGCCGAAGACGCCATCGCCAGCTCGCTGCTGGATACGGTCGGCGAAGCGTAACCTTCCTGCGTCGTCCTTGGCGCGTAGCGCCGAGGATCCAGGGGTTTCTCGTTTCCGGGTTATAAAACCATGACCCCTGGATCCTCGCGCCCTGCGGGCGCAAGGATGACGATCCGATTGGTTGGGTCACACCTTTCAAGCACCTCACTGCCGGTGCTATCGTCGCATCCATGCAAGGTACAATTCTCCTCGTCGGCTGCGGCAAGATGGGCGGCGCCCTTTTAGCGGGCTGGTTCAAGCGCGGTCTCTCGCCCGTTGACGCCATCGTTGTCGAGCCCGCGGGACGCGACAGCGTCACGGCCTGTTCAGACCACCGTGCGCTGACCGTATTGCCGCACATGAGCGATGTCCCGAGCGACTTCCGCCCGGACGTCATTGTCTTCGCCGTGAAGCCGCAAATGGCCGATCAGGTGGTGCCCGCCTATAAGTCTTTCACATCGCAGCAGCCGGTTTACCTGTCGGTGCTCGCGGGCAAGCCCACATCATATTTCCGGGGACACCTGGGGGATGCAGCCGCCGTGGTGCGCGCGATGCCGAACACACCGGCGGCCGTGGGAAAAGCAATCAGCGTGCTTTATGCGGCGCCGACCGTCAGTGAAGTGCAAGCGCGGGTTTGCGAGGTCGTCATGAGCGCGGTGGGTCAGGTGACTTGGATTGGCGACGAAGCCCAGATGGATGCGGTGACCGCTGTTTCGGGCAGCGGCCCGGCCTATGTGTTCCTGCTGACCGAGTGCTTGCGCGACGCCGCCATCGAAGCGGGCCTCTCGCCCGATCTCGCCGCGCAACTCGCGCGGGCGACGGTCGCGGGTTCCGGCGCACTACTCGAAGTCGGTGAGACCGATCCCGCCGTTCTTCGCAAGAATGTCACCAGCCCCGGTGGAACCACCGAGGCGGCCCTGAACGTTCTGATGGCCGAGGGCGGCATGAAGCCTTTGTTCGCGCGCGCCGTCGCCGCGGCGACGAAGCGTTCGAAGGAACTGGCAGGTTAGTTGAGGCGGGAGGTCCAGATGGCCAAGAAACCCACCAGCAAGACAGCCAAACCCCAGAGCGCGTCCACCGAGGCCGACCGCATCGTGGATGCGGGGCTTGCCGAGGCGGCAGCGCTGGGGTGGCGGAACGTCTCCATGTCGGCGGTGGCCGCGCGGGCCGGCTTGCCGCTGGCGGCGGCCCTGATCGCGGCGCCGACGCGGGCGCATCTCGTCGCAAAGATCTTCGACCGGCTGGATGCGCGCATGCTCGACGGCGTGACGGCGCGCGACGACGCCGATAGCGTGCGTGACCGCCTATTTGAAATCGCCATGAAGCGTTTCGACGCGATGAACGCGAACCGCGAGGGTCTGTGCGCCGTCGTCGCCGGCGCGCGCTTCGACCCGCCGGCCCTGGGTGTCGCGCTGTGCCGCGCCGACCGCAGCGCGGCGATGATGTTGTCCGCCGCCGGTGTCTCGCCGGACGGCCTGTTCGGCTGCGCGCGCATTCAAGGTCTCAAAGTGGTCCTCGCCTGCGCGCTCAAGGCGTGGATGGACGACGAAAGCGCCGATCTCGCCAAAACCATGGCGGCGCTCGATCGGGCGCTGGAGCGAGCGGAAAGCCTCGCGCGATTCCGCGGGTTCAGGCGGCCGCAAACCGAAGCAGCGTAGGATACATCTTGATGCGTGCCGCTCTTCTCGCGTTCAGCGCGGTGTGTTTGTTGGCGATCGCCCCTGCGCGCGCGGCCGAAGGCGATCCCAATCCCAATCATCCGGGCGAGGTCGCGTTGGGACGCGACGGCGCCACGTGGGTGTATAAGTCTTTCCCCGCTTTCCTGCCGCTCTACACGTTCGAAGGCGATGAGGACGGTAAGTCCAATTGCGACGAGGTGTGCGCTGCCGTGTGGCCGATCATCCGCGCGCCGGAGCATGCGACGCCGACCGGCGAGTGGACGATTGTGCAGCGCGCGGACGGACGCAAGCAGTGGGCGTATAAGGGCAAGCCCGTCTACACGTTCTATTACGACCGCCCATATGAACCGCATGGCGAGGGCCGTACCGCCGGCTGGTGGCTGGAGGAGAATTTCGACGGCACGCCGCTGCCGGGCGTGAAGCCGAAGCCGAAAGCCAAGAATGCGCCCGCGAAACCGGCTTGGCGGCTGATCGTGCCGTAGGCGCTACACGCGCGCAAAGACCGCGATATAGCCTTTCACGTCAACGCCGGCTTCCCGGCGCAGCGCGACATCAATGCCGCGCGTGAGACGTAGTCCTTCTTTTTGGGCCTGGGCGATGACGTGCGCCTTGTTGTGCGAGAAGCGCGCCGTGAGTTCCAGGCGCACATCGGTGACGTCGTCGGCGGTTTCGAGCGACACCGCGAGTGCGCCGCCAAGCGCGAGCCGCCGCGCGGCCTCCCGCAGGAAAGGTCCGGCGTCGCCGACATAGATCAACATATCGAGGGCCGTGATCAGATCGAAGCGGCGCTCCAGCCCGGCAAGCGTGGCGACGCCTTCACCGGCGATGAGTTCCGAATAAAGCGCCTTCGCGCGCGCCTGAGCGAGCATTTGCGTCGACAAGTCCACGCCGACACGTGCGGGAATGGCGTAGTGTTCCGCCAGCGCCTTGGCCATCAGGCCGGTTCCACACCCGATATCGCATAGCGCTTGAAACCGGTCCCGGGCGGGGTGGATTTCCTTCAGAAGCGCCGCGGCGCGGTGCGGCGCATCGTAGGCCAGCGCGCCTTCGAGATGATCGTCGAAATGATCGGCGACACCGTCGAACAGCATACGTACATAGTCATCCGGCGCCGAGGTCACGGGTTCGCGCGCCCAGGCCCGGCGCATGTGGATGGCCTGTGCATCGTGCGGTCTTAGGGCAAGATAAGTGTCGACAGCCGCGACCGCGCGCTCTGGATGTCCCGCTTTCGCCAGCGCCCGCGCCAAGCCATAAGACGCGTCCGCATGCACGGGGTCGCATGCGAGCGCGGTGCGGAAAGAGTCCGCCGCGCGCTCATATTGCTCCATCTCGACCAGCACTTGGCCGAGGATGGTGTGACCGTTGGCGACCTTCGGCGCCATGCGCGCGCCTGCCGCCGCCGCTGCAAGCGCGTCTTTCGGGCGTTTCAGTCTGAGCCGTACGGCGGCCAAGTTGATGTACACGGCCACGATCTCCGGTCCGCAGTCGATGGAATGGGTCAGCCATCGTTCGGCTTCCGCCAGAGCACCGCGCTTCATCAACAAACGCCCCAATTGGCCCGCGGTGGGCGCCTGGCGCGGGTCGAGTTCAAGGGACCGGCGCAGCGCCGCCTCGGCCTCGGACAATGCGGCGCACTGGATGGCGGAGTCTGCGAGGCCATTCCACAGCATGGGGGCCTCTGGCGTGCGCTCGACCGCGGCTTTGAAGGCCACGCGCGCATCCTCGAAATGGCCCGCCTTGATCGCATGAACGGCCCATCGCTCCCACGCCCCCGGCGCACCGGGGCGATGCCGGCAGAGCAGCTTAGCGGCGGTGGCCGCAGACTCGCGGTCGTTCAGAGCGCTGAAGATTCGCAATGCCGCCAGATTGACCGCCGGGCTTTCAGGGAACCGGGACAGCGCGGCGTGGGCGATGCCGGACGCGGGCTCGAATGCCCCTCGCGCGGCGAGCGCGGTGAGCGCCTCGACCTGGACGGCTTTGTCCGCCGCCGCGGCTTTGGCCCGCTGCACGATCGCGTTCGTCGCCGCGTTCGATGTTATATCGGCCGAACCCACGTCCGCTCTCCCCCCGTCGTCCCTAGGGTAGAGGACCCGCAGTCGAAAGGCTTTGCAAGACGCTTTCGCGGCGCCGGACGTTTAAGCGCGCGCCGCCGCGATGTCTTCGATGGTCTCGGCGATACAGCGGCAGCCTTCGCACTGGAACGCGGTATTGCGTCCCGCGCCGCCGGCGATGAACCGGCCGCTGACGGCCCTGAGTTCGCGGAGGAATTTAGGGCGGTACGCCTTCCATTCGGCGGTTCCGCTGTGTCCGCAGCCTGGACACTTCAGCTTGGAAACGAAAATCATCTTACGTCACTCGACAGGCTTAGCATCAAACTGGAAACGACAACGTAAGGATGCCGCCCTTGTTCCGTATTCGCCGGTGAATTTCCGTTGAAATGCTATGGCGGGAAAAAGAATGGGCCGCGCCGCCTTATATGGCGGCTGCGGCCCATTGCGTCCGGCCCTCGCCGAAGCTGACAAGATCAAAAACGTACGGCGGCCGATGGTTGATCGCTTCTGCAGACACGGCGCGGAGGCGGCTCATCCGTGGCGACGGGGAGGGGACCCAAGCCACATCACAACTGCCAACGCGGGGATCCGGTAACTGCGGTTCGCGTATCTTCCCATCGGCCGCCGGGCTCGTTACACCTCGCCGCGTAAGAGTTCGAGCGCGTCGCGGTCGACGAGCTGAATGCGGTTGAGGCTCTTCTGAATGATGGCGCCGTTCTGTTTGAGCTGGCCCAGCACGCGGCTGACCGTCTCGATCGCCATGCCGAGGTAGTTGGCGATGTCGGTGCGCGTCATCGGCAGATGGATGTATCCGTTCTCGATGCCGGCGCGGTCGGCCATATCGAGAAGGAACCATGCGATGCGTTCCTGCGCCGACTTGTGGCACAACAGCACCATGCGCTGATAAGCGTCTTGCAGGCCGCGCGCGGTCACCTTGCGTACGTGGCGCGCGAACAGCTTGTCTTCCACCAGCAGCGTTTCGACGGCGCGGCGCGAGTAACGCACCAGCGTGCAGTCGCTTACCGCTTCGGCGGAGAAATAATATTCGTCGTCGGTTTCGAAGCCGAGCAGGTCTCCGGTCTTCAGGAACTCGCAGACCTGGCGGCGGCCATCGACCATCAATTTGACGAGGCGGATGCTGCCCTCGATGAGGCGATAGCAGCTCTCGGCGGAGTCACCCTCGGCGAAAATCTCCTCGCCGCGCTTGACGGTGATGCGCGTGCCGTGCCCGGCGAGCAGATCAAACGCGCGCGCCGTGGACACGTAGCTCTCCTTGGCCCATGACGTCGCGTCATGGTCGTTCGTGAGAGTTCCAGGGACCGTCTGCAGCATGTTAGGCTCCTCGCCCATCGGGTAACTATTCTTCTACGGGATGAGGATGGACGAGGATGCCTCCGTCTAAAATTGGGGGTTGTTCGTACGGGTTTTTACGTATGCCGGTCCCGAGCGGCGGTTTTGCGGTGGTTTGCGGCCTAAATGTGCGGAGAAATGCCATCGTGAGCCGGGGTTAGACCATGGAGAGCCCTGGGCAAATAGCCGGTCTTTCCGCCGCGGAGGTGCACGCGCGCTTCGATATACTCGTCACCACTGCGGCGAGCGGCATTGTCGTCGCCGATGCCGCCGGGGATGTGCAGCTGTTCAATCCCATGTGCGAGCGTCAGTTCGGCTATACCGCGGCCGATGTGGTGGGCAAGAGCATCTCGGTTCTGCTCGACAATCCACCCCCGCTGGACGAGATCCTGCGCCCCGACAGGGGCGGCACGGTGCTGCCGCGCGAGATGGTCGGCCGGCGGAAAGACGGGTCCGCCTTCCCGATCTTGTTTTCGATGGGAGAGGGGACGCTCGAAGGCAAAAGTCTCTTTGTCGGCTTCATCCAAGATATCACCGCCCAAAAGGAGGCCGAGAACGCGATCCGCGAGCGCGAGGAGCGCCTGCGCAGCGTTTTCGAAACCGGTCCGGACGCCATCATCGTCATCGATGAAATGGGGCTTATCGAATCCTTGAACGCCGCCGCCGTGTGGCTGTTCGGATATCTAGAGAGCGAAGTTCTAGGCCGGAACGTCAAGATGCTGATGCCGCCGGTCTACCGCGATCGCCACGACGGCTATCTTTCCCACTACCGCACTACCGGCGAAAAGCGCGTGATCGGCATCGGGCGCGTCGTCATGGGTTTACGCCGCGACGGTTCGACCTTTCCCATGGAGCTGAACATCGGTGAGGTTCGGATCGGCAACCGCCGCCTGTTCACCGGGTTCATCCGCGATATCACGGAGCGGGAAGGGGCCGCACGGCGCTTGCAGGATCTACAAGCGGAGCTGATTCATGTCTCGCGCCTTACGGCCATGGGGCAGATGAGCTCGGCGCTGGCCCATGAGCTCAATCAACCACTGACTGCGGCGGCCAATTACGTCAAGGCGGCGCGGCGCACGCTCGACCAGGGCCTTGAGGCGACCCGGCCGAAGGTCCAAGAACTGCTCGACAAGGCCGCCGGCCAAACGCTCAGGGCCGGCCAGATCATCCGCCGCCTGCGCGACTTTGTCGAAAAGCGCGAAGACAACCGGGCCCGCGAGGACGTCAACAAGGTGGTCGAGGAGGCCGTGGCGCTGGCCTTTGTGGGCGCTTCTGACTCGGGTGTCACGGTCACAGCCAAGCTCGGCGAGAACCTGCCGCATGTGCTGATCGACAAGATTCAGATTCAGCAAATTGTCCTGAACCTGGTGCGCAACGCGCTGGAAGCCATGGCGGGCCGCGCACGGCGCGAGCTTTGCCTTTCGACGACTCTTGAAAACGATACTTTCGTGAAGGTGGCGGTTGCCGATACGGGACCGGGACTCTCGGAGGAGGTCGCCTCGAAGCTGTTTCAGCCCTTCGTGACGACCAAGAGTGACGGAATGGGCATTGGCCTATCCATCTGTCGCTCTATAGTTGAGGCCCACGGGGGCAAGATGACCGCCGCAGCGAATGCCGAGGGCGGCGTAACATTTAGTTTTCAGCTACCTGTCGCGCATGACGGGGATGAGGAAGAGGTAGTGCGATGACCCAGGGCGCCGTGAACGGTTCGATCTTCGTGGTTGATGACGACGCGGCGGTGCGCGATTCCCTCGCCGCGCTGCTCGAAGCCGAGGGATTAGCCGTCGAGGCGTTCGAGTCCGCCAAGGCGTTCCTGAACGGCTACAAGCCCAAGGACGCCTGCTGCGTGATCGCCGATATCCGCATGCCCGATATGGATGGGCTTGAACTCCAGGAAGAGATCATCCGCCGCGCGTGGGGGCTGCCCGTCATCATCATCACGGGCCACGGCGACGTCCCCTTGGCCGTGCGCGCCATGAAAGCCGGCGCGGTAGATTTCATCGAGAAGCCGTTCGACGACGTGGTCTTGCGCGCGAGCATCGAGCGCGGGCTGGAGCAGAGCCGCCGCACGCGGGGCGAAAGCGCCGTGACCCAGGAGGCTGAGACCCGCATCGCCCAACTCACCGCGCGCGAACGCGAGGTGATGGAACATCTTGTCGCGGGACGCCCGAACAAGGTGATCGCCCACCGCATGGATATCTCACCCCGCACGGTGGAAGTGCATCGGGGTCGGGTGATGGAGAAGATGCAGGCGCGCAGTCTGTCCGACCTGGTGCGCATGGCGCTCGCCGCGAAAATCGAGATCTCCGCCGCCACCTGAAGCCCCCTAAGACACGCGTAAGGGTGGTAGCGAGTGCCCTCATATTCTAAGGATGACTACGTATATCGAGCGCATACCTGCTCGCGTAGGGTCCTGACCATGAACATGGCATTCGAGAGTTACATGGCCCCGCGTGAACCGTCGGTTTTTGTGGTTGATGACGACGAGCCGGTGCGCGATTCCACCCGAGCTCTTCTGGAATCCCACGGCCTGCCGGTCAGCGCCTTCGAATCGGCCGCCGCCTTCCTGGACGCTGAACTCATCCAACACGGCGACTGCCTGGTGCTCGACAATCACATGCCCGGCATGACGGGCGTGGAGCTTGTCGAGACCTTGCGCGCCCGCGATATCAAGGTTCCCGTTATCATGTTCACCGGCCGCGCCGACGCGGCCCTCAGGCAGCGCGCGCTGCGCGCCGGTGTGCTGATCGTCCTGGATAAACCTGTGAACGAGGAGCACCTGCTCCAAGCCATCTCTATCGCGCGCCTATCGGCCAACGATATCCACTGATTTCTTGAAGTTCTTGAGGCGAGCACTCTGACTTGCCCGCCGTGCCGCAAAGCACGGCGGGTTTTTTTAGAGTGGAATGCTGACCGTCGCGCGAAGGCCGCCCAATGGGCTGTCGCCCAAGGTCACTTCCCCGCCCATGCCGCGCACGATATCGCGGGTGATGGTCAGACCCAGGCCGACGCCGCCGGTCTCCAGGTTGCGCGAGGGTTCCAGACGATGGAAGGCCCGGAAGACTTCCTCGCGTTTGTCGGCGGGGATACCGGGGCCGTCGTCGTCCACATCGATGTGGAGCGAGCCTTCGATGCGCCGCGCGTGGACTTCAACGCGCGTGCCGTAGCGCACCGCGTTGCTGATGAGGTTGCCCAGCGAGCGCTCGAACGCGACGGCCTTGAGCGCCATTTGCTTGGGCAGCCCGGTCATCGCGAGGCCGATGCCGCGTCCGTCGCGGCGGAACCGGCCGACCACGTCTTCGATCAACGCCGCGACATTGGCCGGGGCGGCTTCCTCGGCGCCGTCACCCCTGGCAAAGGCCAGATAGGCCTCCAGCATACGTTCCATTTCGGCGACATCTTCACGCAGGTCGGCGATATCTTGCGCGCGGTTCTCCATCATCGCGAGTTGAAGCTTGAGGCGCGTCAGCGGTGTGCGCAGGTCGTGCGAGACGCCCGCCAGCATCTCGGTGCGTTGTGCGATTTGACGCTGAATGCGCGCGCGCATCAAATTGAACGCGCGCGCCGCCTGGCGCACTTCGTAAGGGCCGTCGCTCGGGAAGTCCGGCACCTCACGGCCCTTGCCGAAATTCTCCGCCGCGCGCGCGAGGCGGCGCACGATGGCCACTTGGCTGCGCAGGTATACGGTCGCGACGCCGAAGAGGAGCATCGACGAGCCGACCATCCAGATGACGAATACAAGCGTGCTGTTGGAGAAGATGCGCCGGCGCGGCGCAAGGACGTTGATGACGCCGTCTTCCGTCTGCACACGGATCGCCACCAGACGGTCGGTACGGAACGCGAAACGGTCGATGGAGAAGGGCTGACGCAATACGCCGCGCAAAGCTTCCCGGAAAAGCGCGAAATCCTCCGGCTCGCTCACCGCGTCGACACGCTCCAACTTGGCCCCCGCCGTGAAGCTGATGTCGAGTTCCATTGTCTGTTTGGCGTTGGCCGCCACCCATTCGCGCTGGGCCGGGTCCTTGAATTCGACCATCAACGCCGAGACCGAAGCGATATCGCCCGCCAGGTCCTGCGTCATACGCCGGCTCATGGTGTCCCAGTGATTGTCGTAAAACACATAAGTCGAGATGAGCTGCACGAGGATCAGCGGCACGACGATGGTGAGGCTGACGCGCGCCATCAGCGTGCGCGGCATGATGCGCTCAAGCGCTGCAGGCTCCGGCCATTTCAGCCAGGAGGCTTGCGGCATATGCGCGCCCGGCGCGCCGGATTTATCCAGGGGCGTCATGGATCCGTTCTCAGCATGTAGCCCGTGCCCCGCACCGTCTGAAGATAACGCGGTTGACGCGGGTCCGGCTCGATCTTGCGCCGAAGGCGGGTGATCTGCACGTCGATCGTGCGCGGATTGAATCCCGCTTCCTCAGTGACGCCAAGATCGGAACGCTCGATCGCTTCATTGGCCTTCTGGGCCAGGGTGTGCAGAAGCTCGCTTTCGGCCACGGTGAGATGTACGGCGTCGCCGTTCTGCGTGAGCTGCTTGCGCACCACGTCATAACGGCACGCGCCGAACTTGAGTTCTGTCTTTGAAATGGACTGTGATGGCGGCGGCGCGCGGCGCAGGATCGAGCCGATGCGCAAGACGAGCTCCTTCGGCTCGAACGGCTTGGCCATGTAATCGTCGACGCCGAGCTCGAGCCCCCTGATGCGGTTCGTCGCCTCGCCCATGGCCGTCAACATCAGGATCGGCACATTGCTGTGCGTGCGTATGGTCTTGGTGAGGGCGTAGCCGTCTTCGCCGGGCATCATCACATCCACCACCAGAAGATCGAACGTCAGGGCGCTCATTTGGCGCCGCGCCTCGGCTGCATTCGCCGCCGCACTGACCATATAGCCGCTCTCACCCAAGAACTTCTTGAGCAGCGTACGCAGGCGGGTGTCGTCGTCCACCACCAGGATGTGCGGCGGATAGGGCTCGCTGCTCATGGTGGAGGAGGGCGCGTTCATGTTTCGAAGGGGCTGAGGAAGCGCTTGCGGGCTTTGGCGTCCATGATGCCCAGCATTACCTTGCGGAAGCCTTCGACCGCCACGGCGCCGGCGTCCTTGTAGGCGGCGGCGAAGCGCATGCGCTGCTCGCTGGTCAGTTCGCGCTCCAAGGCCTTGCCTTTGTCGGTCAGGTACAGAAGGCGCTGGCGGCGATCGCGTGTGCCCGGCTTCTGCAACACGTATTCCTCGCGTACGAGCTGGCTGAGGACTCGGGACAAACTTTGTTTTGTGATGTTGAGGATATCGAGCAGGTCGCCGACCGGGATGCCCGGATAGCGGCCGACGAAATAAAGGATGCGGTGATGGGCCCGGCCGAAGTGCTGCCGCGCGAGGATGGCGTCACCCCGCGCGGTGAAGTCGCGGTAGGCAAAGAATAACAATTCAATGGCTTGGCGGAGGTCGTCCTCACGCAGGAACAGCGGATTGACGATGGTTTTTGGTTCGGCCATGGTCGCGCACTTTCTCGAAAGCTTCACCCTGAGCATAGCGTGTGGGACGATTATGTCAGCTGTATTGACATAATTGGTTCCATTTGTTACGCATGCTCATCTGAAGACGTTTCGAATATTACGTTGAATACGTCTAATAGAGTAATAAAATTACGCGTCACGGAAAAAGCCGAGGCGCGTCCGCGCGTTAGGAGGTCTCCATGGGCGCTTCGTTTGACGATCGTGACGGCTTTATCTGGATGAACGGCCAGCTCGTTCCCTGGCGGGAGGCGAAGGTCCACATCCTTACCCATGCCCTTCACTACGCCTCCTCGGTATTCGAGGGCGAGCGCGCTTACAGCGGCAAGGTGTTCAAGCTGGAAGAACACACCGAACGCCTGTTCTTCTCCGCGAAGATGCTCGACATGACGATCCCCTTCACGGCGAAGCAGATCAACGACGCCACCTATGAAACATTGAAGGCCAACAACCAGACCGACGCCTACGTGCGTCCGGTGGTGTGGCGCGGTAGCGAGATGATGGGTGTTGGCGCGCAGGACACACGCATCAATGTCGCGATCACCAGCTGGCAATGGGCGCAGTACTTCAGCCTGGAAGCGCGCCTCAAGGGCGTGCGCCTGCAGTGGTCCGATTGGAAGCGCCCGTCGGCGGAAACCGAGCCCGTGAAGGCGAAAGCCTCGGGCCTCTACATGATCTGCACGATCAGCAAGCATAAGGCCGAGCGCGAAGGCTACGATGACGCCATGTTCCTCGACTATCGCGGTCAAGTCGCGGAAGCCACCGGCGCCAATGTGTTCTTCGTCTTCAACGGCGAAATCCACACTCCGACGCCCGATTGCTTCCTCGACGGCATCACGCGCCGTGCGGTCATGGAGATGGCCCGCAAGCGCGGCTACAAAGTCGTCGAACGCGCGATCTTCCCGGATGAACTCGCCAAGGCTACCGAATGCTTCCTTACCGGCACGGCCGCGGAAGTCACCCCGGTGCGCGAGATCGGCCAGTACAAGTTCACGCCGGGCGATATCTCCCGCAACCTGATGTCGGACTTCGATATCGCCGTCGGCAAGCCGCCCATCTCGAGCGCCGCCTAATTTAGGCTTCTCGTTTCAAGAACAAACCGCCGCAGCATTGCTGTGGCGGTTTTGTTTTGGGCTATGACGCTTTTGCATCCCGGAGCACGGGCGGCATCTGCGCGTCGGCGCGCACGGCCTTGTGCCAAGTGACGAGCGCGGTGGCCATGGACGGGCGCTCCTCCTTGAGGCTCACATACTTCTGCATGCCCGCGCGTCCCGCCGCCATCAGCGCGGAGTCGGCCATGCCGAGATCGCGCGCTTCGCCGAGCGCTTCCTTCGCCGCGGTTTGCAGAAGATCCGGGCCGATCTGCGCCAGAAGATCACCGGGCGCGGGCATCTCGAGATGGGACGCGAGTTCACTCACAGCCCCGGCGAGATAAAGCGCGAGACCGCGGCGGCCAAGCGTATCCTCGACGGCCTTCGCCGCGTTGGCGGGCGCGGCTTCGGTGAAGAAGCGCGCCAAGGTCACTCGGGCCAGCGACAGAAGATGCGAGTCTTGATCGACTTCAACGCGGACCGGCGCCACGGTGCGCACCGGCAGCAATTTGCGGGGCTGCGGACGCGGCGCGATTTCATCGGCCGTGCCCCGCTCCGGCTCCAGGATCGTCCCCACCGCGCGCGCAAGACGCGAAATCCCGAGCGGACCGCGCAGCATCGTGAACATGCTGAACAACATCACGGTGACGAACAAGGTCATGGGCGAACCCGCCGACGGGGTCCGCGCGAGCACGCTCGCGAAACTTTCAGGCTGCGGCGCCATCATCCAGGTCGTGATGGAGGTGACGAGCAAGGCCGTCACTAATCCTACGCCCAGCGCCATCGTGGCGCGAAAAACCAGGGGCGCGGGTTTCTCGTTAAGCCGCGCGTGCGCACTTTTCGGCGTGCTGCGCGCGGGGGATTTCGGGCGCGGCGCGGCCGCGCCGGCGGCGCGGGTGTTGCCCGTCTTCGCCCGGTCGCTCATGAAGATCGTAATTTCCTGGCTGCGGCCGCTTTGCGGATCGTAGATGTCGCGTACGACGCGCGCCGGCAGCATATCGTTAAGGTCGACCCGGCGCGCTTCCGTGAACGCATGATCGCGGTCTGAGCGCGGGAACCTCGCCCGCACGTGCCAGTGCCCACCCTGGAGCACCTGCACTTCGTACTGAATGATCTCGAATAACGCAGCCAAAGGACGCCCTTCTGGCGACAACACCACTGATGCAATACGAACGCTTCTGCGGCCGCGCGCGTTGCATAAATCTCTGCAACCAGAGCGTTTGCGCGCGTCCTGGCTGCAACGGAGATTCGCTTACTTTGGGCTGTTCGAGGATTTGTCCCAGCGCGCGGCGCGCAGGTCGTCCGCGGCGGTTGCGTCGACCCAGGACGCGCCGGCGCCCGTGGTCTCTTTTTTCCAGAACGGCGCTTTCGTTTTGAGCCAGTCGATCAGGAAGGCGCAGGCTTCCAATGCATCGGCGCGATGCGCCGATGCGGCCGCGACGAAGACAATCGGATCGGCGGGCGCGAGATTGCCCGAACGGTGAATGACGCGCACGTTGTCGAGTTTCCAGCGGCCGAGCGCCTGTTCGATCAAGGCGCCAAGTTCCTTCTCCGCCATGCCGGGATAGTGTTCGAGGGACATCGCGCTGACCGGTTCGCCGGTTGCGCGGTCCGATCCTTTGAAGTCGCGCATCTGGCCGATGAACACGGCGATCCCGCCAGCTTGCGGCGTGTCTTTCAGGAAGGCGTTGAGTTCCGCGCCGGGATCGAACGGTTCGGTCTGGACGCGGACGGTTTTCATCCGCCGGTGACCGGCGGAAAGAAAGCGACCTCGCGCGCGGTGCGCACCGAAGCCGAGGGTGGTACGTGAGTCTGATCGACGGCGCTTTTGATCATACTGCGGCTTGCAAAGGCGTCCGCGTGTCTGGGACTGCGGGCCGCGAGCCAGTCCATGAGATCGCTTACCGTCGCGACGCTCGCGGGCGGCTCCACTCGCTCCTCGGACAGGCCGACCTTCTCCTTCACCGAGGCGAAGTACAGGACGGTCATCACGCTTTTGCGTCTCCGGCCATGTGTTTGAGACCGGCGCGCAGGTAGTCATAGCCGGTGATGAGGGTGATAACCGCCGCGACCCAGATGCCGACTTCACCGATGAGTTTGGCCGGGATGGCGTCGGGCCCGGCGTCGCCCACGATCAAGAAGCCCAGCGCGATCATTTGCACCGTCGTTTTGGCCTTCGCGAGCTTACTCACCGGCAGACCGACCCGCAGTTCGGCCAGGAATTCGCGCAGGCCCGAGACCATGATCTCGCGCAACAGGATTACGAGGGCCGGGAACAGCGACCATTCGTTCACGCGGCCCGGCAAGGCGACGACCATGAACAACACCGCGACCACGAGCAGCTTGTCGGCGATGGGATCGAGGAAGCGCCCGAGCGGCGAAACCATGTTGGAACGGCGCGCGAGATAACCGTCGAAGAAATCCGTAATGCCCGCGATTGTAAAAAGCCCGCACGCCGTCCAGCGCGCCCAGGCCTCGTCGAACACGATCAGCACAAGCACGATCGGGATCACGAAGATCCGCGAGATGGTCAGGATGTTCGGCAAATTCAGCAAACGGCGCGTCCTTCTCTTCTCGGCGACTCTACCCGCCGGGATGGAAATGGTCATAGATTTTTTTCGCTGTCGCAGCATTGATTCCGGGCACGGTCTGCAAATCCGTGAGGCCCGCCGCCGCCACCGCCTTGGCCGAGCCGAAATGACGTAAAAGTGACTTCTTGCGCACCGCCCCAATCCCGGTCACTTCGTCGAGCAACGACTGACCAATAGCCTTCGAGCGCTTGGCGCGGTGGGCCGAGATCGCGAACCGGTGGGCTTCGTCACGCAGCCGCTGCAAAAAATAGAGCGTCGGGTGATTGGGCGGCAGCATGAAAGGCTCGCGCCCGGGCATAAAGAACTGCTCGCGCCCCGCGTTACGGTCCGGGCCTTTCGCTATGGCTCCGATGCACAGGTCGGAGATGCCGAGATCGGCCAGCACTTTTAGCGCCACATTGAGCTGTCCGACGCCTCCATCGAGAAGGACGAGATCGGGCCACTGGCCGAGGGTGCGCTCCGGGTCTTCCTTCTGCGCGCGGCTGAAGCGGCGTGTCATCACTTCGCGCATGGACGCGTAGTCGTCACCGGGCGCGAGTTCGGCCGCCTTTATGTTGAACTTGCGGTAGGCGTTTTTCACGAGCCCCTCCGGGCCGGCGACGATCATCGCGCCCACGGTGCCTGTGCCGGAGATATGCGAGTTGTCGTACACCTCAATGCGTTGCGGCGGATTGGCGAGGCCGAAGACTTGGGCGGTTCCTTCCAGGAGCTTTCGTTGCGCCGTGTTCTCGGCCATGCGGCGCAAAAGCGCCTCGCGCGCGTTGATCTCGGCGTGATCCATCAGCTTGCGCCGGTTGCCGCGCTGCGGCTGGGCGATGGAAACACTGCGCCCGGCGCGCAAACTCAGCGCCTCGGTGATGAGTTCGACATTGGGCGGCGCGACGTTGGTGAGAATCTCCTTCGGCGCGGCGAAGGATTCATAGAACTGCGCAAGGAACGCTTCCATGATCGCGCCGTCTTCCTCGTCGC
Organism: Rhodospirillaceae bacterium; assembly: GCA_050246995.1. GTDB lineage: Bacteria > Pseudomonadota > Alphaproteobacteria > Rhodospirillales > Rhodospirillaceae > SHVO01. The sequence continues at coordinate 312,400 of JBFWVA010000004.1, read as the reverse complement.
CCGCATGAGCCGGGAAGTAGGCGCGGTTGCCGAAGTTCTGCCCGCCCCGAAAGAAAAAAACCTGCACGCAGGCGTTTCCGCCCGCGCGGTGCAGCGCCACCACGTCGGCCTCGCCGACGCCGGTCACGTTGATGTCCTGATGGGCTTGGACCTGGGTCATCGCCCGGATGCGGTCGCGAAACGAGGCCGCCGCTTCATATTGAAGGTCCGCCGCCGCCGCATCCATGCGCCGGGCGAGTTCTTGCTGCACGGTTTGGCTGTCGCCGGTCAGGAACTCGCGCGCCTGGCGCACGAGTTCTGCATAATCGTCCTTCGTGATGCGGTTCACGCAAGGCGCCGAGCAGCGCTTGATTTGGAACAGCAGGCATGGCCGCGTACGGCTGGAGTAAACGGCGTCCGTGCAGCTCCTGAGCAGGAACACCTTCTGCAACGTGGTCAGGGTCGCGTTGACCGAATACGCCGAGGCGAAGGGCCCGAAATATTCGCTGCCTTTGGACCGCGCGCCGCGGTGCTTCAGGATACGCGGGAACTCATGACCCCCTTCGATCATGATGTAGGGGAACGATTTGTCGTCCCGGAAGATGATGTTGTAACGCGGCTTCAGCTGCTTGATCAGGTTGCTTTCCAGCAACAGGGCCTCGGCCTCGGTGTGGGTCACGACCACTTCGAAGCTATGCGTCTCGTAGACCATGCGCTGCAGGCGCAGCGGCATCCGGTCCACGCGGAGATAGGACGACACCCGCTTCTTGAGATTCTTGGCCTTGCCCACGTACAGGGCGTCGCCCTTGGCGTTCAGCATCCGGTACACCCCCGGGGCGCCGCTCAGGGTCTTCACGGCTTCGGTCAGCACGCCGAGGCCCTTACCGGCGTCCGCCGGCGTCTCGACCGCGGCGGGCGCATCGGCGGCCTCGTCGGCAGTCGGGGGGCCGGGCGCGGGGTCGGGGAGGGGAACGTGAGCCATCATGGCCCTTACTTGCGAGGTTTAAACCCGAGCCGCAATCTAAAACCGGGCGTCAATCCGGGCGGCGGCGGCCGATTTACCGACATCGTCCACAGGCTGGCGGGTCTCCCACGGCGTGTGGTTTTCAGGCGTATGACCGTCCCGTGACGGATATCCACCAATCCTGTGGATAAGTCTGTTGAAACATAGGGCGGGAGGAGGGCTCTACCCATGCTATTGGGGTTTTTGTTCCCTATGCCCAAAAAAGGGGCACAAAAACTATCGTTTTGAATTATTTAACTTTTTTTATGACAGTGCTCAATTCGTTGCGACTCCTGCATGGTTTGCGCCGCCGCACCGGGTCCTCAAAAACCCTATCTGATCGTTGTGCACAACTTGCCTTGACTTGCCCTGGCCCATGGCCCTGGGTTGCGATTCGATTGCAAAAAAGTGGTGATTCCCCGCGAGTCGGAGCCGGGAGGAAGGGCGGCCGTGCAACTACCGGAGCGGGATTTTGGACAGCCGCTCGATTTCCACGCCGGCCCCGCTCGCGTCCGCGAACACGTCCAGCTTTTCCACACGCACCCGCGCGGACCGGCAAAGGGGGTTCTGCAGACAGACGCTGGCGATGCGTTCGGCCAGGGTCTCGGCCAGGTTAACATGCCCATCGGCGACAATGCCGCGCACCCGGGTGACGATTTCCTCGTAGCAAACAACGTTTTCCAGCCGGTCGTCGTGGGGTGTCTGGCCTTCCAAGACACCGAGATCGACACTGATACGCACCCGTTGCGGACCCGTCTTCTCGTGCTGGTGGATCCCGATATTGCAGGCCACCACTAAATCGCGAACAAACACGTGCCGCAGGCTCAGCGCCGCGTCGGCGATGCGCAGGGGCTCAATGACGGGCTTACCAGCCGGATTGCTCATGGGATGCACCTTAATCGTGGTCGGCGGCGTCCTGCGTCCAGCCCAGGTGCTGGCCGCCGTCCAAGGCAATCATCTGGCCCGTCATGGCGGGCGCTTCAAGGATGAATCGGGCCGCGGCGCAAATTTCCGTGGGGTTCGTCCCGCGCCCCAGCGGCATCCGGGCTTGCTGCCGGTCGAATTGGGCCTGGTTTTGGTAAGGACTGGGGAGCGTCGGGCCGGGGCCGATGGCATTCACCCTGATGCGCGGCGCGAGGGCCATGGCCAACGTCTGCGTCAGGGTCCATAGGCCGGTCTTGCTGACGGTGTATGACACGAAATGAGGCGTGAGGCGCCACACCCGCTCGTCGATGACGTTGATCACCACGCCCTGATCGGCCGCGGGCAGTTGGTCCGCGAAGGCCTGCGTCAGGAAAAGCGGTGCGCGTAAGTTCACCGCTTGATGGCGTTCCCATGACTCCAGCGTCACGGTCTCGGCTTCATCGCGCTCGAAAATCGACGCGTTGTTGATGAGACAACCGAGGGGGCCAAGTTCCATCGCCGCGCGCGGGACAAGCGCGGCGACTTCGTCCGCGTTGCCAAGGTCGGCTTGCAGCGTGATCGCGCGCGCACCCGATGCGCGCACGTTTTGCGCGACGGAGTCCGCGTCATCCTTCGATCCATTGTAATGAATCGCCACCGACCAGCCGTGGGCGCCCAGATCCTCGGCCAGCGCACGTCCGATACGCTTGGCGGCGCCGGTGATGAGAACCGTACGCGGGATGCGGTGGGCGGGATTTTCGCTCGTCACGTGAGGTCCTCTTATTGCGCTTCTACCTAGCCATGGCCGCTCGGGGACACAAGACTGTTACTGTGATCCGAAAGCGGACGCGAGGGCCGACGCGAAGGTTGGGGTACGGGCAGACGTGCGGGCGCCCCACTTGCAGCCGTGGGGGCATCCGGGACACATTGCGCCATGGCTGATGTCTCGAAATCAAAAACGCCGCCCCGGCGCATCCCGTCATGGGTGCTTGGCGGTATCCTAAGTCTGGTTCTGATCGGGTTCTGGGCGCTGTATCTCACGCTTGCACCGGTTCCGACCGCCCGCCCGCCTGGGGCCGGCGCCGAAACGGCGGGATCAGTAGCGCCCTCCGGTGAACTTCGCGTTCTCGTATGGCGCCGCGTGCTGCCGTCCGACGCGATCGCCGCGTTCGAGGCCGACACGGGCGTCAAGGTCGCCATCGACCGCTACGATACGCTCGAGGAGTTGCAGGCGCTGGCGAGCAGCGGGGCGCTCACTCACGATCTTGTCCTCACGTCCGGTATTGGATTGAAACGGTTGTCGGACGCCGACCTTCTCAGCGACCTTTCGCCGGACCGCCTCGTCAACGGCGGCAATCTCGATCCCGCGATCACGGCTCACGCGGACTCATACGATCCCGGCAAGCATCACGGCATCGTCGCGGCGTGGGGCACGCTGGGCCTGGCGTTCGATTCGGCGAAGGTTGCCGCGCGTTTGCCGGGCGATGCGCCGCTCGAATCCTGGTCGCTGCTGTTCAACGCCGAACATCTTGCCAAGCTCGCCGACTGCGGGGTGCAGGTCGTCGATACGCCGCGCGGCGCATTCCCCATCGCGCTGCGTTACCTCGGGCTGGCTCCGGACTCCGGCGCGGTCGAGGATACAGAAACCGCAACCCGTCTGTGGGAAGGCGTGCGTCCGTCCATCGCGAAGTTCGCGGCCTCGGACATCGTCGACAGCCTCGCTGTCGGTGACGTGTGTCTTGCGCTCGCGACGTCGGGCGATGTGTTCCAGGCGCGCGCCATGATCGCCGCGGCGGGCCGCGGACCTGAATTGAAGTATGTGATTCCGCAGGAAGGGACGGTCGCTTGGTTCGCGCTGTTCGCGATTCCGAAGGCGGCCGCCAATCCCGATACGGCGCGCAAGCTCATCGACTATCTGCTGCGGCCCGAGGTCGCCGCGCGCGCCAGCAATGCCACCGGTTATGCAAATGCCGTCGCCGCATCGGCGCTCTATATCAAACCGGAGATCAAGAACGACCCCGCGCTGATGCCCTCGCAGGATCGCCTCAAGGATTTCATTGTCGAGACGGAATTGTCCTCGGAAGCCGGCGCGCTGCGCGACCGTTTCTGGCAGCTCATCAATACCCCGCAGAGCGCTGCGCCGCCGCCGTCACCTGCGCCGGAAGAGCCGGCGACCGCTGAACCGGCGCCCGAAACGCCGCCGTCCCAATAATAGGAATGCCAATGTCCGATGCCGGCGCCATATATGCGGTGCGCCGCGTTTCTATACGCGTTGTATATAATCGATAGCCTCGTCCTGCCTCGAATTTATATGCCTCGGCTGCCTACCTTGGCGCGTGTCAACTGATTGGGAGCGTTCCTATGGTTCGCAGGCGTTCAGGCAGACAGATCATGACCGCGATCATCTACGCGGCATTGACCTTCGGTACGCCCGTGGTTTGGGTTGGCCTTGCTCTGATCCAAAGTCATACGCTGAACCCGTCGGCCTTCGTGGATATCCGGTAAGTATCACGCTCCGTGTCGATCATGACGTCCAAGCCTCCAGCGCCGCATCGCTGTCGGTCAAGCCGCTCACCGACTGGATCGTCACGGGCGTATGGTCCTCGACTTTCAGGCTTTTCCCCGCGACGCCGGTCATGACGGCTCTGCGGTATCTCGCAGATGTAGACTTTGCCTCATCTCTGATTGGACCGAAGAAACGCGCGAGATCCTCGCCGCAACCAGGCGCGACGCGGATGCTTCGCCACAGCACACAGCCGTCAGCATATATGCGCCATATATAAACGGCCCTGCCGCGCTCACTCGAATTTATATCCGCAACCCGCCAAAAAGAGCCGCGATGTCGGCTGACGAAGATCAACGCCGACGCGCATTGTGCGGCTCATCCCGACAGTGGGCCGGGAAAAGAGGTCTATATGCTCGACATAATTCTCATCGTTGCGGGGCTGGCCTTCCTGGTCGGCTCCATCGCTTACGCCGCCGCCTGCGACCGTCTTTAGGAGCGCGCTATGACACTCGACTTCGCCTTGGCCGGCTTCGTTGTGGCCGGTCTCCTGATCTACCTCGTCTACGCGCTGGTCCGTCCCGAACGGTTCTAGCGTCTCAGGCTCTCGAAGGATTTTCCAATGACCGGCATCGGCTGGATTCAAATTGCGCTCTACTGTCTTGTGGTCGTGCTCATCGTTAAGCCGCTTGGCGGCCACATGACCCGCGTGTTCACCGGCGAGCGCACGTTCCTCTCACCGGTCTTGGGGCCGGTCGAGCGCGGCATCTACCGTCTCTGCGGCGTCAGCGAGAAGGAAGAGCAGCACTGGCTCACCTATACCGCCGCGATGCTGTTCTTCAGCGTCGCGGGTTTTCTGTCGCTCTACCTGCTGCAGCGACTCCAGGGCGTGCTGCCGCTCAATCCGGCCGGGATGACGAATATCGAGCCCACGCTCGCATTCAACACGTCGGTCAGCTTCCTCACCAACACGAACTGGCAGTCCTATGTGCCGGAAACGACCATGAGCTATCTCACGCAGATGGCGGGTCTTACCGTGCACAACTTCGTGTCTGCGGCCACGGGTATCGCTCTCGCCATCGCTCTCGTGCGCGGTTTCGCCCGCCGCTCGGCCACCACCGTCGGCAGTTTCTGGGTCGATATGACCCGTGCCACGCTCTATGTGCTGCTGCCGATCTCGATCCTCGTCGGGCTGTTCTTCGTGTGGCAGGGCATACCGCAGAATCTCAGTGCTTATACGGAAACGACGACCGTCGAAGGCGTGCGCCAGATGATCGCGCAAGGGCCCGTGGCTTCGCAGGAAGCCATCAAAATGCTGGGCACGAACGGGGGCGGCTTCTTCAACACCAACTCCTCCCATCCGTTCGAGAACCCCACCGCGATCACCAACTTCGTCCAGATGGTGCTGATCTTCTCGATCGGCGCGGCGCTCACGAATGTGTTCGGCCGGATGGCGGGGAACCAGCGGCAGGGCTGGGCGATCCTCGCGGTTATGGGCGTGCTCTTCGTGGGCGGCGTCGGTGTCGCGTACTGGGCGGAAAGCGGCGGTAATCCGGCCTTCACGGCCGTGGGTATCGATCAAGTGAACTCGGCCGTCGCGCCCGGCGGCAATATGGAAGGCAAGGAAGTCCGCTTTGGCGTCGCCAATTCCGCGCTGTTCGCAACGATCACCACGGCGGCGTCATGCGGCGCGGTCAATTCGATGCACGACAGCTTCATGCCTCTTGGCGGCATGATCCCTCTCATCAATATGGAACTCGGCGAAATCATCGTCGGCGGCGTGGGCGCAGGGCTGTATGGGATGCTCCTCTTTGCTGTAATCGCCGTGTTCGTCGCTGGCCTCATGGTCGGCCGTACCCCGGAATACTGCGGCAAGAAGATCGAAGCCAAGGACGTTAAGATGGCCATGCTAGCGCTTCTCGTCCTGCCGTTCTCGATGCTGGGCTTCACCGCGATTGCCGTCGTGCTCGATATCGGCACCTCCAGCCGCGCCAACATGGGACCGCACGGCTTCTCCGAGATCCTCTACGCCTTCACGTCGGCCACCGCCAACAACGGCAGCGCCTTCGCGGGCATTTCGGCCAACACGCCCTTCTACAACACGACGCTCGGTTTCGCGATGCTCATCGGCCGCTTCCTGATGATCGTGCCGATGATGGCGCTCGCCGGCTCGCTCGCGGCGAAGAAGCTTGTGCCGGTGTCGGCGGGAACGTTCCCGACGACGGGTCCGCTGTGGATCGGCCTTCTGCTCGGCGTGATCCTGATCGTCGGGGGCCTCACGTTCTTCCCCGCCCTCGCTGTCGGCCCGATCGTCGAGCATCTCGCGATGCTCGCCGGCCAGACCTTCTAGTTTTCTGAAAGCGCACCCCATGGAACTCGCAAAAACACGTCATCGGGCCCCCACCACTTCGCTGACCGATCGCAAGATTCTCGGGCCGGCCATCGGTGCGGCGTTCAAGAAGCTCAATCCCGCCGTCATGATCAAGAACCCGATCATGTTTGTCGTTGAGGTGGTGGCGGCGCTCACCACAATTCTCTTTATCCGCGATCTTGCAACCGATGCGGAGGGCCTTGGCTTCTCGCTTCAGATCAATCTTTGGCTCTGGTTCACAGTCCTGTTCGCGAACTTCGCTGAAGCGGTCGCGGAAGGACGCGGGAAGGCGCAGGCCGCGAGTTTGCGCAAGGCCAAGACCGAAACCACGGCTAAGCTCCTCGGCAATGCTGCTGCCGCGCAGTGGCGCCAGGTGCCGGCGACGTCACTTAAGCCGGGCGACGTCGTTCTCGTAGAAGCGGGCGACCTGATCCCCAGTGACGGTGAAGTGGTCGAGGGCGTGGCGTCGGTGAACGAAGCCGCCATCACCGGCGAATCCGCTCCCGTCATCCGCGAGAGCGGCGGTGATCGTTCCGCCGTTACCGGCGGGACGACCGTTATCTCCGATTCAATCCGCGTGAAGATCACCGCCGCGCCCGGCTCGACCTTCCTCGACCGCATGATCGCGCTCGTTGAGGGCGCCCAGCGCCAGAAGACCCCTAACGAAATCGCGCTCAACATCCTGCTCGCGGGCATGACGCTGATTTTCGTAATTGCGGTGGCGACCATCCCGAGTTTCGCCACCTATGCGCAAGGCAACATCTCGGTATTGGTGCTCGTGGCGTTGTTCGTGACCCTGATCCCGACCACCATCGGCGCACTTTTGTCGGCAATCGGCATCGCGGGCATGGATCGCCTGGTTCGCTTCAACGTGCTGGCGATGTCGGGCCGCGCCGTAGAAGCGGCCGGTGACGTTGACACACTCCTGCTCGATAAGACCGGCACCATCACGCTCGGTAACCGTCAGGCCACCGAGTTCATTCCGATCTCGGGCGTGAATGAGCGCGATCTCGCGGATGCGGCGCAGCTGGCGTCCCTGTCCGATGAAACGCCCGAAGGTCGTTCCATTGTCGTCCTGGCCAAGGAAAAGTACGGTATCCGAGGCCGCGAGATGGCGCCGCTCCATGCCAAGTTTATCCCATTTAGCGCCCAGACCCGCATCAGCGGCATCGATTTGGATGGCGTCCATATCCGTAAAGGCGCGGTGGATGCGGTGCTGGCGTTTACCCAGATACTCGGTGATCCGCGTGAGCGCGAGATTCAGGCGATCGCCGACAAAATTGCGAAGGCCGGGGGCACGCCGCTTGCCGTGGCTAGTGGCAAACGCCTGCTCGGCGTGATCCATCTGAAGGACATCGTGAAGGGCGGCATAAAGGAACGTTTCGCCGCTCTGCGCAAGATGGGCATCCGGACTGTGATGATTACGGGCGACAATCCTCTCACAGCGGCGGCTATCGCGGCCGAAGCCGGCGTCGACGACTTCCTCGCGCAAGCCACGCCGGAGGCGAAGCTGAAGCTCATCCGCGAGGAACAGGCGAACGGCAAGCTGGTGGCCATGTGCGGCGACGGCACCAACGACGCGCCGGCGCTGGCGCAGGCTGATGTCGGGGTCGCCATGAACACAGGCACCATGGCCGCGCGCGAGGCCGGCAACATGGTCGATCTTGATAGCGACCCCACCAAGCTCATCGAGGTGGTCGAGATTGGCAAACAGTTGCTGATGACCCGCGGCGCGCTTACCACGTTCTCCATTGCCAACGATGTCGCCAAGTACTTCGCGATCATCCCGGCGATGTTTCTGACCTTCTATCCGCAGCTTCAGGCGTTGAACATCATGGGTCTTTCGACGCCGGAAAGCGCGATCCTGTCGGCCATCATCTTCAACGCGCTGATCATCATTGCCCTGATACCGCTGTCGCTGAAGGGCGTCGCTTACCGCCCGGTTGGGGCAGCGAATATTCTGCGCCGCAATCTTCTGGTCTACGGGGTCGGCGGTCTCCTCGCTCCCTTCGTCGGCATCAAAATCATCGACGTTATCGTCTCCGCTCTCGGCCTCGCCTAAGGAGTTCCGTCCATGCTTAAACATATTCGCCCCGCGCTCATCATGATGACCGTCATGACGGTCATCCTGGGCCTCATGTATCCGCTCGGCATGACCGGCGTCGCTCAAGTCCTGTTCCCGCACCAAGCGAACGGCAGCTTGATCGAGAAAGACGGTCGCGTCGTCGGCTCCGAATTACTCGGACAGAACTTCGTGCAACCGAAGTACTTCCAGGGCCGCCCGTCGGCGACCAGCGGTCCTGATCCGGCCGATCCGTCGAAGTCGACGTCGGTGCCTTACAATGCCGCCAACTCTTCCGGTTCCAATCTCGGCCCGACGTCGGCCGCGCTCATGGATCGCCTGAAAACAGACGCAGAGCGGCTGAAAGCGGAGAACCCGCACATGTCGATTCCGGTGGATCTCATCACATCGACGGGCAGCGGCCTCGATCCGCACATTTCGCCGGCCGCCGCTCTTTTCCAGATTCCGCGTGTCGCAAGAGCGCGAGGCCTCACCGAAGACCGCATTCGTCAGCTTGTGGACGAATATACCGAAGGTAGGTCGCTCGGCATCTTTGGTGAACCACGCGTGAATGTTCTGAAAATCAATCTGGCCTTGGACGCGCTTTCGTAAGGCGCGCCCACTACTACGACACGGACATTGCCAGCGAGAGCCCCGCGTCCAACGGCAAGCGCTGGTGTGGTTCAAAGGTGGTCGCCACCCTCTCGTGATCGTTTTAGAGGCTGCGTTCTCACGGCGGTGGCACTAGACTCCCGCCGCCAAAGAACCAAGGAGCCCGATGGCGGACGACAGACGAGACCGGGACGTTCGCCCGTCCCCCGATGCGCTTCTCAAGCAGGCGTCCGCGGATCTTCGTGGCCGCCTGAAGGTCTTTCTGGGCGCCGCGCCTGGTGTCGGCAAGACTTACGAAATGCTTGCGTCCGCCCAAGCCAAGCGCCGCGATGGCGTCGATGTAGTCGTCGGCGTCGTCGAAACCCACGGCCGCAAGGAGACGCAGGCGCTGCTTGAAGGTTTCGAGGTCATCCCGCGGCGCGCCGTCGACTACAAAGATCACACCCTCGACGAGATGGATATTGACGCCATCTTGAAGCGCCGGCCGAAACTTGTGCTGGTGGATGAACTCGCGCACACCAACGCGCCCGGTAGCCGCCATCCGAAGCGCTATCTCGATGTGGAAGAGCTGCTGGCGGCCGGGATCGACGTCTACACGACACTCAATATTCAGCACGTCGAGAGCCTCAACGATGTCATCGCGAAGATCACTCATGTTCGGATCCGCGAGACGGTTCCCGATTCCATCATCGACCGCGCCGACGACGTGGAGCTCGTGGACCTCACGCCCGAGGATCTGATCCAACGCCTCAAAGAAGGCAAAGTCTATGTGCCCGAGCAGGCACAGCGCGCGGTGCAGAACTATTTTATGCCGGGCAATCTCACCGCGTTGCGAGAACTTGCGCTACGCCGTACTGCGCAGCGTGTCGACGACCAGATGGTCACCTACATGCGCGCCCATGCTATCCCAGGTCCGTGGGCGGCAAGCGAGCGCATCCTGGTATGCGTGAACGAACACCCAACCTGCCTCGGCCTCGTGCGTTACACGCGTCGGCTGGCCGACCGCCTGCGCGCCTCCTGGAGCGCGATCCACATTGAAACGTCCCACTCGCTTCGCCTGTCGGAGGCCGAGAAGGGCCGCGTCGCCGAATGCCTGCGCCTTGCCGAACAACTGGGCGCGAACGTGCTCACAGTGCCCGCGGCCGATGCGCCGAGTGGCGTGTTGGAGTACGCACAGGCCAATAACGTGACGCATATCGTAATTGCAAAGTCGCGGCGTTCGCGCCTGTCGGAAATGTTGCGCGGTTCCGTGACCCACCAATTGATCCGCCGGGCAGGTGACATCAGTGTCCACGTGATCGCCGAGGAGAAAGCCAAACGCGCCGCCGAGGAAAAGCCCGCTGCCGAGGAGGAAACCGACGAGCGCTGGAATTATTCGGACTACGCCGGAACGCTCGGCATGGTCGCGGCGGCAACCGCGGCTGGCATTGGCCTGCAACAATTCCTGGAAATTTCCAGTATCGCCCTTGTGTTTCTGTCGGCGGTGCTGGCCAGCGCTGTCACCTACGGACTTTGGCCGTCGGTGTTCGCGGCCGTCGTTAGTGCGCTCGCTTACAATTTCTTTTTCTTGCCGCCGCTTTACACTTTCACCATCGGCGATGCGGAAAACGTGGTCGCCCTGTTCTTTTTCATAGTTGTTGCCGTCGTGGCCGGGAACCTCACGGCGCTCATGCGGGCCCAGGCCATCAGCGCAAGGCAGCGGGCGCGAACGACCGAGGAACTCTATACCTTTAGCCGCAAACTCGCCGGCTCAGTGATACTCGACGATCTCCTGTGGGCGACCGCCTACCAGATCGCCTCCATGCTAAAGGTGCGTGTCGTGCTCCTCCTTCCCGAAGACGGCGTCATTGCCGTACGAGCGGGCTATCCGCCCGAGGACACTTTAGCCGAGGCGGATTTCGCGGCCGCCAAATGGTCTTGGGAACATGCACGTCCGGCGGGGCGCGGTGCCGACACCCTGCCTGGCGTCAGTTGGCTGTTCCTGCCGATGCGGACCGGGCGTGGGTTGGTCGGCGTGGTCGGGCTCGGCAACGACCGGAAGGGACCTCTGCTGACACCCGACCGTCGCCGGCTTTTGGACGCCTTGGTCGATCAGGCGGCCCAAGCCGTGGAGCGCATCAACCTCGCCAAGGACATCGACCAAGCGCGATTGACCGCTGAGACCGAGCGCCTGCGCGCGGCATTGCTCACGTCCATTTCCCACGACCTTCGCACCCCGCTCGCTTCTATTCTTGGCGCCGCCACCAGTCTTAGGAATTTTCGCGATACACTGGACGACAAGGCGGCGTCGGACCTTGCCGGCGTGATTCAGGACGAGGCGGAGCGCCTCAATCGTTTCATCTCGAACCTCCTCGATATGACGCGATTGGAATCAGGTAAGATCGTTCCAAAAGGTGAATTGATCGATCTCGGGGACGTCGTTGGCAGCGCCTTCGAGCGCGCCCGTAAGGTGATCGGTGACCGTCCGGTGGATATCGACCTCGCGCGCGACCTCCCTTTGCTTCGGATCGATCCCGTACTTTTCGAGCAAGTGCTTTTCAATCTGCTCGACAACGCCGCGAAGTATTCCCCCCCTGGCACCAGGATTTCCATTTCGGCGCATCGCGACGAGGACAAGGTGCTTCTGCGTGTCGCGGACGAGGGGGACGGAATTCCCGAAGCCGATCTAGAAAGAATATTCGACAAATTCTACAGAGTGCATGCCGCAGACCGGCGGACCGGTACGGGGCTAGGCCTTGCCATCTGCCGCGGGTTCGTGGAAGCCATGGGCGGCACCATTATCGCCGGTAATCGTAAGGACCGCGACGGTGCCGTCTTGACGGTCGCGCTGCCGGTGCCGGTCGGCGGAACTCTCTCCATCGAGGCTCCATGAGCCAGCAGGTCACACGCATTCTGGTCGTCGATGACGAGCCGCCGATCCGCAAATTCCTCCGTACGAGTTTGACGCCGCAAGGGTATCAAGTGCTTGAGGCGTCCGATGGATCCGAGGCGCTGGAGACCATTGGTCGGAATACGGTCGATATCGTCGTGCTGGATCTCGGGCTTCCCAATATGCATGGCTTCGATGTGATCCAACGGCTGCGGGAATCGGGTTCGCATATCCCAATCATCGTCCTGTCTAGCCGTACGGACGAAGCTGGCAAGGTCAAAGCGCTTGATCTTGGCGCCGACGACTATTTAACCAAGCCTTTTGGTCTCGATGAGTTGCTTGCGCGCATCCGCACGGCTTTGCGCCACCGACTGCAGCAGGGAGGTACTGCGCCTGAGTTCAAGAGCGGCGACCTGCGCATGGATCTCGTGCGCCGCGTTTTGACCGTACGCGGTGAGGAAGTGAAGCTCTCGCCCCGCGAGCACGATCTGTTGCGCTTATTGGTGCTGCACGCCGGCAAAGTCCTAACGCATAAGTTTATCATCAATCAGGTCTGGGGTGGCCAGACTGATGTGCAGTATCTGCGCATCTATGTGCGTCAGCTGCGCCAGAAGATTGAACGCGATCCAGAACGGCCCCAGCACATCCTGACCGAGCAGGGTGTCGGCTACCGATTGCGCGTGGAGTCGTAAGGGAGATGTTCAAGATTACCGATCTCCTGGACCGATGCCACGTCATTCCCGGCTTCAGTGCCCAGAACAAAGCCGCGTTGCTTGAAGAACTCGCCCGCCGCGCGGCGGTCGCGCTGAAACTGGATGAGAATTCCATCGTCGTCGCTTTGAATGACCGCGAGCGTCTCGGTTCGACAGGGGTTGGTCACGGTGTCGCCATTCCGCATGCCCGCCTTCCGGTCCTTGCGCGCAGCTTCGGTATGTTCGTCCGTGTCGAGCCGCCCGTAGATTACGATGCGATCGACGGCGAACCGGTGGATCTCGTGTTTCTGCTTTTGACGCCGGCGGATGCAGGCTCCGTCCACCTTTCCAGCCTGGCGGGGATATCACGGCGTTTACGCGACCCCGCGACGGTGGCCGCGCTTCGGGCTGGACAGAATGCGAAGGAGCTCTTCGCTGCTTTCGCTGAGGGCTAACGCAGTCCGCCGCCCTTCTTGCCGTCGACTTTCATCATCTGCATGCTGATTTGGATCGGCTTGCCGGTGAACAGCGCGCCGGTCTCATTGCCGGCAACCAGCGTGAACAAGTAACCGTCACCCGTCTTATCGTCCGTGGCGCTCATCGAAAGCATAAGCCCGGGACCGCTTTTCGTGGGCAGCGTCAGATCGCTTTCTGTCTCGATGCTGACGCCCGGCTGGCCGGCCCGTTGGACAAGGGCGCGGAATTCCTTCTCGACCACTTCGCGGTTGGCGGATTCGACGAATACTGTGCAAGCTCCGGTATCGGAGGCCAGCGATAGAACGAAACGCCGTTCACCGCGGCCGGGCAGACGCCAAGCCTGACCCTTGCGGTCGTTGCCGATGTAGTTGGCGAGTTCGGCCGGATCCTTCACAGGCTGATAGCGCCGGTTGGCGCGGTCCTTGATCGAGTCCGGGTTCGCGAGATTGCTGACGCAGGCCGAGGTGAAGAAGTTGATGGCGGTGATGGCGTAATAGTCCTGCGCCTGTGCGGGCAGGGCGGCCATGCCGAGTAACGAAGCTCCAAGAAGAAGACGTGCGAGGCGCATGAACCGTCCGGACCGTTGTTCGTTCAGGGCAGTCTAAGCTATCTCGCGGAAAAGACTAAGCCAGTTCCCCGGCGCCCGCGCGCGAAGGCGCGCATCTAAATAAGGCGCGGCAGGGTAACTTTGGAGCCGTTGATTTAACCTACTTATACTAGTTCCCCGGCGCCCCCGCGCGCGAAGGCGCGCATCTGAATAAGGCGCGGCAGTGGAACTTTGGAGCCGTTGATTTAACTTACTTAAGCTAGTTCCCCGGCGCCCGGAGCCGGGACCGGAACGCCTTCCTGCACGTACGCATTGAGTTTGTTACGCAACGTACGGATGGAAATCCCCAGGATTTTTGCCGCATGCGTGCGGTTTCCGAGGGTGTGCTTCAGCGTGTCGATAATAAGGTCGCGTTCCACGTCGGCGACGGTCCGGCCGACGAGGCCGCCGGTGCCGGGCGCCGCGCCGACGCCGCCTTCGGCGCCCATCAACATAATGGACTCGACGTCGATTTCGTCGCCGGCGGCCAGGAGCACGGCACGGTGCAAAGTGTTCTCGAGCTCGCGCACGTTACCGGGCCAGTTATGGGCTTTCAGCGCCGCCATGGCGCCCGCCGAGATCGGCTTATAGGAGAGGCCGTTCTCCTCGGCGCAGATCTTGGCGAAGTGCAGGGCCAGGACGTCGATGTCCTTGGGACGCTCGCGCAAGGGCGGCATCACCAGTTTCACGACGTTCAGGCGGAAGTAGAGGTCGTCACGGAACTTTCCGCTCTTCACCGTCTCTTCCATGTTGCGGTTGGATGTGGCGACGATGCGCGCGTCGACCTTCACCGGCGTATTGGAGCCGATGCGCACCACTTCCCTTTCCTGGATCGCGCGCAGAAGCTTTGCCTGCAGCTTCAAATCCATTTCGGTAATTTCATCGAGCAGCAAGGTGCCGCCGTTGGCTTCCTCGAATTTGCCGAGGCGGCGTGCGATGGCGCCCGTGAAGGCGCCTTTCTCGTGGCCGAAAAGTTCGGATTCCAGAAGCTCGCCCGGAATCGCGGCGCAGTTCACCGCGACGAAGGCTTTATCTTTACGCGGGCTGTTCCGGTGCAGGAAGCGCGCGACCAGTTCCTTACCGGTACCGGATTCACCGGTGATCAGCACCGAGGCCGGGCTCGCGGCGACCTTCTTGGCCATCTGGAGCACGCGGTCCATGGCCGGATCCTGGTACACGAGCGTGTCCTGGTCGGCGGAAACGGCTTCCAGCACGGCGGCGATCAGGTCCGCGTCCGGCGGCAGAGGGATGTATTCCTTCGCCCCGGCCTTGATGGCGGCGACGGCGGCGCGGCTGTCGGTCTCGACACCGCAAGCGACGACCGGCAGCGTGATGCGCTCGGCCTTCATGGCGGCGAGGAATTGTTCGATATCGAAGGCGACATCGACCATGGCGACGTCGGCGCCTTGGCCCGAGCGCAGCACATCCATCGCCTGGCTGATGCTTTCAGCCTGGATGACTTTAGCGCCGCGCTGCATGGCAATCCGGCTTGCCGCGCCGACTTGCCCGCCCAGCGATCCGATGATCAACAACCGCATGAGGACTCTTAGCTCAGTGCATGATCCGGAAAAGTGGAATCCGGTTTTCCGATAAGATCATGCACAAATCAATAATCTATTCGCTTGTTATCGGCGCACGGGAGCCGCGCGTCAACTCGTCGCGTCGGGACACGCGACACTAAGAAGTTAATGCTCGTCGCGCTCGCCCGCGAAGCGCACCTTGCTTTCCGGCGGAAGCGCGCTGTTCAGCAGCATTTCCAGGCGGCGCGGGGCGTCCTTGCGGATGATCGACAGCGTGCCGAGGGTGTAGATATAGCCGATGAGATGTTCTTCGGCGGCGTTACGTTCGAGCTTCGCGGCCAGCGGGTTGAACACCATGTTGGCGAGGACGACGCCGTAGAAGGTCGTCAACAGCGCCACGGCCATCGCGGGGCCGATGACGCTCGGGTCCGAAAGATTGCCCAGCATCTGCACGAGGCCGATCAGCGTGCCGATCAGGCCCATGGCGGGCGAAATCTCGGCGGCTTTGCGCAGCACGTTTGCCGATCTTTGGACGCGCGCGGTCGTCGCGGCCAAGTCTTCGTTGAGGATGTCGGAGATGTCTTTTTCCGGCAGGCCTTCCACCAGCATGGACAGCGCCTTGAACAGCAGAGGTTCCTTGGCGAAGCGCTGGAGGGGCTGACCCTGCAGGCGCAGGACGCCGTGTTTGCGCGAGAAGTCCGACAGCTCGAGCATGGTGTAGGCGACGTCTTGCGGGTCGCGCTCGCGGGCCATGAAGGTCGAACCGATGACGGCGACGGTGCGCGCGACATCCGACATCGTGAAACAGACGGTGGTCACGGCCATGGTGCCGCCGACTACGATCAAAAGACCGGGGATGTTGAAGAAGGCGCTCGCGGAGCCGCCGAGACCAATGGCGATCACCACGAGGAGGATGCCGCCGGCGAGGCCGAGGACGGTCGCGCCATCGAACATGGTGCGGCGGGCGAGGTGCGGGATCTTTTCGACGTGTTCGGCCATGGCGGTGGACCCTTCTAGGCTTTCTGCGTCTTGATGATTTCCGTCATGGTGATGCCCAGGCGGTCGTCGACCACGACGACTTCGCCGCGCGCCACCAGCCGGTCATTCACATAGATATCGATCGCTTCGCCGACTTTGCGGTCAAGTTCCACGACGGCGCCGCGGCCGAGCTTCAGCAGTTCATTGACTTGCATGGACGATTTGCCCAGCACGGCGGAGACGCGCACCGGAATGTCATAAACCGCTTCAAGGTCCTGCGCGGAGCGCGGCTTGTCGGGAATATCTGCGGGATCGTCCCACGAATCATCACCGTCATCGACCTTGGAGGACTTGGCATCGGTTTCAATTTCGTCGAGCGAAAGTTCGCTGACGGACTTGCCCTTCTTGCCGCTGTCTTGCTCTGACATCTCTGCTCTCCTGCCGGTCCTTCAAGGGACCGTGGCGCCACTTTACGCGGCCGGTTGAAATAGACTCTTAATGCGCTTCGTCCGGCGGTGTTTCGTCCGGCGGCGTTTCGACCGAAGCGGGATGCGCCATCATCTGATCGGCCGCCGTGTCCAAGGCATTCAAATCCACGTCGCCGAAATTCCCGGCGATCACTTCGCGGATTTCCGCCCAGATCCGGGCTTCGTTACGCTCGGCGCCGCCACCCTCCCATTCCAGGCGGCAATCGCCCGGCTGAACTTCGTAGTCCGTGACCACGGTGAACGTGCCCTGGAACGATGAGCGGGCGAAAACGTCCGTGAGGCGCGCTTCGAGATCCTCCGAGATCATCGGATGGCTGCGCACCACGAGGCGCGGCTCGCCCACGGCCAAAGGCAGAACGCGGCGTACAAACTCCTCGATCGAATCCACTGCGTGCGCCTGCGCGTGGCGCGGCAGAAGTCTTTGCGCGAGTCCGTAGACCATGCGCATGGCGAAATTGGCCAGTTCCTTGTTCGTCTCGGCCTGCTGGGCGTTGAGGCCCGAAAGGCCCTGGGCGATCAGGTTGAGCGCGTCGGCGGCATAATGCTCGCGCGCGGTCGCGGCTTCTTCCAGCGCGGCGCCGTGACCCTGGATGTAACCTTCTTCCTTGGCGGCATCGAGCTGGGCTTGCGTGTATTCGGCCCGCGCGACGGGCGGCGGAGGCGGAAGGTGAGCGGCTTCGCGGGCCAGCTGGTCCTCCATCTCGCGCTCCAGGCGCGCGGCCGCGTCGGCGGCCGCCTCGGCTTCGATCTCCGAGCGGCGGCGTTCGCCGGGAAGATAGAGCTTCGACGGATCGTCGAACGAGCGCTCGAACAGGAATTTCGCGTTACGTGCCATCTCTCTCTTCCGTTAGTAAACCAGCTCGTCGTCTTCCTTGCCTTCGGAGATGACGATCTGACCGGAGTTCGACAGTTCTTTGGCGACCGTAACAACTTCGTTCTGTGCTTCTTCCACGTCGCGCAGACGCACCGGACCAAGGGCGTCCATGTCGTCTTTGAGCATCTTGCCGGCGCGTTCGGACATGTTGGCGAAGAACAGTTCCTTGACGCCGTCGGAGGCGCCCTTGAGCGCGAGGGCCAGCTTTTCCTTTTCGACGTGACGCAGCAGGGTTTGCGCGCCGGCCGTGTCGAGGCGCACCAGGTCCTCGAAGGTGAACATGAGCTGTTTGATCTTCTCGGCCGACTCGCGGTTGCGCTCCTCGAGGGCGGTGAGGAAGCGCGCTTCGGTATTGCGATCGAGGTTGTTGAAGATTTCCGCCATCATCTCGTGGCTGTCGCGGCGCGCGGTACGGGCGAGGTTCGACATGAACTCGGTGCGCAGCGTCTTTTCGATCGATTCCAGGACGTCCTTCTGGACGGCTTCCATGTGCAGCATGCGCATGACGACTTCCATCGCGAAGCCTTCGGGCAGCAGCGCCAGCACGCGGCTCGCGTGGTCGGGTTTGATCTTCGATAAGACCACCGCGACAGTCTGCGGATATTCGTTCTTGAGGTAATTGGCCAGCACCTGCTCGTGCACGTTGCCCAGCTTGTCCCACATGGTGCGGCCCGCGGGACCGCGGATTTCTTCCATGATCAGCGCCACGCGTTCCTTGTCGAGGGACTTCACGAGCAGACGTTCGGTGGATTCGTAGGAACCGACCAGCGAGCCGGTGTTCGAAATGGCGTCGGCGAAATCAACGAACAGGCGTTCGACGAGGTTGGCGCCCACGGTGCCGAGGTTGGCCATGATCTGCGAGAGTTCTTTGATCTCGTCGTCTTCCATCATGGCGAACAGCTTGCCGGCCTGCTCTTCGCCCAAAGACAGCATCATGATCGCGGCCTTCTGGGGGCCGGTCAGACTGCGATAGTCCTCTTTGATACGCGCCATCTTCTTCTATCCCTTGATGCCGCCGATATCCGCGGCGGCATTATACGCTCTGCTGGTATCCACGCCTAACGGCGTAAAAGTGTTACGTTTCCTGGTAAAGCCAGGTTCTGATGATCGACAGGGCCTCTTCCGGGTGCTTGTCGACGATGTCGCCGATCTTACGCAGGCTTGAGGCTTTCACGCGGCCTTCCACCTTGTCGATGTCGATAAGCTCGTCCAGATCCTCTTCTTCTTCCTTCTGGCCCATGGGCATCGGCACGCCGCCCGGGCCCGTGAGCTGGGCCATCGCGCCGTCGGTGGTGAGCAGGGCTTCGTCGCCCTGCGGCATCGCTTCGAACGCGCGCGTGACCAGCGGGCGGACGACGAGCAGGATGACCAGCACGGCCACCACCGCCACGCCCAGGCCCTCGGCCATGCGCATGATCTCTTCCTTGTTGAAGCCAAGGAGGTTGAATTCGTCCTGGTTGCCCATCAGGTCGTCGAAGCCGGTGAAGGGCATGTTGACGACTTCGATCTGATCGCCGCGGTCGGCGTTGTAACCGACGGCAGTGTTCACCAGGGAGCGGATCTTTTCCATCGTATCGTCGGGGAGTGGCGCATAGGTGCGCTCGCCGGTTTCGGCGTTCGTCGTATAGGTGCCGTCGACCAGGACCGCGACCGACAGGCGCTTCACCGAGCCCGCTTCCTTGATGCGATTGGTGGTGGTCTTCGAGATCTCGTAGTTGATCGTTTCTTCCGAGCGGTTTTCGTTGGTGGTCATGCGCGCGCCGCCGGCGGTATTGGCGTTCGCGTCCGGAAGCTGATTGGCGACCGTCACGTCGGACGGGTTGCTTTCGTTCTGAGTGTTGTTTTCGGTTACGGTGACTTGCGAGCGCGGCACCTGCTGGTCCGGGTTGAACTCCTCGGCCGCGGTGACGACTTTGTCGAATTCCATTTCGGCGCGGACTTCGGCGCGCACCTTGCTCGGACCCAGCGAGCTTTCCACCAGCGAGATCACGGATTGCGACAGACGCCGCTCCATGTTCTTCACGGCTTCGTCCTGTTGGGCCGCCACCATCTGGCCGTCATTTTCAAACGACCGCGAGAGCAGCGTGCCGCGCTCATCGACGATGGAGATGTTGGACGGCTTCAGCTTCGGCACCGCGGCGGCGATCAGGTGCTGCACGGCGTTCACTTGGTTCTCCGCCAAGCGGCCGGTGCGCATCTTGATGTAGACGGAGGCGGTGGGCTCCTGCGTTTCGCGGGTGAACATCTCGCGTGTCGGCATCACCAGGTGCACGCGGGCGTTCTGCACGCCTTCGATGGATTTGATCGTGCGGGCCAGCTCGCCTTCGAGGGCGCGCACCAGATTGATGTTCTGGATGAAGTTGGTGGCGCCCAAGGAGTCCATGCTGTCGAACACTTCGTATCCGACAGAACCACCCGAAGGCAGGCCGAGCTCGGCCATCTGCATGCGCGTGCTTGTGACCTGTTCGCCCGGGATCAGGATTTGCGCGTTGTTGTCGGCGGTCTGGAACGGGACGCCGGAGAGTTCGAGCTGCTTGATGATTTCGCGGGAATCGGTGGCGGAAAGGTCGCCGTACAGGACTTCCATCGGCGCGGTGGAGAACCTCGTCGCGAAGAAGATGATGAACGCAATGAGGCCGACGGCGACTCCGCCCATGGCGGCAAGGCGCGCGGGACCTAAGTTCTTCAGCTGCTGGACGAAGGGGTTCACGGGTCTTTTCCTCTCGGCCGTTATCGGGCGTCGGTTCTCGGTTTGCCGAGGGGCGCTGGCTCTTAAGGCAAATTCTGGACAGTCGTCCCCCGGTCCCCGGACGCTACCGCCCGCGCCGTGAAGAACAGGTTAACGATGGGAAATTTTTGCCGGTTTGCCGGTTTTGTGGGCGGCAGTTTTTGCCTTATAGGTGAGCGCCATGAAGTCCGCCGTCGCTGAACCAGCACGTCTTTCGGGAATTGTGGTCGAACTCTCGGCCGCGATCGCCGCCGTGACCGATGAATCGCCCAAGATTCTCATGGTCCGGCCACCCGATACGGCGGCCCGCGCCGGCCTACCCTGCGGTCCGTTCGACCCCACCGGTCACCGGACGCTGGAGGAGGGGCTTCGCACCTGGGTGAACGAGCAGACTGGACTAGCCCTGGGCTATGTCGAGCAGCTTTATACCTTTGGCAACAAGTTCCGCGACCCGGAGGAGCGCGCCGGCGGGCCGCGTCCGGTGTCGGTCGGGTACCTCGCCCTGGTCCGCCAGACCGAGGTGAAGAGCAGCGCCAAGGCTGACTGGATTGACTGGTATCGCCATTTTCCGTGGGAAGACTGGCGCAAAGGGCCGCCGGCGGTGCTGGATTCGCTCATATTGCCGCGCCTTCTCGCGTGGCGGGACGAAGCGAAGGGACCGGAGAAACAGCGCCGCCGCGACCGCATCGTGTTGGCCTTCGGCACTGAAGGCGCGGCGTGGGACAACGAGCGCGTGCTGGAGCGCTACGAGCTTCTGTACGAGGCGGGATTGGTGTTCGAAGCCAGCTTCGACAGCGGGCAAAAAGTGGAACCGAACCTCGTCGCCGCGCAGATGGTCACCGGGGCCGCTTTGACCAAGGATCACAGGCGGATCCTCGCGACCGCCTTGGGCCGCCTGCGCGCCAAGATCAAGTACCGCCCGGTGATCTTCGAGGTGATGCCGCCGACGTTCACGCTCTTCCAGTTGCAGCGCGCGATCGAGGCTTTGGCGGGCGGCCCTTTGCACAAGCAGAACTTCCGCCGCCTGGTCGCCAACGAAGGCCTCGTGGAACCGACGGGGCATATGTCCGCGCAAACCGGCGGGCGCCCGGCCGAACTCTTCCGGTTCCGCCGGGAGGTGGTCCACGAACGCCCCGCCCCCGGCGTGCGCCTCCCCGTGCGCGTCCGCAAACCGTAATTATCTCTGATAAAAATAAAGCGGCTTTTCTGCCCGCCCTAGAATCAACCATAAAATTATATCAGAGATAATTTAAGGGGCTGATTTTGTTGAAAAAGCGGGGCGAGGCCCTTCGCTAGCCCTTTGAGCCTGTTCAGCTTTTCTGCACTGCGGGAACAGCGCTCGCCCGTATCGTGGACTTGACTCGCGACCTTATGCTCCTTACGGTTCAAAGCCTCACACGTGGACCCTACACGTGCTTTTTTAGGGACTCACATATGCTCATACTAAGCACAAGTATCGCCGAACCGTAATACCGGCGCAGGCCAACAGAGGGACGAGCGCGCTCACATGAACGTCGTCAACACGCACATCACCCGCGCGAAGGAGCTGCGCTTCACCTCGGACGTCGAGCGCGACACCGCGCACCTTTACGACAAGGTGAAGACCGTCATCCCCGAGATCGAATGGCCGACGTTCGCGCCGCTCATCGCGCGCATCAATCAGCTGAAGGCGGAAAAGAACGCCGTCATCCTCGGCCACAACTACATGACGCCGGAGATCTTCCACTGCGTCTCCGACATCACCGGCGACAGCCTGGCCCTGGCCCGTAGCGCCGTGAAGGTCGACGCCGACATCATCGTGATGGCCGGCGTGCATTTCATGGCCGAGACCGCGAAGCTCCTGAACCCGTCGAAGAAGGTCCTGATCCCGGACCTCGGCGCCGGCTGCACCCTCGCTGAATCCATCACCCCGGAAGACGTGCGCAAGCTGAGGGCGCAGTACCCCGGCATTCCTGTCGTCACTTATGTGAACACCTCCGCGGCCGTGAAAGCGGAGTGCGACATCTGCTGCACATCGGGCAACGCGAAGGAGATCGTCGAAGGCCTCGGCGTGCCGCGCGTCATCATGCTGCCGGACGAGTACCTCGCCCTCAACACCGCCAAGCAGGTGAACTGCGAGATCATCACCTGGAAGGGCCGCTGCGTGGTGCACGAGACCTTTACCCCTGCAGACATCCGCGGCCTTCGTGAATCGAACCCCGGCGTGGTCGTGCTTGCGCACCCGGAATGCGCGCCGGACGTCGTCGCCGAAGCCGACTATGCGGGCTCGACCGCGGGCATGGTCGACTACGTGAAGAAGTTCAAGCCGCAGAAGACTGTGCTCATCACCGAATGCTCCATGAGCGACAATGTCGCCGCCGAATATCCGGAGCTGGAATTTGTGCGCCCGTGCAACCTGTGCCCGTTCATGAAGAAGATCGAGCTCACGAACATCCTTCATACGCTCGAGACCGAGCAGCACGAAGTGACCATCGCGCCGGACATTGCCGCGCGCGCCCGTGTCTCGGTCGAACGCATGCTGACCGGTTGGAAGCCATAATCGCCAGCCGCGCGCAATGAAACTTCCCGACTATCTTCCGTCGAAGGAGTGGACCGACGATCTCATTCGCCGGGCCTTGCGCGAGGATCTGGCCGAGACCGGCGATATCACGACATCGGCCACGGTGCCGCGCGGCCGCTTGGCCTCGGCGGTCATCGCGGCGCGTAAACCCGGCGTGATCGCCGGTCTATCCGTGGCGACACGGGTCTTCGAACTGGTCGATCCCAGCCTCCAAGTGACCCAAGTCGTCGAGGATGGCGCCAAACTCGCGCCCGGCGACGTGGTGTTGGAACTCGAAGGCAGCGCGGCTTCCATCCTCATTGGCGAGCGTGTCGCGCTCAACTTCCTCGGCCATCTTTCAGGTGTGGCAACTGCGACCGCCGCGCTTGTCGCTGCCGTCGCGCATACGCGCGCGCGCATTTGCTGCACCCGCAAAACGACACCGGGCCTTCGTGCCCTCGAGAAATACGCCGTGCGGTGTGGCGGCGGCGTGAACCATCGCATGGGACTGTTCGACGCCATCCTGATCAAGGACAACCACATCGCCGCCGCCGGCGGCGTGGCCGCCTCCATCCGCGCGGCGCGCAAGGTCGTCGCGAAAGGCATTAAGTTCGAGGTCGAGGTCGATACACTCGATCAGCTCGACGAAGCGCTCGCCGAAGGCATTGACCAGGTGCTGCTCGACAACATGTCCCCGGCGCAACTGAAGAAGGCCGTCGCCAAGGTGAACGGCCGCGCCATTACCGAAGCGTCTGGGTCCATCACCGCCGCCACCGCCGGCGCTATCGCCGAGGCCGGAGTCGATCTGCTCTCGGTCGGCTGGATCACGCACTCCGCGCCGTGCCTCGATCTGGGCCTCGATTTCAAAAGCGGGATTTAAGACGCCGCGCAAAGGGGGAGGGATGTCAAAGCCGTCCAAGCTCAGCGCTGTCACGGTGACCGGCCTGACACCGCATCTCGGGCAAGTGCCGCCGGGGTATCCTTCTCCGTGGGAAGCCATCGCGGCAGGCCGCAAGAAGTGGCAGCTCAGCTCCGCCTTCGGGCTTACGGATTTCGGTGTGAACATCGTCGAACTCCCCGCGGGTCAAGCTTCATCCCTGCGTCATTGGCATAGTCACGAAGATGAGTTCGTCTACGTCATGAAGGGTGAGCTCGCGCTCATCACCGACGACGGGGAACAAATTGTACGCCCGGGCATGGCCGTCGGTTTTCCAAAAGCCAATGCGAACGGCCATCATTTCGTGAACCGCGGCGAGGGGGCCGCCGTCTATCTCGAGATAGGTTCGCGCCATGCCGACGACGCGACTTTCTATTCCGACGTCGATTTGATGTATGACCCTAAAGACGGCTTCGTCACGAAGGGCAACGATCCAAAATAAAAAAACCGGGACAGGTTTTGTCGCCTGTCCCGGCTTCTTTAGCCGATAGCCTGCGTGCTGTAATTCAGGCTCTCGACCAACCTCTAAACATAATATGGGTCCCGCGTTGCGAATCCCAACAACGCGGGACTGTATTTAGACATTGCTGCGCGTCGGTGAGGGCCGACTTTTTTTATGTCGCGACCGCTACGCGCGGCGGGAACCCGCGACCACGAGCCCAACCCCTGCGATTGCGGCCAGGACCGCCGCGATCTGCGGGATCGGGATGCTCTCCTTGTTCTTCGCTTCGAGCTCGATCGGACCGACGTCGAGCACTGTTTCGTGCTTGGTGTAGGTGATGCCGCCAAATATCAGAGCGGCGACGCCGCCAATGATCAGGAGAATGCCGACAATCGTCATGGGTTTCATAGGAGCGCTCTTTTCCTTGCTTACTCGCGGCGGATGATGACGCGCTTTGTCGGCTGCGAGAGGACGACTACGTTCGTCGCGTCGATTTCGGGATGATCAAAGATATCGTCGCCGTTCACCAAGCCGGACACGGTGACGCGGCTTCCGGGGCGAAGTTTACCGACAGCCACGGGATCATTGCGCATGGCGCCGGTGGTGATGTGAAATTCGCGCACGCCCGTATCGAGCACGAAGTCGCGGCCCGTCACGCCTTTCACGGTGCCCGAAAGGTTCACCCAGCTGGTGTCGGCCGGGCGCGGCGGCTCCATGGGCGGGAAGTAACGCGCGTTGCTGGCGTCGGAATATAGATACGTCTGTGTTGAGGGGCGATAAATGGAGGTGGCTTCGATCTCGCGGCTTGTGAAGGTCGTGTCATCGATGCGGCCATTAACGGTCACGGGCTCGCCGATGGTCAGGCCCGGCGTACCCGGCGGAAACCATTCGAGTCCGTCTTCAAGGTCGATGGAAACGCGGCCCGCGCCGTAGTCGAGGGTAAAGGAGTCCTGCTCAATGGCTGCGACCTTGCCCGAGAGGCTGATCTCGCTGTCGGACGGCGCGTCGGAGACGCGGTCCTGCGCATACCCGGCGACGGCAAGACTCATCGCGGCGAAAAGAATTGGGAAATAGACAAGCCGAACCATCTGGGCCTCCTTTCGGGGTCTTCTTCGAAAGGTGCAACGGCCCATCCGTGTGCAAGGTTCCAGGAACACGGTTCGCGCGCGCAACCAGCGCACGAAATGGCCAAGAAAAAAGCCCAGCGCATATAGCGCTGGGCCCTTTCCCGTCTTCAGCGGACCATGGGTGATGGTGGCCGCTAAACTACGAACTTAGGCTACCGCTTGATGTTGAGCAGTTCGCTCAGCATGTCGTCGGCGGTGGTGATGATTTTCGCGGCAGAGGAGTAGGCGCGCTGGGTCGTGATCATGCGCGTGAACTCGGTACCGAGGTCGACCGTCGAGGCTTCAAGGGTCGCCGAATTGATGAGACCGGCGCCGGCCGAACCCGCTTCACGCAAGGTCGGGTTACCGGAGAAGTCGGTCGCGATCCACACGTTGCCCGACAGCGACTGCAGGCCGTTCGGGTTCGTGAAGCTCGCCAGCGGGATCATGAACACGGGGCGCGTCACACCATTATCGAACAAGGCGGTGACGATACCGTCGCTGCCGATCGAAACGCCGGCGAAGTTACCGAACTTCGCTCCGTTCTGCTGGAGGTAGTTGAGCTGGAAGTCGCCCGAGAGCTGGGTGATGCCGTCCGGCGTGTTGTAGTTGCCGAAGAAAGTCTCGATCGCGGGGCTATCCGCGTTACCGGACTCCATGTTTTCCGCCCCGTTGGCCCACACGAGTTCAATGGTGAACTTCGGCGAGGGGGCTTCCGACGGGTCGCGGCCGTAGAATTCGGCCGGCGTACCGTTACCTGCGAATTCGATGCCCGCCACGCCGCGCTGCGCCGTTCCGGTGGCGCCGTTGGAGCCGAGCAAGTCGTACCAGGCGTAAGCGATGTCGCCCGCCACGCCGGTTTCGGCCTCGCCGTTGTCGAGCGCCGGCACGGTGTAGCCGTTCGGATCGTTCTGGAACAGGATCGTCTTACCTGCGGCGTCAACGAGCGGATCGGGCGTCGCCGAGTCGTAACCGAAGGTCATCGCCACGGTGGACGCCTGGTCAAAGGTAATACCGTTTTCGCCCGAGATGCGGCGCGCCCAATTGCCCGGCGGGGTCGGCGCCGTGGTGCCGTAAGCGGTTTCCATGTTGGCGTTGATGACGTCGGCCAATTCGTCGAGCACTTGGCTAACGGTGCGCGAATCAGTAGCGATGGTCGTGAGCCCGTCGTCGGTGCCGCCGGGGACAAGGGAAATATTGAAAGGCGTATTGTTGACGTTGAACGTCATCGTGCCCTGCAGCGGAAGCTGGGCCTGGTCGTTGAAGTCGATGCGCCCGGCGGCGAAATAAACTTCGCCGTTCTGGGTCTTCTGGGTCACGACAGCCGATTCTGCCGGCTGTTCGACGGTCGCCTGCCACTTGTTAGCGGCGGTCTTGGCGAAGTTGTAGCTGATGTTGTGCGGATTACCCAAGCTGTCGAAGATCAGGGCGTTCACGCGTTCCTGCGCGTTGATCAGCGCGCCCGCGGGCAGGTTCGCGCCCACCGACAAGGTGGTCGTCGGCGAGGCGGTGCCGCCGATGGTCTGCAGGTTCATCGGGCGCAGGTTATTCTGATCGATGATGTTGTCGTTGATGATGACCTTGTCGCCGTTTTCACGGATGTAGGCCTTCATGAACGTGTTGCTGCCGACCGTGACGGTCTTGGCCGAGGCGGTGCCGTCGTCGAAGCTGAGCGGCCAGCCCTGAAGATAACCGCCACCGACGTTCTGCAGGAAGCCTTCATTGTCGACCTTGAAGGAGCCGGCGCGGGTATAGGTGAAGAGGTCGTTGGCGCCGGCGTTGGCCGAGGCGCTCGTGACGAAGAAGCCGGCGCCTGAGATCCCGACGTCGGTCGAAGACGTGGTCGCTTGCAGCAGGCCTTGGATGTCCACGTTCTGGCGCGGGCTCGACTGCACACCACCCGGCGAGTATTGGGTCAAGGAGACCTGTGCCGTGACGAGCGTCTTGAAGTTGACGTTCGTGCCCTTGTAACCAATCGTGTTGACGTTGGTCACGTTGTCAGCGATGGCGCCCATGGCGGAGGACTGCGACTGCAATCCCGATACGCCCGAAAACAATGCACCGAACAGCGACATCTTTCGTCTCCTTAGTTGACCGTTTCTTGGCCGTCGCTCGTGGGTTTCCCTCAGTTCGCGAACTTGACCCGGCCGGGTTAATTTCTTCCTAAGCGCACCCTGAAATGCGCTGATAAAACACCTAGTTTGCGCTCGTTTGCGGCGCCGTGACGGACAAGACCTTGTCCATCGGGATGCCGACTTTTCCGGTCAGAAGAATTGTCTGGCCGTTGATCTGCGTTACGCCCGTTACGCGCCCGAACGCCGTGACGTAATTTTCCACCGGCTTTTCGTCGGCGCCCTGCGCCGTGACCGAGATGCTGTACGGGCCATCCTGGAGCTGGTTGCCGTTGGCGTCCTTGCCGTCCCACTCGAACGAGTGAACACCCTGCGAACGTCCTTCGGCCGAGTCGATCGGGCGCGAGTAGACGATATCGCCGGCTTCGTTGCGCACGACGATCGTCACCTGCTTGGCTTCGGCGTTGAGGCCGTACGCGGCCTTCAGCTTGCCGTCCTGCATCGCCACTTGGCCGCTTTCCCCTTCTATGGTCGTGCCGATGTAGTTCACGGCGTTCGAGATGATGCTCTGGTTCGTCAGGCCGATCAGGCTCGTCAAATTGTCGTTCATGCCGATCTGCTGTTCGACCTGCGCGAATTCGACGAGCTGGTTGGTGAACTCCGAGCTGTCCATCGGCGACAGCGGATCCTGGTTCTTCAGCTGCGATGTCAGCAGCGTGAGGAACGAGTTCAGGTCCTTCGCCAGTTTGTTCTTCGAGGTTGCAACGTTTTGCGCTGCTTCCTGCGGAGTGGTGATGCCTGAAACTGCCATGGCCGGGGTCCGGTTCTTTCTGCTTTTCGCTTAGGCGAACGTGTCCACGCCGCCGCGGGCAAAAGCCGCCGCCGCGTAGTCAAAATTCTGGTCGGCGTTGTCGTTCGCCGTCTCGGCGTGCGCGTTGCCGTTGGTCTTGTTGCCGCCGTTGCCGCGCTGGCCGTCGGCCGCGCCCGCATCGGTTTCGCTGCGCAGGTTGAAGGAGAGGTTGTTCGCGTCGGTGCGCAGGCCCGCGTCGTTCAACGTGCGCTCCAAGGTGCGGCTGTCGGTCTGAAGGAGGTTCAGCGTGTCCTTGTTGTCGGCGGTTACGGTGACGCGCACCTTGTGGTCTTCGCTCATCTCCAGCTTGATCTCGATGCGGCCGAGTTCCACCGGCTTGAGATTGATGGTGACGCGGTCGAGGCCCGCCTTGGCGGCCTTTGTGATGTTCACCTTGATTTGGTCGATGACCTGCTGCGCGGTCGCGGCCGGTCGGTCGGTCGGGTTCGCATGCGCGGCCTGCTGCGTCGTCTGAGCCGACGACTGGCCGCTTTGCGTGAAGGCGCTAAAGCCCATGTTGGCGTTCGACGCGCCGTTCGAGGACGCGCTGGCCTGGATCGCCATTGGCGCGCCTTCAGCGCGCGCGGGCGCGTTTGTCTGGCCGTTGGAATTCGCGCCGCTGACCTGCTGCGCGGCCTGGGCGACGACGGCCGCCTGCGCGGGGCCTTCGGGGCGCGCGGCCGGGGCCGACTGCGTCAAGGCGTTGGTCTCGTCGGCTTGGCCGAACTGACCGTTCGCCAGCGAAATGGCATCCGCGGCGCTATAGCCGGAATAGATGTTGTAGATGGAGACATCCGGCATCGACTGCTTGGCGGCGTGCGCGGCGTTCACGTGCACCTGCACTTGGACGCGGTTTTCAGTGCCGAGCAGGCGGGCGAGATTACTCGCTTGGTCCTGCGCCGCGGCGGAACGCACGGTATCGGTGCGCGCGGCCGCGTCCTTCGCGGTGTTCTTGGTTTCGACGGCGGCGGTTTCGGTTTCAACCTGAGCCGTCTCGGTGTTCTGGGTGTCCTGGGCGGCGGTGGAAGCGCTGGTCGTCTGCTGTGTGCGCGCGGTCTCTTTCACCACGGCTTCAGGAGCGACGACCTTCTCGGCAGCCTTCACTTCGGTCTGCTGCACGGCCTTCGGATCGACGACGGTCTCGGCGGTCCGCGCTTCGGCTTCAGCGGCCACGACAGCGGTCGCGGCGACTTCCGTTTCAGCGACGACGGTCTCGGTGGTGGCGGCGGCCACGGTTTCCGTCACGGTCACGGTGGTCACGGCGGCGGCCTGCGCGACCAGGGTCGGATCGACCGTGGCGGCAACTTCGGCCTGCACGGCCTGCTGCGCGCCGGTTTGCGCTTCGGCGCCGGCGGCATCGGAACTCTTATCATCGGCGGCGGCGGTTTCTTCCGTCTGATCGTCGCCCTCGTCAGCGTCGTCTTTCGCCGGCTTGGCTTTGGCGTCTTTGTCGTCGGAGCGTTCGGGGCGTTGTTTGGCTTCACGCGGTTCCGGCGCGCGCACGGCTTCGGCGTCGACGTCCTTTTTGAGGACGGCCGGATCCATCGCGCCGAGGCCGAACGCCCCTTTGAACTGCGAGCCGACCATATCCAGAAGCGCGGCAAAACCCGACGCCGGGGCCTGGTCCTCGTCTTGCGAGGCCGCTGCCGCGGGGTTCGTCTTGGCGCCGCTATAGATGCTCTGAATGTCCATCACATCGCTCCGTCTGTTACCTGGGGCCGTGGTGGACATGATTCGGGTGTCCACATACACGTTCCCGGGCCAAACAGTGCAAGGGCCGGGCCAAGTCTCAGGCTGGGTCTAAGGTATTGATGTAACAGGTATTTATTTGGACTTGGCGGGCCGGGTCAGGTCCGGAGCGTACTTCGGGGCAAAAGATTCCGGGCTGAAGGCGGCAGTTTTTGCCGCATCGTCCTAGGCGAGCAGGCTGAGGCTGGCCTGGGTGAATGGGCTGTCGATGAAGCCCGCGAAGGCGTTCAGATAGTTCTGCTGCTGCGAGGACAGGTTCTGCAGATTGGTCAGCATGGCCTGGTACTGCTGTGCGGCCTTCACCTGCGCTTCCTGCATTTGCGACAGCTGCTCGAACTGGGCTTCGCCGGACTGCTTGGTTAATTCGTCGAGGGCGTTATCCACCCGGCGCTGGTCGATCTTGGTCTGGACGGCCGAGCGCTCAAGTTCCGCGCTCGCGCTGGTCATATTGACTTCCGCGGTGGAGATATCCTTGAGGGCGCGGGTGCGGTCAGCCTGGGTTGCGAAGTTGTTGTAGAACCACGACTGCATGATCCCGGTGCCTGTGCGCTTCAAGGTCCCGGTCACGGTGATCGGCGCCTCGTGCGGCACGACGGAAATCTTCACGGTGATCGCCTTCGTGGTCGCGTCGTAGCTCACCAGTTCCATGCCGTTGCGGGTCGAGGTTGCCTTGCGGATTTCGATGCCTTCGACGGTGGTGTATTTCTGAGCCGTTCCGCCAAGGCCCGAGTAGGCTTCAATGAGGTCGGAGCCCAGATCGGGCACCCACACGGTGCCGTCGTTGGCCTCGATCCTGAAATCGCTGCCGGCATATGTGCCGGTCAATTGCGTCGTGCCGATGCCCAAATCGTTGCGGTATTCGATCTTGTTGGGCGTGCCGTCCGTACGGTTGATGTTGCCGATCAGGTTGAAACCGGCGCCGCCGCTGTCCGCCTCATTGTTGATCTGCGAGACCTGACTGTCATACAGGTCCTTATAGAACGTGAGATCCTCGGTGGTCCCGCCGACGCTGCCGCGCATCAGAAGCAATGTCTGATTGATCTTCGCGATGCTCTCTTTGCCGTTATCGACCGCGATTTCGGCGTTATTGACCTGCGCCTTCACCGCGATCCAGCGCTCGTTCTGGACTTCGATCGCATCGCGTTTCTGGGTCGCGGCGTCCTGGATGGCCTGCTGCTGTTCGGTCAGGCGCGCGTTTGCATTCGCTTTGATCTGATTGATAAGCGAGCTGGTGGTCGAACCGATATTGCCGAGGAGGGCGCTGGTGCCATCCGAGTTGAACGCGCCCAGCACGGACGCGCCAGCCGAGCCGGCGGTTCCAAGCAAGCCGGATCCGGTCACACTGATAGGAAGGCTGGAAAGTAGGCCGACCATTTCGCTCCTCGGGTTCGTCCCTTACACCAGGATTTTTCGGTCCTGGGGGTGTCCTCGCGGCAAAGCTCACCTGCCGCCAGTGGTACCACGGCGGAGGGTCTTTTCCAAATTTGGACCTTTTAGGAGGAAGATTGAAGAAGGGTTAACGCGGTCCGCACACGCCACATCACATCTTCCCACGCGCCCGATTCCTCCTGCCGGAACAAGCGTATGGCGGGGTACCAAGGCGTATCGTCCCGTCCCAGCAGCCATCGGTAGTCGGGCATCTTGGGGATCAGGACCCAAACCGGCACGTTCAAGGCCCCCGCTAGGTGAATCGCAGCGGTATCGACACCGATCACGAGGTCGAGTTGGGCGATCACCGCCGCCGTATCGGCGAAGTCGCCGACCTTGCCCTCACACGCGAAGACCAGCTTGTCTTGCGGTAAGGCCGCGGCCTCCTCCGCCTTGGGGCCTACCTGAAGGCTGACGAAGTCCGCCGCCGTTTCTTCTATCAGGGGCGCGAACAACGCGGCCGGCAGGGTGCGGCGTTTGTCGATCTTGTTGTCCGGGGAACCGGCCCACACTAGCCCAATCCGCCGGCGCGCTGTCTTGGGGAGCGTGAGGCCGCCGGGCGCGCTCAGGTAAGGAACCCGGCGCGGCGTGGTTTCGGGCGTCGTGTTGAAGATGTGCGGAAGGCTCATCAGCGGGGCGTGCGCGTCACAGTGCGGTAAGGTGTCGCCCGCCGCGATCACCTCATCTATCGCGGCCACCGTTTTGAACAGGCGCACGAGCGCCTTCGGGCATTCCAGGACGAGACGGCCGCATCTTGCTCTTGCGTCCACCGCGTAGCGCACGAATTGAATGGCATCGCCGAGGCCTTGTTCGGCATGGAGCAGAAGCGTGCCTTCGATATTCGCGCCATCCCACAAAGGCGCCGCGAAGCTGCGCCGCTTCGAGCTGAAGTGCCGCATGCGCCAGCGCCACTCATATTCGCGCCAGCCTTCGCGCCATTGGCCCGTCAGCAGCAGGACCCAGGCGAGATTATAGTGCGCTTCGGCATTCTGCGGCGCGACCGCGATTGCCTTGCGGATCGAAGCTTCGGCGTCCGCGATATCTCCCATGTCGAGCTGCGCGACGCCGAGGTTGGTCCATGCATCCGCGTTTCCTGGTGTGCGCATTAGCACGTCGCGGAAAAGGATGACGGCCTCGTGCGGGCGATCCTCGCGTGTCAGGAAAATCGCGAGATTGCAGCGGTGTTCGACGGATCCCGGCGCCAGCGCCACAGCCTGCCGCAGATGTTCCTCCGCGGCGTCCGTCTCCTTCAGCTCGGTCAGCGCATTGCCCAGATTGCCGTGCGTGAGCGGATCGTGCGGCGCGACCTTCAGCGCCTCGCGGTAGATATCGACGGCCTCAGCGGTGCGGCCCTGGGCGCGGACCACCACGCCGAGGTCGTTGAGCACATTGGCGTCGCCGGGGCGAAGCGCCAGCGCCCGCCGCAGACTGCGCTCGGCTTCCGCCGGTTGCTGATGCGCGCGCTCTTCCTGACCCTTGACGATCCAAACATCCGCGCGCTCGGGAAACATTTGCGCGGCTTCGGCCAAGATCTTTAGGCCTTCGGTGCGCCGGTTGAGGCGCGCGAGCGCCCGAGCGAGGTGAATGCGCGGTTCGGCGAGGTGCGGCGCCCGGTTGGCTGCGTCGACGAATTGGGCGGCGGCCTCATGAACTTTGCCCAGCTTCGCAAGGGCGAGGCCGAAGCTGGTGCGATAAACCGGGTTTTCGGGGGCGATTTGCAGACAAGCGCCCAGGAACGGCAAGGCCTTGTCCGGCACGCCCTCATCCACGGCGATCAGCGCCATGCCGTGCAACGCGGCGGCCTCGCGCGGGGCGCGGGCCAGCACACTCTTATATATGGCGCGGGCCTGCTCAGTGGATCCGGCGCCATGCAGGCGGATGGCCTCCTCTAAAAGAGAGGAGACGGGGGCGCTAACGAGGTCTTGCGTCATCTCTTACTCGAATGATATCGCGGATCATGCCCCACTCAGGCAAAGAGCGCGAGATCATTGGCGGCCTCCTGGAGGACGCGGCTGCGGCATTTGACCGCGGCGCCATCGATAAGGCGAAGGCGCTTTACGCGGGCATCCTGCGTCTCCACCCGGATGAGGTGTCCGCCTTGAAGCGGCTGGCCGAGCTCGAGCTCAACGCGGGCGACCCCACCTTTGCGCTCGAGCTGTTTCAGCGGGCCAGCGCCGCCTCAACCGTCGACGCCGGCCTATGTTACGGGATGGCGACTGCGCTGCGTTTAATGGGCGACGCCAAGGCCTTCCGCCTTGCGCTTGAAGCGGCGCTGCGAATCAACGTCAACTATCCGCCCGCCGTCTACGATATGGCGCTCATTTACCAGCAGGAGAAAGACTTCGCGCGTGCGCAGCGCGCCTACCAAAGGCTCGTGGCGGGCGGCGCCCATGATCCCAATACTTTTTTCAACGCCGGGGTCGCGGCTTTCAAGCACGGCGATCTGGTGGGCGCTGAGCGGTGGTTTCACGCCAGCGCGATGATCGATCCGAAGGCGCCGCGCGCCTTCATCAACCTCGCCATGATCTATCGCACGTGGGGTTACGTGAAGGAGGCGGTTGCCTGCCTTGAACGCGCCGTGACACTCGCGCCGGAAAGCGCCGAGGCTCACTGGAATCTCGCCAACGCGCTCCTGGTCTCCGGCGATCTTGAAAAAGGTTTCGCCGCATATGAATCACGGTTCCATCGCCCGGGCCGCGAGGAACGCAAGCTCAAGATTCCCCGCTGGCGCGGCGAGGTCTTGGGCAAACAGACGCTGTTGCTCACACTTGAACAGGGGATGGGGGACGCGATCCACTTCGTGCGGTTCGCCGCCGGGGCCGCCGCGCGCGGCGCCCGGGTGGTGATGGAGTGCCATCCCGGTCTTGAGACGCTCATGGCCACCGCTCCCGGCGTGGCGAAGACCGTGACCGCCGGCACGCCTGTGCCGGAGGCTGACTGTTATCTCCCGCTCATGAGCCTTCCGCACGTGCTCGAGACACGGCTTGAGACAATCCCCGCCCCCATCCCGTATCTCAAGGTTCCGCCGGATGCGCCGCCGTTTGTGCTCTCGGGCGAGTTGAAAGTGGGCCTCGTCTGGCGCGGCAATCCCAAGCACGAAGCGGACGAAAAACGCTCCGTTCCGCTTGAGGTGCTCGCCCCGTTGCGCGCGGTGCCCGGGGTGTCGTGGTTCAGCTTGCAGGTCGGTGATGTGGCGGCCGAACGCGACGCCTCACCATTCGCCGCGCGTATGATCGATCTCGCGCCGCAGTTGCGCGACTTTGGCGCGACCGCGTCAGCGGTGTCGGCCCTCGATCTCGTGATTTGCGTCGACACCGCGGTCGCCCATCTCGCCGGCGCATTGGGTAAGCCGGTCTGGACCCTAATTGCCGAAGCCAACGACTGGCGGTGGCTCTCGGCCCGCAGCGACAGTCCTTGGTATCCGACCATGCGCCTGTTCCGCCAGCGCCGGGGGCGGGATTGGCATACCCCCGTGAAATTGATGGCGGCCGAGCTGGGAAAATGGACCGCCGCGGCAACCCCTGGCGCAGCGCCTTAGCCATTCCTACATGGGGCTCATCATGCCCCTCGATGTTGGAAATCCGGACGCGCCTTTGTTCGACGCTTACAGCCAGAGCGTCATCAATGCCGTCGATCATGTCGCGCCGTCCGTGGCGCATTTGCGGGTGCGCGGAAAGCGCCAGGGAAAAGAGTCCGAAGGTTCCGGCTCGGGTTTCTTGTTCACGCCCGACGGCTACATGGTCACCAACAGTCACGTCGTGCACCAGGACGTCGGCGGCGCGCCGGCGATCCGCGCGACGTTCCCGGACGGCAGCGAATTCCCCGCCTATCTCGTCGGCGACGATCCGGACACCGACCTGGCTGTGATCCAGGTGCACGGCAGTCATGTCCCGTCGCTGAATTTCGCCGACTCTTCCGCGCTGAAGGTCGGTCAGCTTGCCATCGCGGTCGGCAATCCGCTCGGCTTCGAATGTACGGTCACCGCAGGGGTCATCAGCGCGCTGGGGCGTTCCTTGCGCGCCCAAGGCTACAATGGTTTGGCGGGACGTCAGATCGATGACGTGCTGCAGACCGACGCCGCGCTCAACCCCGGCAATTCCGGCGGCCCGCTTGTCGACAGCAAGGGCAATGTCATCGGTGTGAACACCGCGACGATCATCGGCGCGCAAGGCCTGTGCTTTTCCGTCTCGGCCAATACGGCGCTCTTTACCGTCACGCAAATCCTGCGCCACGGCGCGGTGCGCCGCTCGCACCTCGGTGTCGCGGCCCAGACCACCGGCATCCCGCGCCGGATCGTGCGGGCGCTCGAACGCGGTCCCGAAACCGCTGCGCGTATCTTCAAGGTGGAAACGGGAGGCCCCGCGGATAAAGCCGGTCTTATGTCGGGCGACCTGCTCCTGACCCTGGACGGACAGGCCATCACCGGGGTCGACCACCTGCACCGCCTGCTTTCGGCCGAGCGCATTGGGCACGACGTGGCGATCACGGTCCTGCGTCACGGCAAAGTCGTGACGGTTGCCGCCACGCTCACAGAACGGCGGCCCTACTAAGCGCTTTGCGCATCGGTACTCTGCTGTCATCCTGGGCCTATAGGCTCGGGATCCAGACGTCCGGGCGGAAGCTTAGTTGGGGCTATGAGCGACGACATTCCGATCATCTTCGCCGAGGATCTGCGGCGGCAGGACCGCAATGCGGTTCCGACGGCGGTCTTTTTCTCCGCCGGATCGACGGCGCAGATGCAACAATACGCCACCGCCGGCTGGCAGGTGATCGCCACGCCCGGTTTTCGCTCCGACGCGAAAATCGACCTCGCCGAAGTCCCTGCCGCCACAATGGCCGAAGCCTCTATCGCGGGCTGCACACTTCTCTCATGCGAAGCCAAATTCCTGCCGCCCGATACGGCCGCGCATTTGCGGCGCTGGCAACCGGCGGTCGCGAAATTCAATTGCGCCTTCTACGACATCTCGGACGCCAGCGCGCTCGCGCAGTCGGTGGCGGGCCTTGGTTACATCCCACTGGTGGCGATCTGGCGCGACGACAACAGTTTTGGATACCGCGCCCTTTCGAACCTCGGCACGCTCGCGTCTTTCCCGGCCCTCGAATGGGATCGCACCAATCTTATCGCGGTGCGCGAGCCGGCGTTCGCGCAAACGCTCCTGACGCTCGCGCGTCTTTATGTGGGCGAGGAGCGGCGCATCCAGGACCTGCGCGTCGCCAACGCGATCCGCAATGATTATATCGCGCGCCTTGAAGACGCGCTGCAGGCCCATCAAAAGCCGTGAGCACAGCCGGGCAGGTCGCATATGTCGTGATAGCGGTGGCCTTCGCCGGGTTCTTCGTGATGGCGCATATCGCCTACGATCAGTTCCGCTTGAAGTCCTGGCAGGCGTTCTTGATGTGCGTAACGGTGCTTTTTCTTCTCATGATGATCATGAAGCGGGCGACGGACATCGCTACGCAGGCGCGCGAGGCCGTGAGTGAGAGTGCCGCGCCGGACCGCTAGACGGCGTCGGCTTTCAGCTTTTTCCGCAACCCGGCCAGCAGCGCGTCGCCCACGGCGGCGCCGATGCCCTTCGTGCCAAGCTGCGCCGAACGGGTGGCGTCCCGGACCGCGTCGGCCATTTCGCGCCGCAAGCTATGGTCGGTGAGCAGGCGTTTGACCACGGTCACATAATCTTCCATCGAACGCGTCACCAGCACGTCGAGGCCGATTTCCTTGAGGAGCGCGGCGCTTTGCCGGCAGCGGGCGGTATGGCCTTCCCGCACGACCGGCGGGCACCCCACGCTTAAGGGATCAAGCAGCGAGACCGCGCCGGAGTAGGGGAAGCTGTCGAGGTAGAGGTCGGCGAGCTTCAGGACGCCCAGCAACGGGGCGCGGCTCGGCTGGGATTCGAGGACGTGCAGGCGATCGACGCCGACGCCGCGTTCGGCGAAACGCTCCTGCACGAAACGCAGGAAGCCGTCTTTGTGCGGGTAGTGCGTCGTCCAATTGGGATTGAACGGATACATCACCAGATGCGCGTTCGGCACCGCTTCCAGGATCCGCGCCCATGTGGTCAACAGTTCGGGCCCGATCTTGAAGTAGTTCGCGCCGGTGGCCAGCATCAGCGCCGCATCGGGCACGCCAATGCGCTCCCGGGTCAGTTCCTCGGGCGCGATCTGCGCCTTGCTCGCGAAGATGTAGTGATTGGACGATCCGGGAACGAGGGCAAGCTCCTCGGTATAATCCTCCTGGGCATCCTCCGGTTCATTCAGCGCGCCGTTGATGAACACGTCCACGGTTGCGAGTCCCGTCGTCAGGCTGCTGCAATGCATGGCGACCTGTAAGCGCGCGAGGCGCTGCGCCATGAGAAGAGTCCACGGGAATTTGCAGGTATTGGTGATGTTGGCGCCGGCGATCAGAACGTCCAGCTCCTCCTGCGCCAAGATTTGAGCGCAGGCGGTGATATCGGAGACCGGCAAAGCCACAAAGTCATCGGCGACATCCTCGAAGCCAGCGCTCACCGACGTGGCCGCTTCATCTGGCACGTAAGCCGTGACTTGGAACAGGCTGCGGTCGAGCCCGGCGAGGTGTCCGCGCATGGCGGCGACTTCACTGATCGTGCCCGGACACAAGATGCCCACGCGCACCGTCGTCTGGTTGTCCGGATGCGGCGGCGGAACGATGTCATGGGCGAGATTATGGATCTCGAGATACTTGCGGATCAGGTCGCCGCGCCTTTGCGCGAGCGTGCGCAGCGGCACGTCCTCACCGTAGATCGACGAGATCACGTAGCCGTCCATAAAGCCGGATAGGACTTCGCGGCGGAACTCGAACTCGTCGATGACCATCACCGCCTTATGAATCTCGGCGACCGTGGCCTCCACATGAGCCAGCGCGCGGCGGCGCGCGCCTTCGCGGGTGAAGAACATCGGGACCGCCAGCAGCACCTTGACAACGGTACACAGGAGCGGCGTCGGCACGTCGACGATGTCGAAGGCCCGCTCGATGCCTTGCGGCGGCGTGAACAGCGACAGCGCAAGATAGGCGCTGACCTTGCGCGACACGTCATGCTCGACCGAGAGAATGCGGTGGCATCGTTCCGCGACCGCCTGATCGCCCTTGGTCATGGCCAGGTGCCGCACGCCGGAATTGATCATGGTCATGATCGCGTCGCCGGCCGGGCTGCGGCACAGCTGCCCGATGCGCTCGACGCGGCCTTCCAGGCAGATTTCTGCCAGGTTCAGGCGCAGTTCCCTTAATTTGCGTTCCGACTCTTGATCCATGTGGCGGGGAATCTAACGGATTTTAGGGCCGGTGAGATAGGGCTCCAGCGCGTTCATCGTCTCTTTAACGGCATTGGCATGCAGCGCCATGACCGCGCGGCCCGCCGCGCCCATCTTTTCGCGTGCGCCTCTGTCGCCAAGGAGACGGGCGATGGTTTGCGCCAGCTCAGCTTCACCGCTCACCTGCACGGCGGCGCCGGCGCCAGTCAGCGCGTCGGTAATTTCACGGAAGTTGCTCATATCCGGGCCCAAGACCAGCGCGCAGCCGAGCAGTGCGGGTTCGGCCGGGTTCTGTCCGCCGCCGACCGACAGCGATTTGCCCATGAACACAAGGTCGGCCGCCCGGAAGAACAGCCCAAGTTCGCCCATGGTGTCGGCGATATAGACATCCACATCCGCGCCGATCGCCGTGGTTTCGGAGCGTAGCGCCGTGCGCACGCCCGGCATTGCGCCCGCCATCACGCGCCCTTTGTCTGCGTGACGCGGGACCA
The DNA here is from genome assembly GCA_050246995.1 of Rhodospirillaceae bacterium. Classification (GTDB taxonomy): domain Bacteria; phylum Pseudomonadota; class Alphaproteobacteria; order Rhodospirillales; family Rhodospirillaceae; genus SHVO01. The sequence continues at coordinate 272,875 of JBFWVA010000004.1, read as the reverse complement.
CGAGGGTCAGCAGGCCGGGGAGGCGGTCCTTCAGCGATTGGTGCACGCGCGCCGCGATCGCGTCCTCGCCGGGATGGATGCTCGCGGCCAGCCACACGGGCCGCTCACCGATATCGGTTTTAAGCGCCGCAAGGCCGGTCACGTCGGCGGGCAGGGGCGCCGCGGCGAGCTTGACGTTACCCAGCGCGCGCACGTCGTAGGCCCCCAGGATTCGGAACCGTTCTGCGTCGGCGGCCGATTGCGCCAGCACGAGGTCGAACGCCGCGAGCACGCTCTTCGCGAACCCGGGCCAGCGCCGCCACCCGCGGAAGGCTTTGTCCGAGAGCCGTGCGTTCAAAAGCACGGCGGGGATCTCTTTCTCGCCGATTTCCGTGAGCATGTTGGGCCAGAGCTCGGACTCGCTCCAGATGACGAGGTTGGGCTCCCAGTGCGCGAGGAACGCGCGCACCCAGGCCAGACGGTCCAGCGGCACGAACTGATGGATGCATCCGGCGGGAAGACGCTCGGCCATCAACGCGGCCGATGTCACGGTGCCTGTGGTCACCAGCACCTGCCAGCCCTGGGCGCGCACGCCGGCGATGATCGGCAGCAGCGACAAAGCCTCGCCGACGCTCGCGCCGTGAAACCACGCGAGCTTGCCGATCGGGCGCTCCTGAGAGGCGATGCCGCGCCGTTCTGGAAGGCGCGCGGCGATCTCCTTGCCGCGCGACGCGCGGTAAGTCAGCCAGCCGCGCAGCAGCGGACCGGAAATGGTGGTGAGACTACGGTAGAGAGACCGCAGCATTACGGTGCGGCTCCCGCGGGCGCAGGCCCGCACATAAAAGATGAACGCCGTCGCGCGGGACGGTGGAAGGTCTTACTTCTTCGCTGCGGCCAGGAGCTGGTCGACGACCATCTGCGCCTTGGGCGCTTCCATCGCGTTGCCGGTCTGGCCTGCGATCCACTCCTTGACCTTCGCGGCGTCGACCGGATGGTCCTTGAGCAGGACACAGAGAATGGCTTGCGTAGCGAACAGATTGGCGGCGAGGTCATTGATCGCCCCGAGGAGCATGTCCGTGGTCGCGTTGGCGGATCTGCTCATCTTATCGAGGTCATCGCTGACCTTGGCAAGAAGACCCTGCACTTGGCTCATCATGAATTCGGACATCGCGTTTTCCTTACCCAAACCCGGCTTCAAACTGCGTCCCAGACGGAGCCCAAAACCAGGAAGGTGCTGAGCGCACCAGTTCGTTGATCCTGCACGCTTACAGGATCACCGGTAAATAACACTTTAACCCGTGCCAGGGGAGCGTGTACCCAGGGCGGGTGAGATAACCGTTAAGAGTCATAAAAGATGGCCTCTCGGCAAATCGGCATCGGCTGGCAGGTCGGGGTGGCCAGCGGCTGGGGCACCTATGGTGTCAACTTGGCGGCGCAGCTGGTGCATCGGGGGATTTCGCCCGAACTGTTCTTTGTCGCCGCCCCCTTGAACCTGACGCCGCCTCAAGCCGAAGCGCTTGCGGGCCCTCTCGCCCGTCACGGCGAATGGCGTGCGGCCCGGTCGCAAGGCGAGGTCAGGGCCGGCTTTCCGATCCTTCATGCTCTCGGCGACAAATTGGATTTCCCCCCGGTCCTCGCGGCCCTGCACGGCACGCCGGATATCGGCGTCGTGTTCTTTGAATCCGCGACCATCCCGAAACCGAATATCGACGCCGCGCAGCGCTTTGCCTTGATCGTTACGGGGTCGACCTGGAACGCCGATGTCCTGAAGCGCCATGGATTTACAAATGTGCGCAACTGCTTCCAGGGCGTGGATCCCGGCCTCTTCACCCCCGGCGCGCGGACGGGACGCTTCGCTGGACGCTTTGCTGTTTTCTCCGGCGGTAAGCTTGAGTACCGCAAAGGCCAGGACCTCGTCGTTGCCGCCTTCAAGAAATTCCACGCGCGCCACCCGGACGCGCTGCTCGTCACGGCGTGGCACAATCCATGGCCGCAGGCCGCACAAGGTCTGGCCCGCTCGGCGCATGTCGCCGGGCCGCCGCCGGTGACGGACGGCCGTCTCGATGTCACGGGGTGGCTGACGATGAACGGGCTGCCGACGGGCTCGTTTGTCGATCTCGGGCCGCTCGCCAATACCGCGACCGCGCCGCTGCTGCGCGAGGTCGATGCCGCGCTTCTGCCAAGCCGCTGCGAAGGGGGAACGAACCTCGTCGCCATGGAAGCCATGGCGTGCGGCGTGCCGGTGATCCTGTCGCGCAACACCGGTCATCTCGATCTCGTTGGCGCGGACACGTGTTACACGCTCGATTTCCAGATTCCGATGGGCGAGGTCATGGGCCGCCCCGATCTCGATGGCTGGGGTGAATCCTCCATTGATGAGATCGTCGCCAAGCTTGAAGAGGCCTATACCGACCGCGCGGGCGCGGCGCGCCGCGGCGCGAACGGGGCGGCCTTCATGCGGGACTGGAGCTGGGAGCGCCAGGTCGGCAAACTGTTGGATGCAATCGCGCTCTAAGGAAGACACTTATGGCCCGGGCCAGAAAAGCCGTGAAAAAGACCGCGAAGAAGAACGCCGCCAAAAAAGGCCCCGCCAAGAAAAATCCGGCCAAGAAAAACGTGCGCAAGAAAGCGGTAAAACTCCTCGCCGGCGGCAATCCGCAAGTTTCAAAAGGTGAGGGCAACGCGCCCGTGCAGGCCTATATCGCCGCGATCCCCGATTGGAAGAAAGCGGTGGCGCGCCGCGTCGACGCGCTGATCACACGCGCCGTTCCCGGTGTACGCAAGGCGGTGAAATGGAATTCGCCGTTTTATGGCGTCGCGGGCGGCGGCTGGGTGATCAGTTTTCATTGCTTCACCAAGTACGTCAAAGTCGCCTTCTTCAACGGTGCGTCGCTGAAACCGCCGCCGCCCGGCGCCTCCAAGCAGAAGGAGGTCCGCTACCTCGACATCCACGAGACGGACAAGATCGATGAGGCGCGGTTCATCTCGTGGGCGAGACAGGCCGGCAAACGCCCCGGCTGGCTAAAGGTGTGAGCGCAGCGCCGCCTGCATCGCCGCGGTGAAGTCGGCCGCGAAACGGCGTCCGTCGCACAAGGTCGCGGCAACTTTTTCACGCAGAGTCTTGCGGTACGCTTGAAGCCGGGCGGGCGCGCCGGCCAGTGCGGCGGCGAGAGTCTCAAAGCCGCCGCGATCCGCCGCGATGAGTTCACGAAGGCCGGCATGGCTGAGGTAACTCGCGGCGTGGCGTCCGGCGAATGTCGCGCCGGCAAACGTCACGACCGGGCAGCCCATCCAAAGGGCTTCGCATGTCGTGAGGCCGCCCGAGTATGGGAAGGTATCGAGCGCGATGTCGATCTCATTATAGGTCTGTAGGAAGCTTTCGCGCGGCGCTTTGCCTGAAATGACCAGACGTTCGGCGGCGACGCCTTCGGCGGCGAAAGCGGTGCGGAGTCGTTTCTGCACGCCGGGATCCTCGAGGCCCCGGAACTTCAGCATCAGCCGGGCGCGCGGCACGCGTGCGAGGATCGCCGCATAACTCGAGATCACGGCATCACTCAGCTTCGCCGGATTGTTGAGACTGCCGAACGTGACGAAGCCGTTGCGCATGGCCGGCGTGTCAGGCGCGGCGGGTGCGTTCGCGGGCGGATCGAAGCAGGTATAGCCGTGGGGCAGGCGGATGATCTTCTCGGCGTAATGCGCTTCGGTGCCTGGGGGCGCCTGCACGGCATCGGCGAGCACATAATCCATCGCCGCGAGGCCCGTGGTTCCGACATAACCCAGCCATGAGATTTGCACGGGCGCGGCGCGGCGCGCGAACACGCCGAGACGATGCCCCGCCGTGTGTCCCGACAGGTCGAACAGGATCTGCACGCCGGCCGCGCGTATGTCGGCCGTCAGTGCCTCGTCCGATAGTCCGTCGACATGCCGCCAGTCGGCGGCGGCGCGGATGCGCGCGCTGATCTCGTCTTCACGGTCCGCAGGCCGCGTGCTGAAGACAATCGCACGAACCTCGCGCGCGTTGAGGTTCTCGAACATCCGCACGCTGAGCAAGCCGACGGGATGGACCCCGAAATCAGGGGAAACGAAGCCGACCGTGAGCGGCGTTCGCATTTCGGCGCGCGGCGCGCCCGGCGTCTCCGCAACGCCGTGCCGCGCTGTCCATTGCGTATGCGCCTGCGCGAGGCTTTCTTCCGTCACGCCGGCGACATACTGCTGCGCGCTCAGCCAATTGCTGGCCGCCGGCATGTAGGAAGAATCCTCTTTTATGGCCGCGGCGAACGCTCCGACCGCTTCGGCGGAACGTCCCTGGTCGGATAGGATCACACCAAGCGTGTTGTAGGCTCTGGCATAGCCGCGCTGCGCGAGGACTTTGCGGATTTCGGTTTCGGCGGCGGTGAGTTTGCCTTGATCCCTGTACGCGTTGGCGAGGTTGTAGCGCGCTTCCACGAATCCCGCATTCTGGGCCACGGCCGTTTCGAAGGCTTCGGTTGCGGCGTCCAATTGTTCGAGATCGCGCAACGCGCTGCCGAGATTGGAATGTGCGTCGGGATAATGCGGCTGCAGACGTACGGCGTCACGATAGGCGCCGACCGCGCTGGTGGGGCGCCCCGTGGCCGCGAGCAGATTCCCGAGATTGAAGTGAAATGCGGCGGTGCCGGGCGCGAGCGCGATCGCCGTGCGCATCGGCGCTTCCGCTTCACCCAAGCGCCCCGCGGTTTGCAGCGCCGTTCCCAAATTGCCGTGGGCGTCGGCGAAGGAGGGTTTCAGCACGACGGCTTTCTCGAGCGCGGCGATCGCGTTGCCGAGATCGCCGGTTTGTACCAGCGCGACGCCGAGGAGATGCCAGGCGTCGGGGATCGCATCATTGAGGGCGAGGCCTTGACGATAAAGCTCCGCCGCGGCGGCCGCATCGCCGGCCTGATGGTGCGCGAGGCCTTGTTTGAAGAGCTCCGCCGCTTCGTTCAAGTGACCGCCTCGGCGAGAGTGACCGGGGCGGCTTGCGTCTTGATGTGATGAACCGCCACCTGTTGGAAGCGGTCATAGAAGTCCGCCAGCATCGCGACGCCGGCGGCATCCGCGGTGCCGTTTGCCTCGGCCTCGGTGCCGCGTTTGAACACGGCGCCGTAAAAGTGCTGCACGAAGTCGAACAGCAAGTCGAACTGCCGGCCTTCGGCTTTCGGGTTCTGGCCGCGCGTTTGGCGCGCGAGTTCCATGACGTAGGTGATGAGCGCGTGGAAGAACAGATAGACCGTGTCGTCCCAGCGCGTCTCATGGCTCACGTGCAGCGCCACGGGGGAATTCAACGTCTTGATCGGCTTACCCCGCAGAAGCGTCACCAAGGGAAACCAGTAGTCCCAGAACGGCATGCCCATGCAGAACGGGCTCTCGGTATAGTCGTCCAGGAATTTGCTCGGCAGGAAGAAGTAGTCGTAGCCGATGGAATAGACTTCGGCGCCTGTTGGAGCGTAGGTCGTGAAGTGATCGGCGCTGGGAACGTCCACGCGCGGTCCGCACAAGAGGGCGCCCTGCGCCTCGCGCTGGATGAAGGATTTCAGCCCGGCGACGTCGCGCAAATGAATATCCGCGTTGATGATCCCGACGATGCAATGGGCCGGGTCATGACCCGAGCCGGCGACAGCGGCACGCAAAGCCTTTAGGAGATCGTGGATATACGGCACCGGCTTTTTCGCGAACCGTTCCGCGGTGCTGGGCGGCACGATGACATCGACGCCGGGATAGTCCGACCTGATCGCATCCGCTTCGGCCTTGCCGTTCACCGAGAGCACATGGAATCCCGCCGCCGCCCAGGACGCCACGGCGGCCGTTTGCTGCGCGATGTCGCGCCCGGGAACAAGGCTCGTGGCCAGAAAGATCGGTGAGGCGGACGCCATGCGGGAACCTACGTGCTTTCTTTGTGATGGGCCGCGGTGAGCACGACCGGCATGAATTTCGAGCGGTCCATGGGCGGTAGATTGGCTTCACGGCGCAGTTTGTCGGCCAGCGCGAAGTAGTCGTTCATCGGCACAAGGCCGCAGAAATGGCACAACACCCCGGACCACAGGGCGGCGGGCTCGCCCGCCGGCTGCTTTACGAGACGCAGATCGCCCGTATCGAGGTCCATGACGCCTTCCGTGATGTTCGGGGTCGTGACCTGTAACCGCGCACTGATCGGCGGCTCCTCAGGGTCGATGCCGAGCAAGGCCAAGGCCGCGGCGAAAAAAGGCTCGTCCGCATATTCGCCTTCGTGCTTATAGCGGTAACTGATCGTATCGCGGTGCGGGCCTTCGTACAGCTCGCGCACTTTATCGAAAACGGCCTTCGAAGCGGGTGTGCGTTCGAAATACATCACACCGGCGTTGAAGACGGTCAGGTATCGCACGCCGAGCAGCGCGCACAAAGCCGCCGCATCTTTTTCGCCGAGCGAGCAGGCGAAAGCGGGGCCTTTACTCTGGCGGTGCCCTTCGACGACGAAGGGCCGGTCACGGAACTTGCGCCAGAAGAATTCGATGCGGGGACTGAACAGGAGACAGTCCGCGTCGATATAGAAAGTGCGCGCGTAGGGCGTCATGTCGAACAGGCGGGCCTTGTTCATGGCGCCGCGCATGTGGGCGTCGTCTCCGGCCACGATCACCTGGTCGAAGAGAGCGGCCAGCGCCGGGTCCACCTTCACCTTGGCGTTCACGGCCACGCTCACGGGACGCCGCTCCACGCGCCGCACCGACAGCGCGAAGTTGGCCGCCAGCTCCAGATAGCGGGCATCGTCGAACGCCAGAAGGAGATAGCCCTCGTTCATTGGGTGGCGGGTCTCACAGCTAAGAGTTGCGGGGCGGGAAGGCTCCCACCGGCCGGACACTAATCAGTGCCGGGAAAAGCTGAAAATAAGGCAAATATCCTTGCCAGAGTGGGGGTTAAGGATTAACATTTTGATAATACTCATTAATTTTGCGTTACGGCAGTGTTTGACAGGGTCTCCGCGAGCCACTATAAATTACGGTGCTCAGAGTAGCTCCTGAATGGAGGCCTGTTCTGAGCCGACAGAAATGTCGTCAACACTGTCCTAGAAAAGGAGCTACGCGTTATGAGTGATATTACCCTTTCAAGTGCGACGCGCGCGAACCTGCTGTCGCTCCAGTCGACGACCGACCTCATCGGCCGTACGCAAGAACGTCTTGCCACTGGTCTTAAGGTCAACAGCGCCATCGATGACGCGCTGGCCTTCTTCAAAGCCCGTAACCTGAACAGCCGCGCTAGCGACTTGTCCTCTCTTAAGGACGGGATCCTCGGCGGTATCAGCGTCATTAAGGCCGCCGTGCAGGGCCTCGAGTCGATCGAAAGCGTCATCAAGCAGATGAAGGCGCTCGCGCAATCCGCTATTTCCTCGCCGGAAAGCTCGACCCGCGCCAAGCTGGCCAGCCAGTTCAACGAACTGCGCAGCCAGGTGGACAACCTCGCTGAAGACGCCAGCTTCAACGGCGTCAACCTGCTCAAGAACAGCTCCAGCGCTTTCACCGGCGGCGCCGATCAGCTCACGGTGAAGTTCAACGAGCGTACCGATACATCGTCCGTCAACCAGCTCGTCGTCTCGGGCCTCAGCTCGGCCGACTTCGGCGACATCGTGGCCAGCGCCGCGACCGCCACGGGTTCGGGCACCGACGTGTGGGGCGTCACCGGCGCCGCCGCCGTCACCGCGATCACCGCCTCGATCCGCGCTCTCGACTCCGCGCTGGTCACGGTGCGTCAGACCGCCCAGCAGTTCGGTACCAATTCGGCGGTGCTGCAGATCCGCGCCGACTTCACCACCAACCTGATCAACACCCTCAAGGGTGGCGCATCCGAACTGGTGAACGCGGACTTGAACGAAGAATCGGCCAACCTCCTGTCGCTGCAGACGCGCCAGCAGTTGGGCACGATCTCGCTCTCGATCGCGCAGCGCTCCGAACAGTCGATCCTGCGTCTCTTCTAAGACTCGGCGGCGTTCCTCGAACGCGACTACGGACAGTGGGCGGGCCCCCTTATTGGGGGTCCGCCGGACTGACCTTGCTCGTGCGCGAAGACGCCGGCGGTCGGGAAGAAGACGGGCGCTTGCCCTTACGCATTTATATTTTGGTATTTTTCATCGCGTAGGTTGAGCGTTCCTCGCATTCGCAGGAGACGCCAATGAGTGAAATCACTCTTACATCGGCGACACGCGCGAACCTATTGTCGCTGCAGAATACAACGGCTTTGATTGGCCGGACGCAGGAACGTCTTGCGACCGGGCTCAAGGTCAATAGCGCTATCGATGATGCGCTCGCCTTCTTCAAGGCGCGCAATCTCAATAGCCGCGCCAACGATCTTTCCTCGATCAAAGACCAAATCGCCAACGGCATCAGCACGATCAGAGCTGCGGTGGAGGGTCTGGAATCGATTGAATCGCTCATCAAGCAGATGAAAGCGCTGGCGCAGTCGGCGATCTCGTCGCCGGAAAGCACCACGCGCGCCAAACTAGCCAGCCAATTTAATGAGCTGCGCAGCCAGATCGACAACCTGGCCGAAGACGCGCACTTCAATGGCTATAACCTGCTCAAGAATACCACCGAGCCCTTTGTCGGCGGCGCCGACATGCTCACGGTGAAGTTCAACGAGCGCATTCAGCCGCCGGGCCTCAGCCAACTCGTGGTCAGCGGCCTAACCACGACCGACTTCAACGCCATTATGGCCGAGGCCGCCGTGGCGACGGGCGCGGGGACCGACGTGTGGGGCGTGACGGGAACGGCCGCCGTCACCGCGATCACGAACTCGATCCGTGCGCTTGATTCGGCGCTCGTGACCGTTCGTCAGTCGGCGCAACAATTCGGCACCAACTCCGCGATGCTTCAGATCCGTATCGATTTCACGAGCAATCTGATCAATACGCTCCGCGGCGGTGCGGCCGAACTCGTGAACGCCGATCTGAACGAGGAATCGGCCAACCTCCTGTCGCTGCAAACGCGCCAGGAACTCGGCACGATCTCGCTTTCGATCGCACAACGCTCTGAACAGTCGATCTTGCGTCTGTTCTAGCGTGACGCATTAAGCTGACGCCGCGAAGGACGCGGCGACGGCGCATGGAGTGGGGGTAACGGAAAAGGCGGTTCCTTGGGGGAACCGCCTTTTTTGCTGTATCGAGGCGCCTTTGCCCGGCGCACGCCGGAAATTAACCCGTCCTTAACTAAAAAGCCCCGCTCCGCTCAACTTTTTCGGGTCGCAGGCGCTTCAAGCCGCCTTGTTCATCTCCGGCTTAACCATTTGTTTGCACTTCGTGCGTAGAACGGCAGCGTGAACCGGCATGTTCACGCGCAGCTTGCGTTTGATTTGCGTCGCTTTTGGCTAGTTGCACGAGCGGTTCGGTTTTTTTGGGGACTAAACGGCTTCTAGAAAGTCACTGATCCTAGAAAGGGTACAAATATGGCTCAGGAAATCACACTCTCGACGGCGACACGCACTAACCTGCTATCGCTGCAAAATACGACCGGCCTTATCGGCCGGACCCAGGAACGCCTCGCGACCGGCCTTAAGGTCAACAGCGCGATCGACGACGCTCTCGCGTTCTTCAAAGCGCGTAACCTGAATGCGCGCGCCTCGGATCTGTCCTCCGTGAAGGACGGTATCAGCGGCGGCATCAGCGTGCTGAAAGCTGCCGTGCAGGGCCTCGAGTCCATCGAATCGGTCCTCAAGCAGATGAAGGCGCTTGCGCAGTCCGCGATCTCCGCGCCGGAAAGCACCACGCGCGCCAAGCTCGCCAGCCAGTTCAACGAACTGCGCAGCCAGGTCGATAATCTCGCGGAAGACTCGAGCTTCAGCGGCGTCAACCTACTCAAGAATGGATCTGCGGCGTTTGTTCCCGGCTCCGATCAGATGACCGTGAAGTTCAACGAACGCGTTGAGCCGAACGGAGTCAATCAGCTTATCGTCTCCGGCCTGAACACCGCCGATTTCAACTCGATCATGGCCAACTCCGCCCAGGCAACCGGCGCGGGAACGAACGTGTGGGGCGTCACCGGCACCGCGGCGATCACCGCCATCAACGGGGCGATCCGGGCCATCGATTCGGCGCTGGTCACTGTACGCCAGTCCGCGCAGCAGTTCGGCACGCAATCCTCGATGCTGCAGATCCGCGCCGACTTCACCACCAATATCATCAACACCCTGAAGGGCGGCGCCGCAGAACTCGTCAACGCCGACCTCAACGAAGAATCGGCCAACCTGCTCTCGCTGCAGACGCGCCAACAGCTCGGCACCATCTCGCTGGGCATCGCGCAGCAGTCCGAACAGTCGATCCTGCGTCTGTTCTAGTACTTACTTCGTAGTCCGCCTCCAAAGCGGTTCGTTACGACGGCTCACGGCCGGGTCTCACGACCCGGCCGTTTTTTTGAAAGAGCGGCGGGCCAAAGCTCGCCCCTCTTTCATCACGCCGAAGCGCCGAAGGAGCGAAGGCGGATTGCAGCAAGCGCGAAGCAGAATTGGGGTCAGATACGAATAACAACGAAGACTCGTTCAGCTAGGCAGACGAGAGCTTGTTTTTCGTGTCCGACCCCAATTCCGCGCGCTCGGCAAACGCCGCAAAACTTTTGTCACGCGCCGGTTTCATTTCCCCTCGCGTTAACCTTTTTTTTGCCTCTTACGCGTATTCCGTATGGTGATGCGTAGAAGTGCGAAGTGCGTATACGGCCAGAATTGACCGTAAAACCGCACGAAAAACGCTCACCGGGTGACGCATCGCCGGCGGAGCAGGAGAGGTCAGCATGGCTTCGGAAATTACACTAACGACGGCGACGCGGACGAATCTGCTGTCGCTGCAAAACACGACCAGTCTCATTGGCCGCACGCAGGAGCGTCTGGCCACGGGTCTGAAGGTCAACAGCGCGATCGACGATGCGCTCGCCTTCTTCAAGGCGCGCAATCTCAACAGCCGCGCGTCCGACTTGCAGACTATCAAGGACGGCGTCACCGACGGCATCAACGTCATCAAGGCCGGCATTCAGGGTCTCGAGTCCATCGAATCCATTCTCAAGCAGATGAAGGCGCTCGCACAGTCCGCGATCTCATCGCCGGAAAGCACGACGCGCGCCAAGCTTGCCAGCCAATTCAACGAACTGCGCAGCCAGGTGGATAACCTCGCCGAGGACTCGGCTTACAACGGTATCAACCTCATCAAGAATTCCACGCAGGCCTTTGCGCCGGGCGCCGACCAATTGACGGTGAAGTTCAACGAACGCACCGAAACGCAGGCGGTCAACCAGCTCGTCATCTCTGGTCTGCGCATCGCCGACTTCAATACCATCATGGGTCGCTCCGCGCTCGCGACAGGCACGTTGCCGAACTCCACGGTGTGGGGGCAGTCGGGCACGGGCGCGATCCGCGGAATTACTGCGGCGCTGCGCGCCATCGACAGCGCGCTGGTCACTGTGCGTCAGAACGCGCAAGCCCTCGGTACGAACTCCGCGCTCCTTCAGATCCGCGCAGATTTTACGGGGCGTATCATCAATACCTTGAAGGGTGGAGCCGCCGAACTCGTCAACGCCGACATGAACGAGGAGTCCGCGAACCTGCTGTCGCTGCAGACTCGTCAGCAGCTGGGCACGATCTCGCTCTCGATCGCGCAGAAGTCCGAAGAAGCGATCCTGCGACTCTTCTAAGCCGCGCCGAAGCCTAGCAAAGGCAGGCGATTGTTCTAACGCTCTCGGTCTTGAAGGGGGGATTTTAGGTAAGGTTCATGCCTTCACGGAGCGGCTGTTTAAGTTCATATTGCCGCCCGACACTGCCTTCGAACCAGCTACCTAAGAAATGCCATGCCTTTAAAACTGACTCTGAAGCCCAACGAAAAAGTTCTCATCGGTACGTCCGTGATCGCAAATGGTCCGGCGAAGACGGAATTCGTCGTCCTCAACCGCGTGCCGGTTGTGCGCGAGAAGGACATCATCACCGAAGAGAAGGCCGACACCGTCGCCAAGAAGCTCTATGTCACAATCCTCAACATGTACATTAACCCTGCACGTGAGAAGGATTACCATGGCATTTACTTCGTTTTAATGAGACAAATGATCTTAGTACCGGTGGACGCCCGTGCGGTGGACCTGATGGTCGAGATGTCCCAGCATATCCTTGCGGGAGACCACTACCGGGCCCTCAAAATGTGCCGGCAGCTGATAAAGTTCGAGGCGGAGGCCTTGGCGAATGTCAAAAGATAAAGTTGCAGTTTATCAGCAACAGCAGAAACGCAATCTCTCCCCGCGTGAGGTTGAGGCGATGGCCTTTACGAAGGCTGCGCTGCTGCTCGAAGACGCCAAGAAGCAGACCGGCAACATCGAAGAGTTCGCCAAAGCGCTGCGCTTCAACCATCTGCTGTGGACCATCGTCCAGGCCGATCTGACCGAACCGGATAACCAGCTTCCGCCGGAGATCAAGGCGAATGTGATGTCGCTGTCGATCTTCGTCGATAAGCAGACCACCAAGGCGCTGCGCTCCAGTTCCGCCAGCGATCTCGATGTGCTTATCAACATCAACCGCAACCTCGCGGCGGGCCTGCGTACGAACGCGGAAACGGCCGGCCAGGCGGCGCAGGCCGGCGGCGCTCGTCCGACCGGCGCGTAAGCGCGTCAAAGCGATCTGGCGATGACACAGCCGTCTCAAGGGCGTGTCCTCTCGCCGCTTCTCCAACAAGGCTTGAACTTCCTCAAGGCCGGCGATGCGGCCGGCGCGGAAGTCCTGCTTGATACGTACCTCGCCCGCCATCCCGACGATGCCGACGGCCATAATCTTGCCGGTCTGGCGAAACACGCGCTGAACCGCATTTCGGATGCGATCGTGCATCTTGAACGCGCCGCCGCGCTGAACCCGCGCGAGCCCTTATTCGCGGTCAATTTGTCCGCCATGCTGAGCGACGCGCAGCGTAACGACGACGCCCTGCGCGTAATCGATGATTTCCTGATACGCGTCCCAGGCCAGCTGGATCTCTTGCTTCAGCGCGTGCGTCTCCTGCACCGCGTGGCGCGCTTCGCCGAAGCGACCTCCATCGCCCGCATGGCGGTGGCGTTCCACCGCGGCGTTGACCGCGCGCATCATGCCTTGGGCCTTGCGTTGATAAAGGAAGGCAAATTCACCGACGCCGCTGAAGCCTTCTCCGACGCCGTCGCGCGCGAACCGGGCGCCGTCGACAGTTGGCTCAATCGCGGTGTCGCGCTCAAGGAAACAGGCAATCTCGCCGAAGCCGAGGCCAGCTATCGCCGCGCCCTCGCGCTCTCGCCCCAAGATCCCATCATTTACAACAACCTCGCCAATGTCGTCGGCGCCCTGGGGCGTCACGAGGAAGCGGTGCAGCTGTACAAGGACGCGCTTGTCCTCGATCCCGGCTATGCCGACGCCAAAGCCAATTTAGGCCCGGCGCTGCGCGAAGCCGGTCGGCTTGATGAATCGCTCAAGTTTCTTGCCGGTGCGGTGGCGCAACACCCTGACCATCCCACGCTTCTAAACGCCTACGGCAATACCTTGCGGCAGGCCGAACGGTTCGGCGAGGCCGTTGCGGTCCTTGAACAGGCCGTGGCCATGCTTCCGAGTTATGCGGAAGCCCATAACAATCTCGGCCTCGCATATGCCCTGAGCGGCGACCTGCAAACCGCCGCGCGCTTCTTGAAGCGTGCGGCCGAACTCAAGCCCGACGCCCCGATCATCAGCAATAATTACGGCGCGCTGCTTTTGCGCCTGTTCCTTTTCCAGGATGCGGTTGCCGCGCTTTCGAATGCGGTGGCGCACGCTCCGGAATATGACGAGGCGCTCATCAATCTCGGCGTCGCCCATTACATGCGCGGCGAGGGACCGGAGGCGATCAAGGTGTACCGCAAGGTGCTCGAACGCCGCCCCGATAACGCCTTCGCGCGTTACAGCCTCGGCGTCGCCTTGCTTGAGGATCAACAGCTCAGTGAAGCTGAAGCCGAGATCCGGGGCGCGCTCGAACTCGATCCCACGAACGCCATGGCGCTGAACACCCTGGGCGTGCTTCTGCTTGAACAGCATCTTGTCACGGACGCGCGCGCCGCCATGCGCGAGGCGGCGAACGTCAATACGCGGTCCGCGCCGATCTTCTATTCCAATTATGCGTTCGCCAGTCTGTATGAGCCCGATCTCTCCAACGAAGAGATCTTCGATATCCATAAGGAATACGCGCGCCGCTTCTCCACCGCGGCGCCGGACGCCGAGAAACCGCACACCAATACCCGCGACCCGGAGAGGCGCCTGCGCGTCGCTTATCTTTCGCCGGACTTCCGTGCGCACTCGGTATCCTATTTTTTCGAGGCGCTGCTCGAGAAACACGACCGCTCTAAATTCGAGATATGCCTTTATTCCGATACCTCCCGCACGGACGTCATCACCGAAAGCATGCGCAAGGCGGCCGATCTCTGGGTGGAAAGCGCTGGATTCACCAACGATGTCTTCGCTCAACGGCTGCGCGACGACGGCATCGATATCCTGGTCAATCTCGGCGGACACACCTCGGGCAACAGGTTGCCGGTCTGCGCGCTGAAGCCCGCGCCGGTACAGATCGAGTATCTCGGCTATCCCGAAACCAGCGGCGTACCCGCCATGGACTACCGTATCACCGACGGCCGCGCCGATCCGCCCGGCTTGGCCGAACGCTGGTGTTCGGAAGAACTCGTGCGCCTGCCGCACTGTTTCCATCTGTACCGGCCGTCAGGCAAGGCGACGCCGCCGGCGCCCGCGCCGCATCTCGAAAAAGGCTACGTGACCTTCGCGTCCTTCAACGTCCTGCCCAAAGTGACGGAGCCTATCATCGCGGCCTGGGCGGCGATCCTGAGCGCGGTGCCGCGGTCGCGCTTCTACATCAAGTGCAAACAGATGCGCGACGAACGTGTGCGCGCGCGCGTGCTTGCCGATTTCGCCCGCCACGGCATCGCGCCGGACCGCATCGAGATGACCGCGTTCGTGCCCTCGGTGCAGGAGCATCTCGGCAAATACGCCGGCGTCGATCTCGCGCTCGATACATTCCCGTATAACGGCACGACCACGACCTGCGAAGCGCTCTACATGGGCGTGCCCGTGCTGACCCTCGCGGGCGACAATCACCGGAGCCGTGTGGGTCTCAGCCTTCTCACGGCGGTAGGGTTCGCCGATGAGTTCGTGGCGTCTTCGCGCGACGACTACATCGCCCGCGCCATCGCCTTTGGAAAAAAACCGGCGCGCCTGGCCGAAATCAGGACGCTGCTGCGCCCGGCCATGGAGCGTTCGGCCTTACGCGATGAAATCGGGTTCACGCGTGCGCTGGAGGACGCTTACCGCGCGTTGTGGCGCCGCTGGTGCGGCGGGCCGGTCACCCACATGCTGAGATCGCCGCCGGAATTACGCCCGGAAGACTCCATCCAGGGTGTGTTGATCAAGACTTTATAATGTGAGCGCCGGTGCCGGGGGTCATATTATTTAATTAAATCAATAAGATATAAGGTATTTTCTGCTGCATTGCTGCTATGCAGCACGAATTCTTGCGCAGGCGCATGTCGGACCATACATTCCGGCCTCGTCTTCAAGGAAAGCCGCCCAACGAGCTTTCCATTTTGATTAGGAGCGCGTCATGAAAATGGTTCTGTCCTTTGCCGCCCTGCTGACCCTTGGCGCCGCGAACGTGGCCGTTGCCGCGACGGACTACACCACGGTCTGCAACTCCTCGAAGCTCCTGGCCAGCGATCGTCACGAGTGCCGCGTGCAGATGACGATCGCGCTCGACGACGAAGCCAAGCAGGCCGAGATCAACCGCGTCTATACCGCGAAGATCGAAAGCCTTCTCAACAAGCGCGCCGGCAACGTCCCGGCGATGGCCGCCACGAGCGCGGTCGTTCCGTCCGCCCAGTAATCCCGGCCCTGAGATTCTCATCTCCAATCTTGTAACCTGAAGACGCGGTCTTCGGGTTATAAGAGGCGATGGATCCTCGCCTCGGCCTCGCTCTCAAATATTACGATCAGGGTCTGCCCGATGCCGCCTGGCATACGGTACACGACCTCGCGCGCGCGCCTGACGCGCCGCGCGAAGCGTTGCACTTGGCTGCGGTGCTGTGCCTTGAGATCGGCCATCACGCCGAAGCGCTGACCTTCGCCGACCGCCTGATCGCCGGAAACGCCGCCGACGCCGATGCGCATGTCTTGCGCGGTCAGGCTTTGCGCGAACGCGGGCGTTTCGATGAAGCGCTCGGCGCCTTCACACACGCCGGCACATTGCGTGCCCCGGACGCCGCGCTTCATTTCAACTTGGGCCTCCTGCATCACCGCGCGGGCCGCATCGCGGAATCCGAGGCGTCGTACCGCGCGTCTCTCGCGCTGCGCGGGGACGATGCCGGGGCATGGAACAATCTTGGCCTTCTCTATGACGATGCCGGCCGGCCCGACGACGCGCGCGAGGCCTTCGCGAAATCCATCGCGCTCGCGCCGGCGGTCTCGGCGACGCACAATAATCTGGGCGCGATACTGGCGGGGCAGGGGCGATATGCCGCCGCCGCCGCCGCGCATGCGAAAGCGCTCGAGATAGATCCGCGCAATACCGCCGCCCGCATCAACCTCGGCGTGGCGCAGTTGGAACAGGGCGCGCTCGACGAGGCGCGGCGGACGTTCGACGCAGCTCTCGCCCAGGGGCCGCTCAATCGCCAAGCCGCCGACAATCGCCTCTATCTCGATATATATGCGGAAACCGACCCGGCGAAAATTTGCGCCCATCACCGCGCCTGGGGCCACGAACTCCATGCGGCGGCTCCCGCCGCGCCTCACGCCGCCCGAAAGCCGCTCAAACTGGGCTACGTCTCTGCCGATTTTCGCCGTCACTCGGTGAGTTTCTTCGTCCAAGAAATTCTGCGTCATCATGACCCGCGTGAAGTCGAGGTTCATGCCTACGCGGATGTCGTGCAACCCGACGCGGTGACGGCGCGGCTGCGTAAGATGGTGCCCCATTGGCACGACGTCGCGGGGTGGGACGACGAACGCCTGCGCGCCGCGATCCGTGACGAGGGCATTGACGTACTTGTGGACCTCTCCGGCCACACCAACGGAAATCGGTTATCGGTATTCGCCAAGCGCGCCGCGCCTGTGCAGGTCAGCGCGCTTGGGTATCCCGCGACGACCGGCGTGTCGGCGATGGACTATCGGCTCTGCGACGCCGTCACCGATCCCCCGGGCAGCGAAGTCTATGCGACCGAGGAGCTCATGCGTCTGCATGCGCTCCACTGCTTCACGCCGCCGGAAGAAGCCCCGGCTGTGTCGGCATTGCCGTTACAGACGCGCGGCTATGTCACCTTCGGCTCGTTCAACAAACTTGCCAAGATCAGCGATCACACGGTGCGCCTATGGGCCGGCATCTTGAAGGCGGTTCCGGATTCGCGCCTTCTGCTGAAGACCAAGCCGCTGGTGGAAGAAGAGACGCGCGCCGCGCTGCGGGGCCGTTTCGCGGCGCACGGAATCGACGCCGCGCGCCTCGATCTTCGCGGGTGGGAACCGGGCGACAAGAGTCATCTCGCAGCCTACGGCGATATCGACATCGCGCTCGATACCTTCCCTTATAACGGCACGACAACCACCTGCGAGGCGCTGTGGATGGGCGTGCCCGTGGTGTCGCTCGCCGGAAAGGGCCATGCCGCGCGCGTCGGCGCCAGCCTCCTGACAAGCGCGGGCCTGCGGGCCTGGTGCGCCTCCAAGGAAGAGGATATTCGGGGAATCGTCGAGACGGCGCTCTCCGATCCCAAGACTCTCGTCCAGGTGCGGGCTGGACTTCGCGAACAGGTACGGGCGTCGCGTTTGTGCGATGGCCTTACCTACACGCGCGATCTTGAGAGCGCCTACCGCGCGATGGTCGAATAAGCTAAACTTCATCCCATGAGGGCCGTGCCGGCCTTCGTGGGGGGATTTCATGCCGTTAGAGCCGCGCCGTGCGCCGGCGCCCGTTTTACGCGGGCGCGCCTGATGATGCTGTCAGCCCTCGGCTTCCTCATGGTCGCGGCGTTCATGATCCTGATCATGACGAAGCGTATGGCGCCCATCGTCGCGCTCATCGTCGTCCCCGTCGCATTCGGCCTTCTCGCGGGTTTCGGCGGCCAGCTTGGCCCCATGATGCTCGACGGCATCACGCGCATGGTCTCCACCGGCGTCATGCTGATGTTCGCGATCCTGTACTTCGGCATCGTCACGGACGCGGGACTGTTCGATCCGGTCGTCCGGACGCTTCTCAAAATCGTCGACAACGATCCGGTGAAGGTCGTGGTCGGCTCGGTGGTGCTGGCGGCGATGGTCTCGCTCGATGGCGACGGCTCGACCACCTACATGATCACGGCGGCGGCCTTCATGCCGCTATACCGGCGCATTGGCCTCAATCCCATGATCATGGCGTGCCTGCTGCTATGCGCCAGCGGCATCATGAACATTATCCCCTGGGGCGGACCGACCGCCCGCGCGGCAACCGCGCTCCAGATCGATTCTTCGGGCGTTTTCATTCCGCTCGTGCCGGCGATGGCGGTGGGGCTGGCCTGGTTGGTCGTGCTCGCGATCTACCTCGGACGTCAGGAACGCAAACGGCTGGGCGCGCTGTCGCTGCCGGCCGAGGCGCATCCGGCGCTCGACGGCGCGACCTTCAGCGTCTCCACCGACCCCGCGATGTGCCGCCCGCGCCTTGTGTACGTGAACGCCGCGCTCACGCTCATCCTCATGGTGCTGCTGGTGATGGCGGTGCTGCCGCTACCCGTGCTTTTCATGTGCGGTTTCGCTGTCGCGGCCATCCTCAACTACCCGCAGCCCGCGGTCTTGAAGACCCGTGTCGCGCAACATGCGCCGAATGTGCTCGCGGTGGTTTCGTTGATCTTCGCCGCCGGGATCTTCACCGGCATCCTCTCCGGCACGGGCATGGTCGAAGCCATGTCGAAAAGCCTGCTCGCCGTGATCCCGCCGTCGCTGGGGCCCTATCTCGCGCCCATCACCGGCATCATCAGCATTCCGATGACCTTCTTCATCTCCAACGACGCTTTCTATTTCGGGATGCTCCCGGTCCTCGCCGAGGCGGCCTCGCATTACGGCCTCTCGGCGCAGCAGATGGCCAGCGCCGCGCTCGTCGGCCAGCCGGTCCACCTCTTGAGCCCGCTCGTCCCCTCGACCTGGCTTCTCGCCGGGCTCGCGGGCGTGGACTTCGGCGAATATCAGAAGTTCACCCTGAAATGGGCAACGGCGACCAGCGTGGTCCTGCTGATCGCCGGTTTACTGTTTGGAGCGTTCCCGCTCCGCGCGGGTTAGCGCAGGTAATTCAGCAGGCTCAGTTCCTGCATCTTCGCCAACGAGGCGTAAGAGATCTGCAGGACCTGTGAGTCCGTCTGCAGGCGCACCGCGACTTCCGTCGTGTCGGCCTTTTCCAGCTCGTTCTGGCGGCCTTCGAGGAAGGCCAGGAACGAGGTCTGGATGCCCTTGGCGTCTTCCAGGGCGCGCTGGTTGATGCCGATGCGGTCCTGCACCGACTGCAGATCGCTTCTTTCTTCCGTCGGCTGCAGCGGCGAATGTTCGATGGCGTCGTTGATGATCGCGAGCGCCTGCTGCACGCGGTCGGGGTTATTGATCAGGTCGCCTTGAGCGATGATGCCCAGTGCGCGCGTCAGTTTCTCGAACGCGGGGTCAAGACCGGTGACGTCCAACGTCACCGACTGCGTGTCGCTGATGCGTTGTTCGGTGGACAGGCTCGTGCCCGTCAGGAACGCGCGCGAATTGAGGCTGATGTTTTCCGGGACGGCCGAGACCGGCACCTGGTTGTCGAAGAAGATCATGTCGCCGTTCACGATCTGGCCCGCGTTCGGGTCATAACCGGCCGCGACCAGCTCCGCGTTCGATGGCCAACGCACCGTATAGGCGCCGTTATTGCCGTTGGTCGACCCCGACAGCGCCATGGCGGTTCCGTTCGGGATCGTCAGGCCCATTTCGACCGTGCCCGAGGTTTCAGCGCCCGCGGTCACATTCTGGTCGAGGGTGAGGGTCAGGCCGTCGGGCGACACGCCGGTGATGGTGTAAACGCCGTTATTGGACAGGGTCGAACCGTCCATGATGAAGGTTTGACCGACCTGCAGCGCGCGGAACGCACCCGGCGTCGTGGCGCTGATCTTGCCGTTGGCGCCGACGTTGGAGAACAGAAGGTTGCCCGTCGCGGTCTGGTTGATGGTCGAGGTGATGAAATCGTCCGCAGCGCCCGTCACCAGCGTCATGGGATTGGAGGCGACGGTCGTGCTGGTGTAGTTGACGGCCTTGTTCTGGATCGAAAGGTCGACAAGGTTGGCGACGCGCGTCGAGGGGAACACCGCGTTGATGCCGTCGTAGAACTGCTGGAATTCCTGCAGGTTCTTGTAGTCGAAACTGATCGGCGGCGTGTCGCTCTTGGCGCCGCCGAAAATATACTTTCCGTCGATCTTCTGCGTCAGGAAGTACTGCACCTGGCTGAACGCCGAGAACACCTTGTTCTGTAGATCCTGAATGGCGGACTGGGTCTCCGGGTTCTGGGCCGAGAGGTCGCGGCTCGCGAACTGGATCAACTCGCTGCGGATCATGCGGGCCGTGTCGTCGACGCCCGTCGCCGAGGTCGCCTGCGCCTTCAGGGTCGTCGAAAGCAGGTCATTGTTGGCCAAGTAGCGCGACAGGCGGGCGCGCTCGTTCTCGATGTTGAGGAGGCGGAAGCTGTCCTGCGCGATGCCGATGTAGTCCTGCGACTTGAAGCCCGTCGACAGCTGCTGCTGTTCGTTGTTCACCCGCTGCTGCTGCTCCAGCATGCGGTTGACCAGGACCTGGTTCGAGACCGACGTTGAAATACGCGAGACCATAGTTCTACTCCTGCCTCACCCTTTAGCGGATGAGGTCATTGAGAATGTCCAGCAGCTGTTGGGTCGTCGAGATCACCTTCGCGGATGCCGCGTAGGTTTGCTGGTAGACCATCAGCTGGGACATTTCTTCGTCGAGGTTCACGCCCGAGACTTCCGATTGCTTGGTTTCGAGCGCTTCATGCAGGTCACCCTGCAATTTTAGATTTGTGTCGGCCGCGGCCGCTTGCGTCGAACTACGCGAAACGATCGCCGCGCCGTAGTCCGAGAAGGTGACGCCCGAGCCCGACAGCGAGCCGGCCGGCAGGAACGAGCCGGCGCCCGTCATCACGGCCGCGAGCTGCGCGATGACCGCGTTGTCGCCGTTCGCCAGCAGGTATTCGCCGGTCAGGGGATCGAGCTGGATGTCGCCGCGCGCGATGCGCGAGCTGTCGTCCACCAGCGTCTGGCTTACCTTCAAGTTCTGCGAGAAACCCGTCGCGGTCCAGTTGAGGCCGAGGGAGTCCATGCCGGTCGTGCCGCCCGCCTCCGTGATGATCAGGTCTTCGCCCTGTTCATGCTGGATGCGCAGGCGTTTACCCGAGCCCTCCGGGATGACGTCGGCGCTGATGCGGTTCTGCAGTAACGGGTCCGAATTGATCTTGTCGCGGATCACTTCCAGCGAATCCGCCGGATTGATCGTAATGGACGAGATCAGGTTCGTTCCGCTGCCCATGCTGGTGGCATCGGCGAATTGCAGGGTCGTAGCCGAGGGAATGTTGAGCGTGTAGTTGGCCGGCTTGAAACCGGTGTCCCACTGCGCGAGGTTCGGCGCCGTGGCGAAATAGTCGTTCAGCCCGAACAGGTTCGAGAAACCCTTGTAGGTCTTGTCATAGGTGCCGTCGGCGTCTAGGTCGATCTGCGCGGTGACGTCCTTCTGGTTCGACCCCTTGATAGCCGACTCTTCGTCGCGGAAGGCGATGCCGACGACGTCCGTCCCCAGGTTGATGGCCATCTGGCCGTCGGCGCTGAACTGCACCGTCGCGTTGACCAGCTGCGGGTCTTGCGCCTGGATCCAGTTCTGCATGTCGGTGGCCAGCGCGTCGAGCGACGAGCCGTTGGTGAAGTTGATCCCGCTGGTATCGAACAGGCGGGACGAGGCGATTTCCTCGCCCTGCTGGTTGTACAGCATGATCACGGGCTCGGCGCCCGAGAAGTTCACGGCTTGCTGCGACGGCGCGGTGAACTTGCGGCTGCCCGTCAGGTTATTGACGATATTAGGATACGAGGTGCCGCGGTTGTGAACCTGGTTCACCTGATCCTTAAGGGCGCGCGCGAGTTCGTCGAGTTGCGCCTGCATGTCGGGCAGGGTGTTGTCGCGCATCTCGATCAGGCCCTTGAGCTTGCCGCCGCGGATCGAGTTGGTGATGTCGCGCACACCGGCGAAGATGCCGTTGAAATCGCCGCCGGCGTAGCTTGTCGCCGGGCCGACCTGCGTCAGCGCCGCGTGCGACATCGGCACCGCCGAGGAATCCACGAGGGTCGTGCCGTCGCTGGTGAACACGGTCAGCGACCCGTTGGCGTTCTTGAAGTAGCGGATGTCGATCTGCTCGGCCAACTTGTTCAGCGCAACGTCGCGTTTGTCTTCCAGGTCTTCGGTCTGCCGGTTGGTCGCGGCATTGAAGGCGACCTGGTCGTTCAGGAACGCGATCGTGTTCAGCTGCGAATTGATGGTCTGGACCGACTGCTCGATTTCCACATCCGCGTTCATGCGCAGCGTTTGGACCGTCTTGCTCATGTCCGAGAGGTTGCGGGCTGTCGATACGCCGGCCTGCACCGCCGCTAGCTGCTGGCTTACCGTCTCCGGCGAGGCCGTGAGCGTGGTGAAGTCCTGCTGCATCTTATTCAGCTGATTGGAGATCGAGCTGTTGGATTGCGTCGTGCCGAACGTGTCCTGGACGCGCCGGAAATAGCTGTTCTGGGTCTGTAAAAGGCCGAGCTGACTCTTCTGCCCGCGCAGGTCGCGCAGGAGATTCTGGTCGACCTTGTTGACGATATCGCCAAGCGCGACGCCCGCGCCCATGCCCGCGAGCACGATGGACTGCGGCTGGAACTGTTTGCGGGTATAGCCTTCGGTCTGGACGTTCGCGATGTTGTTCGAGATGACGTCAAGGCCGGCCTGGGCCGTCTGCAGGCCCGAGATCGCCGAAGTGAGTGCGAGGTTAAGCGACATGACTTATCTCACATCGTCTGATTGAAGCTGACCGCGAGACTGCGCTTGGTCACGGCGTATTGGCCGAGAGAGCCGGAGCGCGAGTAGGACGCGGAACGTTCGTCGTGACGGTTCTTGAGGGCTTCCGTCACCGACTTGAAGAACATGTTGATGGATTCGATGTTGGCCTTGAGAAGGCTGGCATTCTGCTGCATCAGTTCGCCCAGTTTCATGGCCGACTGCGCGATGGCGTTTTTCTTGGCGGGTTCCAGCGCCGCCAGGACATTCTTGTCCTTGTGCACTGCGTTCATATGGCCCTGGTAAAGGCGCGCGAGCTGCTCCTTGCGTTCTGCAAGGCCTTTGACTTCGTCCATCTTGTGTTTCTTCAGCGCCGTGTTCTCCTTGACCAGAAGCTCGGTCAGCTGGCGCATCACCATCATCATCTCGTCGGCTTTGGCGCTTGGGGGCACCGGACGGCCGCCCACCATGGCCGGGCGCGCCGCCGCTTGCGGCTGCGGCGCGGCGCCGGGGCGCTGCGGCATATTCAGCGGGCGCGCGGGCGCTGTGGCTCCCGGGCGCGCCTGCGGAGCCGCGGGCGCGGCGCCGGGGCGTGCAGGCGTACTCGGCGCTGTGGTGCGCTGGGCCTGATTCGGAAGATCGCGGCGTACCATGTTCATGGTGGATACTCTTTACGTACTAATTACCGGCGGATCTGGCTGACGACGGGTTGAGCCGCGTTCTGCAACTCTTCTCCGGTTTGTCCGGCCTTCGGGATACGCACCTGCGTGGTCTGCTGATCGCGCTGTTCCTGCGCCAGCAACATCCCGCGCATGACGTGATCGGCGATGCCCAGCTTTCCGGACTTCGCCAGTTCCTTGCCGTATTCCTGGTTCAGCATCGAGCGCCACATGTCTTCGCCGGGGCCGCCGCCGAACGTCGAATCCGTTTCGATTCCCGCCATCATGTGCTCCATCATCTGACCGATGAAAAAAGCTTCGAAATCCTTGCCTGCCTCGCGCGCCTTCTTTTCGTCGGCGGCCGACAGCTTCATGCCGGGCAGCGCCGTGCTCGGCGCATGCGCGCCGGCCTTCTTCGCGACCTGCGCGGAAAGGCCGGTGGCGTAAGAGTCTCTGGCGTTGTCGAGCAGTGAAGCGGCGTCCATTTTCGTTGTCCTAAACCTTCGCGCTTACATCACTTCGATTTCGGCCTGCATCGCGCCCGCGGCCTTGATGGCCTGCAGGATCGAGATCATGTCGCGCGGGCCGACGCCCAGCGCATTGAGGCCGTTCACCAGCTCTTGCAGCGAGACGCCTGCGTTCACGACGGCCAGGCGGCGGTCGCTGTCCTCGTCCACTTGGATATCGGTACGCGGGACCACGACGGTTTCGCCGGTTTCGGAGAACGGCGCCGGCTGCGAGACCTGCGGCGTCTCGGTGACGCGGATGGTGAGGTTGCCCTGCGCAATAGCGACCGTGGAGATGCGCACGTCGTCGCCGATCACGATCACGCCGGTGTTTTCGTCGATCACCACGCGGGCCGGCTGATCCGGCTCGACGCGCAGCTGTTCCACGGCGGTCATCAGTTCGACCATCGTGCCGGTATAGCCTTCCGGCTGCACGATCTGCACGGTGCCTGGGTCCACGGCCGCCGAGGCCGGCGTGCCGAGGTAGGCGTTGATCGCGTCCGAGATACGGCGCGCGGTGGTGAGGTCGGGATTATGCAGCGCGACCTTTACGGCTTTCATGCCGGTCAGCGCGAAATTCACTTCACGTTCAACGGTCGCGCCG
Organism: Rhodospirillaceae bacterium; assembly: GCA_050246995.1. Classification (GTDB taxonomy): domain Bacteria; phylum Pseudomonadota; class Alphaproteobacteria; order Rhodospirillales; family Rhodospirillaceae; genus SHVO01. The sequence goes on along the minus strand of JBFWVA010000004.1, from coordinate 248,072 downwards.
TTCGGGATGCGGCCGCTGGTCGGCACGCCGCGTGTCACGGTCGCCGCCGCACCCTGAGCGGTGAAGCCGCCGACCTGCACGTTGCCCTGAGCCAGCGCATAGACTTCGCCGTCTGCGCCCAGCAGCGGCGTCACGGCCAGCGCGCCGCCCTGCAGACTGTCCGCGTCGCCGATGGAGCTGATGGTCACATCGACCTTGCCGCCCTGGCGGGCGAACGGCGGCAGTGTGGCCGTCACCATCACCGCCGCGACGTTGGCCGTTTCCAAGCGGTCGTCGCGGCTGTTGATGCCGAGACGCTCAAGCATGCCGAGCAGTGACTGTTTGGTGGCGCCGATCTTCTTCAGGTCGTCGCCGGTGCCTTGCAAACCGAACACCAGGCCGTAACCCACGAGCACGTTCTCGCGCACGCCTTCGAAGCCCGCGATGTCCTTCACGCGCGAGGCCGCATGGGCCGAACTCGCCGTCAGCAACAGGGCGAACATGACCGCATGGAGCCCGACCATCCACAGACGATCGATCCAAGTGGTTCTCATGACCAGGCGGCGCACAGCAGTCATTTCATCCTCGTCTTCACAAATGCGCCAAGGTCCGATGTCGGACGCAAATCCTGGGCGCACACGTACTTTCCCGACGGTTTGAATGCGAAAAGCGTGCCAGCTTTGGAACGGCTATAACCCATTGAAATTATGATGATTTACGCGGGGTAAATGAGGCGGGGGAGGCTTTTGGGGCACTTACGGCCCACCTGGCCCGGCAATTCTTACCCGGTTGAATAAGCGCGCCTCGTGGGCGACATTAGGGAACCAGGGCAGGGTGGCCAAAATGAAGGCCTCCCAACAGTTTAGCCCCAAAGTTACGAAAGGCCGCCTTCCGTGAAGGTCGAGGGTCCAAAATCCACATCCACCGTCCGGGGCGCCGGTGCGGCCCGTAAGGCGGGATCGACCGGTAAGGCCGGCGAGTTCTCCGCCGAACTTGATAAGCTGGGCGGCGCCGACGAGACCTCCGGATCGGACACCGCCGAAAGCGTCTCGGGTGTGGTGAACGTCGGCGGCATTCTCGCCGCGCAGTCCGTTGGCGCGGAGGGCGCCGGTCCCGACTATCAGGAACGCAAACGCCGCGCCCAGCGCGGGGCAGAACTGTTGGACCGGCTCGAGGAAATCCGCCGGGGCCTGCTTCTCGGTTCCGTCCCTAAGGACCGTCTCGGCGATCTCGCGCGCATGGTGCGCGAAAAGCGTGAACGCGGCGCCGATGCCGTGATCTCGCGCCTGCTTGATGAAATCGAGCTCCGCGCCGAAGTCGAAATCGCCAAGCTCAGCCGCCGAATCTAACAAGAAATTATCTCAGATATATTTCGCGGACGCGGTGTCTGCGCCAGCTCAGGTGTGCGGCGCGAAAATTTATCTGAGATAATTTATTGCGGGCCGCAGGCCCGATTGTTGGGCCGGGCCGCCGTCCAACCGGCCTGCCTGGGAACACTTTTGGAACAGTCCGACGCCCCGGATTGTAACTCCGGCCCCTTTATTTCTTAGAAATACAACGAAAACAGCTACATACAGCACCTTGCGGACAGGGGAGGCGTCCCCATATATTCCCGCGCCATTCGCAACGGAGACCTCTGCCGATGACTCTCACGGTTCCGCCGGACTATCGGCCCACCGAAAAAGAACCGTTCATGAATGCGAAGCAGCAGGAATATTTCCGCCGCAAGCTTCTGAACTGGCGTGGCGAGCTCCTGAAAGAGTCTGAAGAGACTCTCGAAACGCTGCAGCAGGAAGGCGGCGCTCAGGAACCCGATCTCGCCGACCGCGCGTCGACGGAGATGGAACGCTCCCTCGAGCTGCGCACGCGCGACCGCGCCCGCAAGCTCATCGCCAAGATCGACGCCGCCTTGAAGCGCATCGAGGAAGGCACGTACGGCTATTGCGAAGAGACCGGCGATCCGATCAGCCTGAAGCGCCTCGAAGCGCGCCCCATCGCGACTCTCTCCATCGAAGCGCAGGAACGCCACGAGCGCATGGAGCGCACGCACCGCTCCGACTAAGGGCGCGCACGCACCGCTCCGACTAAGGGCGCGCACGCACCGCTCCGACTAAGCGCGCGCACGCGAAAACACTCTCCGCTCTTTTTGCGCGGCACTGCCTTCGCCCCGGCCTCAGAGGTTGGGGCGAAACTTTATCCGGATCATTTTGCCCTAAGAAAGCACGGCGCGGCGACGCGCGCCGCTATGACGCTTTCACGCTTTGCCAATCCTTGATCAGCTTCTTCGCACGCGCCACGGCGCCGGCCTGTTGCGCCAGCGTCTCCCAGTGATCCGCGGCGTCCATGATGGTCTCGCGCCGGTCCCCGGACAAGGTCGCGGCGAGGCCCCTCAGCTGAGCCGATCTCCGCAGATAAGCGTCTTCTATATCCGTCTCGGCGATCATGACGCGGCGCCTCGCAAGAAGTCTCTGTTTTCCGCAAACGCGGGGGCGCGCCAAGAAGTTGCGGGTGGGGAAAGGCGCCCCGCCCGAAAGACGGGAACTAAGGGAACGCCTTTTCGCCGGGCGCGGCGCTGACCGGATAAACGTGCGACCGGCGCCGTTTCAGGACGAGTTCGTCGCGATGCCAGACCTCGATCCAATCGCTGTCCTTATTCAGCAGTGCGGTGACGGCCGTGCTGGCCGCCGCGCGGCAATCGGCCGCGGTCAGGTAAAGCGTTTGCGAGGAGGGCGGGGCGGTGCTCCGCACCACACAACGATATGACTTCACGGGGGACGGCCTTCTACGCGTGCTCGCCTGGTTCGTCTGTCTTCGCGGGCCTCCGCGCGGCGGTAAGGTCCCTGTCGTCTTCGCGTGCTTGGCGCGCGCCGCGGCGGAAGGTGGCAATCATGACCGTATCGCCGATCACCCGGTTCTCGACCACAACCACGTCCCGTGGATCCTGACGCGACAGCAGCTTCGCCATGGACAGGGCTGAATGTTGATCGTCCACCGCTGCGATGAAAGCCCGCCCGCCGGCGCGATCGTTGAAATAAATTGCGTACATAATAACCTTCTCCCCCGTCCAATGAATGGAAACGCGTGCGAAATAAAATTTGTTCCAATATTTACAAGGAGTTGAGCGCGCGAACTTATCTCGGGATAACCATCTGACAGACCTGTATAATTTGGATCCACGGGAACCCCTTGCCAAAGTTCGCGTCAAATTGTGGTGTGTGATTGCGTCGGACCCCGTCCGCGCGCGGAAAGTAAGGGAGTCCCTCATATGAGTTTCACGCGTGTCTTCACCGGCCTCGTCGCGGCCGTTCTTTTGTTCGGCGTTTCGCCCGCAGGGGCCGCGAGCAGCCCGCGCTTTGTAGGGGACACGGGCGTCCCGCTGGACGCGCCCTATGTGCCAACGCCTCAACCGATCGTCGATGCGATGCTGACGGCGGCGAAAGTCGCCGCGGGCGACATCGTCTATGACCTGGGTTCGGGCGACGGCCGCCTCGTGATTTCGGCCGTGCGCGATTTTGGCGCTACCAAAGGCGTCGGCGTCGATATCGATCCGGTCCGCAACAAGGAAGCCAACGCGAACGCCAAAAGCGCCGGCGTCGCCGACCGGACGACTTTTGTCGAGAAGGACGTCTTCCGCTTCGACTTCTCCGAAGCCAGCGTGGTGACGATCTATCTCCTGCCCGAGATGCTGCAGAAATTGGAACCGACCCTCGCGGCCATGAAGCCCGGCACCCGCATCGTCTGCCACGATTTCTCCGTCCCGGGCTGGGAGCCGGAAAAGACCGAGAAGATCGGCACCTCCGTGATCTACGCCTACACCCTGCCGGCGAAGAAGGCCGCAAAGTAAGGAACTCCGATCCAGTGGATCGAAGTGCGGTGATTTTCCAAACAGAAACCGCCGCCCTGTCGGGCGGCGGCTCGTGGACAACATCAACGTTCTCCAAACGATAAAACGAATTAGAGCGGCGTGAAGTTGTACCGGTAGTAGTCGAGCGCGTTACGCGCTTCGCCGCGGCTCACCGAGGCGTTCAGTTTATTCACCGATTCCAGCTTCGACGGCGACAGGAACAGGTGACCCCGGTCCAGGCCGGTCATCAAAAGAACGGCTTCCGAACGGACAGCGAGCTCGTTGCCTCTGTTCGAGACGCGGCCATACACGGTCACGTCGTCGCCGCGCTGGATCTCATCGTTCACCATCCCCGGCAGGCGGGCATGGATGCGCGTTCCCGCGCGTTCGATCACCATCGACTTGCCGGAGATTTTCGTCACCATCCCGCGCACGGCCACCGGCGCGCCGTTCGGCATGCGGCGCGCCTGCACATCGATACTCTCCTCGGCGGTGGTCATGACGACGCGGTGATCGGCGTCGCGCGGCATAGTGTTTTGTGCGGTCCGCAATCCGACGCCGTCTTCATACCCAAAACGTTGGTCACGGGCGAGCTCATCGCGCGTCGGCGCATCCTCGCCGTAATAAGCGTCGGTCTGGCGCTCCACATATTCCGCGTGGTCGTCGTCATGCAGATTATAGGCGGAGCTGTTGCTGTAATTGGCAGGGCCGTCCGACAGCGCTGGCATCGCGAACGCCGCGCCGAGCGCGGCGACAATACCGACCGTCATCAAAGTTGCGTTGCGCATAACATACCCTTTCCTGTTTCTTCCAAATGGCGGCCGCTTAAGCTGCGGCTTTTTATGTGCGCGAGTGACCTGATAAAGCGCTCACCTTTCTGATTTACGGCGAACGATGCCGGGGTCTTCTCGCGTGCACGGAAAGTAAAATAAGCCGACTCGTTCCAATGTTCCGAAAAGGCGCGCCAATGAACGTGTTGCGGGCGTGCGTACGATGGCTGCGTCAACGCCGGTTGTTGTTTGGCGCTTTGAAGGACGTGAACTGCGGCTGTCTCTTCATCTGGTGAGTGCGGCAGCGCCTCAAGCATGACATGGAATTCATCTCTGCGATTTCATCCGGCGCGCATCGCGCTTCGGCCGCCGCCGCCAACTGTCACGCTTCTTTCATGAAACCGTGCGCACAATCTCAATCGCCGCGGACTATGTCTCTCGCTGTGAAGCGCCCGGAAAAGCGCAAAGCAAAGCGCGAAGGAAATGGGGAACAACGCAGATGGCTTGGGGTTCTAAGGACCTTGACGCCATCCAACATCGGACAGCTGCGATGCTCGAAGACCCGTCCCTCTCTTACGATCCAGGTTATGCCGCTGGCGCCACCTTGCGGCGCGCGAGCGCGATCCACACCGAAACGATATGCGAGCAAGGCCTTGCGCTCCGCCTCGAAAGCTGGGCCGAAGCGCACTTCGCGCGCGTCACGCCGGCCGCCGCCGTGACCGCGCAGCACCGTCAATCCGCGCGCGAACATTTCCGCCGTGGTTTCCGGGACGGCTATTGGGCCCGCGCACGCCGGCGCACCGAAGCGTTCGAGATGGTGGCCTGACATCATCGCGGCCTTGGCCGGCTTGTAAGCCTGTCCTCGGCCGCCCACATTGCGCGTCTTGGGAGGCCATCTCTCTCACGCGAATACTGCGCGCGTTACTTCGCGCCGAAAATCCCCAGTCCCTGTCCATGCCGGTTGTGCGGGCTTTCGGCCCGGTACGGGTTTCCCGCGCCATTGGGATTGTTGATGCTGTCCGGCGAATACGGGCTGCCGTAGCGTCCAAAAGGATTGGCCACGGACTCCGCGTCATACGGATTGGCGCTCAGCTTGCCGCGATAAACGCCGTCGCGATCATACAGCTTCGGCGCGTTGGCCGTGTAAGGGTTCGTGGCTGAGTCCGCGCCGAACGGGCTGCCATAACGACCATGAGGATTGGTCACGCTGTCCGCGTCGACGCGGCGCGCGGGGTTGCTTGTCGATTCCGGCGCATGCGGGTTGGCGCTCAAATTGCCGAGCTGCGTTTGCGCGCCGCCGCGCGCCGGTGCAGGGAAAGGGGTGGCCGCCGCGGTGACCAGAGCGGCAATGACGCCGATGGATCTCAGCATGTCCGTCTCCTTAGGCCGCCGCGGCTGCTTCCTGCACGCGCTCCTGATAATCCGCGACCGTGTTCCACAGATCGCGCATCACCACGCCGCCGCGCCGGTCCACCAGCTCCGCGTCGATATACTCCAGCACCGCCTGCAAACGGATCAGCGCCTTGTCCCCGGCGCCGACATAGCGCTCCAGGCTTTTCCAGACTTCTTCCGTGCTCATCGGCTGGGCCTGCGAACGTTCGATCACCTGCCGGACCCAATCGCCGGCACTGCCTGCGTAAGACGCCATATCCGCCTCCTGAATTCGGCTTCTGCGAGAGAGAGAGCCATTTTGAAAGGAAAACGAGCCTACACCGGCCTTGAGAACAAAACAAGAACATTGTAATTCCGGTCCAGCAGAAGGAGACGCGCGTGCTGATCCGGGGTCCATGGAGAGGTCCAAAGAAGGTGGCCGAGCACGAGCTGAGACACCGCCAGCTGCTGACCCTCGAGGACTGCGTGAAAGCCGAGCGCGATCTCTGGGCCTTCTGCCGCCACTGCGGCAACGCCGCCCGCGTACGCACCAAGACGCTCGTTCTAAGACTGGACTTCATCGCGCTCGCCGACGCCGCTCGCGCCCTGCGCTGTACGCGCTGCAAAAGGAAGGCGTGTGTACTGATCCCGGACCGGAAGTGGCCGACGCGCGACTAACGCCGTTGTGACGAACGAGGTCGCCCTGTACCGTGCTTCTATATGTCGCATTTTCGGGGGACCCATATGAAACTCCGCGCCGCCGTCGCCGCTCTTGCGCTCTTTGTGCTCACCGCCGCCGCCGCGCCGGCGCCGCGTGACGCGATGCTGGTCTCCACCGCCTGGCTCGCCGAGCAAACGGGCGATCCCAACCTCGTCATCCTCCACGTCGGCTCGCCCGATAGTTATGCGCAGCATATCCCCGGCGCGCGCCTCGTGCGCACGGCCGATATCGCGGTGTCCTCGGAAGAGGGCGGCACGCTGGAGATGCTGCCCGAGGGCGAGCTGCGCTTACATCTCGCCGGCCTCGGCATCGGCGACCGCTCGCGCATCGTGGTCTACTACGCCGAGGTTCCGCAGCAGGCCACCCGCGTGGTCTTCACCCTCGACGCCGCCGGCCTTGGCGCGCGCACATCGCTGCTCGACGGCGGGATGGCCGCCTGGCAGCGCGAAGGGCGCCCCATGACGGCGGAAACACCCACCGAGCACATCGGCACGCTCGCGCCCCTCAAGATGAAAAAGGACGTCGTCGTCGATGCGAAATTCGTCCAGGAGCATGTGAAGGCGCCGGGCTATGCGGTCATCGACGCACGCCTTCCGGCTTTCTACGACGGCACGCAAACCGGCGGCTCGAAGGAAAAGCCGCATAAGACCGGCCACATCGCCGGCGCGAAGAACGTACCCATCACGTCGCTCACGGACGACAAGGCGAAGATCCAGCCCGCCGCCGCGCTCGCGGCCGCGTTCGAAAAAGCAGGCGTGAAGCAAGGCGACAAGCTCATTGTCTATTGCCATATCGGCCAGCAGGCCTCGGGCATCATCTTCGCCGCGCGCACGCTCGGATACGATGCGGTGCTCTACGACGGTTCGTTCGAAGATTGGTCGAAGCGCGATCTTCCCGTGGAAAAATAAACGTCCGCGCCGCGGAGGTTGCGTTACCGGAACACTTGCTGACGCGCGCCGTTGCCTCGTGTGAGAGATCACATCACACGGAGGTTCACTCATGACTCATGATCAGAAACGCACGATGGGCTGGGTTGCGGCCGCTGTTGTCGTGCTCGCGCTCATCGCGGTCTTCGCGATGCCGAACCGGACTACCACCGGGGACTCGCTCACCACCGGCACGCCGCCGGCGACCATGGACACCACGCCGAACAGCAACATGACGCCGACACCGGCGCCGGTGCCGCCCACCGCGCCCTATTAGCAAAAGCAAAAACGCCGCTCCTTTTGGAGCGGCGTTTCGCCAGCGGTATGACTGCTAAAGAAGCGGGCGCCTAGTGAGCGCTGCGCTTGTCCAGCAGACCTTCGGAGATCTGCAGGTTGGTGTTCGCGAGGGACTCGATGGTCTTCGCGTTCGCACCGTTCTGCATTTCGAAGGTCTTCTGGGCAACGAAGCTGGAGAGGCGGATCAAGTTGTCCTTGATCTGCATGGGCAGCGGATTTTCCGCCGAAGAAACCAGGGTGCGGATGCCGACCCACAGTTTCAGGTTACGGTCGAGAGCCGCGGCGAGGCGGCGTTCGTCCTTGGTTTCATAGGCGCGGCTGATTTCCAGCGCAGCCTGGGTCAAAGCGAGAGCGTCTTCCTCAAATACGGTGAGGTTCGCCGTGGCAGTGCTCATCATGTTCATCCGTTTATCCCCTTTGCTAAGTCATACCGTGGTTGCGAGGCATCGAGTGGAAACACGCTACTTACTATGGTGATGAGTAATGGCTCCGAATGGTTAACAAACGGTTTTAACCATTGGTTTTCAGCCCGTTTTTCGCGGCTAAATTTCATCGCCTTACGGTTCAAAACGACCCTTAACGGCGCATTCCCCCGGCCGTTAACCCTCAGACTCTGCAAGGATTCCAAGCGGAGGCCGGGCCGAAGCCGGATACGCCTGGGTTAATTGATTCATCTCTCGTTAACGAAAAAGTTGACCCTTAAAGCCGTCTATTTTTGGGATTACCGCCCCGAAAGACCGTTGTCCCCTTAGGGACTCCACGTAGCCTCGAGGACTCCACGGAAACTCTCGCTTTCCAGGCGTCATGGTGGATATTGGGGGAAGCGGGGCGCTCCTACGCCGACACCGGCCCCAGCGCGGAGCGAAGCGACCGCGCCATAAATAGGGGTGGCGGAGCGAAGCGACCGCGCCATAAATAGGGGTGGCGGAGCGAAGCGACCGCGCCCAAAAAAGAATCCATGGCCGCCTACCAGCAAAAAATAAGCCGGTAGCATAATGCTACCGGCTTTTGAGTTTGCTTCTGCACCGGCCATGGATGTGGCGGTGAGACAGAAGGCGCGGCCGGAAGGCCGGTGGACGTGCGGGGGGTGATTCCCGCTAAGCCGCCAGACCTTCCTTCCGCAAACTAATAGGGGAACAGGACGTCGAAGAGTTGCTGGCCCCAACGCGGCGACTGCACGTCGGTGACGATGCCGCGGCCGCCGTAAGAGACGCGGGCTTCAGCAATCTTGTCCCAGGAAATGGTGTTGTCGGAACGGATGTCTTCCGGGCGGATGACTCCGGCCACCAGAAGTTCGCGCAGCTCGCCATTGACCCGCACTTCTTGACGGCCCGCGAGGGCGAGGTTGCCGTTCGGCAGCACCTGAAGGATGGTCGCGGCGAGGCGCAGGTTGATGCTTTCCGAGCGCTGGATCGAACCGGTGCCCGTCGAGTTGGAATTGCTCGTGGCGTCGAGGGCCGGGTCCATCTGCAGGGCGCCGATGCCAAACACGTTCGGGGTGCTCACACCTTCGGTATTGTCGCGGGTGCGGCTGGTCTGCTGCTGCAGCTGCGCGCGTTCGTTCTGGATGTTCACCACCACGGTCAACACATCGCCGACCTGCTTGGCGCGCTGGTCCTTGAAGAAGGCGCGTGCGCCCGGACGCCACAGCGAATTCGCGGCGGGCTCCAGGATCAGCGGCGTCGGCATCGGCATGCTGACCGGACGATAGTCTTCATGTTGGGTGGGGCTGGTGACCGGAGACATGGCCGGGTTCGCGCCGATGCGCGACAGGCGCTCGGCGGTCCCGCAGGCGGACAGCGCGCTCACAGTGAGCAGGCAGGCGGCGAAGCGGATGAACGTGGTCTTGGTCATGGCCGTTTTTCCTAAAACGTTCTGTTGTTGTCTTAGCGAGAATAAACTTGGTCGGGCGCCGCGACACGCACCGTGCGGCTGTCGATGATCTCCGCCAGCACCGTCTGATTGCTCTTGGTGTTGGTCACGCGGATCATTTCACCCACCGCGCCGCGCTCCATCGTCTTGGCTTGGGCGGTCAGGTTCATCGACTTCACGGTCCACATCACGGTGACCATCTGATTGCGTTCAACGGCAATCGGCTTGGTCATCGAGTATTTGCGAAGGGGCTGGCCGGCGCGCAGCATCAGGCGCGCGGTCTGGCCAACGATGCCGGCTTCGTCGGTCACGACGTCGCCCATCACATCTCCCTCGTTCATCATGACGTACGTAATATCGTCGGCGGTCAGTTCCGTTCCGCGGGCCACATCGCGCGCCAGCACCGGGATTTCGATCTGCTTGACCACCGTGACATCGGCGCGGCGGATCGGCGTTCCGGCTACCAGGTTGCGGCGCGGCGTCTTGCCCACCAGGAAAGCGGCGTCGGTGACCGCGTCGGCCGGAAGGCTGGCGGCGTTCATCGACACGACCTTCACATCGGCCTTGGCGATGCGGGTGTCGCGGTCCGTGGCGGTGATCAGGACGGGAACGTCGACCATGGTGATTTGCGCCACATCGTTCTCGCGGATCGGCTGACCGGCCTTCAGGAACATCTTCGGGTTCTTGCCGATCAACTGGTTGGGGTCGGTCAAGGTCTCCGGGCGCACCTGGTCTTCAGCGACGTCGATGATATCGATCATATCCGCCGTGATGGCTGTGTTCTTGCCGGCGGCCATCTTCAGGACGGGAAGCTGGACGGTCGGGAACGCGGTGCCGCGCAGCTGAATGAAAATCGCCTGCGGGTCGTTGCGCGGGATCTGTACGAGCGCGGAGAAGGTGCGGTTGGATTCGTTGTACACCGCTTCACGGACGTCGGCTTCGGTCGAGGCTTTCATCGCCACTGTGATGGGAGAGATCGTGGTCGTTGCGGTGACGCCGTAATTCTCCGGCATGCCGTTCGCGATCAGCGCGGCTTTCACCTGCGCGAGGATCTCGGCGCCGTTCACGGTCTGGCCAGGCTGATAGACAACTGCGCGATCGAACGTGTTGGTCGGACGCCAGTCCAATCCATAAGTACGTGCGGTGTCTTCCAGCCACTCTGCCGAAAGGGTCATGCGCTGGCCGGGTCTCGGCGCCTGGGCGACGACCTTCTCCGGGCGCGACAGGTAACCTTGGAACACATCGCCAAGGGTGACCACGTCCGCTTGAACGGTGATCGCCGTGTTGAGGCGCAGATTCTCATCAAGGGTGTTCGCACTGCCGCCCGTTTTCCCGTCGACGGTTGTGGCTGCTGCGAGGGGGGAGGCAGCAAGCATGACGGCGAGCGACAGTGCGAAGCTCCCGACCGTTCGGCGGAAGCCGAACGGCAAGTTTACCAAGTTCATACGAACCAACTTACCCATGACCAAAGTCCTAGAAGTCCGAATTACGAAATCTGATTGATCGTCGAGGCCATTTCGTCTGCGGTCTTGATCACCTTCGAGTTCATTTCATAAGCGCGCTGGGCGCTGATGAGATCGGTGATTTCCGACACGACATTGACGTTCGAGGTTTCGAGGAAGCCCTGCAGGATCGTGCCGAAGCCAGGCGCCCCAGGAAGTCCAGCAGTCGCCTGACCAGAAGCCGGCGTTTCGCGGTAGAGGTTGTCACCCGTCGCTTCGAGACCGGCGTCGTTGGCGAAGGTGGCCAGCTGAAGCTGTCCGGCCTGGGCCGGCGCAACCACGCCGTCCTGCGTGTAGAACATCTGGCCTTGCGGATTGATCGAGATCGACGTCGCGTCCACCGGGATCGCGCCGAGGCCCGTCACCAGAAAGCCGTTGTGCGTCACGACTTCGCCTGTGGGCGAAAGCTGGAACGAACCGTCACGCGTATAAGCCTGCGTGCCGTCCGGCAACTGGACTTGGAAGTAGCCTTTGCCCTGGATGGCGATGTCGAGGCTGTTGTCGGTCGAGAGCAGCGAACCTTGCTCCGCGATGCGGTACACGGCTGCGGTCTTCACGCCGAGGCCGAGCTGCACGCCCGCGGGGACGATTGTTCCTGCGTCGGAGGATGTCGACCCGACACGGCGCAGATCCTGATACAAGAGATCGTTGAACTCGGCCCGGCGGCGCGAGTACGCCGTCGTGTTCATGTTCGCGATGTTGTTCGAGATAACTTCCACGTTGGTCTGCTGTGCAAGCATACCGGTCGCGGCGATACTAAGAGCGCGGATACTCATGATCTTATCTCCTTAAGCGCTGGTCTGGCGGGCGAAGAGGTCGGACGCTTTGCGCTTCCGCTCGTGCTCTTGTTCCACCATCCGGGTCACGTCTTGGTAAGTGCGGTTGAGGGCGATCAGACGGGTCATTTCGCTGATGCCGTTCACGTTGGAATCTTCCAGCACGCCCTGCGCGATCTTCGGGTTCGGCATCACGATTTCCTGCTGGCCGGGAATCGTGACGAACGAGGTGCCGTCGACTTGCTTCAAGAGGCGCTCGTCGTCGAAGCGCACGATCTTGATCTGGCCGATGGATTCCGCGGTCTTCTGGTTGATGATCGAGCCGTCGCCCTGCACGAGGATCTCGCCGACATCGCGCGGGATGGTGATCGGGGCGTCATTGGTGCCGAGCACCGGGCGGTTGTCCTGGGTGACGAGCTGGCCTTCGCCGTTGACCGTCAGGTTGCCGGCGCGGGTGTAACGGACGTCGCCATTCTGATCCTGCAGCGCGAAGTAGCCGTCGCCCTGGATCGCGAGGTCGAAGATGTTGCCCGTATAGTTGAAGGCGCCTTGCGCCAGGTTACGCACCAGACCAAAGTCGTGGGTGAACGCCACCTTGTCTTCGAACGTGCGGTCGTCTTGCTTCACGCGCTCGATATACTGTGTGAACAGGACGTCGGTGCCCTTGAAGCCGGTCGTATTGACGTTCGCGAGGTTGTTCGCGACGACCGACAACTGGTTCCAAAGCGCCTGCTGCCGCGACAGCGCGATATATGTCGTATTATCCATGGCCTTTTCCCGCGCTTTTGCGCTGAGTGATTGGCCCATCTAATGCACATGCCGTGCCAGAGTGGTTTTCTGATGAAAATCAAGCGTTTGCGAAGTTGCTGAGGGCGCGCGCGCCCGGCAAAGACTCTCTTTTGCCGCCCCTGAACGGCAAAAACTGCCGCGAGGCGCACTCTGCGCGTCACCCTGGGGCTTGCCCCAGGGTCCAGGGTTGCTTGGCCTTATATATGCAGCGAGTGCCAGCGCTTAATGCACGGCAAGGTGAGGATAACCCTGGACCCTGGGCTTTCGCCCAGGGTGACGCGGCATTTGTAATGCATCACCCGCGTTCGCTTTGATCCGACTCAATATATTGTTAACCCCGGACCGGTAGGTTTCTGAGACCTAGGAAAGGCCCGTACTCTGAGTCGGGTCGCAATGTGCGCTTCGCGCAAGGACTAAAGACCATGGCTGAAGAACAGGATTTCGAAGGCGACGAGCCTGAATTCGAAGGCGGCGGCGGCGGCGGCAAAAAGAAGCTGCTGCTCATGGTCGTGCTGCCGATCGTGCTCGTGCTCGGCGGCGCCGCGGCGGCTTATTTCACCGGCCTTGCCGATCCGTTGGTCGCGATGATCACGGGCGAAGCCGCTTCCGAGGAACAGGCTGCAGCGCCGGCCGAAGGCGAACACGCCGCGCCGGCCGCCGAAGATCATGCGAAGCCCGCCGAAGGCGCGGCCGCGTCGGCTGAGGGCGGCGTCGGCGCCGTCTTCTACGAAATGCCCGAGATGCTGGTGAACATCAACACCGCCGGCCGCACGCGTAACTTCTTGAAGATCAAAGTGAGCTTGGAGCTCACCAGCGAAGCCGATATCGCGCGCATTGATAACGTGCTGCCGCGCATCGTCGATAATTTCCAGGTCTACTTGCGTGAGCTTCGCCTTGAGGATTTGCAGGGCGCCGCCGGTATGTACCGTCTGCGTGAAGAGCTGCTCAACCGCGTCAACGCCGCCGTGCGTCCGTCGCAGGTGAAGGACGTGCTCTTTAAAGACATGATCGTTCAGTAAGTACATCGTTAGCGTGCGAACCAGAAGGTTCGTAAATGAGTCCCCGCGCGCGAAGGCGCGCAAATTAAAAGAAGCCGCGTACCGTAAAAGATTAGCGACCCAATAGGTTCGTAAATGTCTCCTAGTGAACCCGACGAACTCGCCGCCGCATTGGCGGATGCGAAAACGGACGCGCCCGCCAAACCGGGCGGCGACGCCGACGCCGATGCGATGGCGGCGGAATGGGAAGCTATGCTCGGCGGCGCCGATGAAGGCGCCGATGATTTCATGGGCGGCGGCGGCCGCGGCGAGTCCACGCGCGTCCTGAACCAGGACGAAATCGACAGCTTGCTCGGCTTCGACGAAGCCTCCGACGAAGGCTCCGACCGCGCCGGGATCCAGGCGATCCTCAATTCCGCACTCGTGTCCTACGAACGACTTCCCATGCTGGAAGTCGTGTTCGACCGTCTTGTGCGCATGATGACCACCTCCTTGCGTAACTTCACGTCGGATAACGTCGAAGTCTCGCTGGACGACATTCTCTCGCAGCGTTTCGGCGACTATCTGAACTCGATCCCGCTGCCGGCCATGCTCACCGTCTTCAAGGCGGAAGAATGGGATAACTTCGGCCTCATGACCGTCGACAGCTCGATGATTTATTCGATCGTCGACGTGCTGCTCGGCGGCCGCCGCGGCACCGCGGCGATGCGCGTGGAAGGCCGTCCTTACACCACCATCGAACGCACGCTGGTCGAGCGTATGATCCACGTCGTGCTCGCTGACCTGTCGGCCGCGTTCGATCCGCTCTCCCCGGTCACCTTCCGTTTCGACCGCCTGGAGACCAATCCGCGTTTCGCAACCATTTCCCAGCCGTCCAACGCCGCCATCGTCGCGCGCCTGCGCATCGACATGGAAGATCGCGGCGGGCGTCTTGAAATTCTGATCCCCTTCGCGACCCTCGAACCGGTCCGCGAACTTCTGCTCCAGATGTTCATGGGGGAAAGGTTCGGCCGTGACTCGATTTGGGAAACGCACTTGGCCGAGGAAATGTGGTTTACCGAAGTACCGTTGGAAGCGGTCCTCGATACCCAGGTCCTGCCGTTGTCCCGCGTCCTCGATATGAAGGTAGGCTCGAAGCTCCTCCTGAACGCGACGCCGGAATCCCCCGTGATCCTGCGCTGCGGCGATCAGCCGATGTTCGTGGGGAAGATGGGCCGCCGGGGTAATAATATTGCCATCCGAGTTGATCATCGCCGGCTGAGCATCAATAAAGACAAGGGCGCTTCGGCTTAACCCTTCTATTTCCTTCCTATTTCAGGGGTGGAAATAATCGGCAGCTCCTGGCGATTCTTACCGCTGTTAACCATCTTTTATGGCCCCAGCGCGTGGCCCCCGGTTTTCGGATAAGGCCAAGCGCCATCAATAAAAAAGCGCGTGCCGGAAAAAATTGCCGGGCCAATTAACCAATATTTATGGCCCTGGCGCTTGGCCCCGAAAAGTGGCCCCCGGTTTTCGGATAAGGCCAAGCGCCATCAATAAAAAGCGCGGGCCGGAAAAAATTGCCGGGCCAGTTAACCAATATTTATGGCCCTGGCGCTTGGCCCCGAAAAGTGGCCCCCGGTTTTCGGATAAGGCCAAGCGCCACCCATAAAAAGCGCGGGCCGGAAAAAATTGCCGGGCCAGTTAACCAATATTTATGGCCCGCGGTGCGAAATTCCCTCCTGAAGCCGATATAATAAGCGAGACCCCTTCGGGAGAGAGCCATGACGACTGATTCCATCCTCGACATTGTCGTTATCCTGCTGCTCGTCCCGACGATCGTTTATGCCGTCATCCTGAACCGCCGTCTGACCGCGCTGCGCAAGTCGCGCGACGAATTGTCCAAGGTGGTCAACAGCTTCAACGAAGCGACGATGCGCGCGGAAGCCGGCATCCCGAAACTCAAGAAGGCCACGACCGAGGCTAACCTGTCGCTCAAGGACCGGGTCGAGAAGGCCCAGACCCTGCGCGACGATCTCGCGTTCATGATCGAACGCGCTGAAGAACTCGCCGGCCGTCTCGAAGGCGCCGTGCGTGTCGCGCGCAGTGAAGGTGTGTCCAATGTCGCCCAGGTCCAGGCAGTAACAGCTCCGGGTGCCCGCGCGACCTACGCCGATGCCGCCCCGCGTTCCGCCGCGCCCGCGGCCGGCACCCTCGCCCATACTGTTGCCGGATTTGAAGAAACAGCCGCCGATCTGCGCTCCGCGCTTGGCGCGGCGCGCGCTGAAGCCGGCGTGCCCGGCCGTGCCGCGCAGGCCGCTCCCGCGCCCGCCGCCGCCGCCGGTTTCCCGCGCCCCAAGCGCACGTTGGAAAGCCAGTTCGAGCGCGCCGCTCGCCCCGAACAGCAGAGCCTGGAAGAGGAGCGTTCGGAAGCCGAGCGTGAACTCTTGAAGGCCCTTCAGTCCGCGCGGTAATTTAGGCCAATGAACCAGCACCCCTACGACATGTCGCCCCGGATGCGTCCGCGCAATATGCGCGACCCGGCGAACGGTGCGATGCCCGGTGGCATGGCAACGCGGTTGGGCAAGGCGCCGTCCTTCCGCCTGTTGCCGGTGCTGATCCTCGCGGCCGTCGGCATGCTGGGGTTCAAGCTTCAAGTCATCGTCAAGGAAGTCGCCGGCGAAACGCGCTTGGTGTCTTTTGTGATGGAGCAATCGGCCGCGTTCGCGCAAGCCGCCGCGCCGAACAACGCCGCGAAGCCCGCCGCTCCGCCGGCGCCGGCCGTCCCGGCGCCCGCCGCCGCCGGAGCCGCGCCCGCTGCGGCCCCTGCCGATGGCGCCGCCGCGCCCGCTGAAGGCGCCGCGCCTGCCGAAGGCGGCCCGCCGTCGATGCTTAATTTCGATCCGGCGAACCTGACCAAATCCGAAATCGATACCCTGCAACGTCTTGCCGAGCGCCGTGAAGTCATCGAGCGCCGCGAACGCGAAGTCGAAGCAAAAGATGGTCTCCTGAAAGCCGCCGAAGCGCGCATCGAAGGCAAGATCGCCCAGCTTCAGGATCTCGAGAAGAACATCCAAGGTTTGCTCAAGCAGTACGACGCCGAGAAGCAGGAAGAGATCGACCAGCTCGTCCGCGTCTACAGCGTCATGAAGCCGAAGGATGCGGCGCGCATCTTCGATACGCTTGAAATGCCGATCCTGGTCGGCGTCGTCCAGAAGATGAAAGACGCCAAAGTCGCTCCGATTCTCGCGGCCATGGACTCCCGCCGCGCGGTCGCGCTGACCGAAGAGCTCACGGCCCGCAAGCAGCTCAGCGCCGTGGCGGATCAACCGGCGCCGACCCCGGTTGCCGCACGGGCCGGCGGCGCGGCTGCCAAGCCGCAGCCGCGTTAAAGCGGCTGTAGGGCTTTTAGACTCCGCTTCTTTTTATTGGTGTTGTTTGACCTGCGGGCGAAGGCCCGCTTTTCAGCCATGCTTTGCTCCGCGCGCGGGAACTTACTGCGCCTTGCACGCGTTTAAGTGAGCGCAACGGTGGCGTGCGCGAAAGCCGCCCTGTCAGAGGCGGATCGACGATGGCAGGTAGGCGGAGCAAACGAAGAGGCTAAGGCAGACGCTGAATATAGCGGCGGCTTGGATCAAAGTTTCGAACACGGCTTCACCATCAAAACATACGCACGCGGATTCACCTGTTGAACGCGGGCTGTGGAAAAAAGATGCGTGCGCCGCGAAAGAATGTTTGAAATGAAGGGCTTGCCGCATTCCTGCCGCTTTTTCGTAAAGCCGCCCTGGCGTTGATGGGTTCGAAGGCGCTCAAAAGCGGAGAGACTTTCATGACTGTGATCTTGATAGTTGAGGACGACGTCGCAATGCGGGGCCTCACCGAGTTCTCGCTCAACGAGTTCGGCTATGAGACGTTGACGGCGGGTGACGTGGAGGGCGCGCTTGAGATCCTGCGCTCGCCCCAGCACATCGATGTGCTTTTCACCGACATCTATCTGAAGGAACACGTCCATGGCGGCTGTGATGTCGCCACCGAGGCGGCGAAGCTGCGGCCGAGCCTGCGCATCCTCTACACCACCGGTCATCAACTGATCCGCAGCGTGCGCGAGAAATTCGTCGACGGCGCAGGATGTATCCGCAAACCCTATTCGCCCGAACAGGTCGACGCGGCTTTGAAGGAGCTCCTGAACCCGGCGGTCGCGGCGTAACCGGCACACTCTCACCCGCTATCCGCCTTCTGCGTCATCGCCGGCGAAAGCGCGAAGATCGTTGATACGCTCGAAATGCCGATCCTGGTCGGCGTCGTTCAGAAAATCAAAGACGCCAAAGTAGGCCCGATCCTCGCGGCAATGGACTCGCGCCGCGCGGTCGCGCTCACGGAAGAACTCACGGCTCGTAAGCAGTCGAACTCCACCGTCGATCAGCCGGTCGCTCCGACCCCGGTGGCCGCGCGCTCCGGCGGGCGGCGCCGCGGCTAAACCCCAACCGCGTTAAGCGCTCACTCTTGAATCCTTTTGTTTGGCCATCCTTGGCGCGTCGCGCCGAGGATGCATGAGTGTTCGTGAGGCGGTTGCTGACGATTCCCCATCACTCGATTGGTGGGAACCCGCGAATAGGCAAACCTCGTTTCCGGGCCGTCGATCCGTCCGTGAAGCGGCGGCGTTTCGGCGATCCAACTTTGCATGCGCTGGCGGGAACGGTGCGGCCAATACAGGAGTCATCCTATTTCAATTTTGCGCGTCTTGGTCACGACAATTTTTGTGATGTTTTAGTGACTATGATCGGTGAGGCGAATGGATCGGCGCGTTCTTCAGGCTGACATATGGATTGGTGAATGGAAAAAAGTTGGCCGCGTCCGTGACTTGGAGAGAACGGCCGCGAAATGCGGCGAGCCCCATCGCTGCTGCCTAAATCGCTCCGGCGGCCGGTGACACGCCGCTGGATTGACCGACGAAACTTGGCTTCGCTGCACGTCTTGGAAAGAACCCAATGTCGCAGCATACGATTTTTTTTTGTCATGAAATGTTCACCGACAAACTTCGGCCATTCCTGGCAGTTTGCCTGCGCGTGAGGCGCCTTTGTCGAGAGTACGCCGTGTGTGCGGCTCATCGCGGGGCGCTCGCAAACATAAACTCCTTCTCGGGGCTCTACACAATGAGACGGATACGTTTACCGCTTCTGGCGTCCATCTTCGCCGCGCTTGCGTCGCCTGCATTCGCCCAGGTTGGCGCCGACCCGCAAGGGTCTTCACCGCTCCTTGCCGCACTGCAGTGGGTCCAGGGCACGCTGCTCGGCAATCTCGCGACGTCTGCCGCGGTCATCGCGGTGGCGGTCGTCGGCTACATGATGTTGACCGGCCGCTTGGAGTGGCGCCGCGGCCTCATGGTCGTCGTCGGTGCTTTCATCATTTTCGGCGCGGTGTCGATCGTCGCCGGTATCCGGCAACTCGCGCAGGGGCTTCACTAGGCCATGAGCCGCCTCGCTGCAGACCCCGTCTTTGCGGCACTGACGCGACCTCAGATGATCGGCGGGGTCACCTACGCATTCGCCGTTTTCAATCTGATTGTCACCGTCGAGGCGTTTCTGATTACTGGCTCGTTCTGGTCGCTATTGATCGCGGTCCTTTTGCATGCAGTCGGGTATGTCGGATGCCTGCGTGAACCGCGTTTCTTCGATCTGTGGATCACCAAGTTGCGCACCTGTCCTCGTGTGCGCAATTTCGGTTTTTGGGGCGGAAATTCGTATAGGCCATGAGCGGGAAGATTTTCACGACCGGCGCGGCGACCGTCCTTGCTCCCCGAGAGGTGTCGGTGGGAAGCCGGCTGCCCTATGTGGGCCATGTCGATGCGGCCACCTTGCGTACGCGAGACGGCAATCTCGTTCAAACGCTCCATCTCGCGGGGTTCCCCTTCGAGACGGCGCCGGACGAGGAGCTCAACTACCGCAAAGCAATTCGCGAAACGGTTTTGCGCGGCGCGGCCAGCTCGCGGCTCAGCATTTATCACCACGTCGTGCGCCGGCGCGTGACGCCTTCATTCCCGCCCGCGCCCGAAGACGCGTTTTGTGCGCGCATCGATTCCCAATGGCGCGATCAGCTCGCCGCGCGCAACCTTTACGTCAACGACATCTTCCTTTCTCTGGTCTTGCGTCCGCTCCAGGGCGGCGCCGGTTTCCTTCAAAAAATGATGAAGGGTTCTCGGCTGCGCCAAGCCGACCTGGATCGTGACGTTCGTCATCTCTACGCCATTCGCGATGCCTTCGTCGCGGCGCTGACGCCGTACGGCGTGCGTCCGCTGACCCTGTACGACGGCCCCGGCGGCGTGCTCCGCTCCGAGCCGGCGGAATTTCTCGGCGTGCTGCTGAACGGCGAGTTGCGTCCGACGCTGGCCCCGACCGGGGACCTCAGCGAAGCCATCGCGACGCGGCGAATCAGCTTCGGAATGGATGCGATCGAGATGAAGGGCGGTGCGGGCCCGTCCAGCTTCGGCGCGATCGTTTCATTGAAAGATTATCCAGCGCGCACCGCGCCCGGCCTCCTGGACGGCGTCTTGCGCCTTCCCATGGAACTCGTGCTGACCGAAAGTTTCGCGTTCGTCGACCGTCAGGCGGCGCTGGACCGCATGGGCCTTGCCATGCGCCGGCTGCGCGCCGCCGACGATGACGCCTATTCGCTGCGCAACGAGCTTGCCCAAGCGCGCGACGACGTTGGGGCCGGAAGGCAATCCTACGGCGAACATCATCTCACCATTATGGCCCGGGCAGAGACGCTGGAGCAACTCGATGCCGGCGTCGCCGACGTTCAGGGCGCGCTCGCGGAAGTCGGGGCCATTGCCGTGCGCGAGGAAGTGAACCTCGAACCCGGGTTCTGGGCGCAGTTCCCCGGGAACATGAAATATATCGCGCGGTCGGCGCTGATCTCGGCCAGCAATTTCGCGGGGCTCGCGAGCTTCCATAATCATCCGACCGGCCAGGAAAAAGACAACCACTGGGGGCCGGCCATCGCGGTGCTCGAGACCACGGCCTACGGTCCATACCATTTCAATTTCCACAATGGCGACTTGGGCAACTTCACGGTCATCGGGCCTTCCGGCTCCGGTAAGACGGTGCTGCTCACGTTTCTGCTCGCGCAGGCCGAACGTCTCAAGCCGCGCATCGTGTATTTTGACAAGGACCGCGGCGCCGAGCCCTTTATCCGCGCCGCACGCGGGCGCTACGACGTGCTTTCGCCCGGCGAACCAACCGGGTTCAACCCGCTGGCTCTGCCGGAAAGCCCGCAGAACCGCGCGTTCCTCGTTGATTGGATTGCCCAACTCCTCACGGCCGAAGGCGGCGAATTGGATGCCGAAGATCGCGCCATGATCGCCGATGCGGTCGATGCCAACTACGCCCAGCCGATTGCACACCGCCGCCTGCGTTACCTGCGTGAGCTGTTCCGCGGTGCGCGCCGTCCGACCAGCGGCGATCTTTCCGCGCGCCTGTCCGCATGGTGCGACGGCGGAGATCATGCCTGGTTATTCGACAATGCCGCGGACCATCTCGATGTCGACGCGCGTATCCTCGGATTCGATATGACGCGCCTGCTTGACAGTCCGATCGTGCGCACGCCTGCGATGATGTATCTGTTCCACCGCGTTGAACAGCGCCTGGACGGCAACCCCGCCATTATCGTGGTCGACGAGGGCTGGAAAGCCCTGGACGATCCTGTCTTCGTACGCCGCATCAAGGACTGGGAAAAGACAATCCGTAAGCGCAACGGCGTGGTTGGATTTTGTACGCAGAGCGCGTCCGACGCTTTGGACAGCCGGATCGCTTCGGCGATCATCGAACAGGCCGCCACCCAGGTGTTCTTCCCCAACGCACGCGCGAAGGCGCGCGACTACGTCGATGGCTTCGGTCTCACCGAGCACGAATTCGACGTCGTGCGCACCTTGCCCGACACGTCGCGCTGTTTCCTCGTCAAACGCGGCGACCACAGCGTCGTCGCGAAGCTGGATCTTTCCGGCTTCAAGGGCGAACTCGCCGTGTTGGCGGGCACCGAACGCACCGTGCGCCGCCTCGATGCGTTGCGGGAACAGGTGGGCAATGCGCCGGAGGCCTGGCTCATGCACTTTATCGAAGGCAGGAGCGCGGCATGACCGCCGCCTGTCGCGCCCTGGTCGACGACGGCGTGATCCGCGGCGTTCTCGCCGCCGTGGATTGTGAAACCCGCAATTACGCCGAGGTTGGGTATTCGGCGCTGACCTCCGGCTCGGGCATTTTCCAGACCGCGCTCACGGCGCTGCTCACCATCTATGTTGCCATTGTCGGCTACCGCATGCTGTTCGCGCGCGGCGATATACGCCTTTCCGATGCGCCGGTGATGGCGTTAAAGGTCGGCGCGATTCTCGCGCTGGTCACGAACTGGGCGAACTTTCAGACTCTTGTGTTCGATGTCGCCGGCCGGGTGCCGAAGGAAATCGCCGCGGTCGTGTCCGCGCCGCTGCAAGATAAGCGCGCGTCGCTTGCGTCCGCGCCGGTCGACGGCCTGCAGATCACCTATGACGAACTCGGCCGGATCGCCGAATCGCTCGGGAAAAAGGCCGGCCCCGCGGCCCGCACCTATTCCAGCGCTGAAGCTTCGGCGGCGCAGTCGATTACCACCGCGACGACGGTGCTGTTCGTGATGAGCGCCGGCGTGATCTCGGCCGCGATGCTCGCCATCGGCGTGCTCACGGCGATCGGGCCCGTTTTCATTGCCCTATTTCTCATTCGCGCCGCGCGGGGGCTTTTTGTCGGGTGGGTGAGGGCGCTCACCGCCGCCGCACTCATCCAAATGGTCGGATGGCTGCTCATTGTCTTGATGCTGGCCGTCATCCAACCTTGGCTCGAGATCGCGGCCCGGCAGCGCGCCGACGAGATCGATCCCCAGACGGCCACGAGCCTCGCATCGCTGATCTTTGTATTCGCCTTTGGTCAGGGCGCGCTCGTCCTCGGCGCCTGTGTGATGGCGTTTGGTTTCCGCTTGCCGTCCCAGGGGCGCGCGCCCGCGCCGCTGCGCGCCACCGCCGTAGGCGCCGGCGCGGCCTCGATCGGGCCCACGCCGACGCGCGCCGAGCGTCTTGCCTTCGATCTTCAACGCGACAGCGCTCAATCGGCGGCACGCGCCGTCTCTGCGGCCGGCAATGCGCCTGCCGTTGTCCGGGTTGCAGCCGCCTCGACGGTGGTTGCCAGCGCCCCCCGTTTGGGAGACGCGTATCGCCCCGCTTCCTTCACGCCGCGCCGCGCGGGAGTTGCCAAATGAAACGTCCTTTGCCAGCGATCCTTGCTTTCGTTTTGCTTTTTGCCGCTGTCCCAGCCGATGCGGTCACGCCGCGCCCGGGCCCCGGCGATTCCCGCATCCACATCGTGGATTACGATCCCGAACAAGTGGTCGAACTCAAGGCGACGCTTGGCTATCAGATGTCCGTCGAACTGGGATCGGCCGAGCGCATCGAAAGCATCGCTATCGGCGATTCGATGTCCTGGCAGGTCACGCCGAACCGGCGCGGAAACATTTTCTTCCTCAAGCCGATGTCAGATAGTCCCGAGACCAACATGACCGTGCTCACGAATCTGCGCAGCTATTACTTCCAGCTTTCCAGCCAACAGAAATCGCGCAAGCAGGTTCCATTGGTCAGCGTCCGCTTTGTATATCCCGCCCCGGCTTTCGCTGTCGTTGCTCCGCCGCCGCCGCCGGAGCCGGAGAAGCCCAAGGAACGCAACGTCGCTTACAGCTACACGGGCTCGATCCATACCCTCCCGGTGCGGGTATTCGACGACGGCGAGCAAACCTATTTCGACTTCAAGATGCAGGAAGACATGCCCGCGATTTATGCCGTCGACCCTGATGGACAGGAAGCGGTCATCAACGCGCGCCAGCGTGATGGGCTGGTCGTGGTCGATCGCATCGCCAAATCCTTCGTCCTGCGCCGCGGAACCGAAGTGACGACAATTTTCAACGACGCATATCCCGCGCCGGAACCCAGCACCCTCAAGGAACGGCCTAAGAAATCCTGGTGGAGCCGCCAATGAAAAAGAAACCGGACCCGTCCGAAGTGAGCGAAGTTTTCGCAAGAGCTGCAAAAGTCATCCCGCGCGTGCCGCGCGCCGAGAACCCGTGGGTAATGCCCCTGGGCCTTGTCGGCGCCGTTGTCCTGGGTGTGACGGTGTTCAGCGGTTTGTCCAAGGGCCGCGATCAGGTCGCCGAGGCCGCGACGCCCGCGCCGGTGGCTGCGCCGCCGATCGAACTCGCGCCGCCGCCGCCGCCCGCGCCGGAACCTGTTCAGGCGGTTGTTCAAGCCCCGCAGCCGCCGGTCGTTGCCGCGCCCGATCCGTACGACGCCAATCTGCGCGCGCCGGCCGTCATTTATGATGCCGCTGCCGGGACTGCGCCCGTGCAGGTCGCGCAAGCCGCGCCCGCTGCGGGGCAAGCCGCCGCCGCCGCTCCGGCGGCCGCAGGGGAAGACAATCGAATGTCCGCCGATGAACGGTTTGCCGCCCGCATCTCCGGCGCCGCCGCTGATTCCACGCAAGCTTACCGCCTGGCCAATGTCACCCATGTCGTGGCGCAAGGCACGATCATTCCCGCCGTGCTCGAAACCGCCCTCGATTCCGACCTGCCGGGCTCCGTGCGCGGCGTGGTGAGCCGCGACGTCAAAAGTTTCGACGGTGCCCGCACGCTCATCCCGCGCGGCTCGGCCCTCATCGGTCAGTACAAGAGCGCTGTCGCCGAAGGGCAGTCGCGCGCGTTCGTGATTTGGTCGCGTGTGATCACGCCGGCCGGCGTCGCGGTCGATATCGGTTCACCCGCCACCGACCGCCTGGGCCGCGGCGGCCTCGACGGTGAGGTGGATACGCACTTCTTCCGCCGCTTCGGCGCCGCCATCCTTCTTTCGGTGGTTGATGCGGGGATCCCCGCCGCGCTGGGCTCGGGCAACAACACCAGTCTGATCATCGCGTCCCCCGGGCAAGCAAATCGGGTGGCCGAGATCGCCCTCCAGCGCCAGATCGATATTCCTGTCACCATCCGCGTCCCGCAAGGCGCGCCGGTGCAGGTATTTGTCGCCCGCGATCTCGATTTCTCCAACGTGGTGCAATGAGTTCGCTGGCCATGAGCGCAACCGCCATGACGGGGAACGTCTATCTCAACGCCTACCTTGCGCCGTTGGCGCCGTGGCTGATGCGCCCCGACGTCACGGATCTCCTGATTAATAAGCCTGGTGAAGTGTGGATCGAGACGGCCGGCGGTGGGATGAAGCGCGAGCTTGCTCCCGATTTGACCGAACAGGCGCTGCAGCGGCTGGCCCGTCAGATCGCGGCGGCCAGCAGCCAGGGCGTCAACCGCGAGCAGCCGCTGCTCTCGGCCACGCTGCCGGACGGCGCGCGCGTGCAGATCGTTGCGCCGCCGGCGACGCGCAAATCCCTCGCGATGGCGGTCCGCAAACACATGCTCTCGGACCTGACCATGAACGATCTGGGGCGCGATGGGTTGTTCGAGGCCGCTCACCGGACGGATGCGGCGCGTCAGGCGGCCGCCGACGCGGAACTCACCGCGCTTCTTGATGCCGGCGACTTAATCCCGTTTCTACGGGAAGCGGTGAAACGGCGCAAAACCATCGTCATCTCCGGGGGGACCGGCACCGGTAAGACCACGTTGTTGAATGCGCTGGTCAAGGAAATCGATCATGGCGAACGCCTTGTCGTTATCGAGGACGCGCCCGAAGTGCGGTTGGATCATCCCAATAGTGTCGGTCTTGTCGCAGTGCGCGGTGAACTCGGTGAGGCGAAGGTCGACGCCGATAGTCTGCTCGCGGCGGCGCTGCGTCTGAGGCCCGACCGCATTCTCCTGGGGGAATTGCGCGGCAAGGAAGCCTTTGCCTTCCTGCGCGCGGTCAACAGCGGCCATCCCGGGTCCTTGACCACGGTACACGCCGATACGCCTGCGGGCGCTCTCGACCAGATTGCGCTGCTTGCTCTCACCTCGGGCGTCGACCTGGGATGGGATAAGGTGAAGACCTATGTCTCCCGCGTCATTGACGTCGTCGTGCAGTTGGAGCGCGTGGACGGCGCGCGCCGCGTGACCGAAGTCCTGTTCAGCCCGGGCGGTTGAATTGGATCGGCCTTATCGGCGGCCGCGGCCGCCGATTGTGCTTCACACCACCGCGCGGCTTGGCGCCGCGGGGACAGGTTGCGCTTGCGCGCTGAACGGCCTGCAGGTGCGGGCAATTGTCACATCACTTTCAAAAAACCGCCAAGTAAACCGTCATACTGCGTGATTAGGGTCCCGCCGTTCGGTTGTGGCCGGTCTGGTCGGCAACCAGTACCGCCTTTCCGCCTCTGACCATTATCGTGGGGACCAATTCAATGAGAAACATTCTGAAACCGATCGCGCTGACGGCGCTGCTGGCCGTGGCCCTTGCGGGCTGCAACAACGCTGATGACATCGAGTCCCCGGGAGAGGGTCAGTTCGCCTCCGGCGGCACCGGCGGCACGGGCGGTACCGGCGGCACGGGTGGCAGTGGCGGCGCTTCCGCCGACTGTCCGACCGGGTTCAACAACCTCGGCACCGTCGCGAACAACACCCTTCGCTCCTGCGGCATCCCGCGTACCGTCCTTGGCAACCTGACCATCCCGTATCGCCCCGGCACCGCCTACCGCATCGACGGCAAGGTGGAAGTAGGCCAGGACCAAGGCTCAGATGCCCAGGCGCCGCGCGCTGGCGCACAGTCGGGCGTTCTGACGGTCGAGCCGGGCGTCACGATCTTCGGCGGAGTCGCCGAATACCTCGTGGTCAACCGCGGGTCGCGTATTATCGCCGACGGCACCGCGTCGCGGCCGATTATCTTCACGAGCCTGAACGACTTGAACGGCGGCTCCGAGTTGAGCGGTCAGTGGGGCGGTCTCGTGATCGCCGGCCGCGCGCCGATCAATCGTTGCCCGACCACAGTGACGGCTTTCCCATCGAATCCGACCGCCTGCGAATTCCGTTTCGAAGCGATCCAGACCATTAACTGGGGCGGCAATGCGCCGACCGACAACAGCGGCATCTTGCGCTACGTCCAGGTGAAAGAAGCCGGTTACGAGGTCGCGCCGAACGAAGAGTTGAACGGCATCACCTTCGGTGGCGTCGGGTCCGGCACCACCATCGACTACGTCCAGGTGCACCTCTCCGCGGACGACGCTATCGAATTCTTCGGCGGCACCGTGAACGCGCGTCACATGGTTCTCGACCAGTATGACGACGACGGTATGGACACCGACGAAGGGTTCACTGGCGCCATCCAGTTCGCGATCATCTTCTCGGACAATCCGACCGAAGAAAGCCGCTGCTTCGAGGCCTCGACCGGTGGTTCCACGGCCAGCGGCCTGCCGCTCCTGCGCTCCTCGCCGAAGATCTCCAACTTCGTCTGCCGCCAGGGCCTCGCCACCACGGCCTTCGATTCTCGTCAGCATCAGGGCATCGTGCTGAACTCGGGCACGGGATACGACTTCCTGAATGGCGTCGTCTACTCGGCCAATACCAGCATCCCCTGCCTCGATATCGACGGCGCCTCGACGATGGCGCCCCCGGCGCCGTCTTTCCGCTCTGTCGCCTTCTCATGCGGTGCCGGTCCGTACCGCGCCAACGACAATGATCAGAACGACGCCCCGCAGCAGGTGTTCACCGCCGGTACCAACAACACCGCCACGGGCTATACGCCGACCTTCAGCCAGGTGTTCATCAACGGCGGCAATGAAAGCGCGCGCGTCGCGACCAACCCGACGTCCGTCTCCTCGTTCTTCCAGAACGTGGCCTATGTCGGTGCGGTCTCCGGCACGAGCGACAACTGGTACGTAGGTTGGACATGCGGCCTCGCAGGCGGCACCGCTTGCTAATTGCATCCGGCGGCGAAGCGATCGCTTCGCCGCCGGCCCCGCATTTTTCACTTTCTAAAAAGGCCGACTCACAATGAAAGTCACCACGTGCAGACTTAAAGCTCTGCTGCTCGGGGGCGTCGCCCTGTTCACGGCGCAACCCCTTTACGCGCAGACGCAAACCGCCGCCGCACCGGCCGATGTCACCGAAGAGATCATCGTCCAGGGCCGCTTTATTCCCAATGAAATCCGCGATACGCCGGAAGTCGTCAGCGTCCTGACGGCGGAAGACTTGCAGCGATCGGGTGATGACAATGCCGCGTCGGCGCTTACCCGCGTTACCGGCCTTTCTCTGGTCAGCGGGCGCTTTGTGTACGTCCGCGGCTTGGGTGAGCGTTATTCCCAAGCGCTGCTGAACGGTTCGCCGCTTCCGAGCCCCGAGCCCCTCCAACGCGTAGTGCCGCTCGACCTTTTCCCGGCGTCGATTCTCGCCAGCACGACGGTTCAGAAAACCTATTCCGCGCGTTACCCCGGCGAATTCGGCGGCGGCGTGATCGACCTCAACACGGTCGGAATTCCCGACTCGTCATATTTTAATGTCGGGATCGGCCTCGGCGCCGACACCGCGACGACCGGAAAGCGCGGCCTGATCTATTACGGTTCGGATACTGATTTCCTGGGCTTCGACGACAGCGCGCGTAAGCTGCCTGCGGGCATCAGGGAACTCGCCATGACCCGTCCCGTGGTCGCCACCGGCTCGACCGGAAGCCTGACCGCCGAAGAGGTCAAAGGGATCGCGCGGTCGTTCAACAATGCGCCGCTCAACCTCATCCAGTCGGCGAAGACCTCGCCCAGCGGCAGTCTGGATCTGGCCGGCGGCCACACGTTCACCTCCGACAGCAGCAGCTTCGGCGTTGTTGGCGTTCTGAACTACCGCAACAGCTGGCTGACGCGCGACGGGGTGCGTCAGACGACGGTGCCCGATATTGGCGGCCTTGTGCTTGCCACCGATGCGAAATTCCGGTCCACGCAGAATGACGTGGGTTGGAGCGGTCTCGGCGGCTTGTCGTGGCTCAACGACGATAACGAAGTCCGCTATACCGGCGTATGGATCCGCTCCGCTTCCAAGCGTGCGCGCATCACGGAAAACTCTCCGGTGTCGCAAGGTAACGCGAACGTCAACGTCTATAATACGGAATGGTTCGAGCGTGACCTCTATTTCAATCAGCTGTCGGGTAAACACACGCTGGGCGAGATCAAGGTCGATTGGCGCGGCACGTTCTCCCGCACCAATCGCGACGCCCCGTACGAACGTTATTACCGTTATGGCCTGCGGGCCGATGGCAAGCGCTCGGCGCTTCTCTCCGGCGCCAATCAGCTCGTGTCGTTCTCGTCGCTGACCGAAGATTCCGCTTCAGCCAACCTCGATCTCACCTACGACCTGGATGTCAGCTTCCTGCGTCAAGCTCAGCTGATGGCCGGCGGCGCCTGGCAGAACAACGACCGTACGTCGTCACGCCGCGACTTCACCTATGATCAAGGACGCAACTGGGATCCGGCCCGCTACGGCACCGAGCGCATCGATCACCTCGTGTCCGACCGCAATATCAACGATGACATCATCGCTTTCCGTGAAATCACCGGCACGTCTCTCACCGGCGACGCCGCGCGATATGACGCGAAACTGGATGTTCGGGCCGGTTACGTGCAGGTCGATTCTGAAATCGTTCCGCTCGTACGCGCAAGCCTCGGCGGGCGCTATGAATATGCGGAAGAAACGATCCAGACCTTTGATATTTTCCGTCCTCAGAACTTCCTCTTCTCGCGCAAGATCTCTCGCGGATACTTCCTGCCCGCGGGCACGCTGACGTGGAACTTCGCCGAAGATCAGCAGCTGCGCGCCGGCGCGTCGAAGACCATCGGCCGGCCCCAGTTCCGCGAACTTGCGCCCCAACGCTACCGCGACACGGAAACCGACCGCATTCTCACGGGTAACCCGTATCTCGAAGACACCGAGATCTATAACGCGGACGTCCGGTACGAGCATTACTACGACCGCGGCCAGTACTTCACCTTGGGCGGCTTCTTTAAGCGGTTGGACAAGCCGGTCGAAGCCTTGGCCGTGCTGGGCTCCGACGGGGCTTTCCAACAGACCTTCTACAACGCTCCGCGCGCCAACCTGTTCGGCGCGGAAGCTGAAGGTAAGATCTACTTCGACCTCACCTCCGGAGCGGAGTGGATCGACAGCAAACGCTGGCTGGTTGCGGCTAACTACACCTATACGAAGTCGAAGCTGAGCGTTAAGGCCGATGATGTCATCGTCCTGAACACCACCGGCATTCGTTCCACCCCGAAAGCGAGCGACTATATTCTGGGCGGTGAACGTATGCAGGGCCAGTCGGATCACCTGGCGAATGTGCAGTTCGGCTATGAGGATGACGCCAACGACTCGCAGGCGACCGTCCTCGTGACCTACACCAGCAAGCGCATTTCGGCGCGCTCGAGCAGCCTCAGCCTTCCCAACCTCATTTCGGATCCGGGCCTGCGCGTGGATTTCGTCTACCGGCAGACCTTCACGATCCGCGATCTGGAGTTCACCGGTTCGTTTGAAGCCCGCAACCTGAACGGCGCTGACTCGCGCGAGTACCAGGAATCGAACGGCAAGCGCTTCAACACCAACACCTACCAGCTTGGCCGCACCTTCTCGCTCGGTTTGACGGCCAAGTTCTAACCGAAGACCAAACGGTCAAACGGCCAAGCGCCGGAGCGGTTTGAACCGCTCCGGCGCTTTGTCTTTTGAGGCGGCGGCCAGGCTTCGCGCGAGGCGCGCGTTTGCGCTAGGTCAAACCGCTGCCGCCAATATGACACTTCACGCAGCTGGGCGGTGATCCGTGTCCGCGCGCGGCAGCGAGGCCCGAGGCCTGAAAAACCGGAGGAAGTTGGCTTTTTGCGCCCCTCCGGAGCAGTCACAAATGTCATGAAAATTTCACACTGACGTCATCATAAAGTAATTGTACCCCAGGGACCGCGCGCGCAGACTGAGTTCTCGTCTTTTGTGGAGGACTTAAAAAAATGAAACGTGTTTTCCTGTTGTGCAGTGCCGCTGCGATGATGATGACTGCCGCGCCCGCGATGGCGGACGGCGACGTGGTGGAGAGCGAGGGGCTCGCGCTTGGTGCGATCTCGGGCGGCAATTGGACTCAGGCGGAAGCTGAATTGCGGGCCGGTCTTCAGGCCGACCCAAATGACGCGATGAAGCTTCTGAACCTTGCCTACGTGCTGAAGAAGTCCGGCCGCGCTGAAGAGGCCGCCGGCCTTTATGCGCGGGTGCTGGTCCTGAACGAAAATCCGCTCGTCGCGGTCGGCTCCTCGAGCGAGTCCGTGCGTCCCGAGCGCGCGAAACTTCTCGCCAAAAAAGCCATGGCCTCGCTTCAAAAGTAACCGGCGGCCGCAGCCTATTTGACAGCTCTGCGGCCCGTTTACGGATTGAGACGCTCTGTCCCCACCTTCGCCCGCCTAGGGTAGAAGGTGGGCAAGAGGCCGACGGGGGCGCAGCCCCCTCCCATCCAGACCCTCGCGATAAACGTTGGTTCGACCGGCCAGTGACGGGTCCGCTCACCCGCAGCCGAGTCAGCAAACACGTGTCGTACAAGGTCCGTCGCCCCGGTTAGGTCCGCTTTTCCCTTTTGGTCATCGTGGGCCGATCGGCCCAGGATCCAGGGGTTTTCCGTTTTATAAACGCCCCGGTCTCGGCCGCCTGAGTGGGCAATCCGAGGCGACGTCATTGTGTATGATGACGCTGTTAAGGGAGGTGCCTCATGCTCGACGACGTCGTCGGCGTTCTCTTTAAAATGATCGGCCTCGGTGTTGCCGGCAATTTTGGGCTCGAAGGCGTACTCATTTTTCTGCTGGTCTGTGCGGCGCTGTTCTTCGCCGCCCTCGGCGTCCTGGTGGTGATCCGCCGCCTGCGCGGCTCGTGACAGGACCCGGGCCTGGCGCATTTTCGATATTGCCGGTTTTTTTTAATCGGTCATTCTGAGCCGGAGCCCCGGCTTCACGCCCATCCCCTGCACGGACCACCCGCCATGTCCACTGAGCACCTGCGTATCCATGGCCTCATGCGCGACGCGGAAGTGGTCCTCGAACGCATGAGGGCCGGCGACATCGAAGTGCGCATGCGCACCGCCGCCGGCGACGATTGGACCGACCTGACCCGCAACGAAATCGTGCGGCACGTGCGCATGGTCGCGATCTGCGAGGAATTCCTGACACGCGTGGGTTACGAGGACACGCCCACGGACCCAAACGCCGGACTTATGGTGGAAGACTATTACCGCGATCCCGACATCCACTTCTTGAAAGCCGGCGAGGGCGGAGACTTCCGCGGTGGGCCGGTCCCCTCGGACGGGTATTACATCTATCCCTTTTGTGACCCACGCTGCTGTCCGCCCTGGGGTCCCTTCAAGACGGAGGCCGAAGCCCACGCCTGGTCCGTGAAGAACCTGCCGGAGATGGGTTGAGCCAGCCGCGCGCCGGTCCCCTGCTGGTGGGGAGGGCGAAAGGAAACCAAAATGCGCGAAGAACCCTCTCAACCAAGGGCCGCGGACGAAGCCGCACACGCCGTCGCCGCCGCCGCCCTCGGTTTCTCCCTGCCGGACGTGCTCCTTTCCGTCGGCCGCCACAGCTATCTCGCCTGGCGTCCGCGCGTCCATATGTGGTTCGAAGCCCCTTACGTGCGCGAGCCCTCGCGCGCCGCGCGTCTCGCCTTCATCGACGCGCTTGTCACCGTCGACGCCGCCCCGCGCGCTCTCGCACTTGCCGCGGGCGATGAACGTGCGCGCGACCGCGGGTCCATCGCTCCGGGTTATTACTGGCCGTACCCGGACGAATTTCCCCTGCCTGACGAGCCCGAAGCCTTCGCCCTTTGGCTGCTAACGGAAAAGTTTGGCCTCATGGGACGGACCTACCTCGAAACGCCCGGCATCGAGGATGACGCGGACGGCGCCGAAGTGTGGGAGACGGATCTGCGCGACGAGTTTCTCGCTATGGCCGAGGCCGCCCGCGCCCGCCTCGCCGGTCCGCTCGCCTCCGCCCACGCGCAGGTTGCCGCCGAACTGCACGCCGCCGGCACGCTTCCCTTCGCGCGCGTTCTCGAAATCATGCGCGCAAGCGGCGTCTCAGTTGAATCCCGCTAGCGCCCGCTCGCTACCGTCGCCGCCACCCAGGCGCGCACCCATCGCTTTCACGTTTTCGGTCATCCTGGGCGAAGCCCAGGATCCAGGGGTTTCCCTTTTCTGTTGTTTTTCCGTGGTCAGCGCCGCAGTCCCCGGCCCACATCCACAGCGAACGAACCGCTCTCTATCCTCCGCCGCGTCTCCGCCAGCGCCTCCCGGTCCAACACCCGGTCCAGGCCGAACGCCATTACCTTGGGAAATAACCGGCGTACCGCTGCGAAGATGTCCGCGCGCATATCTTCGTTGAGATCGATGGCCGGGTAACTCGCGGGCACGCCCAGCGGCGAATGAAACATCGGAAGGAAGATCTCCGTCTCTCCGGCCGCGCCGCCCATTGAGAATGAGAAGGCCTGCGCCGCAGACCCATCTCCGAATGACGCCAAAAACGTCCCGTGCATCCGCTCCCAGTTCACCTCGAACCCATGCAGCGTCACAGTGCAGGGCTGCGGCGGCTTATACGTATTTTTCTCCAGCCAGGCCTGAACCTCCGCAACGCGCGGATAGCCCGCGCGGATCGGCTCTTCTTCTCTTGTCATCAGGTGCTCTCGCGCCCTCCGGGAAGGGATTCGACGTTTACCCCCGCGCGCAGCGGGCAACCAGCGGGCTCAGATCTTCGGGCCTCGATTTCAATCACTCAAACTCAAATCGAAAGCGGTATTTCTTCAGCGCCACATTCGGTACTGCCCGCACCGCATGCTGGATTCGTGGGTGGTGATCCCCCGCAACCAGAATGCCGCGGATCGGCTCCCCAGACTCTTCCGCTAGACATCCCATATAAGAGAGAATCTGAGTGAGCGCTTCTGGTTTAGCCGTCTCCGACTTCAGCTCGATTACAGTCAATGTTCCTGAGGCGTCACGCGCGAGAATATCGATGAAGCCGGCGCCTACTTGTCGTTCTCGTCCGCCATCAGCGACAACAAGCCCTGTTTCTAATTGATGCAAATTAGCCCGTAGTGCCGCCTGCAGATCGCGCTCTAGCGCAAAAGTGCTTCCGACGAATTCCTGGATCAACTCTTCATCGCCCGCAGGTGTGGTCGCCGATTCCACCTCCGCATCATCTTCTATCGGCGCGCCACCTCGAAACCGCGCATAATCCATCAAGTGACTACGGTACCAGCGCAGGTGCGGCAGTACGCGATCAGGTTCAATCTCAATCCGTGAAGGATTTGGTCTGCGGGCGCGCCCGTCCGCCGCCGTGTACTTCAATTCCCCGAGCAGCCGGGCGAGACTATCTGCCTCGAACTCTTGATCGAGATCGCATTGATACGCACGCTCAATCCTTCGCAGCGCGTTGACGCGCGTCGCTCGGGTTCGATCCGCCAAGTTCCGTGCAACCATATACGCATCGAATGCTTGCTCTTGCATGGAAAGGGCCTCCCACCCTGACTTTGCTTTAGTAATCTATCCGCTAGTGCCCTTTACGCCGCCGCCCTCTGCTTCACATCCCCCAGCACCTGCACAATCGTCTGCACATCCGCCTGCGAAAATACGCCGCTGATGCCCTGTTGATTGTAATCCGTGAACGGGCTCTCGTATAAGCGGCCCGGATGCATCATGCCGCGTTCGGTCAGATGCTCGACGATCAGATTGATGAATTCGATCTGATTGCTGTTGAGGTTCCGCCCGCCCAGGAATCCCGCGAAGGCCGCCTTCACCGCTTCACGGTCCATTCCCACCAGCGAACGAATGAACAGCCCCAGGCCGCCTTGCTCCGTGCGCACAAGCTCAAGGTCGTGCTCGGATGCCACCGCCTCGGACACCATAATGCGCTCCAGCTCCGCAAGGTCCTGAGAGGTCAGTTGGTCGTTGCGGCGCAGCTTCTGGATGGTGATGTGATCCGCGTGCTGTTTCAGGAAGTGGCGGACTTTTCGAAGGAAGCGGTCCTTATCGGTCCCGACGCCGGGCTCCGCGAGGCCCACCGGCGTCCCGTCGCCAATCTCGTCCTCGAAATTGGTGTACACGATCACCCGCTCTTCGCGTTCGATCAGTTTGATCAACCCGCGCAGCCGGCGCCGCAGCTGCTCCAGCGCCCAGGCGTCCGCGTGCCGCCAATAATCCTCGGTCTTGACCTCGAGGATGATCTCCATCTCCGCCGCAACCATCGGTACGTTGGACAGGCGCTCGAGCTTACCCGCCACGTCCACCACCTTGGTCTTGCACGCCAGCAGCCCGGCCGCGTCGGTCTTCAACAGCGCCAGCTGGCCCGACAGCATCACATAGTCGAACTGCTTGGCCGCGATATCCTCGTCCTCAAGCGCGGTGGGTAGCCCCGCGATCTCGGACTTCAGCGCTTCCCGGTCGTCGGCGGACAGCGCGGCCCAGGCGTCTTGGCGCTGGAAATGCTCCACGGCTCTCCGTCTGGCGCGGACCAGGAAGTTGTCGAGGCTCATCCCGCTCACTTCCTCGAACAGACGCCGCCGCAAGTCGGTGTTCAAGGTGGCAAGGCTCTCGGCGCGTTCGCCCTCCGGCGCGTCCTGAATGAGGCCCGCAAGCTCCACCCGCGCGGCGAACAGGCGCTGCGCCAGAGAAACGCCGACCTTGCCGTCCACGGTCTTCGGGTTTTCGTTGAAGAACTCGAAGTTCTGGCAGAAGTCGAAAATCAGGAACTGCGTCTTGTCGCGTCCTGGTCCAAACAGGTCCGGCCGCAGCCGCGTGCCGCGTCCGATCATCTGCCAGAATTTGGTCTTGGACCGCACGATCTTGAAGAACACCAGGTTCAGCACCTCCGGCACATCGATGCCGGTGTCCAGCATGTCCACCGAAATGGCGATCTGCGGCAGCTTGTTCTCGATCGAGAAATCGTCGATCAGCGATTGCACATAGTCCGTCTGGAAGTCGATCACCCGCGCGAACGTCCCCGCCAGATGCGGATAGTTGGCGTCAAACCGCCGCGCGATGAACACCGCGTGGTCGTGGCTCTTGGCGAAGATGATGGTTTTGCCCAGGCGGTCGCCTTCGTCCACCTTCAGCCCGTAGGTCATCAGGTGCTGCAGCACCTTGTCGACCGTGTCCTCGTTGAACAGCCACTTGTTGACTTCACTGGGGTCGATGTCCCGCCCGGGAAGTTTGTCTTCCCATTCCAGCAAGTCCCATTGTTCCTGATCCTCGGGCGACAGCTCCTCATACTTGATGCCGTGCCGCTGGAACTTCAGCGGCACCGACATGGCTGTGGGTGACACCAGAAATTTGTCGGCCACGGCGTCGCTGAGGTCGTAGGCGTCGGTCGGAACCCCGCGTTCCAGTTCGAACAGCGAATAGGTGTCGCGGTCGATTTCGTCGCGCGGCGTTGCCGTGAGGCCGACGAGGTAGCTGTCGAAGTAATCAAAGATGGCTCTGTACCTGCGATAGACGGACCGGTGCGCTTCGTCGATCACGATCAGATCGAAATGCCCCGGGCCGTAGCGGCGCTGGCCGTTCTGCATCTCGTCGATCAGCCCCATCATGGTGGGGTAGGTCGCCACGCACACGCGCGCGCCGTTGTGGTCGTTGATCCGGGGATCGTGCTGCTGAATGAGATTCGCGCTGGGCGCGCTGGGCAGATGCTTCTTGAAGTTATTGTGCGCCTGCTTCACCAGCGCCACCCGGTCCGCGAGGAACAGGATGCGCTTCACCCAGTTCGCCCGCATCAGCTGGTCGATCAGCGCGATCACGGTCCGGGTCTTACCCGATCCGGTCGCCATGACCAGCAGGGCCTTGCGCTGCCGGTCCTTCTCGAACGCTTCGCCGACGCGGCGGATGGCGCGCGTCTGGTAGTAGCGCTCAACGATGGCGCTATCGATGCTCGTCGCCGCCAGCGGTTTGCGGTTCGTTTGCCGTTGCCGCCACAGCTCCAGCTCGTCTTTTTTCAGGAAACCATGGACTTGGCGCGGCGGCGCGTATTTGTCGTCCCACAGCCAATGCTCATAACCGTTGGTGTAGAAAATCAGCGGCCGCGCGCCGAACGCCGCTTCCAGGCAATTCGCGTAAAGCTCCGCCTGGCGCTGACCCTCATGCGGGTCGCGCTTGGTGCGCTTGGCCTCGATCACCGCCAGAGGTTTGCCGTCGTCGCCCCAGAGAACGTAGTCGGCAAAACCCTCGCCGGTGTTATTGGGCATCCCTTTGACCGGATATTCGCGGTCGCGCGGTTGATCCAGGCGCCAGCCGGCTTCAGCCAGCAGCAGATCGATAAAGGCGTCGCGGGTTTCGGCTTCGTTATAGTCGTGCGTATCCGGCGCGGCCTGGTTGGCCAGTTTGACGGCAGCGATCTCCGCCTGAAGCCGTTTGACCTCCGCGTCTAAGGCCGCGCGGCTGGCTTCGCTTTGCAGCCGCGCCGCCTGTTCCTCGGCGAGGGCCTTGGCTGCATCTTCGTGGGCCTTAGCGGCCGCTTGCAGTTTGGCGAGGGTGGAGGCTTCCACCTGCACGGCGCGAGGCAGGGCGTCGGCGCTGAACGACAGGGCCGCACTGGGCTTCGCGCCCCGGGCGTAAGTGCGGACAAGCCAGTAACTGAAGTGGAACAACTCGCGCACGCTGGTGAGGGCGTTCTGGGCGGGGACGGCGCGGGTCTCATGCACCGCGTTGTTGCCCAGGTCTTTGATCAGCCGCGCCTTGGTGACCAGGGCATTGCCGACTAGCGTGCGGAACGAACCCTCATGGATCAGGGCGGACAGTGTCGTGTCGTAGGGAGCGCGCAGGTTACGGTCATTGGCGTAGAGCCATTTGACGGCGCTTTCCAAGGCGAGCCGGGCATGGAAGCAAGAGCCGCGCGGGTCCGACAGCGCCGCAATTTCCGCCTTCCGCGCCAAATCGAAGATCGGCGCAAATTCTGATTGGAGGAAGGCGAACTGCGACATGGCTACAGTTCCCCTCGAAAAGCGCGGGATTCGATAGATGAAAAGAGGTCATCGGCCAGCCGTCCGGCGGAGAGGAAAAGACGCCCCTGATCCTCAATGGTTTTTATGCGCTCCGCGTATACATCCTGATCTGCAACAGATGGACAGAAAAACTTGTAAGCTTCGACTTGTTTTCTGTTCAGCTTCGGAATGTTGGCTCGATTGGAAAATGAGGCCGCATACGTCAGAAAATCATCGCCCATCAAAACGGCCTTCAAAAACCATTTGTTGGCTTTCTCGAATTTAGGTCTAATCACGTACATGTCTGCGCTGCATATTCCCCGTCGGTCTGGGAGGGCGACCTTGTTCAGGTAAGGTCGTATCTTGCTGTAGAGAACTGCATTTTCGTTAAACTCATTCTTTCCACTGATAATGCCATCTTCTGCTGCGGTTTTAACCATGCGCCAATTAATGGCTCCTAAGCCGCCAACTATGTGTTCGGGACTAATATGCAGCTTGTGCCGGTGCGCATCCTGCTTTGGGTCCACCAGAGACTGCTGGATTTCAGCGATGTCTGAAAACGCCGTCGCACGAGGTTTTCCCGCGAGATCCCCAAACATCTCATAAAAAATCGCCTGGCCGAGTTGGTTGAGTCGGTCGGTGGCGCGTTGGCGCTTGCGGCGCAATTCGTCCGCCTGATCCAGGATCGCGGCGATGCGCTTCTGCTCGGCGAGGGGTGGGAGCGCGACCTTCACGCTCTTAACGAGATCAATATTCAGATTTTTGACTGTCGCCCCAGCAGCCAATCGCGAGAATTCTTGAAAAACTGATGGCGACCCGAGCAGGTGATAAAAATAGCCCTGATCCAGATTGTTAGCTTTGGGGCTAAGAACTAGCCATCCGTCATGGATGCATCCATGCGTGTCCAAGATATATGGCCGCCCAAAGCTCATGGAATTGGTAAGCAAAAAATCTCCGGGCTTAACGAGGCGAGATTTCGATACGCCGGACGGACGTATTTTTTTCTTAGTTTGCCGAATAAATTTTGAGCTAGCAGAGGCGTCGCCGATCATGATCCAATTTACGCCATCGGCTTCATCAGTGATGAAGGCATCAATGGGGCGCGGTGATCCTCCCCGCGCAATTTCAAATAGTTCATCGAGTGATTTGAGCGGCCAAACACTCATCCCAGCATTGCCTCCAGCTTGGTGAGCCCATCGCTGATTTCCGTTTCCAGCTTGCGAAGCTCCGCGATGATTTCGGCGGGCTTGTCGTGCGTCTGCTCCTCATGCTCAACCACCTTGTAGCGATTGAGGGACAGATCATAAGTGCCGGTCGCAGCGATCTCGTCCTTGGGCACGCAGAAGCTCTGGGCTGTTCGCGGGTTCTTCCGCTCCCCGTCATCGCGTTGCGTCCAGCGCGTCAAAGCATCGGGCAGGTTATTCTTCGCGTGCTCATCGCCCGATAGCGCGGCCTCAGGCTTCACGCCCAGCTTCTCATCCGGCAGCAATGCATTGCGCTTGTCGTCCAGCGAATAGCCGTCCGCTTGCAAATCGTAGAACCAAACATGGTCCGTGCCGCCAACGCCGGTCTTGGTGAACAGCAGAATGGCGGTCGATACACCGGCATAGGGCCGGAACACACCTGACGGCAGTTTCAGCACGCCTTCCAACTTATGCTTTTCGACCAGAAGCTTCCGTAATTCCTGGTGTGCCTTCGATGATCCAAACAACACGCCGTCGGGCACGATCACAGCCGCACGCCCGCCGGTTTTTAAGAGACGAAGGAACAGAGCCAGAAACAGCAGTTCCGTCTTTTTCGTCTTTACGATCTGCTGAAGGTCTTTCGCGGTCTGCTCGTAATCGAGCGATCCTGCAAAGGGCGGGTTGGCGAGGATCAGCGAATAGCGCCCCGCGTCGGTGTCATGCTCCTGCGCCAGACTGTCACGGTAGCTGACGTCCGGATCGTCCACGCCATGCAGCGTCATGTTCATGCTGCCGATGCGGAGCATGGTGGGGTCGAAGTCGAAGCCGTGGAACATGCCGCTGTGAAAGTGCTTCCGCAGCTTCTCATCGCGGAACAGCTTCGGGTGATTGTCCCGAAGATATTCACCGGCCGCGACCAGGAACCCGCAGGTGCCCGCCGCCGGGTCGCAGATCACGTCGTCCGGCGTGGGCCGCATCATCTCTACCATGAGCTGGATGATGTGGCGCGGCGTGCGGAACTGACCGTTCTGCCCGGCGCTGGCGATCCTGCCGAGCATGTATTCATAGAGGTCGCCCTTGGTGTCGCGATCTTCCATGGGGATTTTGTCGAGCATATCGACGGTCTTGGCGAGCAAGGCGGCGTTGCTGAACCCAAGCCGGGCGTCTTTCATATGCTGGCCGTAGCTTGAGCCCTCATCGCCGAGAGCCCGCAGAAACGGGAAGACCCGTTCGGCGACCACGTCCATCATTGCGCGCGCTTCCAGGTTCTTGAACCGCGACCAGCGCAAATCCGAATAGGGCCGCCCCTGATCGTCGTTCCCGTCAGGAAAAATCCGGCGCTCCATCTTGCCGCCGAGGGCCGCCGCCTTGTTCTCTTCCAGCGTCTGCAGGTCGTCGAGCCGCTTGATGAAAAGCAGATAGGTGATCTGTTCGATCACGGAGAGGGGATTGGAGACGCCGCCGGACCAAAAGGCATTCCAGATCTGATCGACTTGATTGCGGATTTCCCCAGTCAGCACGCAAAGCTCCCAACAAAAGAACGCGGACCGGCAAATCCGGCCCAGAGCCGAGAGAGGTCATCTCGCGGTCCCGTTCTTCAATACAAAATGTCGCAATGGCGCGGCTCCGCGCCGACGCGAAGCCCGTCGCACGCCCCCATAGCCGCTAAGATTAGCCGTGTCGCCCGGTCCGGCAAAGCCTGTTAGTTGTGACAGGAAACAATCTCTCTCACGCTGCGGCCTTCCCGTTTCCCGCAGGCGAAGGCCGGCTAACTTAAGACGCTGTGCAATCCAGCTCACGAAATCCACGAGGGTCGTAGTATGCTGCGAGGGCGCTTGGCACGCGCAAGCTGCACCGGTGCTTGCCGTCGAAAGGAGGAGGTGATGTTCGAACCAAAACCCTGTCCGAACTGTCATGCCAACGGTGCGCAAACGATGCTGGCTTACAACGCCCACCATTGCGCCGCGTGCGGCTACGTAACGCCAACCGGTTGGATTTTGAAAGCCACGAGTCCTTGGAGTATCCTCTGCGGAATCGTTCTGGTGTTATTGATCGTCTCCGCATTTCGCGGCTAGGTCGTCCCCCTCAGCGCATAACTCACACTCCGCCCACCCGCAGCGCTGCGCTCTAAAATCCCCCGCCGCACCAGGGCGTCGATATCCCGGCCCGCCGTATCCTGCGAACACTTCGCCAGCTTTGCCCATTTCGAGGACGTGAGCTTTCCTTCGAAGCCCTCCAGCAAGCGCATCAGCATGTGGCGTTGGCGTTCGTTGAAGGGCTCCGTCGCGTGTCGTTCCCAAAATCTCGCTTTCTCAATCACGGCCCCAAGCACATCTTCGGCGCGCGTGAACGCACGGTCGAGGCATTCCAGGAACCACAGCATCCACGGCGTGATGTCGAGCCCGCCTTTCTGCGTGCGCTCCAGGATTTCGTAGTACCCATTGCCCTCGGCGCGGATCTGCGCGGACATGCTGTAGAAGCGCTGTCCGCTGTCTTCCGAACGCGCCAGCGTCATATCCGTAATCGCGCGCGCGATGCGCCCATTGCCGTCCTCGAACGGATGAATCGTCACGAACCACAAATGGGCGAGGGCGGCTTTCAACACACCGTCCATGTTCGCCGGGCGCGCTGCGGTATTGTACCAGGCGAGGAACGCTTTCATCTCATCGCTCAGTTTGTCAGCCGCCGGCGCTTCGAAGTGCACACGCTCACGTCCCGCTGCGCCTGAAATCACCTGCATGGGGTCCGCATCGGGTGTACGCCACGCCGCCGTGCGAATGCGTTTCAGCCCGCTGCGGCCGGTAGGGAACAGTGCGCCCTGCCAGGCGTGCAACCGCGCGGCCGTCAAAGGCGCGCCGTAGTTTTGCGTGGCGTCCATCATCATCTCCACCAGGCCGTCCACATGGCGGTCGGCGCGAACCGTGCCGCCTACATCGAGGCCGAGATGACGCGCGACCGAGGAGCGCACCTGGTCCGCATCCAGTGCCTCGCCCTCGATCTCACTGGTCTTGATCGCTTCTTCGGTGAGGGACGACAGCATCGCCTCGTCCTGGAAGGCCAGTCCCAGGGCGCTCGCCCGTCCCAACAGCCGGCCTTGCCGAAGGCGCACGCCGCCCAGCTGAGCCGCGACGCTGGCGGTGTCCCAGGTGAAAGCAGGCCAGTCTTTGAGCTGATGGATATAAGTCATATTCTCCGCACTCTGCGCGGAGAATAGCCCGGTTTTCTTCGCATCTCAATAATAATCTCCGCATTTTATGCGGAGATTATAGCTTC
The DNA here is from genome assembly GCA_050246995.1 of Rhodospirillaceae bacterium. GTDB lineage: Bacteria > Pseudomonadota > Alphaproteobacteria > Rhodospirillales > Rhodospirillaceae > SHVO01. The sequence goes on along the minus strand of JBFWVA010000004.1, from coordinate 205,857 downwards.
TATTCTCCGCATCCCCGGTAAGTACCTAATATTCAAAAGAAATATGAGCGGTGGCGCCGACCCGGAAGGCATTGACCATTGTACCTATTATAGGTACAATGTCCCCATAACATTGTCAAGGAGCCCGCCCATGGCGCCACTTCCCAAGCTTACCGCTCCCGCGATCCCATCCTCTGCGTCGGCCGTCACGGCCACTTCGTTCCCCACCACCGCCTGCGGACCTCACATCGCACCCGCCATTGTCGCGGCCGCTTCACGCACCCAAGCCGCGCCCGAACTCATCGCGCATCATCTCCTCACCCTCGCCGCGATGGCGGCGCAGCGCCTCATCAGCATTCGCCTCCCGACCGGCGCCGTGCAGCCGGTCTCCTGCTATTTCCTCACCCTGGCCGGCAGCGGCGAAGGGCGCAGCGCCGCCGAACGCCTCTGCATCGGCCCGGTGCGCCATTGGCAGCAGCGCTTTGCCGCGCAAGGGGAGGCGGGAGCCCCGCCGCGCGGTCAACGGCGCCTTGTGTCCACGGCGATCAATCTCGGTGTCATCCCCGAATTTCACGCGCTCCTTCCGGGGAGCGATGGGCCGCAGCGCGCCGTAAAGCCGTTCGAATTCGACGAGGTGTTTCTTACGCAGCGAAGCGCGGGCGACCGCTACGACCGCTACGCCCGCTTTGGCCGCCGCAGCGGTCTGTTCGCCGCCGTCGCGGCCGATGTGCTGACGTCGTCGCCCGCGCGCCGCAGCGAGGCGGACAGTCTCAGCCTCCTGTGGGATGGCGCCGTCGTGACGCCCGGGATTGAGGGCGCCGTCGTTGCGCCGCGTCTGTCGGTACATCTCATCACTACGTCGGCCGAAGGCCTCGGGTTGCTGCGCGCCCCGGAGGCCGCGGACTCAGGCCTCTCCGGGCGGATCCTCGCCGCGCAGCCGGCCTCACGCATCGGCGCGCGCACGTTCCAGGAAGCCGACGATGTGCCGCCGCCGGCGCTGCAAACGCTTCATGCCCGGCTTACTGATCTCTACGCGCGCGAGGCCACTTGCGAAACGCGCATCATCGCGTTGGACGCACAGGCGCGCCGCGAGTGGCTGGCGTTCGCGCACGACATGGAAACGGCACTGGCGCCGGAGGGCGCGTTCGCGCCCATTCGCGGTCTTGCCGGGCGTCTGGCCGAACATGCAGTGCGCCTCGCGGCCGTCGTGGCGCTCACGGAGGAGGCCGAACTCTCCGCGATCTCGCCGGCGATGCTCGCACGCGGCATCGCCCTCGCGCGCTTCTACGCCGACGAAGCTTTGCGGCTCTCGCACGTGCGCGGCTGCGCGCCGGTCGAAAAAGACCCCGTGACCGCGCTCCAGGCTTGGCTCGAGCGCAAACACGCCGGGCAACAAATCTCGCTCCGCGATGTCTACTGTTTCGGACCGGTCGAGGTGCGCTCGGCGACGCTGGCCTTGCGAGCGATGCGCCAACTCGAACTGCTCGGGGTGACTGAGCCTATAAAGCAGGACGGCACAAAACGGGCAGGGCACTGGCGGGTCTCAACCGTCCCAGCCTCGCGCGACCTGCCGGGGACTGCAGCATGAGTGCAGCATGTGCCGGACAGGTCGTAACCCAATGTTATTCCATGGAAATAAAGCTTTTGCAGCGTGCAGCTTGCAGCGTGCGGAACATTACAATCGTGGCCGCACTCAAGCGCTACCCCTTTGAAATAGGCAACTTTTGCCGGGCTTAACCCCCCATTCACCTTTCGCCCATAGGCTCCTGAAAACACGTGGGTATTCCGGCCGGAGGTGTGTCTTCGGCCCAGCAGGGATTTTGGTTTGAGCGGCGTCTATCCCAAAGCGCGCGAGACTCTCTACGAAGCATATCCGGATGCGCCGGACATGCTCAGCGATGCCGCGCGCGGCGAAGCCAACCGCGACCGCGTCCTCATCACATTGCTCGCGCTCAACTTCCTGCTCATGGCGTTCTTCGCCGTGATGACGTCCATCGCCAGCGAGACCCGCGCCACGGTCGTCGCGCCGGACCCGGCATCGACCACGAAGACAGCAAGCGCGACAGCCGCCGCCGATTCGATTTCGCAGGCGCGCATGCTCGAGGAAGAACGCCGCCGCGCCGTCGATCTCTTGCGCGCGTCCGTCGCGCAGGTCTTCGCTCCGGTTATCGCGGCCGAAGACATGTGGCGCACACGCGCCGTCTGGAACGTGGGCAATGACCGCGTCGATATCGAAGTGCCGTTCGCATTGTTCGCCGATCCGCAACATGTCGCCGAAGGCGAAGCGATCCTTGCCGGCATCGCCGGTGTCGTCGACGGCGGTGTGCGCGGCTATCGAGCCGAACTCGCGCTCCGCGCCTCGCATCCGGAAACCAACGTCGCGCTGCTGGCCGAACGCCTTATGGCCAACGGCCTCGCGCCGGCGTCGCTTTCAGTCGGCATCCTGAAGCCGCTCGGTGGCCAGACAAGCGGCGAGGCGATGCTGCGTTTCAGCTTCCTCCTGCTCGAGGACAGCGACGACGTTATCGTGCGGCTGGCGGGGGCGCGGCGATGAACGCGCTCAATCACATGTCGCACCACGCGTCTTTCCGTCCGCTCGCCGAGCACATCCAGGATTTGCCGACTCTCGGCAAACGTATCAATGCGCCGTCCGTCGCGCGCAATCCGGGCCCCGCGCGCCCGTGGCTCATCACCATCGTCGACCTCATGACGATCCTGCTGACGTTCTTCGTTCTGCTCTTCTCCATGGCGAAGATCGACATGGTGCGCTTTATTCCCGTCGCCCGTTCATATGGCGAAGCTTTCGCGGGCGGTCTGCCGGACGACAACGGCCCCCGCCTCCCGGAAGTGGCGACGGTCCCCGGGGACAACCTCAGCTATCTGGAGGCGATCCTGCGCCCGGCCTTTGCGAAACAGGCCAGTCTTGCCGATGTGCAGTTCCGCGCGACCCCGCAATATCTTATTCTGTCCTGGCCGGCCTCGATGTCGGGTGAGGGCTTATTCGATGCGGGATCCAGCGGCTTTTCCGACGCTGCGCGCCGGCGGGTTTTTGATTTGGGCGGTGTGTTGAGCAACCTGCATAATCGTATTGCCATCGTGGGCCAGGCGGCCACGTTGCCGGCGCTCGGCGCCGGTGCGAGCGCCGACGCCGACGCCGACGCCGACGCCTGGCGCCTCGCGATCACGCGCGCCAATGCCGTCGCCGACGCTTTCACCGCGGCGGGCTACGATAAGGAAATCACCGTGCTGGGCCGCAAGGCGCCCGCCGGCAACGTCGAGCAGATTCAAATCCTCATCATGCCGGAGCAACCCGGATCATGATGAAACGCGCTTCGCTCGCTTTCGCCGTCGCTCTTCTCACGGCCGCGCCCGCAGCGGCCGACGCCGTGCGTTTCGCGGCGCGCGACGGTTATGGCCGTGTTGCTTTTGAATGGGATCAACCGGTGCGCTATTCCGCCGATATCGTCGGCGGCGATCTTGTCGTTCAGTTCGAACGCGCTGTCAGCATGACTCCGGCGCCGCTTGCGCAAGCGCTCGGCGCTTATATCTCCGGCGCGCCGCGCATTAGTCCCGACCAGCGCACCATCGCCTTCCCGCTGCGCCCGAATGTCACCATGCGCACGTTCACGGTGGGCTCGGCCGTGGTGGTCGATCTCGTCGCTGCGCCGGCGCAAACGGCGAAGGCGAAACCGGCCGCGCCCGCCAGTCCCAATGCGCCGGCCGGCGCGCGTGCCGTGGCGGTCCGTACAGGTCAGCACCCAACGTTCTTCCGCGTCGCGTTCGATTGGCCGCAGTCGCGGCCCGGGTATCGCGTCGAGCGCCGCGGCGAAAACGTCGCCGTCATCTTCCAGGGCACGGGGACGATCAATCTCGCCAGCCTCAACCAGCGTCTGCCTGCGGCCAACAAAGGCGCAAGCGTTTCCTATAACAACGGCCAGACCACGCTGATCATCCCGCACGGCGCCGCGCTCGCGGTGAACGATCTCGCCACCGGCAACACCATCGCCATCGACCTCACCAATTCTCCCGCCTCCCAGCAACAAGCGTCGGTCACGCGTCCCGCCGAGGCCGCGAAACCGCCCGCTGCGAAGCCCGCGGCCGCCACGCCGGAGCCGCAAGTTGCCGCCGCTAAGCCGGCGCCGCCGCCCGCGCCGCGCCCGCTGCAAGGCTCTCAGGACGCCGCCGCCGCGCTCAAGGGCCAGATCAATGCCAAGACCGAAGTGGACGCCGCCGGCAATCGCGTCACGCGTTCGGCCGCGAACAACCGCGTCGATCCGTTGACGTCGCGGCCGGCGGAAATCAGCCTGACCATTCCGTGGACCGAACCGTCCGCCGCCGCCGTCTTCCGCCGCGCCGAATTCCTTTGGGTCGTGTTCGACCGCTATCAGCAAGTGGATGTCGCTAAGCTCGCCAAGGAAGGCGCGCCCTACATCACCTTCGTCGAGCAGCTTCCGTACCGTAACAACACCATCTTGCGCATGGTCACGCGCCCGGACATCAATCCGACCACGCGCCGCGACGGTCTCAACTGGGTGCTGGACTTCCGTGCGCTGCCGCTGCGGCCCACCCAGGCAATCGACGTGAACGCCCAGCTCGAGCGCCCGCAGCCAAATCTGTTCTTGCCCATCACCGAGGCCGGCCGCACCGTGGCCGTCGAAGATCCGGAAGTAGGCGACTATCTCCTTATTATTCCGGTGATCCCGCTGAGTTACGGCGTCTATCCGGAACGCTCCTTCGCCGAAGTCGATCTTCCCGCGACCGCTCAGGGCGTGGTGGTAGTGCCGAAGGCCGACGGCGTACGCGCACAGGCCTCCCGCAACGGCGTCGATATCGATGTCGATGGCGGCATGGCCCTGTCGCGCGACGGCATGCAAGTTGCTGGCGCGCTGGGCGGCGATGACGACATGCAGCGCCTGCTCAACATCGCGGACTGGCAGATCGGCCGCGCCGACGACTATGTGCGCAATAAGCAAGCCCTGCAGTACGCGCTCGGCGACGAGCGCCCCGATACCCGCCAGCAGGCGCGGCTGCGCCTGGCCCGCTTTGAATTCGTGAACGGCTTTTATCCCGAAGTGCTGGGGATTCTGCGCGTGATGGCCGCCAACGACGAGGATGTGGAGAATACCGCCCAGTTCCGCGCGCTGCGCGGCGCGGCCCTGTTCATGATGCGCCGCTATCAGGAAGCGGCCGAGGACTTCAACCACTTTACCCTCGCCAATGAGGAGGATGCGCGCTTCTGGCTCGCCGCGTCGCGTTCGCAAATCAGTGATCCGAAGGCGCAGGCCGAAACCATGATCCAGACGGGTGCGCTCATCCGCGCCTATCCGCGCCGGGTGAAAATTCCGCTCGCCCTCATGGGCGTTGAAGCCACCATCGCCGCCGGGGACGATTTCGGCGCCCAGGGCTTCCTCGACATGGTCCGCAAGGAAACCCCGTCCGTGAACGAACTCGCCGCGATCGACTACATGGACGGCAAGCTGAATGAGAAGATCGGTGAGCTTCAGGTCGCCTTGCAACAGTTCAAGAAAGCCGAGAACAGCCAGTCCCTGATGTACAGCGTGCTCGCCACGCGCGACCGCCTCGAGCTCGAGCATAAGCTCGGCACCGTCACCACCGCTCAGTTGGTCGAAGGGCTCGAGCAACTGCGTTACCGCTGGCGCGGCGATCACACGGAACTCGAGATGCTTCTGCGTCTTGCCGACCTCTACGGCGAGGAGAAGGACTATGGTACGGCTTTGCGCACACTCAAGATCACGACGTCCTATTTCTCCGGTGACGAGCGTGTGAACGAAGCGGCCAACAAGATGACCGGCATCTTCGAGAAGCTCTATCTCGACGGTGAGGCGGACAAGCTTTCGCCTGTTACCGCCATTGGCCTCTTCGAGGAATTCCGTTCCCTTGTGCCGCCCGGCGATAAGGGGGACGAGATGATCCGCAAGCTTGCGGACCGCCTCGTGTCCGTCGATCTCCTGCAGCAGGCCGCGCTGCTCCTCGAGCGTCAGGTCCAGTTCCGCGTGACAGGCGTTGACCGCAGCCGCATCGGCTCGCGTCTCGCGCTGATCTATCTTCTCGATGAGCAGCCTCAGAAGGCGCTCGACGTCCTCAACGATACGACGACGCCGGAAGCGGGCCGCGAACTGAACGCCCAGCGCCGCCGCCTCGAGGCGCGCGCTTTGACGGACCTCAATAAAGTCGACGAAGCCGTGCTGCTGCTCGGTACCGACACGACCCCTGAAACCAAGCAGCTTCGCGCCGAGATCTATTGGCGCGCCCAGCAATGGTCGAACGCGGCCGCGGCTTTGTCGGAACTCGCGCCGGAGCCGGAAGGCACCACACTCAGTGATCAGAACGCCCGCATTGTCCTCGATTGGGCGACCGCGTTGACGCTGGCTGGCGACGAACGCACCCTGGTGCGCGTGCGTCAACGTTATACGGTGCCGATGAGCGACACGCCGTATCGTGACGCCTTCTCCCTCATCACAACCCCGCGCGAGCGCGGCGTGATGGATGTCGCCGCCGTGCGCCAGCAGATCGAGCAGGCCGAACAGTTCAAGTCCTTCATGGTCGATTACAAGGACATGATCGGCGAGAAGCCTCTTAGCCAGATCAATTAAGCCGGTTGAGCGAGCCGCTTAGCGCGTCCAGCTTGCCGTCATGCCTACCGTCAAGGGGCGCAGGGGGATTGCCTGCGCGATGTGACCCAGCGAGAACGGATTTCCGAAAGCGAAGGTGCTCGATTTCGTATTGGTGAGGTTGGTCACATAGGCCGATAGCCGCCAGTGCTGGTCGAAGAATCCGACGCGTATGTTGGCGGTGTGATAGGCCGGCAGGCTCGCCATGGGCAGGGTCCCGATGGCGAGCTGCGATTTCCCCAGCACTTCCGATCTGATGTTCGCGAACCCGGTATAACCGCCGCCGAGCGGTCGTTGATACTGCAGCGCCGCGGTGGCGTTGAACTTCGGCGCGCCCGGCAGACGGTTCGTGACGGCGCCCGCCATGTTCGTCGGCGGCACGGTCGGATTGTTCCAAGACACATTGGCGAGCAGACGCAGGCGTTCGCTCACGGCGTAGATGCTCTCGATTTCGAAACCCCTATTCCGACCGTCGCCGAGGTTCGACGTGAAGGATAGGCCATTGGACCGGATCAGGTCGGCCTGCATGTCATTCCAGAGCGCATAGAAGATGGAGAGGTTCAGATTGAGGCGGCGGTCGAGGAACGCGGACTTCGAACCGACCTCAAAATTCCACAGCCGGTCGGAATCGAAGTTCGACACCGTCACCGGGCGTCCCCCGGGCGGCGGAGCGGTCAGACGGCTCGCGATGTTCACCCCGCCCAACCGGAACCCCTGCGTGGCCTGCGCGTACAGGAAATGATCGGGCGTCAGCTGATAGGAAAGCTCCGCCTTGGGCGTTGCGCCAGTCTTGCGGTTGTAGCCGATGGCGGCGGGCGGACCGTCTTCGATGGCTTCGGTGTTGTTCGCCTCGACGTTCACTTCCCCGAAATATACGCGCACCCCGACGCCCGCTCTCAGTTGCGGGCTCAGTTGATACTGCACTTCACTAAATACGGCCGCCTCGGTCCCGACGTCATGACGGTTCTTTACATAGAAGGTGTCTTGCGGGCGCGTACGGGTCAGCAGCGAAATCGAAGTGTCCGACCGGTGCGAGAAGAATACGCCGGCGATCCACGTCCAGGGGCCTTCTCTAGAGGAGGCAAGCCGCGTCTCATGATTGACGGTGCGGTAGAGGTTATCCTGATTGTACGCGGTCGATTCAACCGGCCTGCGGAGCAAGCTGGGCAGCGCCAGGGAGGCGTCGAATAATGAGTCGACCCGATGATGAATCCATGCGGTTGTCGATGTGGCGTGCGCCCAACCGAGGTTGCCGTCGATGGTCGCGGCAATAGTGAGGAAGTTGTTGGCGTTGGGCTCGCTCAGGAAGTTCGTGCGTTCGAAGGTTGGACGCGCGCTGTTGTAATACTGGGTGTCGCGCGAGCGGACGGATTGGTAGACGATGCCGGTGCCCAGCATCCAATCGCCGCCGAGGCGCAGCTTCGCATTGGACCGTAGGCCTTGCGTGCGCGTGCGGTTCACATCGTGCCGGGCGAGTTGGGCATCATCGATATAACCGGCGTCGAAGCGTTCATAGGCTACTGTGCGCCAAGCAAGTTTCCCGGCGATGAGCGGCACATTGACCATGGCGTCAGCCGCGTGCGACAGGCCGCCGTCGACGACCGTGCTTCCCTCGACCGTTGTGCGCATCTCGAGGCGGTCCATGACCGGCTGACGTGTGATGATCCGCACCAGGCCGCCGATGGAACCGGCTCCGTACAGCGTGCCTTGTGGTCCGCGAATCACCTCCACGCGGTCGACGTCATGCAGTTGAAGCGCGGGCGACGGTGCGTTGAACACCACGCGAGTCTCGTCGATATAAAGTCCGACCGTCGATTGTGTATTGCCGGTGAACGGCCCGTCCGACATGCCGCGGATCACGAACTTGTTGCGGCCGGGGCCCTGGTTCGTGGTCGACAGTCCGGCGACGAACGACGTCATTTCCTGTGTTGAGCGGACGCCGTAGTCGGTAAACGTTCCGCCGGTCACGGCGCCCACCGATAATGAAGCGGTTTGCAGCGACATCGGGCGCTTGATCGCGGTCACCACGATCTCTTCGATCGGCGGAAGCGCGAGCGGGATCATCGGCTCTTCGATCTTCACCTCGCGCGTCAGCGGTCGCGGGAAGATGCGCCAAAGGGCGGGCCCCACCATTTCAAAGGAGAGCCCCGTTCCCGCGAGCAAGTCTTGCAGCGCCTGCGGGATCGTGCGGTTGCCGGCGACGGGCGTGCTGATTTGGTTGGTGAGGACGACGCCCGTCAGGCCGATGGAAATATCCGCCTGCGCGGCGAGGCTGACGAGCGCGCTGGAAAGGCCCTGCGCCGGTATATCGAAGCGCTTGGTATCTTCAGCCGCGAGCGGCGCGCGCGCGACGGTGCAGACAAGCGCGATCGCGCCCAGGAATACCTGAACGCGCCGGTAGCATGGCGGTGAGAGTCCGAACGGGTGCAACACTCCCCCTGCGTTGCGAGCCCCGGATTATTTGGAGGGCGGGGCTCCCCGTTCCAATCTTACTTCATCCCCATTTTCAGCAACAACAACAGGGAGGAGAGCTTCGAGACGCCGGACCGTGGTCATCTGGTCCTCGATCTTAAGGATTCCGGAAAAGCGCATGGCTGCGACATTGGCGTCTCGGACCACAATCGGCCTCCCATAGTAGCGGGAAAGGTCGGAAGCAACCTCTGCTAGAGTCGCATTGGTGAAGACGGCCCGGCCCTCCCGCCAGGCGCTGGCGATGGTCGGATCGATTTTGGCCATCTGGTAGGCGCGCGCGCCTTCCACAGCGGCGTACTGGTCGCCTACGCCAAGGCGCACATTGGTGCGCGCGCCATTAGAAGACACGTCCACGATGCCGCGCTCCACGGTCACGGTGATGCGGCCGTCGTGGCGCAACACATTGAAGGCCGTTCCCACAACGCGGACATCCCGGTCGCCCGCCGCCACGTGGAAGGGGCGCGCGGGATCGCTGGTGACTTCGAACAGCGCTTCGCCTTTTTCAAGCCGCACATTGCGCGTACCGCGGCTCATCGTCACCGCGACTTGTGTGTTGGTGTTGAGATGGACTATCGAGCCGTCCGACAGCGTGACGTCGCGCCGCTCGCCCGCGACGGTCGCGACAATCTCACGCTCATCGGGTTGGAAAATGTCCGGGCGCGCAACGATCATCAGCAGGACCGCCGCAGCGATGCCGCCGAGGACGAGGAACGCGCGCGTCGAGACGCGGCGTGCGGCCGGCGGCGGCGCCATCGCGGTCAGTTCGCGGTTCAACGACAGCAGTTCCACCGCTTCGCTCGCCGCGGCGTCCACCGTGTCGAAAGCGATGCGATTGCGAGGGTCGGCTTCGAGCCAAATCGTGAACGATTCCCACTCGTCGGCGCCCGTTTCCAGGCGCGCATGCCAAGCGGCCGCCGTTTGTAGGCGCTCCGTTTCACCGGTTGCGGTTGCGGGAATGCTCAAAATCCACCTTTTAAGGTACTCATCTTGCAGATGCCGCGGCTAATGCCGCTCCCCCTCTGTGGACCGCAGAAATAAAGTGAGGTGTTTCAAGGCCGCAGTCATGTGTTTTTCCACTGTCTTGGTCGAAATGCCCATCACATCGGCGATATCCCGGTGACTTAACCCCTGAACCCGGCACATCACGAAGACCTCCCGGCTTTTTGCCGGCAGGCTATCCAGCGCCTTCATCACCGCCGTTAATCTTTCCTTCGAAGCCAGCGCATCGTCGGCGGCGGTCGCATCGGCGATCGTGTCGGCCCCGACCTTATGAGTGGTTGTTTCCGTCCAATGCGCATCGCGCGCGTCTTGACGCCGCCGCGCCCGCGAGACCTCGTTGGCGAGGTTGTAGGCCATCCTGAACAGGTAACCGCCGGGATTGGTCAGGTCGGCGGGCAGCGCGCCACCCTTCAGACGCACGAACAGTTCTTGGTAAATGTCGTCCGCCGCCGCCGCGTCCCCTAATCGGGCCGTCAAGAAGCGCAGCAGCACCTCGCGCATCGCGAGATACTCGGTCATCAAAAGGCCGAGGACAGCCTCGGTCACGTTACAAACTCTCGCCCATCAGGACGCACCCCACCACGAAGTCTCTGATTTATCGCGTTTCCTCGCCCAAACCAATGGCTGACGAGCCCGCGGTAGGGGCAACTGTTCGTGGCGGCATCTCCCATATGAACACCCGCATGGCGCGCCTTGAGGAAAGGCCTGCTTCAAAGACCGGAACAACCGGCACGGGGGTGGGAAGTTGGGGGAATTGATGCGTCACACCGCCCGCCAAATCGGCGTTATTTTTCACGATTTCCCGCTCGGGGGATCCGAGCGGATCGCCATTCGCCTGATGAATCAGTGGGCGGATTCCGGCCGTAAAGTCGTCGCCTTCTGCGGCGCTCTCAAGGGCCCGCTGGTGAACCTCATCGGACAAAATGTGGACGTCGTGGAGTGCGCGCCGGCGATCCCGCGCGCCGCGGGCTCGCGCCGCCGTTTCGGCAAGGCCCTGCGCGGTTTCCTTCACACCCGTCCGCTCGATGTGCTGTTTTGCCCGGGCAACTATCATTGGCCTGTGCTGAGCGAACTCGCCGGCATGCTTCCGGACGAAGCCCCTGGCATCGTCACGCAAATCTCGACGCCGCTGTACCGCCACGGGCGGGGAGCCGTTGAACAGTTCGGTTACAACATCATAACGCGCCGCCGCCTGCGCGGGATCGACGCGGCCATCGCGCTTTCACCTTCAACGGTGCCGCAAGCCGACAAGGTTCTCGGCCGCAAAATTACGCAGTACATCCGGCTGCCGGTTCTCGACGGCGCCGACCACGCGCGCGTGCTGACGCGTGCGTCGGGCAACGTCATCGTAGCCGCTGGCCGTCTCGTGAAGGAAAAAGGTTTCGACGTCGCTATTCGCGCGCTGGCGCGTATGCAGGATCGCACGGCGCGCCTCGTGTTCCTCGGCGACGGTCCCCAACTGGAAAACCTGTCGCTTCTTGCCGCGAGCCTCGGCGTTGCCGACCGCGTCGAATTCGCGGGCTATGTGCGCGATATTTCGCCTTGGCTGGCCAAGGCGCGGCTTCTTCTCATGTCTTCGTACTACGAGGGTTTCGGCGCCGTGCTCGTCGAAGCTCTTGCGACGGGACGCCCGGTGGTTAGCACGGATTGCACCCCTGCGATCAACGACCTCCTCATCGGACTGCCGGGCTGTCACGCCACTCCTATCGGCGATCACGCAATGATGTCGGACGCCCTCGACCGCGCGCTTGCCGGCGCGGCCCCCGATCCCCGCATTCTCGCGGAAGCGGTGGAAGCGTATCGGATCGGCCCCATCGCGGACGCGCATCTCGACATGTTCGATCGCGTCCACCGCGCCCGTCATGCTGACGCGGTTCTACCGGAACGCTTTGCGGAAAACGTGGCGTACGTCTAACGCCAGCGACCGCGGCGACAGATGGAAGCGCTTGGTGTCGATCAGGGTCAGTGCGCCGGCGCCTGCGACGGTGTGAAATCCATCAGCATCCGGCGCGGTCAGGACATCTCCCGCTGCGGCGTCGAAATCGGTTGTCGTCAAGCGCGTGACCGTCAGCGGCCGAATTGCGCCGCCGTATGTGATGCGGCAATCTTGCATCGGGATGACCAGCGCGCCGTCAATCACGACCGGCGTGCCGCCGGGGCGGCTGCTTGAAGGATCGAACCGTACCGGGTTGTTCGGATGCGGGGTCCATGGCCCCTCCAGATGGGGCGCGAAGGCGACGTGCAGCGCGCTGACCTTAGCTTCTCGTGTGGTCGCCGGCGTATAGAACATCCACCACATACCGTTATGGAATACGGGCGTCGCATCGATCGGCGCTTCGTCGAGCGTGATTCGCCGCACCAGTTCCCAACGATGAGGAAACTCTACCGCGCGGTACAAGGAAACACTGCCCGAGCGGAACCCCTCCGGCATCATATAAGTCTCACCGTCCGTCTCAACGATGAAGGGATATGACAGATGCCATGGCTCGCGCAGCGCTTCGCGTCGCTCGATCAGCCGCAGCGAGGCGTCGAATGTGAGGGCTTCGATAAAACCATGGCGGTCGCGGTAATCGTAAGCCTCCGCGAGCACGTACAGCCGCTCGCCGCGCCACACGCCAAAGGGATCGGCAAGGAATGTGAGCGGCGGCATGTCGCACAACCACGCCACGTCATGTCCGTGAAAGCCCCGCCGCAGGATCTCGGCGGCCGGCGCGCGCACCGCGCCGATACGCCAGATGTCTTTTTTGAGCGGCATTAGGCGAAGCTGAACAGTTCGTAGCGGTGCGGATAGCGCTGCGCGGCGCCGCGCGGCGGGAACTCGATATCCTCTGGGATCGCGCCGACGGACGTGGGTACGAGAAGCGGACGCATGATCGCGATCTCGGAACCATCGGTAAGCCCCGGATTCCATCCGACGAACAGCAGGCCCCCAGGCGCAACGACATTTTTCATGGCTTTTACCGCCATCAACGCTTCCGCCGCAGTGTTGAGGCCCCACCCGAGGACCCCGTTAAACATGATGACGTCGAAGCTCTGGCCCCCTGCGAGCCTCTCGATATCGCAGATGTTGCCGACGAGATGTCCGTCCGGGGCGCCGTGGGCGGACGCGCTCGCGTCCATGTCAATGCTCCACACCACGATGCCTTCGCGCGTGCATTGTTCGTAGGCGGGCTGATTATAGGAACGCGTGCCCACGAACAGCATGCGCCGCCGCCCCGCCTTCGCCAGCGCGGGGATGACCACCGTTTCCAGGAAGACGCGCGACGGCAGACGCCGGATGCGACGGTCCTTAAGGGCGCGGATGAGCGATTTTAGGGGCGTCAATGACATCGTCCTCAAACATACAGCCAATGCGGCAACCTTGGCGCAGTCGTTGCGTTACTCTTTGGACCCGCAACCTTTCGCTGTGCTACTTTAGGGTTAATTTAGTATATCTAGATAAATTATAGGTTGATACCATGTCAGTCGGCGCACCGTTGCAGCACGATATCGACTTCTCCAAGACCGTATTCCTCGTGGTGGACGACAAACCGTTCTACCGGGACATGGCGCAGACGGCGGTCATGCGCGGCAAGGCCAAGAACGTCAAACACGCGGCAAGCGTCGACACGGCTATTCAACTTCTTAATCGGCTGGGCCAAGCCATCGACTGCGTGATCGTCGAATGGGACATGGCGCCCGAAGGCGGGCTTGAGCTTCTACGCAAGATCCGCACCAAGGCGCTGCCGAAGACGCCGCCGCGCACCCCGGTGATCATCCTGACGGGAAAGCCGGATTCCGCGGCCGTGATGGCGGCGAAGAAACTCGACGTAAACGGCTTTGCCGTCGCGCCTCTCTCGATTGAAAAGCTTGTGAAGACCATCGACGCGGCGATTCACCGCACCTGGACTCTTCAGGAACCGGGCGTTTATGCCGCTGTGCCGGCCATAACGCCGTCCGCCGTCGATCCCGAGAGGCCGAAGGGCATCGGTGGGCCCGCGCGCGTCATTCGTCCCGGTGAAATGGTGGGTGAAACTGCGTCCGCGCAGCCGCGCGCTTCGCACGGCGGGCTTGCTTCCGCCAATGCCGCGAAATATTTCCGCGATACCGAGCTTAAGAATGTGCGCGCCTGCCGACTGCAGGAAGTGCAGCCTGGCGCGATCCTCGCGCGGGATCTGCTCGATAAGTCAGGTCAGCTTTTGTTGAAGAGCGGAACGGAGCTCAAAGCGCAATTGCTGTCCCGCTTGAATAGCGCGGCCGCCGGACAGGAAGTCTGGGTCGGCGAGTGGGATAAGGCGCCGCAATAGCGGCTATTCGTGCTCGCTGCGGTGATGATCGCCGCCGCGCCCGCCGCTGCGGCTTCCCCGGCCGCCGCGTAAATTGAACGTCACTGGAATAATCAGATCCACCGGATCGCCCATGACCGCCGGCGGCGGCAGCGGCAAGGGCTGCGCGCGCTGGATGACCGCGATGGCTTCGGCGTTGAGTTGCGGGGAGTCCGATGCATCCTGGATCTTCGCCGAAATCACTCGGCCCGCGCGGCTCATGGCAACGCGCACATAAACGACGCCTTCTTCTCTACGTGCGCGCGCCTGTGCGGGGTACATCAGCTGACGCAGAAGGTGACGCTGCAGCGCGCGTTGAAAGTCTGTGATCTGGCGCATGCTTTCGCCGTCATCGACGCGTTGCGGCGGCGGTGCCGGCATGTCCGAGATCATGGCGGCCGGCGCATTCTTGGGCGGCTCGGCCGGCGTGATGCTGATCTCGGGCATCTGCATTGTCAGAACCGGTGTCTGCATCATCTGAGGCGGCGGGGGCGGCGGCGGTTCTTCGATCAACGGTGTCTCTTCCAGCACATTGACGATCGTGAGGTTCTCAATCTGCGGCGCGATCTCGCGCATTGTGCCGTAGGCGACCCCGAGAATGAAAAGCGCCTGGATGGTGAGGGCGACCGCGCCGCCGATGATGCGCTGCCCCTTGGACAGAGGATCGGGCCGCGATGAACGCGCGAAATCCTTCAAGGAAGAGGGAGGAAGGCCGGCGCCCGCAGAGGCGAGCGGCGTGTCCACAATCTGGAGGTTCGTCAGGCTGTTCATCGCGGGATAACGAAACCGTGTAATTAAACGGGGCATGAATCGCAAACGCGAATCATTAGTAATGCAATTGAGAATCACTGTCACCTGCGATATTTTATGAGGCTGCTCGGCGATTGCGGAAAATAATTTCATAAATTCAATATGTTATGGTTTATTTCCCACTTCGCCTTGCCGCAAATCGCCTCTTGCGCTTACACAAAATCGCAATTAAGAGTCACTCGCATCACGACTGATACGCATTATCATTTAGTTGTTTTGAGGGGACTTATTTCCATGACGTTGCGAATTCTTCCGGGGGCCCGCGCTATCGCGAGCCGTCATACGCTTGCGGCTCTGCTCACCACGACCGCCGCCAGCCCGTGTGTGCTGAGCGCGTCTGCGTTTGCGCAAAGCGCCCAGCCTCTGGTCGTTCCGGCTGTCGGCGTCGAGGAAGAAGCCCCGCAAGAATATAAAGTCGAGATTCCGGACTCGCCGAAATACACGGCGCCGCTGCTCGACACCCCACAGACCATCACCGTCATCCCGGCCGCGGTGATCCGCGAGCAGAACATGATGAGCCTGCGCGAGGTGCTGTCCACCGTGCCCGGCATCACCTTCGGCGCCGGTGAAGGCGGCGGCGGTTACGGCGATTCCGTCAATCTGCGCGGCTTCACCGCCAACAGCGACATCACCGTTGATGGCGTACGCGACAGCGCCCAGTACACCCGCTCCGATCCGTTCAACCTCGAGCAGATCGAAGTCGTCAACGGCGCTAACTCTGTCTATGGCGGTTCGGGCTCGGTCGGCGGCACGATCAACATCGTCTCGAAGACGCCGAAAGCCGAACCGTTCACCGACCTGTCGGCCAGCGTGGGCACGGACAGCTACTTCCGCGGCACGGTCGACACCAACCAACTCATCACCGAAACCTCCGCTATTCGTCTGAACCTGATGGGCCACAGCCAGGATATGCCTGGCCGTAAGGTTGAAGAGGCGAAGCGTTGGGGTATCGCGCCGTCCATCGCCCTCGGCCTCGGTACGCCGACGCAGTTCACTTTCAGCTTCGTACACCAGCACGACAGCAACACGCCTCAATACGGCGTCGGCTACTTCAAGAACGCTTTCAACAACGGCGCGATCGCGGGTTCCGACCCCCGCCTCTACTACGGCTATGCCAACATGGACGTGCAGCGCATCAACCTCGATGCCGGCACTGCCATCATCCAGCACGATTTCGACGAGAACTTCTCGGTCCGCAATCTCACCCGCTATCAGCAGGTGACGCAGTACTCGGTGGTGAATCCGCCCCAGGGTACGTGGTGTTCGTCCGCCGGCATCAACCCGTCGACCGGCGCGGCCTGTACGCCGGCGAGCACGTTCCTGCCGAGCGGCCCGCGCGGCACCACGCGCGATACCAAGAATACCAATCTCTACAATCAGCTCGACTTCACCTCGCGCTTCATGACCGGTTATGTCCGTCATACCACGGTGCTCGGCGTCGGTCTTTCAAGCGAAACGTTCCATCTCGACAACGGTAACATTCAGCGCACGGCGGCCAACGTCACGCCGGCCTATCCGCCGATGAATATCTCGAACCCGGATACGACCTACACCGGGCCGGTCAACTTCATCCAAGCCGCCTCTCAGGACGGCACGATGAAGAACCAGGCGATCTACCTGTTTGAAACGGCCGAAATCACGCCGCAGTTCGAGATCAACGGTGGCCTGCGTTACGAGCACAACGACGGTACGCACACGACCGGGACTTATACGAACGGCGTGTTTACCTCGCAGGGCGAAGTGCTCGAGAACGAGGATTATCTGTTCTCGTACCGCGTTGGCGCGGTCTACAAGCCGGTGCCGGAAGCCAGCCTTTACATCGCCTACGGCAACTCGAAGGCGCCGTCGAAGACCTCGGTCAACGGCTCGTGCACGGCCGCGACCTGCAGTGTCGAGCCTGAAACGGCGAAGAACTACGAAATCGGCGCGAAGTGGAATCTGCTCGAGAACCAGCTCTCGCTGACCGGCTCGTTGTTCCGTAACGCGCGCACCAACTTCCGTGTGGCGTCGAACGATCCGATCGTACCCGAGCAGCAACTCGACGGCAGCGCGCGGGTCGACGGGATCGCGCTCGGCGCCGCCGGCACCATCACGCCGGAATGGATGGTGTTCGCCAACTACACCTATCTAAAGAGCAAGATCATCCGCAGCGTGTCCGAGTTCTGCTTGCGCACGCCCGGCGCCACCGGTTGCGGCAATACGCCCGCGCTTCCGGACCCGCAGGCCGGCAACGAACTCGGCAACGTTCCCGATCATGCCGTCAGTTTGTGGACCACGTACACACTGCCGTTCAACATCACGCTCGGCTACGGCGCCACCTATCAGGGCCGTTGGTATCTCGGCACCAGGGCCGGCGCGTTGTACACGACCGACGGTTATTGGACGCACCGCGCGATGGCTAGCTACCAGATCATGGAAAATCTGGACGTACAGCTGAACGTCAACAACATCCTCGACAAAAAATACTTCATCCGTATCCGTAACAACGGTTGGGCGACGCCGGGCGACCGTCGCGCCGCTCAGCTGAGCGTGAACTACAGCTTCTAAGGAGATCCAAGGAACTTCGGGCCGCGCTCCACAACCGCCACCGCGGCCTACGAACGGCGGAGCTTCTCGTCTTGCCTCCCTTTACGAGGGCTCCGCCGTTCATTCCCTTTTCTCGGCGGTACGAATTTGAACGGAGCATGTCCCGCGTGGAGGCGGGTCATGCTTCTTGGCGTAATCGGTCTTTTTTGGCGGTGGCAAGGTCATGACTGAAATCACATCCGGGGCGCAGACGCGTTCTTCAGGCGCGCGTTTTTCGATCAAGAAAATGCTCGCGACCATTCACCTTTGGTTGGGGGTCATCTTCTCGATCCCCTTCGTGCTGCTCGGCGTTTCGGGCAGCGTGCAGATGATCCATCATTTACCGGAACGCTTCGACGCGGCCTCGGCGCCGCAGCGTCCGATCGCCGAAATCATCCAGGCCGCCCAGGCCGCCGCGCCGGAAGGCGTGAGCCTCGCCAGCTACGATGCCCCGGCCAAACCGGGCGCATCCGCAACCGTGCGCTTCACGGCGCCGCGCCGCGATGGGGAAGAAGCGCGTCAGGGCCCGCCCGGCGCCGGCCAGGTGCGCGTGACCGTCGATCCGGACTCTCTCACGACCGAGCAGGCCCAGGCGCCAGGCCGTCCGCAAGGCATGTCCTTCGATCGCATGATGCACGATCTCCACGGACGCCTGCTTCTTCCGGGCAGCCTCTACGGCCGTCAGGTCGTCGGTTGGCTCGGCGTGTTCATGACCTTCCTGGGGATTTCCGGGATGGTGATGTGGTGGCCCCGCAAGAGCCAGCTCAAGCAGGCGTTCACCTTTAAATTCGGCAAGAACGCCATCAAGACCAACCGCGACATGCATGGCGCCGTGGGGATCTGGGGCTGGGTCGTGTTCGTGCTGGTCAGTATCTCCGGCGTCTATATCTGTTTCCCGACGACCATCAATTCCATGGTCGACGCCGGTCAGGTGGTGCGCGAAGCGCGCAATCCGCGCCCGATCAACGTCGTGCCGGTGGACGGCCAAGAGGCTATGGCCATCGACGAGGCGGTCTCGCTTGCCCTCGATGTGGTTCCAGGCGGCATCGTGCGCAGCGTCACCTTCCCGCCGCGCCCCGATCAACCGTACCGCATCCAGTTCTCGCGCGCGGGCGACTACAACGGCGTACCGCAAGCGACGGTTTTCCTCGACCAGTGGAAGCAAAGCGTGATCGAGCTGCGCGATCCCCAGTCCAACTATTCGACCAAGGACAAGTGGCTGGTGTGGCAGCGTCAGTTCCACGCCGGGAACGGGCTGGGCTGGATCTGGTGGACCTTGGTGTTCCTCTCCGGCTTCCTGCCGCTGCTATTTGTCATCACGGGGATTTCGATGTGGTGGCTGAAGCGGCGTAACCGCGCGCGCGTGCAAGCCCAATAGCGGCGAGTCTCGCGGTCTGTTAGTTTCGCGGCAATGGATATTGCCGCGATCCTCGACGAAGCTATCGATCTCGAAGAACAGGGGCGCCTCAAGGAGGCGCTCCTGCGCTTTGAGCAGGTGCTTACGAAGGAGCCTCGGAACGCCATCGCACGGGCGGGGGCGCTGGGCGCGCGGGCCGCGTTGGCCTGCGATGCGGGCCGCCCGCAGGAGGCCATAACGCTTGCCAACGATGCATTGGCGGCCAGCAACTTCGATCTCCGGGCCCAGACGGTCCGCGCCCGGGCTTATGCGGACCTGGGCCGGTATCACGACGCCATGGCGGATGTTCTGAAAGTCCTGGCGTTCGCACCCGAGTTTCCCGAGGCCCTGGCCACGCGCGGCGCTTCCTTCATCGCCCTCGGCGAAACGGAAACCGGCGTCAGCGACCTCGAAGCCGCCGCGCGCCTGAAGCCGGATATCCGCTTCATCCTCGGCCAAGCCTTACACTATGCGATGCATATCTGCCGGTGGGGCGGTTACCAGGACGGGCTCCGGAAACTATTGGCCGCCGTGGATACCGGCGCGCCGGCCACGCGCCCTTTCTGGCTGCTCTCCTTACCTTCAACCGCTGAACAACAGCGCAAAGCCGCCGCGGCCGCCTTTCCAGCCGCCGCGCGAAAGGCTTTCGCGCCGCCGCCTGTGAAGGCCGGGGAAAAGATCCGCATCGGTTATGTCTCGGCGGACTTCTGCGCGCACGCCACGTCCCATTTGATGGCGGGGATGCTGGAAGCGCACGACCGTTCACGCTTTGAGATCGTCGGCTTCGCGGTGGGGGGAAGGCGCGATCCGATGCGCGCGAATATCGCCAAGTCCATGGACCGGCTGATTGAATGCGAGCAACGCTCCGACGCCGAAATCGCCGATCTCGCTCGGGCGGAGGGCTTGCATATCGCCGTCGATCTCAATGTTTTCACCAGCCGCCAGCCGGCGATCTTTGCCGGCCGGATCGCGCCGCTTCAGGTGAATTATCTGGGCTATCCCGGCACCGCCGCCGCGCCCTGTTACGACTATGTGATCGGCGATCCCGTCCTTACGCCGTTCGAGCACCGGGGGCATTTCAGCGAACAGATCGTGCAACTCCCGCACAGCTATCAGCCCAACGCGCTTCCGCGCTACGGCGCGCTGCACACGCCGCCGCGCGAGCAATTGGGGCTGCCCAAAGCGGGATTCGTGTTCTGTTGTTTCAACGACGGCTTCAAGATATTGCCCGAAGTCTTCGACGTCTGGATGCGCCTGCTTGGCGCCGTCGAGGGTAGTGTGCTTTGGCTTCTGGAAAACAACCCGGTCGCTGCGCGCAACCTGCGGGCGGAAGCGACCAAGCGTGGGATCGCGCCGGAGCGGCTTGTCTTCGCGCAGCGGGTTGCCATCGGGGCGCATCTCGCGCGTCATCGCGCGGCCGATCTTTTCCTCGATACGTTCCCCTATAACGCGCACACCACCGCCAGTGACGCCTTGTGGGGCGGTCTGCCCATCCTCACTTGCGCGGGAGAGACTTTTGCCAGTCGGGTGGCGGCGAGCGCCTTAACCGCCGTTGGGCTTCCGGAACTTATAACCGGTTCGCTTGAAGCATATGAGGCGCGCGCCCTGGAACTTGCCCGGAATCCCGCCGTGCTCGCCGCGCTGAAGGACCGTTTGTGGCAGAACCGCGCAACCGCGCCTCTCTTCGACACCTTGCGCTATACGCGTAACATCGAACGTGCTTTTGAGAGCATGTGGGCGCGCCACGCGTCCGGCCTCGCGCCGCAGGAATTCGCCGTCACTGACACCCCATGAGCGCCGACGTCTGCTACGTCTATGTGATCGGAAGCCGGGGGAAGGGCGGTCACCGAACCTATGTCGGCTGGACGACCGATCTCGATCAGCGCATCGCGCGCCATAACGACGGTACCGGCGCGCGCTCCACCCGGGGGCGCGTATGGTTCCTGCTGTATGCGGAGCGCCACACCGATCGCAGCGCGGCTATGAGCCGCGAGTGGCATCTCAAGCGTGATCGGACTCTGCGGAAAATGATCGCGAGCGCGCTGGTCTAGCGGCGCGGCCTGTCTTGAAAATCTTCGTAGGCTTGCTCCAAAGGCTCCAAACCCTTGGTCACCATCGCCTGCACGAGGTTGTCGCCAAGCCCCGCGGCGCTCACCAGCGCTTCGGGTTGCGTCTCGAGTACGCGGGCGACGAGCGAGGCGCGCACTTCCGGCGAGGCGCTGTCGAAAATCTGGCGGCATTTGACGATCGAAAGGTGATCGATCAGGTCGTCGTCATGGGTCTCGGCCAGGATATCGGATGCCACGGTGAAGGCCACGAAGTCGAGCAGGCTCGGCATCAGCCGTGACACGCGGCTCAACAATTGCTCGGACGCCGCGCTTGTGACTTTCGCCGCCGTGCTCGCGTAGTGGCGGGACTGTTTCAGGCGCGGGTAGGGCACCTCGCGCTTGCCGTGTTTCGACTGCGCGGCGCGCGCCGCCCATTCGGTCTCGGTGAACAGCGTGGCTTCCGGGAACTCGGTTTCGGCGCCGTTCGAGGCGGTGCAATAGACCGTTCCGCCGTCAATGGCTTCAACAGTGTAAGAGCGGCCGTCCTTCCCGTAGACCGTGGCCCCGGGGGAGAAACGAGACACCATGACGCTCCTTCAACATTACCAAGTCGCGGGCAGGACATTCATGCCGCGGATGACGAACATCATACGCCAGTCCGGGGCGTCGGTGTTTTGAATCTTTAAGTGCGGCAGACGCCGTAAAAGCGTCTCGAATGCGACCTGCGCCTCGATGCGTGCGAGCTGCGCACCAATACAAAAGTGGCTGCCGCCGCCGAAAGATACGTGTTTGGTGTTGGCGCGTGCGATGTCGAGTTTATGGGGGTCTGGGAAAACCGCCGGATCGCGATTCGCCGCGCCCAGGAGGCACACGATCGCTTCGCCCTTGCCGAGTTTCACGCCGCCGACCTCCACCTCTTCCATCGCGTCGCGCCCGGCGGCTTGCACGGGGGAATCGTAACGAAGCATTTCCTCCACCGCGTTGTCGGTGAGAGACGGGTTCTTGCGCAGAAGGTCCAACTGGTCTGGATGTTGCGCGAGAGCGAGCAGTCCATTGCCGATCAGATTGATGCTGGTCTCATGACCCGCGCTGAAAAGTTGGATCATGTTCGCGGTCAGCTCTTCCATCGAGAGCTTGTCGCCGGCTTCCTCGGCGGCCAGCAGGTGCGAGGTCAGATCGCTGCCGGGCGCGCGGCGGCGCTGCTCGAACAGCCGCGCGAAGTAATCGGCCATATTCTGAAAGTGACCGTTGGCCTCGTCGATCTCGGCGCGGCTGAGCATCACGGGATCCAGCAGTTTTGCGGCGTTAGCCACGGCTCCGATGAACATTGGCACGTCGTCCTGCGGGATGCCCAGCATGTCGCAGATCACGCCGACGGGCAGGGCGAAGGCAAAATCGGCAATCAGGTCGCCGCCGCCTTTTTTCTCCATCTTATCGATGATCGCATCGACCTGGGCCTGAATGCGCGGGCGCATATCTTCCATGCGCCGGGCCACGAAGGCCTTGGTGACGAGCCCGCGCAGGCGCGTGTGATCGGGCGGGTTCACCCACATCATCCACTTGCTCATGCTGCGGAACACGGGTTCATCCATGATGGCCGGCCCGTTGCGCAAGGTCATGCGCTCGGCGAACGTCTTCCCGAAGCGTTTGTCTTTCAGGACAAGGCTGACGTCGTCGTAACGGCTCAGCACCACGAAGCCGAGCGGGAGCCGGTGCACGGGCTCGGCTGCGCGCAAGCGGTCGAAGGAGGGGTAGGGATTCCGCAGGACGTCCGGCGACATAAGATTGAGAAGTGGTTCATCCGCAGCGGCCGTCATGATCTTTCCCTCACGGTCTTTGCCATGCTTCGAAGGAACGTTACGACAGGCTTCGAGTCGAAAGCGAGGGGATTTAGGGCGCTTTACAGGCGTCCACCCACACCGCGGCGACCAACTCCGCCAGCCGTTGCGGCGTGATCCGCACGGACGTGTTGATGGACCCCGCCGCCGGCCAGACCTCGGCGAAGGATTTCAACGATATGTCGCAATAGACTTTCAAAGGCTGAGCCAGACCAAAGGGGCAAACGCCGCCAACCGGATGACCGGTGATCTCCACGACCTCGTCATGCGACAGCATGCTCGGCTTTGCGCCGAACGCCTCTTTGGCTTTCTTGTTGTCGAGGCGGTAATCGCCGCGCGTGACAAGCAAGAACCGCCGGTCGCCGATATTCAACGACAGCGTCTTGGCGATCTGACCGGGTTCGACCCCGTGCGCCACGGCGGCCAGCGCCACGGTCGCGGTGCTGAGAGCGGACTCGATAATCTCGAGATCGGGGGCGCGGTGCGCCAGATCGGCGCGGACGGAATCGAGGGTCATGAGACGAACTTACGCGGCGCCGCTGTGGCGGGGAAGCCCCCCGCGAGACTGGACGTCACCCTCTTTCGGCTTTATCCCTGGCGCTATGCATATCGGAATTATCGGTGGCGGATTTAGCGGCTGTCTGCTCGCTGTCCAACTTCTCCGCCGCGCGCCCGCCGGCACGGCGATCACGATTATCGAAAGCGCGGACGAGCTCGGCCGCGGCGCTGCGTACGGCACGGTGAACCCCGAGCACCTTCTGAACGTGCGCGCCGGAAACATGGGCGCGTTCCCCGACGATCCGAATGATTTCCATGCCTGGCTGAGCGCGAACGGCGATTCGTCGCCCGCCTCCACCTTCATGTCGCGCATGCGCTACGGCGATTATGTGGGCCATGTCCTGCACGCGGCCGTGGCGGATCATGCGGGGAAGGTGCCCGTGTCCTTTGTCGCGGGTGTTGCGAGCGCACTTCATGCGGGCGCGCAGCCGGCCGTCAGCCTCGCGGATGGACGCCGCCTGACGTTTGATCGCATCGCGCTGTGCTTCGGCAACCTGCCGCCGGGTTCGCCGCCGGGCGTCACGGACGCCGCGCGCAATTCCCCGCGCTATCTGCATGATCCGTGGAAGGCGCGGGGGCTCGAAACCATTCTGACGAACGACGATATCTTGATCATTGGCAGTGGCCTCACCATGGCCGACGTGGTCGAAACGCTGTCCCGCCGCAGCCATCGGGGCAAGATCGCCGTGATGTCGCGCCACGGCGTCATTCCGCATCGCCATGAGCCTGCGCATCCCTTGACGCTGCCGAAACCCACAGGTTCGCTTCTGGAAATATTCCGCGCCGTGCGGGCTGCGGCAAAGGCCGCGCCGACGCGCGGTCACGACTGGCGCGACGTCATCGACGCTCTCCGCCCATGGACCATCGACCTCTGGCGCGGTCTTTCGCTCGCCGAGCGCCGTCAGTTCCTCCGCCATATCCGCGCGTACTGGGACGTACATCGCCACCGCGTCGCACCGGCCGTCGCCGATACACTGGCCCATGCGCAACAGCGCGGTCAGCTCGCGGTTTCGGCGGGACGTATCGTTTCTATCGATTTTAAGGACGGGGCGTTCGATGTGGCCATCCGCCGGCGCGGCGAAAGCGCGCTGACGCGGACCTCGCCCGCGTGGATCGTGAATTGCACGGGGCCGCAGGGCGATTACGCCAAGACTTCCAATCCGCTTGTCCGCAACGCGGTCGAAGCCGGCGTGATCCGGCCTGATCCGCTGCAGTTGGGGTTGGACGTGAACGATGCGTGCATGGTCATCGATGCCACGGGCGCGGCGTCGCCAAATATTGCCGCCGTCGGCCCACCGACGCGCGGCGTGTTCTGGGAGATCACGTCCGTCCCGGACATTCGGCGGGCATGCGTGGCGATGGCCGAGACGCTGCTGAAACCTAGTAGTTGATCTTATCGGTCTTCAGTTCCGGCGTGTTCTTCGGAAGACGCCGGGCTTTGGTGGCTTGTTCGAAGTCATACGCGTAGCCGATCAGCTTGGCTTCGCTGAACGGCATTCCGATGAACGAGATCGTCACCGGCAGGCCTTCGCCGGTCATGCCCGCGGGCACGACCATCTCGGGCACCCAGGATTCATTCGTCAGATTGCCCGGTGAATCACCGCGTCCACCGCCGCCCCGGCGCGGCTCGGCGATGAGCTGCGCGGGCGTCGAATTGGTCGGCGCCAGGATGGCATCGATTTTGTAGGACGCGAACACCGCTTCAACCCCCGCACGAATGGCCGGTAGAGCCTGGTTCTTGAGCGCGAGGTAGGTCGGGGTATCGATCCCAACGGCATGTGCTTGCGAATACTTCAAGCCGAACGCCTTCTCCGGACTGCGGTAGTTGGTCGCCGGATCGTTGGCCAGCGCCACGATCTCGTCGAAGCTGCGCGGGAAACCAGGCTTGAGGGTCTGAAGATAGTCGGTGATCTGCGCCTTGAATTCCGTGTTGACCAGCAGGGCGTACACGCCGGTGCGTTGATCCAAGAGATAGTTCGGCACCTTGATCGGATCGACGATCTCCGCGCCCAGCGACTTCAAGGTCGCGATCGCGTCTTCGGTGATCTTATCCACCTGTTCGTCGCCTCCCAGGAAGTCGCGGCCGATCCCGATGCGCGCGCCCTTCAGCCCGCCCGGTTTCGCGAACGCGGTGTAGTCGGCCGCGGCTTTGCCCACCGACATCTGCGTCGTGGCGTCGTCGGGGTCGACGCCAACCATTACGTTCAGGGCCGCGGCCACGTCATACACACTGCGCGCCATCGGACCGGACGTGTCGAGGCTAAGGGACAGTGGTACGATCCCGGCGCGGCTGACGAGACCGTAGCTGGTCTTGAGGCCGACAATGCCGTTGACCGAAGACGGTCCGCGCACCGAGCCGCCCGTGTCCGTGCCAAGACCAAATTGGCCGAACGCCGCCGCAACCGATGCGCCGGTGCCGCCGCTGGAGCTGGACGGAACACGCGCGATGTCGTGGGGGTTACGCGTTTGTCCGCCTTGCGAGCTGAAGCCCGCTTGCGCCCGGCCCAACGCCGCGATCTTCGGGTCCTTCTCGCCGTTCGTCATGCCGCCGCTGCCGGCGAACTCATTGAGGTTCACCTTGGCGATGATGATCGCGCCCGCATCGCGCAGCTTCTTCACCACATAGGCGTCTGTCGGCGGGATCGAGCCCGCCAGAAGTTGCGAACCCGCCGTCGTCGGCATGTCGACGGTATTGTAGTTGTCCTTCACGATGACGGGGATGCCGTGCAGCGGTCCGCGCACTTTGCCCGCGCGCCGCTCACGGTCCATCGCGCGGGCTTCTTTCACCGCATTCGGATTCACCATGATGACCGCGTTGATCGCCGGGCCTTGTTTGTCATAGGCCTTGATGCGCGCGAGATAGGCTTGCGTCAGTTTTTCGGAACTCAGCTTGTGCGTTCCCAGCGCGGCTTGAACGTCGGCGATGGTCGCGCTTGTAAGATCGAGCGTTTCCGCTATCGCCGGCGGCGCGAAAGCCATGACGGCCGCGATGGCCACCGCGGCCGCACCGGCCCATTTGCGGCGTACCGGCTCGAGAGAGGCAAGGCTCGTCATGACGCGGGTCTCCAATAAAGCGCGTGGTGATGGGATGGGGCCGGCCGCGCAGGGAAGTGCCACGGCCGGCCCAAGACTATCGTTAGGGGGAACCACACGATAGCCGGGAAACTTCCGGAGAAGGGAGCCGATCATCCGCGCGGATCGCGGGACAAGGGTGCTTCGCCACTGAGTCAACGAAGACAGTTCAGCCCGCGCCGTTCTGATGAGTCCCCCAGACAGCTTCCCCTTCGCAAACCCCGCTGTGACATCAGCTCGGCTGAGAACGATGCCAATCCGCTGAAATCCAAGTAGGGCAAACGATACTACGTAACGGCGGCTGATTTTCCGACAGGGAGGGGCGTGAAATTCGCCGGAGGGAATTTTGCGGTGCGGCCGACGTAACGGTTGCGGTCCCTTTGGCTGAATTGCTGTTGAGCGGTCTCACCGATATTTGTGATACTTGCAGCGGCTTAGACGATACGCGTAAGCCCTGCACGAGAGCCGCCGCGTCGATTTTCGCAGGGAGGATCGACGCCTGACCGCGTGAGCGCCGCTTTCCGGTCTGATGTCCGGTCATCGTGTGGATGACACTCGGTTGCTATCACCACAAGGGGAACACACCATGCTCATCAGCACTGCCAGCCCACCGCGGCCCGTCTCGCCCGTATAGCTCTGACATCGCGGGCAGGATCCGAAAGGGTCACTGCTCGCGCGCGCATGGATTCCGCGCCGCCCGACAAGTGCGCCGCGAACCTGCTCGCCGTCGTAGCACGATGCGTCGTTCCCTTCCTCGCACCAAGCGTGCCGCCGCGGCATTTTTGTTGTCGCTGACGGCGCTCGCCACCGCTGCGACGCCGCGGCCCGCCGGCGCGCAGGCCCTAGGGGATGCGCGTGAGCCGCGCTATGCGGTGAAGATCGGCGCGATGAGTATCGAAGACGGGCTTAAACGCTTGCAGCGCGAGACCGGGATCAATCTTGTGTTCGCGCCGGAGCAGGTCAAAGGCCTGCGCACCAAAGGTATTAGCGGATCGTTCACCGCCGAAGACGCCATCCGCCGCCTTCTCGACGGTAGTGGCCTCGAAGTCATAAACAATCACGGAGCGGTCTTTGTCGTCACAGCGCTTGACTCGCCGGCTTCTGTGCCGGAGGTCCGCGAAGCGCGGAAGCCGCTGCCCCCCGCGCCGCAGCTTGCGATGTCCGATGTGGTGGAAGAAATTCTCGTTCCCGGCATGCGCATCGCGCGCGGCGGCTATGAAGCGCCGACGCCCGTCACGGTGCTCGGCGCCGATCAGATCGCGCGGCAGGCCACCGGCAACCTCGCCGATCTCGTCAATGCGCTGCCGGCCTTCGCGGGCAGCCAGACCCCCAACCAGAATATCCAGACGGCCTCGGGCGTGGCGGGCACGAATGGCCTCAGTCTGCGCGATCTTGGCATTCAGAGAACGCTGGTGCTGCTCGACGGCCAGCGCTCCGTCGCGGGTACGATCACCGGCGCCGCCGATGTGAACACGTTCCCGCAGCAACTTGTGTCGCGCGTCGATGTGGTCACGGGCGGTGCGTCGGCAGCCTACGGGTCCGATGCGCTGGCCGGCGTCGTAAATTTCGTCCTGGATAAAACCTTCACCGGCGTCAAAGGCGAAGTCTCAGGCGGCATGACCACCTACGGCGACAACGCCGGGTTCAAGATCGCCATGACCGCCGGTCATAGATTCGCGAACGATCGCGTCCACACACTCCTCAGCGGCGAAGCCGAATACAATGGCGGGGTGATACACCCCTCGAACCGGGCGTGGAACAAGTCGAACATCGGGCTTCTGGCAAACCCCGCCTACACGCCCACGAATGGCGAGCCTCAGCTTCTCATCCTGGATCCTGTGAACAACTCCCGCGCCGCGCCTGGCGGGCTTATCACGTCGGGGCCGCTGAAGGGCGTCGCGTTCGGCCCGGGCGGAGTTCCCTATCAGTTCGACTACGGTCTCCTCAACGACGGATCGAACATGTATGGGTCGGGGCAAGCGGCCGCCCTTAATGTACACGCGACGCAAAGCCTTGGGACGCGCGCTTCGCGCCAAAACCTGTTCGCGCGCGTCAGTTACGACCTTACTGACCACATGAATGTCTTCCTCCAGCACGGCTGGGGGCATGCGGACTCCTACTCCATCGCCCTTCTTCCCCTTTATTCCGGCAACCTTACCGTCGCCGCCGACAATGCATTTATTCCGCCGGCCATCGCCGCGCGCGCATCGGCTTTGAGCGTGACGTCGTTCGGCTTCGGAACCATCAACGGCGATCTCGAGAACAAGTCGCCCGAAGTCGTCGGCGACCGGCGCACGATCCGCACCGTCCTCGGCGCGCATGGCACGTTCGACCTTCTTGATGCGCCGTGGACCTGGGACGCCTATCTCCAGAAAGGCATCACGCATCATACGTCCGCGCTCCATCGCGTCATCAATACGGCGCGGTTTGCCATGGCGGGCGATGCCGTCAGGGGCCCCACCGGCGCGATTGTTTGTCGCGCGGCCCTGACCGATCCGGGCAACGGTTGCGTCCCCTATAATTTGTTCGGATTGGGCGTGAATTCAAAGGCAGCGCTGGATTACATCACCGGCACCGATTGGCGCTCGGAGCGCTATGAGCAGAATGTACAAGCGTTCTCGCTGCACGGCGCGCCGGTTCGCAATTGGGCGGGTCCCATCTCCGTCGCTGTCGGCGCCGAGAACCGCAGCGAGAAGGTGAGCGGCATCACCGCGCCGACCGGCTGGTTCCTCGGCAATTACACACCGACCTTTGGCAGTTACACCGTTACTGAAGGATTCGCCGAAACAGTCGTGCCGCTGGCGAAGGACGAGCCTTGGGCGCGCAGCGTCGATGTGAACGGCGCCGTGCGCGCCACGTCTTACAGCACCTCGGGCTACGTCACGACCTGGAAACTCGGATTTACATACGCGCCGGTCGAGGATGTAACGTTCCGGGTCACGCGCTCGCGCGACATCCGTGCGCCCAATCTGCTCGAGCTTTTCTCCGGCGGGGTCAGCGGCACCAACAATGTGATCAATCTCATCACCACCGATCCCACCGCGTTCATCCGCATCCTCAGCCGCGGCAATCCCGGCCTCGCGCCGGAAAAGGCCGACACGACGGGTCTGGGCATGATGGTGCAGCCGCGCGCCCTGCCGGGGTTCAACGCCTCGGTGAATTACTGGCGTCTCAACATCAAGGATTCCATCCAGTTCCTCCAGGGTCAAGACGTGGTTAACTATTGCTACCGGCGACACCAGGTCTTTTGCGACGCCATCACGCGCAGCTATGTCGACGGGCAGGAGCAGTACCTTATCAACATCACGCCGCTCAATCTCGCGCGCCAGACGGTCGAGGGGTTTGACTTCGAAGCCAGCTATCGCTTGGCGCTCTCCGATCTATCGGAAGATCTGTCCGGGGGGCTCACCCTGCGCGGCCTTGCGACACATAACCGCAAGAACATCCTCAACAACGGTCTCAACACGCCCGTGAATATAGCCGGCGCGAACGAGGGCAGCTCGTCGGACAGCGGCATGCCCAGCTGGCGCTGGATGGCCTCGCTTGCCTACGATAATGGCGCCCTCGCGGCGGCGTTGACCGCGCGCGGCGTCAGCGCCGGGACCCTCAGCAACGCCTTCATCGCCTGTACTTCGGGGTGTCCGGCCGCGACGATCGATCATCCCACCATCAATGTGAATCACATCGACGGCGCGGCCTACGTGGATGTATCGCTGGCCTACAAGTTCAAGGACACGGCCAGCGTGTTCCTCAATATCCAGAACGTGGCCGACAAGGATCCGGCCGCGGTGCCGCGCATCAACGGCACACCCTATGGATATGCCCAAACAAACCCTATCCTTTACGATATCCTAGGGCGCATCTTCCGCGCCGGCGTGCGCTTTACCCTTTAGCGGCGAGGCGCGTTCTTCGCCTGTTTCCTGACGAGGACCCAGCGCTCGGTCGTTTCCTGCGCGTCGATTCCGTACAGCTGACGCAGCGAAGTCAGCACCGATTCGACATCGCCGGCCGGGAACTGGCCGGTGAGCATCAGACGCTCGATGTCCTGGGTCTCGGTGACAAGCGGCTTCGGCGCGTAGCGGTTCACCTCGGCCAGAACCTGGGACAGGTTGGCGCTGTCGAAATAGAGCTTGCGGTTGCGCCACGCGGACACCTGTTGCGGCGTCAGATTGCGCTTCAGCATGCGTCCTTCTGGCGTGAACATGATGACGTCGCCGGCATGCATCTCTTCAACGTCGTTCGTCGCGCCGGTGTGCGACGGGTAAGCCACGCGCACCGTTCCTTCGGTGACCGCGACTTCCATTTCGTTCAGTGCGGCGAGGTAATTGACGTTGAAGCTGGTGCCCGTGACCGTGACTTGGTGAGCGCCAGCGGTGATCACGAACGGACGGTTCTTGTCCGATGCGACGTCGAAGTAGGCTTCGCCATGTTCCAGAGCGACATCGCGGCGTTCGTCCGAAAAGGCGATGGAAACCGCCGACGACCCAGCCACGGTGATCTGCGATCGGTCGGGAAGCACGTAATCCGCGATTTGGCCCACCGCCGTCTGCGCCGAGCCGCCATCCTCGATCCGCGGGAACGGCGACGTATTCCATGGTGCGATCATGACGATCAGCACCGCCGCGACCGCGGCGGCGGCCAGCGACGGCAGGGCGAAACGTTTGCCGGGCTGCGACCGCGCGTGAATCCACAGGTCTTGCGCCAGCAGCTGGCGTACATAGGAGCTACTGCCCAGATGCTGTGCGACCTCGCTTGCGGCCTGCGCGGCTTCCAATTCCTTCAGATGGTCCGGTGACGCCGCCAGCCAACGGTTCAGCGCGCGCTGGTCCCACCAAGAAAGCGGGCCAGCCTGCATCCGAACGATCCATTCGGTCGCGGTCTGAGGGGGACGGCGGAGAATCATATCAGCTCAAGATATCCTTACAGGTCGGCCCAAGCGCCTCGCGGCAGTGGTCGAGCGCACGCGCCATCTCCCGCTCCACGGTCCGGGTCGAAGTCCCCAGGCGTTTGGCGATGGCGTCGAACGGCAGAAGCTCCACGTAATGCATCAGAAATACAAGGCGAGTCGAGGGCCGTAATGCCTCGAGTTGCGCTTCGATGAGGCGCAGGCCTTCCCGGTGCATAAGCGTGGTTTCCGCCTCTGTATAACGTACGGCATCCAATTCTTCCGACAGCTGGACATGCTGTTCGCTGCGCCGGGCCCGTCCTTTACGCAAAAAATCGCGCACGACATTGCGCGCGGTGATGAACAGGTAGCCCCTCGGGTCCTCGTGAAGGACGCCTCGGGTCTCCTGCTTCCACAGATTAAGGAAGGATTCCTGCGCGCAGTCGTCCACGTCGCTCTTATTCCTGAGGTATCCGCTCAGGAACCGGCGTAATTCGCGGTCGTATCTGGAAAAAAGAAGCCCAAACCTTGTCGCATGGGCCTCGTCGCTCGGCATGGACCGTTCCCCCCGGCCGAAATGCACAAGCCCTAAGTGTCAGATACCTGAGGGAGAGGTGTCCAGCGGGTTTTTTACCTCAAGGTTTTTCGAGGCGCCTGTCGGAAAAATCCCGGGCCTTACGTAGTACGCCAATCTGGGCCGGAACTCCCTGTTCCGGCCGGTGTACCTATGGGGGAAATAATGAACACCACAAAACGCCGCGCGCTTGCCACCACTTCGGTCCTTGCGCTGACGGCCGGCGCTTTCATGGCGCATCCTGCGCTGGCCCAGCAAGCAGGCCCGGCGCCGGAAGTCGGTGAAGAAATCGTCGTGACCGGCTCACGCATCATCCGCGACGGCTATGAGGCTCCGACCCCGCTCACGGTCGTCGGCATGGAGCAGATCGAAGCTGCGGCGCCCAAAGACATTGCCGACTATGTCAACCAGTTGCCGGCGCTTGCCGGCAGCGTCACGCCGCAGAGCAACGCAGGCGGGTTGAGCGCTGGGAACGGCGGCATCAACGCCCTCAATCTTCGTGGCATCGGAACGGCGCGCACGCTCGTCCTGCTCGACGGGCAGCGTTCGGTCCCGGCCACTCAGTCGAACCAGGTCGATGTCGGCGCCTTTCCTCAGCAGCTTATCTCTCGCGTCGATATCGTGACGGGCGGCGCCTCGGCGGCCTATGGTTCGGACGCGCTTTCCGGCGTGGTGAACTTCATCCTCGACAAGGAATTCGTCGGTTTGAAGGGCGAAGTCAGCGGCGGTATCACCAGCTACGGCGACGACGCGGATTGGAAGGTCACCTTGGCCGGCGGGACGGCATTCGCCAGCGGCCGGGGGCATTTCCTGATCAGCGGTGAAGTTTCCAAAAGAAACGGCATCCTCGGCGAGAATCGGGCGGACCACCTGCCCAACAAGCGCGAATGGCTGAACGGTTTGGACGGTGTTCTGAGCAACCCGACCTATACCGCCACCAACGGTCAGCCGCGGTACATCGTGCGGCCGAACGTCGCGGCCTCCGCGGCCACCTATGGCGGCATCATCACCTCCGGCCCATTGAAGGGGACAGCCTTCGGTCCGGGCGGTTCGCCGTACCGCTTCAACTACGGCTTCGTTGCCGGCGTCTACATGTCGGGCGGCGACTGGCAGACATCAGACGTAACGGCGGCCTATTCGCTGGATCCAAAGCATACCCATCAAACCGTGTTCACCCGCGCGGCCTACGATCTCTCCGACAACGTGAATGTTTATGTCCAGGCCTCGTGGGACCACACCTGGCACGAAAGCTATTTCGGCGTGAGCGGCGAGCTCAACACGCTCATCATGAACTCCGATAACGCCTACATCCCGGCGTCGGTCGCGACCCAGCTACGCGCGCTCAACATCACCCAGTTCACCTTCGGCTCATGGGTGGACGACATGCACGAAGGATCCACCAACGACCGTTGGGTCCATCGCTACGTCATCGGCGCCGAAGGCTCTTTCGACGCGATGGACAGTGAATGGAGCTGGGACGCCTATTATCAAAAGGGTATCACGCGCGCGTCCCAGAATTCGCTCGGCAACAAGTTGAAGCCGGTTTACGCCAAGGCCATCGACGCGGTCGTTCAACCTGGCACGGGCAGGGTCGTCTGCCGCTCGACCTTGACCAATCCCAACGACGGCTGTCTGCCGTTCAACGTCTTCGGCACCGGCGTCGCCACCGACGCTGCGCGCCTAGCTTTGGTGGGCGGTCACTTCTTCGGCAATTCCTACCGCTACGAGCGTTTCGACCAGGACGTGATGGCGGCGAACCTGCGCGGCGAGCCATTTTCGATCTGGGCAGGCCCGGTATCGGTCGCGTTTGGCGCTGAACATCGCAAGGAATCATCCGACGGGATCGCCGATGCGAACTCCCTGGCGGGGAATTGGTATGCTGCTAACTATCGCCCCACCATCGGCGGCTACAACGTGACCGAAGGTTTCGTTGAAACGGTTGTCCCGCTGGCAAAAGAGGAGGCCTGGGCGAAATCACTCGATCTCAATGCCGCCGTACGCGCCACGGACTACAGCACGTCTGGTTATGTGACGACCTGGAAGGTCGGCGCGACCTGGGATGTCATCGACGACATCCGTTTCCGCGCGACCCGTTCGCGCGACATCCGCGCGCCGAACGTCGGTGAATTGTTCACCACCGGAATCAGAGGCCTGACCTATGTCATGGATCCTTTCTCCGGGAACAACAACGCCCAGGCCGAAACCATCACCACCGGAAATTTGGGCTTGAAACCGGAAGTGGCGGATACCACCGGCCTCGGCGTGGTCCTGCAGCCGACCTTCCTTCCGGGATTCAGCGCGTCGGTCGACTACTATAATATCAACATCAAGGACGCGATCGGCACGGTCGGAACGCAACAGACCATCGACAACTGCTTTGGCGGGAATGCCGTCTTCTGTTCCGGCATTGTACGCGAGCCGGTGAACGGCGTGGTGACAATCACCAAAGTCTTTGCGCAGCCGTTCAACTTCGTGAACGAACTTGATCGCGGGATCGACTTCGAATCCAGCTATCGGATGGACCTTGCCGACATCGACGAAAGCTTGAGCGGAGGGCTCACGCTTCGCGTCCTCATGACGAAGTTCCTGAACAATCGCGTCTCGAACGGTATCAACAAGCCGACGGACCAGGTCGGACAGATGGCCGGGGGCGTTAACTTGCCCCGCTGGAAGTTGAACGCCTCGATCGCCTATGCAGGCGAGGCGCTGACGACGCAGCTGACCATGCGCAGCGTCAGCTCCGGCAAGTTCAACACCTCCTACATCGAGTGTTCGTCCGGGTGTCCCACCTCCACCACCGACAACCAGACGATTGACAATAACTTCATTGCCGGTGCGACCTACTTCGACGCGAACGTGTCATATAAAATCGGCACCGAATCGGCAGGTGACTATTCGCTGTTCCTCAACGTCCAGAATCTGTTCAACAAGGATCCGGCGGTTGTCCCGATCAACGGCGGCTTGCTCTACGCAGGACGGCCTACGAACGTAACTTTGTACGACATCCTCGGCCGGGTCTTCCGCGCCGGTGTGCGCTTCCGGATGTAGGGTACAAAGGAAAGCACAAAAGGCCGGGCTCAGACGCCCGGCCTTTTTTTATTCGCTCTGCTTCATCGCTTAGCCGCCCGAATAGCCGCCGATGATCGGCAGGATCTCGCCCGTGATGTAGCTGGAGCATTGCTCCGAGGCGAGGAACACATAGGCCGGGGCAATCTCCTCCGGTTGGGCGGGACGCTTCATCTCGGTATGAGCGCCAAACTTCTTGATGTCCGCCGGCAGCTTGTCCGCCGGATTCAGCGGGGTCCACACCGGCCCGGGCGCGACGGCGTTGACGCGAATGCCGCGCGGCAAAAGATGCGAGGCGAGCGAACGGGTGAAGGCGTGGATGCCGCCCTTAGTGGTCGCGTAGTCGAGCAAGGTCTTATTCCCCATCAGGCCCGTCACCGATCCCGAATTGACGATGGCCGCGCCTTTGCCCATATGCGGCACCACCGCCTGCGCCATGTGGAAATACCCGTAAAGGTTCGTCTTCATCGTGAGGTCGAAGTGTTCTTCAGTCAGGTCCTCGAAGCGCGAGACATGTTCCTGGAAGGCGGCGTTGTTCACCAGGATGTCGATGCCGCCGAATTCATCCAGGATCTTCTCGACTGTTTCGAAACAAAACGCGCGGTCGGATACGTCGCCCGCAAAGATCAGACATTGAGCGCCTTCGTCGCGCACGGCGCGTTGTGTCTCTTTTGCGTCTTCATGTTCGTCCAGGTAAAGGATCGCGACATGGGCGCCTTCGCGTGCGAACAGAACGGCGATGGCGCGGCCGATGCCTGAATCGCCGCCGGTGATCACCGCCACCTTATCCTTGAGTTTGTCCGACCCCTTGTAGAATGGGGCGTCGTACATCGGCTTGAGAGTGAGTTCGGACTCGCGCCCGGGTTTCTTCAGATGTTTTTTCGGAAGCGGCGGCGCGGGATACTCACGCGCGCCGGTTTGAATCGCGCGCTTGCTCTCTTTCTTCGGGCGCTTCTTATCGGCACGTTCGACTTGGGCCTGCACCGCGCGATGTCGTTTCGACGTGCGCGACGCGCGGGTCGCTGACGCGGATTTTGTGGGGGATGTGCGTTTGGATTGTTTTCTGCGCGTTGTCATGAGCGTTTCCAAAGGCGCTTCTTCTTTTATGATTCTAACACGCAAACCTCCGGCAAAGTTTCATGTTTTACGCGCGAAAATGCGCGGCGCTTTTCGCGCGCGCCACATTTTTAAGGCGGGCGCTCCGGGCGTGATGGTTGAGTGAGATTCGCGCGGGCGTCGTGACGCGCGAGGGGTCAGATACGCTTCGCGAGCCAAATGGCGAGGCGCGTGCCGGTCCGTACGGCGGCGGACAAAGCTTCATACCCCGGCGCTTCGCGCGCGCCGTGGGCGAGGCTGATATCCCGATGATGCAACTCGTCCTCGCGGAAGGCGCTGATTGTTTCGCGCAAATCCTTTTCGTCGTCGCCGAGTTGCGCAGCCTGTTCGCGGTAATGTTCGCCGATGACATCTTCCACCGCGACCGTGCAGGCCATGGCGGCTTCCTTGCCCATGAGCGCGGTGGCCGCGCCGATGGCGTAACCGGCGACATGCCACAGCGGTTGAAGAGCGGTGGGGCGCGTTCCGCGTTCGGCCATCAGACCGTTGAAGCGTTTCAGATGTTCTTCTTCTTGCGCCAGCATCTCTTTCAGCGCCGGCGCGGCGTCGGTATTGCCGAGAACGGCAAGCTGACCTTCATAAATGCGCTTGGCCCCGTACTCGCCGGCCTGATCGACGCGGATGATCTGGTCGATCAACGTGGCCTTGTCGGGATCGCCCGGCAGGCGGTTCTCAGCGGTGATCTTGCTCATGCGCGGCTCCACCAGTCACGCGTGGAGGCCCACACCAGGCCGACGGCGAGGACCAATTGGGCGATCACATTGTAACCGGCCATCGATATGCCGAAGACGCTGAAGGCCACCTCATCGCAGCCCGTACGGCCGGTTTGTGTCAGCGCGCTCATCAAGTCCGCGGTGGAGAAAGCTTGCGGGCGTCCGACGCATTCGGTCGGACCCAGCCACCACTTTTGTTCCACCCCGACATGATAGAAGGCGAAGGCGGCGCCGAAAGCGAAAAGCGCCGCGCACAGCAGCGCAACCTGGCGGCGCGCCGCCGCGTCAACGGCATGGGTCGTCGAAATCGCGGCGAACACCAGCGCCAGCGCATAAGGCGCCCGCTGTCCCCAGCACAAATTGCAGGGCCACAGGGCAAAGCCGTATTGGGCGGTGTAGGCCAATCCCAGCGCGGTGGCCGATGCCGCCGCGATCAGGGCCATGGTCAGGAAGGATTTGTTTTGCGTCATCGCCGTCAAAAGAAGGGGTGTCCAGCCACATTGCCGCGCGTCCGAAACCAATAATAGCCCTTTTTGGGGCGTTTCCCGCAACTGTGAGGGCCTCTTGAACCGGCGGGAAAGGCCCTTTATACCCGGCAGTTCGTGCGGGTATGGCGGAACTGGTAGACGCGCTAGACTCAAAATCTTGTTTCCTTACGGAAGTGGGGGTTCGATTCCCTCTACCCGCACCAACTTTTCTCGCGAGGGCGGGAAAAGTTGTCCTGCCGAAGCCCGTAAAGGCGAAGGCGGACTGGCGATAGCAGGCTCTACGCCGAGGATCCCATGAAAATCCCGACGCTTCCCTTCACCGTCACCGATTGGGCCAACGTGCCCGTCACCGAACATCCCGGCATCACCGGTAAAGCGCTGTGGCGCACGATCAACATCGGCGACGTCCGGGTCCGCTCTATTGAATACACGCCGGGCTACCTGGCCGATCATTGGTGCGACCGCGGCCACGTCCTCTATGTGCTCGAAGGCGAACTCATCACCGAACTGAAAGACGGGCGCACATTCACGCTTACGCCCGGCATGAGCTATCAGGTGTCGGACAACGGCGATGCCGCGCACCGCTCCGTCACGCACACCGGCGCCAAGCTTTTCGTCGTCGATTAGCGCTATCCGATTTGAAAGCAAGGAACGGAGTTCGCCCAAGATGCGCGGCGTGTAATCTCGCGCCTACGAGGTGAAGGCGATATGGACTCAGACATTTCCCGGCGCGTGCGCGCCTACGATTGGACGTCACTCGAGACGGAACTCGACGGCTTCGGCTGCGCGGTGATGCCCGCGCTGCTTTCACCTGAGGAATGCGCGGCCCTCACGGCCCGCTATGCGGATGAAAGCCAGTTCCGCAGCCATATCGTCATGGCGCGCTACGGCTTCGGCAAAGGCGAGTACCGCTATTTTAAGTACCCGCTGCCGGATCCGATCCAAAGCCTGCGGACCGCGTTCTATCCGCGCTTGGCGCATATAGCCAACGCCTGGAACGCGCGTCTGGGTATCGCCGAAACCTTCCCGTTGGAGCATCAGAGCTTTCTGGGTCAGTGTCATGCGGCCGAACAAACGCGCCCGACACCCTTGGTCCTGAAATACGTCCCCGGCGACTTCAACTGTCTCCATCAGGATCTATACGGCGATATCTGGTTCCCGATTCAGGTGGCTATCCTCCTGTCGGAGCCTTCCAAGGACTTCACCGGCGGCGAGTTCGTGCTCACGGAGCAAAGGCCGCGCATGCAGAGCCGGGTCGAAGTCGTGCCCTTGCGCCAAGGAGATGCCGTCATCTTCGCGGTGAACGAACGCCCGGTGCGCGGGACAAAGGGCACGTACCGCGTCAAACTGCGCCACGGCGTCAGCCGGCTGCGCTCAGGTCAGCGTTTCACCGCTGGAATTATATTTCACGACGCCCGCTAATCCCGGGCGTGGGCGCCCGTTTCTGATATTGTCCGGATATGACGCTGCACGGCTTTTTGATCTTCGCGGGCATTTATTTTGTCGCGGTCGCCACGCCGGGCCCGGGCGTCGCGCTCGTTATTGCCCGCTCGCTGGGCCAGGGGTTGCGCGGCCTACCCTGGTTCATCGCGGGGTTCCTGGTCGGCGACGCCGTCCTCATGACGTTGGCGGTGTCGGGCCTCGCGTTCATCGCCCAAACCTACGAGGCTGGGTTTCATATCGTGCGGTACGCGGGCGCGGCGTATCTTGTATGGATCGCCTGGAAAATCTGGCGCGCGCCGGTAAAGCAGATCGAGATCGATCCTACGCGCGACAGTGAACGGCCCTTCCGGCTTTTTCTGTCGAGCCTCTCGCTCACCTTGGGCAATCCGAAACCGATCGTCTTTTTTGTTTCCGTCATGCCGCTGGTCGTGGATATGAGCGCCATGAACATGGAAACCTATGCCGCATTGTTGGTCGCCGTCACGCTGGTGCTCCCGCCCGTGCTTGCCACCTACGCCATCCTTGCCGACCGCGCCCGGCGTGTGTTCCGTTCGGAGAACGCCCTTAAGCGCATCAACAAGGGGACCGCGCTGGTCATGGCCGGCGCCGCGGTCGCCATCGCCAAGAACTGACACATGATCCGCCGTCTCACCTCCACCGATTTCGACGCGTATATGGCCGTGCGTACCGAAGGGCTGTTCCAGGACCCGCAAGCCTTTCGTGTCGACCTCAAAGACGACGCTGCTGTGGGCGCCGAGGCCTGGCGCGCGCGGCTTGACCGTGACTACGTCGTCGGTTTCGAGAAGGGCGGGCGTATCCTCGGCATCGGCGGTTTCGCGCGGCTCACGGGTCTTAAGACCGAACACAAGGGTCTCATCTGGGGCATGTACGTGCGCGCGGAGGCGCGCGGCACGGACGCAGCGAACGCGATCATGACCGCGTTGCTGGACCATGCGCCAACCGTGGTGCGTCAGGTGCAGTTGACCGTGGTCGCGGCGAACGCGCGCGCGATCGCTTTTTATGAGCGGCACGGGTTCACGCGTTACGGCGTCGAACCGCAGTCGGTGCGTATGCGTGACGGCGGCTTCGCCGATGAAGCCCTGATGTGGCGTCCCGTCTAAACGCTAAGAGGCTTCGCGGGTGAGGGTGAGCGGCGTGCGCTTGCCGCCGGCGGTAAGGGTGCCGGTGATGATGTCGCCCGCGACCTTGCCTTCAAAGGTCACAGGCCCCGCCGCGGTGAAAGTGAACACATCGCTTTTCACGATGCCCATCTCGAAAGCGGTTTCCTTGGCGCCGACCTTCACCTTGCCGCCGGCGTTCTGGTAGTGCTGCGTCAGTTCCAGGCGGTAAGGCACATTGTTCACGTTCGCCGTCCACACACCCTGCACCTTCGCAGGCACGATCCACATATAGACCCGGCGCATATCCACATTGTCCGCGCCGTCGGGCACCCAATCACCCATGTTGAAGGCGTGGCTGACAACGCGTGTGCCGGGGGCGAGATCGAGGATGCGCGGACGCAAGGTCACGTTCACATCGGGCAGCAGGTAAAGCGTCAGGACCGTCGCTTCCTTGAAATCCATTTTGAAAATATCGCCGCGCGTAAAACTCACGCGGTCCGATACGTGCGCGTCCTTCGCGTTCTTGGTCGCGAGGGTCACAAGATCGGGGTCGAGGTCGATCCCGAGACCTTTCTTCACTTTAAAATCGCGCGCCGCCGCGATCACGATGCGTCCGTCGCCGCTGCCGAGGTCGTACACCACGTCATTCGGCCCCGCCTTGGCGAGGTTCAGCATCGCGGCGACCACAGCCGGAGGGGTGGCGACATACGGCACGTCGAAATAGATGTCGCGTGCGGTTACCTGAGCCGCGAAGGGGGGAGACGCGCAGAGAACGAACAGGGTGGCGGCAATTGCGCGCTTGATCATCGGAAGGGCCTTCGTGATGGAAATCCAACGCATCATGTCAGACTGGATAGGGCGAAAACATGATTTCCTTGCACGCCGGGCGTTCAAATTTATGCGGGGGCGCCCTATTTCCGCCCCTCTTTTATGGCCGTTTTCCTGCTATAGCTCTGCAGCGCCGTTCACCACCCTTCGAGGAACCTATGAAGAGCCTTGGCCTTTGTGTCGCCGCCGCCGTCCTCCTGTCCGCATCGCAGGCTTTCGCGGCTCCGCAATGCACTGAAATGCGCTTCCTCGACGAAACGGGTGTGCTGCTGCCGGTCAATCCGCCGCTGATCGGCATTTTTCTCGGCGACCGCCCCTTGTTCGAAGGTTCGCCGCCGCGGTTCGCGAAATCCGAAGCCGGCCGCAGGGTGCCGTGCCCCGCCGAACTGGTCGCCAGCGCGCAAAAGGTTTTCAAGGATTCCTGTTTGACCGAAGTGAGCCGGAATTTGGCCGCGACCCAGAACAAGGTCGACATTTCCGTGGTCAATCAGCGTTGTGCGGAAATGGGCGCGTCCCTGGCTCCGTAAAGCCGGCGCGGCTTACGCCTTCACGTCGAACAGTCCGTCACTCGCTACGTCGCTCAAGGCTTCGTGGAACGCCGTCACGACCTGGGCGATATCGCCCGTGGTGTGCGCGCCCGAAAGAAAACCCAACCGCGAGGCGTGAACCAGCACGCCCTTATTGAGGGCGAGCGTATAGAACGCCGCCTCGGCGGCGGAGTATCCGCTTGCGCCGTCGGCGCGCGTGAACTGAATCCGGAAGATTGAGCCCGCGAGTTTGATTTTCGCGGGCAGTCCGTGCGCGGCGGTGAACGCGTTGAAAGCGTCGGCGAGCAAACGGCCTTTTTCATCGAGCGCGGAATAGAGCGTGCCGCGCCGCGCGGAAAGATGACTCAAAGCCGCTGTCCCGGCGGCGATGCTGAGAATATTGCCCGATGCGCCGCCGTCCGCCCGGGCGCGTCCCGGCGCCTCGCGTCCGGCCATGTGGCTCAGGATGTCGGCGCGCCCCGCCACAGCGCCGAGCGGTAATCCTCCACCGATGATCTCGCCATAAGCGACAAGATCCGGCATCACGCTAAAGCGTTCCTGCGCGCCGCCATAGGCAAGACGGAAGCCCGTCAGGCGCTCGTCGAGAATAAGAAGCACGCCCGATTCACCGCAAACGTTGGCGAGTTCACGCAGCCACGGGCCGTGATCGGCCGAGGGATCGAGCGCGCGTACCGGCTCGACGATCACCGCGGCAAGATCGCGGCGCCGGCGCCGGACGTGATCGAACACCGAGGGATGGCCGTATGTAAGGGCTAGGGTTGAATCCGCGATCGCTTGCGGAACGCCGGCATGGCGGAGCGGGCGGCGGATCCACGGGCGTCCGAACAGGCTGCCGGCGTCCGCGGTGTCGTGGGCGCGCGGCGGCTCCTCGCCCGCGATACCGTAGTCGTGATGGCCGTGATTCGACCCCGCGAAAACGCCGACGAGGTCGCGGCCGGTGAACGCGCGCGCGGCGCGCATGGCATAAGCGGTGGCGTCGCTGCCGGAATTACAGAACGTCACGCGTTCGTTGGCGCCGCTCGCGGCCTGGATATGGCGCGCGAGTTCCAATTGACGCTCGGTCACGAGGCCGGCGTGCCAGCCGCGCGAGGCTTGCGCCATCACCGCCTCCTGGATGGCGGGCACGGCATGGCCCAGAAGCTGCGCGCCGAAACCCATGGACAGGTCGATGAAGCAATTACCGTCGAGGTCGACCACGAACGCACCGATGCCTTCGCGAATATACAGATGGAACGAGGGGTGGCCGGCGAAGTCTTCCGCGCGCGCAAGCGCGCTGCCCCGGTCGAGGCTCATCTTCCAGGAGTGGCACGTACGCGCTTCAAGCGCCGACAGGGCAAGGTCGGCACGGTTGTTGAGGGCGTTACGGATGACCGAGGTTGGTGAAACCAAGGTCATGAGTGATCGGGCCTGACAGGTGCGTGACCGGTGAGGGTGAGGCCGGTGGGCGTAAGGCCAGAGGACACCAGCCCGATGCGATTGAGATTCGCGGCCGGCTTTGCGGCGCCTGCGACGGCGCGCTTCTGCACGATCTCGATATAAGGCGTGGCGAGTTTGAAGGTCGCAAACAGCCGCGCCTGTGGTGCGGTGCGCCCGTTCCCCGACGTTCCGCCCGCTTGCGAAGACTCCCGCATCGCCGCCTCCTAGGAGAGGGCCGGATCAGGAATCGCGTTCGCGGGCGCTTGGCGTCCGGCGCGTCCTTCCAGGTAACGCAGCGCCACCATCATCGATAACGCGAGGCTCGTCGACGCGCGCGCGGCGGAGATGCCGGTGGGCGCGGCGGCGGCGAAGCCGCGATACGTTGATGCGGCGCAGCCGCGGTGCGTGGATGTCTGGGCGTTGTCCGCTGCCCTGTGACGGGACAGCTTGCTTGTGTGATGGGTCATAGTCCGGCTCCAAGTTCCAATGTTGCCCCCGGGACGTCGCCTTAATGGCTTTTGTCCTATCGGTCCTGACAGGTGGACCGTGGCGTCCGAGGTCGTCGGCAGCAGCTGTTAACAGGTCGTCCCCAGAGACTCGGCCGGGGGAGCGATCCCCAACATAAGCCTTTGATTCGGCAGCATTATTGACGTTTTTATTTTGAAGGCGCTGACCGATGACAATCACCCTGCACCGGCGTGGGAAGGACGGGACCTGTCAGGACTGACAGGTCCTAGAACCTTAACGATATGGTGATCTGCACCCGAAACCATCACGCGTTGGCTCGGGGAATAGAATGCTTACGTCCATTATCGAGATGCCGGAGAACACGATCGAGACGTCGCGCAAGCTCGACGGCATGTTCAAGCTGCGTCACGAGGTGTTCAAGGAGCGCCTCGCGTGGGAAGTCGGTTCGTTCGCGGGCAAGGAACGCGACATGTTCGACGACCTCGACCCGGTCTATATCGTTTGCGAGCACGAAGGCCAGGTCCTCGGATCGTGGCGCCTTCTGCAGACCACCCGTCCTTATATGTTGAAAGACGTTTTCCCTGAACTCCTGCACGGAATGCCGGCGCCCGAGGCGCCGGACGTTTGGGAAATCAGCCGTTTTGCCGTGTCCAAGCGCGTCCTGGCCGGCAATGAGTCGCTCGGCACCATCAACATGGTGACCAGCATGCTGCTCGATCAGCTCGGCGCCTTCTGCAAGCGCCGCAATATCTCGAAAGTCGTGGCTGTCACGGACGTGCGCTTCGAGCGCATTTTGAAGCGTGCAGGCCTCCTGACGCACCGCTACGGCGCGCCGCTCCAGATCGGCGTGACTCGCGCGGTCTCCGGTTTTGCGGACGTCAGCGAACTGAATGCCCGCCGCGCTCAGCTCCGGGCCGAGACGTTTGAGCCGATGCAAGAATTCAAGCTCGCTGCATAAGAAATTGTCGACCCCTGAAAGGCGGCACTACACTAGCGCGCTGGTGTCAGGGAGCCGTGACCAATAATGCAGGCGCGCAAAGAACTCGCAGGACCTAAGGGCTATCCGATTGTCGGGGTCCTGCCGATGCTTCGGGGAAACACATTTAAATTCCTCGTCGAAACG
This sequence comes from Rhodospirillaceae bacterium, assembly GCA_050246995.1. GTDB lineage: Bacteria > Pseudomonadota > Alphaproteobacteria > Rhodospirillales > Rhodospirillaceae > SHVO01. The sequence goes on along the minus strand of JBFWVA010000004.1, from coordinate 161,395 downwards.
GCGCGTGATTTTGGTGACATTGTTCCACTGAGAATTCTTATGACAACTGCCTACCTCCTGAACCATCCGGCGCACGTAGAACACGTGTTGCAGAAAAACTACCGGAACTACCGCAAGACCCCGATGCTCGGGAAATTGCGGCCGGTGCTCGGCGACGGCTTGTTCATGAGCGAGGGCGAGTTGTGGACGCGCCAGCGCAAACTCATCCAGCCGTCGTTCCACAAGGAACGCGTCGATGCGCTGGCTTCGCGCATGACCGATGTCATCCAATCGCATCTCAAGACCTGGGAAACGCGCGCGCATTCCGGCGAGGTTTTCAACATCTCGGACGACACCTCGATCCTGACCCTCGAGATCGCGCTGCAGACCATGTTCTCCACGGGCCTCGGCGGCGACGCCAATGGCTTCGCTGAAGCCATGAAGATCGTGCACGAAGTTTCGTCGAAGCGCATTTGGGACATCACCGGGCTTGGCGAGATGATGCCCACCAAGAAGAACCGCGATTTCAAGACCGCGGTCGACTTCCTGCAGGGAGTCGTCTCGCGCATCATCGAGGAACGCCGCGCGAAGCCGTCCGTTCGCGACGACCTCCTGTCCATTCTGATGGATGCGCGTGACGCCGATACGAATGAAGCCATGAGTGATCGCCAACTGCGCGACGAAGTCATGACGCTAATGCTGGCCGGCCACGACACCACCGCGACCATGGTTGCCTGGGCGCTTTTGATGCTGACTCAGCATCCGGCGCACCTCGAACGCATGCGCGATGAAGCGGACATGGTGCTGGCCGGCCGCATACCCGAAGCCGGGGATGTGAAGACGCTCGACTACACCAAGCGTGTGATCCAGGAAGTGGCGCGCCTGCGTCCGTCGTTCTGGTGGTTCGCGCGCGTCGCCATCAACGACGACAATATCGCAGGCCAGCCGATCAAGGCCGGCACCACGGTGTTCATCTCGCAGTACCTAATCCACACCTTGCCGAACGTATGGGAGGACCCGGAAAAGTTCGATCCGGACCGCTTCCTGCCGGATCAGATCTCGGGGCGCTCGAAATTCGCCTACTTCCCGTTCGGCGCCGGTCCGCGCGTGTGCATCGGTTCGGGCTTCGCGATGATGGAAATGCAATTTGCGTTGGCCATGATCTTCCGCCGCTTCGATCTCGAGATCACCTCGGAGAAGGAGCCGGAGTTCGGAAATCTGATCACGCTGCGCCCGACGAACGATATCTTCGCCCGCGCCAAGCTGCGTCTCAGGCACTAGTTAGATGTTGAGTAGGCCCATGCCCATGGCTTTGGCGGCGGCGTGCGTTTTGCTGTGCACGCCGAACTTCCCCATCACGTTCTGAATATGGAAGTTCACGGTCCGCTCGGAGATTTTCAAGATGCCGCCGATCTCCCAGGCGGTCTTGCCGCTGACCGTCCAACGCAGAATCTCGACCTCGCGTTCGGTAAGCGGAACCGGCAGCGGCACTTCACGCGCGGCCTTCAAGCGGCGCTGCACCGCGTCGTGCAGGTGGTAAGCGATCACCTGCGCGTCGTACTTGGTTTCATCCGTGGCCTTGATGAACTCGTCGTTCGCGAGCTCCGAATTCAAGCTGAACATGCCGAATTCGCCTTTGGGCCCGTGGATCGGAATGGTCAGGCCGCGCTTCAGGCCGTTTTCCCAGGCGTCTTCCATCATCCGGGACTCCTGCGCGGTACGGGAGTTCGAACGATATGATTCGGTCCACAGGATCGGCAGGCGGCTCGCCGTGCAGTCCTTTATCACCGGATCCGCGCCCGCGTAGTCCTCTTCCGCGTAGCGGGCGACCCACTTCGGCGGAAGGTTCGTCAGGCACAGGATGTTGTTCGCGTAATCGCGTTTGCCGTCCTCGAGCTCATCGCTCTGGAGGCTGACGTAGGTGTAGGTGTCGAAGCCGAGGTTCGCGAAGATGGAATCGAATTTGTTCTTGAACGAGCGCTCGCTCGTCAAAGTATCCAGGTCGGAAAGCATGCTGGCCAAGTTCGCGCGCATCGGCCTTTTTCCCACCGACCGCAGGCCCGCTGCCCGCGATCTCCCCCAAACCCGCAGCGCTTGTGCGCCGACATCGTTTGGCCTCTTAACAATACGTCACAATAGAGGGCGGCCCGGACTGAATCAACGCTTGTTCTAAAAGGGGTGCGCGCGTCCTAGTTGTCTCAAAAAGTACCTATATTTATACAATTTATAGTAGTTATAAACCGCAAATACCCTAAGGTATTGTGCTGACTGCGGAAACGACTCATTGTACTAACTTCTTCCTCTGCTTGAATAAAAACACGCTGAAAGCGGCGGGCCTTAGCGCGGGGGATGGGAAAAATGACGTTGGGGACTGGCGCCGCACAGCGGCGCCTTGCACGCACCGCGGGCCGCATCGATACAAAATTGGCGGTTGCGGCGGCGGCCGTAACCGTTTTCACATTCACAGGTGAGTCGTTCGCGGCGCAACCGGTTGTCGACGAGATCGTCGTGACCGCCCGCAAGCGAGTCGAAACGCTGGGCGATGTGCCGCAGGCCGTCAGCGTCTTCACCGCCGCCGACGTGGCGCGGTTCGGTTACACGACCAGCGCCGACCTTGTGCGCCAGACGCCGAACCTGATGTGGCACTCCATTCTCGGCATGGCCACGCCGCACATCTTCCTGCGCGGGATCGGCAGCACTACCTTCAACGGCAACCAGGCCAACGCCGTCGGCCTCCATGTGGACGGCGTCTACCAGGGCGCCACCATTACATACGGATTCGGCCTGCTCGATCTTGAGCGCGTCGAAATCCTCAAGGGGCCACAAGGCACCCTGTTCGGCCGGAACACCACGGCCGGAGTCATCAACTTCATCCCGCGCAAGCCGGACCCGGCCGAAGGTACCAACGCTCAAGTCCGCGCGACTTACGGCCGTTTCAACGAAGTGAATGTGGAAGCTGCGGGCGGTTTCGCGATCAATGACGAGACGGCTGTCCGCCTTGCCGCCGTCACGTTGAACCGCGGCGGTTATGTCTCCAACAAAAATCCCACCAGCGGCATCAAGGATCAAGGCGCGATCGACATCTGGTCGGCGCGCGGCCAGCTCCGCTATATGCCCGGCGAGTTCGATATCCTTCTGAATGTTCACGGCGGCAAGAACCGCAGCGACATCATTCCGGGCAAACAGGTCGGCGTGGTCTGCCCGGCTGGCGTGACCGTCCCGCGTCTGGGCGCCTGCACCGATTTCTTCGGCTTCCGCGACACGACGAATTACCGCGAAAGCTTCACTAACTTTCATTCCTACGATTTCATTGATACCTGGGGCGCCGCGGGAACGTTCACGTGGCATGGCGACGGCGTCGATATCGTCGCGCAATCCGGCTTCGACGGTAACAAGCGCAAACTCAATAACGATTCCGACGCGGGCGCTGCGCTCGCGCTGAAGGCCAATACCGTCTCGAAATATCATCAGTTCAGCCAGGAAGTGCGCGCGCTCTCGACAAGCGAAGGGCCGCTCCAATGGATCTTCGGCGCGAACTATTACGAAGACGATCTTCAGGCCTTCCAGAACTATGCCGCCAACGGCTACGGACCCGGCGGCCTGTCGCGCGTGTTCCCGGTGGAAGAGGGGATCGCGTCCAGCATGCACCAGGAAACCCTGAGCTACGCGGTCTTCGGTGAGAGCACCTATGCCATCACTTCGCGCCTCAAGTTGACGGGCGGCGTGCGCTGGACCTACGACCGCCGCCGCGCCGATCGCCGCGCTTTCTTGTTCAATGCGACCGGCTATGCGGTCGACTTCATCGACAGGCCGACCGCGCTCAGCCGCGTGCTCGTCGATACCATCCCCCGCACCATGGTGGGCCGTTCGTGGCGTGAATGGACGGGCCGCGCCAACATCGCTTACGACATCACCGACGACGTGATGGTCTATGCGAACTACGCGCACGGCTTTAAAGGCGGCGACTTCAACGGCGGCGCGCTGTTCGCGCCCGCCGAAGCGACCATCGTGAACCCCGAGTTCCTCGACAGCTACGAAGTCGGCTTCAAGGGCGCGACGCCGGATCGCCGCCTCAGCCTCGAAGGCGCCGCCTTCTACTACGACTTCACCGATCAGCAGGTGTCGCAGAACGTGCCGGGCGCCACGGTGACGCTGCAAAGCCTCACCAATGCCGCCAAGACCCGGGTTTACGGCGCCGAATTCTCCGTCACCGCCCAGCCTACGGACGCGCTTTTCCTGCAGGCCAAGGCGGGCCTTCTCGATGCGAAGTTCAAGGAATTCCTGCTCGACCCCAGCAATCCGGCCACCAGCTTCGCCGGCAACCGTACGGCGTCCTCGCCGCGCCTGACCCTCGCGGGCACCGCGCGCTATGACGTGCCCGTGGGCGCTTATACCTTGAGCGCGCAGCTGGATGGGTCCTACACCGGCTCGCACTTCTTCTCGGTCGATAATAACCCGGTGCTGTACGAGAACGGCTATTGGCTCGCGAATACCAGCCTCGCGCTGCGCAGCCCCGATGGCCGCTACAGCGCGACAGTGTGGGTGAAGAACCTGTTCAGCGAGAAGTACCTCGTCACCGGGCTCGCCAACACGAGCCTCGGCTTCATCGAGGTGTTTCCGGGAATGCCGCGGACCTTCGGACTGACCGTCGCCGCGTCGTTCTAAATGACGAGGTCGGCCGCGGGCGCGATCCGCGCTTCGCGCCAGGCATGGCCGTGTAGGAGACAGGCGTCACAGTGGCCGCAAGGCTGCGTGACGCCGTTCTTTTCTTCGGGCGCGTAGCAGCTCCAGGTCTCGCCGATCTTAAGGCCCAGTTCGCCGGCCAGCGCGGCGATCTGCGGCTTCGACATATTCACGAGCGGCGCGACGATGCGCGGCGGATTGGGCACCGCTTCGGCCCACATCGCGCGGAAGGCGTCCAGGAACGAGCCCCGGCAGTCTGGGTATCCTGAGAAATCGACCGCATTCACGCCCAGCCACACTTCCGTGGCGCCGGTGCCGGCGGCGTCCGCGCAGGCCAGCGCAAGGAACACCGCGTTGCGTCCCGGCAGGAACGTCGGCGCGATGCCCGCTTTCATCTCGGCGACCGTGCGGTCCTTCGGGACGTGGATCTCGGGTTTCTGCCAGCTCACATCGGCGATGCGTCGCTCAAACCCGAAGCGTTCGCATTGTTTGTTCGCGTACTCGAGCTCGATCTGCTGGCGCTGCCCGTAGTTGATGCCAAAGCTGTAGGCGTCGCGGCCCCTTGAGCGCGCGAGCAAGAGGCAGACGGTGGAATCAAGGCCGCCGGAGTGCAGGACCAGGGCCTTGGGGCGGACGAATGTGTTGGTCATGCGACCTCGAAGCGGCAGGACTCTCCGAGCGTCGGACGGCGCACCGTCACGCTAGTGATTTGCGGCAGGAGCAGGCGGAGTTCGCCCGCAATCCAGGCCGCGAGGTTCTCCAGCGACGGCGTTTCGAGCCCGGGGATGTTGTTCAGGAAATGATGGTCGAGTTTGCTCCGCACGGACTCGATCGACGCGGTCACATTCTCGAAGTCCACCACGCAGCCGGTGGTGTCGTCCGGTTCACCGCGCAAGGCGACTTCGACGCGGAACGAATGCCCGTGCACGCGCGTGTTCTCGTGGCCCTTGGGCTTGTGATGGAAGGCGTGCGCCGCCTCGAAGCCGAATTCTTTGACGATCTCGAACCGTCCAGCCATGTCTTACGCGATCCCTAGATACTTATGAGTCTGGACGGAGAGGCGCCATTTCGGATGGGCGAGGCAATAAGCCACCGCGCCCTTACTGTTGGCGTCCCGCGCCGGGCCGTCCATAGGTTGCAAAAACCAGTGGCGAAAAGCGAGCTGTTCGTAGCGCTCCGGCGCTCCGCCGTCTTGCGGAAAGATAAGCTTCAGTTCGTCGCCCGTGGTCACAATCAAGTTGGCGTCGGCCTTGGGGCTGACGCAGACCCAGTCGAGGCCGGGCGGCACTTCGACCGTGCCGTTGGTCTCCACGGCGATCTTGAAACCCTTCGCGTGGAAAGCGGCGATCAGTGGGGGGTCAAGCTGCAGGAGGGGTTCGCCCCCGGTGCAAACCACGAACTTCTCCCCTCCGGCACCCTGCCACGTGGCCGCAACCGCCGCGGCCAGGTCTTCAGCTGTCTTGAACTTGCCGCCGCCGGCGCCGTCCACACCCACAAAGTCGGTGTCGCAGAACCTGCACGTCGCTTGCGCCCGGTCCGCTTCCACCCCGCTCCATAGATTGCAGCCGGCGAAACGGCAAAACACGGCCGGTTTGCCCGTGTTCGCGCCTTCGCCCTGCAAGGTATAGAAGATCTCTTTGACGCTATAAGTCATCGCTCGCGCGGGAAGTAAGGACCGGTCCGGGGCCGAATGTGGACGACCACATAAGCCTTTGGCCCCTAAGAATCCAGGCTTGGACGCGTCGGGGCCGATTGAAGAAGGCCGTGAGACATCGCGATTTTTCGCCTCCGGTCACAAATATTTCACAAGGAACAGTGGGTTCCACGGCATATTTAACGTCCGTAGCTATGTTAGATTCTCTGACTTTCGCGATTTTTAGCCGGGACGAAGCATGAACCAGGGCGAACACTCTCACATCGTATCGGGCTTCGATAACGACCTCGCGCAGCTCGAGCGCAAGGTGCTGGAGATGGGCGGTTTGGCCGAAGCGCAGTTGCGCGACGCCATGGAAGCCCTGGTGCGCCAGGACGCCGAGGCGGCCGAGGCCATCATCCGGCGCGACAGCGACATCGACGAATGCGAGCGCAAGATCGAAGCCAGCGCGCTGTCGATCATCGCGCGCCGCCAACCCATGGCCAACGACCTGCGCTATGTGTTCGGCAACGTGAAGATCGCCGGCAGTTTGGAGCGTATCGGCGACTACGCCAAGAATATCGCCAAACGCAGCCTGATCCTCACGCGCGCGCGTATCCAGATTCCGCACGACATGGCCGCGCTCGGCAACCTTGCCCAGCGCACCGTGCGCGACGTGATGGACAGCTTCACCACCCGCGACGCCCACAAGGCCGAAATGGTGTGGCAGCATGACCATGAGCTCGACGATCTCGTCGCCCGCGTTATGCGCCAGGTGATCTCGCGCATGTCACAGGACCTCATCTCCAGTTCGGCTAAGGCGCCGGAAGAGGTCGAATGCTCGACCCACCTCCTGTTCGTGACCAAGAACCTGGAGCGCGTCGGCGACCACGCGACCAACATCGCCGAAGTCATCCAGTTCCAGCTTTCCGGCGGGTGGAAGACCGGCGAGCGCCCCAAGGGCGGCGACAGCTTGCAGGTTGTCGGGCGCGCTTAGGCCTTTTTCGTCAGGCGCGTCTCGAACGTCGCGGCGTCCAGGGGCTTCGAGAAATAGAAGCCCTGAATGATGTCGCAGCCGTTATCCTTCAGGAACTCCACGTGCTCGAGGATCTCGGCGCCCTCGGCGACGACTTCCAGGTTGAGGCCCCGTGAAAGGCCGATGATCGCGCGCGCGATCTCGGCCGTGTTCTGGTTTTCCTGCACATCCTTCACGAACGCGCGGTCGATCTTCAGCGTGGTGATCGGGAAGCGGCCCAGATAACTAAGGCTCGAATAGCCGGTCCCAAAATCATCAATGGAAAGCCCGCAGCCGATGTCGCGCACCGCCTGCATGCGCGCGATCGCGGACTCCACGTCGTTCATGAGCATGCTTTCGGTGATCTCGAGCTCCAGCCACTTCGACTCAAGACCCGAATCCGCGAGCGCGGCTTTCACTTTGTCGAGCAGGTCACGCGCCTTGAACTGGTGCGCAGAAACGTTGACGGACATGCGGAGCGGTTCGTAGCCCATGTCCTGCCACTTTTTCGTCTGGAAACAGGCTTGGCGCATCACCCACGTGCCGATGTCGACGATGAGGCCGGTTTCCTCGGCCACGGGGATGAATTCGCCCGGGCTGATGAAACCGTGCACCGGATCGTTCCAGCGGATCAGCGCCTCGGCGCCCTTCACACGGCCCGTCGCGGCGTCCATCTTCGGCTGATAGAACAAAACGAATTCGTTGTTCGCGAGCGCCGCGCGCATGCGCTTTTCAAGGCTGAGGCGATTGCGCGCCTTCGCGTTCATGTCGCTGGCGAAGAACTGATAGCTCGCCCCGCCCGAGGCCTTGGCGAACTGCATCGCGCTCAAGCTGTCTTTGAGGAGTTCGTCGAAGCTCTCGCCGTCGGTCGGATAGATGCTGATGCCGATGGAGAAGGTGACGAAGATCTCCTCGCCTTTTATGTGGAACGGTTTCTTGACCGCGTTCAGCACCTTTTCCGCGACGATGACGCTGTCGTCGATGGCCGTGACCGGCGTCATCACGGCGAACTTGTCGCCGTCCAGCCGTGCCGCGGTGTCCGAAGTACGGATCACTTTCGACAGGCGTTCCGCGACTTCGTGCAGCAGAATGTCGCCTGCGGCGTAGCCCAGCGCGTCGTTGATGACGGTGAAGCGGTCGAGGCCCATCACCAGCAGGGCAATGGATTTATTCGCGCGCTTGGCGTTCAGGATGTTCTGCTCGACACGGTCCGCGAGCAGGGACCGGTCGGGAAGGTTTGTCAGCGGATCGTGGCCGACCCGCCGCGCCGCGCCCGCGCCGGCTTCGCTTTGAAGGGATTCCGACAGGATGACCGCGAGGAATCGGCTCGGGACGCCGCTCGCGTCGCGGATCGGAGTCATGTTGAGCGCGTGGATTTGTGCACGTCCGTCGGCGTGTTTCGAGCGCACCGTGGGGTAGAAGCGCGGCTCGGTCTCCTCCGCCCACAGTTCCTCGCAAAAGTCCTCGCTGTTGATCTCGCGGAACAGCTCGCGCGCGTCGCGGCCCACCAATGCATCCGCGGCGAAGCCGGTCAGGCGGAAGAACGCCGGATTGATGCGGCAGATCGTTCCGGCCCGGTCCGTGACCATCACCGCATCCGCCGTTGCGTCCAGAACCGCCGCGAAAAGAGCTTCAGCGTCCGCCATCTCGTTCCAGCAATTGAATTAATGCGCGCGCCATCATTCCACTTGGCTGCCGGGACCGCAATCGCCTGACCGTGGAATTCGCTAGAATTAAATACGCCGCTAGGAGGTCTGGCGCATTTCCAGGCTCAAGAAGGTCTGCGGCGGGATGTCTTTTCCATCACCGTCGATGTGCGAAACGCTCAAAGCGGCCGACCAGCCGCCGTCGCGCCAGTTCAGGAAATAACCGACGAGGCGTTCGTCGCCGCCGTTGGTGTTGCGGGTTTCGTCCATAGCCTTGCGGAAAGCGAAACCGTCATGGGTCGACAGGCCTTTCAGGAGATCCGCCATCACATCGTTGACCACGTCACCGTAGGAATCGAGCACACGCAAGGTGCAGGTCGATGGCGCCTTGGCGAGAAGCTGCAGCTCCGCGCCTTGGTTCGTCAGCACCACCCAGCCGGAATCGCCCGGCTTTCCGTCGAGCAGGGTTTGCACGCCTTCGTCGGACAAAGGCACCGCCTTGATCTTGAGCTCGGCGATCGCACGTTCGATACGGTTTGGCGCGCCGCGCGTGGAAATGCACAGGCCCCCGAAGAAGGCGACGGCCTCTTCCGAAATCGCCTGGCGCGCCTCACGCTCCTGGGCGAAGGCGGGCGCGGCCGCGAGAACGGCGGCAAGCGCGAGGACGGCGGCGTGTCTCAGAACGCGCATCGGCTTCCACCTTACGATTTGAGGTTCTCGACCATGCGCGCGACCAGGCGGAACATTTCGTCCTGCTCGCTGGCGCTCATGCGCGTGACGGTCCGGTTCGAGACCGCGCGCGCGGCTTCCATCACCTGCGCCTGGATGTCTTTCGCGCGCGAGGTCAGGAATACGTGCGAGCGGCGGCGGTCGTCGGTGTCGGCCTTGCGCTTGATCAGCCCGTCGCGCTCCATGCGGTCGAGCGTGTTGGCCATGGTGGGCTGCTCGACATTGATGCGCCGGCACAGCTCGGCCTGCGTCAATCCGTCTTCTTCGAACAGCATCACCAGCGGCGCGAACTGCCCTGGCGCCACGCCGAATTCCTTCAACGCGTCCTGCAGACAGCGGTCGTAAAGCCGGTTCAGAAGGCCCAGTTGATAGCCGAGAGAGTCAATGCGCCGGATGGCCATGCGAGGCTGTCGCCGTTATTTCTTGCTGTAGCCCTTGGACGTCATGCAGTTCTCGAAATCGCGCCCGTAGTCGTCTTGCGTCTGGGTGCGGTCGAGCATCTGCATCGGCGTTTCGCCGCGGCTCATGCCGGGGTTCGGATCCATCGAGGAGCCATAGGTGGAACGCTGGCGTCCGATGCGGGCCAGGACATTTTCTTCGGCGCGCTGGGAGCACTCACGCTCATCGGCGGCCGCTTCGGCGCCTTGCTTGCGCGGATGCGTCCAGCCGCTGGCGCAACCGGCGATGACCGCCAGGGCGCCGAGGCCGGCCGCGAATAGAATCGCCCGTCCCAAAAGCCGTCTGTTTCCCTTGACCGCCTGTAACGGACCTGTTTGTTTCGCCACTCGTAGTCTCCCAGCCGAACGTACTGACGGTGAGTGTCGCATGGCCGGCCCTATCCAAGCTAGTACCCCCCAATTCATGTTCGAGGACCTTTCGGTCGGCATGTCCGCCAGCATCACGCGGACCATGACGGACGCGGACATCCGAAAATTCGCCGAAGCGACCGGTGATACCAATCCCATCCACTTAGATGAAGAATTCGCGGCGGGTACGATCTTCAAGACCCGCATCGCCCACGGGATGCTCACGGCCTCGCATATCTCGTCGGTTTTCGCTACGCGCCTGCCGGGCGCCGGATGTATCTATGTGTCCCAGGGATTCAAGTTCAAAGCTCCGGTGCGGATCGGGGACGATGTGGTGGCTCGGGTCGAAGTGACCGGGTTGGTGCCGGAAAAGAAATTCGTGATCTTCAAGACGCAGTGCCTGGTGGGGGGAAAAGTCGTGGTCGAGGGTGAGGCCGTGCTCATGGTTCCCGCGCGCGGCTAGGAATGGCGATGCACGTCTTTCGGACATGGAGCGAAGTCCCGGCCGCCCTCAAGGGCGGCGTGATCGCGCTCGGCAATTTCGACGGCCTTCATCTCGGCCATCAGGCCGTGATCGGCCGTGCCGTCGGCCTCGCCCGCAAGGCCGGGGTCGCCGCCGCCGTCATGACCTTCGAGCCTCATCCGCGCATGTTCTTCAAGCCCGATCAGGAACCGTTCCGCCTTTCACCCTTCCGTATGAAGGCGCATGTGATCGAGGCGCTCGGCGTCGACTATCTGTACGTCCAAAGCTTCGACAAGGAATTCTCCCAGCGCACGCCGGAGAATTTCGTGTCTGAAATCCTGGTCGGCGGCCTCGGCCTGTCGCACATCGTCGTCGGTTACGACTATGTCTTCGGCTACCAGCGCAAAGGCAATGTCGAAGTGTTGCGTGAGCTCGCCGCCAAATACGGTTTCGGCGTCACCGCGGTGGAAAAGCTCAGCGAGGGCGAGGAGCGTTTCTCTTCCACCGCCATCCGCAATCTCCTGCGCGAGGGCAAACCGCGCGAGGCCGCGCGCATGCTCGGGCGTTTCTGGGAAATCGAAGGCCGTGTTGTGACAGGCGATCAGCGTGGCCGTCAGTTGGGGTTCCCGACCGCCAACCTCGAGTACCGCGACTATTTGCATCCCAAAAAGGGCGTCTACGCCATCCGCGCCGGTGTCGATCATGGGGCAGGGACCGTGTGGCATAACGGCGTCGCCAACTTCGGCAACCGCCCGACCTTCGACAAAACCGATGTGCTGCTCGAGGCGCATCTGTTCGATACCAACGAGGACCTTTACGGCAAGCACTTGCGGGTGGCCCTGGTCGAATACATCCGCGCCGAGAAGAAGTTCGACGGCCTGGACGCTTTGAAAGCCCAGATCGCCGCCGACAGTCAGGAGGCCCGGCGCCTGCTCGGCCAAGCGGGCTTCCCCGCGAATCCCGCGCCATTCGTCGGCTACGGCCCCTAAAATCAATTATATTTCAACTATTTAGCCGCCCGCTCCCGCGCCGCATTGATGCGTGTGGATATCCCTGATATCCAAGCGTCCTATGTCATTGAATTACGCAGAGTTGGCGCGAATTAGCGGCCCCATTCCCGAGTAGGAATGGGGATACCCGCCGCTTTTTTCTGCCCCTCTCACAAGTGGACTCTGCGCCATGGCCGACCCGGCTGATTCTAACGCTCCCGACTATCGTTCCACTGTCTTCCTGCCCGCGACCGACTTCCCGATGAAGGCGGGCCTCCCGCAACTCGAGCCCAAACTGCTCGAGCGCTGGAAGAAGATGGATATGTACAAGAAGCTTCGCGAGGTCTCGAAAGGCCGCGAGAAGTTCGTCCTGCACGACGGCCCGCCCTACGCCAACGGCCATCTGCACATCGGCCACGCGCTGAACAAGATCCTGAAGGACACCATCGTCCGCGCCCGCCAGATGACGGGCTACGATTCCAACTATGTCCCGGGCTGGGACTGTCACGGCCTTCCCATCGAGTGGAAGATCGAGGAGCAGTACCGCGAGAAGGGGTTGAACAAGGACGACGTGCCCGTCGTCGAGTTCCGCAAGCAGTGCCGCGACTTCGCCGCCAAGTGGATCGAAGTGCAGAAGGAAGAGTTCAAGCGCCTCGGCGTCGTCGGCGACTGGGACAACCCCTACAAGACGATGGCGTTCGAAGCCGAAGGCCACATCGTCAAGGAAGTCGGCAAGTTCCTGATGAACGGCGCGCTGTATCGCGGCTCCAAACCGGTCATGTGGTCGGTGGTGGAAAAGACCGCGCTCGCCGACGCCGAAGTCGAATACGACGATCACACCTCGACCACTATCTGGGTGCGCTTCAAAGTCGTGAAGACGAGCCTCGCCGCGATCAACGACGCCACGATCGTCATCTGGACCACGACCCCCTGGACCATGCCGGGCAACCGCGCCATCGCCTATGGTCCTTCAATGGATTATGTCGTCGTCGACGTGAAAGGCGTGACCGAGAAAAGCCTCGCGCGCGTCGGCGAGAAGTTCGCCGTCAACGTCGAACTCCTGCCGGATGTCCTCAAGAACGCGGGCATCACCGAACACGCCGAAGCTGCGCGTTTCAAGGGCGCGGACCTCGAAGGCACGCTCTGCCACCATCCGCTGCACGGCAAAGGCTACGACTTCGACGTGCCGCTTCTGCCGGGCGACCACGTCACCACCGAAGCCGGCACCGGCTTCGTGCATACCGCGCCGGGTCACGGCGAGGACGACTACTATCTGTGCATGAAGTACAAGATCGCGGTCCCGGAAACCGTGGCCGGCGACGGCGCCTACTATCCGCATGTACCGTTGTTCGCCGGCAAACATGTGTTCAAGGTCGATCCGGATATGCTCGCCGCGCTGAAGGATGCCGGCGCGCTGCTTGCAAACGGCAAGCTGGTGCACAGCTATCCGCACTCCTGGCGCTCCAAGGCGCCGCTCATCTTCCGCAATACCCCGCAGTGGTTCATCTCGATGGAACAGACGGGGCTGCGCAGCACCGCGCTCCAGGCCATCGCCGACACCACCTGGGTGCCCGCGCAAGGCCGCAACCGCATCCAAAGCATGATCGAGCAGCGCCCGGATTGGTGCATCTCGCGCCAGCGCCAGTGGGGCGTGCCGCTCGGCCTGTTCATCCACAAACAGACGCGTGAGGTCCTCAAGGACCCGGCCGTCATCGATCGCGTCTCGGAAGCCTTCATGAAGGAAGGCGGCGATGCGTGGCTGGCCTCGCCGCCCGAGCGTTTCCTCGGCAACAAGTACAAGGCGGAAGACTGGGAACAGGTCACCGACATCGTCGAAGTCTGGTTCGATTCAGGCTCGACCCACGCGTTCTGCCTGGAACAGCGCCCCGATCTCAAATGGCCCGCCGACCTTTATCTCGAAGGCTCGGATCAGCATCGCGGTTGGTTCCACACATCGCTGTTGGAATCCTGCGGAACGCGCGGCCGCGCGCCCTTCGACGCCGTCCTCACCCACGGCTTTGTCTTGGACGAAAAGGGCCGCAAGATGTCCAAGTCCCTCGGCAACGTCGTCGCGCCGCAGGACGTCATGGCCCAGTCCGGCGCGGACATCCTGCGCTTGTGGGTGGTCGCGTCCGACTACGCGCAAGACCTCTCCATCGGCCCGAACATCCTGAAGCAGATGAGCGACCTTTATCGCCGTCTGCGCAACACGCTGCGGTATCTGCTGGGCAACCTCGCGGGTTTCGAGGAATCTGAGCGCGTCGATGCGGTCGACATGCCCGAGCTGGAGCGCTTCATCCTGCACCGCCTGTGCGAGCTCGATCACCTGATCCGCGATGCGTGCGACAAGTACGACTTCCACGGCCTCTTCAACGAGCTCCATAACTTTTGCGCCGTGGAGCTCTCGGCCTTCTACTTCGATATCCGCAAAGACGTGCTGTACTGCGACGCGCCGTCGTCGCTGCGCCGCCGTGCCTGCCGTACGGTGCTCGACACGCTCTACGACTGCCTCGTGAAATGGCTCGCGCCCTTCATCTGCTTCACCGCCGAGGAAGCCTGGCTCGCGCGCTATCCGTCCGAAAATGGCTCGGTGCATTTCGAGCAGTTCCCGAACCTGCCGGCCCATTGGCGTGACGACGGCCTTGCTCAGAAATGGGCAAAGGTGCGCGATCTGCGCCGCGCCATCACCGGTGCGCTCGAACTCGAACGCGCCGCCAAGAAGATCGGCGCGTCCCTGCAAGCGCACCCCAAGGTCTGGGCGCCGGCCGAATTGCTCGAGGTCGCCAAGGGTTTGCCCATGGACGATATCTGCATCACCTCCGCCATCACCCTTCAGCCGGGCGCCGCGCCTGGCGGCGCGCATACCTCGCCGGACGTCCCCGGCGTCGGCGTGGTCATCGATCTCGCCGAAGGCGAGAAGTGCGTGCGCTGCTGGAAAGTGCTGCCTGATGTCGGCAAGCACAAACATCCCGCGGTCTGCGAACGCTGCTCCGATGCGGTCGACAAAGTGAAGGCGGCGTAGCCCATGGCCATCTCCTCCGTGCCGCGTGCTGGTCTCGCGTGCGCCGCGATCGGTGTGATCGCCGACCAGGCGTCGAAATACTACATGCTGGAGCATGTCTTCCGGCCGGAGGGCGTCACCGAGACGCCTTTCGCGAGTCCCGTGGTCATCGACATTCTGCCGGTGTTCCAGTTCCACCTGTCGTGGAACGAAGGTATCAGCTTCTCCCTGTTCAACTCAGGGACGGAGACGGCGGTCGCGCTGCTGCTCGCGGTCACCATCGCTATCACGATTGTGATGACCGTTTGGATGTGGCGCACGCCGCGCTCTTGGCTCCAGATCGGCCTGGGCCTCATCGTCGGCGGGGCGCTCGGGAATATCATCGACCGCGCAAGTATCGGGGCGGTCGCCGATTTCCTGCATGTTTACTGGCAGGATTGGCACTTCCCGACGTTCAATATCGCCGACACCTGTATCACCATCGGTGCCATAATTGTGCTGCTTGACGCCTTGTTTGAGCGCCCGCACGATGGCAAACAAGAGCCCGCCCAAAGCGGCGCTTAATTCATGAGGACGACGATGCGTTATTTATCCATTGCGATCATGCTTGTGGCGGCTGTTAGCCTGACCGGCTGTGACAGAACCCGCCGCGCGCTCGGCCTCAACAAGACCGTGCCCGACGAATTCGCCATCGCAACGCCTGCGCCGCTGGCAATTCCACCCGATTTCAACCTGCGTCCGCCCGCGCCGGGTTCCGAGCGCACGCCGGAAGCGACCCCGGCCGAACAGGGCCGCGCTGTGCTCCTGGGCCGCGCGCGTCTGCTCGACTATCAGAAGCGCGGTTTCTCGAATGGTGAAACGGCCGTCCTCGGCGCCGCCGGCGCCGATGCCGTGCTGCCGGACATCCGCAACACCATCGCCAAGGAAGTCTCCACCTTCGCGCCGGAGGAACGCGCGTTCTCCGACCGCCTCCTGTTCTGGCGCGACGGCGGCAGCGTGCCGGGCACCATCGTCGACCCGGCGGCCGAAATGAAGCGCCTCAGCCAGAATGCGGCCGAAGGCAAGAAGCCGAACGAAGGCGCCTCGGTGGTCATCCGCCGCGGCACGCGCGGCACCCTCGGCATTTTCTAGAAAATAGAGTCAGCGTCTAAGCATTAGAGCGCCGCCGGTTCCGCCGGCGGCGTTTCTGTTTCCGCCAGCGTCTTGTAGGTCTGCCCGAACAGCGTGGACAACAGGAACAGCCCGATCAAGCCCGTCACGGCATCGATCGCCGCGCCCACGTATGGCGCCGCCGCATGCGGCTCAAAAAGTTTCTCGATCCCGATGCCCACAAGACCCATCGGGATCAGGCCAAGGATCATGACGAAGACCGCGCCGGTCAGCCGCCAAGCGATCGGCGCGCTCATTTTCCACGCGCGTTCAAAGCTCGCCCGTGTCTCCAGCGCCGCCATGGCGATCACGAGGGACAAGCGCGTGACGACATAGAACACCCACGCCAGCGCCGCGATGCCAAACGGGGTCGCCAGGGCGTAAGCTCCGATATCGCCCCCCAGCATCTTGCCGACGGCCCCCGCCGCCACCACCGGGATCGCGGCGACCAGCACCGCGATGAACAGCGGGAATACGAATAGGATTTGCCACAGCACCATGCGCACCTCGAGCCGCGTGAACGCGTAGATCGGCCGGCGGCCGGCTTCTTCGCCGTAAACAATCGTGCGGTACCAGGCCACGGCCGGCGGAATCGCGATCAGGAACGCGAGGAAATCGCCGCTGAACCGCGCGACCGTTCGCTCGTCCGGCGATACGCGGAAATAAAGGAGCGTCCACGCCACACCGAGACCCAGGATCAACGGGATGATGCCGTAACGTTCCATCAGGCGCCGCCGCTGCCAGCAATAGGCGAAGGCGTCTGTTACGGCGCGCCAAACCTGGAAGTTTTCCCGAACTGTGTTCACGACGCCGTGACCCCTGCCTTTGTTGTTACCAAGCTTAGAATCCTCAGCCTTTGTTTTCTATCTTAGTTGTAACCCTGGATTTACGCCCGCGCGTCAGGCGGGCTATGGTTTCGCATCTCTCCGCCTGACTGTCTCAGGGATCATCATGCTCCGCATCGCCGCTCCACTGTTCGCCGCCGCCATTTTCTTGGCCGCGCCGCAAGCTCACGCCGAAGTCTACGGCGCGCAAACCTTCACCCTCGCCAACGGCATGCAGGTGGTGCTGATCCCCAATCACCGCGCGCCCGTGGTCAGTCACATGGTGTTCTACAAGGTAGGCTCCGCCGACGAGCCCGCCGGCAAGTCGGGCATCGCCCACTTTCTCGAGCACCTCATGTTCAAGGGTACTAAGAAATATCCCGAAGGGGCGATGACTGAGATCGTCGCGCGCAACGGCGGCAATCAGAACGCTTTCACCACCACCGACTACACCGGTTACTACCAGAACATCGCGGTCGACCGCCTGCCTTTGATGATGGACATGGAATCGGACCGCATGCGCAATCTTGTTCTCGGCGAGAAGGACATCGCCACCGAGCGCGAAGTCATCATCGAGGAGCGGCGCATGCGTACGGATAACTCTCCGTCGGCTCTGCTCGGGGAACGCATGGCGGCGGCCTTGTGGATGACCAACAAATATTCGATTCCGGTTATTGGCTGGTTGGAGGAAATGCGCGGCCTCAATCTCGCCGACAACCTCGGCATCTATCGCCAATACTATTCGCCGCAGAACGCGATCCTCGTCGTCGCCGGCGACATCACGTTGGACAAGCTGAAGCCGCTGGCCGAGAAATATTACGGGCCGATCCCGAAGGCCGAGAACTTCAAGCCCCGCGAGCGCTCGACATTCCTCTACGACAAGGCCGACACACGCGTGACCTTGCATCATGAGCGTGTCACGCAGCCGTCGTGGAGCCGCCAGATCATCGCCCCCAGCTACAACGTCGGCGACCGCGCGGACGTGCACGCGCTCGAGGTCTTCAGCGAGATCGTCGGCGGCGGGTCCACCACAAAGCTTTACCGCAAGCTCGTTGTCGAACAGCAGGTGGCCGCGTCTTTCGGCGCGGGTTATGACACCGACGCGGTGTCCTACGGCAGCTTCTACGTCTCCATGACCCCGAGCCCGGGGGTAAGCATCGCGCAAGCCGAAGCGGCCTACGAGAAGGCGCTCGCCGAATTGCTCGCTAATGGGATTACGGAGGCCGATGTCCAGCAGGCCAAGAACCGCTTCGCAGCGCGACTGGCCTTTGCGAAGGACTCGCCGATGTCCGCGGCCCGCGCGGTCGGCACGTCGCTCGCGTCCGGCATCAAGCTCGAGGATATCGAGAATTGGCCCGAAGCCGTGAACAAGGTGACGCTGGCCCAGGTGCAGGCCGCCGCGCGCCGCCTGTTCGCCGACAACTCCTCGGTCACGGGAATCCTGTTGCCCCCTGAACAAACCGCCGGAGGGCCGACCCCATGAATAAGCCCATGAGAAAGTTTTTCCTGCTCGCGATTGCGGTCGTTGCTTTCGCCGCGCCCGCGTCCGCGCTCACCGTCCGTGAAGTGAAGAGCAAGGGCGGCATCAGCGCCTATCTGTCCGAGGATCACACCACGCCGATCATCGCGATCACGTTCGGCTTCAAGGGGGGCAGCGCCATCGATCCCGACGCGAAATTGGGCTTGTCCGGCATGGTCACTTCGCTCCTCGACGAAGGCGCGGGGCAGCTCGACTCCTTCGCGTTCCAGACCGAACTGCAAGATCGCGCCATCACGCTCCAGTTCAGCGCCGACAACGACTACATCACCGGCAAAATCGTCACCACGACGCCCAACGCGGGGAAGGCGTACGAGCTTCTGCGCCTGGCGCTCACGCAGCCGCGTTTCGACCAGGAGCCGGTGGAGCGCATCCGCCGCCAGATCCTTGTCAGCATTCAGTCCCAGCTTGAGAGTCCGGGCCGCATCGCCGGTCAGCGGCTCATGGAAGAGCTGTTCGGCAAACACCCTTATGCGCGCGAGGACGACGGGACCCCGGCGTCCATCAAGGCCATCACGACTGACGATCTGCGCGGCTGGGTGAAAAGCCGCTTGGCCCGCGATCGCCTCGTCGTCGGCGTCTCGGGCGACATCACCGCCGCGCAGCTCCAGACCGTGCTCGATCAGGTGTTCGGGACCCTCCCGGCCACCTCGGGCCTGAAGGCCGACGTTCCGCCCGCGCCTATCGTGGGCACGGGCAAGGTCGTGCGCATCGCCAAGAACCTGCCGCAGAGCGTTGTTTACATCGGGCAGAAGGGGCTTATGCGCGAAGACCCGGATTGGTACACGGGTCTCGTGGTTGACTATGTGTTCGGCGGCGGCAGCTTCCAGTCGCGCCTCATGGACGAAGTGCGTGAAAAGCGCGGCCTTGCCTACAGCGTCGGTACAGGCATGGCGCCTTACGATGCGGGCGCGGCCATGATGGCCTCCGTCGGCACGCGCGCCGATCAGGCTGAAGCCAGCCTTCAGGTCATCCGCGATGAATGGGTGAAGATGCGCGACGCCGGTCCGACGCAGCAAGAGCTGAACGACGCCAAGCAGTATCTCACCGGCGCCTGGCCGCTGCGCTTCACGTCCACCGGCTCCATCGCCGACACGCTGCTCGCCGTGCAGCGCGACAACCTTGGGCTCGACTATATCGACAAGCGCAACAGCTATATCGAATCGGTCACGCTCGAGCAGGCGAAGGCGCTCTCGAAGAAGCTCTACGAGCCCGACAATCTCGTGGTCGTGGTGGTCGGTCCTGACTTGTCGCAAGCCAAGCCCGGCGCGGCGCCCGCGGCGAAGCCGGCGCCGGCCAAGGCGAAGCCCTAACTACTTAGGCGCTTTCGCGGCGGTCGCTTCGATCTCGACGAGGTAATAAGGCGCGGCCAGCGCGGCCACCTGGATGGTCGAACGCGTGACCAGGTTCTTATTCGCCGCCGAGCCGAAGTACATCTTGTAGGCGTCGTTCATCCCGGCGAAGTCCATCTTGCCGCCGAGTTTCGGATCGCCGACCAGGAATACCGTCATCTTCACGACGTCCGACATGGCATAGCCTTTTTCAGCCAGCGCCGCCTTGATGCGCTCCATCACCGCGATGGTTTGCGTCTTGGTGTCGCCGAAGGCTTCGAAGCTGTCTGTTTTTCCCGCCGTGATCGGGGTCGGTGTCAGGCCCGATAGGAACAGGATCTCGCTGCCCGCCGGGATGGTCGCCGACTGCAAGATCAGCGCGTTGCCGGCATTGGGCGTGCGCGTGATTTCGGCGGCGGATGTGGACAGGGCTGGAATGGTCATCAGCGCGGTCAGAAGGCCGGCGGCGAGGTTGGTTTGGATGGTCACGAGGGGTCCCCATTTTTTACGGTTGGCAGACCCCAGTCTGCCCGGGCGGCACGCCTGCGCGCCACGGTGGATTTACAGCCAAGGCGAGAAACTTAAGTATTTGATTCTACAGCATTCCTATTCTCAAAGTTTGGCAGCTTGCCCCTGGATTGCTAAGGTGCCCGGCCCCTCAGTTCTGAACCGGGATTTTGCGTTACATGAACTCATCGTCCCTGACGGCTCTACCGGCCTGGCAGGCGCTCAAGGCTCACGCCGCCGCCCTTGCCGGCCAGCACATGCGCGATCTCTTCGCCGCCGACCCGGACCGGTTCGCGCGCCTGTCGTTCTCGTTCGGACCGATCCGCGCCGATTATTCCAAGAACCGCGTCACCCTCGAGACCATCAGTCTCCTTGCCGAGCTCGCCCGTGCGCGCGGTGTGGAGACGAGCCGCGCGGCGATGTTCGCCGGCGAGCGCATCAACACCACCGAGAACCGCGCCGTGCTCCATGTGGCGCTACGTAACCGCGAAGAACGGGCCATGATGGTCGACGGCGCGGATGTGATGCCCGAAGTGCGTGCAACCCGCGCGCGCCTCAAGGCGTTCAGTGATGGGGTACGAAGCGGCCAGTGGAGGGGCGCCACGGGCAAGATTTTGCGTCACATCGTCAATATCGGCATCGGCGGCTCTCATCTGGGTCCGATGTTCGTCGCCGACGCGCTGAAGGATTTGCAGGCGCCGGAGATGACGGTGGCGTTCGTCTCCAATCCAGACCGCGCTCAGCTCGACGAAGTGCTCGCCAGGCTCGAGCCCGCCGAAACCCTTTTCATCATCTGCTCAAAAACCTTCACCACCGCGGAAACGACGGCAAACGCGGACGCCGCGCGCGCGTGGCTTACCGCGCGCCTCGGTGAAACGGCCGTCGCGAAACACTTCGCGGCCGTTTCCACCAATGTCGAAGCCGCGGTGAGGTTCGGCCTTTCTCCCGACGCCGTGTTCCCGATGTGGGACTGGGTTGGGGGGCGCTATTCCGTGTGGTCGGCCATCGGCCTTTCGGTGATTCTCGCCTGCGGTTACGAGGCGTTCGATCAGCTGCTCGCCGGCGCGGAGGCCATGGACCGTCATTTCGAGACGGCGTCGCTCGAACAGAACCTGCCCGTGATCCTCGCGCTCATCGGTGTCTGGTACGCGGATTTCTTCGACGCGCCGGCCGTCGCCGTGATGCCGTATGATCATCGCCTGAAGCTTTTCCCGTTCCATCTCCAGCAACTCGATATGGAGAGCAACGGCAAGGCCGCCACGAAGGAGGGCGCCAAGGTCGAGACCATGACCGGCCCGATAATCTTTGGCGGCGGCGGCTCCGACAGTCAGCACTCCTTCTTCCAGCTTCTGCATCAGGGGCCGCGCCTCATCCCGTGCGACTTCATCATCGCGCTCAAGGGCGCCGATGGGACGGGTCCCAGCCGCGACCTCCTGATGGCCAATTGCCTCGCGCAGACCGAGGCGCTTCTGAAGGGCCGCACCGCGGCCGATCTCGCCGCCACGGCGGAAAGCCTGCGTCCGCACCGTGAATTCACCGGGAATCGGCCCTCGAACACCCTGCTTTTGGACGAATTAACCCCCTATGTGCTTGGCATGTTGATCGCCTTGTACGAACATAAGGTCTTCGTCCAGGGGTTGATTTGGGGCATTAACTCCTTCGACCAGTGGGGGGTAGAGTTGGGCAAGGAACTGGCCAAGTCACTTATGCCCGCCTTGCTCGACAAACCTGCCGCGGCGGAAGGGATCTTGAAGGCCCGGGACAGCTCCACCGCCGGCCTCGCGCTCGCCTATCTGCAGGCGAAGGCGCAACAGTGAAAGCGGACGCTTTGAAAGCGATGTCGTGACTATACGTCTCCTGCCGCCGAACCTCGTCAACCAGATCGCCGCTGGCGAAGTGGTTGAGCGGCCGGCCTCCGCGCTGAAGGAACTCGTCGAGAACTCCATCGACGCGGGCGCGACACGCATCGACATCGTGCTCAATGACGGCGGCCGCTCGCTCATCGTGGTGACGGATAACGGCTGCGGCATGACGCCGCAGGAACTGATCGTCGCCGTCGACCGTCACGCGACGTCCAAGCTCCCGAGCGACGATCTCCTGGACATCAATTATCTCGGCTTCCGCGGTGAAGCACTGCCCGCCATTGGCTCGGTCGCGCGACTCACCGTCACCAGCCGCACGCAGGGCGCGGATTCCGGCTGGTACGTGGTGGTCGCCGGCGGGCGCAAAGACGGTCCGGTGCCGGCGCCCCACGCGCGCGGCACACGCGTCGAAGTGCGCGATATCTTCTATGCGACACCGGCGCGTCTCAAATTCCTCAAAGCCGCCTCCACTGAACTCACCTATGCGGTGGACGCCATCGAGCGCCTGGCCATGGCGCATCCCGACATCGCTTTCACTCTCACCGCGGACGGAAAACAGCGGCTCAATCTGCCGGCGGGGAATATGCAGAGCGATCTCTTCGATGTGCATCTCGAACGCATCGCCGGCGTGATCGGCAAGGAATTCGGCGCCAATGCCGTGCCTGTCGCCGCCGAGCGCGAGGACATCAAGCTGTTCGGCTATATTGGCGTGCCCACGTTCAACCGCGGCAACGCGCTGGCCCAGTATCTGTTCGTGAACGGCCGGCCCGTGCGTGACCGTCTTTTGCACGGCGCGGTGCGCGGGGCCTATCAGGATTTTCTCGCCTCCAACCGCCACCCTTACGTCGTTCTGTTCCTCGAACTGCCGCAGCGCGACGTCGACGTGAACGTGCATCCTGCGAAAGCCGAAGTGCGCTTCCGCGACGCCGGTCTCGTGCGCGGTCTCATGGTCGGCGCGCTGAAACACGCGCTGGCGGAAGCTGGACATAAAGCCTCCACGACCGTCGCGAGCGCGGCGCTCGGGTCCTTCCGCCCCGGCGATGGACGCTCGTTCTCCGGTGTGCCGCACGCCGCCGCGCAAATGGCCTACGCCATGCAGGCGCCGGACGAAGGGCAGGGGCTCGCTGAGAGCGAAGCGCCGTCCCTCTTCGCGCTTGCCCCGTCCGCGCCCGACGCGACCCCGGTGCAGATCGTCGATGCCGACTACCAGTCGCATCCGCTGGGTGTCGCGCGCGCCCAGGTGCACGAAACCTATATCGTCGCCCAGACCTCGGACGGGATCGTCATCGTCGATCAGCACGCCGCCCATGAGCGTCTCGTGTACGAGCGGATGAAGACGGCGCTGGCCAACGGCGGTATCAACCGTCAAATCCTTTTGATCCCCGAAGTGGTGGAACTCGACGAACCGTCGGCGGCGCGCATCGGCGCCCGCGCGGCCGAGTTCGCCGAACTCGGCCTCGTGGTCGAACCCTTCGGGACCGGCGCGGTCGTGGTGCGCGAAGTGCCTTCGCTGCTGGGTGAAACCGACGTGCCCAGTCTCATCAAGGACCTTGCCGACGATCTCGCCTCGGTCGATGAAGCCTTGAGCCTCAAGGACAAGCTTGGCGACGTGTGCGGCACCTTGGCCTGCCACAGCGCCATTCGCGCGGGCCGCCGTTTGAATGGACCCGAGATGAACGCTCTGTTACGCCAGATGGAAGTGACGCCGCATGCCGGTCAGTGCAATCATGGGCGTCCGACCTACGTGGAGCTGAAGCTCAAGGATATCGAACGCCTGTTTGGGCGCCGCTAGGGGATAGAGGTTAGGCTGGATGCTCGGGGAATTTTTCCGCTACGTCACGACGTTCGCGCCCGAGCGCGTGCGCAAGTTCGGCTATTTGAAGCGCCTCATCGCGCTCGAATTCCGCGCCAAGCGCTGCGAAAGCGCCTGGGCCGAACATCAGCGCAATTGCAAAGCGTTCATCACCAAGGCCGCCGACCTTTGTGAACAACAGAAGCTCGCGGTCGTGCTGGGCTCGGGCCTTCTGCTCGAGGTGCCGCTGAAGGCGCTCTCCGAGCGGTTCGAGAAAGTGATCCTGGTGGACATCTTCCACATGCCGCAGGTCGTCGCTGAAGCCCGCAAGCATTTCAATGTGAAGACGCTGACGGGCGATATCACGGGCGTGTTTAAGGCCATGAAGGAACGCCGCGCGCCGGGATCGAACCATCCCGCGCCGCCGCCGCTGATTCCCTATCTGAAAGAGGCCGACCTCATCGTCTCGTGCAATTGCCTGACGCGGCTCGCCAAGCCCTTCACCGATCACTTCGAGAAGGAACGCGGCTTCTCCGACCTCGATTCAGACAAGGTCGCCTATCAGATCATGGAGCGTCACGCCAAAGCCATCGCCGAGGAAGCGACAGGCATCGGCGTGATCATCACGGACACCGACCGCTTCGCGATGCAGGGCGATAATATCGTCTCGCGCACCGATCTGCTGAAGGCGCTGAAGCTGCCTCACACGGCCACGGTCGGGCACAACGAGGAATGGGATTGGCTCGCCGCGCCGCATCCCGAGGACCATCCCACGCACGACTACATCCACACCGTCGCGGCCAAGGTCTATCAGCGCAACATCTCGGAAGAAGACAAGGCCAAGGCCGCCGCTGAAGCCGAACTCCCGCCGGAACTGCAGGACGGGGCGCCCGCCGAGGAAGCCGTGGACGACATGGGCGATATCGGCGCGATTATTCCCGAGCGGCCCTAGGCCGCTTTACGCGGCCTGCGCGCGAAGGCGCGCATTTTTAAATTGGGCGGCCGCTTTACGCGGCTGCGCGCGAAGGCGCGCATATTAAGTTCGGCGGCGCGAAGGCGCGCATTTTTAAATTAGGCGGCCGCTTTACGCGGCCTTCCGGGCTTCCTGATATGCGCGACCTCATCAAGCCCAATGCCGCGGTTCGTAGCCGCGCGCAAGGTGTCGTCGAACGCCTGCGACGGCGTCTCGAACAGGGCGCGATAGCTGGCGCGGCGCGCTTCATCGTCGGCCCCAAGACGCAGATAGGTGTCGTGCGGCGTCACGAGCGCGTCGGCGCGGCCGGCCGCGTTCGCCTTATAGCTCGACCAGCGGTAAACGTCCGGCGACGCGGCCATGCCGGCGCGCACGGGGTTCATCTCGATGTAGCGTGAGCACCCGAGGAAATGTTCGTCGCGGTCGATCACGCACGACCGGTACCGGCCTTCGTAGAGCGTTCCGCTGCGCGCATTCACGGCGTTGAAGTAGCGGGTGTAACGGATGCCGAGCGACTGCATGCACCGCGCCAGCGAGTCCTTGGACTGGAGCGTCGCGAGCAGGTGAAAGTGATTGGTCATCAGCACATAGGCGTGGACCGAAAGCCCGTAGGCCTCCGCGGTCTCGGCCAGCCAGGCCAGGAACTGGCCGCTGTCCTTGGCGGTCTCGAAAATCCGCCCCTTATTATTGCCCCGCTGGATGACGTGGACCGTCATCCCGGGCGCCAAGCCCCTATAACTCATGCCGAAAATTATATCAGATATAATAAAAATTATATCAGAGATAATTTTGCCCGCTGATTTAAGCCCCGGCCCACTGGTACAGCAGCACCGCGATCCGGCCCGCCTCGCGGCGGTCGAGCAACGTGAAACCGTCGGCCTCCGGCGGCACGTCGCTTTCGTCCATTTCGACGGAAATCAGCGCGCCCGGCTCCAGCCAGCCCTGGCGCGCGAGGCTGGCCATGGCCGGTCCCGGCAGGCCCTGTTCATACGGCGCATCCAGCAGCGCCATGTCGTGGGCGAGCGCCGCTTTGGGAAGGTTGGTCGCATCCGCGCTCATGAAGCTCACACGGTCTTCGGCGCCAAGTGCCGCGACATTGCGTTTGATAAGCGCCATCGCCCCCATATCCCGTTCGATGAACGTCACATGGGCCGCGCCGCGCGACAGCGCTTCGAGCCCCATCGCGCCCGTGCCGGCGAACACATCGGCGACACGTGCGCCCGCCAGCGCGACGCCGCTTCCGGCCGCGCCATGCATCAGACGATTGAACAGGGATTCCCTGACCCGGTCTGTGGTCGGGCGGATGGAATTATCGCGCGGCGCCTCAATCAGCCGACCGCGCCAAACGCCGCCGATGATGCGCAGGCGGTTGGGTTTGGCGGCCGCATCTTTCTTTTTCACCGGCGCTTCCGTTTGAGCGACAGGCCCTTGGGCGCGGCGTTGCCAAGCTGCTGGCGCACCACATGGCCCGGCACTTCTTCCACGCGGCCCGGTTCAAGCTTACCCAACTGAAACGGACCGTAAGACACGCGGATCAGGCGTGTGACGGAAAGACCCAGGAACGCCATCACCTTGCGGATTTCGCGGTTCTTGCCTTCGGTAAGAGAAACGCTGATCCAGACGTTGCTTTTCGCCGGCCCTTTGGTCGGATCGGTCGCGCCGTCGAGGGTGGCGATGATCTCGCCGTAGCGCACGCCTTCGACCGTCACGCCGTTCTTCAAGCGCTCGAGCATCTTGGTGTCGACGCGGCCATGCACGCGCACGCGGTAGCGGCGCGCCCAGCCGCGCGCGGGCAATTCCAGCTCGCGCGCAAGGTCGCCGTCGTTGGTGAGCAGCAACAGGCCTTCCGAATTGAGATCGAGGCGTCCC
Source organism: Rhodospirillaceae bacterium (assembly GCA_050246995.1). Classification (GTDB taxonomy): domain Bacteria; phylum Pseudomonadota; class Alphaproteobacteria; order Rhodospirillales; family Rhodospirillaceae; genus SHVO01. The sequence continues at coordinate 134,607 of JBFWVA010000004.1, read as the reverse complement.
ACGCTCACCACGCGCGGCATCTCCGGCGGCAGCGAATCGAATACGGTGGAACGGCCCTTTTCGTCCTTATGCGTGGTCACGAGGCCCACGGGTTTATGGAAGCGCCACAACCGTGCGCGGTCGGCGACAGGCAGGCGCTCGCCGTCCACGAACACATCGTCGTCCGCGGTCACGGTGCGCGCGGGCGTCTTCAACACTTCGCCGTTCACGGTCACGCGTCCTGCCGTGATCCATTTTTCGGCATCGCGGCGCGAGCACAATCCGGCGCGCGCCATCACCTTGGCGATGCGTTCGCCCTTGCCGGCGGCGTCCTCGGCGTCCGCATCGTCCGCAGCGGTCTTAGGAGCGGTTTTTTTTTGGGTCATGTGCGGCAAGCGTCCACGAAAGCGGCAAACAGTTTTACGTCCGCCGGGCTGATGTGGAACTCGGGATGCCACTGCACGCCGACGCAGAATTTGCGCGTCGGATCCTCGACGCCTTCGATCACGCCGTCCGGCGCCACCGCGTCGACCATCAGCTCCTTCGGCATGCTTTTGACGGCCTGATGATGCGCGCTGTTCACCTGCAGTTTGGTCTCGCCGCCGACAGCCTTGTGCAGCACGGTGCCTTCTTTCACGGTCACGTCGTGGCCGGCCTGATGGCGCGGGTTCGGTTGTTCATGCGCCAGCGGATTGTCCACTTCATCCGGGATGTGTTGGATCAAGGTGCCGCCCAGCGCCACGGCCAGCAACTGTTGACCGCCGCAGATCCCAAGGATCGGCTTGTTCGCGTCCAGCATCGCGCGCGTGATCGCAAGTTCGAAGTCCGTGCGGCCTTCCTTGAGCGTGACCTTCGGGTGACGTTCGTCCGCGCCGAACAGCTTCGGATCCACGTCGAAATTGCCGCCCGAGACGACGATGCCGTCGATCATCTTGGCGTATTCCGCGACCAGGCTCAGTTCGTGCGGCAGCACGACCGGCACGCCGCCGACTTCACGCACCGCCGAGCAGTAGTTTTGCCGCAGGGCATACCAGGGATATTTGGAGTAACCGCCAGGTTCTTCGCTGTCGGCGGTGATACCGATGATGGGCTGTTTCATGGGGTTCTCTTAGCATGAAGGCCGCGACGCCCGAAAGCATCGCGGCCCTATTTTTAAGGAGGACGCGTGGCCTTATCCGAAAACTGAAGGCCGCTTTTCGGGGCCACGCGTACTATTAACGATTATCAAGCTGAGGCCGCACCGCCATCAGCCCATCTCGCGTGATGCGATAAGGGCCTGAGGCCTGTGAGGCGATCAGCCGGCGGTTCTTCAGCCGTTTGAAGACGCCGAGGGTACAATCCGCGAGGGCCCAGCCGTCGCGGTTGGTGCAAGTCACTTTCATGATCTTGCCCTTGGCATCCTTCTCGACATGAACGCAACCACCCTGCGCCAGCGCATGCAATGTGCGCTGTTCGCCGCGTGAGATATTCACGGGAGATATCCTTGAAATGTCGCGGAGGGCCGCATGGTCTTCCGACCAGCGGCGGGCGTGCGACGACCTGCAAACGCGCTTTAAACGGAGCGCGCGGTCATCAGCTAAGCGGCGACAATCTCGGACAGTGACATCCAACACCTTTGGATAAGGGGAGGGACGGATACAGCGGCGGAGCTGTGTGGTCAAAGACTTTTTGTTTTCTGGTCATTCTGGACGCGCCGCAGGCGCGATCCAGAATCCAGGGTTTTCAGACACCGGTGCATGCCGCGTGTTGTCCTGGCCGCCGTATCCCGCCAGCCAGGCAACCCTGGATCCTGGGCTTCCGCCCAGGATGACAGTGAGGCGTTGCTAGAGAAGATCGTCCAAATTCACCGGCGGCGGCGCCGGGGGATGATAGGCCGACGGCCCGCGCTTTTGCTTCGGCAGGCCCACGGACGCCGCTTCTTCGTTCGTGCGCATCATGGCGGCGGCGAAGTCCTGACCCTGGAAGCCGGCGGGCGACATCAATGTGCTGAATGCATCCTGTTCGCCGCCCTCTTCGTCTTCCAGCATCTGCATCGGGCGTGCGGCGATCATCTTCGCCATTTCCTGCATCACCATCATCTGAACCATCTTCTTGGTGATGTCGGGCTTTTGCTCGGCCACGCGGCTTGCGCCGTGCGCTACATATTGCACGGCCGCTTGCTGGCGCGGAGCCGGCGCGGGAGCTTCGGGCGTGCCCTCGCCGGTACCGGCGAAGCGATCAAGCTGCGCCCCGAAACGCTCGCGCACCAGATCGACAACATCGGTCACGCTGCGGGGTTTTCCATCCTGCGTGTAGAACACGGCGCGGTTGGCTTTCGCCGCCGCGGGCAACACGCTGGCTCCCGTCGCATCGGGATTTTCCTGCGCGGCGTTGAGCAGCATCGCGGCGCCCGAGGCGCCCAGGAAGTGCGCGAGATAAAGATCGGCGGCGTCGGGCAAACGTCCGAGCGAGCCTTCGAGGCTGGCGGCATTGTCTTGAGCATAGGCGGCCGCCATCAGGCCCGAGGCTTCCGGGTCTTCGCGCAGATCGAGCAGGCGGCGCTCGGCGGCGGCGTCTTTCACCATCGCTTTGCCGCTGTCGCTGACGCTGATCTTGTTCGCGAGATCACCGTAGCCGTACTGGCTGCCGTAGCGATGCATCATGTCGAGCCATGTGCCGCGCGTGAATTGGAACAGGCCGGCGGCCGATGACGTGGACGCCTGCGCTTCCGGATTGAGGCTGCTCTCCTGCGCGGCTTTGGCCACCAGGTACTGGAAGCTCACGCCGCTTTTGGCCGACGCAACCTTGAGGCCCGCCAAGGTGGAACGCTCCACGGCCTGGCCTGCAATCTTCACAAGGTCATTCAAAGGTTGGACCATTGGGCGCTGTCCGGATAAAGGTGTTCGGCAAAGGTAGTTTCCAAATCCTTAGCAATCGTTAATGCGCAGGTAAGTCTTTGGATTCAAAAGAATATATGAATCTGGCCTATCGCGAGGCCGCGGCCGCCGCGGCCCGGGGCGAAGTGCCCATCGGGGCCGTCGTCGTTGGTCCCGCAGGCGAGGTCCTTGCTTCGGCCGGAAATGAGGTCGAGGCGCGTAATGACCCAACCGCCCATGCCGAAGTCCTGGCCATCCGCGCCGCCGGCGAAAAGCTGGGCGAGCCGCGGCTTCCCGGCTGTGATCTCTATGTGACCCTCGAGCCCTGCGCCATGTGCGCCACGGCGGCGTCTTTTGCCCGCATTCGCCGCATCGTCTTCGGCGCTTACGATCCCAAGGGCGGCGGCGTCGAGCATGGCCCGCGTATTTTCAGCCAGCCGACGTGTCACCACGCGCCGGACGTCGTGGGCGGCGTCGAGGCCAGCCGCGCCGAACAGATGCTCAAAGGTTTCTTCGCCGCCCGGCGCTAACCAATGCTAGAGTTGCACTCATGAAAAAGGCACTTCTCACCGCGGCTCTGATCCTTGGTCTCGCAGCGCCTATGTCGGCGCCGGCGCTTGCGGCCGAACATGGCGGCGGCGGCGAGGAGGGGCCGGTCGGTTACGGCGGCGCGAAGATCCAGATGATGCCGATCATGGCGCCGTACCGCGTCGGCAAGGAGCTGCGCTACCAGGTGCTCACGCTGCGCCTCGTACTCGCGCCGAACCCGGAGACGGAGCGTCCGGCCTGCTTCATGGTGCCGATCCTGCACGAGAAGATTCTGCTCTACTTGCACAAAGCCAAGCTTCAGCAGGCCGATTTCTCGGGCCAGCGCTTGGATGTCCTGAAAGAAAAGCTGCTCGAGATCGCGGTGTCCAACACCGACAAAAGCTACTTCACGGCGGTGGAGTTGCTGGACGACCAGTCCATGCTGCCGAGCGCCGGCGGCTCAAAAGCCTCCGCGACCTCGCTCGATCCGCGCTCATCGACGCTGACGTCGCAGTGTAAGTGACGCGCTGGTAGCGCCGTCATCCTAGGCGCGCAGCGCCGAGGATCCGGGTTTATCTCGTTCCTGTTTTCTAAAAACCAAAATCCCTGGATGCTGGCGGGCGGCGCCCGCAAGCATGACAGATCAGATTCTTTCCCGCGCCACCGCGCGCCAGCCGATATCGCGGCGGCAGAATCCGCCCGGCCAGTTGATCATATCCACGGCTTGGTATGCGCGGGCCTGCGCTTCGCGCACGTTCCCGCCCGTCGCGGTTACCGCCAGCACGCGTCCACCGTTGGCGACGATGACTTTCTCCGCGCCGCGTGTGTCTTCTTTTGTGCCCGCATGGAACACCTTCACACCTTCCAGCGCCCCCGCGCCCGTCAGGCCGCCGATCACGGTGCCTTTCTCCGGGGTGCCGGGATAGCCATTGGCGGCCATGATCACCGTCAGCGCCACGTTGTCATGCCAGCGCACATCGAAGTTCGCGAGCTGGCCGTCCGCCGTGGCGATCAGCGCCGGAAGCAGGTCCGACTTCATGCGCATCATCAGGCATTCGCACTCGGGATCGCCGAAACGCGCGTTGAACTCGATCACCTTGGGACCCTGGTCGCCGATCATAAGGCCGACGAACAGCACGCCGGTGAAGGGCGTGCCTTCCTTCGCCATACCATCGACCGTCGGGATCACGATCTCTTTCATGATGCGGGCATGCATCGCGGCGTCGACGACCGGCGTGGGTGAGTAAGCGCCCATGCCGCCCGTGTTCGGGCCGGTGTCGCCGTCGCCGACGGCTTTATGGTCCTGCGCCGCCGCCAGCGGCAGCGCGGTCTTGCCGTCCACGAGCACGAAGAAGCTCGCTTCCTCGCCGTACAGGAACTCCTCGATCACCACTTCATTGCCGGCCGCTCCAAAAGCGCGGTCGGTCATGATGGAGTCGACGGCGGCGTTCGCTTCGTCCGCCGTTTGACAGAGGATCACGCCTTTGCCGGCTGCGAGGCCGTCGGCCTTGACGACGATGGGCGCGCCTTTCTTGGCGACGAAAGCTTTGGCCGAGGCGGCGTCCTTGAACCGCCCGTAGGCTCCGGTCGGGATATTGTACTTGGCGAGCAAGTCCTTGGTGAAACCCTTGGAGCCTTCGAGCTGCGCGGCGGCCTTGGTCGGGCCGAAGGATTTGATGCCGGCCTGCGTGAGGCGGTCCACTAGGCCCGCCACCAACGGCGCTTCCGGACCCACCACCACGAAATCGATCTTTTCGGCTTGGGCGAACTTAACCAGTCCGTCGAGGTCCTCGGCGCCGATGGCCACGCAGGTGGCGGTCTCGGCGATCCCCGGATTTCCCGGCGCGCAGAACAGCTTGCTGCATAAAGGCGAGGCTGAGATCTTCCAGCACAAGGCATGTTCGCGCCCGCCGCCGCCTACCACCAAAACTCGCATCGTATCGCCCCGTTTCTTTGGAAATGCGGGAGTGGCATAACAGAGCCATGAGCGACATGCTATCCCCGCGCGAAACGCCGAGTTTGGACCATAATTCACCGGCCCTGACGGTCTCCCAGCTGTCCCATCAGCTGAAACGCACGGTCGAGGACGCCTTCGGTTACGTGCGGGTGAAAGGCGAGATTTCCCAGCCCAAATTGGCCGGGTCGGGCCACTGCTATCTGCGCCTGAAAGACGAAGACGCCGTGATCGACGGCATCATCTGGCGCGGCGCCATGGCCAAGATCGGCATCCGGCCCGAAGAGGGCATGGAAGTCATCGCCACCGGCAAGCTCACGACTTACCCGGGCCGCTCCAGCTATCAGATCATTATCGAGAGCCTGGAGCTTGCGGGCCAAGGCGCGCTCCTGAAACTGCTCGAGGACCGCCGCAAGAAACTCGCCGCCGAGGGGCTTTTCGACGAAGGCCGCAAAAAGCCTCTGCCATTTCTCCCCACCGTGATCGGCGTCGTGACCTCGCCCACGGGCGCGGTCATCCGCGATATCCTGCACAGGATTCGCGAACGCTGCGGCTGTCATGTGATCGTGTGGCCCGTGCGAGTGCAGGGCGAGGGCGCCGCGGATGAAGTCACGGCCGCGATCAACGGCTTCAACGCGCTCCCTGAAAATGGCCCCATCCCGCGTCCCGACCTCATCATCGTCGCGCGCGGCGGCGGGAGTCTCGAAGACCTCTGGTCCTTCAACGAAGAGAATGTCGTCCGCGCCGCCGCGGCGTCTGAGATCCCGCTCATCTCGGCCATCGGCCACGAAACCGACTGGACCCTGATCGACTACGCCGCCGACAAACGCGCGCCGACGCCAACCGGCGCCGCCGAGATGGCCGTGCCGGTGCGCCTCGATCTGCTCGCCAACGTTCAACAGCGCCACGGCCGTCTGGTCCATGCGATCACGCGCGTGCTCGCCGAGCGTAACATTCATCTTGAAGGCTTGATTCGCGGCATCCCACGCCTCGACACCATCGTCGCGCAGAAGACACAGGATTTGGACGCGTTGTCCGAGCGGCTGTCTCTCGGCCCGCGCAGCTTGCTGCAGACCAAAGGCAATGAACTTGCGGTCCTGTCCGCCAAGCTCAACCTCGATCGCTTTGGCCGCGATATCGCCCGCCACGTGCTCGATGTTGAGAATTTGGTGCACCGTCTCGCGCGCGCGGCGACGCGCGGCGTGGTGGACTGCACCGCCAAGCTTGAGACTCTGACAGCGCGCCTCGAGATGTCGTCCCCGCTACGCATGATTACGGACTGCGGCGCGAAGCTTGAGTCCCTCGCGGCCCGTCTGGAATCGATCTCGCCCATGCGTGTGCTGGAACGCGGCTATGTTCTCGTGCGCGATGCCGAGGGACTTCCGGTCACGGCGGCGGCTGGGGTCGCGCCGGGCGCGGCGCTGCAACTTCAGTTCCATGACGGCAAGGTCGACGCGCGGGTTGAAGGCGGCGGCGCCAAGCCGCAGACAAAGCCGGCCCGTAAACCGGACCCAGGGCAGGGAAGCCTATTATGAGGAAGCTGATCCTCGCCGCACTTGTGTTTTCAGCTCCGGCGTTCGCATTCGATGTCACCATCGGCGGCAAGCTGGAGCAGGGCGGTCTCGTTATCGGCACGGCGCCGCCGGGCTCGACCATCACCTTCGGCGAACGCACGGTGCCGACGGCGGCCGACGGCAGTTTTCTCGTCGGCCTGGGCCGCGATGCGGACGCCTCCGCGCCCTTGAACATCGTCGCGCCGGACGGCGAAACCGAAATCCGCACGGTGCAAATCTCAAAACGCGACTGGCGGATCGACCGCGTCAACGGCGTGCCGCAAAACCTCGTCACCCCCGATCCGGACACGGCGGCGCGGATCGCCGAGGATTCCAAACTGCTGCGCGCCGCGCGCGCCGTGTTGGAGGAGAAACCGTTTTACCGCACGGGCTTCATTCGCCCGGCTGACGGGCGCATCTCCGGCGTTTACGGTAGCCAGCGCATCCTCAACGGTACGCCGGGCAGCATCCACGGCGGTCTCGACATCGCGAACCTGACTGGCACGCCCATCAAAGCCGCCGCCGACGGCGTGGTGACCCTCGCCAATCCCGGCCTTGTGCTCTCGGGCGGCACCGTGCTCATCAACCACGGCTACGGCCTGCAGACGAGCTACATCCACATGAGCCGTCTCGACGTCACGCCCGGCCAGCAGGTGAAACAAGGTGATGTGATCGGCGCTATCGGCGCGACGGGCCGCGTCACCGGCCCGCATCTGCATTTCTCAGTATTGTGGTTCGATACAGGTCTCGATCCCGAGACCATTCTCGCGCTTATGCCGGCGAAACCTTAGTCAGAGCTTTTTCCAGCAGCGCGTCGAGCGCCTCCGGGCGTTCCCACTCGACATCCACAGACAGCACGTCCACCTGCTGACGCTGATCCGGCTCGAGCCGCACCGCGTCTTTTTCCGTCGTGACCGGAATTGCCCCGATCGCAAAAGCTTCGTCCAGGATCGGTTGGATGTCCGCGACATCGAAGCTGTAGTGATCGTCGAACGGATGGAAGGCGTTCACGCGCGCGCCGATCTCACGCAGTGTATGATAGAACTTCTCCGGATCGCCGATGCCCGCGAAACCGACAACGCGTTGGTTGCGCAGCCGTGCGCGTTCAGGGCCCGGCACGAGCCGCGCCCACAGGACGGGGAGGTATTCGGCAATGTCTTTCCCGATGCCGAGCCGGTCTTCGCCCATGATCACGGCGGCCTGCGCGCGGGCGAGGCCGCTACGGATCGGTTCGCGCAAGGGGCCAGCCGGGAAAAGGCGGCCGTTGCCGAAGCCCGTGCGTCCGTCGATCACGATGAGCGACAGGTCTTTCGCCAGGCTGGAATGCTGATGGCCGTCGTCCATCACCAGAACATCGGCGCCCGCCGCAACGGCCGGCGCGGCCGCACGGGACCGGTCGCGGGAAACCCACACGGCGCCGCGCCGCGTGTGCAACAGGGCTTCATCACCGACATCATCCACGGTGTGCGTGTTCGCGCTCACGCGCACGGGGCCCTTTAAGCTTCCCCCGTAACCGCGCATGACGACGGCGGGTGTGCGCCCTTGCGCGGCGAGACGGCGCACGATGGAGCCGACCACCGGCGTCTTTCCGGTGCCGCCTGTCGTGAGGTTGCCGACGCAAATCACGGGGACCTCGGCGCGCACGAGCGGCGCGCGCAGGGCGCGGCGCGCGGTGATGCCGCCGACGATCTGGCCGATCGGCTCCAGAAACCGCGCCAGCGGATTGTCGGTTTGCCAGAATTCAGGCGCGCGCATAGGCGATATCCGCGGGCAGGATCGGCGCATGGCCGACCAGTTCGTCGGCCTGCGCGCTTACACGCGTGAGGTCCGCTTCGAGGCGCGCGCGCAACGCATCAGGGTCCGCGCCGCTGGCCACGGTGATGGGTTCACCCCACACCATCGCGCCCTCACCGAACGGAAGCGCGACGATCAGCCGGTCCCAGCTGTTGAGCACCACGCGCCGGCTCACCGACACAGCCGCCGGCACGATGGACGCGCCCGAAAGCCTTGCGAGGGCGATGGCGCCGTCGGAGGCGCGCATACGCGGTCCGCGCGGCCCGTCCGGCGTGATTCCCACCGAGACGCCGCTCTTGATCAACCGCACGAGGGAGCGCAACGCCTCGCTGCCGCCGCGCGTGGACGAGCCCGCCACCGTCTCGATACCGAAGTGCTTGACCGTGCGCGCGATCAGCTGCCCGTCCGGGTGCGAGGAGATGAGCATGTGAAACGGGTGCTTAGACGGCCAGCAGTAAGGCATCATCGCCAGGCGGTTGTGCCAGAACGCGACAATCACGGGCTTCTCGCCCGCCCACGCGCCGCGCGCGGCGTCTTCGCCGATGGTTTTCCAGCGGGTGGTGCGCTGTACCAGTCCGATATGAGCCGCCAGGGTTGCCCCGACCATGCGTTGTACGGCGGGTTTACGGCCGACGCGTTTTAAAAGCTTGCCCAAAGAGGGGTCCGTCTCGTGTTATCTTGTCTTCCAAGACAATAGTGAGACAGCCTCGCTCTCGCCACCCGGGAAACACATGCCTTTTGTGCGGATTTTGCTTCTGATCGTGACGGCGCTGGCCGTCGGCGTCATCGGCCTCGCGATTTTCCGCCCGGACCTGAAAATTCCGCCGCCGCAGGCCGAAAGCGCCCCGCCCGCGCCCCGGCCGACTCCGGTCGCCGCGCCGCGCCAACCAGAAGCGGTCATGTCGCCCGCCGACGCTTCGAGCCCGGCCGAGAACACTGCGCGCGAAGCCGCCGAAGCGCAGCGCCGGCTCGAGCAGGAACAACAGGAAATGAATCCGGACTCCGTGCCGGTGGAGATGATGCCCGCGGGAGATCCGCCACCGGTGAAGTAGCGCCGTCGCCTCACGGAGTGCTACACCGGCTGAAACTATGACCAAGGATGAATATGAGCGGCGAGAACGACGACTACGTTTACGATGAAGCGACCGGCGAATGGCGCCCGGCCTCGGAAGTCGCGGCGGAGAAGGCGAAGGCCGCGGAGGTCCGCGATGCTTCCGGCAATGTTCTGGCCGACGGCGACTCCGTCATCCTTATAAAGGATTTGAAAGTGAAGGGCGCCGGCCAAACGCTCAAGCAAGGCACGGTCATCAAATCCATCAGGCTCACGGGCGACCCGGAGGAAATCGACTGCCGTCACGACACGATCAAGGGTCTCGTCTTACGTACCGAATTCGTGCGTAAGCGCTGAGGGCTAACTCAGCGCGGGCGTCGCGCCGTTGGCGGTGAAATAGCTCGCCGGCGGGAAAGGGCGCATGTTGTCCAGGAACTGCGCGGTGCTTGCGGCCCAGGAGTATTTCTCGGCATGGGCGCGGCAGGCTTCGGGGGACGCTTTCAACGCCTCACGCACGGCCACGGCGAGATCTTCGTGCAGGCATCCGACAGGCGCGTCGCCGATCACATCGAGCGGCCCCGCCACCGGATAGGCGGCGACAGGAACGCCGCACGCCAGCGCTTCGAGCAGCACGAGCCCGAAGGTGTCGGTGAGGCTTGGGAATACAAAGACGTCGGCGGCGGCATAGAAGCGCGCGAGTTCCTCGCCTTGCTTCAGACCCACGAATTTCACGCCGGGATACTTTTTGGCGAGCATATCCATTTGCGGTCCGTCGCCCACCACAACCTTGCTCTTCGGCTCCGGTAGCGACAGGAAGGCCTCGATGTTCTTCTCCACCGCGACACGCCCGCAGTACAGTGCGATGGGGCGGGGCAGGTCGAGGAAGCCTTTCTCGCGCGGGCGGAACATCTGGGTATCCACGCCCCGGCTCCAGCGTTTGATGTTGCAGAAGCCCTGGTTCACCAGCTCGTTCTCGACGGTCTGTGTCGCCACCATCACTGCCGCCGACGGCCGGTGGAACCAGCGCATGCCCCGGTAGGTCCACTTCGCCGGGATCGGCGAGCGCGCTTCAAGGTACTCTGGGAACTTCGTGTGGTACGCGGTGGTGAAGGGTATGCCGCGGCGCATGCAGTAGCGCCGCGCCGTGAAGCCGAGCGGGCCCTCGGTGGCGATGTGCACCACACAGGGGCGCAGGCTCTCGATGGTGCGGGCCATCTTGCGGCCTGGAAAAAGCGCGAGGCGGATCTCCGGATAGGTGGGGCACGGCATGTTGTTGAACTGATCGGGCGTGATCATCACCGCCTCATGCCCGCTCGCGTCTAGGTGTTGCCTTAAGGTCGTGAGGGTACGAACAACGCCGTTCACTTGAGGGTGCCAGGCGTCGGTGACGATGAGGATGCGCATCGAGGCTCCTAGGTCGTCGTTGCGGTGGTGCGGGACAGGGACGGCAGGGGAAGCAAAGGCTCTATGTTCTCGTCGCTTTCGCGCGCGGCTTCCGTCGGGAGCATGCCGCGCATCTCGGCCCAGTCGATGATTTCCCAGCGGCCGTCGTAATGTTCGGCCAGCGCGGTACAGCTTTCCACCCAGTCGCCGTCATTGAGGTAGGCGATGCCGTCAATGGTGCGGATCTCGGCATGATGGATATGTCCGCACACAACGCCGTCGACGCCGCGCTCGCGCGCCATATGCGTCATGGTCTCTTCGTAATTGGAGATGAATTGGACCGCGTTCTTGACCTTGTGCTTGAGGTATTTGGACAAGGACCAGTATGGGCGCCCCGTCATGCGGCGGAACGTGTTGTACCAGTTGTTCAAGGCCAGCGCGGCGGCGTAGGCGTGATCGCCGAGCACCGCGAGCCATTTGGCGTACTTCATCACGCCGTCGCATTCGTCGCCATGCATTACCAGGAAGCGCTGCCCGTTGACGGTGACGTGGATGTCGTCGCGCCGGACCTTGATCTCGCCGAACTCGTGATCGAGGAAGTCGCGGCCGAAGGAGTCGTGGTTGCCCGGGATGAAGATGACGTCGGTGCCTTTGCGCGCCTTGCGCAGCAGCTTCTGCACCACGTCGTTATGGGACTGCGGCCAGTACCAGTATTTCTTCAAGCGCCAGCCGTCGATGATGTCGCCGACGAGATAGAGCTTGTCTGATTCGGTGTGTCGCAGGAAGTCGAGGAGGAAGTCGGCTTTGCAGCCGCGTGTGCCCAAATGAATATCGGAGATGAAGAGCGTCTTGTACTTCAGCGAGGAACCGATATCGCGCAACACATTCTCCTAAACCATTTCTGCGCGAGCTCCATTTATGTGATGGCCAATCGCCTGCCTAGAGGGGCAAGGCCTGTCTTCGCGAACTCTTCATCCAGCTGAAACAGAACTGTCACTTTTTGCCGGAGTCGCCATACTGTAGGTGGAGGATCCATGGAAAAGTCCGAGTCTGCGGGCGATTCAAGCGCGTCCCGCCGTCACATTCTTGCAATATTCAATCCGGCCGCTGGACGGAATCGGCGTCAGCGGTTCGAAGAAATCGTGAAGCTTGTAAGAAATGCGGGCTGCGCCGTGACGGTGCGCGAAACCGGCGCGCCCGGTCATGCGGAGGCCATCGTGCGAGAGGCCAGGGGCGCCGGTTTCGATCTGGTGGCCGCCGCCGGCGGCGACGGCACCATCAATGAAGTCGTGAACGGTTTGGCCGGAACGGGTCTCGCGCTCGGCATCATCCCGATCGGAACCGCCAATGTGGTCGCCGACGAGATCGGCCTTTCAAAGAACCCGCGGGACGTTGCCCAAGTGCTTGCGTCCGGCCCTTTGCGCCCCATCCGCGTCGGGCGCGCCAACGGACGGCGCTTCGTGATGATGGCGGGCGTCGGTTTCGACGCCAACGTCGTCAGCCGCGTGTCCTTGAAACTCAAGAAGCTTGTAGGTCCGCTCGCCTATATCTGGTGTGCCGCCGTGCAAGGCTTCCGCGATCCCTTTGCGCACTGTGCCGTCACCATCGACGGCCAAGGCTACAGCAGCGTCTCGGCGGTGGCGTGCAATGGCCGCCGCTACGGCGGGCCCTTTGTCGCCGCGCCGCGCGCCAATCTCGCCGACGACAGTTTCCAGGTCGTGCTCATGAAGGGGCGCGGCTGGTTCAGCGTCGCGCGCTATGGGGTGGCCTTGCTCTTCGGCAAGGTCGGTCTCTGGTCCGACGTTGAAATTCTGTCCGGCCGCGATGTCGTCATCAGCGGCACGACAGGCCAAGCCGTTCAGGCCGACGGCGACATCATCGCCGCCTTGCCCGTTCGCATTGAGATCGATCCCGAACCGGTGCGGGTCGCGTTCCCTCTATGAGGCCAGCACAAAGCGCGTGACGTCATCGGTCCAGCACTTCTCCAAGGTCTGCGCCGCCGTCTCGTCGTCGAGCACCGCGAGGCGGAATTCGAGTTGCACCCGCAGGTCCACCATCTTGCCGCCGATCTTGAACGGCTGGGCGAGCGCGCTCAAGATACGCCCCGCCGCCATCCGCGCGTCGGCCTCGCCCGCATAATCGGTGAGGATCACGCCGTACTGATCGTCGTGCAGATGGGCCAGGACATCGCTTCCCCGTAAGCACTGGCGCATACGCTGCGCCGCTTGGCGCGTGACACCCGGTTTTTCATCGCGTGCGAGTTTCATCACCGCGGCGGACAGGGCGCCCAGGCTGAACACCATGATCGCGGTTTCCTTGCCGTGGCGTTTTTTGCGCGCGTGCGCCTGGCTCGCATGCTCCAGGAACACGCGCCGCGTCGGCAGGTTCGTGGTCAGGTCGTGCGACGCGCTCACCTTGCCGTAGTCTTGCAGCATGCTGGCCAGACGGTTGGCCAGCGTGCGCATCATATTGCCGGCGATGGCGCTGTTCTCCTCCACGAGACGCAAGAACACGTCCGAGGCGATCACGACCATGCGCGCGTTCGAGCGCGCCCGGATGCTGGTCGTGCGCGGCACTTTCGACAGCAGCGCCATTTCGCCGAACACCTGGTTCGCGCCCAGCACCGCCAGCACGCGCGGTCCGCTCATGGATTCGAGCACCACCTCGACCTCGCCTTCGATGATCACATAGGCGTTGTCGCCGCGCTCGCCTTGGCGGAACACATACTGGCCTTCGTCGAAGGTGGCGTGATCGCTGGTGAACGCGAGCAGCTTGAGCTTCGAACGGTCGATCCCCGCGAACAGCGGAATGCGCTGGAAGATGGCCACGACGTCATTGAGGCCGACTTCCGCTTCCGGCGGTGCGCTCTCTCGCTGGATCTCCGTCGCAGCGCGTTCTTCCGCCGAGACCACCTTGCCGCGCTCCATGCGGAACACATGCTCGAACAATCCCGCGCGGCGGTCGGTCGGTTCCACGAGAATAAGCGAGCGCCCCTCGAACATGCCTTTGATGCGCGCGAAGATCGTTTCCTGCTCCGCCGGATCTATGCCCGCGAAGGCGTCGTTGAGGATCAGGATATCCGGGCGCTTCAGGATCACGCGGGCCAACGCGAGCTTTTGGCGCTGTTGCACCGAAAGACGCGCCGCGCCGACCCCGATATCGATCCCAAGCCCGGCGGCGATCACGTCGCCGCGCAGGTCCATCTCGTCCAGCACTTCCGTCAGCAGCGCGCCGATGGCGGGGCCGCTGTCGGCGCGGTTGGTCGCGATCTTCCCGAAGATCAGGTTGTCGGCGATGCTGCTCGCCGCATTGTAGGCGCTTGCGTCGAAAAACTGCACCGCGCCGCGCAGGTCTTCGGGCAATGTCTGCGCGAACACCTTGCGGGCGTGCAACAGGCGGGACTGCATCTTGGCGTCGATCAGCCCGACGTGGTGCTGGTTCACCACCAGCTTGAAGGGCAGGGACAACAATAATGCGCGGTCGTCCGCGTCCAGGCTGTTCATGCCTTGGGTATCGGCGCGCCGCAGAAGGCTCTCGAACTCCGGCAGGTCCTCGCCCTTGATGAAACTGAAGCGTTCGAAGAACTCGTGCCCCGGCGGCAGGTCGCGGAAGATGTCGATCATGGTCGCCGCCAGCTTGCGGCCGCGCTCCAGGAATTCCGCCGTCAGCCCGACTTCCTCGATCACCTTCAGTAAAAACGCGTTGCGGCCCAGGTTCTCGATCGCGAAATATGGTCCCACCGGCGTGCCGAACAAGATGTTTTCCGCCACCGAGGCGTTCTTTAGATATTTGCCGGCGTCGAAGGGTTCGATCAGCCCGGTGAGATTATCGCGCTCCACGCGCGCGCGGAACGCGGCGCGCGCGGCCACCAGCCGTTCGGCGAGCGCGGGTTGCGCCGCGGGATTGATTGCCCGGCGCAACCCAGCGTCATACACATCCCGGTCCATTCCTACGACGCGCAGCACATCGGTCATGCGCGCGGCCAGGTCCGCGGGGCCCGCGCAGCCCGCCGCCGCATAGTCGACCCAATCGGCGTCGGGGTCGTAAGCGGAGTTGCCCGCCCGCACCGCTTCGCGCAGCTCGGCGTCCATGTCCACGTCCGATCCGTTCGGGCGGTGCAGCAGGGGATAGACCAGCGCGTCGTGCAGCGTGCCCGCGTGGAAATAGGTCTGCGGGCCCACGTAGCCGATCTTGCGCCCGGTCGCGCTGTCGGGCAGTTCCGGCAGGTTCACATCCGATGCGGCAAGACGGCCCGCCGCCGGCAACACCTGGCGCGCCAGGGCGAGCGCGAGCTCCTCCGCGCCGCTGCCGCCGCCGCCGACGATCATGGCGTGTCCGGGCAAGGCGAGGGTGAGGTTCACCCCGTCCACCGCGCGCACGCCGTCGTCGGATTCGACCACCAGATT
Source organism: Rhodospirillaceae bacterium (assembly GCA_050246995.1). Classification (GTDB taxonomy): domain Bacteria; phylum Pseudomonadota; class Alphaproteobacteria; order Rhodospirillales; family Rhodospirillaceae; genus SHVO01. The sequence continues at coordinate 119,104 of JBFWVA010000004.1, read as the reverse complement.
GGCGACGGAGAGGGTGCCGGCGCCGAAGCCCGCGCCCGGCGCTTCGGCGTTCAGGCGCTCGCGGTCCAGAAGCCCGGGCGGCTCGAAGAACTCCTTCAGCTGATCGAACTTCACCCGCGCGTCGGCGGCCTTTTGATAGTAGTCGATCAGGTCCTTGTACGGCGCGTACATGTCCTTGTACGCCGCCAGCACCGCCACCAGCGCGCCGAGGGAAATGTCGCCCTTGATGACAAGATAGCCGCCGATCGACAGGAAGAAGAACGGCGTCAGCTGCGAGAAGAAGGTGTTGAGGATGTTGACGATGTAGCGGTTGGAGGAAATCTCCACGCGCGTCTTGAACACGCCTCCGAGACGCTTCGAGAAATCGGCGAGCTCATATTGCGACGTGTCGTGGCCGTGGATCTCACCCACGCCCGCCACCACATCGCCCACGCGCTGCGAAATCTGGCGCACCGCGCTCACTTCAACGCGCTGCAGGATGTTGATGCGCTTCTGGAACTTGGGGATCAGGTACAGCTGCGCGGGCAGGAGAGAGATGGCCGCGAGGCCCATCATCCAGTCCTGCATAAACATGAACAGCACGATGGTCAGCAGCGTCCCCAGCGCCACCGCCGGCACCGCGAAGGCCTCGGCGATGAAGAATCCCAGCGGCGACGTCTCCGCCGTCACCATCGACACCACCTGTCCGCTCGAGGTGTTGCGGAACTCGCGCGGCGGGAAGCGCATCAGGCGCTCCACCAGATCGAAGCGCAGGCGGCGCAGCAGCCGGTCGCCGACCCGGTATCTGTACGTCGAGGTCATGTACTTGAAGGCGAGGTTCACCAGCACCAGCCCAAGGAATGCCCCGCACAGCGCCAAAAGATACGGGACCTGCTCCAGGCTGTGGCCCAGCAGCATCTTTGGGAAACCGCCCTGGCCGCCAATCGCGCGGTTCACGATCGTCTTCGGCAGGTCGAAGGTGAAATACAAGACCGGCAGCGCCAGGACCGACAGCAGAATCAGGACGAGCTGATCGCGGGCGCTGTAGCGCCAGATGAAATGAAAAATACCTTTATCCATGAACCTTAGCGGCCCGCAGCCGATGCGGACCTTTCCCCAACAACCCCGGCGGCTTCAGCCGTTCCGGCTCTCCCGCGCGCTGCCCGTAATGGTACATCTGTCATAATAGTGCAAACAAGTTGCGCGGGTACTGCGCGGCCCCGTAAAATCGCGCGGCTTGGGGCTGGGGGATAAGGTTTGAACCGGAAGAGGATTTTGCCGCGCGCGGCGTTGTTGGCGTGCGCCGCTCTGCTGCAGGGTTGCGCGCAGCTCGGGCCCAATTATCTGGCCGCCGGCCGCCCGCTTTATAATGAAGCGGTACAGGAAACCGACGCGCAGCAGCTCCTGCTCAATATCGTCCGCCAGCGCTACAACGATCCCGTCCTGTTCCTGGACGTCACCAACATCACCAGCAAGGCGACCTATACCGTCAGCGGCAACCTGCGTGCGGCGGTGCCGCTGCCCGGCACCAGTTCGCTGACCCCCGAACTCGGTCCGCGCATCGAGGACTCGCCGCTCATCTTCTATACGCCGAACAACGGCGAGAAGTTCGTGCGCCAGGTGCTCACCCCGCTCGATATGCGTACGCTGACCCTCGTTCTTCAGGCCGGTTGGAGCATCGAACGCGTCCTGATGCTCACTGGCGAGTCCCTCGGCGGCATCCGCAACGCCGGCGCCGACTTCCGCGGTCTTGCCTCGGCGTTGCGCGATTTGCAGCGCACCGGCGATCTCATGGTCGGCATCGACCCGGCCTCGCCCACCTTACTGCTGACCTTCTCGCCGGCCGCGCGTGATCTTCCGGCTTATCAAACGGTCTGTAAGGCGCTGCGTGCGGCGTGCGGCGGCGAAACGATCCAGGTGCGCCACGGCTTCGGCGGCGCGGCCAATGGGAATGCCCCGGCGGGGCTCGCCACGCGCTCGCTCTACTCCGCGCTCTATTTCCTCGCCGACGGTGTGGAAGTCCCCGCGCGCGATGTCGCCGCGGCGCGTACGCGCTCACCGGCCGGCCCCGACGAAAGCCTGTTCCGCGTGCGCGCGGCGCTGTCGGAACCCGCCGACGCCGCCGTGAAGGTGCGCTACCGCAATGCCTGGTTCTATATCGCCGACACGGACGGCGATTCAAAAGTGACCTTCGCCCTGCTCAGCATGTTGCTCACGCTGCAATCGGGCGACACCGCCAAGATGGCGCCGCTCATCATGCTGCCGGCGAGTTAGGTCCCCGCCACCGTCATCCCGTCGATCCGTACGGTCGGCGAATCAATGCCGAAGCGCAGCTCCAGGTCGTTCGCGGGCGTCAATTGCTTGAACATGTCCTTCATGTTCCCTGCCACCGTCACTTCGCTCACCGGATAAGCGAGCTCGCCGTTCTCGATCCAGAAGCCCACGGCGCCGCGGCTGTAGTCGCCCGTCACCATATTCACGCCCTGGCCGACCAGGTCGGTCACATAGAAACCTTGTTTGATATCGCTCATCAGCGCGGCCGGCGTGTCGGCGCTCGCCACCAGATACACATTGGTCGACGCAGGGCTCGGCGGTCCGCCCGGTCCGCGCGCGGCGTGACCCGTCGGCGCCAGTTTCAGTTGGCGCGCCGAACGCAAATCGAGGATCCACGTCGTCAGCACACCGGCGTCGATCAGGTTGCGGCGGCTGTTGGGCAATCCTTCCGCGTCGCATGGCTTCGAGCGTAAACCGCGATCCCGGTGCGGGTCCTCGATGATGGTGATGTGTTTGCCGAACACGTCCGTGTTCATGGCGTCCTTCAGGAACGTCGTGCCGCGCGCCACCGCCGCGCCGTTGATGGCCGACAGGAAGCTTCCCACCATTCCGCGCGCGACCCTCGGATCGAAAATCAGCGGCACTTTCTGGCTCGCGACTTTGCGCGCGTTCAGTTTCCTCACCACGCGCGCTCCGGCCGTCTTGCCGATGTCCTCGGGGCTGCGCAGATCGTTGAAGTAAACCGCCGAGCTATAGTCGTAATCGGTTTCCATGCCCTGGTCCGCGCCGGCAAGCACCGAGACGCTCAGCGACGATCCCGACGATGAATAGCTGCGCTGGAACCCGTTCGAGGCCACGATCGCCACGCTCGATTGGCCCCACGCCGCCGAGGCGCCGTCGGAGTTGGTGACGCCCGCCACGCTGCGCGCCGCGTCTTCGCAGGCCCGCGCGCGTTCGATCAGGGTGTCGGCGCTCACTTCGGTCGGATCGCAGATGTCCAGCTTCGGCAGCGTCTTCGCCAGTTGATCGGGCGACGCCAGACCGCAGTACTCATCCTCCGGCACGGTCTTGGCCATCGCCACCGCGCGCTCGACCAGTTCCTTCAACGCTTCTTTCGAGCGGTCCGCCGACGAGACGATGGCTTGGCGCTTTCCGACGAGCACCCGCAAACCCACATCGCCGCCTTCCGAACGCTCCAATTGTTCAAGCTTGCCGAGCCGGTAGGTGATCGAAACCGAAGTTCCATCGGCAACGATGGCGTCGGCTTCGTCGGCGCCGGCCTTGCGCGCGTCGCCGATCAGGTCGGACAGAAGATTGAGAAGGGGATCGTTTGCCATTTTGAGGAGGTCCGTGAGGCGGGGGTGGCCCTACTTTTACTGTGCGGGGCGCGGCGCAGGAAGGTTTTTCGCCGGGCGTGCAATCCTGCAACACAATCGGGCAACACATTGAGTTCAGGGCGTTTGACGAGGCGGTCCCATAGACGCCTCACACCGCAAAAGTTGAGCACACCGCGCCGCCGCGCGACCCTGCAAGGAACGACTTTCCACACCGAGGGGTTAGACCCCCGTTCCCGCGGACGGCCTCGCCAAGAAGGCCGGCGGCAACATCATTCGAAACTCTCGGAGGAACTTCCGTATGTATCGTCGCTCCCTTGCCGCGCTCGCTGCGGCTGGCGCTTTCACGTTTGTCGGCGTGTTCGCCGGCGCCGCGTCCGCGCAGCAAACATCCGTCGGCGTCTCGGCCGGTACGCCCGGTCTCGGCCTCGAGCTGGGCTATGACCTCAACGAAACCTTCGGCCTGCGCGCCAACGGCAATTGGTTCAGCCTGTCGAAGGATGTCGAGTCCGACAACGTCAACTACGACGGCAAGCTCAAGCTGTTCTCCATGGGCCTGCTCGGCGACTTCTACATGTTCGACAGCGGCTTCCGCCTCACCGGCGGCGCCTACTACAATAATAACCACGCCAACATCAACGCGACCCCATCGGGAACGGTGACCATTGGCGGGACGCCTTACGCGGCCGGCCAGATCGGCACGTTGAAGGGGCGCGTCGACTATAACGAGTTCACGCCTTACGCCGGTCTTGGCTATACCACCAACCGCGGCCAGCCCGGCCTCTCGCTGGTGTTCGACGCCGGTGTGATGTTCCAGGGCCGTCCGGAGGTCACGCTGGCCGGGACCGGTCCCGCCACCGCTTCGCCCACCTTCGCCGCCGATATCGAGCGTGAACGCCAGCAGATCGCCGACGATCTCAAATGGACCCGCTTTTACCCTGCGGTACGCGTGGGTCTTGCGTATCGTTTCTAGCCTGGGAGCTTAAGACCCGACGCGCCTTCATCTCCTGCAAACTTAAGGCCCCGGTCCATGCCGGGGCCTTTTTTTGCGGCGGAAAACGCGGTCAAAAATTATGCCTACAACCCGCGCGACTGCGCCGAACGATCCAGCGTCTTCAGCACGGCATCGATCCGGCTCTTCACATCATTCACCGACACCGGTTTCACCAGGTAGCCGTTGACGGCAAATTCCTTAGCGAAGGTCACGGTCTCGGGATTGGCGTCGGCGGTCAGGAAGATGATGGGGATGTTCTTGATCCAGTCGACCTTCGCCGTGCGTACCATCTTCAGGAACTGGCGGCCGTCCACGGGCTGCATATGCACGTCGCACAAAACCACCGTCGGCCGCGTGCGCGCGAGTTCGGCCAGCCCCGCCCGCCCGTCGCTGGCGTCCGTGATGGTGGGGATCCCGATCTGCCGCAAAATGCTTTTGATGCTCGCGCGCGTCGTCTGCTCGTCCTCGACGACCAGCACGGAGACACCCTTGTAGAGATTGTCGGGGGCGGCCATCGAACGTCTATTCCTTCATCAGCGGCTGGACCGCTTGCGCCAACTCATCGACCGTCGTTTCCAACCCGCCGGTGAACAGGCCTGCGGTATCGGGATCGTTCGCATCCAGGCAATCTTGCACGTCCGAGGCCAGTTGCCCAAGCCTTACGGCGCCGATGGACGCCCCGGCGCCCTTCAGGGCGTGCGCCTGATGCCGCGCCTCCGCCCAATCCTGCGCGTCCATCGCGGCGTTGAGCGCGGTGCTCATCTTGCGGGCATCGTTCAGGAATTGAAAAAGGACGGCCCGTGTTTCGGCGTTCAACGCGCCGAAAGTCGCGATGAACCGCGTCATGTCGAAAATCTGTGGGTCGATCTGGACCGCCCCGGCTTTCTTCGGGCCGCGGTGCGCCGTCTGGCGCAGCGCCGCCGCCCCCGGCAGCCATTTTTCCAGCACCAAAGTCAGCGCCTTGGAATCGATGGGCTTGGTCAGATATCCGTCCATGCCCGAAGCGAGGCAACGCTGCTCGGTGCCGGGCAATGCGTCCGCCGTCAGTGCCACGATCGGAAGTTTGCGTCCCGTTTCCCTTTCACGTTTGCGGATTTCGGCGGTGAGCGCGAAACCGTCCATCTCCGGCATGTGGAAGTCCGTCAGCAGCAAGCCATAGGACGGGTCCGCCTCATAGCGCTGCAAGGCCGCGAGGCCGTTGTCCGCGATCTCCACGGCGTAACCGCGCTGGGCCAGCATGCGCTTGATCACGATCTGGTTCGTTGCGTTATCTTCCGCCGCCAGGATGAGCACGCCGGCGCGGCGCGCCTCCTCGACCGGCGGGGGACTGTATTGCGCGTCGCCATCCGCGGAAGCCGTGCGTTGGCCGAGGTCCGCGCGGCCCAGCGCGGCGGCGATCACGAGGCCGGTGCGCGCGCGGCGCAGGGGCATAGTCAGCGCCGCGAAGAAGCCGGCGCTTTCTGCCTCGGTCAATGTGGAGACCAGCGCCCGCGGCGCCACCAGTGCGAATTTCACGCCTTCGCCGCTCTCGCGCTCGATCAGCGCGCGTCCGATGTCCAGCGCGGGTACATCGCCGTGACCGGCGGCCAGGAAAACCGTCGTCGCCGTGTCCGCGCGCGGCAGCAGGATATCGTCGCCGTAGCCCAACCATGTCACCCGGGTGACGCCGTGTGCCGCCAGGATCGTCGCCATGGCCTCGCGTATTGCGCCCTCGAAGCCGATCAGCACTACCTGCGCGTCATCGATTTGCAGGGGCGCGGGCGCTTGCTCCCCGCTGGCCTCGAACGGCAGCTCGAACCAGAAGGTCGATCCCTGACCGATCTGCGAGGTCACCCCGATGCGCCCGTGCATCAGTTCGCAGAGACGCTGCGAGATCGAAAGCCCCAATCCTGTCCCGCCGTACTTGCGCGAGGTCGAAACGTCGGCCTGCGCGAAGGCCTTGAACAACCGCCCCTGTTGCTCAGGCGTCAATCCAATACCGGTGTCCGTTACGGCGAAATGAATCACGGGCCGTTGCGTGCCGGACCCTTCCGCGAGGCGCGCACGCAGCGTCACCGATCCACTTTCCGTGAACTTCAGCGCGTTGCCCACCAGGTTGAGCAGCACCTGACGCACGCGCGCCGGATCCCCGGTCAATGCGGTCGGACAGGCGGGGTCGATGATCGTCGCTAGCTGCAGCCCTTTGTCGTCGGCGCGCTGGCTCATCAGCTCACCCGCGCTTTCCACCACGTCGATCAGCGAGAAGGGCGTCTTCTCGATATCCAGCTTGCCCGCCTCGATCTTCGAGAAGTCGAGGATGTCGTTGATGATCGTCAGCAATGCGGCGGCGGAGCTGCGGATCACGCCCGACATGCCGCGCTGGTCCTCGGACAAATCCGTCTGGTCCAGCATCTCGGCCATCGACATCACGCCGTTCATCGGCGTGCGGATCTCGTGGCTCATCATGGCCAGGAACGATGATTTGGCCCGGGTCGCTTCCTCGGCCTGGTTCTTGGCTTCCACCAGTTCCCCGGCCACGCGGCGGCGCCACTCCAGGAAGGCTAGCAGCGTCAGGACGACAAGGAACGCGGTGATCTCCAGCACCGAACGGCTCAGCACTTGCGCCCACATGTCGGCCTTCGGTGCGATCGCCACCAGCGTGAAGGGCAGTACTTTGATTTTCTGCGCCGTGATGAGCCGCCCGTTCTCTTCGCTCACGCGTGGCTCCGTGAACGCATCGGTCAGCGCGGCGTCGATTGCGGCGGACGCGGGCAAGCTCACCGCGTGCTTGGAATCCGTGCGCAGCGAATAGCCGATGACCGTCTTATTCGCATCGACCAGATAGATTTCTCCGAACCGGCGCGGGAAGTGCGCGAGGATCGAATCCAACGTGCCCAGCGTGAAATCAAGGCCGATGATCCCGGTGAAACGGTCGCCGTCGTAAACGGGGCGCCCCATCGTGATCATCAAGCCCTTGCCGAAATCGTCGTCGTAGATGTCGGTGAAGTACGGCGTGCGCTTGGGGTTGTTCTCCGGCATCCCGCGCAGGAAGTACTGCTGCGTCAGGTCTTCGTCCTTGTACGCCGCCTGGCTCGAAGGCACCCACGGATACACATGCTCGAAACGGCTGCCCGAGACGTAATAGACCCACGCCGCGTTCGGCAGGTTCGCGATGATCCGCGCGAAGGCCGAGCGCAAGGACAGCGCGACTTCCATTTCCCGGCGGAAATAATCGTCGCGGCCCTTCAGCCCGCCGAAGCCCGTCAGGTTGCCGATCTCCTTTTTTTCGATGGTGGGCGGCAACTGGTCCAGCGAGAACACACCCTGCGCATCCGCCTTCACCGCGTTCAGCAAAAGCGAAGGCGGCGCGACCGCCGGGCGCACCGCGAGCTCGTTCTGCACCGTGGTCTGCAGCAGCTCCACGTAGCTCTGCGCCGCCACCATGGACAACGACAGCTGTGTTTGCACAGTCTCCAGCGCGGCCAACCGCTCTTGCTGCAGGTCGGCCCGGGCCGAGTCCAGCTTGCTCACCAGGAACCAGCCGGCGGCGCTTAAGGCCGCCGCGTAGAAGGCGAGGAGTCCGACGCGCCTGATCAAACTGTTCACAAAAAGCCCCCGAGTGCCCCGGCGCCATCGTACGGGAGAGGGCGCGTCCGTCTCTACCTTTTTTCCCCGCTATTTCCTTGAAAGCCACGGCGCGGCGTTCTGCGCGAAATGCGCGGCCATGAAGTCCAGGAACGCCGTGACGCGCGGCGGGCGCGGGCCCCCGGACGGCGTGATCAGGTTCACATGCAGCAGCGGGGCTTCCCACTCGGGCAGGCACCGCACCAGCTTGCCGCTCTTCAACCCTTCCCAGGCGATGAAGTCTGGTTGCAGCGCGAGGCCCAGCCCGCCCTCCAGCGCCGCCTGCAGCGCGTCGCCGTTGTTGGCGATCAACGGGCCCGACACCTTCACCGCCTCCTTGCGGCGGCCGCTTGCCGTCAGATGCCACACGTCGCCGGTGGCGAGATTGCTGTAGAGCAGGCAAGCATGATCCGCCAGGTCGCGGGGGCGTTGGGGTATGTCGTGTTTCTTGAAATAGGACGCCGCGCCCACGACTGTGCGCCGTACCGGGCACAATTTGCGCATCATCAAGCTGGAATCGGCCAGCGATGAGATCCGCACCGCCACATCGATGGCCCCCGCGATCACGTCCACCACGCTGTCGTCCAGATGAAGGTCGATGGTGATCTCCGGATAGCGCTTGAAGAACAGCGGCAGCAGCGGCGCTATTTGTGTTAGTCCGAACGACATCGGCGCCGACACGCGCAGCACGCCCTTCGGGGCTGCGGCGTTCGAGGTGGCTTGCGCTTCTGCCTCCTCGGCTTCGGCGAGGATGCGTCCCGCGCGCAAGGCCAGTTGCGCGCCGGCGGCGGTCAGGGTGATGCGCCTTGAATTGCGGTGGAACAGCCGTTCACCCAACCGATGCTCCAATCGCGCGATCAGCTTCGACACCGTGGCGTTGGAAAGGGATAGGTCCTCGGCGGCTTTGGCGAAGGAGCCCACGGCGGCGACCTTGGCGAACGCGCCCCAGGCTTCGAGATCGGGAAGGGCCATGAAAGATGACCTCAAAAATGGAAACGATGAAGTTCCATTATTTCCATTTATGGGGTCACTGGCGAGGCCTATCTTTTGTCCATCAGAGAGACACAAGATTTAAGGAGTATTCAGATGATCGATGTCCGCCCGTTCAACCAGCTCGGTGGCGCCAACCACGGTTGGCTCAACGCCAAGCATCACTTCTCCTTCGCCAACTACTACGATCCGGCGCGCATGCACTGGGGCGATCTCCGGGTCTGGAACGACGATGAAATCGCGCCGCAAACCGGTTTCCCGCCGCATCCGCACCAGAACATGGAGATCATCACCTATGTCCGCGACGGCGCGATCACTCATGAGGACTCCATGGGTAACCGCGGCCGCACCGAAGCGGGTGATGTGCAGGTGATGTCCGCCGGCACGGGTGTGCGTCACGCCGAGTACAATCTCGAGGATACGCCGACGCGCATCTTCCAGCTCTGGATCCTGCCGACCAAAGCCGGCGGCGAACCGGCCTGGGGCGCCAAGCCCTTTCCGAAGGGCGATCGCTCGGGACGTTTCGTGGTGCTCGCCAGCGGCGACGAAGCCGATAAGGACGCGCTTCCCATCCGCGCCAACGCGCGTGTGCTCGGCGCGACCTTGAAGGCCGGGGAAACCTTGAACTTCCCGGTCACCCGCGACCGTCACCTTTATATGGTGCCGGCCAAGGGCGCCATCGACGTCAACGGTGTCCGCATCGGCGCCCGCGACGGCGCCGCCATCACCGATCTCGACACCCTCGAGATCAAGGCGGTGGAAGACAGCGAGATCGTCCTCGTCGACGCTGCGTAACAGAGTTGTTTGAAAAGGAAGGCCCCAGCGAAAGCCGGGGCCTTTTTGTTTTTGTCCCGCCGCGGGAGCGGGTAGGGTGTGGGCGCACATTTGAGGAGGATTCCCATGGCCCGCGCCACACCCGTCGTTCACACGAAATGGAAAGACGTCCGCGAGGACGATATGCGCATGGGGATTAAGCGGCGCTTCGTGCATTCCAACGACGCCATGGTCGCGCAGATCACGCTGCCGAAAGGCTCCATCGTCCCGGCGCACCGCCACGACAACGAGCAGTACACATATGTACTTACGGGCGCTCTCGCGTTCACGTTCTATGACGAACAGGACGAGGAGATCACCGTGCGCGCGGGCGAGATCATCCTCATCCCCAGCGGCGTGCTCCACAGCGCCGTCGCCGTCGAAGACTGCTTCGAACTCGACATCTTCACTCCGCCGCGCGCCGACTGGATCGAGGGGAGTGACGCGTATTTGAGGAAGTAGCCCCAAAAAGCCGCTGTCATCCTTGCGGCCGCTTGGCCGCGAGGATCCAGGGTTTTGTGGTTTCTAAAAAAACAGACAGCAGATACCCCTGGGTCCTCGGCCCTTCGGGCCAAGGACGACCAATCGGAGTGATGCGGGCTCTCTAACTCCGCCCCATCGCATGCCCCTTCAGCAGCGCATAGAGCATCGCGTGCGTCGGTGTGGGGATGCCGAACTTTTTCCCGAGCTCCACGACCTTGCCGCCCAGCCACGGCAATTCCATGCGGTTGCCGCGCTCCAGGTCCAAGAGCATCGACGGCTTGATCTCCGCGGGCGCGGTGCGCATGAAAGCCAGCACCGGTTCGATGGCGTCCGGCGGCAGGTTCACCCCGCTCGCGCGGCCCACCGCGATCACTTCCTCATAAGCGGCCGTGAATACCGCCACCATATCCGGGTCCGCGCGTAAGGGGCCCAGCGGCTGGCGCGCCGCCGCCATCACCGAAGCGTTCGACGCCAGCATGATGAACTTCATCCAAAGTTCTTTCCGGATGTCCTCGGCCAGCTTCGCTTCGAAGCCCGCCTTCTGGCATAGCGCGAGGAAGCGCTCGGCGCGTTCACTCGTGGGCTTGTCGAATTCACCGAACACCATGCGCATCGTGGTGCCCACTTGGGTGAGCACGCCCGGGCTGGTGATCGAGGCGCTGATCTGCGCCACGCCGCCCAGCACGGTGTCCTTGCCGAAGATCGGCGCCAGACGTTCGGCGGCATCGACGCCGTTCTGCAGCGGAATCACGGCCGTGTGCGGACCGACGGCGGATTTGACATCATGCGCGCTGCTTTCCAGGTCCCACAGTTTCACGCAGTACAGCATCACGTCGGCGACGCCCACGCCTGATGCATCGTCGGTCGCCTGCACGGGGAACAAGTGCGCCGCGCCGCGCCCGCCCTGGATGCGCAAGCCATTCTCTTTCATGGCCGCGAGATGTTTGCCGCGCGCGATGAACACCACGTCGGCGCCGGCTTTGGCTAACGCGAGACCAAAAGCGCCGCCGACACCGCCCGCGCCCACAACCACGATCTTCATGAAAAACTCCCCGCTCTGCAGCGGCTCAAGGATTGATCGAATAGGGTGGAAAAGCCCGCACGCGATGTCAAATTAACACCGCGCATGGCAGGCCCGCGTTGTGGACAGGCTTAGGTGCCCACCTTCAGCGGCGCGCGCAGGCCCTTGAGCGCGGCGATCACCGACAGCGCCGTGATCTTCCCCGTGCCCGGTTTTTCCGGCGACGGCACGTTCTCGATGGTCATCTCGAATCTGGCGCTGTCCGCGTCCACCTTGATCGTATGCGTGTTGCGCTCCAGCGCCGGGTCCGCCCAGATTTGAAGCTGCGTGCGGTCCGGGCCGATGCCCGCCAATCCCAACGCGGCCGCCACGTTCACATTGGCCGGAAAACCCTTCGCCCCTTCGCGCGCCGTGCCTTCGAATACCTTCAAGGGCGCCGACAGGTTCTCGATCTGGATCTTGTGCTCCACCAGATGCGGCGCGCCCTTCAGCGACTTGGGCGGCTTGCGCGTGATCATGGTGACGGAATGGATGGTGCCTTGCGCGGCGGCGCGCACGGCGTCCAGGCCTAGCAGCGCGCCGGTGGCCAGAACGATCTGCCCGCCGTGGACTTTCGCGAGTGCGATGATCTCGGGATGGCGCAGCAGCGCCGCGGCGCTCACCGTCAGCAAGGTCCGTCCGGCCTTTAGCGCGGGGATGGCGATGGCTTCAAACGCGGCGGTCGGCACGCACTCCACGATCACATCGCAGCGCCGCGCCAGTTCCTCGGGGCTCACCACGTCCACCGGGCGCTTCAAGGCGGCGACGGCGGCGCGGGCCTTCTCGGCATCGCGGCCCGTGACCGCTTCGAGGACGAGGCCGTCCATCCCTTCATCCAGCGCGCGCCCCACCTTCGCGCCGATGGTCCCAAATCCGGCAATCCCGACTTTCACCTAAATATCCTTTCGGCTGCTCTTAAATCAAAACGTCAACCAGGCCGAGGCTCGAGGTCAAGCCGCAAACATCGCTGGTCGGCCTCCGTTCGCCCGGCTAGGATTCCGCACGGGGACGAGGGGGCACAATGCGCATCTTCCGGCACCTTTATATCCAGGTCCTGCTCGGGATCCTGGCGGCGATCATCCTCGGCATCAGCGCGCCGGACATCGCCGTGAAGATGAAGCCGCTCGGCGACGGCTTCATCGCGCTGCTGCGCATGATGCTGGCCCCCATCATCTTCTCCACCGTCGTGCTTGGCCTCACCCAAGTCGCGGGGATGCGTCAGCTCGGGCGCCTCGCGCTCAAGGCGCTCATCTATTTCGAAGTCGCGACCACGCTCGCCATGATCCTCGGCTTTGTCGCCGTGAATATCTTCCAGCCCGGCAGCGGCCTTCACGCCGCCAATCTCGAAGTCACCGAGAACGTCGCCCGGGCCACCTCCAGCGCCACGCAGTTCACCGCGGTGCGCTTTTTCCTCAGCATCATCCCGACGACCTTGGTGGACGCTTTTGCCAAGGGTGAGATTCTCCAAGTGCTGTTCATCTCGGTGCTGGTCGGCGTGGCCCTCAGCATGGGCGGCGTGCGTCAGGACTCCGTGGTGATCCGCGTCATCACCGAAGGTCAGGAGATCCTGTTCCGTATCCTCGGGTTCCTCATGCGTCTCGCGCCGCTCGGCGCGTTCGGCGCGCTCTCCGCCGCCATCGGCAACTTCGGCGCCGAGACGCTGTTCCATCTCGCCAAGCTGGTCGCACTTGCCTGGGGTACGTCGCTCTTTTTCGTCGTGGTCTGCATGGGCTTGATGGCTGCGCTTGTGGGATTGTCGATCTTCAAGATCATCCAGCTCATCCGCGACGAACTCCTGATCTGTCTCGGCACCGCGTCGGGCGAGGTCGTGCTGCCGCGCATGCTGCGCAAGCTTGAAGAGGCGGGGTGCGACAAATCCGTGGTCGGCTTCGTGCTGCCCGCCGGTTACAGCTTCAACCTCGACGGCACCTCGATCTACATGGCCGTGTGCGCCGGCTTCATCGCCCAGGCCACCGATACGCCGTTCTCCATCGCCGAACAGATCGCCATGCTGGGTGTGATGCTGCTCACCTCGAAGGGCGGCTCCACCGTCGCCGGCGGCGCTTTCGTGAAACTCGCCGCCACCATGCAGACCGTGCCGACCCTGCCGATGGGTGGACTTGGATTGATTTTCGGGGTCGACCGCTTGCTCGCCACCGCCCTCAGCATGACCAATCTGGTCGGCAACGCGCTCGCGGTGTTCGTGGTGGCGAAGTGGGAAGGGGCCTTCTCGAAGGAGAAGTTCGACCTCTATCTTGAGCGCCAGTCTGCCGGGCTCATCGACGCCTCAGGCGCGGAAAAGCAGACTGTGGCGTCTTAATCGATCTGCTTCTTCTCCAGCGTCCAGGCGGACACCGTGCACAGCATGCAGTCCGCGCCGGCGAACCACTTCGCGCCCTCCGCCGATCCGCGCAGCTTCCAGGCCAGCCACGCATTGATGACCCGGCCGAACGCGCCGCCCTTTTCGTCAAACAGCGTCCCGTTGTGGCCGACGTCCAGTTCCACCTTCATCACCGGCACATGTTTGATCGCCGCCACATCGTGCGCCACCATCTCCCGCGCGCGGTCCGACGGACCGCCCGCGAAATACAGCATCGGCCCGTGCAGCTTCGCGAGGACCTCGTCCGGCGAGCCGCCCGCGCTCACGATAATGGATGTTTTCACGCGCGCATCCGACGACACGATCAGCGCCTGACGCCCGCCGCAGGAATGGCCCATCACGGCCACTAGCGCCGTATCCAGTTTGCCCTGGTGTTTGCTGCCGGGGCGCGTGTTCTCGCCCAAAGCCCAATCGATCGCCTCGGTGAGTTGCGCGGCGGTCGTCGAATTGTCGAGATCGGGCGGTTGGATCGCGCCGTTGGCGATCACCAGGTACCCGCGCGCCGCTACCTCGCTCAAAAGATCCTGATAGTTGCTGCCGTCATTGAGGCAGCCGCCATTCCCATAAGCGACGATGCCCAGCGGTTCCTTGGGCTCGCGCGGATAGTAGATGGTGTGCAGCGGCAGCCCCGGGTCCATCTCCATCACCACGGAAGGATCGCCCCGGTCTTGGGCCTGCGCGGCGCCCGTCAGCACAAGCGCCGTCAAAAGGATCAAAGATCTCATGGGGTCCCCACGCTAATTTTGCCGGCGGCATCCTAACCGCTCCGCCCCCAAACAGAAACCTCGCCGGGGGCGGCGAGGTTTCACTTTGTCCGGACCATTGGTCCTTTGCACTGAGTGCATGTGTGCGGCCGGTGAGGCCGCTGGGTTCGCATATCTTTCCTCGAGTGTATGCGTCTCAGAAAGACTGCGGATGCTGCGGTTCAATCATGTTGTTTGGACATCCTCCTCTTGCTGCGATCACCCCCGGGATGATCTCCGGTCCCGCGCCAGGATTTTCGAGGGACGGCGAGGCGCGGAAGGATCACCATCGAACCGCCCTCTGAAGCGCCCAAGCTTCATTCCGTCGCCGGGACAAGGCAAAGGCTGCGCTCTTTGTCGGAACCGGTCAATGCTGTTCACGCGCGCGCGACGGAATTGGCGGTGTGAGTCCTGAGGCGTAACCATCACGGCCTCGCGCAGCTGCCTGCGCGAGGAGACTCGCGGCGTGTTTCTTCTCGCCGCCCGCGTGAGACGCGGGCGTTAAGCGAGGCTGCGTGTGTGCCGCAGCCGCCAGATTTCCCAGCCGGCCGAGATGATGAGCAATTCGCCGAGGAATAGATGCACATACATCGCGGACAAGGCTTGCGTGAAATCCAGCACCAGCGGCGCGATCATGATCCACACACCGATGGCGATGTCTTGCCACTCTTCCCATTCCTTCAACGCCAGCAGCGCGCAGACGGCGATGACCGCGACCGCCGCGCCGGAAATCCAGGCGTTGCGGGACGCTTCGGGAAGATCGGTGAAGTTCAGCGCCCAGGGTGAAACGAAGAGCGCAAAGCCGATGGCAAGATTGAACCAGTCGGGCAGGCGAGGAATGTCGAGAAGCTTACGCATGACGCCCTCCACATTTGCTACGAAAAAGTATACGCCGCGCACCCCGCTGCTGCGAACGCGAGAAAGGTTCCGCGTTGCACACCTTCGCGCAACGCATATCTCCGGAAGTTTTATGAGCGCCGTGCACGGCTCCGGTTTGGGACTCGCGGCCCACAGCAGGCGTATAATTCCGCTTCTGGTTGGGCATGGAGGCGCGTCACTCACAACGGTCACGATAACGGACCACGGCAAGTAATAAGGAGGTCAAATGAAAGCCCTAGCGCTCTCGCTTCTCCTTTCAAGCGTTCTCATCACGCAGCCGACTCGGCTTGCGCACGGTGCGGAACCCGCCACCAAGGAACACCCCGGCGACGTCGCCTTGTCGCAGGACGCCAGCGGCGCCTGGCAATACCGTTCCTTCCCGCAACTCGCCAATTTGTATATCTCGGAAAAAGACCGCCGCGGCGCCTCGGCATGCGACGATAAATGCGCGTCCGCGTGGCCGCCCCTGTTCACGACCGAAAATGCAAGCGCCGGCCAGAAGGTCGGCCAGTGGACCGTGATCCAGCGCAATGACGGCAAACAGCAATGGGCCTACAAAGGCCAACCCGTCTACCAGCGCTATCACAACATGCCGTTCGACCCGGCCGCGAAGGATGTCGAGGGATTTAAGCCGCTGACGCCTTAGCTTTGCGCCGCGCGGGATCACGCACGCCTCGCCCTTCCTTGAAAGGAAGAGCGAGGATGAGGGACGTTTTCGCGCCCGCGGCCTTAATTTTTGAAAAAAATCCGCGAGGCCTTTTGCGCCTCCGGCTGGCGGGTCCGCGCGTGGTTAGCGAGACAGCGCCTTCGAGATCGCGTCTTTGATTTGGAGCCGCTTTTTCCGCAAATCGCTCTCGGCGGTCGGGCTGATGGGGGCGATCTTGGTTTCCGCACGGTGAACTTCATCGTTCACTTCATCGTACGCCAAGAGAAGTTTCGCGAAGTGCGCGTCGGAAATTTTGAGGTTATGGATGGCCTCGGTTTGGCCCGGGAATTCTTCCGCAAGAGTATGTGGGGTGTTCGACATAAATGCTCCAGTCAATTCCGTGAGTGTGTGATCGCGCGCGGTAACTGCACAGACGGCGTGGCCCCTTGGAGTCATCGCCTCTTGTTTATGCGCGTTCCCACCGCCGGCAACGTTCACCGGCGCTTTCACAAAAACCGATGCGGGGGTGCGGGTCATTGATTGCTATCAATCTCCCAAACAAGATGCGGCGTACTGTTACAAGCCTGGGCCTTGGCAAAGCAACACGCCTGGGGTCTAGATTGCCGAGCGGCGCGGCGGATCGCGCGGGTGAGATTGAGGTGGATAAACGATGGCGCGAATTCTTGTCGGCATTGACGGTTCGAAGGGGGCGCTCAAGGCGCTGGATTATGTCGTCGGGCGCAAGCGCCGCGGCGAAGACATCGAAACCCTGCTGCTGTACGTCCAGCCGCTCATCAAGGCTCATGGTCCGATCATGACCCAGGCGATGGTCAAGAATTTTCAATCCGCGGAGCGCGAAAAAGTACTCTCGGCGCCGGGGCTTATCACGCGCGTGAATTTTCTCCGCGCCGAGGTTTATTCGCAAACCGGCGACCCGGCGGAAAGCATCATCGCGTTCGCCAAAAAATCGAAATGCAGCGAAATCGTTATGGGAAGCAGGGGGCTCGGGCGGCTGTCCGGCTTGATCCTCGGATCCGTCGTGTCCAAGGTCGTGCAACTGGCAAAAGTGCCGGTGGTCGTGGTGAGATAGCCGGACGGTGGTCGAAACCCCCACGCGGTGCCGAGGGGCCTTTCGATCCGGCCGCGAAGGACGTTGAGGGGTTGAAGCCGCTGACGCCTTAACCCGCGCCACGCGTTGCGGCGGCTTCGATATGTCTGCGAAGCTCGGCGGTTTCGAACGGTTTGCGCAAATGGACCGTGCCTTTTGCGAGCGGAGATTGCTGGATCGCCGCCAGTCCTTCGTTGTAGCCGCTCATGGTAATTACTTTCAGATGGGGCCATGTCGCGCCCGCGAGCGCTACGTCGACGCCCGTGATCTTTCCAGGAAGCCCTAGGTCCGTGATGAGGACGTCATAGGTTTCCCTGTTCAGCGCTTCGAGGGCGCTCTCGCCGTCCGCAACGGCATCCACCGTATGGCCAAAGGCCTCGATTTGCAGGCAAACGGTGTCCCGCACGTCGGCGATGTCCTCGACGACGAGGACGCGCAGTTGCCGCGCGGCCGTTGTGCTTGTGCGTGCGGCGGGCTCGGAGGTCGCCGTCTCTGGCGCCGCGGCGGCGACCGGAAAATAGATCTCGAAAACGGTGCCTTTTCCCACGTCCGACGTCACCGCGATCCGCCCGCCCGATTGGCGAACAAAGCCATAGACCATGCTGAGGCCCATGCCGCTGCCCTGGCCCGCGCTTTTGGTCGTGAAGAAGGGGTCGAACGCTTCGCGCAGTACTTCGGGCGGCATGCCGCATCCCGTGTCCCGCACGGAGATTTTCGCGTACTCCCCTGGCGCGAGCTTGCCGCCATACACCGGCGTTTCTTTTTCGACGGTGACCGCCGCGAGTTCGAACGTGAGTGTGCCGCCCCCGGGCATCGCATCGCGCGCATTCAAACTGAGATTGAGCAGGCTGTTTTCGAGTTGCGCCTCGTCGATCAACGTTTGCAGGAAAGACGTGGTGCCCTCGGTGACGATCTTGATATTCGCCGGCAACGTCCGTTTTAGCCAGCGCGCCACACTCTCGATGCAGTTCCCCAGGTTATGCACGCTCACATTCAAATGTTGTTTGCGCCCGTACGCCAGAAGGTGCTGCGTCAATTCGCCGCCGCGCTTCGTGGCGGCAAGCGCCATGTTCGCGAGCCTCTGAATGCGCGGCGTAACGTCGCCTTCGGCGAGCAGCATTTCCAGACTGCCCGACACGACCGCTAGCAGGTTGTTGAAGTCGTGCGCGACGCCCGCGGTCAGTTGGCCGACCGCCTTCATTTTCTGCGCCTGGCGAAGCGCCTCATCCGTGGCCTTCTGCTCGGTGATGTCCTCGACGATCGACCAGGTATACTGTTGGCCTCCGGCGCCGTGCACTGTGATGCCGCGCAGCCGGATCGGGATGCGCTTGCCGCTCTTTTGCACGTATTCCTTTTCATAAGGGCCGTAGCGGTTCGACGTCGCCAGTGATTTCAGCTGAAGCTGCTCCTGCTCGAAATACTCCGGCGGGGTCAGTTTCCAGTAGTCGAGTGATTTCAGTTCCGCATCCGGATAGCCGCAAATCTCCCGGAAAGCGTCGTTGTATTCGACGTATTTCCCCGATGCGTCGGTCAGCGCGATGCCGACCGGGGCCATCTCATAAAGACCCGTTAGTTTTTCGGCGCTGATGCGAAGCGCTTCAAGAGTCGCTATTTCCTCCGTGACGTCGATCGAAATCCCGAGAAGGTACTCCGGCGTGCCGTTGGCATCGCGCAGGGCAACTTTCCACGTCCGCAATAGGCGTGTTTCGCCCGCCGCCGTGCGTACCGGCTCCAGGTCGATCTTCTTGACGTGAGGCGAGGCGAGGACTTCGCGGTCGACTTCGACAAAGCCGTTCGCCTGCTCCGGTGTCCACAGCTCGTGGTCGCTTTTTCCAATTAATTGCTCGCGGGGATAACCCAGGATCTCCTCGGCGGTGCGGTTGATCAGGGAGAACCGCAAGTCGGGGGCGTGCTTCACGAAAATGATCACGGGCAGGTGTTCGACGATCCCTTCCAGAAGCAATTGAGAACGTTGCAGCTGCTGGTCGCGGCCTTTCTGGCCGGTGACATCCATCGCCGAGGCGATGATGCCGACCGCTGTTCCATTCGCGTCGCGCAGCGGCGCGAACTCACAGCCGAACGACCGGAAATCGTCCGATCCAAAGCGTGCGCGCAGCTCCCGTTGGACCTTTTCGCCGGCGGCCGCGCGGGAAAGGATGTCGCGCACATCGTTTCGCAGCTCTTCCGAATGGTCGAACCAGGCCGCTTCCCACAGGAACTTTCCCACCACGTCGCTTGCGACTTGGCCGCTCTCGGACAAGGGCGCCAGGTTGATGAAGATGATCCGGCCTTCGAGCGTGAAGAGCCCGACGGGGAACGGCAGGTGGTCAAGCGCGCGCGGCAGATCGACGGATGGCGAGATGGCGAGCGGGGTCCGCGGCGCCTCGCCGCTCGGGCTCGTGATCTTGGACATCGCTGAGATATCTCCCCCCTGCGGGGTTTATTTGTTTTTGGCGCCCGCAGGCGCGCTCCCGTGAGACGGCCTTACCGCCGGGAGCGGACGGTAACCTGCCGCACCTGCGCTGACTAGACCGCCTGCGGGTTAGGTGCGCCCGGAAATCGGCCGCGAGACCGAGGAGCGCTGTGGAAAATAGAGAAAGGAGTATAAGGCACGGTTCGTCGAGCCGCGGTCGCGAAGGAGGGCGAAGGCCGGAATTCATTTCATGCGTGAACCCACGAGTTGAGCGCGCGCTACCGCTTGGCCGCTGCTGTTCTCACCGAAAACGTTTTGATCCGGCGCAACGGCGGTAAACGGGCAATGAGCCTACAAAGGTCAATCCGTCTACCAATGCCGCCGCAGCATGCCCCTGACCCGACGGCCAAGGGCGTCCAAGGCTTCAAGCCATTGACGCAATAGCCCTAACTTCGAGGCGTAACTAAGCTCCGGGGGTGACGATGGGGTAGCCGACGCAGTTGAGCGAAAGCCCTCAACGGCTCGACGCTGAGTTCACGGCGGAGCTGGGAAACGCCAGCGTTCGCAATGCGCTCATATTGTCCATTTTTAAAAGCTTAGGGCGAAGATGGAAGATCGCCTTACGTCCAATAAGGCTGCTATCAAGCGCGCGCTCTGGGCGGAGCAGGAGGCTGAGGAGAAATTTGGCGCGGCTAGTAACGTCAGCCTTTTCAACAGTGAACCAGCGGGCGCCATCGCGATATAAAAGGAATTGCGAGCCAGTTCCTTTGCGCACAAACTCCGGGGGCACCACTCCGACATTCAGGCCCATGCGGCGGCACGCTTCAATCATGGCGCGATCGCGATGAAGTGCTGCCACATAAAGGTGGCGAACAATTTCCGGGCCTTCATGCATCGCGAGCATTGCTACCGCAACGCTGATCAATGTCTCTAAGACGATGACATCGGGCTGGTGAAGGGCGCGTGCGGTTATAACAAACGTGGGGTTAAACTTTCCGCCCATTTCAGTGATGCGAACTGTCGCCAAAGTTGCTGGTGACGATCCCCCGCACATCACGGCGCGAAATTCTGTGATGTGACCAACAAGCGAGCGGCATTCCACGGCCACGTCTATGGTCGATGCCCTGTCGACGACGACAAGTCGCAGATTATCGAGATTTTCCATTAAAGTCCCCTCGTCCTGTGCCCAGTGCGCAGGTAGACGCTAGATGTGGTGCCCCCTAAGAGCACCCACTATGATGAAAAAGGCCGAAATGCACAACCATTTAAATATGCAAAAAAATTGCACTAAGCAAGTTTTATCCGAAAAGCTTGACATTGTCCTGGTGGAAGCGTGTTATCTGCGTGCGCTGACGGGCGCCTTATGTTCGGTTAACGAACGTATGATCCAGATCTGAAACCTTAAGGGGATCCAATAAATGAACAAGGAAATCCGGGCATCGGGAGGGTTGTTTCTAGCGACGGCGGGTCCTGTGAATCCCGCAGGCTTGGCAACGAATTTTGCAGAACTAAAAATTTCCGCGATCGTAGCTGCGGAGGGATTACTGCAGTCATTTAGGTCTGATGATGAAGCGGGCTTTGCTGCGGCAATTGATTATATCTCGAGCCATTGCCTGAGTGCTGATCAGGTGGCAGAGATTTGCCAAGTTTCTTTGGGAACTGTTTCGCGTTGGGCCTCGGGTAATGCGAAGCCAATTAAAATTGCACGCGTATACGCAATCGAACAAATTCGCACTTATCTGTGCGATATAGTTGATCAAGCGAGAAATGCGGGGCCGCGCGCCGTTGTAACAGGGCGCCGAGTTGCAAAAATAATCCCTATATCTTCGAGAAAATCCACGAAGACGGCCAAAACCACTAAGGCGCATTCGGGCAGAAAAAAGTCCACTCGCGCCGTCGGTTAGCTGCTGATGGGAGAGGTGGGCGCACCTCTCCCATCATTTTAAATCTTCATAGCGATTATAATTTTGCCGAAAATCTTCAGGCAATTCGCAGTCTTCGATATCCGAGTGTCGAAGATCGGGAAAAGAGCGTTGAAGTCTCTTAAAAAAAGCAGGCTAAACCCTACGCACACTTTTGAACGTTTAATGCTGAAACTGTCGAGCGACCTCTCTTTCCTGTCCGTACATCAGGGAGGTGTAGAGATGATTTTAAAGGATCAAAAATTTTCTCTTCCCTTAACTATTTGATTCATTTATATTTTTTCGATGGATAGTACGTATCATCTTAATGGCGGTTATAAGCCGACCACGAAGCGCTTCGCTGATTTGAATGGGCCTGATTTCTTTCCCACCCCTCCCTGGGCAACCTTCGCGCTCATTGAGAATGAGCGGTTTGAAGGAGATATCTGGGAGTGTGCGTGTGGTGATGGCACCATGTCGCGCGTTTTGGCCCGCACTGGCTGCGTAATAAAAAGTTCAGATCTATATGACCGCGGCTTCGGGGAAGCCGGACACGACTTCCTTGCGACGAATCATGTGGCCGATAATATCGTTACCAATCCGCCTTATAATGCCGCGGAAGGTTTCGTCGCGGTTGGAGTGAAACACGCACGACGAAAATTTGCGCTTCTCCTTCGATTGGCCTTCCTTGAAGGCGCTAATCGCGCGAATACGATCTTTTCTCACACGCCGCCCGCACGTGTATGGGTATTCAGCGAACGAATCACGTTCTACCCGTCTGGAGCCGAGATAAAGGGTTCCGGGACAACCGCTTACGCATGGTTCGTTTGGGACAAGGAAACGCCCGGCCGCACCGAATTAAAATGGTTTAAGCCCGGTTATAAGTCTCGTTTTAAGTAGAGTTACTTTCCGGCGATACGGTCCAGGCCAGCCGGAGTAATTTTTAGTCCCCGCTTAATATATTCTGCATAGCCCTTCCCGATGAGATTTGTCGGGCTCTTCTTATGCGAGACGATGTTGCGAACCTTTTGGGAGAACTTGGTGTCATTCCTGCCGTCCAAGATGCTCGCATCCTCCCCCTCGGGATGAAGTTGATCTTCCAAATTCGAGATGATGTCAGACGTCCGAAGGTAGCCATCCGACTGTTTTGCCAACAACTTTAAGACAGGCAGTTCTAGTTCAGACTCTGAAATGCGTGCTTTCGCCATTGCATCCTCCCGGGCTGCGTGATGAAGACGCCGCCTATGTAGGTATGACTCACTATTTCCGCTAGTCTTGGGGCACACTTTTCGCGTTGTTTACGCTCTGCTTTGAGAACGTCGCGCAAGTCTTTGAGCGCCCGAGTTTTGTTTTCGTGCGCCCCTTAGTCATGCGCTATGGCGCGCTTTGGCAAAGGCATTTTTTCGCCGTGCGTTCGAATATTCTTATTCCGCCACCTGCGCCGTTACCTCAATCTCAATCAGAAAATCCGGCAGCGCGAGCGCCTGCACGCCGATCCATGTGTTCGGCGCCGGTGTTGCGCCGGCGTAAAACGCCATGATCTCCTCGGTCACGGGCCCAAGCTTCGAAGGATCGTGGTTCACCACGTAGGTGCGCATACGCAGGATGTCCGCCGGACCCGCTCCCGCGTCCGCCAAAATCGTCTTGAGGTTCGCAAGCGCGCAGCGCGCCTGTGTCGCGAGATCGCTGCCGACGACTTTCAGGTCTTTGTCCCAAGCCACCTGCCCCGCGACATGAAGGACATGGCCGGACGTCTGCCGGCTTGCATGTGAAAAGCCGAAGGGGGTTGGATCGTAGAGGCTTTTCGGATTGATCTTCTCGGCCGCCATCGTTGTCCCCCTTTTGCCCGCGTGATGCTAGCCGCGCTCACTTCCAAATCGGCTTCCCGGTCCCGGGCAGCCCATAGCTCGCCCACTTCTCGGTCACGAGCTTCACCACATCGTCCGCCATGGCGATCTTCTCGCCCCACTCGCGCATCGTCTCGCCGGGGAACTTGTTGGTCGCGTCCAGCCCGATCTTGCCGCCAAGTCCGGGAACCGGTGACGCGAAGTCGAGATAATCGATCGGCGTGTTTTCAATGACGGTAATATCCCGCGCCGGGTCCATGCGCGTGGACATCGCCCACATCACATCTTTCCAGTCGCGCGCGTTGATGTCGTCGTCCACCACGATGACAAATTTGGTGTAGACGAATTGTCTCAAAAAGCTCCACACACCCATCATCACGCGCTTGGCGTGACCGGCGTAAGCCTTCTTCATGCTGACCACGGCGATGCGATAGCTACAGCCTTCCGGCGGCAGCCAGAAATCCACGATCTCCGGGAACTGCTGGGTCAGTAGCGGAATGAACACTTCATTCAGCGCTTCGCCCAGGATCGCCGGTTCGTCGGGCGGACGGCCCGTGTAGGTCGACAGGTAAATCGGATCGCGGCGCATGGTGATGGCCGAGATCTTGAACACCGGGAACTTCTCGACCGAATTGTAATAACCCGTGTGATCGCCGAACGGCCCTTCGTCGCCATATTCGTCCAGCATCACATGGCCTTCGAGCACGATCTCCGCGTCCGCCGGCACCTTGAGCGGCACCGTCTTGCAGTCCACCAGCTCGACCTTCTTTCCACGCAGAAGTCCGGCGAACTGATATTCGGACAAGGTGTCGGGCACGGGCGTCACCGCCGCGAGGATCGTGCCGGGATCGGCGCCGATCACCGCCGCTGCGGGGAGGGGTTCGCGCTTCTTATTTTTCCAGCGGTCGTAATGCCCCGCGCCGCCGCGTTGCTTCAGCCAACGCATGAGGGTCGTGTCGCGCCCCGTCACCTGCATGCGGTAGATGCCCAGGTTATAGACGTCGCGTTTGTCGTCTCCTGGTCCTTTGGTCACGACGAGCGGCCAGGTGATCAGCGGGCTTACGTCGCCGGGCCAGCAGGTCTGAACAGGGAGCTGCGCGAGGTCGATCTGATCGCCCGTCAGCACGATCTCCTGGCAAGGCGCGCTACTCACGGTCTTCGGCTTCATCGCCATCACCGTCCGCAGCAGCGGAAACATCTCCCAGGCTTCCTTCAAACCGCCCGGAGGTTCGGGCTGTTTCAGGAAGGCCAGCGTCTCACCCACTTCGCGCAGTTGATGAGGCTCGCGGTCCATGCCCCAGGCCACCCGTTCCACCGTGCCGAACAGGTTGGCGAGCAGCGGCATGGAATAAGGACCCTTCGGTCCGATCACGTTCTCGAACAGCAGCGCCGGGCCGCCTTCGGCCAGGACTCGAGTCTGGATTTCGGTGATTTCCAGGTGAGAGGAGACGGGGGTTTTCACCCGCACAAGCCGGCCTTCGCGCTCTAGGCGAGACATGAACTCGCGGAGGGATTGATAGGGCATGCGCGCTCGCTCGGCCTTGAACGTCGGGAAACGGGTGATTGTCCAACCACTTAACGGCCTCGCCGCGGACACGTCAAGGAAGCGTCCCAACGGGCCTTTGGCGCAACTGCTAAGCGAATAAACGTCCCAGCCTTGTCGTTTGACGGCTGTGGGCCTAAGATGCCGAACGTTAGGTGGGCGTTTGTATTTTTCCTTTAACCCGCTGTTTGGTCGCACAAAATGCGATCAGAAATTGACACGGCAACGCCTAGGCGGCCAAGGTGTCACCCGGTGAGGGCGGTCCCCCACTCCTTATTTAAAGGAGCGTGGGACCGGGACTTGAAGTGCGATGTCCGGCGCAAGCAACGCGCGGGGCGAGAGTTCGGAGACGGTCATGGACGGCGATAGCGTACGCGGTGGGGCAAGCGGGCTCGAGCGGCTGATCGAAATCGGCCTGGCTCTATCGGCCGAACGGAACCACGACCGCCTGACCGAACGCATCCTTCTGGAAGCTATCGACATCACCAACGCCGATGGCGGCACGCTCTATCTGCGTACGGAAGACAACACGTTGAAATTTGTCATCGTGCGCACGGGCTCCCTCAAGATCGCCATGGGCGGCACCACGGGCATTCCTATCCCGTTCCCCCCGGTGCGCATGTACAAGGCCGACACGAACGAGCCGAACTTCTCCAACGTCTCTGCCGCCTGCGCGCTGAAGAAAGAAGCCATCAACATCGAGGACGCCTACACGGCCGAAGGCTTCGACTTCACCGGCACCAAGAAGTTCGACCAGGGCACGGGCTACCGCTCCAAGTCGTTCCTGTGCATTCCGCTCAAGAATTACTCCGACGAAGTCACCGGCGTGCTGCAGCTCATCAATGCGCAGGACGAGACGACGGGCGACGTCATTCCGTTCTCGAAGGACGTGCAGCGTACCGTCGAAGCGCTGGCCTCACAGGCCGCCGTCGCTATCGACAATCAAAATCTAATCGAAGCGCAGAAAGCCCTGATGGACAGCCTCATCAAGGTGATGGCGCACGCGATTGACGCAAAGTCGCCCTACACCGGCGGTCACTGCCAGCGCGTGCCCGAACTCACGAAGATGCTCGCCACCAAGGCGCAAGCGGCCACCGAAGGCGTTTTCAAGGATTTCAAGCTCGACGAAACGCAGTGGTACGAGCTGCATGTGGCGGCCTGGTTGCACGACATCGGCAAAGTCACCACGCCCGAATACGTCGTCGATAAAGCCACCAAGCTTCAGACGATCTATGACCGTATTCATGAAATCCGCCACCGCTTCGAGATCCTGCAGCGCGACGCCGAGATCAAGATGCTCAAGTCCATCGCCAAGGGCAAAAATGCGCGCATCGAACGCAAGAAGTACAAGGACCGCTGCGAGGAGTTGAAGAAGCAGTGGGAGTTCATCGCCGAAAGCAACATCGGCGGCGAGTTCATGTCCCAGGAGAAGCAGGACAAGGTGAGGGAGATCGCGAAGCAGAAGTGGTACCGCTACTTCGACCGCAAGCTCGGCCTTTCCTGGACGGAAGCCAAGTTGTTGGAAAAGGCGCCGCCGCCGCCCGAGGGCTGGGAACAGCTCATGGCCGATCTGCCGGAACACAGCGAAGCCGAATATAACCTCGGCGAAGTCCTCAACATGTGCATCCAGCGCGGCACCCTCAACGACGACGAACGCCGCAAGATCAACGATCACATCGTGCTGACCATCGAAATGCTGAACGAGATGCCCTTCCCGAAGCACCTCAAGAAGGTGCCGGAATACGCGGGCGGCCACCACGAGAAGATCGACGGCACCGGCTATCCCAACAAGCTCACGGGCGACCAGATGTCGTGGCCCGCGAAGATGATGGGCATCGCCGATATCTTCGAAGCGCTCACCGCGGCCGACCGTCCGTACAAGAAGGCCAAGACATTATCCGAGAGCTTGAAGATCCTCTCCTTCATGAAGAAGGACAAACACGTCGATCCGGACCTTTTCGAACTCTTCCTGCGCTCGGGCGCCTACCTCGAATACGCCGAACAGTTCCTGCGCCCCGAACAGATCGACAAAGTCGACATCAACCAATACCTCCAACCGCCCGCCCCGAAACCGGCCCAAGCCGCGGAATAAGCGGAGCGCCTCTGGCGCGGGCCTTTTTGTTCGCTCGCGGCGCACCCCGCCGCGAGCGAATTTATATCAGAGATAATTTCGCGGACTCGCTAGGCGGCCTACGCACCGTCGGCTGGCGCGAATTTATCTCTGATATAATTTCGCGGATGGTCGCCCCCGACTCGCCCACATACACATCCCCGATTTTCTGAATCATTAAATTCACCGCCCCCGCGAATATCGCTCGACGAAAAATCGGGTCATGGCGCATCGTAATGCGATTCGCTTCCCTCGCTGCGGGAGCCGCTTGCTGTTTGACATCGTGAATCGATCGAATGCGAAAAGGTCCCCGCGCGCCGCGCCCGCGACCTCTTCTGCGAACGCAAGGCTCGCGTTCACGCCATGCACAAACGCCGTGCCCGTCGCGAGGTGTCGCGTAAGTGTCGCGTGAACGAAAAAGCGCTCAACGCGTTCTTCTCTCAGCGGAATTCAGAAAGTGTCGCGTGTCGCGTGGTGTCGCGTGAACGCTAGCTAATACGCATAGCTCAGCCCCGAGCTATTCCGGACACACAAGCTCTTCCGAATGCACATACTTGATGCACGGTGGCTTCTGGCCGAAGAACTCGGCCTCCACCCAGCGCGGGATGCGGTACGCGAGGTTGTGCGCCATCATCGCCGCCAGCACGATGAGACCGAAATCGCGGTTCGATTTGAAGCGCGCGAGGCAGTTCATCGGATCGTCGATCTTCAAGGTGAGCACCTGCCACGCCAGGTGCAGCGCGGCGAGGCCCATCAATACCTTCGGCCACGGCCCGATCATCATCGGCCACGCGGCCAGCAGAAGGAGCCCAAAGGCGATCCCGTAGCACGCCGCCACGAACGGGCGCGTGGCGCGGCCCAGGGCGAGAGCGGAGGACTTCACGCCGATCAGCGCGTCGTCGTCCTTATCCTGGTGGGCGTAAATGGTGTCGTAGCCCAGGGTCCAGAAGAAACCGGCCGCATACAGTATAAGCGCGTCCTGTTCGAGGCTTCCGCGCGCCGCCGCCCATCCCAGAAGCGCGCCCCAATTGAACGTCAGCCCCAGCCACGCCTGCGGCCAGTAGGTGATCCGCTTCATAAACGGATAGACCGCGATCAGGAGCAGGGACGAGGCCCCCACGCCGATCGCGAACCAATTGAACTGGAGCAGGATCGCCAGCGACAGCGCGAGCTGCGCGGCAAGGAACACCACCGCCCCCCGCACGCTGATCTCGCCCGCCGGGATAGGGCGCGTTCGTGTGCGCGCCACCTTGGCGTCGAAATCCCGATCCACAATGTCATTGATGGTGCAGCCGGCGCCGCGCATCAGGATCGCGCCCACCAGGAACAAGACCATCAGCTCCACATTCGGCTCGCCGCGCGCCGCCAGCGTGAGGCTCCACCAGCCCGGGATCAGCAGCAGCCAGAAGCCGATCGGCCGGTCCAGGCGCATCAGCCGCGCGTACGGGCGCGCGAAACGCGGCAGAACACGGTCCACCCAGCTTCCGCGCAGGATATCGGTATGTAAGCTTTGCTCAGCCATTCGAGGTCAATACAATGCCAAACGCTTGGCTAGGTTTTCGCAACCTTACGCCCGAGGAACAAGCCCCCCGGGTGACGTCTCGCGTATTTTATCGGCTCCTTTGATCAGCATGGCAAAACCCCTCCGTCTTTTTGTCGACAATGCCCTCGGCGCCGGCGCCTCCGTCGCCGCCACCGAGGCGCAGGCGCATTATCTTCTGCATGTCATGCGCCGCGCGCCGTCCGATCCGGTGGCGCTGTTCAACGGCCGGGACGGGGAGTGGCGCGCGCGCGTGCAGACGCCTTCCAAACGTCATGTGGTGTTCGAGCTTGAGGAGAAGCTGCGCGACCAAACGGCCACGCCCGATCTCTGGCTCGCGTTCGCGCCCGTGAAGCGCATCGACATGATCGTCGAGAAGGCCACCGAACTCGGCGTCTCGGCGTTGCTGCCCGTCATGACCCGTCACACCGACGTCAGCCGCATCAACTTCGACCGCATGAGGTCGATCGCCATCGAAGCGGCCGAGCAATGCGAGCGGTTGTCGGTCCCTGTCATCCAACCGGCGCAAAACTTCGACGCGTTCCTCGCCGGCTGGCCGGCGGCGCGGCGGCTCTACTATCTGGATGAAACCGGCGGCGGCCTGCCCATCGCGCCGGCGCTGCGGAACGAAGCCCCCGACGCCTGCGGGTTCCTTGTGGGTCCCGAGGGCGGCTTTGCCCAGGTGGAGCACGAGGCCCTGGCGCAACACGCTTTCGCCGTGGGCGTGGGCCTTGGACCGCGAATCCTGCGCGCGGAAACCGCGGCTTTTGCGGCCCTCGCCTGCTGGCAGGCCCTGCGCGGGGACTGGTCGTAAGGCCCGGGGGGCTGGCGGCCCGTCCCTCAATGCCTTAAGTACGAAGCAATATTTTTTCTAAAGGGCGCGCAGACTGTGGATGCGCCGTCTACAAGAGGCGCTTTCGCGATGACGTCCTTCCGTTCCGAAAAAGCCGACCCCATTACATCCAAGGCCCAGCTCATTGAAACGCTGGCCGGCGGATCGAAGCCCAAAGACCAATGGCGTGTCGGCACCGAGCACGAAAAGTTTCCTTACTATAAGGGTACGTTCCGTCCCGTGCCGTACGAGGGAGATCCCCAATCTGGAAAAGGGGGCATCCGCGCGCTCCTCGAAGGCCTGACCCGCTTCGGCTGGGAAGGTGTGCCGGAGGACGGCAAACTCATTTCGCTGCGCGCCAAGGGCAAGGGCACCGTGTCCCTCGAGCCCGGCGGCCAGTTCGAACTCTCCGGCGCGCCGCTCGACAATATCCATCAGACCTGCGGCGAGATCTGCGAACACCTGACCCAGGTGAAAGCCGTCGGCGATGAACTCGGCATCGGCATGCTCGGTCTCGGTTTCACGCCCAACTGGACGCGTGACGATATTCCTTGGATGCCCAAGGGCCGCTACAAGATCATGCGCGCGTACATGCCCAAGGTCGGCACCATGGGCCTCGATATGATGACGCGCACCTGCACCGTGCAGGCGAACCTCGACTACGGTTCGGAAAGCGACATGGTCAAGAAGCTGCGGGTCGCGCTCGCGTTTCAACCGCTCGCAACCGCCCTGTGGGCCAACTCGCCGTTCAAGGAAGGCAAGCCCAACGGCGCGCTGTCCTGGCGCGGCGTGATCTGGAAGAACACCGATCCCGCGCGCACCGGACTTTTGCCGTTCGCGTTTGAAGACGGCATGAGCTTTGAACGTTATGTCGACTATCTGCTCGACGTGCCGATGTACTTCGTCTTCCGCGGCAAGCATATCGATGTCGCCGGCCAGTCGTTCCGCGATTTCATGAACGGCAAGCTCGCCGCCCTCCCGGGCCAGATCCCGACCATCGCCGACTGGTTCGATCATATGTCCACCGCGTTCCCGGAAGCACGCGTGAAGAACTACATCGAAGTGCGCGGCGCCGACTGCGGATCCCGTCCGTGGCTCTGTGCGCTCTCGGCCTTCTGGGTCGGCCTTCTGTACGACGGCGGCGCGCTCGACGGCGCCTGGGACATCGCCAAGAATTGGACGGCGGAAGAACGCGCGCAGTTTTACGCGGACGCGCCCACCCTCGGCCTCAAGGCCAAGATCGCCGGCCGCACCGGCCAGGACATCGCCAACCAAGTGCTCGATCTCGTCGAAGCCGGCCTCAAGGGTCGCAACCGCGTGAATTCCGAAGGCCAGGACGAAGTGAAGTTCCTCGCGCCGTTACGTGAAGCGGCGGCTTCCGGAATAACGCCCGCCGATCATATGCTCAGCCTCTATCACGGCGCCTGGAAGGGCGATGTGACCAAGGCTTACGAGGCCTTCAGCTACTAGGACCTAGACATGGCAGCGAAGAAAAAAGCGAAGCGGACGGTGAAGAAGAAAGCTGCGGCGAAGAAAGCCCCAGCGAAGAAAGTCCCGGCCAAACGCGCCGCGAAAAAGATGAAATGGGCTTCGCGCAAGTTCAAGTCGCTCGCTCAGGTCCGCGCCGCCATCGACGCCATGGACGAGAAGATCGTCCCGTTGCTGTGCGAACGCCTCTACTACGTCACGCAAGCCGCTCAGTTCAAACCGTCCGAAGCCGGCGTGGTCGTGATCCCGCGGGTGGAAGAAGTCGTGAACAACGCCAAGCGCATCGCCGCCAAGAACAGCGGCAAGCTGTCAACGGTGGAAGTGATCTACCGCGCGCTGATCGACGCTTCTACGCTCGATGAGCAGCGCCACTGGCGCGCGCTTCACGGACAAACCTAAGCCCCAGGATCTCCGCCGCCCGCGTGCTGGCGGGATCGTCGTTCCACTGGGCGTTCGCCGCGCTGGCGGCATGGTCGATGGCGTACCAGTCTTCCGGCTTCAGATGCTCGAGCGCGAGGCTGAACAGCGTCGTTTCCTCGGCGCGGATATGCTCGCGCTTCAGAACGATGAAGCTGCGCGCGGTGGCGCAGAACGGCACACGCCATTTCGGCGGATCGATAAACAGGTTACGGGCCATCAGCGCGAGCTCGCCGATCAGCGCGACGACCTTGCCGTGTTGCGCGGGCGCGGCGGCCCTGTTCGCCGCGTCGGGAGCGCGGCTCTGCAAGATATCGAAAAGCATCTCCTCGATGGGATGGTGGCACCGCGCGGGGAAGTTGGCGAAGTACTGGCAGGCGCCGCCGATCACATCCCCGTCGGGCGCATGGTACTGGGCCACGGACGCCACTTCCCGCTCGAGCATGTTCAAGGCTAGCCGCATGTCGATATGGTCTTGGGACAGGCGGTTGATGGAATCTGGAAACGCGGTCGCGGTCACGGGACGAGGGATCCTGGGGAGCGGTACAACTCATCAAGCCGTATCGCGCGCGCGGATGTAACGCTTTGACGGCGATCAAGACGCGCCAATCGGGATTTTTACCCACACCCCCGGTTTTCGCATCCAGCTGGAACAAATGTCCCGCAACACCGGTTGCACAAACCTCGCGAAGCGGGAAAGCTACCGGGATTGTGAGGGAGTCGAAATGACGCAGGTCAAAAGTCCGGCGATTCGTAAAATCGGCGTGCTCACCAGCGGTGGGGACTGCGCCGGCCTCAACGCCGTCATCCGCGCGGTCACCGACGCCGCCGCCGGGCGCGGCTGGGAGGTCGTGGGTCTGCGCAACGGCCATCTCGGCCTTCTGAACGATCCGCCGGATATCCTGCCGCTCAATGCCGATTCCGTGCGCGGCGATCTCTTGCGGGCCGGCGGCACCGTCCTCGGCACCACGACCAAGGGCGATCCCTTCAAGTTCCCAGGACCCGACGGCACGACGTCCGACCGCTCCGAGGACGTGCGCGCGGCGATCAGAAAGCTCGGCCTCGACGCATTGGTGGTGATCGGCGGGGACGGCTCGATGCGGTTGTTCGACCGGCTGCTGGTCGGCGTCGGCATTCCCTGGGTCGGCGTGCCCAAGACCATCGATAACGATGTGCCCGGCACCGAGTTCGCCGTCGGCTTCTTCACCGCGGTGGAGATCGTCGGCCAGTCCCTCGACCGGCTTGCCTCCCACGCCGCCAGCCATCGGCGCATCATGGTGCTCGAGGTCATGGGCCGCGACAGCGGTTTCATCGCCCTGTTCGGCGGCATCGCCGGCGGCGCCGATGTCATCCTGATGCCCGAGTTCCCTTACGACCTCGACGCCGTGGCCGCCCACGTCCGCAAGATCACCCACGACCGGCCGAGCCCCGTGCTCGTCGTCGTCGCCGAAGGCGTGGCCCCGCCCGCCGAGGAACGCCGCAAGGGCAGCAACGTCGGGATCGCGATCGCCACCGGCCTCCAGCAGCGCACCGGCTTCGATGCCCGTTGTACGGTCCTGGGGCACGTCCAGCGCGGCGGCACGCCCGCCATGTTCGATCGTCTGTTGGCCTCGGCGATGGGCGCGCGGGCCGTTCACGTGCTCGCCGCCGGCCAGAACCAGCGCATGGTCGCCTGGCGCGGCGGCCTCGTGACGGACATTCCGCTGGCCGATGTCGTCACAGGGCCCCGCTTCGTGGCCAAGGACAGCCAGCTCATCCGCACCGCCCGCCGCCTCGGCACCTACGTCGGCGAGCTGTGAGCGCGCGCCCCACGTCCGCTCGCTACGACCAGCTCGGTGTCGGCTACAACCGGACCCGCGCCGGCGATCCCGGCCTCGCCGCGAACCTTCAGCGCCTCCTTGGCGGCCTAGCGCCCGGCACGCCTGTTCTCGATCTCGGCTGCGGGACCGGCAACTACACCCGGCTTCTGGCGAACGCCGGGCTCGAGATGACCGGTGTCGATCCGTCCGAGGTGATGCTTGAGGCCGCCCGCGCGGATGGTTCCTCGATCCGGTGGGTCAAAAGCAGCGGCGAAGCCCTTCCGTTCGGCGCGGGCAGCTTCCGCGGCATCGTCAGCACCAACACCATTTACCACTTCAAGGATCCGGTCGCCGTGTTCCGGGAAGCGCGCAGGGTCTTGTCCGGTGGTGCGCTTGTGCTCTTCGCGGCCCTGCGGGAGCAGGTGAGAGGCTATTGGCTGCGCCGCTACTTCCCTGCCGCGGTCGAAGGCGCGGCCGCTACGGCGGTACCGCGCGCGGCGCTCGAAGGATGGCTCCGCGAGGCCGGTTTCGCTGGCGTGGAGGTCGAGCTCTGGCGCGTGCCGCCCGATCTCAAGGATCTGTTCTGGTATTCCGGGAAGGATCGCCCCGAGCTCTACTTCGATGACGAAGTGCGCTCCGGGATTTCCGCCTTCCGGCTCTACAGCCCGCCGGAGGAGCAGAGGGCGGGGCTCAAGGCGCTGCGGGCCGATCTCGATGCCGGCCGGTGGCCCGCGGTGCGGGCCACGGCGGACGAAGCGGCCGGCGATTACGCCTTCATCACCGCCCGCTGCTGAGCTTACGGCGTTGTCATTCCGCCGCTCATGGCCGCCATCACGGCGCCGACGAGCCCGCCGACCAGCATGATCATCGTCGGGATGAAGGCGAGGCCAAATCCGAGGCTGCGGTTAACACCGGCGTAGTAGCGCACGGCGTAGATCACACGCCCAAGCGGCCAGAGGACTCCGAGCACGGCGGCCGGCGAATCGCCCCACGCGGCGGCGAACAGGACGAGCGCGGGGACAAATATGACAAGCTGCTCGAGCGTGTTGCCGTGGACGCGAACCACGCGCTCGAATTCCACCGGACCCGTCATCGCCGGCGCGTTGATCTTGAACTGCGCGCGCGCGCGTCCGACGCGCAGCATTGTCCAGACGTACACGATAAGCCCTAAACAAAGCACAATTGCGGTGTACGGATGACTTGCGATCATGAGTGGTTCCCCCGGTGAAGAGCGCCGCGCGTGCGCCGCTCGGCGCCCAGCCGCGCCGCGCAGACTCTCCGGCGCGAGCGGCGCGGAGTCAAAAAAAATACGTCGGGGGACATTTTTTCTTGATTTCCCCCACAGAAGGCGTAAATGCGAATTCAGACGTTACGCGCACGTGCCTAAAGCAACTCGCCGTTAAGCAACGACGTAAGCGTCCTTTACTTGGTTGGACTGATTTTGTTGTCTGATTGATAAAGGAGGCCGTGCATGCCCCCAGTTACAGTAGAAAAGCGTCCTCGACGAGCCGCCTGCGTTCCGGCGGCCCTCGTCAATTGCCGGCATATCGCCTGGGATGGCCATGATCTCGTGGTCATTTCCAGGTTCGACGTGATCCGGGGTTGAGAATCAATCCTGACATTCGAACGGTCCTGGGGCTCCTAGCCACCGGGCGCTGAGGTTATTTGCGCCGTCGAAAGCGGCCATGCGGGGAAGTGACGAGAGAAATGTACGAACAGAAGTCGCGAAACAACGTTGCAAAGCTGATCACCGCCGACGCTCCGGAGCACATGTACCGCTCCGTCGACGACGTCGCCAAGCGCCTCAAGCCCGAAGGCCCGGTGCAGTGCATCTTCCCGCAATCCGTCCGTAGCCAGGCCGAGAAGTTCGTCGGCCAGTTCCCGGGCAAGGTCCTGTACGCCGTGAAGTGCAATCCGGGCGTCGATTTCCTGCGCCACATGTTTGCCGCCGGCGTCCGCCAGTTCGACGTGGCGTCGATGGACGAAGTGCGCCTGGTGAAGGGCCTCTTCGGCAAGGCCGCCCAGCTCCACTTCATGCACCCGGTGAAGAGCCGCGAAGCCATCCGTCTCGCCTACAAGATGGGCGTGCGGACGTTCTCGTTGGATACGGCCGGCGAACTCCTCAAGATCCTCGAAGAGACCAAGAGTGCCAAGGACCTCAACCT
Organism: Rhodospirillaceae bacterium; assembly: GCA_050246995.1. GTDB lineage: Bacteria > Pseudomonadota > Alphaproteobacteria > Rhodospirillales > Rhodospirillaceae > SHVO01. The sequence goes on along the minus strand of JBFWVA010000004.1, from coordinate 83,763 downwards.
GTTCATCCGCATGGCGGTGACCGGCAATGGTTCGGCGGCCTATGACCTCTCGGGCAAATTCGGCGCGGCGCCGTCCACGGCGGCGGACCTGCTCCGTCACGCCCGCAAAGTGGCCCACAAGGTCGGCGTCTGCTTCCACGTCGGTTCCCAGTGCATGGACCCGGCCGCCTACAAGCTCGCCATCGCGCGCGCCATGGATGTGGTTGCCAAAGCGAAGGTGAAGATCGACGTCCTCGACGTGGGCGGCGGCTTCCCGGCCACGTACCCGAACATGACCCCGCCGCCGCTGGAGAACTACTTCGCGGCGATCACCGAAGCCGCGCAGCCGATGGTCGACGCGGGCGCCGAACTGTGGTGCGAACCGGGCCGTGCGATGGTCGCGGCCGGCGGTTCCATGCTCGTGCGCGTGACCCTGCGCAAAGGCCGCCGCCTCTATATCAATGACGGCACCTACGGCAGCCTGTTCGACGCCGGCGCCCTCAACTGGCGTTTCCCGGTCCGTTTGGTGCGCCCGCTATCCCGCGCCGGCAAGAACTCGAACACCCCAAATTCCCGGACCCCGTCCGAGAAGCTGGTGGCTTTTACCTTCTATGGCCCGACCTGTGACAACCTGGACAAGATGAAGGGTCCCTTCATGCTCCCGGAAGATACCCAGGAAGGCGATTGGATCGAAATCGGTATGCTCGGCTCCTACGGCTCGACCATGCAGACCCGTTTCAACGGCTTCCACTCGTCGGTGACCGCCACCGTGTGGCCGGAAGCGGCGCCTTTCGCCGTCGAACGTCCGCGCCGCGGGGTTGCGCTCCGGGTTGTGCCCAAGGCTCCGGTGGAAGGCGTTTCCCTCCATCTGGACGCCGGCCAGCCGATGGGAGAATTGTCCGCGGACGGTAACGCCGCTGCGGAATCCCTCGAGCTAAAGTAAGCTCCGTTTCCATATTCGATTCGGGGGGCGGCAAACTGCCGCCCCCATACCTTTTGCCTTCAACAAAGGATGGCTGAGTAATGGCTGCGTCTAAGAAGTCCGCGAAAAAATCCAAATCTTCGTCCAAGGCGCCGCAGGCCGTCGGCTCGAAGAAGGGCAATAACCGCAAGGCCATGCTGCTCTCGAAGCCGGTCGAGCACATCGACATGACCTCGTTCGATGCGCGTCCGATCATCAACGCCATGAGCAAGATGTCCTTCACCTCGCGCGATACCGCCCGCGCCGCCGAGATCCTCAACATGATGCTCGCCGACCAGAAGTGCTCGGTCGTCCTGACCCTCGCCGGCTCGACGTCGGCCGGTGGCTGCATGCAGGTCTACGCGGACATGGTGAAGTACGGCATGGTCGACGCCATCGTCGCCACCGGCGCCTCGATCGTGGACATGGACTTCTTCGAAGCGCTCGGCTTCCGCCACTACCAGGGCAGCCAGTTCAACGACGACAAGGACCTGCGCGATCTGTACATCGACCGCATCTATGACACCTACATCGATGAGGAAGAGCTGCAGACCACCGACCATACCATTGGCGAAATCGCCAACGGCATGAAGCCGGGCCCGTACTCCAGCCGCGCCTTCATCAAGGAAATGGGCCGCTGGCTGAAGACCAAGAAGAACCGCAAGAAGGGCTCGCTGGTTGAGACCTGCTACGATCATGACGTGCCGATCTTCTGCCCGGCCTTCACCGACAGCTCGGCCGGATTCGGCCTCGTCTTGCATCAGGTGAAGAACCCGAAGGCGCACATCACGATCGATTCCGTCGCGGACTTCCGCGAGCTCACCGATGTGAAGATCAAGGCGGGTGGCACGGGCCTGTTCATGATCGGCGGCGGCGTGCCGAAGAACTTCATGCAGGACACGGTCGTCTGCGCTGAAGTGCTCGGCATCGAAGCTGAAATGCACAAGTACGCCGTCCAGATCACGGTGGCCGATGTGCGCGACGGGGCGTGTTCGTCCTCGACCCTCAAGGAAGCCAACTCCTGGGGCAAGGTCGACAGCTCCATCGAGCAGATGGTTTTCGCCGAAGCCACGAGCGTCATGCCGCTCATCGCCTCGGACGCCTACCACCGCGGCCACTGGAAGAAGCGTAAAGCCCGCAAGTTCGCCCAGCTCTTCAAGTAGAAGCGGGCCGAACGGCTGAAACAAAGAGGGCGGCTACCGGATGGTAGCCGCCCTTTCGCTGCGGAGGGTGTGGGGTCGCGATGACACGGCCTCCGCGTCGCTTCGGTGATTTTTAGGTGCGATCCGGCATGTCGATGTCACCCGCACCGATGACGTCGAAGTCATGGTGCTTGGGGCGCTTGAGGAGATCGACGTTGCCGGACCCGATAACGGTGATGTCGGCGTCGTCTTCGGGCGAGGCCTGCGCTTCGCCGGCGCCTGTGATCGTCAATTTCAGGCGCTTGGTCTCGAGCTTGCCGAGGTTCGTTTCTCCGGCGCCCGCGATGGTCACCTTGAGGCTCTCACTGGCGCCGTCGGCGTCGATCTTTCCCGCCCCGGCGATGGTGAGTTCCAGCGAGGCCTGATCGACGTCTTTCATGCTGAGTTCGCCGGCGCCGGCGATCGTCACCTTCTCGAACATCCGGCCCGGGAGGACGATCTCGACTTCGTTGTCGATGTCGCCGCAAACCTTCAGTGTGCCTTTCTCGAGGCGGATGCGTTCGAGGTCGTCGGCGTCGCCATGCAGGACAACGTCCGTGCCTTCGCCGCGGCGCCAGCGCGATTTCGCCGGGACGGCGATGGTGACGTGATCGCTGCCGTCCCACGCGAGGCGGGCTTTGGAGCCGCTCACGTCGGCCGAGGCGCCGTCGCATTCGCCGCTGTTGAAGAAGATCGGCGTCCAGGAGCTCTTGCGGTCTTCGGCTTGCGGACGGTTGGCGATGAAGATGATGCCGCCGACGACGACGGCCGTAATGATCAATCCACGGTGTTTCATAGGGACCCCTCTGGTCAGATGCGTGTAACGCCTGTTTTGCAACCGGCGTGCCAGAGGGCGAAAACCGCTAAACCATTGATGTTTGAACGATATCTCGTAAAGGGGGAGTGGTTGATTTCGCTACTAGTTATCGAAATGTGTGATTTGGGGTGGCGCGAACCGTTACCGGCGCAAGCTTGAGAGCCGTCGGGCCGGTCACATATCCCACGATAGAGGCGTAGTGCAGGGCCGCGCCCGCCACGACGAAGCTGTGCCAAATCGGGATCTGGTATGGGAGATCGTCCCAGAGGAAAACCGCCACGCCCGCGGTGTAGAGGACGCAGCCGGCGGTCAGGAGCCAAAGGCCGGTCGCCGGCACGGTGGCGCGCAGAGGCTTGCGTATCATCACGAACACCCAGCCCAGCAGCACATAGACCGCGATGGAGAGCTGCTCGAAATATTGAGGCACGATGAATTTGAGCGCGATGCAGATATTGGTCGCGCCCCAGATGGCGGCGAAGAGTCTCTGCCCCGCCGTTCCACGCACGCCCAGCAGCGCGAGCGGCGAGTAAGTGCCGGCGATCATCACGAAGATCGCCGCGTGGTCGATCTGGCGCAGGATATGCCGCTGGGGATGATCGACGAACAGGTTATAGGCCGTCGAGCAGATCAGCATCGCCATCAACCCTAAGCCATAGAGCGCGAGGCTCAGCGGCAGCATGGCGCGCTCCGGGCAATCGCCCATGCAGCGCGCGCGGCGTACGGCCAGTACGCCCATCACAAGACAGGCAATAAGCGCGAGGGTCGCGCTGGCGGTGTTGAGGATGGCGTCGGCGAACCACTCGGCGCCGCGGTCTCGGGGCATCGGGAACTCGGACATTTGAAGCGGGCGTCTATCAACCCTAATGAGAAAGAAACGCGCGGGGTTCCCTGGGGGCTGCGAAATCACCATGACGCCGTAATCCCCTCATGTTATCGGCTGAGCCGGTGTGTTTTTGGGGTGATGGGCATGGGCTACCGCAAGATCTGTATCGTTGGGCCGGGCGCCATTGGCGGCATGATGGCCGTGATGCTGAAGGAAGCCGGCGCCGACGTGTCGGCCCTCGCGCGGCCCGCCAAAGTCGGGGCGATCGCGGCGAACGGCCTGACCCTCGCGCTCAAGGAGCGAACCGTGAACGCGCGTTTCCCGGCGGCCTGCGATCCGGAGGAACTGGGACTGCAGGATCTTGTGGTTGTCACCCTCAAGAGCAACGCGCTGCTCTCCATGGCCGGCAATATCGCGGCGCTGTGCGGACCGGAAACGCCTGTGGTCTTTGTCATGAACGGCGTACCCTGGTGGTTCTTCGACGGCTTTGGGGGCACGCTGGCCGGGCGGCGGCTCGCGGCGCTCGATCCCGAGGGGCTTCTCGCGCGCACCTTCCCGAGCGGACGCGTGGTGTGGGCGGTGGTGAACTGCAGCGTCATCGAACGCGCGGACGGGGTTATTGAGCATACCCGCAACCAGCATCTGATCTTCGGGCGGCCCGACGATAGCCCGCGCGGATTGGAGGAGATCGCGGCGGCCTTCGAGCCCGGCGGCTACGAAACCGTCATCAGCCCGAGTATCCGCAACGATATCTGGGCCAAGCTGGTGGTGAACGTCAGCTGCAATCCGATCAGCGCCCTGACCGAGGCGCTTCTGGGCGAGATGTATGCCGACCCGCTGGTGCGCGAGTGCGCCTCCGCCGTTGCCGACGAGGCGCGGACCCTAGGCGCCCACTTGGGCTTAGATCGGTGCATCAACCCTACCGACCGTATGAAAGACTCTCCCGTGCGCACCTCTATGCTTCAGGACTTCGAGCGCGGACGCCCCTTGGAGCTTTCCGCCATCGCCGAAGCGGTGGTGGAGATCGGCGAGGCGGCGGGCGTGCCGTTGCCGCAGACACGCGCGGTGCTCGGTTTGACCCGCCTGCGTGCCGCCAAGGCCGGCATTTCGTAAAACCCGCCCGCGAAGGCGGGCACTTCGTTAAAACTATGCTTTCGCGTAAACTGAGCGCGCCAAACTCCGGGGACCTATCATCGATACCTTATCCATCTCGCCATCCGACATCCGTGACCGCCGGCTGATCCAGCTTCGTGAGGGGCTCGCCGACGGGCGCTACAAGGTCCTATCGGTCGATATCTTCGACACGCTGGTCTGGCGCCGGGTGCCGGAGCCCTCCGACCTCTTCCTCCTGCTGGGGCAAGAACTCGCGGCCTCGGGCAAACTGGCGTCCCATGTGTCGCCGCTGCAATTCGCGGAGCTGCGCCGCGCCGCCGAACGCGGCGCGCGCGAAAAAGCCGAGGCGCAGACGGGCTACCGCGAAATCCGCATGACCGATATCTATGCGGGCCTGCCCAATACCTTGTTCGAGCCGGGGTTTGATGTTGGCGACCGGATCGCCGCTGAACTCGTGCTCGAGAAGGCGCTGCTGCATCTCGACGCGGATCTGGCCGCGCTGGTGCGTTTTGCGAAAAGCGTTGGCGCGCAGGTGTTCTTCGTTTCGGACACGTATTTCAATACCGGCGAGATTTGGGATTTGCTCGCCGCCGCCGGCTTCAAAGATAAAGCGCTGGTGGACCGTCTGTACGTCTCTTGCGAGGCGGGCCGTCCCAAGTACCGCGATCTGTTCGATACTGTGTTGAAGGACGCCGGTGTGCCGCCTGCGGCCTATGCGCACATCGGCGATAACATGGATGCCGATATCCATCCGGGCCTCCATCGCGGCATGGCCACGGTGCATTACGACAAATGGATTTTTGCCCCGCGCGTGCAGACCGAGGAGTTCACCGCCGATCTCGCGCAGCGGGCACAGCTTCTGGGCCGCTGGGGCGATTTCGGCCTGACGGGCCTGCGCGGCCGCCTGTTCCACCGCGCGCCGGAAAGCCTGCCGCCTGAACATCGCTTCTACTGGAGTTACGGGGCCGCGATCCTCGCGCCCGTCTTCGCCGGTTTTTCCCGCTGGGTATTGAGTCAATCGAAGGACGCGCCGGTTTACGGGGTCATGCGCGAGGGCCGCTTCCTTGGCCGGGTGGTCACTCAGACCGCCGCCGATCTCGGTCTTAAAGCCGAGGTGCATGAACTCTGGTTGTCACGCCGCGCGGTGATCCGCGCCGCACTTTATGAAGACGGCATGCGCTTCCTGCCGGACGCCATATCGCTTTCACCCGGGACGACGCCGGAGCAATGTCTGGAAAACTTGGGGCTGACGCTGGCCGAAGTGAAAGCCGTGGTACCGGACTTCGACTTCGGACGCGCCGGCAGCCTCACGCGGCTCGCCAACGCCATCGCATCCACCTTGCGCCTCAAGGACAAGGTCGTGATCCGCTCGGCGCATCTGCGCCGCAATCTCTTGAAGGCGCTCCAGGCGAAGGTGGATCTCACCAAGCCGGTGATCCTGATGGACCTCGGCTACGCGGGCACCATTCAGTCGGTGCTGGGCCGCGTTCTCAAGCGCGAGGGGATCCCGGCGCACCTGACCGGCCTCTACCTCGCGGCCAACGACAAAGCCATTCAGAACGTCCGCGAAGGCGCCGACATCCGCGCCTGGCTCAACGGGGACGGTTACGGCGGCCTCACCGGCGCGCTTTTGTCGCGCACTCCAGACGTGCTTGAACATGCCTGCATGTGCCCGGAAGGCAGCCTCGCCGATTACGATGAGGCCGGACGGCCGGTGCTGCTCGCGAACCAGCGCAGCGCCGCGCAGATCGCGCAGATGGAAGCCCTGCAAGCCGGCATCCTCGCTGGTGTCTCGGAAATCAACAAACTGCTCGGCTCTCTGTCTAAGACGCCGGCTGATGTGCCCGAGCTCAAGGCGCAAGCGGAGCGGATCATACAGGCCGCGCTGTTGTATCCGACGGTTCAGGAAGCCGACAACATCGGCGCCTGGCATCATGAGGCGAATTTCGATCTCGCCGATGTGCGCCGGCTGAAAGACCTCTCTTTCGATCCGGGCGCGCTTCAGTATCAGGGTTGGCCAGGTTTGCAGGAGATCGGCCGTCATCAGGTCTACTGGCCCGCCGCCGCCTTTGCGTCGGCCGCGCCGTTCTTCGGCGAGGTGTTCGCCGCCGGCGCGCGTCAAACCTACGATGCCGATCACATGACCTCGGGCCCCGCGCTCGGGTCGCTCACGATTACGCCCGATCTTGGCGTTGGTTTTGAAGCCCGGCGGCAAGGCGCGGTGCCGCTCACCGTCAATGCCTTCGGACGCGGCGAGATGTCGGTGACGGTCAAAGGGGCCGGTCCGGAAGCGTTCCAGCGTCTGCGGTTCACGCTGCCCACGGCGCGCGCGATCATCACGCTCGATTCTTTTAGCGTCGCCTTCTCGGGTGAACGCGACCATAAGACCGTCAATCTTCTGGACGAAGGCGCCCGCCGCATCTCCTGGACGAATGCCGAAGCCGGCCCCGACAACGCGACAACCACGACCAAGCAGGGCACGAGCTTCGACGCGGACCTGTCGGCGGACGTGCCGCCCTGGATGCACATGCTGACCATGCGTCTGCGTTTCAAATATCTCCGTCTCGACGATCTGTTCCGGTGACCGCTATGACGAACCGCCTCTGCATGGTCACGACGAACTTCAATTACGGCGCCTATCTCGACGACTGCATGCGTTCGATCGTGCATGCGAAAGGTTTCGACCGGGTCGACTATGTCGTGATGGACGGCGGCTCAACCGACAATTCCGTCGATATCATCAAGGGCTACGCGGGCAAACTCGCGCACTGGCAGTCGCAGAAAGACGAGGGCATGTATCATGCCATCGAGCAGGGGTTCGCGAAATCGGACGCGCCCTACATGGGCTGGCTGAACTCCGACGATCAGCTCGCGCCGTGGGCGATCCAGACCGTGCTCGATATCTTCGATCAATTGCCGGAGGTGCAATTCATCACCTCACGCTTCCCCATGCAGGCGCGCAAAGACGGGACGGTTGTAAAAACGACAATTCTGGCCGGCGTCGATAACTGGGGTTTCTTCAACGGCGAGCACATCCGCACGCTCGGCCTGCCATCCACGGGATGGATCGTGCAGGACTGCACCTTCTGGCGGCGTTCGTTATGGGATTCGGTGGGCGCGTCCTTCGACCATACGCTGAAACTCGCCGGCGATTTCGAACTCTGGGCCCGATTCATGATGAAGACGGACCTTTACATCGTGCCGGCGCCGCTGGGGATCTACCGCATCCAGGGTACCAACAAAGCGATGGTGAGCCGCGATCTCTACCGCGATGAATGCGTGAAGGTGCTGCAGCGCTATTCGCCCGTCATACCCACGGACGTGCAAAAGTTGGGTGAGCGGGTCGTAGCCAAGAAACTCGCGACGATGGGGATTTCAAACCTGATCGCCGATCATCAGCGCACCGGCATCAAGACTATTGCCTTCGACTACGAGCAAAACCGTTACTTCCCTTACGAAGAACGTTGATGAATGTCTGAGCAAGACACCCGCAGTCCGCAACCCGACACGATCCTGGTGGCGCGCTCGCCGGGCGAAACGCGCTACGCCCTGCTCGCAGATGAAGTCGTGCTTGCCGTTATTCATCGCCGTGATGGTGATGTGCAGCCGGGCGCCATCTATTACGGGCGCGTCAAAGCGCCGGTGCCGGGGACGGGAGCGGTCTTTGTCGATTACGGCGAGGCGTTGCCCGGTGTCCTCCACATTAAATTACCGCCGCCCGAAGGCAGTGCGATTGGTGTCACGATCACGGCGCCGCCGCGTCCCGGCAAGGGCGCGGACCTTAAAGCGGTTAAAGCCGTGATCGCACCGGGTGCGAAGCTGCCGTTGCTCGCGGCGCCGGCTCCCGAACCGGTCGTTGAGTGGATGGCGCGTTACGGCGCGGGGATCCGCGCGATAATCTGCCAGCCCCTGCGCGAGGTCGCGCGGGTGCGGGCTCTGCTGGAGGCCGACACGCCGGTTGAATCTCATTCCGCCGAGGCCGATCTGTTCATGGCTTTCGGCGTAGAAGAAGCCATCGAGGCCGCGCTGCGGCCCGAGGTAAAACTGCCGTCCGGCGGCTCGATCATCATTGAGCACACACGGGCGCTGACCGTCATCGACGTGAATTCGGGCGGTGCCGATCCGGCGCGCGCCAATTTCGAGGCCATGACGGCCGTCGCCTTGGAACTGCGCCGCCGCAATGTCGCGGGACACATTCTCATCGATATCATACCAACGAAGGCGCGGGCCGCGCTGCCGCGCATCCTCACAAAAGCCTTGGCGGCCGACCCCAACCCGGCGCAAGTCGTGGGGCTCACGTCTCTTGGCCTCCTTGAGATGACGCGCCAACGGATGGGGCTATCTCTTGTCGACGCGCTGATGGACAAGGGCGAACTCAGCGCCGCGAGCGTCGCGTATCGTGGGCTGCGCTCCGTCGTACGGGCGGCGTCAAAAAGCGGAACACCCAAATGGACGCTCAACGTTGCGCCCGATGTAGGCGCGCTGTTGCAAGGGCCGCTCACCCGCGCGGTGAACGAGGCGCGTGACCTTACCAAGACCGAGATCCAGATCCTGCCTCGCGCCGACTTCAAGCGTGAGCAAATCGACGTTCGGCCCGCCGCATAAGCCGTTAAAGCCGAACGGCAACGCCAAAAAATAACGCGAGATCGTCCGCGGCATCGCTTAGGCCCACATTCACACCGGTATCGAATTGAACATTGTCCGTGACGCGGTAGCTAAGCCCCAGTCCCGCGGCATTCTCCCACGGGTTTCCGGCGCGTGTGTCCTTGACGTTGAATATCTCGATATAGCCGCCGATCTTCGGCGTTAGATTGATCCCGGCGATTGCGGAATTATTGATGACGGCGCCGTAACCATTCCCGCTGTCATTCGGGTTCATCTCTAGGCCGGCCTGTAATCCGAATGAAATGCCCCCCGGAAGCGCGAGCGCGAGGGGAAAGGCTACCCCGCCCGTGACTTTGCGTCTCTCCGAAGCCGGCGTTGACGTCGGCACGGAGATATAAGGGATCATTCCGAGTGCGGATTGGCCCGAGTCATTGCCCCAGAAATTCACCTTTGAGCTTATGGACACGTCGCCTACGGACGTCGAACGGTTCCGCTCAAGGGGTGTTTGTGCTTTCTCTACGACCAGACCGCCGAATGCGAGTTGCATTTCAACGTCATCGGTAACGCCCCAGCGTAGGGTGGACGCGCCGGTTCCAATTGTCTTCATCTTCTGGTCGCCCGACCTATCGCTAGTGAACGAGCTTAAGGTCATCTCGAACTGAAACCGTCCTTGGTCGAGTGTGTAAGGGCTGCCGGTGAAACTTGGCCGGTCGGGAGAGAACGCGCGTTCAGCTTCTTCCGCGTGTGCGGATAGAGGAAGCATTAGTCCCAACACCAGACATCCTGAAATGCGCGAAAAAGGGGTCATCGTATTGGGCTCGGCCGCCGTGCGCGGCAAAATGTCCAAGCGTTTGGGAAAGGCCAGCGTCCACGTAGCCGGTGGCACCCACGAGCGTTCCGAAAGCATCGGCGGGGAGAAAAGCGCCGTCGGCCGCATGTGCTGCGGTCGTACTCAAAAGAGCCGCTCCGGCGTGTAGTGCCCGGGCTGGTGAAAGCGCGGCCGCACTTGGTATCTGCGTGATGGTTTGTCATGACGCAAATCCTAGGCGAGCAGGCGCAAGGAGGCATGTGAGGAGGGGTATGAGCGCGGGCGCGGTCGTTTAGGGGGCTTTAGACCGAAAGTATAAGCTCGACTTGACGTTACCTAGGGATTGACCCGAAATACCCGCAATGACGACAGATTCGACTTCTCCAGATGACAAACCTCCGGCGGTGCGCGTGATGGCCGCTAAGTGCGCACGCTGCGGCGCGCCCGTGCAAGCGCGCTACAGGCCCTTCTGTTCGTTGCGCTGCGCCGAGATCGATCTTGGTGCGTGGTTCACCGAGCGCTATCGCGTCGAGACCGGGGAATCCCCAGCCGATGCGCCGCGGCAGGGCGAAGAGGACACTTAGGATGAACGCCGCTCGGCCACGCCGCTCGAATTCCCCTTCGACTTGACGTTCGTCGCCGCCTTCAGCCTCGCCGCCACCAAGCCAGTGCCTGTCCCCCGGGACGCCCTTCGAGCCCAGCCCGGGGCTTAAGGATCCGGCCTAGCCCCGAAAAAAGAGCTGTTTCCTCAAGTTCTTAGGGCTAAAACCGGCGTCTAGACACCCGCCGTCTTCTCTAATATAAAGCGCCCCTCTCCAAGAGGTCCGCCTCCGTGCCCGGATAGCTCAGTTGGTAGAGCAGCGGATTGAAAATCCGCGTGTCGCTGGTTCAACTCCGGCTCCGGGCACCATTCTTTTTCAATTTGAAATCAAATAGTTAGAGCGCGTTCCGCGTTCGTTTTTTTGCGCTTTTCGGGTGGTCCCGCGTTCCTTCGAATAACCCATGTTTTCCTGGGTTTTCTGGCGAGTACCGGCGATTAGGTGGTCCCGAAATGGTCCCGCGAGTTCGCGCGGTGTTCTATCGCGTTTTCTTCCGCGCAGGCTCATAGACCCGCTTCATCGCGGCGTGATCGGCCTTGCAGTGCGCATGTTCGGAAGCTTCCTTCTGCCGGCCGCTCGGCAAGACACGGGTGGATTTTTTCGGCGCGCGTTTGCGGGCCATCGCTAATCCTTCCTCGCATTGAAGACGCGCGCTTCGGCGCTGGTGGCCATGGCGATGTCGTCTTCCACGTCCTCCCAAAGGTGGCCGTAGATATCCATGGTGGTTTGCAGCTTGCTGTGGCCCATGCGCTTCTGGATGAGCTTCGGGTTCGCTCCGCCGGCAATCCACAAGCTGGCGGCCACATGGCGCATTTCGTGGAAGCTCCAGGTCGGGTGCAGCAGCACTGGGCAATAAGGTCCCGCGAAGTGGCCGCCGTCGCGCACGATGGGCTGGCCGGCGTTGTCCACCTTCGGCTTAAAACTCACCATGGCGGCCGCGCCGCCGTTCTGCGCGGCGAGTTTCTTGGCGGCGCGCTCCATCACCGGAATCAGCACGTGCCGATAGATGTGGGTGTAGCTGTAGGGCTTGCCGTCTTCCGTCGCGAACACCAGGCGCTCGGCGCTGCCGGTGATGTGTGCGCACCAGGCGCGCAAGGCTTCCACGGCCATGGGGCCGAGCGGGATCGTGCGATAGGCGGCTTTCGATTTCGGCGGGCCGATGCGGTTCCATGTGTCGGCGCGCTGGCGGATCTTCACCACCGGCGCGTTGTGGAACACGAGAAGGTTCTGAAGCGGCAAGCCGCGCAGTTCGGACGCGCGCAAGCCCGCGAAGGTGAACAGCGAGAACATGGCGAGCGCGCGGCCCTTGTCATCGGCCGCGAGCTCGGCCGCGGCTTCCATGATGGCCTTCACCAGATGAAGGTCGGGGATGGCCGCCTTCTCGGCTTTCTCGGCATCCTCCGCCGACAACAGCCTGCGATCGCGGCCGTCGATGGAGACCTGTTCCGCCGGGTTCACCGTCAGGTGGCCGGCGCGCACCGCTTCGTCCATGGCTGACTTGAAGGACGTGAGCACCTTGCGCGCCATGGCGTCGGAGAGTTTCACCTGCAGGCGCTTGGCGAAGGCGACGCAGTCGGGCGCCGTCAGCTTGCGCATCTCGAGCCGCGCGATCTCGTCCGAGGCAATGTGCAGACGGCGGTGCTCGTCGTATTGTTTCAAGGTCGAGCGTTCGCGCTTGCCGGACTTCACCAGCGCTTCGATGCCGTCGACCCAGGCCTGCACGGCTTCGATGACCAATTGAGTTGTGCCGCCCTCGGCCTTCAACCCGGCATCGAGACGATAGGCGACCTTGGCCAACTTGCTATCGGCGGCCTTCCTCGTCTTGAACTTGCGGTTCCGGCGCTTGCCGTCGGTATCGACCCAGCGCACGCGCCAGCGGACGGATTTGGAGCCGTCCTTATTCGCGCGTTCGATTTTGTCGATGGTGGCCATGGGTCAAGGATGCTGCCGCTCAGGCCGCGTTGTCCAGGGCCTTCGGAGCCGCGGTTTCAGCGGGTTTCTGGCCCGTGGCGCGGGCGCGGTTGTACTCTTTCACCGCGCTGCGGGAGGTCACAAGGCCGAGCCCTGGTTCACGCCACACGAAGGTGAGGCCGCCGGCGTTGCGCGCGTTGTAGAACTGTTTGACCTTGATCTCGAGGGCGTTCGCGATGGCCTTAGCGCCGACGATCAGGGCGAGGTCGTTGTCGTTTTCATTCTCCATCGGGCATTCCGTCCAAGCCGCAGCGATCACATTTCGAGAAACGACCGGCCACCGGCGCGCGGCATCGGCCGCAGGTCCACCCCATGGATGGGTTTGCGGCTTGGGGATGACCTGACTTCTTGATCGAGGTGTCAGTTATGACCTTCGCGATATGCAGGGCATTTTCGAAATATCGAAGCGCGTCCCCCTTAAAAAACTCTCGTATCTCAACCTCAAGGCTCGGCGTTTTTGCGGCAAGCTGCGCCAGCATATTTAGCGCGCGGTCACGCTCGCACAGCGCGGCGTCGAGTTTCAGGAAGTCCTGGCCTGCGCGGATATCGGCCGCGTTCTCCGACGGCGTGCGCTTCGCAAGCCAATCGTGGAGATCGGCGAAGGCCTTTGCCCAGGCCTCCCACGACCGCGGTTCCCGGCCCGGGTCGAAAGTTCCCAGGGACATGCCCACGCAGCCTTCGCGTTGCAAGCGCTCGAGATGCGCAATGGCGCGTTCGACGTCGTAGCCATTGCGGCCTTTCAGGATTTCCAAGATGCGCGACGGGGAGAAGGTCATGCGGCCACTCTCCGGGATTTCGGCGCTTCGAATACAACATGGAAGAGCCGTTCCGCGATGCGCCGGCATCCGACGACCTTGCGCAGCTTGCCTTCGAACATCAGAAGGCCTTCGTAGGGAATGCTGAGGTCGAAGTTGTTCGCGATCGCGTCCAGCAACGAGTTCTCGCGCCGCTTCACGACCACGCGCAGTTGATTGGTCTGCGGACAGACGCGGCGGAAAACTGTGCCATCGAGCGCGCGCACCCCCATCGCTACACCCGCATCGGCATGAGGACGAACAGGGCGTGTTCGTCGGTGGGGTCGGTGATGAGGGCTGGGCCGCCGCCATCGGTGAGGGCGAACCGGGCGATGTCGCCCGTCACCTGGTCGAGGATTTCGACGAGGTACTTCGCGTTGAAGCCGATGGTGATGGCGTCGCCGGCGAGTTTGGCTTCGACCTCTTCCACGGCCGTGCCCGCCTCCGCGCTGGTGGCCGTCAGGGTGATGAGCGGGCCGGCGCATTCCAGCTTCAGGGCGCGGCTGCGTTCGTTGCTGATGGCGGAGACGCGGTCGGTGGCCGCGGCGAGGGCGCCGCGTTCGACCTCGAGCGTCTTGTCGTTGGACATCGGCACCACGCGCTCATAATCGGGGTAGGTGCCATCGATGAGTTTGGAGGTGAGGACGAGCTCGCCGAGATCGACTCTGATCTTGCTGTCGTTCAGGTGGACGGTGACCAGGGACTCGCCCGCGTCGTCCAGCAGTTTGCGCAGCTCGATGACGGTTTTTCGCGGGACGATGATGCCGGGCATGCCGGGCGCGCCTTCGGGGGCGATGCAATCCACGCGCGCGAGGCGGTGGCCGTCGGTGGCAACGGCGCGCAGCATGGGGCCATCCGTCCCCTTGGCGATGTGGAGATAAATGCCGTTGAGGTAGTAGCGCGTTTCCTCCGTCGAGATGGCGAAGCGGGAGCGGTCGATGAGACGGCGCAAGGTGGCGGCCGGCATAGAGAAGTTGTGGGTGAAGTCGCCGCCCATGAAGCTGGGGAAATCCGCAGCCGGAAGGCACGCGAGCTTGAAGCGCGAGCGGCCGCAGGTGATGGCGATCTGGCCGCCGTCCACCGCCTTGATGTCGACCTGGGCGCCTTCGGGGAGTTTGCGCACGATATCGTAAAGCGTGTGCGCCGAGACGGTGGTGAGGCCGGCGAGGGTGACGGCGCAGGGCGCGGCCTCGACGATCTCCATGTCCATGTCCGTGCCGGTGATGAGCAGGCGGCCCTTGTCGGCGTTCAGGCACACGTTTTGGAGGATGGGGATGGTGTTCTTGCGCTCGACTACGCTTTGCACGTGGGCGAGGGTTTTGAGGAGGTCGGCGCGTTCGATGGTGAAGTGCATGGGGAGTCCTAGACAGGTGGATCGCTCGGCATGCGCCGGCGGTTTTCGATGGAGGTGAAGAGGGAGTCGTCAGCCAGGAGGGCGTCGGGCACCTGGAACATGCCTTGCTGGCCGCGGTAGGGGATCGGCGCTTTCAAGGCCGCGAACCTATCCGCGCGGAATCCGAAGCGCCCGGGCGTCCAATTGCCGCAGGTGAAGTCGGCGTCATCGGCCCACAGGAGATCATCGGAGCGCACACACGCGCCAATGAAGACCTTGCCGACGATGGCGCCGCGTGTGAGGTCGCGGGACCAATGGCCGCCGAAGGTGTCGCAGAGGATGTCGGAAAGTTCGGGATCGACGTTTTTCTCGAAGCGCTGTGCGGCGTGAACCGCGAGCCAGAAACCGCGTTCCGCGACTTTGAGCGGCCAGTGGCGGGTTTCGTGCACCTTGACGCCGGAGACCCACAGCGACGCCCACGGTTGCCAGAGGGAGAGGGCTTTCATGCTGCCATTGACTCCGGAAATTCATTGTGGGTGCGGCCGTCGAGGATGCGGCCGGCCTTCTTCTTGCCGAAACGGAACAGAGGTTTCCCGTAGCCTCCATTCGCCGTCGAATTGCCGTTTCCGATTGTCCCGTCCGGCCAAGCCGTCGAGAGGTCTTCGGGAAGATTCAAACCAAGTTCTTCACCCGCGTGAGCGCGTTCCCGCCATTCTCCCCATTGCTTGAAGAAGAAGGGCACCTTGCCCGCGGCGCACTGGTCGCGGAGCGCGCGGATCCAGTCGGGATGAACGGGACGCGCCTTAGGGCCGCTTTCTCCGCCTACGATGACCCAGTCAACTTTCCAGATGTTACCTTTCATCCGGAGTAACCGCGGCTGTGAGCCAGTGGGATCGAACCCGTTAGGTCCGTACCATTTACTCAACATCTGATAGCTGCTGTCCGCTTCAGGCTCGAGCGTCAAAGGAGCGAGGAGGGGTTCGATAGAAAGGAAGTGGCGCGCGGCCGGGATGGCTTTGAGATGCGGAAGGCGCCGATCGGCTTCCGCTTGATTCTCCACCGTCACGCCGAGCCAAACGTTGGGGTAGCCGTTTTCCCAATTCGCCGGGAGCATGGCGCGGATGTTCTGGGGCCGCTTGGTGAGGAGAAGGAAATCAACGTCGGGACATGCTTCGATGGTCGCGAAGAGATCGGCGCGCCATTGCGGATCCGCCTTGTTGTCGAAGACGTCCGAGAGGGAGTTGACGAACACCCGCTGCCGGCGGCCGTTCTCTTTGCGGAAGGTCGAGGCCTGGCGCTGATATTTGTGCGGCTGGCGCCAAAGGGCGCGCGAGGTGCGTCGGCGCTCTCCGTCCGGGCCCCACCCGTCCACCCATTTTCGGTGCGCGTTCTGGCGCTTCGCATAACAGAAGTCGCACGCCGGGGAGACCTCCTGGCATCCGATCCATGCGTTGAAGGTGTGGTCGCACCATTCGATGGCGGAGTTTTCAGCCATTAGGCGCTCGCCCGAAATTCAGGCTTGCCGTTCCAGACGATGGTGAACCCTTCCCAATCGCTATAGTGCGCGGTGGCTCTGGGTATCCGGCGCTCGACATATTCCAACCAACGGCACTCGCCGGGCGCGATGCGGATAGGCCACCACGCAAAGACGCGATGCCACCCGCGCAGTGCTTCGGCTTTTTCACGCAGCCGCGTCATCTTGGCGATATGCCGCGAAGCGCGTTTTTCGTCGGGTGATGGCCCGCAGTTGAACTTCATCGGGTTTTCCTAAAATGGGATATCGTCGTCCATGTCGTCGCGCGGCGGCGCGGCGCGGCCGCTCGTCGACGGGCCTTCCGGTTCGCCATCGTGGGCGGGCGGGCGGCCACCGCCGCCGCTTGCGTTCGTCAGCATGATGAGTTTGCTGTCGAAGCTCTGGCAGACGATCTCGGTGGTGTAGCGCTCCTGGCCCTGCTGGTCGGTCCATTTGCGGGTTTGCAGCTTGCCTTGGACGAAGACCCGCTGGCCCTTCTTGAGGTACTGCGCCGCAATGTCGGCGAGGTTCCCGAGCATCACCACACGGTGCCATTCGGTCTTTTCCTTCTTCTCGCCGGTGACCTTGTCCTTCCATTGCTCGGACGTGGCGATGGATATGTTGGCGACCTGGCCGCCGTTCTGCATCGTGCGCACGTCGGGATCCTGGCCGAGGTTGCCGATGAGCTGGACTTGATTGAGAGACGCCACGGGTTAGCCTTTCGACGGGAGATTCGTGTCGCTGATATTGACCGCGACCGTACTGGTGATGACGCGCTGAAGGACGTAAACGCCGATGGTCTGACCGCCGCGTTTGGCGGCCGCCTCCTTGGCTGCGTCCATCGCTTCGCCGAGCGAGGCGAACGGAGTTGTTAAGCCCGCATCGTTGATGACTTTGACTGGGGATAAATCGCTCAACTGGCCATCTCCATGGTGAAGGGGGACTTGGTGTCGGCGTAGATGCACAAGGGCAGAAGCCAGCGCAGGTTCGGCGTGTGCGGGAAGTGCAGCGCGAGTTCCGCGGGGACGTGGCGCAACTCCTCGTCCGTTTGGCTGGCGACCGGCGGGCGGCCTTTGGTGAAGACATAACTGAACACCTCGACCTTCGCGGCGCGGCCGGTGCGTTCGCGCTCGGCGTCGTTGTCGAGGGTCATGGTGAGGACGTGTTTCCAGTCCTCCGGCATGGTGATGAGTCCGGCTTCTTCCTTGAACTCGCGCACCATGGCCTGCTCGGGCGTTTCGCCGTCCTCCACCTTGCCGCCGATGCCGTTCAGAAGGCCTGCTTGCCAGGCCGGGCGCTTCTTCTTGATGAGCACCACGGTGAGTTCGCCGAGCGGGCTGCGGTAGAACATGAAGCCGAGGGCGTAGGTTTTGAGGGGTTCAGTCATGGCGCACCGGGTCTATCCACGCACGGCGCGGCGCAATGAACGTGACGCGAAGGTCGTCGTACGGCAGGCCGCTGCCCGCGGCGAACTCGCGCAACATCGCCTTCTGGAATTGTTCGAAGGCGAAGGTGCGCCCCACTTGGCGCGACTTCATGAACACAACGTATCTCGCGGGATCGCGGGCGAAAGGCTCGCAGGGCGGAGACGCGGTGACGATCTCGCCGACAGCGGGGATTGCCGCGACGACAGGAGTCAGCGCGAGGGCGATTCCGGTTTCGAAGAGTTTGCGGCGGGAGAGATTCAAAACGGCATCTCCTGCAGGCCGAGGTGGCGGGCGCGTTCCACGAAGGCGTCCGCTGCGTGTACCCATGGCCACGGTTTAGTGATGCCGCGATAGGGCGCCGGGAGTGGATAAGTCCACGGACGGTCATGGGCCATCAGGTCGCGCTTCTCGGTGGAGAGCGCGAGGATGTCGACGGCCTTCACTTCGTCCATGATGGCCTTCTGGGCCGGCCACGGCAGGTTGAACCGCTGGAACACCGCCGCGTCGATCCGCCGCGGGATGATGCGCAAGGCTTCCTTCACGCGCTCCAGGTCGATGCCGAGGGCGTGGGCGATCACGATGGCTTCGGCGGTCTTTTGGGGTGTGGACTTGTCGTTGATGTAGGCCTCGTGCGCGTCGTGCAGCAGCGCATAAGGCGCCGCTTCCGGCGAGACCATGAACGAGGCCCACACGCAATGCTGGGCGACGGAATAAGGTGCGATGGTGTGCCCGGTGAAGCGGTTGACCTTGGCCGCGGCTTCGGCGATGTCGCGCAGGAAGACCATGTGCGGCGCCGGGTTCACGAGGTCGAAGAAGTTGCCCGTCAGCGTCTGGATGCTGTGGGTGTTGTCTTCGCCGATGTAGGTTTTTGCGTCGCCATCCATGGCGGGATCCTTGAAGGGGGAAGTAAGCCCCGGCGCTCGGCCGCGCCGGGGAACTGCGGTGGGAGAAAAGGGCCGAACCGCCTACGGGATTACGGCGCCTTGCCGTAGAAAACCGGGAGCGCGGTGGCTTCCTTGGTGAGCATCACCATCTCGTTCACGGCGTGCTCGATCGCTTTGTCGTCGTTGAGCACGGTGTAGGAGTAGGCGAGGCTTCCGTTGCCGGCGCGGTACTTGAAGCGCACGGGCAGGCGGTACACGACACCCTTCTCGAAGACCGGGATGGCGATGCAGAACAGGCCCGGCACGGTCAGCTTCTGGCCGTCGCGTCCTTCGTGTTCGGATTTGAACTCGATGGAGGTCTCGCCGGTCGAGGTGTTCAGCACATTCTCGATCTGATCCTTGGTGTGAATCCGCAAGCCGCGCGAAATCTCGATGATCTTGGCCTTGTCGGCGAAGGTGGTGGAAAACGCCTTCGCGAGGTCGCGCATGCGGATGTCGGACTCGAGCGCGCTGTCGTGCGGCGGCGGTTCGGTCACGTCGAGGATGTTGGCGTCGATATGGTTGGCGAAGTCGGAAACGTTGACGAACTCTTCCGAGAGTTCCTGCCACGCGTTCCACGCTTTCGACTTCGTGGGGGCATAAGTGACGCGGAGATCGCCGAAACGCTGGCCGTCCGCCTTGGTGCCGTGGAAGTTGAGTACGGCGGTGAAGGCGCCGGTTTCACCGTCCACGAAGACCACGGAGCTGTCTTCCTTATGGGCGGCTACGATGTCGTTGAACGAGGCGTGCGTGGTGGCGACGATGGTGCCCGTCTTGCGGCGCGGGGCGGGCAGGAGTTTGTCGGTGATCTCGGTCACGGGCTTCGCGGTGAGGCCGTTCGGCAAAACAAGCACGGCGGTCTCGACTTCGCCGTGTTTCACCGGGAGGAGTTGCGGTTGATGCAAGTCCTTCACGGTCTGGATCACGGCGTTAGTGTCTTGGTCTTTCATGGAGCGGTGTGGTCCTGAAACTTGGGGTGGGATGGGCCGCGGGGACTAACCGATGCTGACCGGCGCGGCGGCCGGGCGGCTGACATCGGTGAACATCTCGATCTGCTTGGGGTCGCGCTTGGTGAGGCGGTTCTTGGCGTCGGCGAAGTACATGCCGCTGTTGCGCGGTTCCTTCGGCAGCTTCTCGGACACCTCGGCGTTGATCTGAATCATCTGGCCGTCCTTCTTGATCTTGAAGGAGACGCCGAGGCTGGCTTCGGGCTTGCCGCCGTGGGTCTGGACGAAGTTTTCCAGGAAGGCGACGGTCTCGTTCAGTTTTTTGGAAAGGTCGGCGTTGAGTTCGCCGCCTTCGTGGGTGGCGATGAGACGGTCGAAGGTGTGGGTGGCGTAGGGATCCGGCGCGGATTGCGCCAACGGCTGGTTCATGGTGCGGGCTCTACTTTTGGGGTGGAAGTGGAAGCGGCTTCGGCGGCTTTCCTGGCGGCGCGGTCTTTCTCGGTGGTCTCGACCGCGTGGAGATAGGTGGCGGTGGCGTTGCCGATGGTGAGTTCGGCGCGGTCCTTTGGCTTCATGTCGCGGATCTTGATGACCTCGCGGATGCGGGGCACGTCGAGCGCGTGGCGTTTGCCGTCCTTGAGGACTTCCTTCACGTCATCGGCCAAGGCCTTGCGCTCGGCGTTGAGGCATTCGACCCGCAGCACAATGTCGGTGAGGATCTCCGCGGTGGTGCGCGTTTCGGTCAACGGGTGCCCCACTGACGGAGGAAGGCCCAGGCCGCGGGTGAGTAGCGGCCGGACGCGAGCGCGGCCATGGCTTCGGCGCGCAGGCGGGTGAGGAGATGCTGGGGCATTAGGCGGCCGCCCCGATTGAAGTGGTTGCGGGAGAGGGATTCGAACCCCCGACCCCCAGGGTATGAACCTGGTGAGCTACCGCTGCTCTATCCCGCGGAAGGTTGCGTTCACGGATGCCTTTAAAGGACAGGACATCTTCGATGCGTCCGGAGCATTTGCCCTTGTCGGTGGCGCCCGGATAGCCGGCGCGGGCCCATTGGGTGCGCTCGTAGTTGGTGAGGGAATTGATGGCCGCGCGGCGAGCAATTTGTTCCGGCGTCGGCCTCGGTTTTTGGACCTTCGTCGTCCACCCAAATCTGCGGCGCATCCGCCCGAAGGACTTTTGCGGTGGCCTTTGACCAGGGAGCCTCATGCTATCGATCCGCGGAAGCGGCGCGATCAAGGCGGCAGAGGTCGCGAGAAGGTGAAGAAAACCGTGCACCATCCGGTTCATAAACATGCGCGTTCTCCTAAATCGGGAAGTTGCGGTTGAGGCTGATGCCGTGCTCGGTGATGTGTTTGAGCCACACCGCGAGGACCATCGCGAAGCCGCCGAAGAAGAGCACCGCGCCGCCCAGGATGGCTGTGGTGGGCTGAAGCGCGGGTGAGCCGAGGTTGCGCAGCACGGCAACGAAGATGCCGAGCATGCCGCTGATCATCGCGACCGTGCCGCAGGTGGTGACGATGGTGCGAACCAGTTGGTCGAAGGTCGTAGGCGGACCGGCGCCGTCCGGCATGGGTTTGCGGGCCATTAGCACGCCCCCGCGAGGCCGCAGAAGCCGAGGCCGAACCGTTGCGAGTGTTCGTTGTCGCTGTTCGGGATCATGCGGAACAGCGGGCATCCGGAACCATCCGGCTTGAGCGGGCCTTTGCACGCGCAGTTCTTGCCCTTCCCATCGGTGAACATCGGGCAGGTGACTTCGGTGAAGTGCGGATGTTCGGGAGCTTTGAGCGCCACGGCCAGGATATCGCCGAGCGTGAGGTTGTCCGCGTCGACTTGGGCGGGCGCGGCTTTGGCCGGCGCAATGGTTTGCATGAACATGGCTTAGGCCTCGAAAAACTGGATTTGAACGCGCTGGAACAGCACGGGTTTGAATTTCCGCGCGAGCCGAACCGCTTGGCTGCCGTAGAGCGCTACATCGTTCGGCGTGTAGCCAAAGATGGCGAGGGTTGCGGCAGAGACTTGGTAAGCGTCCTCGCGCAACTCGATCATGGCGCGGGCCATGAGGCTGACGGGGTGGTCGGCGTTTAACGTCTTGATGCGGAGTTTGCCGCTGCGTGCGAGGAGTTTGCCCTTACCGTCGAAGTACGAACGGACGCGGGTGATGGGATCGGTTGAGACGCGATACGCGCCGCCCGGCGGGCTGAAGGGCTTAAGAGCGGCACCGCCAGGGAGTCCGGCCGGGGCGCGAGTGGAACGCGCTGCCGGGTTATGGGCTCCGGTCAGACCGGCAGGGGTAACGCCGGTGGACGCTTGCGCTGTCGAGGACTGGAGCATCGGATCTCCCTGGCTGGTGCCTTGTCACCGGGCGGCCAGGGGATGAGGGGGAGGGCCGCCGGGGTGACGGTGGGATTCCTAGTGCGTCTAACTGTACGCGTCAAGGTACAAAATGACGTAGGTGCGGAAAAAGAGACGCAGGCGGCCCCGCGACGGTTTCGCGTCACGTGCAATTAATTTCAAGTTTTCAAAGCAGAAGAGGCGGATTGATCCGCTAGCGGCGATCCAAACGGCCGGTGATGACGAAGGCTTGCTGCCACTCGCTGCGCTTCAGGCTGAACTTCTTTTCCGGGTTATATTGGAGGACGCGCCATTCGGAGTCGTTGAAGCTGATAAGCCGCTTCACCAGCATGTAGGTGGCGCCGTCCGGCGTTTTTTGCACGAACACCATGTCGGTGCCGCTGGTGGGTTTTAGATGCGGCCTCACCAGGACCGCTTCGCCGTGCTCGTAACGCGGCTCCATCGACTCGTCGACAATCACCAGCGCAAAAGCATCACGCACCCCAATTAAAGCCGTGGGGCGCTCGAGCATTTCGATGGGATTGAAGTCCAACACCATCGAACCTTCCGGGCCGCCGCGCGCCGCGGCGTACAGCGGAAGGTCTTTCACAGGGGCGGTCACGCGGTCGGCGAGTCGCTCGGCGATTTGCGCGGGCGTAAGTGAGAAGGCGCCGGGCGGCATTTCGGGCGCGAGACGCGCGGTGGGACGCGCGGCGGGCGTGGCCGCGGGGGCCTCATGTTGCCATTCATAGGGCCCGTCGATGAAATCGATCCGGTTCGCCAGGGCGCGTTTTTCCTGGCTTTTCCGCGGGTCCTTCGATTCCGTCGCTTCGTTGCGCAGGGTATCCGCATCCATGAAAAAACGGCCCAGGGCCCGGCGGAAGATGGCTTCATCCTCGGCCCCGAAAGGCTCGAAATAGCGCGCGCCCGTGAGATCGTCCTGGCTGCATTTTAGGGCGGCCGCGATTTTCTGCATGGTGCCGGCCCGGCCTTCCTGGCTGCGGCCGGACAGAACGTGGCGGAGGGCGGACTCGGAGAGACCTGCGGCCATCGAAAGCTGACGGTCGGCTTCAAATCCGAGGGCCTTCATGCGCCGGCGGATATTGCGTTTGCGGATGTAATTGTTGGCTTCGCTCAGTGTGGGAACGCGAGACCAATCCAATCTTGCCGGAACGCCCAGGCCATCGGCGAGGGCGGCGATGCGGTTGCTGTCCAGATTTTTCCAGAAATTCGATATTCCGGGATCGCGCATTTCCGGGGGCGCGCCTTCGCGGGCCGCGGCCCGTTCAAGGGCGGCGGCCAGTTCGCCAGCGAAAGGCGACGGTTCGTGCAAGAAGCCCGTCGTCTGGCCTTTCCCAAGGCCTGGTGGCTTTTTGGCCATTCTCTTTAACCTGCGGTGTTTGCGCGGACCTGAATAGGTCCGGCGGCCCTTTTTTGCACGCATAAATGCGATTTCGTCTGTTTGTACTTGCATGGGTACATTTGAACGCTATACTAGGTGCATTGTTCCCAGCACGCAGGGGTTTCAGACGTGTCCAAGTCTCCCTACAAGCCGCGCCGCCCGCTTTCCCTTGAAGATGCGGCCCTTCGCACCATTGGCGATCTGGGCGGTTTAAGCGATGTGGCGGCGCTTCCCGGGGTGCGTGTCAGCCGCGGCATTCTGCAAAAGTACACCGACGACTCCGAAGAGCACGAACGGCACAAGATGCCCATGGACATCGCGGCGGTGATCACCGCTGAAACGGTGCGCCGTGGCGGCGAGCCGCATCTGTTGATGTGGCTGGAAGAGCATGTGAACCGGGACGTGCCGCAGGTGGACATGGAGAAGTGCCTGTTCACGCTGGCCTCGCGGCTTTCGAAGGAAAGCGCCGATGTGTTCAAGGACATCGCCGAGGTGTTGGACCCAAAAGGCCCGGGTGGCCGTAACCTGACCCCGCGCGAGCGCGCAAAGCTGATTGGCGATTTGCTCGACCTGCAGCGCCTGTCGCGCGGGGCGATCGCCATGCTGGAGCGCGGGGAATGACGCGGGTGATTCGGACCGGCCGCGTGCGCGTGCTCTCGTTCGGCGAGAAGGACAAGCCGCAGCCAGGTGGGCCCCTTCAACAGGCGCTCGCAAATGTCGCGGCGGTTGAGGCGGTGCGTAAGCTCGGCGCAAAAACACAAGCCGGGCCGCTCGAGACCATCGCCATCCGCACGGACCCTTTGAACGGCCTTGGCGCGGTTTATATGCGCACGCTGGACGGCCAGGAGTTCGAGCACGGGGTTTCGTCCACGCTCGCCATCCGCCTGGCGCATGACCTTCTGAAAAACGCCTTCAAGCAGCGCGCCGAGCCGCAGCTGCTGCTGGCCATCAACGCCATCAAACCCTTCGCGCTCTAACGCCCGCTCTTTCGTTTTTCCCTCGTTCGAAAGGTCACCCCCTACCGTATGGGATTTGCCCCCGGGTTTGTCGATGAAGTGAAGCGGCGCACGTCGCTGATCGGACTCGTTACTCGCACCGTGAAACTCTCCGGCGGATATGGCCGCAACGTGATGCGCGGGGCCTGTCCGTTCTGCGGATCCCGCTCGAAGACGCTGGACGTCAACGACACGCGCGGCACCTTCAAATGCTACAAATGCGGACAACATGGGGACGCCATCACGTGGGTGCAGAGCACCACGAGCGCGGCCACTTTCCTTGACGCGGTGAACGAGCTGGCGGCGGACGCCGGCCTGATCGAAGACAAGGATGGCCGCAAGCCCGCGAAGCCCAAGCCGATCGTCGCGCATTATGACGCGGAAGCCGCGGCGCGCGATGTGGCGCAGAAAATCGAATGGTCGCGCGCGCAATGGGCCAAGACGGTCGACCTCGCCGGCACTTTGGGCGAGCGTTATTTCGAACAGGCGCGCTACATCCGCGCCGATATGCTGCCTGGCGGGCTGTGGCCCTGCACGCTGCGCTTCATGCCGGCGTGCGATTGGGTGCTGCGCGATGAGCGCGGCAAGGTAATTCGCCGCGCGGTGCGGCCCGCGGTGATCGCGGCGGTGCAGGGCGGGCGCGTGGGCGGTGAACTCACACCGCGGGGACCGCGCGGCATCACCGGCATTCACCGCACCTATCTGGCGCCCGATGGGCGTGGCAAAGCCGGTTTCACGGACGAAGAGGGCGATCCCGCCGACAAGAAGATGGGCGGGGTGTGTATTGGCGGCGCTGTGCGGCTCGGCCCTTATACGGGCGCGGAGCTCGATATCGGCGAGGGGATTGAAAGCACCCTGACGGTGATGATGGGCACGGGCGTGAGCGCCTGGGCCGCGCTGTCCCTCGATAACATGGGATTGCTGGAGCCGCCCGAAGGCGTGAAGCGCCTGACCAAGTGGCTGGACGCGGACGAAAGCGACCGCGCGCAGGCCAAAGCCAAGATCGCCGCCGGCAATGAGCGCCACACGAAGATGGGCCTGACGGTGACCTGCGCCAGCCCGCCCGAGGGCTTCGATTGGAACAGCCTGCATCTCGCGAAAATGAACGACCGCCAGCGGGCGGCGGGGATGGTGGTGTGAACCCGATGAACGACCTGTTCGCCGATCCGCGCGTCGCGGTGGGAAAGACCGACACCAGCTTCGAGGCGGCCTGCGCCATTCAACCGAAGGCGTCCGTGATCCGTGAGCGGGTGCTCGAGGAAATCAAGCGCCTCGGCGCGCTGGGCGGCACGCCGAGCGAGATCGCGCCGCGCATCAAGGAACTGCTGCTGAACGTGCGGCCGCGCTGCACCGAGCTGCGCGCGGCGGGCGCCATCAAGGACAGCGGTAAGCGCCGCCGGAATGGCCGCGGCAAGAATGAAATCGTGTGGGTGGCCGAATGACCGAACCTTTGATCGCGCTGCTGTGCTGCGGCGGCATGGCCGGCTCCACCGTGCTGCCCGGTTACCTCGGCCCCTTCGTGATGGCCGCCTGCTTCTTCGGGTTTTTCTGGGCGCTGCTTTAAGCGCCCTTTGTTGGAAGGTTTGAGAACGTGAGACAGCTGAAGATCGCCCATGTGAAGGCGTTGGCCGCGGGGTTAAACGGCATGAAGCCGGAGGACCTCGAGGGCCTATTGCTCACCGAGGGTCATGTGGTGGTGCGCACCGCGGCGCTGATTGTGGCCTCGCACCACACTGGCGCCACGCCCGAGCGCCTTGCGGGGCTGTTCGACATGGATGTGGACCAGTGCCGCCGCGCGATGACGATCGCGCGCAACTCATGGCTGGCGCGCTCGGAAAATTTCTGCGCGCTCACCGATGGTCTTCATCTCGCCGTGGTGCGCCTTGTGGCGGCGTGGAAGCGCGAGGCGTGGATGAACGCATGGCGTGCGGCGCAACCGCGCACGAAGGTGGAGCGCGGACCTTACCGGCGCGATCCCTTCACCACGAAGCCGAACCCTTTCGCCAAGGCGCCCATGAGCGCGTGGCGCGCGTGGGATGCGGAAGACACAGCGCTCGCCCTGGCGGCGGAGTGATCTGGCTGTATGAGCGACATCCGCGTCATTAACGGCGATTGCCTGCAGGTGATGGACGATCTCGCGCGCGAAGGCGTGCAGGTGGACTCCATCGTGTGCGATCCGCCGTATCACCTGACCAGCATTGTCAAGCGCTTCGGCAAGAACGGCAGCGCGCCGGCGAAGGTTGGTGCGACGGGCGCATTTGCGCGGGCCTCCAAAGGTTTCATGGGCAAGGAATGGGATGGCGGGGATATCGCCTTTCGTCCTGAGACGTGGAAGAAGGCGCTGCGCCTTTTGAAACCGGGCGGGCATCTTCTGGCTTTCTCGGGCGATCGCACTTATGGGCCGATGGCGTGGGCTATTGAGCAAGCCGGGTTTGATATCCGGGGCTGCATCCTGGACATCGTGGCTCACGACACGGACTTCCAGAATTTTATTTTCAGCCTGAATGACGAACAGCTTGGACTGTTTGTGAAGCTGATGGAGACCGGCGCGGGGATGCTCGCGTGGACATATGGCACAGGGTTTCCGAAGAGTACGAATCTCGCGAAGCTTGATCCCGCTCATGCGGATGTTCTTGCGGGTCTGGGCACCGCGCTGAAACCCTCGTTCGAGCCGGTGTGCATCGCGCGCAAGCCCATCGGCGAGTCGAGCATCGCCGCCAACGTGCTTAAGTATGGAACGGGCGCTTTCAATATCGACGCCTGCCGTATTCCTTATGCTGACGCCGTCGACGAAGCAGCAGCAGCAGCAGCAGCAGCAGCGCAAAGATCATGCCACGATTCACCAGGACGCGTGCGCTGGGGTGAACCTGACAGAAAAAACACAGGATTCCAGGATCCCGAGGGATCGCTCGCGAACTTCATGTCGAACCTGTCGAAAGGACGATGGCCGGCGAATATCGTGCACGATGGGAGCGCTGAAGTTCTCGCCGCGTTTCCGCGAAGCGATGGCCAATCCGGCGCGGTCACCGGTGCGGAGCCGTCGGCAAACACGAACAACGTTTATGGTCAATTCGGCGGCCGCCCGGCGTCAGTCCTCCGTGGGGACCGGGGCTCCTCCGCGCGCTTCTATCACTCCGCAAAGGCCGACGCTGACGATCGAATGGGGTCGAAGCACCCTACAGTGAAACCCATCGACCTCATGGCCTGGCTGGTGCGCTTGGTGACCCCCAAGGGCGGCACGGTGCTGGACTGTTTTGCCGGGAGCGGCACCACCGGCATTGCCGCGCTGCGCGAGGGATGCAACGCGATCCTGATCGAGCGCGAGCCGGAGTATTTCAAGGACATCCAGACCCGCATCGCGCACGCGCGCGGCCAAGGGGGACACAGCGCTGCCGTCAAGATGCGCCACCGTGAACAGAAGACGGATGATCTGCCGCTGTTCGGCGCGCCGAAGGATGCGGCGGAATGATTGCCTCGTTATGCTTCACGTTGCCGTTCGTCATTGCTGCGGTCATCTGGTGCCATCGCCTGTTTTATCCGTGGGCGTGGCGCTGATGGACCTCACCTTCGGCTCCGTCTGTTCCGGCATCGAGGCGGCCTCGGAAGCGTGGATTCCGCTGGGGTGGCGGTGCGTGTTTGTCTCGGAGATCGAGCAATTTCCGCAACACGTCCTGCGCCATCACCACGGCTCGAACATCGTGGCGCGCTCGATGAAGCGCCGGTCGATCCCGTGGGACGGCAAGGGCCTCATCAACTTCGGGGACTTCACCTGCATCCGGCCGCGCCATCTGCTGCGCTACGGACTCATCCCGGACGTGCTGGTGGGCGGAACGCCCTGCCAAGCTTTCTCCTTCGCCGGACTCGGGCGCTCGCTCGCCGATCCGCGCGGACAACTGACTCTGTCCTTCGTGAGGTTAGCGCGTGCAATTGACAATCTTCGGCGACGCCTCGGACTCCCGCCCCTTATCGTCACCTGGGAAAACGTGCCGGGCGTCCTCAATAAGCCTGACAATCCCTTCGGATGCTTTCTTGGCGCGCTTGCCGGCGAAGATGCACCGCTCCTCCCGCCAGGGGGCCGGTGGACGAACGCAGGTTACGTGCTTGGACCCGAGCGCGCAGTGGCGTGGCGGGTCCTCGACGCCCAATATTTCGGCCTGGCCCAACGCCGCGAGCGTGTGTTCGTTGTCGCGTGTCCTTTGGAGAGGGCCGATCCCCGCGAAATATTTTTTGAGCGCGAAGGCGTGCGCCGGGATTCTCCGCCGCGCCGTGAAGCGGGGGAAGGCGTTGCCGGCACTCTTGCAAGCCGCGCTGGAGCGGGGGGCGGCCTCGGTACGGACTTTGATCTCGCGGGGGGGGTAGTGACGGCGCCGCTTGAGTTTTCGCCGGAGATGGCGCCGTGCCTGAATGCGTCGGCGCGCGGCGTGGAACGCGCGGGCGATCCGCGCGGGCAGGATTGTGTTGTCGCCTATGGCGGCAATAACACCGCCGGGCCGCTGGAGGTCGCGACCGCCTGCAACGCCAAGGGCGGCGCGGGGCGGATGGACTTTGAGAGCGAGACTTTTGTTGTCGCCATTCCAATTCAAGAGCCCGGAAAGCGCACCGGCGTAAGCACCACAGATCCCCGCGCGGGTATCGGCATCGGCGTGGATGGTGACCCTATGTACACACTGCAGGCCGGCGCCCAGCACGCGGTTTGTGTGACGGGGGGGGGTAACGCACGCGCTCAAAGCCGAGGGCGCGGACGCGAGCGAGGACGGAACGGGACGCGGGACGCCGATCGTCTATTCGCTGATGCCGCAGAACAGCGGCAAAGATTTTAAGGCGCGCGTCGTGGATGTAGCGCAACCCCTTGTGGCGTGTGGGCCGAATCATGGAAACCAGGGCGGCGATGTCGTCCTCTGTTTTTCCGTGAAGGATCATGGTGCCGACGTGCAAGTGGAGTTGTCACCGACCTTGCGCGCGGGCGGACATAACACGAGCCATGCGAACGCGGGCGTAATGCCGGCGATCGCGTTCCATCCGCGGCAAGATCCGGACGCAGCGTTCGAGATTTCCCCACCTTGCGAAGCGAAGGGCCCGATGGCTGTCGCTCTGCGCGGGCGTGAAGGGGGGGGTCCGGCGGAACTGAGCGCGGTTCCTTCGGCGCTGCGCGCATCAACCGGCGGCGGAGATAAGGCGCACGTGCTTATGGAATCCGAAGTTCGCCGCTTGATGCCTGTGGAATGCGAACGCCTGCAAGGCTTCAAGGATAACCACACGCTGATCCCGTATAGGGGGGTGGGCGGAGGACGGGCCGCGCTACAAGTCGATCGGCAATTCGAAAGCGGTGACGGTGGTGCGGTGGATTGGCGGCCGCATCGAGCGTGCGCTCCTGCTCAAGGAACAGGAGCGCGCGAGATGTTAAGCCGACTCGCTTCCCGTCTTTTGCTTTTGGCGCGTCGCGCTGGAACGCGAGCGCCTGTTGGTGCGGACTGCTGTGGCATCATCGCCCGGATTATGCCCGGCCATGGCCGCAGCCAATTCAGCGCGGAGATTTGCGCGCGCGCTGAGGTCCGGTTCTCCTTCGTCATCCGTGTCCTGCAATTGCTGGATTTGATCGATTACCGCTTTCGTGACGTTCCCGAAGATAACGACTTCTCGGTTACCCACTTTGACAACCTGCGCTTGGCCTCCCGCCCGCAACGCGGTTTCCGGCGCGCCGTGGTGCGGTACCGTTGGGAATTGCCCGTACAAGAAGTTCCCCGTCAGGGCCTTCGAGGATACAGTGCGCACCTGTCCCACGTTTTGGCTTGGCCCCGCGTACAGCGGCCCAACGCTCAAAAATTCTGTGTTCCTTTTATCCCGATCTCCGGCGGCGAACGATTCGACTCTGCTCATGGGGGCCGTCGAGCCTTCGAGTATATCGAGCGCGCGCGTCAGCTTGTTGTCGATGAGTTCGAACAACGGCATCTCGTGCATGGCGCGCAGCTTCTCGCGGCACGCTTCGGCGATGAAGCCGCTGCGGCCGTAACTGCCGGCCGCCGCGTCGACGCGTTTCACCAAGTTCTCATCCATGGTGATGGCGAGTTTGGCTGCACGGCCAGGCAATGCGCCTTCGAAGAATTGCACCGTGAGAATTTTGCCTTCGGGATAAACCTCGCGCGCGGCGGCGCGCGCCGCTTCGACCGTGCTGGCGTCCGGCAAAGGCTTCTTATCGGCGGCGAGAACCTCCAGCACCAGGTTCAAAGCTTCCTGGCCCATGCTCAAACATTCATCCAGCGTGTCGCCTTCGCTGTGTGCGCCCGCGACGTCGGGGAAGGTGATGCTGAAGCCTTCTTCCTCCTGAAAGATCACGCCGGGGTAAAGTTTCGTGCTCACGTTATGCCCTCCATGGCTAATGAGCGGGGCGGGGTCCGGTTAGAACCGGAACCCCACGTCACGTTCTATCTGTCGCTGCGTTCCTGGCTTCAGGGGCTTATTCCCGTGAAGCGGCACCACCGTGGCGCGCCCGTCAGGGTGACGCATGAAGTGGTGCGAGCCGTTGATGCGGATCACGGCAAAACCGGCGGCTTCCAACCGCTTCATCGCTTCCTTTCCCGTAATCGTCTTCATCGGCCTCTCCAAATTGTATGTATATTTATACATACCTTCTGGGGGAGCCGTCAACGCCAATTGTATGCATAAAGTAGGTATTTTTATGGCCGCTTACAAGTCCCCACGTGTTGGGGTTCAGGGTCCAAAGCCCCCTAAATCAGCGCTTTCCGCCGTTCAGGCCGATACCCGGGACGCCAACGCCTTCCAGCGCGACGCCTGGATGCGCAGCGTGAAGGTGCTCATCAACATCAACGATTCCCGGCTCTCGCCCCACGAACGGCGGCTGGTCGAGGGGATCGGCACGAAGCTTTACGGGCCCAGGGCCTAGGCCCCGTGGCCGCGCTGTCCGCCCGCGAAACGCAGTGCGCGGCGCCCGGCTGCGCGGCGTTCGGCCAGTGGGTGTTCTGCTGGCCGGTGAACGGCGCGGAGCGGACGGTGCGCGCGTGCAGCGAACATCGCGGGCGCGGCGAGGCTTGGCTCGCAAGGGCCAAGGGTGAGGGGCAGGCGGTGGATGCGGCGACGGCGGCCGCGACAGCGCCCCCGCAAAAGAGTTTGTTTTAGAGGTTTGGTTTGTCGGTCGATCTTCCCTCCGCTCCGCCGCTGGAAAAAAATCCAACGCCGTCGGCGGAAGACATCAATAGCGCGCTCGAGCAACTGACGTTCGGCGCGCTGGATGCGATTCGCATCGCGCGCCAGAAGGCGGAAGTCTACACGCAAGAGGATTTGCGCCTCGCGGCGCTGGAGCCGAACGACTTCGGCAACGGCATGCGGCTGCGCGCGCGGTTCGGCGATCGTCTGTTCTATATCGCCGAGGTCGGATGGCATGGGTGGACGGGCACGCATTGGAGCCGCGAGAAGGGCGATGTGATCGCGCGCAAACTGGCGGACGATACGCACACGCTCATCTTCCAGGAGGCGCGGGCGCTGGCCGAGGCCGGCGCGTGGCCGAAGGAAAACCCGGAGGATTTTGAGAAGCGCGTGGGGCGGCACCTGGCGCTGGCGGTGATCTCGGGCAACGTGAACAAGCGCAACGCGATGCTGGAGAGCGCCGCCTCGTACCTCACGCGCACGGTGGAGGAGACGGACCCGGATCCGTATCTGTTCAACTGCGCGAACGGGACCTTGGACCTGATGGCCGACACGCGGCCGCGCAAGAAGAAACGCGACGGCGAGGTTGATAGCGTGCGCTTCCGCAAACACGACGCGCGGGATTTTATCACGTGCCTCTCGCCGGTGGACTATGACCCGAAGGCCCTGTGCCCGAAGTGGCGCTTATTCCTGGACCAGGTGCTGCCGGATAAGGACGTGCAACTGTTCATGCAACAGTGGGCGGGCTTGTCGCTGACCGGCGACACGTCGGCGCAGTCGCTGGTGCTGGAATACGGCACAGGCGCGAACGGTAAGAGCACCATGGATGATGTGATCCGGTACATCCTGGGCGACTACGCCAAGATCATCGGCTTCACGTCACTGCTGCGCGACGACAAGCGCCGCGGGGCGGAGGCGTCGCCGGATCTCGCGCGGCTTCGGGGCGCGCGGGCGGCGTTCGCGAGCGAGCCGGAACATTCGGTGAAATTCTCGGAAGGTCTGATCAAGTCGCTGACGGGCGGCGAGCCGATCACGGCGCGCTATCTGAACAAGAATTTTTTCGAGTATCTGCCGCGCTTCAAGATGTGGTTGGCCTTCAACAACAAGCCGACGGTGCAGGGCACCGATACGGGCATCTGGCGGCGCCTGAAGCTGGTGCCGTTCACGGTGACGATCCCGCCGGAGAAGCGCAACCCGAAGCTGACGGAAGAGCTGAAGGCCGAGGCGAGCGGGATTTTGAACTGGATGCTCGATGGCTACCGGCACTGGCGCGAGAAAGGGCTGGTGGTGCCGGCGGCCGTGAAGGTGGCCACGGAAGAGTATCAAGCCGAGAGCGATCATATGCGCGACTTCCTGGCCGATGCGCTGGAGGCGGATCCGGACTCGCGGGTGCAGGGCGCGGTGATGTTCGCCACCTATCAGCGCTGGTGCCGCGCCAACGCCGTGTTCGCCGCGCTTCAGCAGACCATGTTCGGCAAGCGCATGACGCAGAGCTATCCGAAGGTGAAGGACGGCGTGATGTTTTACGTGGGCTGCAGGCTCAAGGGGCGGTGGGCCGATGACGGGCACCATGGCGGCGACGGGCCGCCGCCGGACGAGGGGCCGCCGCCGTATGAGTCGATTTAACTCACAGTTTGTCCCCCGAAATCCACGTTATCCACACAGCCGACACGTTGACAGAGGCCCAAACATGCCCCTTCATACTTCTGGAACTTCCCCGCAAAAGCAGATCGCCCCGAACGCTTCGAAATTTTTCGAATGCGGAGGTAGGTCTATGTTGAAGCGGAGTCGCGCGCGCGGCATGCGAGCCGGAAATGCCCAGAAACACGGGCTTGGTGCTCTTATGTGGGCCGCCGGATGCGGCGTAACCAACATGAATGAGCATTTTGTATCAAGCGCATCTTTGCTCTTGTTTCGGAAAAAATTTGGCCCAGTATTCTTTCTGGGTATTCCCGAAAAACAGGCGCCGACCGAAGAGCATGAGTTCGCTCAATGGAGAGGTGCGCCCATGACTCCGACTCGGATTGAAATGCGATTTGCCGCCGGCGCGCGCCGCCGCCGTCGCCCGGTTTTAGGGGAGGGGGTTGGTGCCGCTGTTCGCGTCCAAAATCAAACGCTTAGGAATCACAAAGGGGCGGATCAGGCGCAAACCCCCACATTCCCGCCCCACGGAATGCGCGAAGCTTTTGACATCGGGCGGGTTCTCTGTCTCCATACCTCTATCCCAATCACAACGGCGCCGACCAAAGGGCATCAGTTCGCTCAATGGAGAGGTGCGTCTATGTCCACCGATGTGATGATTTCTGGGGCCGTCGCGGGCCGCCGCCGGGGGCGGACATGGACGCGCGGTCTTGTAAGTGCTTCGTGCACAACGGAATTACTCTGCTTTGACACGGCGCCGGTTTCGTGGCCCCATACCCCTATCCCAATCACCAATGCATCGGCGCAGGCGAATGATGTTCGTCAATGGCGAGGTGTGTCTGTGTGCAGCCAAGCGGGTGTTTTCGGCGCGGTCGGCGGCGTTTCGGCGATTTTTGGGCGGCCTTTTTTGCGCCCTCGCCGCCGCCGTGTTTCGCCAAGCCTTTGTGATTCCACAAAACCGTCTGGAGGGTCTGGAAGGTTCTGGAGGGTTGGGGGTGCAAACCCTCCAAACTCTCTAAGCCTTTCAGATGGCTTGGATATTCACCGTTCGGAACAGGTGTTTTGGAGGGTTGGAGGGTTTGCGCCAACTCCCGCATACGCGCGCCCGCGCGCGCGCGCGCGTGCAAGCCCAGGTCTGGAAAAACCCTCCAAACCCTCCAAACCCTCCAGAACGCAGGCCACCCGATGAACCAGATCAGAAAACCCCAAGCCCTCGCCGCCACGCGGAAGGTGATGGATGTTGAGCGCCTGCTCATCTGGGCCTATCAAACTCAAGGCGCCGAGATGGTGACCAAGCACGGCGTTGGTCTCGTGGGCGCGGAACGCTTCGCCGCAGGTGGGGGCAAAGAGCCGCGCTCCCTGACACCTGACAGCGCGGTGATCGTGGCCGGCACATTGATGGGTGGCGGGTCGTCGGGTGGCGCGGTCCTCGACCTCCACCCGGATGCGGAAGCGGTGCACGCCTGCGTGCGACGGCTCACCATCGACGTGCGGGAGGACGTCATCAAGCACGCGACGGCGGGTTCGCAGCCGGAGTGGGGAGAGACGGTGCGCATGCGTCCGATGTTGAACGACATGCGCCGCCCGCTCGTGGTGTACCGTAATAACCGCCCGTTCTATTGCCGTATTGAGTCAATGCCCGGGCCGTTGATGCGCATGAAAATGCGCGAGCGGTATCTTTCGTGGTGGGAAGCGCTGGCTTCCATCGCGTTGGAACTGGAGTCGCGCGGCGTTCTCACGATGCACACCGTCACCATGCCGTGGCGCATTTCACCAATGCCTTGGCTTTCAAGGGAAAAGCTTGAAGGTGATCCGTACTATTTGACACTGCGAAAACGGTACAGTACAAAACAGGCAAGCTGAAGCGACATGCGCCCCGAGGGTCACCCCTCGGGGCGCTTTGCTTTCCAGCATTCCGCGAGGCGGTCATGAAGTAGCGCACCCACGTCTCCAATCGCCTGACCATCTGGGCGAGGCTTGTATCGCGCGCCCGGGGCCATCGCCGCTGCGATCCCCGGGCAGCGCTGCCCCTTCGACCTCTCCGCGCATCAACGGGTCCTCCCTGGCAAATGTGGCTTCACGGGTGGCAAAAGCCCGGGTTCGGGCTAGTTTGTGAGTTTCCATAGGGGTTAATAACCCTTGGAAAATAAGGGTTTTTTGCATTAACCCCAACATATGGGGTCGCGCTTCCGGAAAATGTCCGGGGAGTTTTTGGGAAGGCCGCCAGCGCGCGGTTTTCCCTAAAACGCCCCTTAAACCGGCGTTTCACCCCATAAACCCCGCCGAAAGGCTGCGAACCGTCAAGGCGGCGTGAAAAGCGCCCACTCAGCGAGAGGACGACGGTTCGCAGCCGAGAATTTTGTAAACGTCATGACCGATACGCCCGCGCCAGCAACGATGACGCAGGCGGATTACGCACGGCACCGCAAAGTTTCGGCGCCGCGCATTGCCGCGCTGATCGCCGAAGGCCGTATTCCGGTCGATGAGCACCGGCGCGTGCTGGTCGCGGGCGCCGAGGCGGCGCTGGGCCCGATGCCGTTCGACGAAACCTCGAACGCTCCGCCCGATCTGAACAGCGCCGAGCAACAAACGACGCTCGCCAAGGCGCAGGCGCGCAAGATGGAGGCCGACGCGGCCCTGTCTGAGATCCGCACGCTGCAGATGGCGGGAAAACTGGTCGACCGCGAAGAGGTCGAACTGGCCGTCGCGACGCTGTTCGGCGGTCTGAAGGAAAAACTGCTTTCGATGCCCGTGCGCATCGCCGGGAAGGTCCGATCACTTTCCACCGAACGCGAGGTTGCCGCGGCGATCGCCGAGGCCATCGAAGACGACCTCGCGCGGTTCGCAAAGTCCCTGCGCGATAAATTCGCGACGGGTGCATCGGAGGATGGTTCCGATGCAAGTGAAGAAGATTCTGGCCAGCGCGTTCCTGGCGGTGATGATGGCGGCGGCGCAAGCGCTGACCCCGCCGCCGCGCCGGAGCCTGAGCGAGTGGGCTGAACAAGAACGTGGCGTCCCCGGCGAGGCTTCGGCCAACGCCGGCAACTGGTCGAACGCGCTTTTTCCGTTCCTGACCGAGATCATGGACTGCCTCGACCCGAGGCATGCGTCCGAAACCGTCACCTTCTGCAAATCCGCCCAGGTCGGCGGCACCGAGATCATCATCAACTGGCTGTTCGCGATCGCGGACATGTGGCCGGGCCCGACCCTTGCGGTGCAGCCGACGCTGCACGCGGCGAGTTCGTGGGTGCGCGAGAAAATCTCGCCGTCGATCCTCGCGACAAAAGCGGCGCGCCGGGTCTTCATCGAGCAGAAGTCGCGCGATGGCGCGTCGACCACGCTGCACAAGAGTTTCCGCGGCGGGTTCCTGGTGCTCACCGGCGCCAACTCGTCCGTTGATATCTCTTCGAAGTCCATCCGTTTTGTCGCAAAGGACGAATGGGACCGCTGGCCGGATGATGTCGACGGCCAAGGAGATCCCGACGGGCTCGTGAATGCCCGGCAAATCAGTTACCACGAGAGCGGCCAGGCCAAGACACTGCAGGTGTCCACGCCGACCGTGCTCGGCGTTTCAAGAATCTGGCCGGCCTTCCTTGCCGGCGATCAACGGCGATTTCACGTCGCCTGCCCCCACTGCCATGAGAAACAGGTGCTTCGCTTCAAGTCGAAGCATGCGGATGGCCGCGGCGGGCTCAAATTCGACAGCAAGGCGAAGACGCCGGAACTGGCGGGCGCCACCGCTGTTTACATCTGCGAACACAACGGCTGCGTCATCGAGCATTGGCGCAAGCGCGAGATGCTGGCCACGGGAGAGTGGCGCAGCGGATTATCCGAAGAGGACCGCAAGGGCCGCCAGCCGTCCTTCCACATCAACGCGCTTTATTCGCCCGTCACAAACTGGGCGAAGATGGTCGAAGCCTTCATGCGGGCGAAGGACGATCCTTCGAAGCTGAAGACCTTCACCAACCTCTGGCTCGGCGAGCCTTGGGAAGAGCGCGGCGACGCCCCGGAAATCGAGCGCCTGATGGCGCGCCGTGGCGACTACCTCAAAGGCGTTATCCCGAGCGGGGGCCTGCTGATTTTCACGGCGGCCGACGTGCAGGGCGATGGCATCTGGTGGAAGGCCGAGAGCGTCGGCCGCGATCGCATTACGCATTGCTTCGACTACGGCTTCCTGCCGGGCGATACCAGCTCGGCGGACAACCAAGTTTGGAAGGACCTCGCGGCCCTGTGGGATCGCGGCTGGCCCGACCGCCATGGAACGTTGCGCCGCGCAGACGCGGAGGGCATCGACACAGGCTACAACACTAACGCCTGTTACACCTTCGCGCGCGGGCGTCCGCGCTGCAAGGCGCTGAAGGGAGAAGACGGGTGGCATCGCCCCGCGCTCGGATCCCCGACGAAACAGGACATCACCGAACGCGGGAAGAAATCGCGCTTCGGTGTGATGTTGTGGCCGGTCGGCACCTGGTCACTGAAGTCCGAGCTGTATTCAATCCTCGCGCTGAAAGGTGTGAAGGAAGGCGCGCCGATCGATCCGCCTGGGTATCGCCACTACGCGGAGTTCCACGACGAAAACTACTTCAAGCAGATCACCGCCGAAACGCTGACCTTCAAGGATAAGAAGGGCAAGCCGCTGTTGAAAAACGGGCGGCCAGCGCCGGTGTGGATCGCCCAAGGCCCGAACCACCTTCACGACTGCACCATCTACTGCATGGCGCTGGAGGATCATTACGGCGTGAGAAACATCACGTCGGACGAATGGGCCGTCATCGCCCAGGACCGCGACAAACCCAAGCCCGGCGCCCAGGTTTCAATGGACGCGCTGTGGAACGGACAACTACCGGCCAAACCCGCTGAACCTGAAAAGAAACCCAGTGCCGCCGAGCGATTGGCGAAGCTGAACACGTGAGCATGCCATGGCCGACCTTGCCACACTGACGACGCGCCTGAGTGAGGCCGAAACGGCTTACCACAAGCTGATGACCATTCAGCAGTCGGCGCAGGTGAATGTAGGCGGAGACTCGATCACCTACTACAACAACAGCGAATCGTTGAAACAACTCAACGGTTACATCACCGACCTCAAAGCGCAAATCAACGCGCTTGATTGCACGCAAGGCAAGCGCCGGCGTGCCATTGGCATCTCGTTCGGCAGTTAGCACATGGGAAAACCTGAAACCGGCGCGGCATCGAAGCCGCGCGCCGGCGCGATCGCGTCCGCCCCCGCGCACGTCGCGGCCGACACGCGCGTCGGTGATCTCGCCGCGTTCCTTCCTGGAATGAAGTCGGCTGATGCGGCGTTCCTTCCGGAACGCTCCCTTATCAGCCGGCGCATCCAGGACCAAGTGCGCAACGATGGCTGGACGGCGAGCACGCTTAACCGCTACGTCGACCACGCCATCGGTTCGAACTTCCGCCTCTCTTATCAACCGGATTGGCGCGCGCTCGGCATCGATCGCAAAGAAGCCTACGCCTTCACGCAAGAAGTCGAGAAGTTCTGGCGCGGCTATGTCGACGACCCGCGCCAGTATTGCGACGCCACTGAACAAACGAACTTTACCGGGGTTGTTGGTCTCGCCTTCCGTCACCGCATGGGCGACGGCGAAGTCGTTGCCGCACTGCGCTGGCTCGAGCGGGACGACTTCCCGTTTCGCACGGCGATGCAAGTCATTGACCCTGACCGCCTTTCGAACCCGAACGACGAAGTCGACACGGACCGCCTGCGCGGGGGCGTGGAGTTGAATGCCCTGGGCGCCGCCCAAGCTTATCACTTCCGCGCTACGCACCCCGGCGACGTCTTCTTCGGCCAGTCCGACACCTACAAATGGAACCGCGTCCCCAAGCGCACGAAATGGGGCCGCCCGATGGTGGTGCACCAGTTCGAGCGCGAGCGCGCGGGGCAAACCCGCGGTAAGAGCGGACTCACAACGGTCGTGAAGAAAATCTTCATGGCCAACAAATACGCCGACGCCGAAATGCAAGCGGCGGTGATCAACGCCATGTTGTCGCTGTTCATCAAGTCCCCGATGGATACGGATGGCTTGGCCGAAATGCTTTCGACCAAAGGCGCCGGCAGCGCGTTCGACAACTACATCGACGCCCGCACCGAGTTTCACCAAAAAGGCGCGATCACGTTAGGAGGGGCGCGGATCCCGCACCTTTTCCCGAACGAAGATATCGCCACCCTCGACACGGCGCGTCCGAACGCAAACTACGCCGAGTTTGAAAAACGGGTGCTGCGGTACTTCGCCGCGTCGACCGGCCAGTCCTACGAACAGGCGGCCGCGGACTACAGCGAAACCAACTATTCGTCCGCCCGCGCCGCGATCTTGGACTCTTGGAAGTTCCTTTCCGCCCGTCTGGGCCACTTCGCGCAGGGTTTCTGCACGCCGTGGTTCTTTGCGTGGCTCGAGGATGCGGTCGACGGCGGTGTGATCAAGCTGCCCAAGGGTGCACCGGAGTTCTGGAAAGCACCGGCGGCTTACGCCCGCTGCCGTTGGAACGGCCCGGGCCGCGGCTGGATCGATCCGACCAAAGAAGCGCAGGCTTCCCAACTTCGCATGGACTCCCAGATTTCAACTCTCGCCAAGGAAAACGCCGAACAAGGCGAAGACTGGCGCGAGACGTTGGAACAGCAGGCCTTCGAAAACGAAGTCATCGCCGAACTTGGGCTTAAACGCACCACGTCCAACACCATCGTGGAAGAGGACGAGGACCAGGATACGGCAGACGAGGAGGAAAACTCCTCGCGCACCGGCAATTCGCGGGAACGCGGCAATGTGCGCGAGGTTCGTCCGGGCCGTAGCCGCATCCCGCAAGTTCCGAGGACTTAAAGCATGCTGAAGAAAATCACCCGCCGGATCATGAGCGGTCCGGCGGTGCGCCATCGTATCGCGAACCGGCCGCTTCTCGTACTTCCGCAGACCGCGCGGGATACGCTGAACTATGTGCTCTCACGCAAGGGCCTGTCGGCGACCTTCCACATCCTTGATGACGAGGACTATGAAGGTAGCGACCGCCTCGCGATCGATACGCGTGGCTTTCAGCGCAAGAGCGGCAAGACATTCCACTACGCCAACGGCATCGCGGTGATCCCTGTCGAGGGGACCCTTGTGCACAAATACGGCTACGTCGATCCCTCCTGCGGAATGACCGGCTACGACGGTATTGCGCGTAAGCTGCAGGAAGCCGTCGAAGATTCCGAAGTTCGCGGCATATTGCTCGACATCCATTCGCCAGGCGGCGAGGTCGACGGCTGTTCGGACCTCGCGGCGCAAATTCGCGCCGCGCGCGATAAAAAGCCGGTCTGGGGCATTGCCGATAGCATGGCCTATTCGGCGGCGTTCTGGCTTGGATCGCAATGTTCTCGCCTCTATGTCACCGACACCGGTGGGGTCGGATCCGTCGGCGTTGTGATGCAGCACGTCGACTGGTCGAAGGCGCTTGCGAAGGATGGCGTGAAGGTCACGCTTATTCACGCCGGTGCGCGGAAGGTCGACGGCAATCCTTATGAGCCGCTGCCTGACGAGGTGCGTCAAGAGTTCCAAGAGGAATGCGACGCGCTTCGCGAAAAGTTTGCCGCCGCGGTCGCTGAAGGACGCGGCATCTCGAAAGAATCTGTTCTCGGTACAGAGGCCCGCTGCCTAACGGCGGCGGCCGCCCTTGATATCGGGTTTGTGGACGGCGTCTTGCCGGGCCACGCCATCGTCCAGGCTTTCCAGGACGATC
Organism: Rhodospirillaceae bacterium; assembly: GCA_050246995.1. Taxonomy (GTDB): domain Bacteria; phylum Pseudomonadota; class Alphaproteobacteria; order Rhodospirillales; family Rhodospirillaceae; genus SHVO01. Next base: position 42,708 of record JBFWVA010000004.1, on the reverse strand, counting down.
TTAACGGCGTCAAAGCGGCGCCGCGTTACACGCCGACTGCCACCACCGCGCAAGCGGAGGCCGCGGCGGCTCCCCCTCAACCACTCAGTCAGGAATCCCAAATGAGTGACCAGACCGGGGCGGCCGCCCCCCTCAATGCTAATGCGGCCGATGCGAACCAGATCAAGGCGCGTATCAAGTCCATCACGAACCACGAGGAAGCGAAGGGCCGCACGGCGCTCGCCGAGCATCTCGCTTACGATACCGACCACACCGTCGAAGAGGCCGTCGCGATCCTGAAGACCGCACCGAAGGAAGCGGCCCAGACGGGCCTTTCCGGCGCGATGGCGGGCCAGCCCGAACCCGGCGCCGATGGCGGCGAACGGACGGGCAAGGGCTCCTTCGACGCGAAGGACCTCGACCCCGCGACGGTTTATGGCCGCTGGGCGGCCGCCGAGCCGCCTGTGCGCTTCAACTAAGCGCACCCCTCAACATCTGAAGACACGGAAAAACATCCATGGCTGACGCAGCTACTTCTGACGTCCTGCACGCCGGCGGCTTCCTCCTCTCGGAAGCGAACGGCGAACTTTCCCGCGAAAGCGGTACTCTCCTCTCGGGCCAAAACCTGGTTGCCGGCGCGATCGTCGGCAAAATTACCGTTGCCGGCGCCAGCGCTAGCGCGGTGAGCGGCACCGGTAACGGCGCTTTCGCCCTCGACGGCACCACGCCTGTTCTGGCCGGCGCGATTGCAGGCGACTACAAGGTCGAATGTATCGCGGCCGCGACCAACGGCGGCGAGTTCGCGGTGAAAGACCCGAACAACACCGTCATCGGTTTCTATAAAGTCGGCGCCGCGGCATTCGCGACGCAGATCAAGTTCACGATCGCGGACGGCGGCACCGATTTCGTCACGGGCGACGTATTCACCGTCACCGTCGCGGCCGGCAGCGGCAAGTTTAAGGCCGTGAACTCCTCGGCGGTTGATGGCAGCGCTGTGGCCTACGGCATCCTGTTCGAAGCGGTGAACGCGTCGGCTGCGGATAAGCCGTGCGTCATCATCCGCCGCCAGGCGGAGGTCGATGGCGATCTCCTCACCCTCGGCACCTCCGGATACTCCAGCACTGTCGCCACCCAGCTTGAATCGCTGGGCATCAAGCAGCGCTAACGCTGAACTCACAAACATCAGATCAAGGACTTAAGTAAACCATGAGTGATCTCATTGGCGATGTCTTCTCGCCGGATGTGTTCGGCGTCCAGACGCTGACCGCCGCGGTGAACAAACTTCCCCACGTGCCGGGGCAAATCGGCGCGCTGGGCGTCTTCGAAACCGCTGGCGTCCCGACGACCGGCATTGTTATCGACGAGTATTCGGGCAAGGTCGTCCTCATCCCGAACACCAAGCGCGGCGGGCCTTCCAACGTTATTACGTCGAACCGCCCGAAGTCGCGCACTCTGCAAATTCCGCATTTCCCGACTCGCGCCACCATTCTAGCGGATGAGGTGCGCAATGTGCGCGCCTTCGGATCCACGCAACTCAAGAGCGTGGAACAGCTGCGCGATCAGCGCCTCGCCGACCATATCGGCTCGCTCGACGCCACCGTGGAATACGGTCGCGCCGGCGCGATCAAAGGCGTCATCTACGACGCAGACGGCTCGACGGTCATCTACAACCTGTTCACGGAGTACGGGCTGACCCAGGACAGCACGGCCTTCGCGCTCACGACGGCCAGCACGAAGATCCGCACGAAGTGCATGGCGGTGGTGCGCAACATCGAAAATGCTCTCGGCGCCTCCATGTACACGGGCATCGTTGCGTTGTGCTCGGACGGTTTCTTCGACGCGCTGGTCGACCACGAAAACGTCGTGGCCACTTATCAGAACTGGCTGGCGGCCGCCGACCTTCGTGATGACGTGCGCGTGCGCGGCTTCAAGTTCGGCAACATCGTCTTCATCAACTACCGCGGTTCAGTCACCGGAAGCGGCGGCAGCGCCGTGAAGTTCATTCCGGATGACGAAGCGATCGCATTCCCCGTCGGCGTGCCAGGCTTGTTCCTGACGCGGTTCGCTCCAGCTGATTACGCTGAAACGGTGAACACAATGGGTCTGCCGCGGTACGCGAAAGCGGAACCGTTGAAGTTCAACAAAGGCATCGAGATCGAGATGCAGACGAACCCGCTGTCACTGTGTACGCGCCCGCAGGTCCTCCAGAAACTGACCAAGACCTAAGCGTCCGCGAAGAGATTCTTTACCACCAAGCGATGAGGGAGGGTGCAATCCGGCACCCTCCCTTTTTGTTTTCGGAGTTATCGATGAGCGCATTCACCGATATGGCGCATACGCTGTTCAATGACCCCAATTTCGCGACCACCGGCACCTATACGCCGGCAGGCGGCGCGGCCGCTGAGGTCCGCGTGCTCAAGGCGCCGCCCAGCGTTTCGGACCTTTCCATGCAACAGGGCCGCGCGGGGCGTTTGCCGACCAAGCGGCCGCGGCTGTTGGTGAGCGAGGTGGCGACGAAGCCGCCGAAGGATTCCACCCTCACCTTTGAGGGGTCGACTTACATCATCGAGTCCGCGGTTCTTGTCGCGCAAGAAACCGAATGGCAGCTCGACGTGCGGAAGCAAAGCTGATGCCTACACTGGTCCGCGAGGAATTGCTGGCGAACCGTGCGTCCGCGTTGGCGACACTTGCCAGCGCGACGTTCGGCACCGGGCGCAATCTCACGTCCATTCCGGACATGGAGACGTTCTCAAGTTTCGCCGCGATGTTCGATGGCGATGACTCCCAGGTTGACGGCCCCGAGGGCGCCAACCTGATGAACCTGTCGTTCGACGTCGAACTCTGGGTCAAAGCTGATAGCGAGGAAGATCTCGGCCCCGCTTTCAGCGAATTGTTGCGGCTCGTGTCGGCCAAGATGTTCGAAGACACAAACTGCGGCGGCAAGGCCGACTGGTGCCTCTACGGCGGCGTCACGGGCTTGCGGACCGACAAGACCGAAGGCGCGCCTCCACTGATGGCCGGGATCGCCACCTTCACCATCCGCTATCAAACGGCCCTGTTCGATTTGACCGTTCAAGGTCCCTAAGCCCCACAAGGACACATCATGCTCAAGACACGACCGGTGCCGCTGCACCGCGCGCCCGTGCACGTGCCGCGCTCCGGCGCGCCTGTGCATATCACCGACACCGCTCTCGCCGCGCCGCGTGCGCAGGCCGGCACTGCAAAACCGGCGCCGTCCAGCGGCCCGAAGAAGGAAGACTAATCGATGGCTGACCGGAAGATCATGGCGCGCAACGGCGCGCTGCTTATCAAAATGCAGTCGGCCGCCGGCACCTACTCCTCGCCGGCGGGCTCCGACGCGGTCCTCGTCGAAAACCCGGCCATCGGTTTCAATCCCACGATGGTGACCACCGACGAAATGAATCCGTCGCTGGACTCCCGTGCCCCGTTGCCCGGCGGTCTTTCCATTACGCTCTCCGGCCGTTTCTACCTGAAGGGCTCCGGTACACCCGGCGTCGCGCCGGAATGGGATCCGATCGCGCAGATTTGCGGCTTTGCCCGAACCACCACCCTGAACCAGATCACCGGCACGGATTTCTCCACGAACTCCGGCACTGGCAAAATCCTGGCGGCGAGCACGGATATCACCGCCCTTACGGTCGGCACCATCCTTTATGCCGATGGGTTCACGACAGCGGCCAACAATGGCGAGTTCCTTGTTTCGGCGGTCGGGTCCGGCGACATCACGGTCACCAAGAGCGACGGCAGCGCGCACGGTCTCACCACCGAAAGCGCAGGCGCTTCGGTCACCATCAGCTACGGCGTGCGCGGCGTCGCGGCAACAGCGGGCTCGACCACGCAATTCACGGCTCAGTCGCCGTGGAGCAACACAGCCGATCTGTACCGGTTCATGCCGGTGCTGCTGTCCGGCAACCCGGCGACGCCGGCGTTCAGCCAGATTCGCTCGTACAGTTCGGCGCGCGTGGCGGTTATCGAGAACCTGATGGGTTCGGCGCTCACCACCAGCACCAAGGTCTCGATTCCCGCTCACACGCTGTACCTGCCGGCGTCTGACAGCCTGCTTCCGGCATCGGCCGAGCTCTACTTCGACAACGCTCAGAAGTGGTCGCTCATCGACCTCGTCGGCCAGTCGTGGAAAGAGACGTGGATGCCAAACGGCACCTGTGCGGTGGATTTCACGGCCACCGGCAAACTGTACGGCACCAACCCGGCGGACTCGTCGAACCCGGCCGCGGCGTACGACAGCACCCGGCCCGGACTGTTCTTCAATTCGCAGTTCCTGGTCGACCGCACGGCGATGGGTCTCAATTCTCTGTCCTACGATTTGTCGAACACCGTGGCGCTGCCATCGAACCCGAACGATGCCGAAGGTTTCGACGCGCCGGTCATCACCGGCCGCGCCTTCACCATGAACTTCGAACCGAACTTGACCACGGTGGCGACGCGCAGTTTCTTCGCCAACAACTTCCGGCCCAATACACCGGCTTCGATCCACGCCCGCCTGACGGGCGGCAACGCCCGCAACCCTGGCCAGCGCATCATGCGTCTGACACCGACCGGTATCTTCACGGGTTACGGGCACGGCAACAACAGCGGCATGAAGACCGAACAGATCCCGGTCTTCCAGGACGGGTTCGACAGCGGATCCGGTCTCGCCATCTACTAAGGAGATCACGAGAGCGCGCTTCGCAACGGCGCGCTCGCCCTCCCCATCCGATGCCTGTGCTTGCGTTGCAGGGCAGGGGGAGAGATATGCGGTGTGTGTGGTTTCGTAACCCTAAGTCCCAATCAGGGGCACCACCGTGGGCCCGCGCGCGAGCATCGGCGTGCGCGGGCCATTTTTTTTTCAACACCCGCCTACGCCGAGGCTTCGGCGCGGCAAGCCCATGGAACCGATGCCATGACCACGAAATTCGAACTGAAGTCCTCGACCGCCATGCCGGCGGTAAGCTTGCCGCTGTCCACGAAGGCGGCTCTGTCCTTCCAGCCGGAAGGCTCCAAATACACTTATCTTATCCGCCCGCCGACGTTCGCGAGCAAAGCCGCCTGCGACGCCGATATCCTTCCCGGGATCATCGCCGCGCCGCATGAATATCAATTCGCGTCCGCCGCGGCCGTGGCCGCGAAAACGCTGTGCACGGCGGAAACGGCCGATGCCGCCGTGGAACTGCTGGGGGGATATCTCGCGCTTCTGGAATCGCCGGACCGCCTTGACACTGAGAAGGCTGATGCCCTGACGCGCGAAGCGCGCGCGCTCATCTCCCAACTCACGCCGCATTCCGCCGAACTTTCGCGCATGCTGACGCAGCGTGTGCTCGTGGCGTCGATGTCGAAATACAGCACGGTCCGCCACCATGTCACGGGCTGGAGCGGCGGGAAGGTGACGTTCGAAGCCGGCGCGGACGGATTGCCGACCCCGGAAGTGCTCGTGAAATTGCCGAAGGGCGACATCCACGCCATCGACACTTACATCGCGCGGCTGACCGCGCCGGATGAGGACACGGAAAAAAACTAAGAGCTGCGGCCGCGATCGCCACGCGGCCGCAGAACTTCCAAGGCGGACTCAAAGCTGCTGACGGCAGCCATTGGGAAATCCTCGGCCAGAGATGGGAGCTGAACCCGCGGCTGACGTTGCCGGGATGGGTGTGGACCATGGTGCATCTGTGGCGCCACACGCGCGGCGGCATGGGCGGACCGGGTCATCTCCTCGAAGCCGGCGGACTGATGGACCAGAGCCTTCTGATGATGGCGTGCTTCGGCATCATGAGCGATACCGAGGCGCGGTTCCGTAAAGAGTGCGGTGAGACCTGATGCGCACGACTTCCTTCTTCCGGTTGGCGATTGAAGGCAATCTTCAAGACATCTACGCCGCCGAGCAGGAGATCATCGCCAAAGCCACGACGGCGGGCATCAACCAGGCGGCGGGCTACACCCTCAACGACTTCCGCCGGCAAACACGCCGTGCGGGCCTGGGCGCCGGGCTGGAAAAGGCCTGGCAGCGCAAGAACTATCCGGGGCGTGGGTACTCCATGCGCCCGGCGGCGCTGGTCTATTCCAAGAGCAAGCGCATCCACGGCGCCTTCGCGGAAGGCCGGACGATCGTTGGCCCGGTTTTGATCCCGACGGCTTTTGCCGAGGAGCAGGGACTCGCGGTCGACGCGGCCAAGGGCCGGGGCGCGGTGGCGCGCCGCTGGTTCAACCTTCAGCTGGCCGAGGAAAAGTTCGGACCGCTATGGACACAGGTGAGTGCATTCGGAACCGTGCTGCTGATGGGAAAAGCGCGCTTCGGCTTCGCGCAGCAAACCCGCGCGCAGGCGATATTCTCCGCGCACTCATTCAGCGCCAGGACAGCACGCGGCGGCCAGCCGGTGGCGCTTGCGACTGTTCACCGAGTGGTGCGGCTGAAGCGGTTGCTCGACCTCGAGGGCCCCCCACAAAAATACAATAGCCAAATTCCTCAATATATTGTCGGCGCGGTTAACCGCGCAGAACGGCCTAAAAAGCCGCGCCTTCGCGTGGCTGTGGGGATTTAAAGACTGGAATTACCCCTAGATCACCTTTTGCCGCAGCATATACTCGAACGATCAAGAAGGAGGGGCCTTATGCTTCGCACCTTATTTTCCGCTTTCTGGTTTTCTGTGGCCGCGGCCAGTCCGGTTGCCGCCAGTGTGGATGCTTTTTCCTTGAAAGACGAGATCGCGGGCACGGAAATTAAAATTGTAACTATCCGCGCCGAAACTTACCGCGAGATCACGAACGAAGAAGAGTTGAGGTTCCGGTGTGTGCCATACAAGGGAACGGGGTACCTCGAAATCGAATGGCATCGCGGAGATCGTTACGGTGGTTCGACCGTTGAAGAAATCATTTACAAAGTCGACGACGCCCCGCCAGTCACCTTCAACGTGTTGAAAGATTCTGGGGCTTCGATCATAGGACACTTATCAACCGGCAATACGCTCATCATGCGGCCGAAGACGGTTTACCCAGGCAGTTTCGTGCCCACAGTTCGGTTCTCATTGAGGGGATCGGCAGCAGCTTTCAAGACGCTCGAAAAGCAGTGTCCGCCGTAAGTCGGTAGTAACTCGTCAACCCTAAAGCCCCACGCGAAAGCTGGGGCTTTTTTATTTTTTGGATTCTTATGACGAATACAGCGCAGGTTGGCGTCCGCTTCAGCGTTTCCGATGCGGACGTAGTTAAGCGCGCGCTCGCGCAAATGGGGGATGAGGGCCAAAAGACCCTCCAGAAACTCGAACGCGCAACCCAAGGGCCTAGTAAGGGTCTTGTAGCGATAGACGCGGCCGCGAAAGATGTGCGCGGCTCTTTTGAGGCATTCGCCGGGCGCTTGGGTCCACTCGGCTCTGCGCTCTCGGCGTTGGGCCCTGCTGGTCTGGCAGCCGCATCTGGATTTGGCGCAGTAGCGGCTGTTATCACCAAGTCCATATCCGAAGCCGCCGGCGCCGAAGACTCAATGGCCAGTCTGAGGGCCATGACAAAGTTGGCTGGCGAGACCGCTGGCCTTACCGCGGAGGATATTGACGATCTCGCCCAAAGTCTTGCGCAGGTTGGTCGTGCATCCGAGGATGAGTTTAAAGCCGCCGCCGTTCAGCTGTTGCAGTTCCGCTCTATCGGCGGATCATCGATCCGAGAAATCTTGGAACTGTCTGCTGACCTGGCGGCTACTGGTCAGGGCAATGTAAGTTCCTTTGCCGAGACGCTGGCGCGAGCTATGGACGGCTCGGAAGCTGGGATCACAGCTCTGCGACGCGCTATTCCGTCTCTCACAGATGTCCAGATCGAGAACCTCAAGACGCTCCAGGAGCAAAATCGCCTTTACGAACTGCAGGCGGAGGTCCTATCGCTCGTTCGTGGCAAGGTCGAAGGATTAGCGAAAGCCCAGTCGGAGACTATGTCCGGTGGCTGGGACCAGATGCTTAAGTCCTACGGCGAATTTTTCGAGGAGTTGGGAAAGGCCTCTGGAGTTACGAGCACAGGAGGACTGTTCGCCCGTATCGCAAGTGGGAATCGCTACTGGACTGAAACGCTATTTGGAAAGCGCGAGGGAAATTATGATCACCTTCGCAATCTCCAAATGGATGCGTCCGCTGCGATAGCCGCAGGTTCCGCCATGGTCGACCGCGCGCGCGCGGATGGCCTGAAATCTCTGGAGCGGTACCAAGAAATACAGCGGGATAAGGAGGCGCGGTCGGCTGCCGATCTCGAAAAGTTGCAAGACCAATACAATCGAGAGCGTATCGCGAACGACCAGGCTGTTTATGAATTAAAACAGCGTCAATTCGAAGCGTTTTTGAAGGATATGCGCGAGGCGGCGAAGGACGCTCTCGAGTTAAACAAAGACCTTGCCGCTTCGGCTGCCGATATCGCGATGTCGCCGCAGGCGCAGGCGTGGTTCGATAAGGCGCAAGAAGCCGCCGACCGTATGAAGGCCATCAACGAAGAGTCCTTCCGCGACATCTTCGACCTGTGGCGCGACGGTTGGGAAGATGTGCTCACCGGGCAGTTGGATTCCTTCGAGAGCTTTTTCGACAAGGTAAGTTCGATTGCCTCCCGGCGCTTCGCCAATAAGATGGCGGTGCAGACCGAGCAATATCTGACCGACCTTTTGGGCGAAAGCGGCTTGGACGGATTGGCGGCCGGTCTCACCGGTTATCAGTTTGGGAGCCGCTTGGGCAAAGCCCGCTCCGGCCCCGGGAATGAGATCGGCGGCACGATTGGCGGTGTGGCGGGTTATGCCTTTGGCGGCCCGCTCGGCGCTTTCGCCGGTTCGGCTATCGGCAGTTTCATCGGCGGCCAGTTTGGACCGCGGCCATCGGACAGATTGGAAGCCGTGACTCGGCTGTTCAATCCCGACGGCACGATGACGCGGACCGAGCAGGACCTCGGGCCGAACAAGGACAGTCCGGAGAACCGCGCGGCGGTGAACGCGTTCGACGATGCCGTGATGGATTTCGTCGGCCGCCTAAAGTCCGTCAATCTCAACCCGCAAACGTGGGCCTATACGCTTTCGGCTGGCGGCGGGAACAGCTTGGCGCCGTTTCTGGCTTCTGTGAACAACAGTGGCGAGCAAGGGTTCCAAACGGCGGACGCGGCCTTCAAGTGGGTGGCCGACCAGCTCGTCTCCACCCTCAGCGAAGTGCCGGCGCAATTGCAGTCGCTGGTTGATAACTTCGACCCTTCGAATATTGAGGACTTCCTGCGGGGTCTGAACGATTTCCAGGCCTTCCAAGGGACGATGGGCGGCATCAATGACGAGTTGATGCGCCGGCGCGACCCCAAAGCCTACGACATCATGATGCTGGATCGTCAGTTCGATCCGCTGAAGTCGTCACTCATGGCGACGGCGGACGACCTGAAGGCCATCAACGACCTTTATGCTTTGATGTTGAAGGACATCAACGCCAATTACACCACGGCGGTGAACGACAACGGCGCGTGGACGAAGTCGATGCAGGACTTGCGCGATGAAGTCGCGCAGGCCACTGACCCGATGAAGTTCCAACTGGACGGCCTGAGCAAGTGGCGCACGGATATGCGCGCCGCGGCGAAGGACAACCAGGAAGACCTTTTGCTCATTGAAAAGGTCTATGGGATCCGCCGGGCGGAGATCCTGGAAGACTCACTGAAGACATCGCAGGCCAAGGTGGCCGATATCCTCGCGGAATCGGCGCGCAAGCAGGCGGATATCCTTCAGGGTCAAATCTCGACGCAGCGCGATCTGGCTGCGTTCATGAAGTCCACCGGTAAGTCTTACCGGGACGCGCTGTTCAATATGTCCATCGATTCGAAGTCGGCCCTGCCGATGGATCGCCTGGCCATCTTGAGGTCGGAGTTCGAGAACCTCCGCCCGAACGCGCTTCTGGGCAACCGCGACGCGATGGACCGGCTGCTGGACATCGGCCAGCAGTATGAAGACGTGGCCCAGGAAGTGTTTGGGTCGAACAGCGACTTCATCGACATCCAGAAGCGGGTGCGCGACACGTTCACCGATGTTGCGGCTTTGGCGGAGCGGCAAACCACGGTTGCCGAGGACACACTTTCCGTCCTCGAATTGTCCTACGCCGAATTGCAGAAGATCGCAGGTGGCGCGGGCGCGCTGGTTCAGGGCAAGCCGTCAGGCCCGCAGTTCACGACCACCAGCCAGGACTTCGCGGCCGTCAACGCCGCGTGGGTCGCGGCCGGTCGTCCGGCACCGGGCACGGCGGCCAACGCCGCGTTCGAGAACGTGGTACGCGGACTTATCGACAACGCCGGGGCCGATCAGTCCGCCTACCTGACCGACATGCTGAAGTTCCAGTCGGGCTTGCTCAATGATCCGGTGCAAGGCGGCATCGCCAGCCGCTACAGCAACGACATCATCAAGCAGCTCGGCGAGATCGTGCAGTCGGGCACGGCGACCACCGCGCAAACGTCCGCCATCGTCTCCGCGCTGAACAGCGTGGCGGCGAGCAATACCGTTCTTAGTAACGACATCAGGGACGTGCTCGCGCGCGTTGCTTAAGACATGGCCGAACTGCCGCCGGATACAGTCGATTTCATCTATCTGATGGAATCGGCGCCCTACGACCGTGCGAACACGGTTGTGCGGAATGAGTATCTGGCGACACGGCCGCACTTCTTTGATGCCAACGACGCCACGGCGCCCAACCGCGTGTATCGCGGTTGGGTGGCCCAGGCGCTGACCGTCCGCCGTTCCGCCCTCGGGAAAGAACTGCTCCCAGGCGGTCCGGCGCTTCCCACCCTGGCCGCGGTGCGGCTGGATGTGGGCGATGAATTTGCGGCGCGCCGCGCACTCCACAAGGGCTATGCGTGGCGCGGCCGCGCCGTGCAAATCCTGCGCGGCACGCCTGGCATGGCCCGAGCGGACTTCCAGCTTCTTCTCGACGGGGTGCACTCGGGCGAGCCGACCTTTGGAAAAACAACCGCGTCTTACCCTATCAGCGATCTATCGCACCGGCTTTCGAAGCGGTTCAAGGACGCCACCTACGACGGCTCCGGCGGCTTCAACGGCGGCGCTGATATGAAAGGCCAATACAGGCCGGACGCCGTCGGTTATGTGCACGGCGCGGAGGGCAAGTGGGTCGACACCGCGAACGGCTGGGCCGATTACTGCGCGAGCGGCTTCCATTCCGTGAGCGCCGTCACCGACGGCGCGAGCGTGCTGGTCGCCGATGTGAGCAACCCGCCAGCGGCCGGCAAATATTACGTCGATGCGGCGAATGGCCGCATCCGCTATGGGAGCCCGCCAACTTATAAATACCGCGTCGATTTCCGCTCGGCCTTCGCGTCCAACGCGACGACCATGGGCGCGATCATCAAGGAAGCTCTGACGGCGCGCGGTGGGTACTCCGCCGGCCAGATTTATGACGCGGCGTTCACCGCGCTCGACACAGACCGGCCCGAAAAGGTGGGCTGGTACGCGCGCGACGGTGAAACCCTCCAGGACCTCGTGGACTATATGCTGTCGCGGTCGCTGTGTTACCTCACCGCCGAGCCCTCGCTCGACGGCAAACTGACGGTCGGCGAGCTGCGACCGCCTACGGCCACGGCGAAGACGGACGCGCAAGTCCAATTGGTCATCACCGACCGGATCATCGTTCCGGACAGCTTCCGGCGAATCAACAAGGAACCGCCGCCGCGTATCGACGTTCTCGCGCAAAAGAACTGGTGCGTGCTCGGCGATAACGAGTTGGCCGCCGGGGCCACGACGGCCAACAAGGATTTCGCCCGCCAGGAATGGCGCACGATCCCGAAAAGCAACGCCACCACGGCCACCGAATTTCCGCTTTCCGACCCGCTCGAAATCCAGACGCCGTTCACAGATATCACCGAAGCCGAGGCCTGGGCGGATGAGGTGGACGACTTCCTGACCGTGCCGCAGCCGATCGCGGAATGCACGCTGGCGGTTCCCCCGTTTGCCCTTCCGATGGGCGCCGAGGTGTGGATCGACAGCGAGATCAACGAAGTGAACGGCGCGGCCGTGGTTGTCGATCTGGACGAAAACGCGCAGCAGCACCTGGTGAAGCTGCGCTTCTATGGACTGACCGAGGTGTAGGCATGGCACGGACCGATAATGCGCTGTTCCTTTACTACAACCTCGGCGACGAGGCGACGGTGACCGCCTCTAGCGAGATCACCGACGCCGAGGCGGAGTTCGTGCAGACCATGGACCCCGGCGAGCCGTGGCGGGCGGATGACAAAGTCGAAGAAAGCCTTGTTTGGGATCACGGCTCGGTCGTCGACATCACCCACGCGGCGGCGATCTGGCACAACCTGGACACGTCCGGTTCCATCCAGTTTGAAATGTCGAACACTGTGTCCTTCTCCAGCCTCGTTTACGATTCCGGCGAGTTGGAGGCTTGGGATCCGGTGTCCGGCTTCGGCGCGGACTCCTTCGGATATTCCTTGGGCGGTTACCCGGTTCTAACGGACCGGAACGCGTATGTGCCATTTAAGTTGTTCGATCTTGGCGGCATTAAGTCGGCGCGCTATTCGCGCATGACGTTCCGCAATCCGACGAACAGCTTGATCGCCGGCATCGCCTGCGGCCGGGCCTTCGTCGGGCGCGGCGAGCAGTTCCAATACAATATCGGGTTTAATTTATCGACGCAGTGGGTCGACACGTCTGTCATCACGCCAACCGAAGCGAGCGTGCGCACCAAGCGCGGGCGCAGTTACCGGGTGATGAATATGAACTTGCCGAACATCACGCGCGATGAAGCGATCGCTGCTTGGGACGACATCAAGCGCACCATCGGCTGTTCGCGCGACATCATTGTGGTGCCGTTCCCGAATGGCGGCGCGCCGCTTCGCTATCGCACAACGATTTACGGCATGCCGATCAATCCCGAGCCCTACGCGCTCACGAACGTGCGGTTCTACGCGTCCGCCATGCAAATCCGCGAACTCGCGGCTTAAAGGACTTCCATGATTGAATTGACCGACCTTCTCGACGATCTCATCGCGAAGAAGGGCAGAGATTATTATGCCGAGTTCGTCGCGCTGATGACGGCGCTGATCGATGAGCAGGACGATGTGCGCGCGGCGCTTCTGGCGCCCCTGACGGGCTCCTCGACGACCAGCGCCAGCATCGGCACCGGCGCCAAGACGCTGACGCTGTCCGGGAGCGACGAAAAGGCCTTCGTGCTCGGCCAGCGAATCACCGCCGCCGCGAGCGTGTCCAATTACATGATCGGCGTTGTGTCCGCCTACAACAGCGGCACGCGGGTGCTGTCGTTCACGGTGGAAGACACCGACGATTACGTGGGCTCCGGCACGCACATCGCATGGACGGTTTCACTGTCCGGCGATGAAGGGCCGCGCGGGCCCGCGTACTGGAATGCCGCCCGCGTGGTGACCAACAGCGACAGTCCAGTCACGGCGGTCGACAGCGACATCATCATGGTGCGCACCTCCACCGGCGCGGTGCAGGTGAACCTCCCCGCCGACGGCAAGGTGAAGATCATCGATGTCGATGGGGCCTCGGAAACCAACAACATCACCGTCAACCCCGCCGCGACCGACAGCATCATGGACGGCGTGGCGGATGAAGACTTCATTGCCGATATCAACTTTTTCTCCGCCGACTTCATCCGCCGGCCGTCGGGAACGAACTGGAGTGTGTGCTAATGACGGTGCGAGCGAGCTTGAAATTCGGCGGTGGCGGCGGGATTCACTTCAAGGAGCCGTGGCAACTGATGCCGGCCACGCCGACGGCGGCGAACCTGATCATTTACGATGCGGCGCCGGGGCAATGGACGTCCGCGACGACGGGCTTCTTCACGGAAATGGCGCGGCGTGGCCTGCAGGATCAAACGAACTGGACAGCAGATACCTACAAAACGCTCCTGAGCGTCACGTCCGGAAAGGGATTCGTCGCCGCCATCGTTGGTCCAACACTCGGCGGCGCGCACACCACCACGTTCCGCATCACCGTCGATGGAGTTGTGCATACCATCGCTATTGTCGGGGCATCCGGCGATCGATGCTGCCTTCTGTCACAAGTCAAGACCGGCTCTGACTTCACGACCTCGCTGCAATACATCAAGGTCGACACTGAGGCGCTTGCTTCCGACAAGGCAACGCTCAGTGAATTGTATACGAGCGATGGCTACATCCCGGGTTGGCGTCAGATGCAAAACACCCCGATGTTGCAGTTCAAGAGGAGCCTCCTCATCGAGGCGAAGAACTCCGCGAGCATCACCAACTCCACCGCCACCGCCTATAGCGCGGTGATGTACCGGCTGGGTCTGTAATTATGGTCATCGAAAAAGTCTCTTGTTTCCCCCACGAGGGCTCGCCGGAAGTCATTCCAGGATCGCCGGCCGATGGCGATCTCGTGCGCATCACGTCGGCCGCGGGCGTGGCGTATCAACACTACACCGCGCCGAGCGATCCGCCGCCCCCGCAACCGCGCGACCTCACCTTCGGTCAGTTCCAGGACCTTTGCTACAACGCGGAGGACGGCGGCGCGCTTGGCCGTGTCGCGGCGCCGGAGGGCACGCTCGAAGAGCAGGAGATGGCGGGCATGTGGCGTTACGGCGAGATCGAACTTGCCGTTGAAGCCGCCGCCTCGACCCCGCTCGGCCGCTCTGTGTTCACGCGGTATCAGGGCGGGATGTCGTCGGGCTTTGTCTACAATAAAGCCGTCTCGCTGCTGGTGGTGCTGGTGGGCATGGAAATCCTTTCAGCCGATGAGCTCGACGCGGTCATCGCCGCGTGGCCGGTGGGCAACGGATGAGTGAAGAAAGTCACGGCCCAAAAGGGGCCGCCGGCGTTCGCGCGCTCGCCAAGATCGAAGCCCATGAGGCCGTTTGCACCGAGCGCATGACGGAGATCCGCGGCACGGTCGCGGATTTCCGCGGCGCGCTCACACGCGTGCATGAGCGCATCGACGGCATGAAAACGCAGATGCTGGTGATCGCCATCAGCATCGCCTGCGGCGCCATTAGCCTGGTGGTGAAGCTCTTCTTCGAAATGGCGACGAAGTAGCAAGCGCCCACACGTCTTAATTTTCGCAACGCTCCCGTCTTCGCAGGCGGGAGCGTTTTGCTTTTATGAGGTCCAATGCTTTCAGCCGCCGGAAAAAAACGTTATGCCGCCGATTGCCAGAAGGCCTTGGACGCGCTCGCCGCCGCCAATGGCAACAAGGCTCAGGCCGCGCGGACGCTGGGATGGGCGGAGACCAGCCTCAAACAGCGGCTCACGGGCGCGAAGCGTCTGAGGCTGACGCCGTCGGCGATCGCCGCGGCCGCCGGCGAAAAGAAGGCCGAGCACCTTAAACCGCTGATGGGCGGGCGTGACGGCTTGTTCGAGACGGAAGCTTTCCCGCTTCCTCGCGCGGGAAAGGTCAGCCGCTACATCCTAACCGCGGCCCAGAACAACACCCAGGTCAACGCCGCGGTGTGGGATGGGCTGCTGGCGCTGGCCGATCACTATGACGCCAAAGTCCTGGTGAGCCGCTTCACCTACAACAAGGGCGCTTACGCGAGCGCGGGCCGCAAGGTGGGCTCGGCGCATGCTTCCGACTTCGATGACCTGTGGTTCGACCCGCTCATCGAAGGTTATGAAAGCGACAAGCGGGTATGTCTTGCGCCGGGCCTGATGTGGTGCGGCGAGGCCAACATCATGCCGACGGCGGAACGCCCGCTGTCCGGCTTCGAATCCTACACCGGCCGCAATAGCGGCATCTTTCCGCACACCAAGATCGCCATGCAGTCCATCGCATCGGCGAAGATGTCGGGGACCAAGTTCAACTACACCACGGCCGCGGTCACGCAGCGCAACTACATTCAGCGTAAAGCCGGCCTGAAGGCCGAGTTCCATCACGCCTACGGCGCGCTTCTAGTGGAGGTGGACGATAAGGGTAACTGGTGGTGCCGCCAGATCAATGCGGATAAGTCCGGCACGTTCTACGACCTCGACGTCAAGGTGGAGCGCGGGAAACTCAACACCGGACATCGCGTGGAGGCCATCACCTGGGGCGATGTGCATGTTGCGCAAATCGACCCGACGGTGCGCAAGCTGGCGTGGGGCAAAGGCGGCATGCTCGACGCCCTGCGGCCGCACAAGCAGTTCTTCCATGACGTGCTGGATATGCACGCGCGGAATCACCATGACGCGAAGGATCCGCACGAGGTTTACCGGCGCTTCGTCGAGGATAAAGAACGCGTGGCCGACGAAGTGGCGCTTGTCGGCCTGTTCTTTTCCGACGCGCGCCGCTCCTGGTGCGAGTCCATCTCGGTCGAAAGCAACCACAACCAGCATATGGGCCGGTGGCTACGGGAGGCGGACTGGCGCCGCGATCCGGTGAACGCCGAGTTCTATCTCGAGGCGCAGGCCGCGACGCTGCGGGCGATCAGAACTGAGGACCGCAGTTTCAATCTGTTGCGGTGGGCGGTGGAGCGTTCGCACAAGGACCACGGCGTTCGCTTCCTGAACGAAGACGAGAGTTACATCCTGTGCCCGAAGGCCGGAGACGGCATCGAATGCGGGATGCACGGCCATGCTGGGCCGAACGGCACGCGGGCTTCGCCGCTGGCGTTCGCGCGCATGGGCCGCAAGGCGAACGTCGGCCATTCCCACAGCGCGGGAATTTATGACGGCGTCTATGTGGCCGGGACCAGTTCCAGGTTCGACCTGGGCTACAACAAGGGACCTTCGAGTTGGTCCCACAGCCACATTCTTACGTATTCCAATGGTAAACGAGCTATTGTTACTATGTGGGACGGAAAGTGGCGGGCCTGATGGGGCGGGGGTACCTATGCGGCGGATACTTCCAGATCGACCTTTAACTGCGGCGGAGCGGACCAAGCGATACCGTGAGGCCAACAAAGAGAAGGTCAAACTCCAGATCAAGAGATATGCCGCCGAGAATAGGCCTCGGATCAGGGAAATTAGGCGCAGAAGTCATCACAAGGACCCGACGCGCCGACTTCTGAACCTTGCGCGCCGGCGTGCGCGGCTCAAAGGAATAGAGTTCTCCTTGAGTCGCGCCGACATAGTCATCCCAAAGACCTGTCCCGTGCTCGGCATCGATATTCGATTGTCAAACGGTGGCTTTAACGACAATTCGCCCACGCTCGATCGCGTCGACAATGCGCTTGGCTACGTGCCCGGCAACGTTGTCGTGGTGAGTTGGCGCGCGAACCGCATCAAATGCGATGCGGCGATCGACGAACTCCGCAAAATCGTGGAGTTCTATGACCGGTGGAAGGCCGGCGCCCGGTAAACCTTCCTCCCAGCATTCAACCGAACCCGCCGAAAGGCGGGTTTTTTATTTTCAACACCCCGAAGGAGTAACGCAACCGATGCGGCGAACTTCACAACGTAAGTCGAATAAGAAAAAGCCCGGCCAGAGTGCCGGGCTTCTTGTTTCCGGAACGAAGGACACCAACCCCAAGGATGCCATTGGCCTGACAAAATCCCCGCTGTCGACGGTTTCCGCCGCCGTGGTGATGGAGATGGGCCTCGGCATGCTCGAGGGCGCGCTGAAATATGGCCGCCATAACTACCGCGTGGCCGGTGTGCGGTCGTCGGTCTATTACGACGCCGCCATGCGCCACCTGATGGCCTGGTGGGAAGGTGAGGACATCGACCCGGAAAGCGGACTCCACCACGTCACCAAGGCGCTGTCGTGCCTCTCCGTCATCCGCGACGCGCAGTTGCAAGGTAAAGAGTTCGACGATCGCCCGCCGAAGACGCGCTTCAAGATGGTCGCCCGCATGAATGGGAAGGCCCGCGAAATCCTCGCGCGCTACCCCGAACCGGTGGCGCCCTACACCCAACGGCCGCGAAAGAAAGCCGCCTGATGTTTTCGGGCAACTGGAAGCGCGACGTTCTCATCGGACTGGCCAGCACCGCGCTGACTTGCGCGGTGCTGGCCATCGCCGGCTTTTTCGTCCTGGGTCCGTTCGGCGCGGGCACCACCGGCGCTTGGGCCGGCGTAATCCTGGGTCTCATCTTCTCCGCCGCCATGTGGTGGATGACCTGGAGGATGGACAACAATGAATGATTTTCCGCTCTTCGCCGGCAACCGCCGGCTCGATGCCGTTGTGACGGTGTCGACCACCTGCGCCGTCGCCATCACCTTCGGCATCCTGTTCGCGCTGTTCGGCCTTCTGGCCGGCGAGCCCGCACTGTATTTCCGCAACGGCGCCGGGGTGGGCGGCGGCCTCGCGATCGCGGCGTGGGTGATCATCTACCGCGCGCACAAAATCGATATTTAGGACTCCCATGGAAGACCTTCTCACCCTCCTAGCAACGGTCGCCGCCGCCGTAAAATCCGCGGCGAGCCTGGCGCCGACCGAAGACCTCGGCATCATTTCCTTAAGCCTCGTATCCAAGACACTGACGTTCGCAGTGGCGGCTTATTCGCTGTACCGCGTGGGCGTTTTCTACGACCGGAAAAACAAGATCGATTGGGAGCACGTCTATGACACGATGGAGACGGATCCTGCTTCCATGTCTCGTTATTTTGGCCTGCGCCTTCTGGCCTTCGCCATCCTGGCCGCTTGGATTTACGGATAAGTACGACCGTCCGATCCAGCAGGCGGTGAAACGCTGGTGGCCGGATTTGCCGCACTGGAAGCTGTGGAAAGCGCAGCTGTACCAGGAAAGCCGCCTCGATCCGAACGCGGTGTCGCCGGTCGGCGCGCGCGGCCTCGCGCAGTTCATGCCGTCGACCTGGGCGGACATGCAGCGGCAACTCGGCATCGCCGGTTCGCCTCACGATGACGCGGCCATCGATGCTGGCGCTTATTACATGGCGAAGCTGCGGCGCACCTGGTCCGCGCAGCGCACGCCGCTCGAGCGGCACGACCTCGCGGCCGCATCCTACAACGCGGGCACCGGCAACATCCTGAAAGCGCAAACCAAGTGCGGCGGTTCGAAGCTCTGGCCACAGATTGCGCCTTGCCTCGCGGCCGTGACCGGCCCCGCGAACGCGCACGAAACCCAGGCCTATGTGGAGCGCATCCACAAATGGTGGCGGCAAATGGAGCTCGGATGATGCTGCAAGGATGGATCGCCAAACAGGCCGTCAAACTCATTGGCGGCCTTTTTCTTTTCGGGCTCGCGGCCGCCGGCTTCTTCTACGTGAAGCAACTGCGGTCCGAGCGCGACAAGGCGGAGATCGTGGCCGTCATCAACCGCCATGCGGCCGATGAGGCCAAGCGCACCCTCGCGCGCAAGGACGCGCAGGTGGCCGACGCCGAGCAGCGCGCGGCCGCGAACGAAGCCGCCAAGAGCGCGGCCGATGAAAAATATTCCGACCTTATGAGGCAGATCGCCAATGCGCCGCACGATGAAACGAACGACCGCCTTCTGTCTCCTGTCATGCGCGACGCTTTTAGCGGCCTGCGGACACCGGCCGCCGGAGATCCCTGAACGCACGATCGTGGAGCGCTGCCATGTGCCCGCGTCCCTTCTCACCTGTGCCGATGAGCCGCCGCGGCCCGATCTGTCCACGGCGACGGACCGTATCGGCGCGCTTGCCGTCGTGGCGATCACCAAGGCCGGGGCGGAGTGCCGCCGTGACCTGGCATCTGTCGCCGCCATCCTCGCCGCGCCCGCCTGCGCCGGCGTCAACATCACCGAAAAGGACTGACCCATGAGCGGCTACGGACTGACCGACAAAGTCGATCGCTTCTTCGACGATTGGGAGAAGGGCCTGGGCAAGAAGGTGGTGCTGGCCACGTTTCTGACGATCGTGATTCTGCTGCTGTTCATTCCGATCTTCGGCGCGCGCGGGGCGGAGGCGCCGGCACCTGCGCCGCCGCCCGCCGCGGCCGGCGAGGCCGTGACGGTGTACGAAGTGGACTATACGTGTCCCACCGGCAAATTTGTGACCGTGGCCACCAACTCCGAGGCGACGCAGATCGCGCATATCCTCGTGTTCCGCGGCGGCATTACGCCGGACCAGTTCGTGGACCTTCTCACTAAGGTCAGCCAGCGCCCCGCCGCGCTCAAGTTCCTGGCCGTGTGCCTGGGCTTGACCTTCTCGTAGGTGCTATTACCCGCCCCGCGCGCAATTTCCAGCTATGCGCAGGGCGCATCGCCCTCTTGCGAAACGTTAAAAAACTATGGCTTTTCAAAGGAAAGGACAGCGTTCTGTGACAAAGATTACAGGATGAAAATGTTTTGACCTAAGTGAAATGGGCGTTATGATCCGCTCGTAAACTGAGGGTTCAGGGCAGACCTCTTTCTTCCCAATGTCCCACGACGCCTAAAAAGTTAAAGCCCCAGGTGGCAGCCTGGGGCTACATTTTTTTCCGGGGGATTTGCGGGAACCTGGAAGAGGAGCCGGCGGTTATCTCCATAGCGCGCGGCTCTGAGTGTTAACGACCCGGACCTATTTATTTCGGACTGCACTGACGGACAGTAAGTTTAGTCCAGATCTAAAGGCCTTCGGGGGTTTTCCCAGACTACATCGAGGCGATATAGGTCAGGGCGGAAACCACCAGAGTCGCTGCTGCGATGAACAACATCGCTGCTTTGTAAACTTCCGGGCTCATGTCAGTACCCCTTTCAGGCACCGCCATGATAGCTGTCGCGCACGGCTGGCAGGCCGCGCGGCACAGCGGGTTCCGAACTTCATCGAGGGCACGACAGGAGAGTGGTCGCCCACCTTTCAGTGGGAGCCTTGCCCCGAAGCCGTGTTCAGACGCCACAGTGCCAATCGCAGATTACACCAGAATCCAGGTGCTTAAAAAGGTCTGAACGCCCCAAAATCGTTAAAATGGTTTTTCGCGCCCACTCCGGTTCGGCCGGGGTGGGCGCTTTTTGCGTTTCAGAGGTCCGCTATCGCTTGCGGCCTTTCACAAGCTGGTAGTCCGGCGCCCGCACGGCGCCCCGGTAGCTGGCCGATCCGCCGCCCCAGGTGCTGAACGAGAGCCCCGGGCCGTAGGGCGAAAAGCGGTAGGCCTCGATGCGTGGGAAGCGCGCGCCGCAGCGGCCGCCGCCCTGAGCCTCCGGCAGGGCCGCCTGGCATACGAAGCGGCGCGCGAGGTCGCCCAGGTGCCAATGGTCGGGCCAGTTGAGTTCGGCGATGTTCGGTTCAGCGGAGTTTTTGCACCGCCGGCAAAAGATGTGCAGGTGCGTATGCCGCGATGCCTTTAGCCCGGCAATCGTGTAGTCCAGGACCTCGTAAAGCTCACAGAGGTGGGCGTCTTCTTCGAAGAGCGGCATGGGCGGAAAGTGGGCCCAAGCCATTGGAAAAACTAGATGGTTCCGCTGTGGTTCCGGCGGAGGTTAAGCCGTTGGTATATATAGAGTGAGGAAGGCTTGAAAATCCGCGTGTCGCTGGTTCAACTCCGGCTCCGGGCACCATTCTCTCATTCCACATTTGTTCGTCGGCGTCCGCCGACGTCTCGGTGATTTAATAAGGCGGGCCTTTGGTCCCGCCCAATAACCGCGACAGGATTCTAGCTCACAGAGTTTGCAAAGTTTGGCGCTTGGCTTTCTACGCCCGATGCATGTGGCCGTGGTTGACGAGTCTCAACTACCCAGCATTTGAGGCCCGATAGCCTTTGCACTCTCATATGGAGACGCGCCCATGAAATGCGCGATGATGGCGGACACAGATGCCATGCGGTTTGCCAGGTCTATCGCTTCCGCAACCCAAGGCACGCGCTGACTAGAAACAATTGGCGTGGATGGTCCGCGAGAACGAATTCTCGGCGGCTAACGACTTGTGCGCCGGAGCGTCTCGACGAGTTCCGCGATTTTTTTCTTCTGATCGGCCGGGCTGCCCGAGTCCACGGCCCCTTGCACACAGTGGGACACGTGCACTTCAAGAAGATCGTCCTCCACGCGCCGAAGGGCGGCACGGACGGCGGAAATTTGCGTAATGATGTCGATGCAGTAGCGATCTTCCTCGACCATCCGCGCAAGGCCGCGGACCTGACCTTCGATGCGCTTGAGACGTTTAAGGGTCGGTCCTGGGTCTTTTTTGTGCATACTTGACCTATACCGGTAGGGGGTATATTTGCAAGGGATGATATACCCCACAGGGGTATTTTGAGGCGCGGATATGGCCGACAAACATTCTCACGATAGCCACGCTCACGATCATCATGCGGGCGCCGCCCCGGGCGCCACGCACGGCTCATGCTGTGCCAGGCACGCTAGGACCTCCGCTGTGACTTCGGTCGCCAAGGATCCTGTGTGCGGCATGGACGTCGACCCCGCCACGGCGAAGCATAAGGCGCAGCACGCGGGCGAAACATTTTACTTCTGCTCCAACGGATGCCGCACGAAGTTCGAGACGGATCCGGCAAAATACCTGTCTCCTAAGCTGGCCGCTCCGGCCGATGAAACCGCGATCTATACCTGTCCGATGCATCCGGAGGTTCGACAGGTCGGACCCGGGTCTTGCCCCATCTGCGGCATGGCGCTTGAGCCGGTCGCGGTGACGGCGGACAGCGGCCCCAATCCTGAACTTGCCGACATGACCCGGCGCTTCTGGATCGGCCTCGTCTTGGCGCTCCCGGTCGTTGTGGTGGAGATGGGCGGCCATCTCTTCGATCTGCATCACTATATTTCGGCGCAATTCGCGACGTGGCTGCAATTCGCCCTGGCGACTCCGGTCGTGCTGTGGGCCGGCTGGCCTTTCTTCGTCCGCGGCTGGCAGTCGGTCGTGACGCGCAAGCTGAACATGTTCACTTTGATCGCCATGGGGACGGGTGTCGCGTGGATATACAGCGTTGTGGCTGCGGTCTTTCCCGGCGTCTTTCCGGCAGCATTCCGTTCAGCAGAGGGGGCCGTCGCGGTCTATTTTGAAGCCTCGGCCGTCATTACCGTGCTCGTGCTTTTAGGTCAGGTCCTTGAGCTTCGTGCGCGCGAGCAGACGTCCGGTGCGATCAAAGCTCTTCTCAAACTCGCGCCGAAGGTGGCGCGCCGCATTTCTGCGGATGGTACGGAACAGGAAGTGGCGCTGGATCTCATAGGGGTCGGTGATCGCCTGCGAGTCCGTCCCGGTGAGAAAGTGCCGGTTGACGGCAAAGTCGTCGAAGGACGGTCGTCGATCGATGAAAGCATGGTTACCGGCGAGTCCATGCCTGTCACCAAGGAGATAAATGCATCCGTGATCGGGGGCACCATCAATCAAACCGGTGCTCTCGTGATCACGGCCGAAAAGGTCGGCCACGAGACGATGCTTGCGCGCATTGTCCAGATGGTCGCCGATGCGCAGCGCAGTCGCGCTCCGATCCAGCGCATGGCCGATCAGGTCTCGTCTTGGTTCGTTCCACTCGTGATCGGGATCGCGCTTGCCGCTTTCGCCGCTTGGGTGGTGTTTGGGCCCGAGCCGAGGTTTTCCTATGGCCTCGTTGCGGCCGTGGCCGTTCTGATCATCGCGTGCCCGTGTGCGCTTGGTTTGGCAACGCCCATGTCAATCATGGTCGGCGTCGGTCGCGGCGCGCAACACGGCGTTCTGATCAAGAATGCCGAAGCATTGGAGCGCATGGAAAAGATCGACACGCTTGTCGTCGACAAGACCGGAACGTTGACCGAAGGCAAACCTTCCGTCACTGCAATCTTGGCCGAGCAGGGCATGCTTGAGAACGATATCTTGCAGCTTGCAGCGGGCGTGGAACAGGCAAGTGAGCATCCCTTGGCGCTTGCGATTGTAAATTCAGCGCAGCGGCGCGGCCTGAGCATTCCTGTCGTAACCGACTTTGATTCTCCCACAGGAAAAGGCGCGGTCGGCACCGTCGGTGGAAAGAAGGTTGTGTTGGGACAGGATGCCTTTCTTACGAGCCTCGACATCGACGTCTCCGGACTGCGGGGAGCGGCCGACAAGCTTCGCGCCGACGGCGCAACGGCCATCTACGTCTCCGTCGACAACCGCGCGGCGGGGGTGATCGCAATTGCAGATCCCATTAAAGCCACGACACCGGCGGCCCTTGCGGCCCTCAAGCAGCAGGGTGTCCATGTGGTGATGCTTACAGGGGACCACCGCACCACCGCGGAAGCGGTCGCGCGGCGCCTCGATATTTCGGAAGTCGCAGCTGAAGTGTTACCCGATCAGAAGAGCGCCGTCGTTCAACGCCTCAAGGCGAGTGGCCGCGTAGTTGCGATGGCGGGCGACGGGGTGAACGATGCGCCCGCGCTTGCCGCCGCGGATGTTGGTGTGGCGATGGGTACGGGCACAGATGTCGCGATGGAAAGCGCGGGCGTGACCCTTATAAAGGGGGACTTGGTCGGGATCGTTCGTGCTCGACAATTGTCTCAGGCAACGATGAGAAATATACGGCAAAACCTCTTCTTCGCCTTCGTCTACAATGCAGCCGGCGTGCCGATTGCCGCCGGCGTGCTCTACCCGATTTTTGGCATCCTCTTGTCACCGATCATTGCGGCCGCTGCGATGGCGTTGTCCTCGGTGAGCGTGATCGCAAATTCACTGCGTTTGCGTGTCGTTCGTCTGGACACCTAAAATACGGCCGTGAGCGTCGCATTGACGCTCACGGCCGTGGCGCCACCTGTGACTTGCGCGCCAACGCATGCGATCCGCATACGTTCCTCCCATCAGCTCAGCGCGTGTGACTTTGCTGTGTGCGGGGTGGCTCGGTAAGAGTGAGCGAGGCTGCGGCTCCAATCACGAGGAGGATCAGCACAAATTCCACGCGGATGATTTTGCGCAAGCCATCGAATGCCTCGGACTCGCCCGCAACGATGCGCGGCGTCAGGACCAGCTTGTTGTACGCAGCCAACACAATCAGGCCCGCAAAGAGTGCGAGCTTTACCGCGAGGCGCACACCATAGGTACTCGTCGCGATCGCCGCCGGTGTTGCGAGTTGTACCCAGCTGATCACGATCCCTGACACGACAATGGCGAAGACCAGCCACAGCGCGCGCACGGAAAAAGCTGTGATCAATGCCCCCGCCGCGCCAGGGTCAATGTCGCGCGTGCCGCCGTGGAGGGGTGCTAACGCCCCAAGCCAATACGCCGCGCCTAGGAGATGCAGCGCAACGGCAGGCGCCATGAGCCAGGCGGGCTCCGCCGTTGCGGCGTGGCCTGTCAGAAGGAAGCTCAGTATTCCGCCGGTGGCGCCGGCCACGAGAAAAGGTTTGCGCCCGAAAAACGCCCCAGCCCACAAAAGCGCCATGGCGGGCACGCCGAGCGCCGAACTCTTTCCAAGGGACGTGCTCGCTCCCATCGACCAGGTATCTGGCGACCAAAGAATGTCCACGGTACCTGTCATGATCTCGGCGCCGCCAAGCCCGACCGCGATGATGAAGCTCACCGCCGTGAGCGGCGCGAAGGCTCTTACGGCGCGCATCGCGATGGCGGCGATGCGCGCCGGCATCGGCGTCAGGACGACGAAGACGGCGGAGCCCGCTCCCAGAAGCATGAGTGCATACAGCGCCCATCTGTTCAGGCCCGCGAGGTAGGTCCATGTCGATGCATCGGCGTCCATGGACCGCCTCCCGCGATTTCTGCGCTGCTAAGGCGCTTTAAGGGCTGTCAGAGAGGCGGGGCGCTTGCTGCCCTTGGCTTCGACCCATGCCGCGTGCGTTCCATCCTCGAAATACTGGTGCGCTTTCCAAGTGATTTCCGTCCCGCTTGCCGGGTTCCTGGCTACGAAATTCAATTCGGCGCGTTGCTCGGGCGGGATCGCTGTTTTCCAGACGATAGACGTCACGCGGTCACCGGTCTTTTTCATTTCGTAGGATTTTGGATCTCCCGCGACGGAAATAATCGTGACACCCGCCGGTACTTCAACTTCCACCGACGTGGTCGCAGACTGGCCTTCCGTCGGCACGCGCACGGTATATGTCGTTTCCGCCCCAGCTTGAGCCTCGGCAGGACGCACCGTCACGTGGGCCCAGGCCAGCGGCGACAGGCCAAACAGGGATATTGCGATAGCAAATAAAGAGAGAGCAGCGCGACGCATGACGATCTCCTTTCCAATGTTGAGTGACTATTTGGCGTCTGAAAGGACAAACGCGACGGAGCTGTTGATCGGATGGCTGTCAGGACCAACGACACGGCACGCGACGCTATAACGGCCGGCCGGCAGCATCTTGGCGATCGGGATATGAAGCACCACGCCTTCGGCGTGAGGCTTTCCAAGATTGGCGACGTCCTTCCCATCCGAAGTTGTCAATTTGCAGGCCGCTGGCTGAATTTCCTCGTCGTAGGTGAAGAGGATCTCTTTTGCGCCGGCCGCCAGGGTTCCGTCCGCGGCCGGTTCCGATTTGATGAGTTCGGCATGCGCAAGCGCACTGCCCGGCACGGCGGCGATCATACAGAGAGCGACGCTCAGGGATTTGAGGTGCGACATGGATTTACTTCCTCACGGACTGAATTGACTGAATCTCGGGCAAGCCGGCCTTGTTCTTACCCACCACGAACTCAACTTGGGTTCCGGCCTCGACGGACTTGAGATCCACGGAGGGCGCAACCTCGAAGTCCATTTTCATCGCGGGCCAGCCGAGGCTGGGAATGGGTTCGTGCGACATATTGAGCTTATGTCCTACCGCATCGACCGAGTTGACGACACCTTTGCCTTTGGCGCCGGCTTGGTCTCCATGGTTGTGACTATGATCAGCGATGAGGATCAGGGCGCGCGCGCCTTCATTGGTGGTTCCTGCTTCTAGCTGCGGCGCCAGGAGAAGAGAGACGCCCAGGACGGCTAATGTCTTGTAAGGTTTCATCGAAAGCTCCCGGCTGGAATGCATGGCCCGTGTCGGTGATATAGTAAGTACGCAGTCTCTGGGCCTTTCCCTCGCTGGCGAGGGTTGCCGCCCGTGCGTGCGTATTAAGATTGAATAGCGGTAAGGCCCACATGCTCGAAAAAGACCTCGAAGTGCTCAGAGAATCCGTGGCCGCCACGCCCTTGCACGGGCTCGAAGCAGCCGTGTGGCAGCGCGTGGCTGCGGACGAACAAGTGACTCGCATGCGCCATCTCGTTCTGGGGTGTCAAGCCGGCGTTGTAGCAATAGCCGTGGTCGGGGGCATCGCCCTCGGCGGTTATCGCCTCGACGGGGCTTCCGCCATGCCGGGGCTTGACGCCTTTTCGCTGCGCACGCTGCCGGCGCCGTCAACGCTTCTGCTCGGAAGCAGCTCGTGAGTTCCGCGCGGACGGCGATTGCTGTCATTGCCCTAACGCTGGCCGCGCTTGCGACCGGCGTGTGGATAGGAATGGGGCTCCGGTCCGATCGCGGGCATGAGGCTGCCAGCGTGCACGATATGTTGCACCACCAGTTGGACCTTACGCCTGAGCAAGATAAGCGCATCGCCATCATCGAAGCGAAGTTTGCGCTCGACCGCAAAGACCTGGAAATGCAGATGCGCGCGGCCAATCTTGAGCTGGCGCGCGCGCTTGAATCAGAACGTGCGTACGGCGATGCCGCGAAGACCGCCATCTCTCACTTTCACGAGGCCATGGCTGGGCTGCAGGAGCTTACGATCCTGCATATCTTGGAAATGCGTGCAGCGCTCACGCCCGACCAGGCCGCGATCTTCGATAAGACCATTCGGCAGTCGCTCTCAGCGGACCCTCCCTGATGTCCGGGGCCGAGCAGCCTGATGCGGTTCTGGCGGTCGAGGCTCAGAACGGCAGCAGGCAGGCGTTCGATGTTCTTGTGTTACGCCATAAAGATCAGATATTCCGCATTGCCCGGCACTACATCGGTAATGCAGCCGATTCCTTGGATATATTGCAGGACACCTTTGTCGCGGCATGGCTCGGGCTCAAGCGCTACGATCCCGCGCGCGATTTCGGCGCATGGCTGCGAACGATTGCTCTTAACAAGTGCCGGGACTTCGGACGCAGACAGACCGTGCGGCGGAAGGCCACGCGGCTTTTCGGGCTCCTGGATGTACGTGAAGCCAGCGAGCCGAGCCCTGACGTGGCGGCTGAGCGGGCGGGAGCCGAAGCGGGCCGGCTCCAGGCCCTCGAGCGGGCGATCGCCATGCTCCCGTCCTCTCTCAAGGAAGCGCTGGTGTTGACCGCGTTCGCGGGGCTTAGCCAGCAGGAAGCCGCCGCGCAGCTCGATACCACCCCGAAAGCGATCGAGATGAAAGTCAGGCGCGCCAAGCAGCGTCTGGAAGAACTTCTGACCTCGAACCGCGACCAGCACTAAAGATCTCGGCATAAAAATCTTGCGCCAAGGAGGGTCGACGGTCCCTCGTGCGTATTGTAGGCAAACGGGTCACGGCCGGGCCGCTCCGCGCGGCTCTTGAGCCGTTACAAATTATCGACTGGATGGCTCAAATGGCGCAGGTCAATCGCAGAGGACTCCTTGCTTTCGGCGCTTCCGCGCTCGGTATGGGCCTGCTTCCCGCTTGGGCGCAAACGAACAACCGCGGAACGGTGCGGGCATTGCCGTCGCTCTCGGGCCCGAATGTCGCGCTTACGATCGCTCATTCGTCGTGGCCGATCGGCGGTCGCAGCAGCCATGCGGTGACGATCAACGGCACCATCCCGGGGCCCCTCGTGCGCCTCCGGCAAGGTCAGAACGTACGCCTTTCGGTTACCAACCGTCTCGACGAGGATACCTCCATTCACTGGCACGGTGTCTTGCTGCCATTTCAAATGGACGGGGTGCCGGGCGTCAGCTTCCCCGGAATCAAACCGGGCGAGACCTTCACCTATGAATTTCCAATCAAGCATTCGGGCACGTTCTGGTATCACAGCCACTCAGGTCTGCAGGAGCAGTTGGGCCACTACGGACCTTTGATCCTAGAGCCTCAAGACGCAGACGAGATCGCTTATGACCGCGAGCATGTCATCGTGCTTTCGGACTACAGCGACATGCATCCGCATACGATCTTTAAGCGCCTCAAGCAGCAGCCGGGTGTCTTCAACTTTCAGAAGCAGACACTCGCCAGCCTGATCGCGGGCAAGGACCTTCCTTTGAAGGAGCGGTTGGACTGGGCCAAGATGCGCATGGACCCCACCGACATTTCGGATGTCACGGGCGCCGCATATACATTTCTGGTCAACGGTCACGCGCCGTCGGACAACTGGACAGGGCTATTCAAGCCGGGCGAACGCGTGCGCTTGCGCTTTATCAATGCCGCGGCTCAAACGATTTTCAACGTCCGTATTCCCGGCTTAACTCTCACCGTCGTGCAAGCCGACGGCGAAAACGTGCGTCCGGTCGATGTCGAAGAGTTCCAGATCGCGGTGGCCGAAACATACGACGTTATCGTTCGCCCTGACGACCGCGCTTACACGCTAGTCGCGGAAGCAACCGACCGCTCAGGCATGGGCGTTGGGACGTTTGCGCCCCGCGAGGGGATGACGGCCGCGGTGCCGCCGCTCCGCGCGCGGCCGCTGCTGACCATGAAGGACATGGGCATGGACATGAGCGGTATGAACCATGGCATGGCGGGGATGGATCATTCCCAGATGGACCACTCGAAAATGGACCATTCGCAAATGCCCGGAATGGATCATAGCGAAATGGACCATTCGCAGCCGAACCAAGGAATGGCGATGGCCCCAAGCCCGTCGTCACCGGCCGGCATGGACCATAGCGATATGGATATGCGCGATCCCAAGAATGCGCCTCAGGTCAAAATGGGACCCGGCGTGCAGATGATCGCGCCGATGGCCCAGGACCGGCTGGGCGAGCCCGGATTGGGGCTCGAAAATGTCGGCCACAAGGTTCTTGTCTACACTGACCTGGCCGCGCTTCATCCGAACCCGGATACGCGCGAGCCGTCCCGCAGCCTGGAAATCCATCTCACTGGTAATATGGAACGCTTTATGTGGGCGTTCGACGGCGAGAAGTTCAGTGAGGTCAAAGCGCCCATAGCCTTCCGGACCAATGAGCGTGTCCGCATCACCCTCGTCAACGACACGATGATGCAACACCCGATTCATCTCCACGGTCACTTCTTCGAGCTGGTCACCAATAAGCCCGGGAACAAGCCGCGCAAGCACACCGTCAATGTCGCGCCAAGCGGCAAGGTCACCTTCGACCTGACTGCGGACGCGCCGGGTGACTGGGCGTTTCATTGCCATCTGCTCTATCACATGCACGCGGGCATGTTTCAGGTGGTCAGTATTCGGCCCCTCGAAGGAGATGCGATGTGAGGATCTTCGCGTTTCTTGGAGCGATCTTGCTTGTCCATGCGGCGAACGCGCAAGATCACGCTCACGATCACGGGGCGGCGGTAAAGCCGGCTGCCGCACAACCCGCCCCCCAGACCTCTACCGACCACGATCACAGTCAGCATTCGGCGCCGCCCGTGGCCGAGAAGCGCCGGATTCTTCATTACAAGAACCCGATGGGGGGATCCGACATCTCGCCGGTGCCGAAAAAAGATTCCATGGGAATGGACTACATCCCCGTCTACGAGGCCGACACTGCTCCCGCGGATAAGGGGCGTATTCTCTATTACAAGAACCCGATGGGTGAGCCCGACACATCCCCAGTCCCTAAAAAAGATTCCATGGGGATGGACTACATTCCGGTTTATGAGAGCGACGTTCTACCCACCGTCGCCGACCATGCCGCCGATCGCGTCTATGATCGGCAGGCGATGGCGGCGGCGCGCGCTGTCTTGCGCGAAGAACACGGCGGCGCGCCCGCATCTTTGGTCATGGTAAATATTCTCGAGCTCCAATCTCGTAAGGGCGAGGAGAGCTACCGTTGGGAGGGCGAGGCCTGGTACGGCGGCGACATCAACCGCGCTGTCTTCAAGGTCAAGGGCGAGGGCGATCTCAATGGGGCTCTCGAAAGCGCCGAATTTCAGGCGCTCTATGCCCGTGCGATCGGACCTTATTTCAATCTGCAGGCCGGCGTGCGCTATGACATCGAGCCAAAGCCATCGCGCGGATATGCAACGTTCGGGGTGGAAGGATTGGCCCCGTATTGGTTCAAAGTTGGCGCCGCGCTCTTTGTTTCGAACAAGGGTGACGTTCATGGACGTCTGGAAAGCAACTACGATCTCAATATAACGCAGCGTTTGGTTTTGCAGCCGCGCGCCGAGATCGATATTGCGGCACAAGACGTACCGGAACTGCACCTAGGTTCTGGCTTGTCGTCTGTCGAAGCTGAATTGCGGTTACGCTACGAAATTGAGCGTGAATTCGCGCCCTATCTCGGCATGAGTTTTGAACGTAAGACGGGCGCGACCGCGGATGTCGCACGTGCGGCCGGAAACCCTGTCAGCGCACGCCGTCTCGTCGCTGGCGTCCGCATGTTTTTCTAAATTGCGCGGTGAGGGTGTTTTAAACTGCGCGCATCCTTAAGCGCGATCGCCCCGATGTGAAAATGCATGTGCCCGGACGTATTGGGGCGCCATCTATTTCGTCAGACGCAAAGATTGAACGCGACGGAGATCCGCGCGCGCGCGCCGAGATAAGGGCGTACGCCGTGGTACAGCCACGCGGGGAACATATAAAGCTGTCCCGACCGGGGACGCTGGAACTCCGATAGCCCAGCTGTGAGGCAGGATTTGATCGCGGTTTTCAGTTGCGGCGCGTACATCAAAGGCGCGGGGCCGCGCGGATCGAGCAGCTCCAGTTCGCCCCCCGTTTGTGCTTCGTCATCCATGCCGTCATCGACATAATAGACGCCGGACCAATAGCTTCCGGCGTGCGTGTGCATCTCGTTGCTATGACCCGCGCGGTTGACGTTGGCCCAGGCGTTGATACGCCAAGCGATTTCGCCTTGTTTGAGCGCGCCGCGGTCGCTAAGGGCCGTGATCCCATTGCCGAGTTCGCGTGCGGCGGCGAGGACAGCTTCTCCAGAAGCGCCGGCCCACGCCTGAAAATCGGTCTCGGATTGCCAACCCCCGACATTGCTCAGAGAGGCCGACGCATGCGCTTCGGCGCGCGCTAAAATCAGCTGCGCAAGATCGCGGTTGATCGCGAGGTGGTCATTTACCTGCGCGGTGACGAACGGGGTCGGAAACAGGAATTGAACATCGACTGAATCCTGATCGAGGTGCGTAGGCTTCGTATCGACGTCGATAATCATCACAATGCTAACGTGCGCGGTAAGTCATAATTCGATCGTGGAAAAGCTGTCCGCGACCGACGAGGCCGGTTTTTTTATAGCTTTCGAGATCCGCGAGCGAGAGCCGTGTTGCGTGCTCCTCATCACGTTCCGAGGACGCGCTAAGCCTCGCCAACGCGCTATGCGCGAAGTTGCGCGCCCGGCTCAATCGCCCCGCCTCGCGTCAGGCCCTACGAAGGGACCTCGGCGCCCCGGTGGAGGCGCGTTTCTGTATCCCGCCCCCACCACTAGGTCCCCTCGGTTCAGAGAATAAGGCATTGAATTTACTGGAAATTATCGCTCTCGTGCTTAAACCTGCTTTTCTAAAGAGTGATTGAGCTTCCACAGACAGGTCTCCGGTGCGACAAAACCTGACAAGAGTGTGAATTTCCTACTCGATTCCAGTGGTAAAGTAGTCCGAAGCTGAGATCGCGATCGCGTTAGATAGGGACCGAGGATGAAAAAGACCTTCCGTTTGGCTGCCGCCATCTTCTCGGTGAGCATGTTTGCTGTAGGTCACGCGGATCTTTCCGTTGCCGCCGATGCCCGCCCGGGCGGGCGCGCGGTCGAAAGCTATGTGAACGTCCCGATGCCCCCCGGCTTCCAGGTGATCGTCAACGAACTCGAAGGCCCGGTCTTCGCCGACGCCAAGGGCAAGACACTGTACACGTGGCCCATCAAAGCGATGCGCAACGGCTATGCGGCCGACCCTGAGAACAAGTCGGTGTGCGGCGATAAAGTCGTGCTGAAGAGCGCCGGCCTCATGAGCCCTTATCCGGGTGGGCTTGATCTGCCCGATCCCGAAACGCGCGTGAGTTGCGTCGCCTACTGGCCACCGGTTTATGCGGCCGATGACGCCAAGCCGGTCGGCAACTGGACGATCATCACGCGAGAGGACGGCAAGAAGCAGTGGGCTTACGACAAACACGCGCTGTATACGTCGACGCTCGACCGCGCCCCCGGCGATGTCCTGGGCGGCAGCACCATGTCCCGCCGCGGCGATTCTCCGGCGGCCCGTGAGCCGGCCGGCCCGCCGCCCGCGATCCCGCCGGGGTTCCGGGTGATCTCGACCGTGCGCGGGCGCATGCTGCTCACCGATACGCGCTACTCCGTCTATGAGTCCGACAACGACGGCCCGAATAAATCCAATTGCGTAAACGATTGCGCCCGAAACTGGCTGCCCATCGTCGCGCCGCATTCGGCGCAGCCGCAAGGCGAATGGTCGATTGTCGAGCGCGGTCTTGGCGTGCGCCAGTGGGCTTTCCGCAAGAAGCCGCTGTACACGTACTCGGAAGATGAGGCCGCCGCGAAGCTGGACGGCGGCGATGTGCCGGGCTGGCATAACGTCTATACCCAGACAGCGCCGGCGGCGCCCAAGGACTTCACGATCCAGGCGACGCTGAACGGCGACGTGCTCGCCGACAGTAAGGGCAAGACGGTCTACTATTACAGCTGCGGCGAAGATTCCACCGATATGACGCCGTGCGACACCATGGAAAGCCCGCAACAATACCGGCTCGCGGTATGCGGCAATATGGATATCGCAAGGTGTCTGCGGACCTGGCCTTACGTGGTGGCAAGCCCGGGCGCGAAGAGCGAATCCCGCTTGTGGTCTACCGTATGGGTCGACCCCAATACGGGCCGCCGGGCGCAGCCGAATCAGTCAGGCGCCTTGAATGTTTGGGCGTATCGCGATCGTCCCGTCTATACTTATGGCCCGGATCGGGTCGCGGGCGATTTCCTCGGCAACAACACCGGCGAATGGCATGGCCGGTGGAACGGTTATCAGGCGTTCTGGATCCGCGATCTTGGCGGACGCGGCGGCTGAGTAGCGGCATTCGAAAAGGAAAAACGCATGAGCATACTTTCGAAGACTTTTATCGCCACGTCGCTGTGCGCCCTGGTGGCCGCCGGCGCCGCCCACGCCGACGAGACCGCGCCCCTCAAAGGTGGCCGCATCGGGTATGTCGTCGCGGACGCGCACTTCTCGGTCTATCAAACCGCGGATGGGAAGGCGGAATGTCCACAAGGCTTGAACCCGCATGGGCCGCGCGAGATTTTCAAGGCGCTGTGGCCGGCCGGCGGCAAGATGGAAGACACCATCCTGGTCCGTGAAGGCCTCAACTCATTCCCGGCCGATCATCCCGCGCAATTCCCTTACATCGAAACGACGGGCAACACGGCGCTCGGACTGAACCTCGACGGCAAAGTGGGTCCGAAGGATTTCACCAGCCCCGACGGCGAGAAGGGAATCGATAACGCGTTCTACCGCGTCACGGGATGCAACACGGGCTTCCGCGGACCGGACGGTCAGGTGCAGCTGTTCGCGAGCAAATTCCTGCGCGGCTTCCAATATAACCGCATGATGATCGAGATTTCCGGCGTCGATAGCCTGGCCGATGATCCGAGCGTCGACGTCACGATCATGCGTGGCCGCGATCCCATCCTGCTCGATGCGACGGGCGAGAAAGCCGCACCGGGCGGCTCGCAGCGAGTCGACGAACGCTACGGCAAGCCGCTCATCCAGCAGCTGAAGGGTAAGATCGAGGGCGGAGTGCTTATCACCGAGCCCGAAAAGGACATCACCTGGGCATGGCAGATCGAAGGCGGTCACCCGCGCGCGCTGCACATTCGCGATATGAGATTGCGCCTCTCGCTGACGTCGACGAAAGCCGATGGCCTTATGGGCGGCTATTTCGATGTAAGCACACTGCTCGACTGGACGAACGGTTACGCCACACACCATCTGGCATATGACCGCCTGGACTCACCGGAATTCTACTGGGCCATGCGCCGCGTCGCGGATGCTTATCCCGACCCGAAGACAGGCGAGAATACGGCTTTATCGTCCGCAATCACGCTGAACATGACGCAGGTCTTCATCCAGCATCCGGAAGAAGCGGCCGGCAAGCAGGTCGCCTCTGAACAGCAACCCTCACAAACGCCGGCAGAACGCTAAGCAGGCTCTGCACGCGCTCCGCGAGCGGGCGCGGTCACTCCGCCATGGTGTTGCCTCGGGTTCATGCTTTTCTGGAGCATGAACCGAAATGGCCCAACGCCGGATGAGCGGTCTGAACCTTCCCAAAAGCCGCGCGGCTTTTCTCCAGGCTGGGCCATCAGCGTCGGCGCCCACGTTGCGGCGGTGGCCGCGCTTGTGTGGCTGCATCTGAATCCATCGCGCCTCGAACCAGGACCGTCGCCCGTCGTCGTCACCGTGGTCGAAGCGGAGACACCGGAACCTCCCGGTCCGCCGGGGCTGCCGGGGGACTCCGGCACACCGCAGGAGACCGCGCAGCCCGCGCCGCCAGCGGCCGCAGCGTCGAACCCCAAACCGGAGCCGAAACCCGCCGAGGAACCGGTCGAAGTTGTTGAGACCTCAGCGCCCGATACGTCCGACATCCTGACAGAATCGCAACTGGCCGGCGCGGTCAGTGCGGACAACGAAGGTATCGGCGGCGGCATAGGCGTTGGCGGCGGCGGCGGTTCCGGCGGCTGCAACACCGCGCGCATTCTGCAGAACGCACTCCGCCGCGATCCCATCGTGCATAACGCGGTTATCAATGCCGGCCGGGCTGGGAAAGCGGTCATGCTGTGGAACGGCGCTTGGGTGCGCGCGGCCGATCAAGACGGCCGGGGACTCACGGGTGTGAGGCAGGCGCTGCTATGGGAACTCGCGTTCGCGCCGGAAGCATGCCGCACGAAACAGATGGAAGGGCTCGTGACTTTGTCGTTACAGGACGGCACGCGCTTCGCCATCGGTACGGAGCGCTGGCGCTGGTCAGACCTTTTGGAGCTCGTGAGGGGGATTTCGGACCGCTAGTAAGAAAAGAGGCCGCGCCGAGCTGGCGCGGCCCATGGCACTTACGACATCACGATTAAAACAACGCGGCGATTTTCGGAACGGCCGGTCCGAGTCTTGTTATCGGCCACCGGGTCCTTTTCGCCGTAGGAAATGGTCGCCATGCGATTGAGCGGCACACCATGTTTATTCATGAACACACGCACCGCTTCAGCACGTTGTTCGCCGAGGCGCTCGTTCGTGCTGTCCGCACCAGTCGCATCGGTATGACCTTGGATCTCCAGGTAGATGTTGCGGTTCTCGCTTTTCAGCTTGTCCACGAATACCGATAGGCGCTGTTCGGCTTCCGGCGACAGTTTGGAGCTGTCGAGCGGGAACTTAATCGAGTCATCCGAGAGGACCATCGAATAAAGGAACTTGCCCTCTGCCAGCTTGCCGGCGTCCGTCGCGCGTTTCAGCGCGTCCTGCGCCGTCTTATCGAGCTGGCTTATCTGGGCTTGCTGCTGATCGAAGCGAGATTGCGCGCGGGCATCGCTGACGCTGACCTGCTCATTCACAAATTTCTTCGTAGCGCAGCCGCTGAGGCCGAGGGCGCTCACGGCGAGAAGAGCGGCTACGAATTTGGCGGATTTGATTCTCTGCATCGGTTTTCCTTCCTATCGCCCCCGCTGGAGTATTAAACGCTCCGAAATGCGGCGATTGTGAGGACGCAATTTTTGAACCGCGCAGGGTAAATCGCCCGCGTTGCGTGCGGATTATAAACAGATCGTCGCGCAGTAGGAGGGGCTTTGCCAGGAACCGGCGGAAAAGGCCGGAGGCGGATGCCGCAAAAATTGTCAGAACCAGCGCGCCAGCGCGTCACCCAGGTCGGGAAGCGTCACGGCGCTCATGTGATTGCCGGGCACTTCGACGTAAGTTGCGTTCCGCAGCTCATCGGCAAGGGCGCGCGCTGAACCGTTGTCGTTATCCTGCGCGCCGGTAAGAACCATAATCGGCATTTCAAACGCGGCGAGCGCCGCGCGCGGAACCGCAGGAAAGCTGCCGATCAAAAGCAGGAGCGCCTTCGCGTCGCCGCCGGTCGTTTTCAGGAAAGCCTCGGCCATCCATTCGCTCGAGAACCGTTCGTGGGTGCCGGCGCCTTCGAGGACGCGGCGGAAAAAGTCGGCGCGGTTGGCGAGATCCAAGAGACCTTCAAGTCCCATGCCGGCCAGCATCGCCTTGCCTGGCTTTGCGCCGCGCGCGAGCATGCGCGCGGTGGTGCGTCCGCCAAGCGAATAACCGCCGAGATCGTATTCCCCCGGCTGCAGACCAAGTTGTTCGATCAGTCCGAGATTGTCGTCGGCGAGGATGTCGTGGGTGTAGTCGGCGGCGCTATGGCTGCGGGCGCTTTCGCCATGGGCGCGCAAGTCCGGCATTATCACGCGCCGGCCCTTGTCCGCGAGCTTGGCGGCGTGGCCGTACTTGATCCAATTGACCTTCGCGTTGGAGAACAAGCCGTGGATCAGGATAACGGGATGTCCGTGGGCGGGGCCCATCTCGTGATAGGCCATGGCATCGCCGTGGGCGCCTTTGAAGGTATGTGTGCTCGCTTCCATCGTCGTCTTCATCCTCGCTCCTGCCGTTCGTTGAACGGGTGCGGCGCATCATTAGCGTTTCTCACAAACTCATGCAAAGAAGGAAAGGGTACACGCGGTTTTGCGCGAAAAATCCGCGCGAGCGCGCGATTTTTCCCACCATTTCCGGCGGAGGCGCGCATAATCGGCGCCGGGAGAACAGCGCATGTGGACCTGGGAGGGTACATGAATAAGCTGTGGAGGGAGATTTCGGTGATCGCCGCGCTGGCGTGCGGCGTCGTTGCGCCGGCGCACGCCGCGCAGACGAGCAAAGGCGGCGAGATCGAGAGTTATGTGCCTGAGCCGATGCCGCCCGGCTTCACGGTGATCGTGAATGAGCTCGAAGGCCCAGTGTTCGCGGACGCCGCGGGCAAGACTTTATATTCCTGGCCGACGCGCAGCCTTCGCAACGGCGAGGCCGGAGACCGCAAGAACACGCCTTCCGCCTGCACGGACAAAGTCGAGCGCGTGAGTTCCGGACTCATGAGCCCTTATCCCGCAGGGCTCATCATGCCGGATGTCGAGAACCGACCGAGCTGCCAAGCGGTGTGGCCACCGGTGCTGGCGCCGGTCAACGCTGAAGAGGTCGGCAAGTGGACCTTGATCGCGCGCGGCGACGGTCCCAAGCAGTGGGCTTACGACGGATATCCTCTTTATACCTCCGTGCTGGACAGGCGCAGCGGCGACGTCCTCGGCGGCAGCAACCGCAAGATCGGCGGCGGCGACGAACCGGCGATCCGCAAACCTGTTGGCCCGCGGTCGAACGTGCCGCCGGCGTTCGCCGTCCGCCAGGTCGGTAGCGGCCGGATGATCGTCATGCAGAACGGCTACTCCGTTTATAGTTGGGACGGCGATGGCGACAACGCGTCGAATTGCGTGAAGGATTGCCTGGCGAAGTGGACGCCGGTGCTGGCCGGTAAAGCCGTTCAGCCGAATGCGGAATGGACGGTGTTCGAACGGTCGCAGGGCGTGCGCCAATGGGCGTTCCGGGGTCGGCCGCTCTACACCTACAACGACGATCCGAAGCTGCGCAGTCAGATCGGCAGCGACGAACCAGGCTGGCACAATGTCTACACAATGCGCGCGCCGGCGGTTCCGGCGGGCTTCATGGAGCAGGACAGTCACGCCGGCATCGTGCTTGCCGACGCGCGCGGCCAAACCATCTACCTGTATTCCTGCGGCGACGATGCGCTGGATCAATTGGCCTGCGATCATCCCTCGACCCCGCAACAGTTCAGGCTCGCTGTCTGCGGCGGCGGAGACGCGGCGCGGTGTTTGAAGACTTGGCGTTACGTGCCGGCCGCGGCCGATGCCAAGGCGCCGAACAGGATTTGGACAACGATCGATATCGATCCTTTGACAGGGCGGATAGCGCCGCAAGGGCAGGCAGGCGCCATGCATGTGTGGGCGTACCGCGACCGGCCCGTCTACACGTACTTCAACGACAAGCCCGGCGACGTAAATGGCGACGCTCTGGGCGAGTTCTATGGCACGCGCAACGGCTTCAAAGCGTTCTGGCTAAGAGACGACTTCTATAACAACGCCGGTTGATGGCTGGAGTGATTCATATGACGCACGATCTTTCTCGGCTGGCGCTCGGCGCGCTTGCGGCGTTGATGTTTGGAAGCACGGCCGCGCAGGCGGACAGCCCGCCCGGGCGGAAGATCGGCTATGTCCTCGTCGACAAGGCCTGGGCGGTCTATCAGACGCCCGATGGCAAGAGTGAATGCCCGCAAGGCTTCAACGACGGGCCGCGCGAGCAATTCAAAGTGTTATTCCCGGAGGACAAGCAGCACGGTGTCGTCGATTCGCATCTGTCGCGGGAGTCCGACATCTGGTTCCCGGCCGAGAGGGAGCCCACGACCGAGAACGGCGCGCTGCCGTACCACGAGGCGGTCAGCAAGATCGGCATCGGCCTCGACCTCGACGGCAAGGTCGGCCCCAAGGATTTTGTCAGCCCGGAAGGCGAGAAGGGCGTCGATAACGAACTCTATCGCGTGATCGGCTGCGTGGCGGGTTTCCGGGGGCCGGACGGCTCCTATTATTTCTTCCAGAACGAATATATGCGCCGGTACAACTTCAATCGCGTTCTGTTGGAGATCACCGATGTCGATGATCTCACGAACGACGACGATGTGACCGTGACGACCTACCGGGGTCTGAACGCGCTGCTGACCAGCGCAAACGGCAAGGATATCATTCCCGGCGCGACCCAAAAGGTCGATGAGCGTTGGGGCAAGCGCTATATACACAGTCTGAAGGGCAAGATCGTGGACGGTGTGCTCATCACTGCGCCGGGCGATCTCATGATCCCCTACGCGGACACTTTCCAGACGAACGTCGATCAGTCGTTCAAGGCGGCCCGGTTTCGGCTGAAGCTTACGCCGACTTCCGCGGAGGGCCTTATGGGGGCTTATGTCGATATCGACGATTGGCATCATCAGCTGTCGGTCAATTGGGGCACGGCGCACCATGCGAGTTATGGCCAGATGGCCCTAGCCTCGATCGTCCGCGCCGCGCGCCGCCTCGCCGACGCTTATCCGGATCCGGCGACCGGGAAAAACACTGCGATCTCGTCGGCGCACGAGTTAAAGTTCGTGCAAGCGCATATCCTGCATTCCGACAAGCCGGAGAAGCGAACGGTCGCCTCGGCGCAATAGGGATCTTGTGATGCGGTTTGTTGCATTGGCCGTGAGTTGTATGGTGGCGGCTACCTCGGCGCTTGGCGCTGAGATCGGCCCCAATCATCTGGAGGGCTATAAAGCCGAAGCCAGTGAACCGAGGCGCGCAGCGCCTTCGATCGCCAAGGCGTCGCATTTCCTCGAGACGGTCTCGCTGAAATGGACGCGCCAGAACAAGTGCGGCACCTGTCACACCAATCTCGCTCATGTCATGGCCGAGCCATTCTTGGTGGAGCGCGATGCGGCGACCGAAAAGGAGATCCGGGATTCCTTGTTTGATTTCCTGGCGAGCTACAACCCGAAGACCGCCGAGGTGCCGCCGGACAAGCAGCGCGCCAACAACAACATCCTTTGGAACCGCCTGATCATCGCCGGCACCTTCGCGATGTCGGACGGCGAAGCGGGCTTGCCGCAAGACCCGCGAACCCTGGCCCGCTTCGACCAGATATGGGCGATGCAAAGCCCCGACGGATCGTTCAAGTATCCGAAAAAGGCGCTGCCGTTTCTCGAGGATGATCCGCACTACGTCATGACGATGGTTGCGATCGCGGCCAGCTACCTGCCGCCCGACCATCTCAAAAAGCCCGAGGCCGCGGCCGGCCTTAAAAAGCTGCATCACTATCTTGCCGCCACGCCCGCGCGCGACCAGCACGGCGAACTCGTGCTTTTGCGCGCGTCTTTGAAGGCGCCCGAGCTGATGAGCGCGGACAGGCGGAAGGATCTCATTGCGCGTACGCTGAAACTGCAGCGGCCCGACGGCGGCTGGTCGGTAGCCAGCCTGGGCAATTGGCCGCGCGAGGATGGCGGCGTCAACGACAAGAACGGCCCCGCCGACGGCTACGGTACCGGCTTCGTCCTCTACACCCTGTGCAAAAGCGGCGTGCCGGTGGATAGCCCCGCGATCCAAAACGGGGTCGCCTGGCTGAAAGCGAACCAGCGCGAATCCGGGCGCTGGTTCACGAAATCGTTATGGG
The DNA here is from genome assembly GCA_050246995.1 of Rhodospirillaceae bacterium. Taxonomy (GTDB): domain Bacteria; phylum Pseudomonadota; class Alphaproteobacteria; order Rhodospirillales; family Rhodospirillaceae; genus SHVO01. The sequence continues at coordinate 1,667 of JBFWVA010000004.1, read as the reverse complement.
CCGACAATATGCACAACTATGTCTCGACCATCGGTACGGCCTATGCGGTCATGGCTCTGCGGCAGTGCGCGAAAAGCGCCTGAACTTTCCCATCACAAATCTCATTGCAGGAGGAGAGCATGGAGAAAATCGTCTCGGGTCTTCTGGAGCAGTTTGAACGTGGCCACATCTCGCGCCGTCATTTGGTGCAGACGATCGCGGCGGGTATTGCGGCCGGAACTGCGGCGCCTGCGTTCGCCGCAGAATCAAAGAGTTTCAAGGCCGTCGCCATCAACCATGTGTCCTACGGTGTCGCGGACTACGCGCGCACGCGCGATTTCTATGCCGGTCTTTTCGGCATGAAGGTGAGCAAAGATGACGGGAAGCAGTGCAATCTCGGTTTCGGCGACAGCTTCTTCGTGGTGCGCAAGACACGCCAGCCGGACAATAAGCCGTTTGTCGATCATATCGCTTATACGCTCGACAATTGGGACGCCGGGGCGGTTGAGGCGGAGCTAAAGCGCCGCAATCTCAATCCCACGGTCGATGCGGAAAAGCTCAGTGTCTCGGTGAAGGATCCGGACGGTTTTGGGGTCCAGATCTGCTCGAAGGACATGAAGGCGTAAATCTCTCTAAACCGATCCCCGTCCGCCGTCGCCGGGCGTACGCGCCGCCCGAGAACGGCTTTAACGTTAAAGACCGTGCTCAGTTCTGGAACGAGATTTCCCAAGCGCGGGGGGTCTCGACGGTCTTGAGGCCGAACACCGTCTCCAGCGCATAGATGAAGGAGGCGGTGTCGCGCGCCTCGAAGCGGCCCGTCAACGTGAGGGTGGTTATTTTCTCGTCCGTCGCGACGATCGGTTTCGCGGCGTAGCGGTTCATTTCCACGATGGCGTCACGGAGGCGCGTTTGATCGAAGTGCATAGCGCCTTGGCGCCAATCGGCCGCTTGTTTGGGCGTCACGCGGCGCCGCACTGTATCGCCTGATGCTTCGAACAGAACCACGTCGCCCGCTTTTAACTTCTCGACTTTCTTGGCTTCCACGCCGCTCCCGAGGCCCACGTCGACGCTGCCTTCCGTCACGGCGACTTCGAGCACGTTGCGCGCGGCGTCGAAATTCAAATTAAACTGGGTTCCAGTCACTGTGACGCTGTGGGATCCGGCCATGACGGTAAAGGGACGCGCGCGGTCATGTGCGACCTCGAGGTACACCTCGCCGCGTCCGAGCGCGATCTCGCGCTGGCCTTCGGTGAAATTGACCGACACCGCGGAATCCGCGGCCACGGTGACGGAAGAGGTATCCGGGAGCGTGTAGTGCTGAATCTGGCCGACAGCGGTTTGAACATTGCTACCGTTCGCGAGCGCGAGCGCGTCTGAACGTTCGGCGCGCTGGACGACCACAACAGCGCAGATGGAGGCTGCAACTGCAAGAGCTCCTGCGATGGCGCCGCGCCCGCTCTTCCAGCGTTGGGACGGGCGCGTGGCTTGCTCCAAGCCGGCCGTCAGGCGCGCGGCGACGTCAGGTAAAACGACGGCGCGGCCGGCGATCTGCCAAACGAGGCGCAGTTCCTCGAGCTCCTTCAGCCGGGCTGAATCCTCCGAGAGCCACAGCGACAGCGCTTTCCGTTCGGCTTCGCTCAACGCGGGGCCGTTCAGGCGCACCATCCACTCGGCGGCTGTTTCGGGGA
>JBFWVA010000003.1:0-481148 GCA_050246995.1 Rhodospirillaceae bacterium | reverse complement strand
CCGCGATCACCAGCGAGCCCAGGCACATCATCAGCACCGCGCTCGTCAATGCCGTGCGCCGGCCGTAGCGGTCGGCAAAATGGCCGAACAGCCAACCGCCGATCGGACGCACGATGAAGCCGAAGGCGAAGAGCAGCGCGGCCTGCAGCTGCTGCACGACAGGGTCGGTGTTCGGGAAGAAGGAGGGCGCGAAATAAAGCGCGAAGGCGGCATAGGCGTAGAAGTCGTACCACTCGACGAGGTTCCCCGCCGAGCCGATCAGGATCATCTTCACCCGGCGCGCCATGTCCGCCGCCGTCATCTTGTCGGCAGGCACCGCACTGGTCGCCGTTATATCAGCTTGAGCCATCTCTCTACTTTCCTTCTCGCGTTCTATTGGCGCGCGGCTGTGGTTGCCGCTTCACCCTTGCCCGTCTCGCCCGCGGCCACGGCCGCCGGCGGATGAACAATGAACGCCTGTTTGAATTTGATTTGCCACGCCGAGGAGATGAACGCGTTCTTACCGTCCTCTCCCGGATAGGCGTCCGCATTGCGGATGAATGAGCGATATTCGGACGGAATGGATTCCTGCCCGTATGAACGGAAGTGCGTCGCCCAGTTCTGCGCGAGGTTGTTCTGCAGGCGCTCGATATCGAGATAGCCGCCCATCAGACCTTCCGCGCCGTCTTCCGTCAGTCTCAACTCCACGCGCCAGTCGCGCACGAATTGCTTGGGCGCGCCGCGCGCCAGCGTTTCCGGGATATAGAGATCAACCGGCGTCGTGGTCAGCACGCCGTCCACGATCTTGCCCTTGGCGCTCTTGATGTAGTCCTTGCCCCAGCGATGATCGGCGCGCTGCGTGCCACCTGGAATGAAGTTACCCGCGGAATCCAAAAGCAGCGCATCGAGACCGCGATAGATTGTGACCGTGACGTCGGGATCGTTCGTCAGGTTATCAACGCCCGTCAGCTCCATCAGGAAGCGATTGTACTTGTACTGCTGCATGTAGCTTTCGACGAAGTGGCGATAGGAACCATCCGGCCCCCGGTAGCTCGCCACGCATCCGAACGCGCGGTAAATTTGATTGTCGATCCCGGTGACCTTGCCGTCGGGGCTCGTGAAATCTTCCGGCCCAACTTTGCCGTCGAGATTGAGGCCGATGCCCGTCTTGCCTTGCGGCTCATAGAACGGAAGGCCGTGCGTCTCGGCGGTCTTCTCAGGCACCCACACTTCACCTTCACGCTCCAGCTGCGATTCAATGAAGGTGTGTTTCTTGTCGCGCGGGTACAGCTTGTCAAACTGCTCGCGCGGCCCGTCGTTGAGTCCATTCGGGCATTCCGCTTTGCCGTCCGGCGTCTGATACACCGCCCAATTTTTATTGGTCATCGCGTAGCCGATTTTGCCGTTTTGCAAAGCATCATCAGCGGACGCGGTCTGTGCAAAACCGATCCCGATGCTCATGGCGAGCGGGAGGGCGAAAATTGCGGTCAGGCGGTTTTTCATCGTTTACCTTCCTCGTCTCTGGCTTTTTAGCCGCGGCCGAACGCTTCACGGACCCAGAACGTTTTCCAGCCGTTACGGGCGCCGCTCATTTCGCCCCACGAATCACACTCGAAATCGCCCGGCCGTTTGTCACGGGTGCAGACGTAAACCGGCCGATCCCGGTAAGCCCACACGCGCTGCGCGCCCGAGGCGGTGGGTTCTACCCAACGGCCGGTGGACGCGTCGATATATTTGATGCTCCAGATATTGCTCTCGCTTTTCTCATCCGTGCCCGCGGCAAGATACTGGAACGTCTTCTGACAGCGCTGCCAGTCCCCCTTCCCACAAATGGCCAGGCGATAAGCCTGGGGCTGCGAAGGATGCGAGCAGTCGAGCTGATCTTGCGCATCGTCGTTGCAGTTGTAGAGATAAATCGTGCGCCCCTTGGCGTCGGCGAGCATCGAACCGGCCGTACCTTCGGTGATCTGGAAGCCTTTCGGGAACTGGGGCGCGAGCTGCGTGAACACGTTGTGCCAGCCCGGCTCATCCGAACCCTCGAAGCCGGGACGTTTTTGTTCGAGCACGTAGCTATACACGGGCTTGCCGCGGTAAGCCCACTGCTTCACGCCAGGAGAACGTTCAACGATGGTCCAGTCGCCTTGCGGACGGATCCGTTCCGGCGCCGGCACCGGCTGGAACTTCTCAAGGCACGCGCCGGTGCAACCGAATTTGCCAGCCGTGTCGCCGTCGAACACATAGATAGAATAGTTGTTTGCCAGCGTGAGTTGGCGTCCCGCGGTGCTGACACTGACCTTGAACTGCGACGGCATGTTGCGTTCGGGACCGATAGGCTTGCGCAGCGCGCCTTCCCCGTCGCCGCCATCCATCGCGCTCGTGCCGCCGAGAACATCGCCTTGCTTCTTGTCGAGCACGGAGGTGTAAAGCGCTTGGCCTTCGTACGCCCATTGCTTGCGTCCACCGGGGCCGTCGACAATCGTCCACTTGCCCACCGGCTTTGCTTCAGCTGACGCCAGCACCGGCGGCCACACCTGGACGCACGATGGCCGCGTCGCGACTTCCGGCAGTTCAAGACCGCCCGGATACGGGCTCATCAATCCGGCATTTTCCTTGTAGTGCGTATCGTCGCACGTGGGCTTTCCTTTGAGCTCACCCGCGTTGCCGTTGCGCAGCGGCGCGAGCGGCCAGCCGTACAGCGTCTTACCAGACGCGTCAGCGAATACCGGCCCTTCCAACTCGGCAACCACCACCTTGAAGCCCGGCGGCATTTCTTCGCGCACATAGTCTTCCGTGAGCGCGTACTGCTGCTTGGTCCACGAATAATATTCGGCAGCCGACGCGGCACCGGCGGCAACACACGCCGCCAAGGTCAGTCCGCTCAAGATATGCCGCACGTTTCTCATACTCGGGTCCTTAGTTTACTGACGCGCAGGAACGGACGCACCGCCGGTCGCCGGCGTGCCCGAAGCCACCGCCTGCGGCGGATGCACGATGAACACTTGCTTGAACTTCACTTCCCAACCCGACGAGATCGCCGTGTTGCGTCCGCTCGCATCCGGATAGGCATCGGCGTTGCGGATCATCGAACGGTATTCGGACGGCAGCGGCTCGCGGCCATAGCTGCGATAGTGCGTCGTCCAGTTTTGCGCGAGGTTGTTGTAAAGCTTCTCGATATCGAGATAGCCGCCCATCAAACCTTCCGCACCTTCGTCCGTCAACCGAAGCTGCACGCGCCAATCGCGGATGAACAGGTTGGCCGCGCCTCGTTTCAGGCTCTCGGGCATCATGATGTCGATCGGATCGGTGGTAAGCACACCGTCGACCACGCGCCCCTTGGTGCTTTTGATCAGGTCCTTGCCCCAGCGCATGTCAACACGCTGCGTCCCGCCGGCGGCGAACGCACCTTGCGAGTCCAGCAGCAGCGCATCGCGGCCGCGCAGCACAGTGACCGTCACATCCGGATCGTTCACCATGTCATCAAGATCCGTGATCTCGATCAGCATGCGGTTGTAATTGAACTTCTTCATGTATTCCTGAATGAAGAAGCGGTAGGACCCATCGGGTCCGCGGTAATTCCCCACACAGCCGAATACGCGATAGATCTGATTATCGATGCCCGCGACCTTGCCGTCGGCGCTCGTAAAATCGCTCTTATCGGTTTTATTATCGAGATTGAGGCCGATGGCGGTCGTGCCTTGCGGCTCATAGAACGGCAGGCCGCGATCATCGCCCTTGCTGTCCGGGAGCCATACTTCGCCTTCGCGCTCGAGCTGCGAAGCCTCGAACTTATGGTGACCGTCGCGCGGATACAGCTTGTCGAACTGCTCGCGCGGTCCGTCGTTTAGACCGTTCGGGCACTCGGCTTTGCCGTCCGGCGTCTGGTAAATCGCCCAATTCTTGCCGACGATGGTGTAGCCGATCTTGCGGTCCTGGTACGCCTCATCGGCGAAAGCCGCGCTCACGCTAAAGGCGCATCCGGCGATCAAAGCAGCGAAAACACGCTTTTTCATGGCCACACCAAATATCAAATTGCGTTGTCGCCAAAGGCGTCGCGGATCCAGAAACCCATGTAGCCGTTTCTGATGCCGCTCCACTCGCCCCACGAATCGCATTCGTAGTCACCAGGCTTCTTATCGCGTCCGCACAGGTACACCGGGCGGTCCCGATAAGCCCACACCCGCAGCGCGCCGGCGGCGCCGGCCTCGACCCAACGACCCGTTTCCGGGTTGAGATACTTGATACTCCAGAAGTGCGTTTCGCTTTTCTCGTCGGGCCCCGCGATCAGATACGGGAATGTTTCGAGGCAGCGCTTCCAATCGCCCTTACCGCATAACGCCAGGCGATAAGCCTGTGGCTGCGAGGGATGCGAACAGTCGAGTTGATCCGCGGCGTCGTCATTGCAGTTGTAAGTGTAAATGGTCCGGCCTTTGGCATCGGCGAGCATCTGACCGGTGTAAGTATCCGTAATGCGGAAACCCTTCGGGAACTGCGGCGCGAGCTGCGTGAACACATTGTGCCAGCCGGCCTCTTCAGAACCTTGGAAGCTCGGAAATTTTTCTTCGAGATTATAGCTGTAGACCGGCTTGCCCCGGTACGCCCACTGCTTCACGCCCGGCGAACGCTCAATGATTGTCCACTCGCCACGCTGCTGAATCTGCTCCGGCGCGAGGATCGGCGAAAACTTCTCGAGACACTCCGCCGTGCAGCCGAATTTGCCCTTCGCGTCGCCGTCGAAAACATAGACCGCGTGTTCGTTCTGAAGGGTCAGCAAGCGTCCATACGCGTACGCCATTACCTTGAACTGCGACGGCAGATTGCGGTCCGGTCCCACGGGCCAACGGACCGCGCCGGTGCCGTCATGTTGCAGATTGGTGCTGGTGCCGCCCCAGACATCGCCCTTCTGTTTATCGAGCACCGATGTATACAGCGCCTGGCCGTCGTAGGCCCACTGCTTGCGCTCTCCCGGACCATCAACGATGGTCCACTTGCCGACCGGCTTCGCGTCAGCGGCGGCAAGGACCGGCGGCCACACACCTATGCAGGACGGGCGCGTTTCGGCTTCAGGAAGTTCGAGGCCGCCCGGATACGGACTCATCCACCCGGTATTCACCTTATAGACCGTATCGCTGCAGGTCGGCTTGCCCTTCATTTCTCCGGCGTTGGCGTTGCGCAGCGCCATCACCGGCCAGGAGTACAGCGTCTTGCCATTAGCATCGGCGAAGACAGCGCCTTCGAGTTCTGCGACAACAACTTGGAAGCCAGGCGGCATTTCCTCGCGGACATAGTCTTCCGTGAGCGCGCGCTGCTCCTTGCTCCAGCCGTGTTCGGCTTGCGCGAACGCAGCGCCGGCGAGAAAAACGCCCGCCGCAGCCGCACCCGCCATCACTGAACGAAACTGACGCATCCGGTTAAGGCCCTTAAGCGATGATTTCGCTGATGACGCGGTCGGTCTCGTTGCTCTTGCCGCCCCAGGTTTTCTGCGCGAGGCCGAGCGCCTTGAGGCCGGTGAAGCCGATGTCGGTGATCTTGCCGCCGTTGCACGGTATGTGCAGACCGGTTTTGATCTTGCCGCCCATGCGACCAGCGGTGAACGCCGCCATTTCCTCAAGCGAGTGAACACGCGCGTCCGAGACGTCGCTGTTCCCCATGATGAAGCAGTTGTCGAGCAACGTGCCGTCGCCTTCCTTGATGCTGGCGAAGGCTTTCACGTAGTACGCCCACGATTCCATCGCGCGGCGCACGAACCACGAGGCGTTCGGCTGGTAGCCCAGCTTCTCGTCCTTCGGTTCTTCGTGCGTGCAGGTGTGGTGCGGCTTGTCGTAGCCGGGCTTCGTCGTGTTCGAGAAGCCGTACGAGTAGATCATGTTGAACACGCGGCTTTGATCGCACGCGATCGCCATGGTCAAGAGATCGGTCATAACGTTGTGGCGGTCGGCGACCAACTTGAAGTCGCTGCCGGTATCCATGTCCTTCGCCGCTTTCGGCTTCACGCAGGCTTCGCGCGGCTCCGGTTTCGTGAGTTGCTGGTTGAACTGGTTTTCCAGGTGACGCAGCCCCGTGAAGTACTGATCCAGGCGCGCCTTATCCTCGGCGCCCACCTTGGTCTCCAGCGTCTTGATCTTGTCCATGACGCCGGTCAGCGCGCTCTTGCGCACCATGATCGTCGGCGACGGCGTGAAGGTCGGTGCGTTCGGATCCTGGAAGTCCGGCCCGAACAGACGCGTGTAGAAATTCACCGGCGAGAACTCCGGCGAGTTCGACGTCGTCGGGCTTTCGTAGCTAATGATGTCGCGCACATCGCCCGTCGAGGTCGTCGTCAGGCTCTTGAAACGCGTCGTGCGGCCGATCTGGTTCGCGACGGTCGTGTCGATACTCTCCGCCAACGACTGGTTCTGCACCATCGGCGCAACGCCGGTACGCGCAACAACCCAGCCGGTGTAGTGACAGAAGAACGCACCGTCGCGATAGGCCGTCAGGTTGGTGAACAGGTTGATGTGCTGCTTGATGTCCTTAAGGGACTCGATTTCTTCCGGCAGCTCGTAGTTCGCGCCGGCCTGCTTCGGCACGAACACGCTCTTGCTGATGCCCATGCCCCAATACCAGGTGCCGAAGCGCACAGGCAGCGGGGTGCCGTCCGCCATCGCATTGCCGTTTCCGTTAAGGAAAACGTTCAGGAGCGGCAGACCGACCGTTACGGCCCCACCGTTCAACATTCCGCGCAGGACGCGACGTCTGTTTAAGTCGTGCATTACGGGCTCCTTACTTCGTGTTGGCAGCGACGGCGCTCGCGGACGGCACGTACGCCGTTTTCTCGCTGGCCGGAGCTTGGGGTTGGCTGATGGTGATGAAGGCGTCGCTCATCGTGATGGTGCGCAGAAGCGCCGGCAGCTTGTAGCCTTCCTCGCCGAACTTTGCGGTGAAGTAGGCGAGCAGCGGGCGGTCGGCGTTGGTGGTCGGCGAGCCGGACCCATAAGCGAAAGCGCGCTTTACAAGGCAAGATGGCAGCGCCGGATGATCGCGCAACGCCTTGCCGAGGCCGACAGCGTCAGTAAACGGCTTGCCGTCCAAGGCGCCGCTCGCGTCGATCTTCTGGCCCTTTTCGGTTTCGCGATAGGCGCCGATACCGTCGAAGTTCTCGAGCGCAAGGCCCATAGGGTCGGTGATCTTGTGGCAGCCCGCGCACACCGGATTTTCCAAGTGGAAGTTCACCCGGTCACGCGTGGTTTTCAGTGTGGCTTTAGGGTTCTCCAGCGCCGAGAAATCGACGTTCGCGGGCGGCGGCGGCACCGGTTGGCAGAGGAGCAATTCACGCAGCGCCTTGCCGCGCATGGTCGGGGAGCTGCGCACCGGGTGCGAATGCACCGCAAGGAAGCTGACATGCGTAAGGATACCCGCGCGGGGGCTGCCTTCCGGGAAGGTGTAGCGCGACCAAGTCGGCGTCGCGGGCAGCTTGTAAACCGCCGCCAGACGCGGCGAGATGAAGGTTTCGCGCGTCGTGTAAAGATCGCGGTAGTCGCGGTTCTTGGTGATCAGGTGGTCGACCGCCACACGCAGAGTTTCCTCGCGCGCATCCGTCGCCGTCACACCGGTGAACACCGGATACATCTGCGCGTCTTTTGCGAGCGCCGCGAAGCTGTCGAAGGCGAACATGTCGTCGAAGAAAGCGCGCATTCCCTTTTCCAGGCGCGGGCTGGCCAGCATGCGGTCGATCTGCCTCAAACGCCCTTTGGCCGTCTGCAGTTCGCCCTTCTCGGCGGCGCGCAGGAGTTCGTCGTCCGGCGCAGCGTTCCACAGGAACAGCGACAGACGCGTGGCGAGCGAATAACCGTCCAGACGCTGCTTGCCGGCATTGCGCGGATCAGCTTCGGCGGATTCCACCACGAACAACACATCGGGACTGATCAACATCGCTTCGATGGAGACCGCGAGACCGCGATAGAAGTCCTTTAGCGACGTGGAGGCCTTGCCCGCCTCGTCCACATATTCCGCGAGTTCGACCTTGGTCAGTGGACGGCGGTGCATCAAGCGCCCGACGTGCGAGAAGAACTGACCCGCACAGGCGGCGTCAGCGGCCTGCTCGTCCTTGGGGGTACAGGTCAGCAGGAACTTACGGCGATCTTCGTCCACAACCAGCTGCGCCACCGTGACGGCGGCCTTCTGATACAGCTCGAGCTGCGACGACGAGATGCCGCCGCGCCCTGTACCAAGCGCAAGCAAGCCTTCCGTGCGCTGCGCGGGCGGGAAGTTCGGATTGAGTTGAACGTCAGGACCGAAGACATAGGCGAGCGTATTGAGATACTGCTCCTGGGTAAGCGCGCGCAGACGCTTTGGCGTCCCTTCGGTGACCGGCTCGGCGGTGGCAGAGGCGGCAGCCGTCGCCGCGGCTTTTGGAGTGCTGTCGCTCGCCGGGGCGGAACAGCTCGCCAACACAAAGGCACAACTGAACGCCGCCGCGCCTCCACGAAGCACAGATATAAAAGTCTCACGCATGGACGAAACCGAACCTTTCATAGCGCTCGCATGTCTCCCAACAGCTCTCCGGAAAGGAGGGCAAAACCTCCTGATCCTCCCGGTCCTCACAAGGCTATCCGTGGGTGTCCGCGCGCCGCCGACACCTCATCCCCCACAGCCCCTAATCATACCACCGGTAGCCGGCGGAACGTATAAGATCGGCGTGATTTTCTGTCAAAAAAATCCGACCAACCGGCAACAGTTACAGATACTTACGAGGCAGCTTCCGACACGCGTTCCGTGACCTTTTCCATCGCCTCTGGGTGCACCGCAACCATGCGTGCAAAGTTCGAAGCGAGCGACAGAACGCTTACGCGCAAACCGTGCGCGTCCCTCCCCTTCCCACAGCTCCATACGCAACTTCCATACCACTCAGATAGATCTTCAGAAAAATCATATATCCATTTGAATATAAACTATATTTTATGAACTCTCAGGGCTGTCGAAAGAAGTTCATCGGCGGAAATCGGCCTAATGAAGAAAGCCGGCTGGCAAAACGCCGCCTATAGGAACCTTGTGTGCGCTGCAGCTCAAAATGTGGGTTTACAACACCCGCCCCGCCGGTTTTCTGTCGCGGATCATCCTTGGAAGAGTTGCGATGTTCATTGAAGAGTTTCCGCGCGCTGTATCGGCCGACCTTTGCCGCAAAATCATTGCGTGCTTCGAACGCGACCCCGCCCGCAATCCGAGCCGAGTCATCGTTGAAGGCAAGGCAGCGAATCACGAGTATAGGTCCGGAACGCAACTCCCGATCAGCCGTCAATCGGCGGAATGGGAGGCGTTGTTCATGACGGTCGTTCCCGCCATGCGGGCGACAATGGAACAGTATATGGCCAAGCATCGGGGCCTCGCCGAACTGGTGGATGCCGAAGGGCTCGACTGTACGTTGCCGATGATCGAACGCGTTGACCCCGGTCAAGGCTTCGACTGGCACTATGACGCGACACGAAGCGTCACCGACCGCGTGGCTGCGGGGCTCTTGTATCTCAATGATGTTACCGAGGCCGGCGAGACGGAGTTTGTGGACGGCCTTAAAGTGAAACCGGAGACGGGTAAGATCGTTCTCTTCCCGCCCTATTGGACCCACTATCACCGCGGCGTGTCACCCGCGCGCGAAAGCAAGTACGTGTGGAGCTATTTTTGGATTTATCCGGCGAAACGCGCTTAGCGCGGTGCTTGGCCTTCATTGCGGTTCTTTTCGGCGCCTCCGAAGCGTCCGCCGACGGTCAAGCCAGCTATCTCAAACATTGCTCGCTGTGCCATCAAGCTGACGCGCAAGGCATCCCCGGCACCTTTCCCCGCCTGATGGGCCGCGTCGGGCAAATTGGATCCAGCGCCGAGGGCGCCGCCTTCATGGCGCAAGCGATCCTTTGGGGAATGTCCGGGACGATTACGGTCGATGACGTACCGTTGACCGGCGTGATGCCCGGCGTGCCGCACGTGTCCGACGAGGAGATTCTCAGCATCGTCGAGTATCTCGCGACTGAGGGCGGCACGGTAAAAAACGCCACCATGGTCAATCTCGAGACCATCAAGGCCGCGCGCGCGGGCGGCCGGATTCCGCAAGCCGCCACCAATGCCCGGCGGCAGGAACTCTCCGCCGCCGGCATCATAAAATGAAAAAGGCGGGACCGGTTTCCCGGTCCCGCCCCTTCAATCTCAAAGATGCCGCTTAGAACTGGAAGCGGATACCGGCGCGATACTGACGGCCGATCACGTCGTAGTCCTTGTTGCCCATGCCGTTGTAGTACGCGGCGGTGAGGCTGCCGCCGATGATCGGCGGATCCGCGTTGAGCAAGTTCTCAACCGTCCCGAAGATCTCGACATTGTATTCGTCAAACGGCTTGATGCCGGCGGACAGGTCGAGTGTCGTCGCGGATGGGATGCTGTTGTCGCGCAGCGTCGGCTTGTTGGAGATCGACGTCGGGCAACCGCTGGAGCAGACGACAAAGTTGCCGTTGTCGTACTTACCCGCACCCGTGTAACGCACGTTCATGCGCACGTTCCAAGAATCGACGTCGTAGCCGAACGTCATCAGGCCCTTCCACTTCGGCGCGGAGAGGCTGCCGCCGAACGGAGCGATCCCGCCCCAATCGCCGATCACGCCCGTGCCGTCGATCATGATGCCTTGTGTGTTGACCGTCCGCAGTTTCAGCACGCGAGTCGCCATCGCACGAACGGAGAAGTTTCCGTCCAAGCTCTCGTTGATGACCGCGCCCGGCATACGGTAGCTGGCTTCGAAATCGATCCCCTGCGCCTTCTGGCTGATCAGGTTCTCAGGCCGCGTGACGACCTGGAAGATCAGGCCGGCCGCATCACGCTCGATGTTCGAGCACAGCGCGGTATTGCCCTGGAAACAGAGGTTTACGAGCGTCTGACCGTCCGGCGCCTGCACGGAGCCTTTCACGTCGATATTGTAAAAGTCCGCGGACGCTTGGAACCCTTGGAAGAACGTCGGCGAGAAAACGATACCGATACCAGTCGTGTCCGCCTTTTCCGGAAGAAGGTTCGGATTACCGCGCGTAAGGCGGAACGAAGACGGCTGCTGACGATTGTTGAACGGATCGAAGATCGGATTGCCCGAGTTGGTCTGCCCAGCCGTGAACAACTCCCCGAGGTTCGGGGCACGGATATCGCGTGAGCGCGTCATACGGAAGCGGATGTCGTCAACCGGCGTGTAGTTCACGCCGAGCTTCCAGGTGGTGACATAACCAGACGTGCTGTAGCTGGTTGCACGAACGGCGGCGTTAAGATCGAGGCTGCGCGCCCATTCTTCGTCCTTCGCCAACGGGACGAGAGTTTCGACGAAACCTTCCGTCACGTGGAAAGAGCCGAAGCTGGCGTGGTAGTTGCCGGCGAAGAACGACGTTGCTTCGTCCAGCGCACTGGCGATGCCCTTCACGCTCTCCTTGCGGTGTTCGACACCGAACGCGAGCGAGGCCGGGCCGGCCCAAAGTTCAACCGGCTCACCGTTGACGCTGAAGGCCATCACGTCCTGCTTCAGCGACTCATAACGGTAAGACGTACCGGTCACATAATCGATCGCCTTCTGATTATTGACGCCGATGCCCATAACGTTGAAGGGCACGCAGTTCGGATCGTCATTGGCCGGGTTCGTGTCGACATTGACGCGGCAAACGATGTTGCCGCCGGAGACGACAGCGTCCATCGCTCTCAGATAGTTCGCCGTAATACCCACATGTGGGGTGCGCGGCGAGAGGCCCGTCATGCTGTGCTGGATGTAGGCGTTCCACGTCCAGTCGGTGTCAAACGCATTCAGGCCACCGTTGACGCCGCCCGAGAATCGGCGAAGCGTGCGGCGGTTGTCGGCGCGGAAACGCAGCGTATCGACGTTGGTCGAACCAAGCGTGAAGCTGGTCAGCCCCAACGCGATCATTTGGCTGCGTACCGAGGTCGGGATGAACGCGTTGTCGACGAGAATGGTGTTGTTGCCGAGACGGCGATTTGGATTCGACGTGTTGTCGGCATGTGCATTCGCCCATTGGGCGTCGAAAAACACCGTAAGATCGTCGGTGACATCATAGCTGAGGCGGCTGTAGCCGACGTAGCGCTTAATGCGCTGGTCAAGGTCGAGGCCGTTGTCGATACGCGAAACGCGCCAATCACCGCCCTGCATAAAGTTGTTGCCGACATCGACACCGAAGATAAATGGCGCGGGCGTGCCGCCCGGGCCGAACATGATGCCGCGCAGGGCATTGTTCGCGCCGGACGCAGTGATCACACCGCCCGGGGTGCCGCGTGAAAGGCCGACGTCGCGAGCGACAATATACTGCGGCGCGCCGCCGGTCGGGTTCGCCGTGTAAGCAGGGTTCACGACCATAGCTGCGCTGCTGTCGTTCCAGTCACGCGGAACGCCGCCGATGCCGCCGATGTAGCCGACTTCGCCGGCGATCAGGAAGTGACCGCGACCGCCGCCAAACGGCGTGCCGGCGGTGAGCGAGACGTTGTAGTTCTTGTCGTCGCGCCACTGGGTCATGCCGCCCTGGACTTCACCCTTAATCCCGGTGAATTCCTTGTCGATGATGAAGTTGACGACGCCCGAGAGCGCGTCGGAGCCGTAAGCCGCCGAGGCGCCGCCGGTCACGACGTCAACGCGCTGGACCAGGCCGTTCGGAAACGAATTGATGTCCGGCGCCGAGTTGCTGGCGGTGAGAGACGAATTGATGACGCGCTGGCCATCGAGCAGAATGAGCGTGCGGTTCGTGCCCATGCCGCGCAGGTTGAGCTGATTCACGCCGGCGGCGCCCGAGCTCAGATTCGCGGTCATGTTGCGTGGCTTTACCGAGCCGGTGAAGGCCGGGAGGGCATTCACGGCATCAGCAATGTTGTTCGCGTTCATCGAGTTAAGTTCTTCCGCGCCAAGCACGGAGACCGGGGTCGGAGCTTCATATCCGTCGCGCACGATGCGCGAACCGGTGACGACGATTTCATCGACGACGGCCGGTGCTTGAGCGGCCTGTTGGGCGCTCGCGATATGCGGCGCTGCCGTGGACAACAGAATGGCGATCGCCGAAGTCGTGGCGAGCGTATGCGCCTTTACGTGACGAGATGCAGTCATGGATTCCCCTTCATGAGGTTTGCGCAGTGTCGGATGCAGCAGCGTTGAGCGCGGAACTGCGCTTGCTGTCGGCACCCGGCATTTGCTGAACTAAGTCTCCCTCGTAAGCCCATCGGGCCTACGCTTTCCCTGGAGGCCCTTGTTACCAGGGCACTCGCGGGCTGCTGATTACGTGCTTTTCGGAGGCGTTACAATATCCACAGGTTGGCGCACATGCTTTATGTGCGCGAGTGTGCCCTGCGCGACACACTACACAAGTCATTGTAAATTAAAGATAATTATAAAATCCCAATTCCGCGCCAACAATTGTGTTGCGCCTGGGTAGCCTTAAGGATGTGGAGGGTACCTGGTGCCAACCACCGCGCGACGCGACACGGGCACGAAATGACGTCCTCCCACCCTCGCACCTATAGCAAGTGCCGGGCCATGTCGCCTTGACGTCGGTCAAACCTCTAAGACTTTTAAAATAAACAGCTTTTCAGATTACTGCGAAATACTGCCTCTTCATTTGAGCGGATTTTTGCCAATAAGCGGCAACCCATCGGCTAAAATTTGCCCAAAATGAAAAGGCGGAACCAGTTGCCTGGCCCCGCCTCTTCCGGTCTCAGACGCTTCGTTCGATTAGAACTGGAAGCGCATACCAACGCGATACTGACGGCCGATACGGTCGTAGTCGGAGTTACCCTGACCGGACCAATGCGCCGAACCACGGCTCCCGCCGATGGTCGGCGGCTGCGCGTTCGTCAAGTTTTCGATCGTCATGAACAGCTCCACGTTCTGTTCCGCGAGCGGCTTGTAGCTGCCCGAGATATCGAACGTGGTCATGGAATCGATGTGGTTGTTCTGGATGGTCGGCGCGAACGTCGTCGGCGCCGGACAGCCAGTCGTGCACTCGATGAATCCGTTGCCGTACACGCCCGGACCGACGTAACGCGCCGTCAGACGCAGCGTGATCGGATCGGCGTTGTAGCTGACCGAGACGTTGCCGCGGAACTCGGGAGCGGTGAGTTTGCCGCTGAACGGCGCGATGCCGCCCCAACCGCCGACAACGCCGGCGCCGTCATAAACGCGGCCGTCGATGTCCGTGGTCTTCAGGCCAAGGACGTAGCTGCCCATAGCGCGGATGGCGATTTCGCCGTCCATGCTTTCGCTGATGTCCGAGAGGCGGAAACGATAGCTGGTTTCGAAATCGAGACCATCGGCCTTCTGACCCAGAAGGTTTTCCGGCTGCGTGACAACGAGGAAGATGAGACCAGCCGCATCACGCTGAATCGCGTTGCAGAGGATCGTGTTGCCGCCGAAGCAGAGGTCGATGACCTGCTGCGACGTCGGGGCCTGCACCGTGCCCTTCACGTTGATGTTGTAGTAGTCAACCGAGGCCTGGAAGCCTTCGAACCACGACGGAGCAATGACGACGCCCACGCCTGTGGTGTCGGCCTTTTCCGGCTTCAGGTTCGCGTTGCCGCGGGTGAGCGAGAACGAGTTCGGAACCTGCGTGTTGCCGCGGAACGGATCGGTGAGCACCGCGCCCGAACCGGTCTGGCCGGCCGTGAACAGCTCACCAAGGTTCGGCGCACGGATGTCACGCGAACGGGTCGCGCGGAAGCGGATGTCCGACATCGGCGTCCAGGTCATACCGACCTTCCAGGTCGTCACGTAGCCGGAGGTCGAATAGTCGGTCGCACGAACCGCGGCGTTCAGGTCGAGCTCCTGCGCCCAAGCTTCATCGCGGGCCAGTGGCACGAGGGTTTCGATAAAACCTTCCGTGACGTTGAACTTACCGGTGCTCGCCTTGTAGTTACCGGCAAAATATTGGGTCGCTTCGTCACGGGCAGAGGCAATCCCCGAAACGCTTTCCTTGCGGTGTTCGACGCCGAGGGCCACCGAGACCGGACCAGCCCACAGTTCCACCGGCTCGCCGTTCATGCTGAATGCCGCAACGTCCTGCTTCAGCGACTCGTAACGGTATGAAGTGCCTGTCGAGTAAGCCACGGCCTTCGCATCATTCACGCCGATGCCGAACGGATTGTACGGCACGCAAGCCGGATCGTCGTTCGTGGTTACGGCGTCGGTATTCACACGGCATGCCGGGGCGCCGTTGAAGATGACCGAGTCAAGCGCGCGGAGGTAACCCGGCGTCCAGCCGTTGTTGCGCGTACGCGGCGACAAGCCGGTCTGGCTGTGCTGTGCGTATGCGTTCCAGGTCCACTCGGTTTCAGCCATGCTGAACGAACCGTCGAGGCCGCCGGAGACCGTGCGCGTCGTGCGGTGATAGTCACCGACAAAACGGCCCATATCGGCGTGTGTCGAGCCCATCGTGAACGTGGTTAGGCCCAACGCTTGCATCTGCGTACGCAGCGATGCCGGCATGAACGCGTTGTCCACGCGGATGGTGTTGTTGCCGAGACGGCGGTTCGGATTCGCGGTGTTGAGCGCATGCGAATTCGCCCACGAAGCCTGGACGAAGGCCGACACGTTGTCGGTGACGTCGTAGCTAAGACGGGTGAAGGTGACATAACGGTTGAGACGGCCGTTGAGGTCGAGGCCGTTTTCAATGCGCGAGTATTCCCAGTCGCCGCCCAGCTGGAAGTTGTTTTGCAGGCTGGTGCCGAAGTTGTAGCCGCTCAGCATGACGCCGGCTGGGCCGAAATAGATGCCTTTGAGCGGGCCGGCGGTGATGATGCCACCCGGCGTACCGTTGATGAGACCGACGTTACGCGCGACATAGTGCTGCGGCGCGCCCGGCACACCGGCCAGGAATTCCGGGGTGAAGGTGATCGCGGCCGGGAGATCGCTCCACGGACGGCCACCGGTGCCGCTGATGCCGTCGTTGTGGCTATGCTCGCCCGAGAACAGGAAGTGACCGCGGCCGTTCGCGAACGGCGTGCCGTAGGTCAGAGAGGCGCTATAGTTCTTGTCGTCGCGGTACTTGGTCATACCGCCCTGGATTTCACCCTTGATACCCGTGAAGTCTTTGTCGAGGACGAAGTTCACAACGCCCGAGAGCGCGTCGGAACCATAAGCGGCCGAAGCGCCACCAGTGACGACGTCTACGCGTTCGATCAGCGCGTTCGGGAACTGGTTGATGTCCGGGGCCGAGTTGCCCGAAGTAAGCGCCGAGTTGATGACGCGCTGGCCGTCGAGCAGGATCAGGGTACGGTTGGTGCCCATGCCGCGCAGGTTCAGCTGGCTCACACCAGTAGCACCCGACGACAGATTGCCGTTCGACGAACGGGTGGAGGCGGACTGCGTGAAGGCCGGCAGCGTGTTCACGGCGTCGGCGATATTCACGGCGTTCATGGCATCAAGTTCTTCGGAACCGAGGACCGACACGGGGGTCGGAGCCTGGTAACCGTCGCGAACGATGCGCGAACCGGTGACGACGATTTCGTCAACGGCAGCCGGCTCTTGCGCGGCCTGCTGCGCGGACGCCGGGGCAGCCATCGAGCCCACAATAAGAGCGACGGCCGAAGTCGTAGCGAACGAGCGCGCCTTAATGCGCGCCGTCAAAGATACGGTCATGAAAGAAATACCCTTCGAGAAATCAATGTTGGTGGTATCTGGCGCGATCGAGACGCCGGCTCCCTTCGTGCCTGGGGGCACTTGCGCGAGCCCCTTAAAGGAAACCCCTACACCTGACAACTACTCTCGACTGATACTAATTAAAATGAATACGGGGTATTCGTTCGCAGAATCATGCGATTTTGCTGAAAAAATTGAGCCGGAGCTTAAACGCCGCCGCCGCCGGCCACGCCCTTTCTCGTTCGTTATGTTTAGAGATGTGTGCTCCAGGCAACACACGAATATGTCTTCAGTTACAAATTAAGCACGTGAATTCGCGCTCCCCGATTGTCAGGCGTTTCTGAAAAATGCAAAGGCGGAACCGATTTTATCGGTCCCGCCTTCACTTCATTGGACGATGTCTCTCTCGAAACGTCGTCGGATCCCGCTCGCGATACTAAAACTGGAAGCGCATACCGATCCGGTATTGACGCCCTAGGCGATCGTACTGCGCGTTGCCCTGCCCCGACCAGTATGTTGAGCCGCGGCTTCCCCCGATAATTGGCGGCTGAGCATTTGTCAGATTTTCGACTGTTCCGAACAATTCGACCTCTTCGTCCTCGAACGGCTTGTACGTGGCGGCGAGATCGATCGTCGTCATGCTGTCGATATGATTGCCTCCGAATGTCGGCGCGGCGCCGGTCGAAACCGGGCAGCCTGTCGTGCACTCGATGAAGCCGTTACCGTACACGCCGGCGGCGGTGTACCGGACGGTCGCGCGCAGGGTAATCGGATCGCCGTTGTACGAGATCGACATGTTGCCGCGGAATTTCGGTGCGTCCAGCTTACCGCTGAACGGCGGAATTCCGCCCCATCCGCCGACGACGCCGACACCGTCATAGGTGATGCCGTTCGTATCGGTCGTATTCAGGGTCAGCACGCGGCTGCCCATCGCACGGATCGCGATCTCGCCGCCCCACGATTCAACGATGTCCGCCAGTTGAATGCGGTAGCTGGCTTCGAAGTCGATGCCGTTTGCCTTCTGACCGATCAGGTTTTCAGGCTGCGTGACGACCAGGAAGATCAGTCCCGTGTTCGGGTCGCGTTCGATACGCGAGCAAAGCGCGGTGTTGCCCTGGTAGCAGAGGTCGATGACGGTCTGAGAACTCGGCGATTGGACCGTGCCTTTGACGTCGATGTTGTAGAAGTCGACCGATGCCTGGAACCCCGGCAGGAAACTCGGCGCCATTACCACACCGATCCCTGTGGTGTCGGCCTTTTCCGGCTGCAGCGCCGGGTTGCCGCGCGTCAGCGTAAAGGTCGCCGGATTGTTCGAGTTCAAGAAGGGATCGAACACGGGCGTCCCGGATCCGGTCTGACCGGCCGTGAACAGTTCGCCCAAGCTCGGAGCACGGATATCGCGCGAACGGGTGAAGCGGAACCGCAGATCGTCGATCGGGCGCCACGTCAAACCCGCCTTCCACGTCGTGACATAGCCGGACGTCGAGTAGCTGGTCGCGCGCACGGCGGCGTTGAGGTCGAGTTCTTGAGCCCAAGACTCATCGCGTGCCAGCGGGACGACGGTTTCAACGAAACCTTCCGTGACGTTGAACTTACCCTTACTGGCTTTGTAGTTACCCGCAAAGTATTCGGTATTTTCGTCGCGGGTCGTCGCGATGCCGTCGACGCTTTCGGTGCGGTGTTCGACACCGAAGGCCAACGAAACCGGCCCCGCCCAAAGTTCGAACGGCTCGCCGTTAACGTTGAATGCCGCGACGTTTTGCTTCAGCGATTCGTAGCGGTAGGACACGCCGTTCACGTACGCGATAGCCTTGGCGTCATTCACGCCGATACCGAATGGATTGTACGCCACGCACGCGGGGTCGTTGTTGGCAGCATTCGCGTCAGCATTCACACGGCAGACCGGCGCGCCGTTAACCAGGACGGAATCGAGCGCCCGTAGGTAACCGGGGGTCCACCCGTTGTTATAGGTGCGCGGCGACAGGCCGGTTTGGCTGTGCTGGATATATGCGTTCCAGGTCCACTCGGTGTCTGCGGCTTCGAAAGCGCCGTCAAGGCCACCCGATACCCGACGTACCGTGCGACGATAGTCGCCGCGGAACCGCATCATGTCGACGTTGGTGCTGCCCATGTTAAAGCGAGTGAGGCCCAACGCGAGCGCTTGGGCACGCACAGAATCTGGAATAAAGGCGTTATCGATCTGGATAACCATGTTGCCAAGACGGCGGTTCGGATTTGCCGTATTCACGGTGTGCGAGTTCGACCACTGCGCATCGACGAAGGCGGTAACGTTGTCGCTCACGTCATAGCTGGTACGTACGTACGCGACGTACCGATTGATCATGCCGGCGATGTCGATGCCGTTTTCGATGCGCGAGTATTCCCAGTCGCCGCCTTGCGCCAGGTTGTTGCCGACGTTGACGCCGAAGTCGAAGCAACACTGCACGGTGCCGGCGGGGCCGAAGTAAATCCCACGCAGCGGGCTTGTGGTGATGATGCCGCCCGGCGTTCCCGCCGACAGGCCGACGTTCCGTGCGACGAGGTATTGCGGCACGCTCGTGGTCTTGCCGGCGGTCGTCCCGTAGGCGGGATTGACCATGACCGCGGCCGGCAGCTCGGCCCATGGACGGCCGCCCGTACCACTGACGCCGTCATTGTGGCTATGCTCGACCGATGCCAGCAGGTGGCCGCGTCCGTTCGCGAACGGAGTGCCGTAAGTCAATTGGCCGCTGTAATTCTTGTCGTCGCGGTACTTCGTCATACCCGCCTGGAATTCACCTTTGATGCCGGTGAAGTCACGGTCGAGCACGAAGTTGACAACGCCCGAAAGCGCGTCGGACCCGTAGGCGGCGCTGGCGCCGCCCGTCACGACGTCGACGCGCTCGATCAGCGCGTTTGGAAACGAGTTGATGTCAGGCGCGGAGCCGCCGGACGTGATCGCCGAGTTGATGTAGCGCTGACCGTCGAGCAGGATCAGCGTGCGGTTGGTGCCCATCCCGCGCAGGTTCAGCTGGCTGACGCCGGTGGCGCCGGAGGACAGGTTGCCGTTCGAGGAACGCGGGTTCACCGATCCGGAGAACCCCGGAAGAATGTTCACCGCGTCGGCGATGTTCACGGCATTCAATGAATCGAGTTCTTCTGCGCCGAGCACCGACACCGGCGTCGGGGCTTCGTAACCATCGCGAACGATGCGCGAACCGGTGACGACGATTTCGTCTAGCGAAGCCGGCGGAGCGGCTTGCGCCCTCGCTTCGGTTATTGCCCCGGCCGCGATCGCGACGGCGCTTACCGTCGAGAACGCCCAGACCTTCGCACGACGGAGTGAATTACTGTTTGTTTGAGTCATGAGTCTCCTTTTGGCGCCCCCAGGTTCGGATGCGCACATGCAAAAACAAATTTCGCGCCCACTAATGCGAGCTTAAAATTGCTTCCATTGTTTGATCGAACTCTCCCCCGGTGGTCCGCAAAGACCACACATCTCCCTCAGGGAGCGAACGACTCCCAGGGGAATGCTTACGCATTTTCCGACAGCGTGAGTATACGAGTAGCCCTTACACGCCGCCCATTTTTGGAAAGCAGGGTTATACTCTTATATGGTGTGGGATTTACCCCTCGTCAGGGACTCCCTTAGCGCGGCGGCAACGTCGTCTCTCGTTTCTCAAAGACCATTGCGTTGCTGAGCGCCTATCTCGCGTCGCGCGCTAGACGCAAGAAAAAGGCGAAGCCGGAATTTCCGGCTTCGCCTTCTCATTTTACTTAACGTGGATGGTTAGAACTGGAAGCGCATGCCTGCGCGGTATTGGCGTCCCAAACGGTCGTATTCCGTATTTCCCATGGTGTTCCAGTGTGTGGAACCACGGTTGCCGCCGATGATGGGCGGCTGCGTGTTCATAAGATTTTCGACCGTCATAAACAGTTCGACTTTTTCATCCTCGAACGGCTTGTAGGTCGCCGACAGATCCACCGTGGTCATACCGTCGATATGATTGTCCTCGATTGTCGGCGCGGCCGTTGTCGAGACTGGACATCCGGTACGGCATTCGATGAAGCCATTGCCATAAACGCCGGCGGCGGTGTGGCGAACGGTAGCGCGAACCGTGACTGGATCTCCGTTGTAAGCGACCGAGATATTCCCCCGGAACTTCGGTGCATTGAGCTTGCCGCTGAAAGGCGGGATACCGCCCCAGCCACCGACGACACCGACGCCATCGTAGACCTTGCCGTCGGTATCTTGCGTGTCGAGTGTCAGCACGCGGCTGCCCATCGCGCGAATTGCGATTTCGCCGCCCCACGACTCAACAAGGTCTGCCAGTTGGAACCGATAGCTGGCCTCGAAGTCGATCCCGGAGGCCTTTTGACCAATCAGGTTTTCAGGCTGGGTGACAACCAGGAAGATAAGCCCCAGAGGTTGCCCAGCCGCCGGCGTCGAGCGTTGAATTGCCTGACAAAGGATGGTGTTTCCCTGGAAGCAGAGGTCGATGACGGTCTGAGAGCTCGGTGATTGGACCGAGCCTTTGACATTGATGTTGTAGTAGTCGACGGACGCCTGGAATCCTTCGAGGAAGCTCGGCGCCATAACCACACCGATGCCGGTGGTGTCAGCCTTTTCCGGCAGGAGGCTCGGATTCCCGCGCGTGAGCGTGAAGGTCGCCGGATTGGCCGACGGCTGTCCCTGCGCGTTCGGGATGAACGGATCCAGCACTGGCGTGCCCGAGCCCGTCTGCCCGGCCGTGAAGAGTTCGCCCAGGCTGGGCGCACGAATGTCGCGCGAACGCGTCAGACGGAAGCGCAGATCATCGATCGGCCGCCACGTCACGCCCGCTTTCCATGTGGTCACATAGCCTGACGTCGAGTAGTCAGTCGCGCGCACCGCTGCGTTCAAATCGAGTTCGCGCGCCCACTCCTGCTCACGCGCCAGCGGAATGACCGTTTCCACGAAGCCTTCCGTGACGCTGAACTTACCTCTGGAAGCTTTATAATTGCCGGCGAAATATTCCGTATTCTCATCCCGGGTCGTGGAAATGCCATCCACGCTCTCGGTGCGGTGTTCGACGCCCATCGCGAGCGAGACTGGACCGGCCCACAGCTCGAAGGGTTCGCCGTTCACACTTGCCGCGGCGACATTCTGTTTCAGCGTTTCGTAGCGATAGCTGACGCCGTTGACATAGGCGATCGCCTTCGCGTCGTTCACGCCGATGCCGAACGGATTGTATGGCACGCACGCCGGATCGTCGTTCCCCGGATTGGTGTCCGCATTGACGCGGCAAACCGGCGCGCCATTCGCGATAACGGAGTCGAGCGCCCGCAGATAACCGGGGGTCCAGCCGTTATTGAGCGTCCGCGGCGAAAGGCCGGTTTGGCTGTGCTGAGCGTAAGCGTTCCACGTCCACTCGGTATCGGCCGCGTCGAACGTGCCATCCAGTCCGCCCGAGACGCGCCGTACGGTACGACGGTAATCGCCGATAAAGCGGCCCATGTCGGCGTTGGTCGTGCCCATGTTGAATTGCGTAAGTCCAAGGGCAATCATCTGAGCGCGCACCGACGCCGGCAAAAATGCGTTATCGACGCGAATAACGTTGTTGCCGAGGCGCCGGTTGGGGTTTGCGACGTTCACAGTGTGCGAGTTCGCCCACTGCGCGTCGACGAACGCCGTGACATTGTCGCTCAAATCATAGCTGGTGCGGAAATAGGCAACGTAGCGATCGATTTTACCGGCGATGTCCTGCCCGTTTTCGATACGCGAGTATTCCCAGTCGCCGCCTTTCTGCAGGTTATTGCCGACGTTGACGCCGAAATTGTAGCAGCACTCGACAGTGCCGCCCGGTCCGAAAAAGATTCCGCGCAGCGCCGTGGTCGTGATCACGCCACCGGGAGTGCCGGCGGAGAGACCCACGTCGCGGGAAACCATGTTTTCAGGCACGCTCCGGCTTTGACCAGCGCCGGTACCGTAGGCCGGATTGAGGTGGACCGAAGCCGGTTGCGCCGCCCACGGACGTCCGCCATGACCCTCGACGCCGTCGTTGTGGCTAAGTTCACCCGAGAGAAGCAGATGGCCACGACCGTTCGCGAATGGCGTACCATAGGTCAGCTGACCGCTGTAATTCTTGTCGTCACGATACTTCGTCATACCCGCTTGGACTTCACCTTTGATACCCGTGAAATCACGATCGAGGATGAAGTTCACCACGCCCGAAAGCGCGTCCGAACCATAAGCCGCTGAAGCGCCTCCGGTCACGACGTCCACGCGCTCGATCAGGGCGTTCGGGAAGGAGTTAATGTCCGGCGCGCTGCCGCCGGCCGTAATCGCAGAGTTGATGTAGCGCTGGCCGTCGAGCAGGATGAGGGTACGGTTCGTGCCCATACCGCGCAGATTCAACTGGCTGACCCCGGTGGCGCCTGACGAGAGGTTCCCGTTCGCGGTGCGCGGGCTGACCGAGCCGGTGAAGCCGGGCAAAATGTTGACTGCGTCGGCAATGTTGACCGCATTGAGCGAATCAAGCTCTTCGGCGCCGAGCACCGAGACCGGCGTCGGGGCTTCGTAACCATCGCGCACGATGCGCGAACCCGTCACCACGATTTCGTCGAGAGACGGCGCCGGCGCAGGCGCGGCAGTTTGCGCTTGTGCATTGGAGACAGCGACCGTCGCGAGCGCAAGCACACTGACCGTCGAAAGCGTCCATGCCTTGGCGCGACGACGCGAATTGGTAAGGCGTATCATGAATCTCCCCGAGTTGGGCACGGCTGCAACTAAAGCCGCGCGTATATGTTTCAGCAATCCGCGCACGCACGGGTGCGTCCGCAAATTGTTCTGTTGGTGTGTGAAAGGAACTCTCTCCGAAAGGCCGAAGGCCCTTCGCATCTCCCCTTAGAAATTCCCTTAAGGAACTCCCTCATCGTTCCTACGAATTTTTCCGGGGGGTGACAACAATTTTGAAATTTCGAACCGCTACTTCGGAGGTTTTGTAACAGACGCCAGTAACAAAAAGCCGGAACGAGAAAGGCGAAGCCGGGATTTCCGGCTTCGCCCAAACTCTCTCGTAGCTATCGCGCCGTTTAGAACTTGAACCGCAGACCGACGCGGTACTGGCGGCCGATGCGGTCATAGTCCGAGTTCCCCTGGCCGGACCAGTGGGTTGAGCCACGGCTGCCGCCGATGATTGGCGGTTGCGCGTTTGTGAGATTTTCAACGGTGCCGAACAATTCGATGTCCTGATCCTCGAGCGGTTTATACGTCGCGGACAGATCGATCGTGGTCATGCTGTCGATGTGATTATTCTCGAAGGTCGGCGCAGCTGTCGTTGAAATTGGGCAACCGGTCGTGCACTCGATGAAGCCGTTCGCGTATACACCGGCAGCGGTATAGCGGATGGTAGCCCGCAGCGTGATCGGGTCGCCGTTGTAACCGACCGACACGTTGCCGCGGAACTTCGGCGCATTCAGCTTTCCGCTAAACGGCGCGATACCCGCCCATCCTCCGACGACTCCAACGCCGTCATAGGTGACGCCGTCGGTGTCCTGAGTGTCGAGTGTGATCACGCGGCTGCCCATCGCTCGGATCGCGATTTCACCAGCCCATGAATCAACGAGATCGGCGAGTTGGAACCGGTAGCTGGCCTCGAAATCGATTCCGTTGGCCTTCTGCCCGATCAAGTTTTCCGGTTGTGTGATCACCATAAAAACCTGGCCAAGGGTAGAAGAGATCGGATCACCCGCGACCGGCGCATTGCGAACGATCGCATTGCAGAGCACCGTATTGCCGGCGAAACAAAGATCCACAACCGTCTGCGCGCTCGGCGCCTGCACCGAGCCCTTAACAGCGATGTTGTAAAAGTCGACCGAGGCCTGGAAGCCTGGGAGGAACTGCGGCGCCATGACGACGCCGATCCCGGTCGTGTCCGCCTTCTCGGGCAGAAGGTTGGGGTTACCGCGGGTGAGCGTGAAGTTGTTGGGGCGTGTTTCCGGGACCCCGTTTGTTGCGCGGAAAGGATCCAACAGTACGCCGCCCGAACCGGTCTGTCCGGCCGTGAACAATTCGCCGAGGCTCGGCGCGCGAATGTCGCGCGAGCGCGTGAACCGGAACCGAAGATCGTCGATTGGCCGCCACGTCAGGCCGCCCTTCCACGTCGTCACATAGCCGGAGGTCGAGTAGCTAGTGGCGCGCACCGCTGCGTTCAAGTCGAGTTCCTGGGCCCAGGCCTGATTCCGGGCTAGCGGGACAACAGTTTCGACGTAACCTTCAGTGACGTTGAGCTTGCCTTGGCTGGCTTTGTAGTTGCCAGCGAAGTACTCGGTATTCTCATCGCGAGTCGTCGCAATCCCCTTCACGCTTTCCGTACGGTGTTCGACACCGAACGCTAATGACACGGGGCCGGCCCACAGTTCGAACGGTTCGCCGTTAACGTTGAAGGCCGCAACATTCTGTTTCAGCGATTCATAGCGGTAGCTGACGCCCACGGAGTAATCGAGGGCCTTCTGATCGTTGACGCCGATACCGAACAGGTTATACGGCACGCATGCCGGGTCGTTGTTGTTCGGATCCGCGTCGGCGTTTACCCGGCACACCGGGGCTCCGTTGAGAATCACGGAATCGATCGCCTTCAGGTAGCTGGGTGTATGCGCATTGTTGTAGGTGCGCGGCGAAAGTCCCGTTTGGCTGTGCTGTGCATAGGCCTTCCAGGTCCAATCAGTTTCAAAGGCGTTGAAACCTCCATCAAAGCCGCCCGACACACGGCGCACGGTGCGGCGATAATCTCCGACGAACCGGCCCATGTCGGCGTGGGTGCTGCCCATCGTGAACTGACTAAGGCCCAAGGCAAGCGCCTGAGCGCGAACCGATGCGGGAATGAACGCGTTATCGACACGAATGGTGTTGTTGCCAAGACGTCTGTTCGGGTTGGCCGTATTCTCCGTATGCGAATTCGACCACTGAGCGTCGATAAAGGCCGTGACGTTATCGCTCAAATCATAGCTGGTGCGGAAATAAGTGACGTAGCGATTGATCATGCCGGCAAGGTCGATGCCGTTCTCAATCCGGGAATATTCCCAGCTACCGCCTTCTTGCAGGTTATTGCCGACGTTAACGCCGAAATCGAAGCAACATTGAACTGTGCCAGCGGGTCCGAAGTAGATGCCCTTCAACGGTCCGGCGGTAATGATCCCACCGGGCGTACCAGAGCTGAGACCGACATCGCGGCGAACGATGTTTTGCGGAACACTTCTGCTTTGGCCTGCGCCGGTACCATAAAGTGGATTGACGATGACGGCGGCGGGTAACTCGGCCCAGGGGCGCCCTTTTGAACCCTTGATGCCATCATTGTGACTGTGTTCGGCCGACAGCAATATATGGCCGCGGCCGTTGGCGAATGGGCCGCCATACGTCAGCTGACCGCTATAATTCTTGTCGTCGCGGTACTTCGTCATACCGGCCTGGAATTCGCCTTTGACGCCGGTGAAATCGCGATCGAGTACGAAGTTGACGACACCCGACAGCGCATCGGAACCGTACGCAGCTGATGCACCGCCGGTAACCACGTCCACGCGCTCGATAAGCGCATTCGGAAACGAGTTAATGTCCGGCGCGCTGCCGCCAGACGTAAGCGCCGAATTGATATAACGCTGGCCGTCGAGCAGGATCAGCGTGCGGTTCGTGCCCATGCCGCGCAGGTTCAGCTGGCTGACGCCGGTGGCGCCCGAGGACAGGTTACCGTTCGACGTACGCGGGTTAACCGATCCCGAAAAGCCAGGCAGGATATTCACGGCGTCCGCGATGTTCACCGCGTTCAATGAGTCGAGTTCCTCTGCGCCGAGCACGGAAACGGGCGTCGGCGCTTCATAACCATCACGTACGATGCGCGAGCCGGTCACGACGATTTCGTCTAAGGAAGCGGGCGCCTCTTGCGCCTGGGCGCTCGAGATCGAAACGCTCATCAATGCCGTGGCGCTGACAGTCGAATACGCGAGCACCTTTAGGCGATGACGAGACACGCTGAAATAAGACATACGGATTCCCCCCTCGAGAAAGCCGGCACACAGCCAGCGTTAAAATTTAATAGTTCTAAAAAAACCTCCAAACGCGAGCACTGATGCCCAAGCGCTCGCACGTGCAAGCGACCGGCCTCACGTTCTCCCGTTGAACGAGCACGGCGATTCACGTGCCCTGCTGGTCAGCGGAGACTATCGCCGACCAATCTAACCTAGGGAAACTCTAATCGTGAAACCCTGTAGTGTAACCCGAAGGAGATCGGCGAATTTTCGCCTAAATTTCGAACTACAGTGGCAATAATCCGCCTGTGTGCGGCGCACAAATATTTAAATGGTCGGCGCTACGAACGCCATCATCTGCCGGATCGAAGCTTCGAATTGCGGCGGCGGCGGCGGCGTTTCCTGGAGTCCGGCGAACAGATTCTTGCCGGCGAGCCACTGCGCTTCGGCGTCGGGCGCGCTTAGGGCAACAGCTACCGCGCTATTCATCTCATAAACGCCGTCCCTGAGGCCCGCGAGCCGGAGCGCGGCGAGCAGCAGCATCCGGCAGGCATAAAGCACCGAGATCGAATCGTTGGGCATCGGGATGTTCGGAGTTTCACCGCGCGTGAACGCCGCGATGCAGGCTTCGAGGTTGGTCGAGACAAAGCCACGACACCCCAAGGGACGGGCCGCATATATAGAGCAGATGGCGTCGCTCAGAAGCGGACAGAAGATGTTTTTCCCGAGCCGCTCTTCCAATGTCAGATTCCCGGCCTCGCGGGCAACGTCCGCAACAGCGGCCGCCGTCGCGGGGCGCTTGCGTAATTGTTCTGCGACATAGAAGGCTTCCGGCGCGGTCACCACGACCATCTGCGAGCAGCAGTGGGAACAACCTTTCCGGCAGGCGAGCATCTTCTCCATCTGCTTCGGAACGGTACGGTCATGCAGCGCACCGATGTGTGCGACCGCGTCCGAGGACGGCGACTTCGACGTCGGCGAACGCAGGGCCTGCACCAGATGACGAAGATGCGCCGCCATGGAGCGCGGGTCGCCGCCCATATGCAGCGGCTGCGACAAATAGGGTTTGTCGTGGCGTTGCAGGTCGCGCCGTTCCGTCCGGGAAAGCCGTGTGTTTGCCGCATTATTCATCAGCGGACCTTAACATCCTCGCCCCTTACAAACGCTATTGAAATTCGTTCGGAATGCGAACACGCTGATGCCCTTACAAAGGGAATCCGTCATGAAGCGCTTCGCGACCGCCGCCGCTCTGCCGTTCACCGCCACCGTGCTGATGGCCGCCGCCGCTCCGCCGACAACGCCGCCGCCGGTCGACCCCGCGAAGATCACCATCGAGACGACAAAGCTTGGCCCCGGCGTTGCTGTGCTGTTTGGCTCCGGCGGCAATATCGGCGTTTCCTACGGTGAAGACGGCACCTTCTTCGTCGACGATCAATTCGCCCCCCTCACCCCGAAAATCCTGGAGGCGACCAAGGCCCTCGACCCGAAGCCGGTCCGTTTCGTCGTCAATACGCATTGGCACTTCGATCACAGCGGGGGCAACGAGAACCTCGGCAAGGAAGGCACGGTGATCGTCGCGCACGACAACGTCCGCAAGCGCATGGCCGTCGAAGGTTTTATCGAAGAGCTGAACGCAAAGTTCCCCGCCTCGCCGCATGCCGCCCTGCCTTCGGTCACCTTTGCGGAAGGTGTTACATTCCATGTCAACGGCGACACGCTGAAGGTCGTCCACGTTCCGCCCGCGCACACGGACGGCGACGCCATCGTGAAGTGGGAGAGTGCCAACGTTCTGCACATGGGCGACGTCTACAATGCCTCCGGCGTTCCCTTCGTCGACCGCACCTCGGGCGGCACGGTTGCCGGGATGGTCGCGGCCATGGACGTCGCGCTCGGCATGGCCGACGACAACACCAAGGTCGTACCAGGTCACGGCAAGATCAGCACCAAGGCGGATATGAAGATGTACCGCGACGCCGTCGACGCAACATTCAAGCGCGTCGCCGCCGAACAAAAAGCCGGTAAGACGCTCGATCAAGTCCTCGCGCTGAAACTGATGTGGAAGACGCCGATGGGTACGGAAATGCCCGCCGATCGCCTCGTCCGCTCGTCTTACAACGAACTCGCGGCGAAGAAATAATCAGCTCGTCGCGGCGGTATGCCGCATCTTGGCGCAGTGGTCGCAGCAATAGGTGTTGCCGCCGGCCTCGACACCGTGGCCGATGATGCGGCAGCCACAATGTTTGCAGCACGGCGCGAGTGAGGAGATCGCACATTCGAAGCTGTCGAAAACGTGTTTTTCGCCGGCCATGATCACTTCGAACGTGTTCGCGTAATCGTTGCCGCATTTCTCGCAAAGCGCCATTGCTCATCTCCGTTGCTTATAAGAAGCGAACGCGAGGCGGCTTTGACGTGTTCCGGCGTTTAGGCGATGGGCGGGTAAAGTTTCGCGGCGCGGGTTTCGAACGCCGAGACCATCCGGTGCACGGCCTCTTCAAACAGCACGCCGATCAGGGTCTGTAAAAGCCGCGAGCGGAATTCAAACGATAGGAAAAAGTCCAGTTCCGTGCCGTTCGGCGCGGGCTTGAATTTCCATTCGTTTGTCAGATGTTCAAAAGGCCCAGTGAGATAACTCACGGTGATCGCGTTGGGACGTTCGAGGGTCACGCGGCTCGTGAACTGCTCGCGCACCATTTTGAAGCCGACCTGCAGATCGGCGATGAACGACGTGGGTGTTTCCTGTTTGCGGATACGGCACGCCACGCACCACGGCAAAAATTCCGGGTACTTCTCGACATCCGCCACCAGGGCGAACATTTGCTCGGGCGTATAAGGCAGGACCCGTTTTTCGCGGTGGATCGGCATCGAACTTAGGTGCGCGCGAGGCTCTTTTCGCGCGCCTCACGCAGGCGGGCGAAATCCGCGTCCGCATGGTAGGACGAGCGCGTCAGCGGCGTCGCTGACACCATCAGGAATCCTTTCGCGCGCGCGATGCGCTCGTACTCGGCGAATTCCGTCGGCTCGACGAAACGTTCGACGGCGGCATGGCGGGTCGTGGGTTGCAGGTATTGTCCAATCGTCAGGAAGTCGACGTTGGCGGCGCGCATGTCGTCCATGACCTGCAGCACTTCTTCCTTCGTTTCGCCCAGGCCAACCATGATCCCCGATTTGGTGAACATCGTCGGCACGATTTCCTTCACGCGCTCCAGCAAGCGCAAGCTCGTGTAGTAGCGCGCGCTCGGACGGATCTTACGGTACAGCCGCGGCACGGTTTCCAAATTATGATTGAAAACGTCGGGGCGGGATTCGGCCACGAGATCGACGCAGCCGAGTTTCTTGCGAAAGTCCGGCGTCAGGATTTCAATCGTCGTGTCGGGGTTCGCCGCGCGCACGGCCTTCACAACCGCGACCCAGTGATTGGCGCCGCCGTCATCCAGGTCGTCGCGGTCCACCGAGGTGAGCACGACATGCTTGAGGCCGAGACTGCGCACCGCTTCGGCGACATGCGCCGGTTCTTCGGCGTCAACCGCGCCGGGCTTGCCCGTCTTCACATTGCAGAAGGCGCAGGCGCGCGTGCAGATGTCCCCGAGGATCATCATGGTCGCGTGCTTTTGCGCCCAGCACTCGCCGATGTTCGGGCACGCGGCCTCTTCGCACACGGTGTGCAACTTGAGGTCGCGCATTAGCCCCTTGGTCTCGTGATAGGCCGGCGACACCGGCGCTTTCACGCGGAGCCACGAGGGCTTCGGCTGGCGCGGCTTGTTTTCCGCGATGGGTTCGACGTTGGTCATGGGCCTTAATCTAGCACAAGGGCCTAGAAATTGATCGCCTTGCCGTACGCATCAAGCACGGACTCGTGCATCATTTCGGAAAGGGTGGGATGCGGAAATACCGTATGCATCAGGTCCTCTTCCGTGGTTTCGAGCGTCTTGGCGATCGTATAGCCCTGAATCATTTCAGTGACTTCCGGGCCGATCATATGCGCGCCCAGCATCTCGCCGGTCTTGGCGTCGAAAACGGTTTTGACGAAGCCGTTGGTGTCACCCAAGGCAATCGCCTTGCCGTTCGCGATAAACGGATAGCGGCCCACCTTCACTTCGTGGCCCTTTGCCTTCGCCGCCGCTTCGGTCAGGCCGACGCTGGCGATCTGCGGGTGGCAATAGGTGCAGCCCGGGATGCCGAGCACGTTCAGAGGGTGCGGATTGA
Source organism: Rhodospirillaceae bacterium (assembly GCA_050246995.1). Classification (GTDB taxonomy): domain Bacteria; phylum Pseudomonadota; class Alphaproteobacteria; order Rhodospirillales; family Rhodospirillaceae; genus SHVO01. The sequence continues at coordinate 450,373 of JBFWVA010000003.1, read as the reverse complement.
GACCGGCGATTTTCTCCACGCAGATGACCGCTTCATGGCCGGCCTTGTGCGCGAGCCACGGCGGACCCGTGAGGTCGCCGATGGCGTAGATACCCGGTTCATCCGTCTCGCAGTATTTGCCGGCGATGACGTGGGTTTTCTCGACTTTGATCTTCGTGTTCTCGAGGCCGATGTTCTCGACATTGCCGACGATGCCGACGGCCGAGATCACGCGCTCGAACGTCAACTCTTCGGCCTTGCCGTTCTGCTCGATGGTCGCGGTGACGTCGTTGGCGTTCTTCTTCAACGCCTTCACGCCCGCCTTCGTGCGGATCACCATGCCCTGCTTCTCGAATTGCTTATGGGCGAAGGCCGACACTTCGGCGTCTTCGACCGGCAGGATGCGATCCATCACTTCGACGACGGTGACTTTGCTGCCGAGGGTCTGGAAGAAGCTCGCGAACTCGATGCCGATAGCGCCCGAGCCGATGACCAGCAAGGTCTTCGGGAACACCTTCGGCACCAGCGCATGACGATACGACCAGATGAGGTTGCCATCGGCTTCCATGCCAGGCAGATCGCGCGCGCGCGCGCCCGTCGCCAGGATGATGTGTTTGGCGGAAAGATCGGCGACCGGCTTATTGTCCTTGGTGATCGACAGCTTGCCCTTCCCGGCAAGCTTACCGTGGCCTTCGAACACCGTGACCTTGTTCTTTTTCATCAGGTGTTTGATGCCGCCGTTGAGCTGGCTGGCGACACCGCGTGAACGCTTCACGACGGCGTCGAGATCGAAAGCGACATTGTCGGCTTTCAGGCCGTAGTCCTTGGCGTGCTGCATCAGGTGATAGATCTCCGACGTGCGCAAAAGCGCCTTGGTCGGGATGCAGCCCCAATTGAGACAGATACCGCCGAGCAACTCACGCTCGACGATGGCGGTCTTCATGCCCAACTGAGCGGCGCGGATCGCCGCGGTGTAACCGCCCGGGCCGCTGCCCAGAACGATCAGATCAAAGGTGTGCTGTTCGGTCATATTCGTCGCGTCCTAGAGCAGCATCCGCAAGGGGTCTTCCATGATGCGTTGGAAGGCCTGCATGAACTCGGCGCCCACCGCACCATCGACCGAGCGGTGGTCACACGACAGGGTGCACGTCACGACATTCGCGACGACCATCTGGCCGTTCTTCACGACCACGCGTTCCTCGCCCTTACCGACGGCCATGATGCCCGACTGCGGCGGATTGATGATCGCCTGGAACTCGCTAATGCCGAACATCCCGAGGTTCGAGATCGAGAAGCCGCCGCCCTGGAATTCATCCAGCTTCAGCTTCTTCGCCTTGGCGCGCGAGGCGAGGTCGCGCATCTCGGCTGAGATCTGCGCCACGGTCTTCTGATCGGCGTTACGGATGATCGGTGTGATAAGGCCATCCGGCGTCGCCACGGCGACGGAAATATCCACATTCTCGTAAAGAAGCACGGCGTCTTCGGTCCAGCTCGAGTTGACCTGCGGCACCTTACGCAAGGCCAGCGCGACGGCCTTGATCACGAAGTCATTCACCGACAGCTTCATCTCGCCCTCGGCGCGCTCGTTCAGCTTCTTGCGCAGCGACAGAAGCTCGTCGATCTGGCAATTGAGCGACAGATAGAAGTGCGGGATTGTCGATTTCGATTCCGTAAGGCGCTTGGCAATGGTCTTGCGCACACCGCTGTTCGGCTGCGCCTTGTAAGGCTGGCCAAACATATCGACGGTACCCGAAGCACCCGCGGTAGCGGGCTTCTTCTTCACACCGCCCGCGATGGCGCGCTCGACATCCACGCGGATGATGCGGCCACGCGGACCGGAACCCGTGAGATCGGCGGGATCGAGGCCGGCGTTTTTGGCTAAACGGCGTGCGAGCGGGCTGATGAAGATACGCTCACCTTTCGCCTGTGCGGGCGCAGGCGCAGCGGCCGGCGCGGCGGCCTTCGGCGCCGGAATTGGCGCCGCATGCGGCGCAGCCGCTGCGGCGGGTTTCGCTTCGGCCTTCGGCGCGGGAGGCGCGGCGGGAGCGGCCGCCTTTGGTGCAGGAGCAGCACCCATCTTCTCGCCCTCTTCGAGCAGGACAGCGATGGGTTCGTTGACCGAAACCTTCTCCGTGCCCTCGGGGATCAGGATCTTGCCCAGAACCCCCTCGTCAACGGCTTCCATTTCCATGGTCGCCTTGTCGGTTTCGATTTCGGCGATCACATCGCCGCTCTTGATCTTATCGCCTTCTTTCTTCAGCCACTTGGCGAGCTTGCCCTCGGTCATCGTGGGCGAAAGCGCTGGCATCAGGATTTGTGTGGACATGGCGCCCTCGCTCTACCGGTACATGGCCGCTTTCGCGGCGGCGACAATGTCTTCCACCTGCGGCAGCGCCATCTGTTCGAGGTTCGCGGCGTACGGCAGCGGCACGTCTTTGGCGCACACGCGGCCGACGGGCGCGTCGAGATAGTCGAACGCCTGTTCCATAACGAGCGCGGCGATTTCCGAACCGATCCCGCATGTGACCCAGCCTTCTTCGCAGTTCACGAGACGGTTGGTCTTCTTCACCGAAGTGACGATGGTGTCGATGTCGAGCGGACGGATCGAGCGCAGATTGATGACTTCCGCGTCGATGCCTTCTTCGGCCAATTTCTCGGCGGCCTTCAGCGCTTTGCCGACCATAATCGAATAAGCGGTCAGGGTGATGTCCTTCCCCGGACGTTCGATCTTGGCCTGCCCGATCGGAATCACCAGTTCACCTTCCGGAACCGGGAAGCTCTGGCCGTACAGGATTTCGTTTTCAAGGAAGATGACCGGGTTCGGATCGCGGATCGCGGCTTTCAGAAGGCCCTTCGCGTCTTCCGCCGACCACGGCGAAAGCACCTTGAGACCTGGCACATGCGCGTACCAGCTCGCGAAGTCCTGACTGTGCTGCGCGCCGACACGCGCCGCGGCGCCGTTCGGGCCGCGGAACACCATCGGGCTGCCCATCTGGCCGCCGGACATGTAGAGGGTCTTGGCAGCCGAGTTGATCAGGTGATCCATCGCCTGCATGGCGAAGTTGAAGGTCATGAATTCGACAATGGGCTTCAGGTTGCCGAACGCCGCGCCCACCGCGAGACCGGCGAAGCCGTGCTCGGTGATCGGCGTGTCAATCACGCGGCGCGCGCCGAATTCCTGCAACAGGCCCTGGCTGACTTTGTAGGCGCCCTGATATTCGGCGACTTCTTCACCCATGAGGAACACTCGGTCATCCGCGCGCATCTCTTCAGCCATGGCGTCGCGCAAGGCTTCGCGCACGGTCTGCATCTTGGTCGGACCCGTCGGGATGCTGCCCTGCGGGGCCGGAGCGGCGGCGGGCGGCGGCGGCGCGGCTTGCGCAGGCGCTTTGGCTTCCTGAGCGGCTTCGGCTTTCGGCGCCGGAGCGGCGGCCGGCGCGTCCTTAATATTCGCGGCGCTTTCCCCTTCTTCCAGCAGCACGGCGATCGGCACGTTCACCGCGACACCTTCGGTGCCTTCGGCGACGAGGATCTTGCCCATGACGCCTTCGTCCACGGCTTCCATTTCCATGGTGGCTTTATCGGTTTCGATCTCGGCGATGACTTTGCCGGTCTGAACTTTGTCGCCTTCTTTCACGAGCCATTTGGCGAGCTTGCCTTCGGTCATGGTGGGCGAAAGGGCGGGCATCAGAATTTGAACGGACATATCTACACCCTCCCCTTAAGCGACCAGTACATCGGTCCAGAGCTCCGACGGATCGGGCTCCGGGCTCGTCTGCGAGAACTCGGCGGCGGCAAGCACGATATCCTTGATCTCCTTGTCCATGGCCTTGAACGACTCTTCGTCGCCGGCCTTCATGGAGATAAGCTTCGCGCGAAGACCATCGATGGGGTCATGTTCGGCGCGCATCTTCTCCAGTTCTTCCTTGGTGCGGTATTTCGCCGGGTCGGACATGGAGTGGCCGCGATAACGATACGTCTTGGCTTCCATCAGCACCGGGCCGTTGCCCGCGCGGATGTACTCGACGGCTTCAAGGCCGGCTTCACGCACGGCGAGCACGTCCATGCCGTCCACGACCATCGTCTTCATCTTGTACGGCTCGCCGCGCGCGGCGAGATCGCCGCCGGCGGTCGAGCGCTCGACCGAGGTGCCCATGCCGTACTTGTTGTTCTCGACGATGAACAGCACCGGTAGCGACCACAACGACGCCATGTTGAAAGACTCATAGACCTGGCCCTGGTTGAAGGCGCCATCGCCCATGTAGGCCATCGCGAGACCACCGTCGCCTTTGTATTTGTGCGCGAAGGCAAGGCCCGCGCCGATGGGAACCTGCGCCGCGACGATGCCGTGGCCGCCGTAGAAGCCTTTCTCGCGGCTGAACATGTGCATCGAGCCGCCTTTGCCCTTGGAGTATCCGTCCTTGCGGCCGGTCAGCTCGGCCATGACGCCCTTTGGGTCCATGCCGCAGGCCAGCATGTGGCCGTGGTCGCGGTAGCTAGTGATGATGGAATCGCCCGGCTTACAGCAAGATTGCAGGCCGACGACGACCGCTTCCTGACCGATGTAGAGGTGACAGAAGCCGCCGATGAGGCCCATGCCGTAAAGCTGGCCGGCGCGTTCTTCGAACCGGCGAATGAGAAGCATCTCCCTATAAAAACGCATCAGCATTTCTGCCGTGGGCTTTTCGGTGGCGCCTTTGGACGCCGGCTTCTTTATGGCCATCACTCTACTCTCCCGTTGGATCAATCCCATCGAAGGCGCGGAGTCTGCCAGCGTGTGCACTGCACGGCCAACGGCTAATAATGATAAGTGCTTGTTATCCCCCATCTTCCGCAGTGCGGCGGACATATAGTTATAAAAATATTGCGCGCGAAGTCGTTTTATTTCGCTGGCTAAAGGCAATTTAAATTGCTTGCTATTTAAATTGCCGAATCGCGACCGCCATTAAAATAGCAAGATATCCAATACTATGGGTTTTGGAGTGAAGCCGCCGGATCCGGAACGATCAGGTCGTCCTTGCCGACGACGCCCAGCATGGCGCGTGCGCGCTCTTCGAGCATATCGCGGTCCAGACTTTCCGGACGCAACAGGCTCACGCGGTGCTCGATCTTCAGCTTTTCGGCGGTGACGGCGGCGAGTTCGTAGTCGGCCTTCTCGATCTCGTAGCGCAGGTTCCACCACGCGATGAGACCACGGTCGCCTTGAACGGCGTGATAGCCGAAGTAGGTGATCAGCGCGATGCCGGCCAATGGGCCGAACACCAGACGAACCTTCGAACGCAGATTGTCCTTACGCGTGATCATGCCATAGAGAATCACGCGCGATTCATGGGGTCAATGTGGCAATTTTGACTCACACGGCGTGCGCGCCGGACTCACATTCAAAGCGCGAAAACGATTCGACTCTCACCCAAGCGAGTGAGGCGGGGATCAACCTTTGATCCCGCGCTTCTTTTTGAACATCGCGCCGCCGTATACAGCCGCCATACCCAACTCACCCTCGATGCGGATGAGTTGGTTGTACTTGGCCAGACGGTCCGAACGCGACAGCGAGCCGGTCTTGATCTGCCCGCAGTTGGTCGCGACGGCGATGTCGGCGATGGTTGAGTCTTCCGTTTCACCCGAGCGGTGCGACAGCACGGCGGTATAGCCGGCCTTGTGCGCCATCTCGACAGCCTGAAGGGTTTCGGTCAGCGTGCCGATCTGGTTCACTTTCACCAGGATCGAATTGGCGAGCCCCTTGTCGATCCCGTCCGACAGGCGCTTCGGATTGGTGACGAACAGGTCGTCGCCGACGAGCTGGCACTTGTGACCAATCGCCTTGGTCAGCGCGGCCCAACCTTCGAAATCGTCTTCAGCCATGCCGTCTTCGATGGACACGATCGGGTAGCGGTTCACGAGGTCTTCGTAGAACTTCACCATGCCGGCGGCGTCGAGGGTTTTGCCTTCGCCTTCCATAACGTACTTGCCGTTCTTGAAGAATTCGGTCGACGCGGAATCGAGCGCGAGCACGATGTCGCTGCCCGGCTTATAACCGGCCGCTTCAATCGCCTTCATGATGAACGCCAGCGCGGCGTCGGCGCTGGCCAGGTTCGGCGCGAAGCCGCCTTCGTCGCCAACGTTGGTATTGTGGCCGGCGTCCTTGAGCTGCTTCTTCAGCGCGTGGAACACTTCGGCGCCCATGCGAATGGCGTCAGCCCCCGTCGGCGCGCTCACCGGCATGATCATGAACTCTTGGATGTCGATCGGATTGTCGGCATGGGCGCCGCCGTTGACGATGTTCATCATCGGTACCGGGAGGACGTGCGCCCCCGCGCCGCCGATATAGCGGTACAGCGGCAAGCCCGCCTCGATGGCGGCGGCCTTGGCGACGGCGAGCGACACGCCGAGGATCGCGTTGGCGCCCAAGCGCTTTTTGTTGGGGGTCCCATCCAGCCCGATCATGGTTTGATCGATCTTTACCTGGTCGTTGGCGTCCAGGCCGCCGATGGCGGCGAACAGCTCACCGTTGACCGCTTCCACGGCCTTACGGACGCCCTTACCGAGATAACGGGACTTGTCCCCGTCGCGCAGTTCGGCGGCCTCATGGGCCCCGGTCGAGGCGCCCGACGGTACCGCGGCGCGGCCGAAAGCACCGCTTTCAAGGGTCACATCCACCTCAACGGTGGGGTTTCCCCGGGAGTCCAGGATCTCGCGGCCGACGATCTCGATAATGGCGCTCATGACAGCTCCTCTGTGTCGAAATATGGCCGGTTGATGCGGGAAAAGCGCCCGAAGGTCAAGCAGGGCTAATCGAGCAGGTCTTGATGTTCGCGGTGACGGCGGAACCACGCGACGGCATAGCTGCAGATGGGCAAGATTTTCAGCTGGCGGGCCCTCGCCTCGCCGGCCACATGCTCCATGAGCCGGCTGGCCGCCCCCGTGCCGCGCAGGACCATGGCGGCTTCCACGTGCGGGATCAGCAACCTCCCGTCCGCGATACGATAGTTCGCGAACGCCACATGACCATCCTCGGTGAGTTCGAAACGCCCCCGCGCGCTATTGTCGGCGAACCTTCCGGCCATGGCGCTTAGTGGCCGTCGCCCGGCGAATGCGCCAGGCGCTCCACGTAAGCGATCCCGACCGCGGACAGGATGAAGACGCAGTGGATGATGGTCTGCCACATCACGCCGGTTTCGGTGAACGCGGCGCTCGGGCTGCCGAGACCGCCGGCTTCAATGAAGGTGCGCAGCAAGTGGATCGAAGAAATCCCAATGATGGCCATGGCCAGTTTAATCTTAAGGACACTCGCGTTGACCTGATCGAGCCACTCCGGCTGGTCGGGATGACCGCCGAGACGAAGACGCGAAACGAAGGTCTCGTAGCCGCCGACGATGACCATGATCAGCAGGTTCGAGATCATCACCACGTCGATGAGGCCGAGCACAATCAACATGATCTGCTGCTCGCCGAACGTCAGCGAATGCGTGACCAGATGCCACAGCTCTTTCAGGAACAAGAGTACGTAGACGCCCTGCGCGATGATCAGGCCCAGATACAAGGGCAACTGAAGCCAGCGCGAGGCAAAGATCAGCGCCGGCAGCGGACGCAGACGTTGGCGTTCAGGGCGTTGGGGAAGTTCCGACATGGTTTCGTGCAACAGGATTAGATGACGACCGGATTGGCTTTCGCCACTTGGTCAAACGCCTTCAAGATCGCGAGGATCCCGGCCATATCCTTCAGGTGGATCATGTTGGGGCCGTCGGACGGCGCGCGATCGGGATCGGGGTGCGTTTCCATGAACACCGCCGCGACGCCGACGGATACCGCCGCGCGGGCGATGACGGGAGCGAACGCGCGGTCGCCGCCCGAGCTGGTGCCCTGCCCGCCCGGCTGCTGCACGGCGTGGGTCGCATCCATCACGACCGGATATCCGGTCTTGGCCATGATCGGCAGACTGCGCATATCCGTGACCAGCGTGTTGTAGCCAAACGACACGCCGCGCTCAGTCACAAGAATCCGCTCATTGCCGGTGGACTCCACCTTCTTCACGACATTCGCCATATCCCACGGCGCCAGGAATTGGCCCTTCTTCACATTGATCACAGCTCTGGTCTTCCCAGCGGCGACGAGCAGGTCCGTCTGGCGGCACAGGAAGGCCGGGATCTGAAGCACATCGACCACTTCGGCGACCGGCTCGCACTGTTCGATTTCGTGGATGTCGGTCAAAGTCGGCAGCCCCAGGGTCTCGCGGATTTCCGCGAACACCGAGAGGGAATCCTTCAACCCGATGCCGCGCTTTCCCGAGACGCTGGTGCGGTTGGCTTTGTCGAAGGAGCTTTTGTAGATCAGCCCCAACCCCGCCTTGGCGGCGATCTCTTTGAGGGCGGAGGCGACTTCCAGGGCGTGGGCGCGGCTTTCCATCTGGCAAGGCCCCGCGATGATCGTGAGGGGGCGGTCGTTGCCGATAGTGAGTTTGCCGACGGTGACTGTTTTTGTGCTGACTGTATTTGTGCTCATGGGTCCGCAATATAATGTCTAAGTTGCATAGCCGCCATGCCTACAGGCAGGTTGCCGACCGGATAGTTATACTCAAGTCTCTCGTGCACATCGTTACGTGATCGAAAGGAGCCCCAATGTCCGAGCATAAAGCGACCGTCGAATGGGCTAAACCGAGCCCCGAATTCCTGAAGGGCCGCTATTCGCGGGAACACAGCTGGAGTTTTGACGGTGGCGAGACGGTACTCGCGTCCGCCTCTCCCACGGTGGTTCCGGTGCCGCTTTCCAATCCCGCAGGCGTCGATCCGGAAGAAGGCTTTATCGCCGCCCTCTCAAGCTGCCATATGCTCACTTTCCTAGACCTCGCCCGGCGCAAAGGCTTCGCGATTGAGCATTACCGCGACGAAGCCATCGGTCACATGGCGAAAAACGCTGAAGGCGTGATGTGGGTGTCCGAAGTACTCTTGAATCCCCAGATCACCTACACGGGCGAAAAGCGCCCGACGCCGGCAGAGGAAGCAGAACTCCACCACGCGGCGCACAAGCTTTGCTTCATCGCGAATTCAGTGAAGTCGGATGTAAAAGTAGCGTCCGCGCTCTAACCGCGTTTCGCGACCCACTTCGTCACGAGCTGATCGGCGCGCGTGCGGACCTGTGGCGGAAAGCTTGCGCCGATGCGTTCGATGTCGGTCGTCAGGACACCGCGCGCGCTGGGATCGATGGCGTCGAGCTGACGGTTCTTGAGCGCGATCTGGAACCACACGTAGGAAATCACGATGTCCGCTTCGACGCCGCTGCCGTCGCGGTAAGCCACGCCGAGGCCGAGTTGGCCTTCCGGATGGCCGCTCTCGGCGGCTTCACGGAACCACTTTACCGCTTCGATATTGTCGTGCGGAATGTCGTCGGCGGTGGACAGCAGATTGGCGAGGAACACCTGCGCGCCGGTATGGCCCTGTTCAGCAGCGCGGCGTGACAGCGAGACGGCCGAACCTTCATCCTTGGGGCCGCCAAGGCCCCGCGAGTGCAGCACCGCGAGCCCATACTTTGCTTCGCGAATGTCCTGCTCGCTGGCGGCGGCGTACCATTTGCGCGCTTCCGCGTAATCCTGCGCGATGCCGTGCGCTTGTTCGTAGCAGCGCGCGAGCGCGGTCTGCGCTTCCGGATGACCCTTTTCCGCGGCGCGCTTGTACCACACCACCGCTTCTTCAGGTCTGCTCTGCGGGCTGCCAAAACCGCCGTCCATGATCGCGCCGACGACATACTGTGCGAACGGCACGCCGTTTTCGGCGTAAGGCATCACCAGCGTCAGCGCGCGGTCGTAGTCGCCGCTGCGGAGCGCGAAATAGGCGTCATCGAGCGGCGCAGCTTGCGCGCTACCGACAACCCCGGTGGTCGACATTAGGAGGGAGAGGACAGCGGCCTTCGCGAAGAACATTCTCATCCGTAAGACCACCTTTTTACCCGCGGTTTAAACCAATCGGCTTTGTCTCACCGCCGCCGCCACGAAGGACGTGAACAGGGGGTGAGGCACGTGAGGCTTCGACTTTAGCTCAGGATGGAACTGGACGCCAATAAACCAGGGGTGGTCCGGGTATTCGACCATCTCGGGCAGGACACCGTCCGGAGACATGCCGCAGAAGGTCAGACCGGCGTCTTCCAGCTGTTTTTTATAGTTAATATTCACTTCGTAGCGGTGGCGGTGGCGCTCCTCGATGGTGCGCGAATGGTAAATTTCCTCCACCCGCGTGCCCGGCTTGAGGGTGCAGGGATAGGCGCCTAGGCGCATGGTGCCGCCCTTGTCGCCCCGTTCGGAGCGCTTCTGAACCTCGTTCCCTTTGATCCATTCGGTCATCAGGCCGACGACCGGGTGCTTGGTTTCGCCGAATTCGGTCGAACTCGCGCCCTCGAGGCCCACGATATTGCGCGCGGCCTCGATCACGGCCATCTGCATTCCGAAACAAATGCCAAAGTACGGGACCTTCCGTTCGCGTGCGAACTTCGCGGCCTGGATCTTTCCTTCCGCGCCGCGCTCACCGAACCCACCGGGCACCAGGATGCCGTCGACATGCTCCAGGTGATTGACCACGTCTTCGCGTTCGAAAATCTCTGAATCGATCCAATCAAGTTTGACGTGCACGTTGTTCGCGATACCGCCATGTTCCAGCGCTTCGGACAACGACTTGTAGGCGTCCTTCAGCTGGATGTATTTGCCGACGATGGCGATGGTCACTTCGCCTTCCGGACGGCGCACGCGCTCGACGATGTCATGCCAGCGCTGAAGGTCCGGCTCTTTATCGACCGGCAACTTGAAGTGCTTCAGCACTTCACGATCGAGACCTTCGTCGTGATAGGAAATCGGCACTTGATAGATAGTGTCCACGTCCAAAGCCGGGATCACCTTTTCCTCGCGCACGTTACAGAACAGCGCGATCTTGCGCCGGTCGGACGCCGGCAGCGGCCGGTCGATGCGGCACATCAGGATGTCGGGCTGGATCCCGAGCCCAAGCAACTCCTTCACCGAGTGCTGGGTCGGTTTGGTCTTGAGCTCGCCCGCCGCCGAGATGAACGGAATCAGCGTAAGGTGCATGTACAGGGCGCGTTCATGCCCGAGTTCATTGCCTAACTGACGGATGGCTTCCAGGAACGGCAGACTTTCGATATCGCCCACGGTGCCGCCGATTTCGCACAGGATGAAGTCTTCGTCCTGGATATCGGACTGGATGAATTCCTTGATGGCGTCGGTGACGTGCGGAATGACCTGCACCGTCCCGCCTAAATAGTCGCCGCGGCGTTCTTTCGCGATCACGTTCGAATAGATGCGCCCGGTCGTCACGCTATCGGTTTGGCGCGATGGTACCGCGGTGAACCGCTCGTAGTGCCCGAGGTCGAGATCGGTCTCGGCGCCGTCGTCGGTGACGTAGACCTCCCCGTGCTGGTACGGGCTCATCGTGCCTGGGTCGACGTTGAGGTACGGGTCGAGCTTGCGCAGGCGGACCTTATAGCCGCGCGCTTGCAGCAGCGCCCCGAGGGATGCTGAGCAAAGACCTTTACCGAGAGAGGAGACCACGCCGCCGGTGATAAAAATAAAACGCGTCATGGGCGGCTAATGTAACTCATGTTGCGCGCGCGACAAGCGCCGCGCGCTAATTCGAAGAAGAAAGTTGTGGATGAAGCGGTGGGAGAGGTTCCCCGCACCGCCACGAGGTTACTTCGGAACCGCGGGCGCGGCCGGTTCGCTCGGAACAGCGGGCGCCGCATTGGCGGCCGGGGCGTCCGCCGCCGGAGCCGCCGGCGTTTCGAGGACACTGTCGCTCACCTTCGGCACAGCGACGCCGCCGGTCGCGGCGGCCGGCGCCATGATCGAGGTCGGCGCCGTGTGGTTATTACGGGCCAAAAGCGCGAGCGTGATGCTGGTGGCGAAGAAGGTCAGGGCGAGGATCGAGGTCGCGCGGGTCAGCGCATTCGGGCGCGAACGCGGCTGCATCATAGCGCTCAAGGATACGCCGCCGCCAAAGCCGCCGCCGGCTGCATTTCCTTCGGTCTTCTGCAGAAGAATAAGGAAGATCAGGATGGCGGTGACGAGCAGGTGGAGCGCAAGAACGACGGTGGTCATGGATCCTCGGGAAACAAAAGCAGGCGTCTTGTAATCTGTTCGACCGCCAATAGCTAGTCGCGTTTCAGATAGGAGCGGTCGACTGAAAAAGCCAGCCTTCCCGGCGATTATAATTTGATTTCAAATAGTTAAGCCTAGCGGCGGTAGCGGACCCCGGCAATGCAGTGCAGGGACGCGAGCTTGTCCGCCTTTATCTGCGTATCCTTCTTGGGGCTGAATTGACGCAGCGTAACCCCCGCCTTGGATTTCCGCGTCAGCCTGCGGATCACGGCACGCCCGTCGGTCAGCGCGACGACCACGTTGTCCCCGACCTTGGTCGTCTCCGTCGGGTCCACATAGACCAGCCAGCCCTGTTCGAAGGCGGGCGACATGGTCTCGTCATATATCATTAGAGCGTAAGCCGTCATGACCCCGCGCAGATAGCCGGGCCGCTCGGTCATTTTTGAGGCCCGCGCGCGGTCGATCCGCACGCCCCCGGGCGTCTTTACGGTTTCCACGACGGGCAAATCCTTGGCCCCGAAACCGCCCTGGCTTTTGGCCATGAAGGTAAGATTCGGCGAGCGTCCCTTCTCCGCCTTTTCGACGGACGGAAAGATTACCGACGTCGCGATGCCCATGGCGGCCGCCAACGCGTCGACAGTCGCTTGCGTCAAAGTCTCGGAGCGCTTGGTCAGAAAATTCCTGATCGTGCCTTCCGAAATGCCGGCTTCCTTAGCCCAACGGGCCACCTTGATCTTACGGGCGGTAATGAACCGCTGAAGATCTTGCCGGCGAAGATTGGTCGTCTGCTGCTTTTTTTTCATGCGCCGCATCTCCGCTTATTAAGTGCGCGGGTGTCACTCGCATTCCATTCAAGAGACCGCCGGGCGACAAGCGCTCGGCGACCCTACCCCGATTGGATTGTACTGAGCCGGACCGGCTGAAACAATACGACCGTATGAGCTTAACTGCTCACTAGACGCATTCTTCTGCGTACAGGCGCGAACTCCTTGCCCTTTACCTAATGAGCAGAAGTCTGCTCATCTATGACGGGCAACTTTCAACGATCCGCCAGAACTCCGCGGCATCCAGGCTGGCGCCCCCGACAAGCGCGCCGCGCACGTGCGCGGTGGCCAGGATTTCCTTGGCATTCGCGGCTTTGACAGAGCCTCCATACAGAATCTTAAGGCCGCTCGCCCCGCCGTGAGCGGCGGCGAATAGCGCTGTGATTTGCGCGTGAACCGCCGCGATATCGGCGGTCGTCGCGGTCTTTCCGGTTCCGATGGCCCACACTGGTTCGTAGGCGATAACAACATTGTCGGCGGTCGCGCCGGCGGGGATCGAGCCGTTCACTTGCCGCGCAATCACGTTTGTGGTTTCGCCTCGCTCGCGCTCGGCCTCGGTTTCGCCCACACAAATGATCGGGATCAAACCGGCTTTAAGCGCGGCTTCGGCTTTGGCGCACACAACCGCATCGGTCTCGCCGTGGTCCGCACGGCGCTCCGAATGCCCAACGATGACGAATTTGCAGCCGAGACCGGCGAGCAGCACAGGACTGACGTCACCGGTATGCGCACCCTTTTCCTTGGCGTGGCAATCCTGCCCGCCGACGGCGACCGGCGTTCCGTTTGTAACCGCGAGCACCGCCGGGATGAGCGGCGCGGGCGGGCATAAGGCCACTTCGGCCTCAATGGTCGCGCCGCGCACGTACGCGATGAGTTCGGCCGCCAACGCTTCGGCCGAGGCAAGCGTACCGTTCATCTTCCAGTTTCCAGCGATCAAATAGGACATGAGTGCTCCTCCGTTGGAAGGTTGGTAACCCGGACGAAGAGTCGGCGCAATCTCTCTAACTCTACACGTTTATTGGAAAATTTGGCTTCGCGGCATGCTTGCCGGGCTCACCCCCCCAACTTATTATGCGGCCACCTCGCCGCCCCCCGTGCGGCGCCCCTTTTTCGAGTTAGACAAATGTTCGACCAAATCCGCGACGCCGTAAAAAACAGCATCCTCATCAAAATATTGCTCGGAGCCCTGATGGTCAGCTTCGGCATTTTCGGCATCGGCGATTTCATCGGCACCGGCGGACTCGATCCTAATATCGCGCTGAAGGTCGGCAAGCGCGAAATGAACATGATTGAGTTCCAGCGTCGCTACGATACGCAATACAATCGCTTCAAGGAATCCGTGGGCGGCCAGTTGCCGGATAATGAAGCCATGCGCCGCTCGATCATGGATGCGCTGGTGGCCGAACTGACGCGCTCCAGCCTGGTCGAAGGCGCGGCCGACGATCTCGGCATCATCGTGACCGACGAGAAGCTGCGTGACGACGTCCGCAAGATGGATGTCTTCAACGATGAAACCGGCAACTTCAGCCAACGCGTATTCGGCGAAGTTCTCGCCCAAAACAACCTCACGGAAGCGGCTTTCCTCGAAATGATGCGCGGCGAAATCCGCCAGCGCGCGTTGATGCAGCCGGTTGCCCTTGGCAGCGCGGCGCCGGGCTTCCTCACCGACAGCCTGTTTACCTACCGCAACGAAGCCCGCTCGGCGGACACGCTGCTGATCCCCACCAAAGCGATCACGGTCGCCGACAAGCCGAGCGACGCCGACCTTAAGACGCTTTACGACCAGAACCTTCCGTCGTTCATGCGGCCGGAGTACCGCAAGCTTTCCGTGCTGTCGCTGAAAAGCACCGAACTCGTGAAGCCGGAGTCTTTCGCCGACGACGAGCTGAAAACCTACTACGACCAAAACCCCGGCCGCTTCCGCACTGCGGAAAAGCGCCGCGTGGCGCAGTTGGTCTTCGACAGCAAGGAAGCCGCCGACAAGGTGCGCGCCCTCGCCGCGCCGGGCGACACTCTTACGGCGCTTGCCGCGAAAGCGAATCTCGGCGCGCCGATCGATCTTGGCGAACAGGCCAAGGAGTCGATCATTGGCAAGAGCATGGGCGCAGCCTACGAACTCCCGCTCAATGAAATCAGCCAGGCTACGCAAAGCGACCTTGGCTGGCATCTGTTCGCGACCACCGCCATCACGCCCGCCCACGAGACGCCGCTCGAAGAAGCCAAGCCAAACATCCGCAGAATCCTGTCCGAAGAGCGCGGTCTCGACGCACTCTACCGTGCGTCCACGGAAGTGCAGGACGCGCTGGCGGCCGGAACGCCGATGAACGAGATTGCGAACAATCTGGGCGTTCCGTTTACGCAGATTGAAGCCGTCGACGAAACCGGCAAGGACCCCTCGGGCGCGCAGGTGAATGGCATCGTCGATCCCAAGTCTTTCTTTTCCACCGCCTTCTCGTTGCCGGCCAATGGCGACAGCGGCCTTAAGGATCTTCCGGAGCGCGACGGCTATTATGTTGTGAAGGTCGAGGCCATCACCCCTCCGGCGGCTCGTCCCATGGAAGAGGTCCGCGCCGATCTCACCGCGATGTGGCTGCGCGACAAAGCGATCGCGCAGGCCCGCGCGACGGCCGATAAACTCGCCGCCGAAGTTGGCCCCTCGACCGACATGTCGGCTCTGGCCACCAAAGATGGCAAGGTCAGCTACGGCCTGCTCACCGCCGTGACTCGCTTCGGCCAACCGCTCGACCGTTTCCATCTGCTCGACACCGGCCGGCTCAGCGCGCCAATGCTCGCGAAACTTTTCGCGGCGAAGCAGGGTGAAGTCTTCACCGCTGAGACCTCGGATGGTGTTGTGGTCGCGCGTCTGAAGGAAGTCGTCACACCGCAACCCATCGGCCCGCAGGCCATCGCTCGCAATCAGATCGCCGGCGACCTGCGCAACGCGGTCACCGGCGACATCATGGAGCAGATGACGGCCGAGTTCACCAAGCGCTATCCGGTCGAAGTGAACCACACCGTCGTCGACCAGATCGTCAAGGCCGCGCGCTAAGCCACGCGAAGAGCGAGCGCGCCGAGTTCGAAAGTTTTTACGATGGATATCTCTCCCGGCCGCTCGGTTTTCGACGAAGCCTATACGGCTGGGCGTCCTCAAGTCGTTTGGGCGGAACTGCCGGCGGATATAGATACCCCGGTCTCCGTCATGCTCAAGCTGGGGCAGGAACGCCGCTTCACCGCGCTTCTTGAGTCTGTGACCGGCGGCACGACGCGCGGCCGTTATTCGTTCATCGCCCTCGAACCGGACGTCGTATGGCGCTGCAGCGGCGCGAAAGCGGAAATATGCCGTAGCGTGCGCGAAGGCGCGCTGCAGTTCACGCCGGACGCCCAGCCTCCCCTCGCCTCGCTCCGCGTGCTTCTCAAGGAATCGCGGATCGACATGCCCGCGCACCTGCCGCCCAATTCGGCCGGCCTGATGGGATACATGGGATACGACACGATCAGGCTGGTTGAGAACATCCCAAACAAGAATCCCGATACGTTGGGGATTCCCGAGGGCATGTTCATGCGCCCCACCGTCAACGTGATCTTCGACAACGTGGACGATGTGATGACGATCGTCGTGCCGGTTTACCCGAGGCCCGACGTTCCGGCCGCGCTCGCGCACGAAATCGCGACCAAGCGCATTCACAACGTCATCGCGCGGCTCAGCGCCGCCGTACCGCACACTATCCCGAGCTCCGCGCCGCGCTTCGATGCGCCGGTCTCGAACAGCGGCCGTGACGGCTATCATCAAATGGTGGAGCGCGCGAAGGAGTACATTCGCGCCGGAGACATCTTCCAGGTCGTCCCGTCGCAACGGTTCCGCCTGCCGTTCGCGCTGCCGTCGTTTGCGCTCTATCGTTCGCTGCGCCGCCTCAATCCGTCACCCTTCCTGTTTCACCTCAATCTTGATGGATTCTCGATTGTTGGCTCCAGCCCGGAGATTCTCGTGCGTCTGCGCGACGGCATCGTGACGATCCGCCCGATCGCCGGCACGCGGCCGCGCGGCAAGACGAAGACCGAAGACGAGGCGCTGGCGAACGATCTTCTGAACGATCCGAAAGAACTGGCCGAACACCTCATGCTGCTCGATCTCGGGCGCAACGATGTCGGCCGCGTTTGCAAACCAGGCACCGTGCGCGTCACTGAGCAGATGGTGATCGAGAACTACAGCCACGTGATGCACATCGTGTCCAACGTCGAGGGCGAAATCGATCCGCGCTATGACGCGATGGACGCGCTCATGGCCGGCTTCCCCGCCGGCACCGTATCCGGCGCCCCGAAAATCCGCGCGATGGAAATCATCGACGAGTTGGAAAGCGAGCGGCGCGGCTTCTACGGCGGCGCTATCGGCTATCTGTCAGTGAACGGCGAGATGGACACCTGCATCGCGCTGCGCACCGCGCTGGTGAAGGACGGCGAGGTCGTCATCCAAGCCGGCGGCGGTGTAGTCGCCGATAGCGACCCCGAGGCCGAGTTCCAGGAAAGCAATAACAAGGCGCGCGCGCTGGTCCGCGCCGCGGAAGAAGCCGTGCGCTTCTTTGGTGGAGGCAACCCCTAAGCGCCGCGAGGTTCTGTATGGTTTCGAGCGCTAATACTTATAGTTGATAAGTTTTATTTTCTGAAGCTATTGCGAGCATTTCCCATCCGTGTTTGTTTACTCCGGCTTTTCGAGAGTGCTGGGGAAAGAAATGACGGCCGTTACCTTTGTCGATCATCTGTCGACGGAAGCCTTCACATGGTTGAGCGATAGCGCCGCGCGGCGGACCGTGCCGGCGGGAGGCGTGCTTGTGACGCAGGGCACAAAGATGACCGATCTCTTCCTCATCTCCGCCGGCCTTTTCGAGGTGACGATCGCAACGGCGTCCGGCGGCCAGCAGCGCATCTCGCAGCTCTGGCCCGGAGCGATCATCGGTGAAATGTCCTGGCTTGACGGTGGCCCGACGTCCGCCACCATCGAAGCGTTGGAACCGAGCGAAATCCTCACCATTAGCGGTGCGTCGCTCGACGCGAAAATCGCCGCCGATCCTGTTTTCGGCTCGTCCTTCTACCGCGCGCTGGCGCGCGAAGCTTTTGTGCGTCTGCGTGCCGGAAATGCGCTACTCAGCAAGCGCTGAAGCGGTCTTGTAACGTTGCCGTCTGTTACCCTCGGTTTCTTGCTCGCCGCTCTTACACTGCCTACTGAATCTCCATCACGATCATGGAGAGGCAAAGGCGATGAAGTGTCCCGCAGACAACGAAACGCTGGTGATGGCCGATCGCGGCGGCGTCGAGATCGACTACTGCCCCAAGTGCCGCGGTGTCTGGCTGGATCGCGGCGAACTCGACAAGATCATTGAGCGCAGCGCGGCGGCCCAACCCGCGCCGGTACAACAACCGCAGTATCAGCAACAGCCGCAAGGCCACTACCACGGTCACCCGCAGGGCTATGGACAGAAGCCCTATTATAAGAAGCGGGAATCCTTCCTGAGCGACATCTTCGACTTCTAAAAATCGGGCGCTCAGGCGGTCGGGGTCGGATTGACGCTGTAATTAAGAATTATTCTCGATATGATGCGGCGCCTTACGATCTGGATTTCCCCCGATGCTCGTTGCCATTCCCGATGTGCTGACGCCTTCACAGGTGGCCGACGCCCGTAGAATTCTCGATGCCGCCGAATGGGTCGATGGACGTATTAGCGCGGGTCATCAGGGCGCTCACGTCAAAGACAACGTGCAACTGCCGCCGGGCAGTCCCGCCGCGCGCCAGGTCGGCGAGATCATCAACGCAGCGCTGCGGACCAATAAGCTCTTCATGTCGGCGGCGCTGCCCCTTCACGTGCTGCCGCCAATGTTCAACAGCTATGAGGGCGGGCAGACCTTCGGCACCCACATCGACGGCGCGATCCGCATCCTGCCCAACGGCCAACGGATCCGGACCGATCTATCCTGCACGCTGTTCCTGAGTTCGCCCGAGGACTACGACGGCGGCGAACTCGCTATCGAGGACACTTATGGCAGCAAGACGGTGAAGCTGCCCGCGGGCCACCTCATCCTCTATCCCTCGACCAGCCTGCACCAGGTCACGCCTGTGACACGGGGCCGCCGTGTCGCTTCATTCTTCTGGCTCCAGAGCATGGTGCGCGACAACGGCCATCGCGCAATGCTTTACGATATGGATGTCGCGATTCAACGGATAAGCGTCGAGACCCCGACGCATCCGTCCGTCATCTCCTTGACCGGCCTCTATCACAATCTGCTGCGCCAGTGGGCCGAGCTCTAGAGGGCCGCTAAAACGCGTTGCGGCGCGGATGGTTGCCGCCATCCCCGGGATTTCCCTGCTCGGGCGTTGCCGGAATAACACCCCGCCCTTGAATAGTGTGCATCGCGGAACCAAACCCGCTCCGCGAGCGTCATTCCGCACGAATACTCACCGCGCCGTATACCTGCGCATGCGAACGTCGCATGCCTGAGTTCGCGCGTAACTGGAACCGTTGTTGGTCATGTTGTTTCGGGCGCCGGTCAAACTCCGCACCATAAGCTTCGCATTTGCTGGAATTGTTGCCGTAGGCGCCGGGATCGCGGTCCTGGAAGCCCAGTCCTCGTATCTGCAGGCCAACTTTCTGACCAAGCGCGCGCAGAACATGGCGTATGCGGTTCAGCCCGGCCCGGCGCCGGACGCGCAGTTCCCCGCCACAGGCCCTTATGACGAGCGCCTCGGCTACACCGCCATCCCCTCGTTCGTTGAACGGCTGACGGACAAAGGCTTCACTGTCGATCAACAGGCCGCGCCGTCCGAGCAGATGCACGCGTTCGTCGCTGATGGCGGCTATGCGGTTTATCGCGAGAAAAATCAGGCGGGACTCAAGATCGTCGACCGGTCAGGCCAGCCTGTCTATGCCAAGTCTTTCCCGCAGTGGGTCTATAGCGACTTCGAGACCGTGCCGCGTCTGATGGCCGATACGCTCCTCTTCATCGAGGACCGCGAGCTTCTAAACGACCGCTTCGACCGACGGAATCCCGCCGTGTCGTGGAGCCGGTTCGCCGGAGCCGCCGCCAGCCGTGTACCCGGCCTGTCCGAATTTATCCCCGTGCGCGGCGGCGCCAGCACCCTCGCCACCCAGATCGAAAAATTCCGTCACTCACCTGGTGGACGCACCGGCAGCGCCGGCGAAAAATTGACTCAGATGCTGACCGCCAGCATGCGCGCCTACATGGATGGCCCCGACACGACGGCGGCCCGTCAGCGCATCCTCGTCACATATTTGAATTCCACGCCGCTGGGTTCGCGCGCCGGCTACGGTGAGATCATCGGTATCGCGGATGGTCTCGCGGCCTGGTTCGGCACCGACTTCAAGGAAGCCAACCGCGTCCTCACCGGAACGCCGCGCACCGACACGGAGCGCGCGCGCAAGGCTGAAATCTACAAGCAGGTCCTCAGCCTTCTCCTTGCCCAACGCCGCCCGGCCTACTATCTCGGCTCCGATCATGCGGCGCTTGAGAAGTTGTCGAACCGCTATCTGGCTGCGCTGAAAGCGTCCGGCCTGATCGATGCCGGCCTCCATAAGACCGCGCGCGCCGCCAAACTGAAATTCACCAAGACGCCGCCCGCACCGCCCCCGGTATCATTCACCGAGCGCAAGGCGGCCGACCTCATTCGCACTGAGCTTCTGAACGCACTGCGCGTGCCGGGCTACTACAGCCTCGACCGCATGGACATGACCGTACATTCCACGATCGACCGCACCGCTCAACGCGACGTCGTGCGTGTGCTCGACCGGCTCGACGAACGCGATTATGTGAAAAGCCTGGGCATGACCGGCGAAAACCTCTTGGGGAATTCCGACCCCTCGAAGGTCGCATACAGTGTTGTTCTTTACGAGCGCGGCGAAGATCATCACACCGTGCGGGTACACGCCGACAGCCTGAATAAGCCGTTCAACCTGAACTCCGGCGGCAAGCTGATCCTCGGCTCCACCGCCAAGTTGCGCACCACGGCTACCTATCTCAATATCATCGCCGCTCTGCACGAAAAATACGAAGGCATGCCGCGCAAAAATCTGGCCGCGGCCGTAGAGGCCGGCGCAGATCCGCTCACGGCCTGGTCCGTCGACTATCTCCTGACCGCGAAAGACACGTCGCTCCAGGCGATGCTCGATGCCGCCATGCAGCGCACGTATTCCGCCAGCCCCTACGAGACCTTCTTCACCGGCGGCGGTGCGCACAATTTCAATAATTTCAATAAAGACGACAACGCCAAGATTCCGACCCTGGAATACGCGCTGCGTCACTCCATCAACTTACCGTTCATCCGGCTGATGCGCGACATCACGCGCTATCACCTGGCTATGGACAAGGAAGAGTTTGACGACGCCGATCCGGCCCGCAGCCGCGCGGCCTACTTGCGCCGCTTCGCCGATCGCGAAGGCCGCGAGTACCTCAGCCGTTTCTACGATGATTACAAGGACGCCACACCCGACGCGGCGCTTGAGAACCTGGCAAGCCATACGCGCGCGAAACCGCATAGCCTCGCGGTGGTCTTCCGCTCAGTCCGGCCGCTCGCGAGCGCCGGGGAGTTCGGGGAATTCCTGCGCGCCCGCCTAAACACGCCCCTCGACAAGAAAGACATCCAAGCGCTTTACACAAAATACGCCATCGATCGCTTCTCGCTTCAAGATCGCGGCTATATCGCAGGCGTCCATCCTCTTGAGCTATGGATGGTGTCCTACCTGCAGAGCCATCCCCATGCGAGTTGGTCGGAGTACACGGCGGCGAGCACCTATCAGCGCCAGGAGATCTACGGCTGGCTGTTCAAGACGAACCACAAGCATCGCCAAGATTCACGCATCCGTATCCTGAAAGAAGAAGAAGCGTTCAATCGCGTCCTCAAGGACTGGCGCGCGCAAGGCTATCCCTTCGCGCAAATTATCCCCTCCTACGCAACCGCCATCGGAAGCTCCGGGGACCGGCCGGATGCTCTCGCCCGGCTGATGGGAATTATTCTTAACGACGGCCTCGACGCGCCGATCACAAATGTCGAGCGGATAGCCTTCGCGGGCGCGACGCCGTTCGAAACTGAACTCGGCTACGCGGCTCCAAAAGCGCCCACGCGCGTCTTCGCGCCCGAAGTCGCCCGCACGCTAAAACGCGTATTGGCCAGCGTCGTCGATGGTGGCACCGCGATCCGTCTTCACAACACCTTCCGCACGCCAGATGGCGCCCCGCTCAGTGTCGGCGGCAAGACCGGCACCGGCGACAACCGCTACAAGACCTTCGGCGCCGGCGGCAACGTCATTGAATCGCGCGCGGTGGACCGCACGTCTACCTTTGTCTTCTTCCTGGGTGACCGCTTCTTTGGCACCATCACCGCTTACGTTCCGGGGGAGGACGCCGATAACTATTCGTTCACTAGCGCCCTGGCGCTCCAGCTTTTGAAGGGCATCGCGCCAACGGTACAGCGATTGATCGACTCTCCGGTTGAACAGCAACAACTGGCCGTGCATTCCCTGACTCCCATGCAGGAAGCCCGGGTGACGACACCGCTGCAAGGTGTTGCGGTCGGCCCTCTCACCGCCAGCATCGAGCGCTAGGCGTAAAAACCGAGCACGGCGTCCGTGACGCGCTCCATCTGCGCACGATCCATCGCTGCGAACACCGGTAGCCGCAGAATGGTCTGGCTGACGTGCTCTGTGACCTGCAAGGACTCAGCCGCACGACCGAAGCGCTGTCCGGCGGGTGTCGTGTGGAGCGGCGTGTAGTGGAACGCCGCATCGATCCCGTGTCCGCCCAAATGAGCCAATAGCCTGTGTCGGACATCCGCATTCTTCGTCAAAAGATAGAAGATGTGGCCGTTGCCTGATCCGAACGGCTCGGCGCCCGGCAAACCGATATCTCCGGCCGCGGCGAGTGGCTCCAGCGCGCGCCGGTAGGCGCGGCAAATGCTCTGGCGTTTTGCCACGACCGCGCGCGACTGCTCCAGCTGAGCGAGTAGATAGGCGCTACTCAGCTCACTCATGTAGTAGGAAGACCCGACGTCGACCCATGAATATTTCTGGATGTTGCCTTCAAGGAATTTTTTCCGGTCGGTGCCGCGATCACGGATCACATCGGCGCGTGCGCAATCCTCGGGCCGGTTCACAATCAGTGCACCGCCGTGTCCGCAGGTAGTATTTTTCGTACCGTGGAAACTGAAACAACCAAACCGGGCGATCGTGCCGACCGCGCGATCGCGATAGTCCGACAAAAGCGCCTGCGCGGCGTCCTCAACGACCGAAAGCCCGGTATCCTCGGCCAATTCCATGATCGCATCCATCGCGCAAGGTTCGCCGGCATAATGGACCGCCACGATCGCGCGCGTTCTTGGGGTGATCGCGGCGCCGATCTTCGCCTCGTCGATGTTGAGAGTATCTGGACGGATATCCACGAAGACCGGGACCGCGCCGCGCAGCACGAAAGCGTTGGCAGTCGAGACATACGTGAACGACGGCATGATGACTTCGTCGCCTGGCTTCAGGTCCAAAAGCAACGCCGCCATCTCCAGGGCGGCCGTACAGGACGGCGTCAGCATTGCGCGGTGTGCGTTTAAGCCGCGTTCCAGCCAGCGCTCGCACAGGCCGGCGAACTTCCCGTCGCCGGTGAGCGCGCCTGCCGACAAAGCCTCCTCGACATACACCCGCTCCCGGCCGACGGTCGTCGCCAGCGTGAACGGGATTCTACTGTGCTGCGGCACGAGGCTAACGCTTGGCGGCAAGCGCTCTTCCATTAATTATTCGACTTGACGTCGGATACACGCAGGCGGTGGACATTCCTAGACGGGGGGCACGTAAGGGAGTCCCGCATCCGCGCACCGGCCTATTTCAGCTAATCTTTCCATTGGGTTGAGACAGCGGGATAGGGGCTATGAAAATCGCGGTCTGCGTTCCGCCACCAGTGGTTGACGCCTACGGGCATTTGACGCGCTATGCGGAGAAAATCGCCGAGATAGGCGAGGCGCGCGGTATGGAGATCGAAGTCCTTCGCTATGCCGATGATGACTTCTTTGCCCGTCTTTTCGCCAACCTCATGGACGAGGATTGCGTCGTCCACTTCCATTCGTTTCTTTACGACCTCAAGATCCACACCGCTCCGGCCGTGAAGAAGGTACGGCACGCCCTGGAGTTCGCCCGCGCGCGCGCTATCGCCACGGTCTCCGATCACCCCTTCTCCGACTTCATGCAGGAGATGGTGCGTAACGCCCATCCGAAAACGAAGTTCATTGTCATCGATAATACCTTTCCCGACGAGATGCGTTTCATAAATCCCGCGCTCGAAGAAGCGGAGTTCATCCACCAGCCGTTCGTCGCGCCGGTGAGCTTCGAGGATCACCACTACGTGCCCTACGAAAGGCGCGCTTACGACCTCGTTCTGCCGCTGCTCCTAATCAATACTCACAAATTGTGTCTCAAAACCTTGCTCGGCGGGATCGGCGACGGCTGGTTTTCGCGCGCGATCATGGCGACTTACGAGACAGTGCGGTGCGATCTCTCACAGAATCCGTTTCATACTTTTTCGCAGATGATGCAGACCGAGACGGGCGCGACCATGTCCGAGTTGCAATCCAAGCACCCGAAAGTCTTGCCCACGCTTCTACGGACGCTGAGCATCGTTGATGGATATGTCCGGCACGAACGCCGCACGAGCGTCGTCAGCGCGCTCCTACGCGAGATAGGGACCTTGAAGGTTGCCGTCCTGGGTAAGTCGGCCGAAGGGCTGGAGATCGACGAGAACGTTCAATTTCTCGGCGTCCAACGCGCGCCCGAAACCGCCGCCTTGATGGGGAACAGCAGAGCTGTTCTCAATTGTAGCCCGAGTTACCCGACGAACGTGCACGAACGTGTCACGGTCGGCATGCTCTACGATAGTTGCGTGATCACCGACGCCAACCCGTGCATCACCGCGAATTTCTCAGAAGATGACTACGTCCCCTACGCGCCCGGCGCGGCCATGACGATCAAGGATATCTTCGCCGCCTATGATATGGGCGCGATCGCCGCAAGGTCCGGCGAAAAGGCGCGGGCCCTCCCGGACGCGTCATGGGAGGGCCATTTCGATTCCGTTCTGCAGATCGCTCATGCGTGAGGGCGGTATATCCTGAAAGTTGTAGGCTTTTGTTGCCTGCACGTAGTAAAATTGCGGCGCAGGTCTGCTCTATGAACGCGAATGTAACATTAGGCGCGCGCCCGCCCGGGCAAAGCTCGATCTTTCCCCCGCCAAAATGGGCTTGGGCCGGCGCCGCGCTGCTGTTTGTCGGCCTAATCGGGCTGGACCGCCTGACATTCCTGACCCCTATTTATATCCAGGTTGTCACGCCGTGGAACCCCGTGCTGGGCGTCTGCGTGGCGGTGACGCTCTTCCACCGCTGGGGCGGGCTGCTCCTCGCCTTTACCGCCGCGACGACCTGCAGTCTCATTGCCCCCGACGGCCCACGGCCGACGACACTCGCCGTCCTCGACGGCATCGTCACCGCGGTTCAAACGGGCGCGATCGTCGAACTCGCCGCGCTTTTTACTCGGCGCGCACCGCAAGACCTGCTCAAAAACCCGCTCGTCGGCACCCTGCTGGCCGTCCCCCCGGTCGCGATGCTCGCCGGACTGGTCTACATTCCGCTCCTCGCCGCACTTGACATCGTTCAACCGGCACACATCGGCTCGCATTTTGTCCGCTTCGCGGTAGGCAGCATCATTGGCGTGTTGATCTTTACACCGCTGTTCGCGATGCGGCTCGCACCGGGTCCCAAGGAGCCGCTGACGACCGGTCGAGTTTTGGAAGCCTGCGCGCAAGGCGTGCTCGTGCTTGCGGCCGTCTGGGTCGCTTTCGGCGAATATCCGCAAACGGCCAGCCGTTACCTGTTTGTCGTCTTTCTGCCGATGATTTGGATCGTGCTGCGTTTCGGCGTTCGCGGCGCCATCGTCCTGAATGCGCTGGTGCAAGCCTCCATGATCGCGTCGCTGGTGTTCGCCGGACACCTTGAAGCAAACATCACCTTATTTCAGGCGCTTCTGCTTGTCCTTACCGCGTCGGCCTTCATCTTCGGCCTCACCATGGATCAAAGCAAACTGGCGACCTTGCGCTTGCGTACGCGCGAGGAGGAACTCTCCGCCAGCTTACGCGTCGCGGCAACGGGCGAACTGGCAGGTACCTTGGCCCACGAACTGGGGCATCCGCTGGGCGCTATTTCCAACTATGCGTCGGCCCTGAACCATGTCCTGCGCCGAATCGCGCCCGATAATGCCGAGGCCGCCGCCATCGGCGCGAAGCTTACCCAGGAAGTCATACGGGCCACGGACACCTTGCATCGGATGCGGGATTTCTTCCGCACCGGTGGCATGGCGGTCCAGCCCGTTGATATCGGCGACATCGTCAAGGATGCCGCACTATTGTTGAAAGACCGTCTCGGCCGCAACGATATCAGTCCCTATATCGTCGTCCAGGGCGGCCCCAATGTAGTTCTGGGTGACCACGTGCAACTCCGCGCTGTCGTCTACAACCTGCTCGTGAACGCAATTGACGCCTTGAAGCCCGTGCCGCAGGAGGCGCGCGCGCTTGCCGCGATGGTGCGGCGCACGCCGAATTCGGTAATCCTAGAGGTGGAGGATTCCGGTAGCGGCGTTGCTACGGATGTGCGCGACGACATCTTTGAGCCGCTCGTAACCACCAAGGAGGACGGTCTCGGATTGGGACTATCCATGAGCCGCTCCGTCATCGACGCACATGGCGGAAGCATCGTTCTTTCCGATTCCAAGCTGGGCGGCGCCAAATTCGTGGTGACGCTTCCTGTCGAGTACTAGGAGTTTTTGCTATGCCTACTGGACGCACTATCGGAATTATCGACGACGACGCAGCCTTGCGCGATTCCCTCGCGCTCGTCCTCAGGTTCCGCGACTTTGACGTCGTCGAATTCTGCAGCGGCGAGGAGCTGCTGGCCTCCCCCTCCCTGTCCCGGCTTGACTGCATGATCCTCGATCTGCGCATGAGTGGTATCGGCGGCCTCGAAGTAGTAGAGACGTGCCGCACGCGCGGCATCACCGCGCCGATCATTGTCGTGACCGCGTTCGGGAGCATTTCCTCCGCCACCCGCGCCCTAAAATCCGGGGCGTTCGATTTCCTGGAAAAGCCCGTGCTTGAGGATCAAATGATGCGCGTGCTTGATGACGCGCTCTCAAGCTCGGACCAGGCCGCGGCAGTGCGCGCCGAACGCCACCACATCGAAGAGCGGCTCGCCACATTGTCTGGGCGCGAACGCCAAGTGCTCGAAGCAGTGCTCGACGGCCGTCATAATCGCGAGATCGCCGCGGCGCTGAATCTCAGCGTACGCACGATCGAGGTTTATAAAGCCCGTGTGATGGAGAAAATGCGCGTGTCACGACTGGCGGAACTGATTCGCCTCTTCGCGCGGCTGGAACCCGCGCCCCACTAGCCGCAAAAGAATAAGGGGCGCTCCGAAATCGGAACGCCCCTCAATATCGCATCAAGAAGATTTAACGGGTCGCGGTCTTCTTGGTAGTCGCGGTCGCGGCGGTCTGAAGCTCCGCCACCTTCGCTTCAGCTTCCTGCTGCGCGCGCTTGGCGGCAGCCGCTTCACCGCTCAGCTGATCGGTCTTCGCCAGGAGCGAATCACGTTCGGCCTTCAGCGACGCATGCGCGGCGCGATAATCTTCAACTTTCTGGTGCTGGCTGAAACCGTAGTAACCGGTCGCGGCGATTGCGACGACGGCGGCAAAGAGCACCGGACGAATAATACCAGCTGACATTTATAAACAACGCCTCTCACTATGAGTTGGATAAAGGGCCCCAACCTCGTTGTTATTTGGTTTGTTTTGCCCGGCGCGTAAGTTGCACATTTATCAGGTTAGGCAAAGCGAAAATTCCAGAACACAAAAGCGTGAAACGTGTCGGTTTTTCGCTTCGGCCTAAATTGATCTTTAGATCACTCACGCCGGCGAAGAAATTTTCATCAACGCAAGCCCAACAACAATCAACGCCGCAGCACCGATGCGCATCGGATTTGCCTGTTCTCCCAACACGATAATCCCGACGAGAAAAGCGCCGAGCGCGCCAATGCCTGTCCACATCGCATAGGCGGTGCCCAGTGGAAGCGTCTTCATCGACACCGACAGCAATCCGAAACTGATGAACATGGTCACAAATGTGACAATCGTCGGCACAACGCGCGTGAAGCCGTGAGACTGCTTCATGAAATAAGCCCACACCACTTCGAACAGTCCGGCGATGACGAGATAAATCCAGGCCATGGCGGCCCTCCCTTTTTGAATAAAAAGAGCGCCGGGCCGTCCCGGACTTAAAACCATGCTGAATAACAGCCTGGGGAGGACGTGGCCTCGCGGCCCCTACATATAATCTCCAGCCGCCAACCTCAATCCCCTGGGAAACCACGCAAATTTTTCGCATGGCCCAATGTCGGAGCGGGCTATGCTCGTGCGTCCTAGGATCGTCACAGTGAGGACTAAGCCCATGATGTACGCCGTGCTTTGCTACAATTCCGAAGATGTCGTCTGTAATTGGACCAAGGAGCAGGACGAGGCCGTCATGTCCAAGCTGTCGGTGGTCCACGACAAGTGGGAAAAGGCCGGCAAACTAAAGCCCTCCTTACGGCTGCTCCCGACCTCGGCCGCCACGACCCTCCATAAAGCCAAGGGGCTCGTGATCGATGGTCCCTACGCGGAAACCAAGGAAGCCCTTCTCGGTTTCTACATCATCGACGTGACCGATCTTGAAGAAGGCCTCACCTTCGCGCGCGAACTGACCGCGGCCAATCCGGGCGGGGCGTACGAACTGCGCCCCATCGCGCTCTATCTGCCCGGCTCGCCGGTGGATACCAAGACCAGCGCTCTTCCTTATGGTGAAGCCGCGCGCGCCAAGATTGGGGCCTAAGCGGTGAACGATCTTGCCTGGATAGAAGGGGCCATCACGGCTGCCCGTCCCCAGGCTATCGCCGCGCTCCTGCGCTACTTCCGCGACCTCGATACAGCCGAGGAAGCATTTCAAGAATCTTGCCTGCGCGCGCTTAAGACCTGGCCCACGAACGGCCCGCCGCGCGATCCTGCCGCGTGGCTGATTATGGTCGGCCGCAACGCCGCACTCGACGCCACTCGTAAGAACGCACGCATGACCGCGCTGCCGGACGAGGAGCAGGTCTCAGACCTGTCCGACCGCGAGGCGTATATGGCGGACCGGCTCGACGAAACGCACTACCGCGACGACATGCTGCGCTTGTTGTTCATCTGCGCCCATCCCGACCTTCCGGCCACGCAACAAATAGCGCTCGCGCTTCGCATCGTCTCCGGACTTTCGGTGAAACAGATCGCACGCGCCTTCCTCGTCAGCGAGGCGGCCATGGAACAGCGGATCACCCGCGCCAAAGCCAAGGTATCGGACGCGGGCGTTCCGTTCGAGACGCCGGGCGCGGTGGAGCGCGCTGAGCGTCTCGCCGCCGTCATGGCCATGATCTATTTGGTTTTCAACGAAGGCTACTCCGCCGGTCCGAAGGACGAGGAGCGCGGCATGCTCGCCGAAGAAGCCATCCGTCTCGGACGGCTGCTCCTGCGCATGTATCAGGCCGAACCCGAGGTCATGGGCCTTCTCGCGCTCATGCTCCTCCAGCACTCACGCGCGCCCGCGCGTTATAACGCCGCGGGCGAGATCGTGCTTCTTGAGGATCAGGACCGCAGCCTCTGGCGCGTGACGTTGATCCAGGAAGGTCTTGCTCTCATCGAAAAAGCGATGCGCCACGGTCAAACCGGCGCATATCTCGTGCAAGCCGCTATTGCCGCTCTGCACTCGCGCGCCCGCCAATATGCCGACACCGACTGGCCGGGGATCGACGCGCTCTATGCGACCTTGGAGCATCTGAACCCCTCTCCCGTGATCACCCTCAATCGTGCGGTCGCAGTATCAAAAATCAAGGGCCCAGAAGCCGCGCTGGAAATGATCGCGCCCTTGGAAGCCGCGCTCGGCGGTTACTTCCATTTCCACGGCGCCCGGGGGGCTCTGTTACTTCAACTCGGGCAGAACCGCGCGGCGCGTGAAGCCTTCGACCGGGCCATTTCGCTAGCCAATACGCCGGCCGAAGCGGCCCATATCCGCATGCATATCGACCGCCTGACGGCCGATGCGGAAAAAGCCCGCAATTCCGCCTAAATTTTTTCACGAGGGCGTGTCGGACTTCTCAGCCCTCACTCGTCCTAGGAGCGTAACGAGGGCTCACGCCCACCGCAGGAGAGAGAAATGGCCCATAAGATATTTATGAACCTGCCCGTGAAGGATCTGAAGCGCTCCATGGCATTTTATGAGTCCCTGGGCTGGAAGCACAATCCCCAGTTCACCGACGACACCGCCGCCAGCATCGTCGTGTCGGAGGACATCTATGTGATGCTTCTCACGCATGAGAAGTTCAGCCAGTTCACGCGCAAGCAGATCGCGGACTCTTCGAAAACCGCGCAAATGTTGATCTGCCTTTCCGCGGACTCCAAGGACGATGTTCATCGCATTGTCGACGCGGCGGTGAAATCGGGCGCAACTGAACCCGGGCCGCTCACCGACTACGGTTTCATGATGTTCCGCACCTTCGAGGATCCGGACGGCCACACTTGGGAAGTCCTCTTCATGGACCCCTCACACATTCAGAAATAAGGACCACACCCATGACCGCCGGATACGATCTCGTTCTCGAAAAAGTCATCAACGCGCCGAAGGAAAAGCTTTATCGCTGCTGGACTGAACCCGAACTGATGATGAAATGGTTCACACCGAAGCCGTGGACCACGGTGAGGGTCGAGCGCGATCTGCGCGCCGGCGGCGCCTGTCTTGTCGTCATGCGTTCGCCCGAAGGCCAGGAGTTCCCGAACCCAGGCGTCTACCTCGAAGTCGTGCCGAACGAAAAGATCGTCTTCACCGACGCCTTCACGGCCGGCTGGGTCCCAAAGGACGGCGCCCCTTTCTTTGTGGCTGAAGTGACCTTCGAGGACGCCGGCGACGGTAAGACAAGGTACCGCGCCGTTGCGCGTCACTGGACCGCGGAGTCACGCGACCAGCACGACAAGATGGGCTTCCACCAGGGCTGGGGCAAAGCCGCCGAACAGCTCGAAGAAGTCGCAGCGACGATATAGGGGGACCGACGATGCAATTCGTTACTCTTTACACGGTCGATCCCGCCGCCGTCGCCAAGGGTCCGCCCTCGGGCGAGCACATGGCCGCCATGATGAAAAAAATCAACGAGGCTTTGGCCTCCGGAAAACTCATCGTCACGGCCCCCGTCGGCAAGCGCACAACGTCCGCCGCGCGCGTCACCCTCAAAGACGGCAATTATACCGTCGACACCGCGCCCGACGCGGGCTCGGTCCTGTTCGGCGCGATGGGCGTTTCGATCTGCGCCGCGGACACGAAAGAGCAGATGATCGAGGAGAGTAAGACACTGCTCGCGGATATGGGCGACGGCACCATCGAACTGATTGGCCTCGCGTTCCCGGCCATGACCAAGGAAAACCAGGCGGCTGTTGCGCCGGGCGGCGCCCTGACAAATGGCGTCATCCCCTACATTAATGTCGAAGGCGTCGCGAAAGCCTCCGAGTTTTATCAGAAGGCCTTCGGCGCCAGGGAAATCGCCCGCATGCCGGCCCAAGACGGCAAGCGCGTGATGCACTGCCATATGGAAATCAACGGCGGCTCTCTGATGATGAGCGATCCTTTCCCTGAACACAGCTTCCCTTACGCGCCCTCGCCCAGCGTCACGATGCAGCTGGTCGTGAAAGACGGGGGTACCTGGTGGAAACGCGCGGTCGATGCCGGCTGCAAGATTACAATGCCGCTAGAACGCGCGTTCTGGGGCGACCGTTACGGCCGCCTCGCCGATCCGTTCGGCATCAACTGGGCGATCAACGAACCTGCCTAAGCGGACATCGAGGGGGAGATCATGACCGACACACCGAAGAACATGCGCTACACCGGCTATGCACTGTCAGGCCTCGTGATATTGTTTCTTCTGATGGATGCGACGATGAAGCTGCTTCAGCTTCCCATCGTCGCCGAAACCGGCCTCGAACTTGGCTGGCAGGCGGAAAGCGGACTCCCCCTCGGCATCGTGCTGCTTGCCTGCACGGTGCTTTACATCTGGCCGCGTACGGCGATCCTCGGCGCCATCTTGCTCACGGGCTATCTCGGCGGCGCCGTCGCGACCCATGTCCGCGTCGGCAATCCCTGGTTCAGTCACATCTTCTTTGGTGTTTATCTTGGGCTGTTCATTTGGGGCGGACTCTGGTTGCGAGAAGCACGCTTACGCGCCCTCTTCCCTATACGCACATAGGACACTCGCGATGACCATTACGATTACCGCGTTTGACCGCTCTCCCGACGGCGGCAGGGGGCTCGCGCGCGACACACGCGTCCGTTGGGCGCTCGAGGAAGCCGGTCAGACGTATGACGTTCGCCTCGTGTCGTTCCCCGCGCTGAAAGAACCAGCGCATTTAGCCTTGCACCCTTTCGGCCAGATCCCGACCTATGAGGACGGCGATCTCGCCCTGTTCGAAACAGGGGCCATCGTTTTCCATATCGCCGAGCGGCATGGGGCACTTCTGCCCAAAGAACCGAACGCGCGGGCACGCGCGATCACGTGGATGTTTGCCGCGCTCAACACGATGGAGCCGCCGATCCTTGAATTGACGACCGCGAAGTTCTTCGAGCGTGACAAGCCCTGGTACGAAGCGCGCCTGCCCTTGGTCACGGATGGCGTGCGGACCCGAATGAAACAGCTTGCCGCGCACTTAGATGACGAGGACTGGCTCGACAGCGCATTCAGCGCGGGCGACCTGATGATGGTCTCGGTCCTACTCCGGCTGAGATCGTCAGGCGTTCTGGATGAATTCCCAAACCTGGCGGCCTATGTCGCGCGCGGAGAAGCGCGGCCAGCTTACAAGAAAGCGTTCGCCGCGCAGCTCGCGGTGAATACGCGCTAGGGCGCGGCGGTGCGCCGGCGCAGGACTTCCGTCACGGGCACGAGCGCAATCCCCTTGCGGTCCGCCTCCGGCAGCCATCGCGCCAAGGCCTCCAAGGTCGCGTCGTGCGGATGCCCGATGGCGATCGCGGTTCCCCGGCTCCGTGCGATCTTTTCCGCATCAGCCAGCTGTGCGAGAACCGCATCTACGGTCTGCTCATTATCAATGAACACATCGCGCTCAATATAGGGCACGCCCGCCGCTTGCGCCGCCGCGGTTCCCGCGGAGCCCTGGATCGTCTTTGAGTCCAGCCATAGCAGGCCGCGCGCTTTCAGTTCCGTCATCACGACATTCATGCGGCTGCGATCGGTGGTGAATTTGCTACCCATGTGATTATTGATGCCGACATAGCCGCTCCACGGATCAAGGTCAGCCGCGAGTGTCGCCCGAATCGCAGCTTCGTCCATGCTCACCCGTAAAGCGCCCTTACCCGGGTTTTCATTCGGATCGATCGGCTCCATGGGAAGGTGCGCCATCACCTCATGGCCGCCACGCCGTGCACGCGCCGCAAGGTCTGCTAAGTTGTCGGCATAGGTCATGAGCGACAGGGTCATCGGCCCCTTGAGTTCGATCATGCGCAAAGACCGCGCGCGATCCACGCCCATGTCGTCGATCACAATCGCTATCGCCGGACGATCACGCTGCGCCGTCGTCGGCACCGCGAACGCCACCAAGGGATCGCTGCGCCCCGCCCGTTCCGGTACATCGGGCGCCCAGGCCCGCATCGGTTGACCGGTCGGGCGCTCAGGGCGGATGGTCGTGACTTCCGCGAGCGCTTCAAGCGAAGCCACGCTGTCCGGCGCCGATGGCGCCGGCGCGGCTGTGACAGGCCGCAGGATCGTCGGAAGCTTATCTGTCGGGCGCGTCGCCAAATCGAGCGCTATCCCACTGATAAGACCAAAGCCAAGCAAGGCGATCCCCAATGCGACGAGAAAAATCGGCCGGACTTTCTTTTGCTTACCGCTCATCTCGGCACCTTAACCCCGATGACGCTCGTTCCTCAAGCCACGCGGCAGTTCTTCCAGGAATAGCTGCGCAACTATCCCATCCATCCAACCGTGATAGCGCGTTCGCCGCGAAGTTCCGCCTTAAACAGGAACTCGCCTGCCGCGCTATTGCCCCGATGCGGACCATCAATCAGACCTTTAGTTTCCTTCACCACGAAATGGCGTGGCCTCCGCCCTGGGTATTTGGCCTTGTGCTCGCGACAGCGTTCGGATTGGCGGCGCGGCCTTTCCTGTCGCACATCATCGCCGGTCTTCAGATCGCGATAACGCAACCGAACTGCATCGATGACGTCGTCGTGATCGAAAACGAGTTTGGCAACGTCGAGGACATCGGCGTCGCGTTTGTCGTAATCCGGTTATGATATTTACGGCGTATCGTCATGCCGCACTCCTACTTCATGGAGTAGGCGCTTCAGAATTATGCCCGATCGGACCCGGCACTCCGTGTCCCTGTCGCCTTCCAGCTCGATCCCCGGACTCCCGTCGACCTCTTTAGCGCGAAAGCCGAAGAAGTGGTGAGAAGCACGACACTTTGGGACGGCAAAGTCTGCAATGAGCAGATGGACCTGCGATGCGACGTGCACGAAAAGATGCTGACGTGGCTTCAGGAGAAACCTCCCTGGTGGTTGGCGCATCGCCGTCAGGAAGTCATTTCGGTTGCGCGGCGGTCTGAGCTTTCTCCCGCTGAAGGAAATCCAGTCGCCATTCGCCACTGAGGTTTTTCGTCTCCTGAGCCACGCGAATTTGGCTGGAAATGCGTCTCGAACTATGGACGAATAGGACATTGCTTTCAAATTCGTCCACGAGGGGAAATCCACGATGACTATCAATATGTACAATGCGTCCGTTCCGGTCATGATTCGCTATATGAAGAATATGACCGCCATTCTCGACAAAGCCGCCGCCTTCTGCGCCGCCAAGAAAGTCGAACCGACCGTGCTCGCCAGCTACCGCCTTGCCCCCGACATGTTTCCGCTGGCCCGTCAGGTCCAGATCATGAGCGACGGCGCCAAGGGATGCGGCGCGCGCCTTGCCGGTGTCGAAGTCCCGTCGTTCCCGGACAACGAGACCACCATCGAGGACCTGAAGGCGCGCATCGGCAAGACCATCGCGTTCCTCGAAGGTTTGAAGCCGGAGCAGTTCCAGGGTTGCGAAACTCGCGACATCACCCTGAAGGCGGGTCCGCGCGAACTGCACTTTAAAGGCCTCGATTATCTCACCGACTTCGTGCTGCCGAACTTCTATTTCCACGCGACCGCGACGTACGCGATCCTGCGCCACGCCGGCGTCGAAATCGGTAAGCGCGATTATCTCGGCAACTAGCCGGACAAGGGCCGCGGGGCATAACCCGCGGCCTCTTTTCTTTCCAAGGAACGCTCATGGGACCCGGATCGCTTCTCTTAAATGTCGTCTGGATCATCTTTGGCGGCTTCGCAATGGCGGCGGGTTGGTTCATCGCCGGATGCGTGATCGCCATTACGATCATTGGCCTGCCCTGGGCTCCCGCCGCGTTCCGTATCGCGCTCTACACGCTTCTCCCGTTTGGCCAAACGGTTGAGGAGCACAGAGAGGCGGGCGCGCTCAGCTTCATCGGCAATATCGTCTGGTTCGTCCTAGCGGGCTGGTGGCTGGCCCTCGGTCATCTGTTCTGGGCCGTGATCCTTGGCATCACCATCATCGGCCTGCCGTTCGCGTGGGCTCACCTTAAGCTGGCGCGCTTGAGCCTGATGCCGGTGGGAACAGTGATTGTCCGCGCGAGTTAAGTGTATGTGTTGCCCCTTTTGGGCGCACCACCTTAACCCGGAGGACACCCATGGAAGGACGGCGGCTGCCCGACGTGGTCTTCAAGACCCGTGTGCGTGACGAGAGCATATCTGGGCCCAATCCCTATCGCTGGCAGGACCGTACGACCGCCGACTTTTTTGCGGGCAAAAGAGCGGTCGTCTTCTCTCTTCCAGGCGCGTACACCCCGACCTGCTCGTCCAAACAGTGCCCGGGTTACGAGGCCGCCTACGAAGAAATCCGCCGCCTCAAGATCGACGAAGTCTATTGCATCAGCGTGAACGACGCCTTCGTCATGTTCCAATGGGCGAAGATGCTGAATATCAAGAACGTAAAGATGATTCCCGACGGCTCGGGCCATTTCACGCGCCGCATGGGCATGCTGGTTAATAAAGAGCATCTAGGCTTCGGCTACCGCAGCTGGCGCTACGCCATGGTCGTACACGACGGCGTCATCGAAAAGTGGTTCGAGGAACCTGGCATCAACGACGATGGCGCCGATCAAGACCCGTACGAAACCACGGACCCGGATACGATCGTGAATTATCTCACGACGGTCTGGCCTCGCCTCGGCGCCCAGGTCGGTTAGCGCCGCGTTTAGGCGGCGTCTTCTTCAGGCTCCGCCTTAATGCGTCTTTGAGCGACGTCGGCCTTCCGTGTTTCACAAGAACATCGCGGAACGCCTCATCGGCCAGTTCCTGAAGCGAACTCATCCGGTCGCGCGCCAGCAGGACGAGCGCGTCGTAGCTTTCGGGGTCGAATTCGATGATTTTCCGCATGCGGACCGGGTCTCGCGAATATTCATTCGAAAATTCAACGCGATCGGCGCACTCCCGTTCCCCGTCAATTCTGTTAGAATATGTTCGCTTCCGTGCCGCCCCTTTCAAGGAGACGATCCATGAAAGCTTTCGTTATCGGCGCCGTTCTTACTTCCATATCAGCGATCCCGGCCTTTGGGCAGAACGTCAGCCCCGAAACCTTCTGTAGCGATGCGCGGCTCAAACCCATCGAGCAAAAAGACTGCCGCGAAGAGATGCGCATGGCAAAATCGGACCGCGAACGCCAGCGCGTGATGTCCAGCTACTACTGGGTCCTCAACAATATGACTCCCTTACGCAACGACCTCCGTTCCGAGGAAGCGGGCGTTAAAGGCGCCCGCCACCAGTAGGTCCGCGAACAGCCGTGCGGTATTCTCACGCTGCGCACGAAATCGCGCGTGCACCCGGACGGCGCGTGCCGCAGGAGTTGAATATGGCGCAATAAAACAAGGGATTCCCGAACAATCACCATAATTCAGTGGTTAGCTCTCAAGTGTGGTCGTGAAGGCCGCATCACGAAGAAAAAGGAGATCTATCCATGAAGAAACTTCTCATTGGTGCGCTGCTCGCTTCCGCTTTTGCGGTCCCGACGTTCGCGTCCGAGCCCACCTCTACCCCGCTGCGCAACGATCTGCGCTCTAATGAAGCCGGCGTGAAGAACGCAGACTCCAACATCGTCGTGACCCAGGAACGCATCCAGGTACCGTCGACCACTCCATCGACCCAAGTTGTTGTCGAACCTCGTTCCGGTGCGTCGGCGACCACCGGCTCCTCGCCAACGATCGCCACTTCCGCGCTCATTTGCTCGGACACGCGCCTTTCAGCCAAAGAACAGGCCGATTGCTCGTCGGATATGCTGAAAGCTACGACGGGCGATGAACAGATGACGGTTCACAAGCGCTATGAAGCGCGCCTCACCCAAACCCCGCTGCGTAATGACCTGAAGTCGAATGAAGCCGGCGTGAAAGGTGCAGTGCAGCCGAGCAGCCCGCCATCCAATTAACAGCGGCGGCATCACTCAAAAAAAGGGCGGGGTGTTTACATCTCGCCCTTTCCTTTTTGGTCCCACGCCGCGGACGTAATTTCCTGCGCCGATTACATGCAGACGCTTAACGGGTTCTATTGCACGCGGTATTGTGTGATGCCCATCTCTTCAATGGCTTGAGCGATCCGGTTGCACAAATCCGCCGCGCTATCGTTGCCCGCGCGCGCCGCCGCCACTGCGAGGTCGGCGGCGATGAACCAAGCCTCTGTGCCGTAAGCCGCAATCAAACGCTGTCCGGCAAGACGGATGTCGATCTCGGTCAAATCAACGAACTCCTGGAATAGCCCCGCGGCAGCCAAACCGCGGGCTCTGAACATGGATACCCGCTGAATAAGGCGTTTTTTTGAACGCGTTTCGGATGTGAACCGTACGAAGTTCGCCGCTATTAGTCTGCCGCGACAGGTCCACTCGCGGGGCCTCTATTACGCCGCGCCATCCACACCAGACCGATCGCGACGATGCTCAACCATCCGGATATCCAGAACAGATCGGTCACGGCCAGCAAATAGGCCTGGGTGAGTAAGGTGCGCGTGAGCGCGCCGGCAGCTTGAAGGTCGCTGAAACCAAAGCTGTGCAAACGGTCCAAAGCGATCTGGGTATTGATGTTGAACACGCTCGTCGCTTCCGCCAAGCGGTTCTGGTGCAGAGCCTCGCGCTGGTCCCACATCGTGGTCGCGATGGGCGCCGCGAAGCTGCCGGCCGTGATGCGCGTGAAATTAGCGATGCCCGACGCCGAGGGGATGCGCTCCGGCGGAATGCCGTCCAGCGATAGCGTGATGGTGCTCACGAAGAAGGTGCCGGTCGCGATGCCGTTGACCAACAATGGGATCGCGAAATCCCAGAAGCTGGCGTCGTTGGTATATCCCGCCCGCATAAAATAGGATGCGGCGAACGCGACGAAGGAAACGGTCGCGACCCAGCGCGCATCGAACTTCGCCAGCATCTTGGCGGTCAGCGGCGTGATCAATACCGCAATGAACCCGCCCGGCGCAGCCACCAGCCCCGCCCAGGTCGCGTTATAACCAACATTGGTCTGCAGCCACAACGGCAGCAGTAAGATGTTCGCGAAGAACACCGCGTAGCCTAAACACAAGGCCAAGGTGCCAAGCAGGAAGTTGCGGCGCTTGAGCAGCGACAAATCGACGATGGGATGTTTATCCGTGAGTTCCCAGATGATCCAGGCGGCGCAGGCGATGACGGAGACGATCGTAAGCGTGATGATCTCGCGCGATTCAAACCAGTCGGCGTCCTTGCCAAGATCGAGCATGATCTGCAGCGCGCCGACCCAGATGACCAGCAAGGCGAGGCCCATGCTGTCGATAGGCAGTTTACGCGTGGGCGTCTCGCGCTTGGACAGGTTGACCCAGCACAGGAACGCCGTGCCCACCCCGACCGGGATATTGATCAGGAATATCCAACTCCAGTGATAGTTGTCCGAGATGAATCCACCGAGAACCGGCCCGATGATCGGCGCCACGAGGGTCGTGATCGACCAAATGCCGAGCGCCGTTGCGCGCTTCTGCGGGGGAAAGATAGAGATGAGCAGCGCCTGCGAGCCCGGAATCATCGGCCCGGATACGGCGCCCTGAAGGATACGGAAGACGATGAGTGCCGGAAGGCTCCAGGCGATTCCGCACAGGAACGAAGCCAGGGTGAACAGCAGCACCGAGGTCACGAAGGTGCGCACCACGCCGAAGCGCCCCATCAGCCAGCCGGTTAAAGGAACAGCGACGCCATTGGCCACCGCGAAAGACGTGATCACCCACGTACCCTGGCTGGTGCTGGCGCCGAGATTCCCCGCAATGGTGGGCAAGGAGACGTTGGCGATGGTCGTGTCCAGCACCTGCATGAAGGTGCCGAGCGCGAGCGCGACAGATGTGATCGCAAGCTGCGCGCCGCTGAGCGGCGTCTGTTGTCCCGGCCCGGACATGGATTAGGCGCCGTTTTCCGACAGGATTCGCGCGATGACTTGATCCGTCGCGGCTTCAATCCCTCCCACTTCCGTGGCCACTTCGCGCGCGTGTGTGGACGCGCCCATGACGGAGCCATTCTGATCGCGCAGATCCACCTCGGCGTGAACCGAGAGGCCGATGCGCAGGGGATGCTCGCGCAGTTCCTTCGGGTCCAGCGCGATACGCACTGGCACGCGCTGAACGATCTTGATCCAATTGCCCGAAGCGTTCTGCGGCGGTAGCAGCGCGAAGGCGCTGCCTGTTCCGGCCGCGAAACCGACGACCTTGCCATGGTAGGTGACATCGTCGCCGTAGATATCCGCGGCCACAGTCACCGGTTGGCCGATCCGCATTTCGCCAAGCTGGCCTTCCTTGAAGTTTGCATCGATCCAAAGCCCGTCGACCGGCACGACGGCCATCAGCGGCGTTCCCGTGCTGATCATTTGTCCGATCTGCACGCCGCGTTGGGCAATCACCCCATCAACAGCTGCGGTGATCTCCATATGGCTCAGCGTGATGCTGGCGTTGCGCACATGCGCGATGGCCGCCAGCACATCCGGATTGTCGGCAATTTTGGTCCCCTCGACGCCCGCAAGCGCCTGGGCGATGCCGCCCTGGATGACATTGATCGCGGCTTCGGCGCGAGTGACCGCATCGCGCGAGTGGGCCAGCTCTTCCTGGGAGATGGTGTCGCTGGCCTTCTGGCGGCGGGCGAGGTCGCTCCGCGCCTGCGTGAGCGCGATCCGCGCCGAGGCTTCCTGCGCGCGCAGTTCATCGACCCGAGAGAATTTGGCGCGAACGCTGCGCACGGTACGGGCCAGTTCGGCCTCGGCCGCATCCATCGCGACGCGCGCGCGCAATGGATCGAGCTCCACCAGCACATCACCGCGCTTCACAGTCTGGGTGTTGTCGGCCCGCAGCTTGACGACCTTGCCGTTCTCCTGGCTGGTCACCGCGACGATATCGCCGCCGACATACGCGTCGTCGGTGCTGACATAGTGGCGGGCGTTGAGGAACCAGTAGAGCCCGTAGGCGGCGGCCGCGCCCACGACAACGACCCCAAGGCCGGTCAGAAGCTTGCGGCGCGGGTTTTCATTCGCGGAGATGTCACTCATGGTCATGTCCTGAAACGAGAGAAATTGGGAGGGCTTTGGCGGGATCAAAACCGCCGCCGAGCGCCATCACCAGGCGAACCCGGCTGGATGCAAGATCGGCGGACAAAGCGGCGCTATCGCGGCGCGCGCGGATGGCGAGGTCCTGGGCGTTCAATACGTTCAAAAGCGGCGAGAGGCCGTTCTTATAGCGCCGTTCTTCCAAATCGACGGTTGCATCAGCCGCGGTGCGCATATGCGCGAGGTCGCCGGCTTGCGTCTGCAACGTCTTTAAAGTGCTGAGCGCATCGGCGGTATCGCGCACCGCTGTCAGAAGAGCTTCATTATAGTCCGCGACGGCCAGATCGAGGGTCGCGGTCGCAGCCGCGTACTGGGCCCGTAAGCGCCCCGCGTCAAACAACGGCAGATGAATCGCCGGCCCGGCCCCATACTGCAGCGAGTCTCCGGTGAACAGCGGGCTCAGCCCAATGGATGCCCATCCCACCGCGCCCATGAGGTTCACGTCGGGATAGAATTCTTTCTGCGCGAGTTTCCGCCCCGCCATGGCGGCTGCGATGCGTGTCTGCGCGGCGGCGATGTCGGCGCGGCGCGCGAGCAGGTCGGCGGGCAGCGTGGCGGGAAGCTCCAGCGCCCCCGCTTTCAACGACGGACGCGCGAGCGTCGGGGCAGCGGCCCCGACCCCCGTCAGTGCGGCCAGCTGATGCTCGGCGATCTCGCGCGCGCCCAACGCGAGCGTGCGTTCGATCTTCGCGGCCGCGAGCAGCGCTTCAGCGACCTTATTGTTCGCGGGGTTATCCAGCCCGCTTTCAAACCGCGTCGCGGTCAGATCGAAAATGCCCTGGCGCTGCTTCAAGGTCTCTTCAGCGACATCGGCCAGCACGTAGGCCCGGTCCAGCGCGATATAGGCTTGGGTGACGGCCCCCGCGAGCGCGAGACGCGCGCCGGCGGCATCCAAAGCCGCCGCCTGCGTGGTTGCGCGGGCACGCTCGATCTGGATTTTCTGCTTGCCGACAATGTCCAAGGACCAATTCAAATTGGCCTGCACAGTGCCGAACCAACGGGTGGTGCCGCCGATCGGCGGCGGGATCATGTAAGTCTCGCTGAACCGCGTGTACTGCTCCTGAACATCGAACGTCGCTTGCGGATAAGTCGCCGCCCGGCTTTCGGAGAGCATCGATTGCGCGACCCGCAAGCGGGCATCGGCGCCGGCCAGCGTCGGATTGCCGGTCAGCGCCGTCTCAACCAGCCGATCAAGCTGCAGATCGCCAAAGGCTGACCACCAATGATCGCCGATCGCCGGGCCGGGCTGCGCGCCAAGCCCCACGCTGTCGAAAGCGCGCTGCGCGACTTGCGGGGTCGTCGGCGGAGTGGCCACGCACCCAGCGAGTACAAAGCCGGCAACCGCCGTCGCTGTGCGGTAGGATATGGGCGTCATGCGGACTTCCTCTTTTTAGCCGGCGCGAGCGCGGCAATCGGCTCGGCATCGAGCCGGGCATTAAGCCGGGACAACAGGCCGATCAACGTCAGCGCTTCAGCCTCGGTGAATTCCGTAAGGATGAGATTCCAGAAGTTCATCACGCGCGGCGTCAACGATTTGGCCAACGCTTTGCCTTTAGGAGTCATTTTTAAGTGAACGACCCGGCGGTCCTTGGTGCTGCGCACCCTTGTCAG
Organism: Rhodospirillaceae bacterium; assembly: GCA_050246995.1. GTDB lineage: Bacteria > Pseudomonadota > Alphaproteobacteria > Rhodospirillales > Rhodospirillaceae > SHVO01. The sequence continues at coordinate 408,032 of JBFWVA010000003.1, read as the reverse complement.
AACGCCGCGCTTTTCCATCTGGTCGACAATACGGGTCAACGCGCCGGCATCGTGGTTCATGTTGGCCGCGATATCTGCGCAGGTATCGCCGCCGCCGTAACACAGGTGCATTAACACCACCCACTGCGTGAACGTGAGTTCGGCGCCCGCGAACTGCGCTTCGATCCGCGGCCCCATCAGGGCGTTGATCCGTTTGATCAGATAGCCCACTGAGCGCGAGGCGTTGAACGTCCCCGGTTTATAGAAAGGCATGCAACCCTCTAAATTGTTGCCCGGACAATAGTTGCCTCGGCAACTACTTGTCAACAGAGGCGCGAACTTTGTTGCTCGTTCCCGCGCACGCGCGGAAAATCCCTGCGATCGCAGCGGGTTGCGCGTTAAAGCCCTTGAATCAGCGGATACAGCGAAATGACGAGCAGAACCGCCATAGTCACGTTGAAGGTGCGAAGGGCCGCCGGGCGGTTCAGGAAATTCTTGAGGCCGATTCCGAAGATCATCCAGATGAGCGAGCACGGAAGACCCACCAGGAAGAACAGGAATGTGATCAGCGCGATATGACCAAAGGTCGGATGGGCGGGCGCGAAGGCCGTGATGGCGCTCGCGACCATGGTCCAAACTTTCGGGTTCACCCACTGGAACGCCAAGGCCTGCCAGAAGGTCACCGGGCGGCTGGTGCCCTCGGACGAACCTAGCCCGCGCGCCGTTGCGATCTTATAGGCGAAGAACAGAAGATAAGCCGCGCCGACCCAACGCAGCACGCCGTACAGCCACGGAGCGGCGGCGAAGATGCCGGCGAGGCCGAGCCCCACCAGGATCACCATGGCCGCGAAGCCCAAAGTCACGCCGGCGAAGTGCGGCAAGGTTGAGCGGAAGCCGAAGTTGGCGCCCGACGCCATGAGCATGGCGTTGTTCGGTCCGGGCGTGATCGAAGACACCAGGGCGAAGGTCAGGAAACTCAGGAGCAGCGTGGTGGACATGAACAGCATGGTGCGTCATGTACCGGGCTCAGAAAAGCCGCGCCAGCGCACGACCCGTATGGGCGCTATGCGCTGGCGAAACAGCCGGTTTTGCCAAGATATTTAGGGGGTCGCGGCTAAATAAGACTTGGCGATCCCGGCCGGCATTTAGGTGGCGTCGCGGCGGCGTACCGAGCCCGAACCGCTAATGGAGGTGCTGACGTCCTTCGGCTGGCTGAGATAGCGCACGCTCCCCGATCCGCTGACTCGCACGTTCAGGTCGTCGCGCACATCCACAACGGCCGTGCCCGAGCCAGAGATGGCCACGTTCGCTTCATCGACAACCAGGGTGTCCATCTTCGCGCTGCCCGAACCGCTGATGTCGAGATCGAGCGCCTTAAGCTTGCCGTTGGCCTCCACGCTGCCGCTGCCGGAAATGCTGAGTTCGGTTTCACCGCCGTTGAGGCCGGTGACCTTGAGGTCGCCCGAACCGCTCACGCGGGCCTGGCGCAATTCCGGCACCGTGATGTGGGCGATGATGTCTCCCCTGCCGTTGAAGAACCCGTCGTCGTTTCGGGCACGGATCTTAAGCACGCCATTCTCGACTTCGGTGCGCGTACGCCCAAGTGTCGCAGCGTCGGCTTCCAGCACGACGGAGGCTTTTGGACCGACGGTGATGAACACCTTGCCCGCGCCGCCGAAGGAGACGCCGGTGAAGCTTTCCACATTACGCGTTTCGCGGATCGCCGGACCGGTCGGCTCGGCCGCTGCGTACTGGCGCTCACGGCCGGCGCGTTCTTGCGCCCGGGCCGCCGCCGCTTCCGCCCGCGCTTCGGCGCGAGCGACCGCCGCTTCGATGCGCGCCGACAGCTTCTCGTCGAAAGTCGCGCCGGCATTCTTCGCGGCCGAGATCGCCTCGCGGATCTGGTCCATATCGATTTCACGCTCAGCGTCGAAATTGACATCCGGATTGTATTTACGTGCGTCGCGGAGTTCGGAGGGGATCGGGTGATCGACACGCACGGAGAATCGGTCGGCGTGGATGGGGGGGGCCATGACGCCGTCGGCGTGCGTGTCGAATTCCACCGGCGGAATAGCAGGGATCGGTGCGATACCTGGACGAAGCGGCCCGACGGGCGCGGCCGGAGCGACTGGAGCGGCTAGCGGGGCTGGTGCAGGCGGCGCCGCTGGCGCGGCCAGCGCGGCCGGGGCCGCGGACGCGACAGGCTGTTGCTTCACATCAATGCCGGCCGCCGCCTGCGCGGGAACCTTGCAGATCGTGACCGCGGCGGCACAAGCAAGCGTGAAGACGACAAACGCCGTACCGGCGCGCGCGCCGCGGCTGACAAAAGCCGGAAGCCCCTTCTCGGCCAACACGCGCTCTATGCGGCGGCTGACCGTGGCCGGGCGTGCCATCGCGACACCGAGCGGCGCAAGCTTGAAGCGCGGTGGCGCCGGCATTTGGGCGAAGTCGAGCAATACCGCCGCATAATCGGCGCGGTACGGGACTTGCGCGGCGGCTTCGTCGTCGCTCGCATCTTCCGCAAGTTCAGCCAACCGGTGATGCAGCCACCATGCGAGCGGCGAGAACCAAAACATCGCGCGGTGAACAGCCGCCAGGCTCTGCACATAGAAGTCTCCGCGCCTCACATGCGCACGCTCGTGCAGCAATACCGCGTCGCGCTTTTCCGCCGGCCAGGATTCGAAGGCCGCCGGCAAAAGGATCGTCGATCCGACGGTTACAGGCGCATTGATCGCCTCGGTGACACGGATATCGCTGTCGCCCGTCCACGGGGCGTTAACGCGCCGCGCGGCTGCGCGGATACGAGCCGTTAAGGCGAGACCAACACCAAGACGAAGCAGAAGGACACCGGCGGCGCCCGCATACAGCGCCAGCACAAGCCCCGACCAATCGAACGGCGCGGACTCCACCGCCGCGTTTTCGGTGCGTGAAGTCATATTCGATGCGGCGTCGGACACCTCTGGTCCAAAGGCCGGCGCGGCGGCCGCGACCAGAGGCTCGGCGATCTTTCCCGCCGGAATCGCCATTTCTTTCACCGGGACTTCGACCACCAGCCACATCATCAGAAGCGGCATCGCCAACGCACCCGCCAGCACAGCGCTCCACGCGGCGAGTTGATGGTGAGGGTTGCGCACCTTGAAGAGATACAAGGCCGCGCCGACCACGACAGCCAATGCCAACGCGCGCAAAGCGGCTTGCACCAGCACGGAATCCAGAAGCGCCACGTCGAGTAACGAGTGCATCATTTCTTCCCTCCCGTCGCCTTGGCGTCGCCCTTCCCGGCGCGCGCCTTTTCAATTTTCTTCGCCAGGTCCTGAAGCTGCTTCTGGTCAAGCATCTTGGAATCCACCAAGCCCACCAGAACCTCCTCCATCGACCCGTTGCAGAACCAGTCGACGATGCGTTTCACCGCTTTGGCGGCTACTTTTCCACGCGCTTCGGCGGCGCGATAGATGAAGGTACGCGCTTCCGTCTCATGGGTCAGGAACCCTTTCTCCTCCAGCCGCCGCAGCACGGTACGAACGGTGGATTCCTTCAAGGACCGCCCCTGAATATCGAGCTTTTCACGCACGGTCTCCGCGGTCATCTCGCCGCCGTCCCAGATGAGCTGCATGACGTCGCGCTCGAGATCTCCAAGGTCCTTGGCTTCGTCGTTTGTCTCGCTCATAACGCGCTACTCCGTGTAATGCTACGAGTCGTAGCATATGGGGTGAGAAACGGCAAGCTAGAAGTCCACGAAGAGGTTCGTGGTGTAGCGGATGTTAGCGCGTGGGAACCACGCCCCGGCGTTGCCGATTTCCCAGCCGTAGGAGTTGGTGATGTTATGCACCTGGAAGCGGAACGAGGCCGGCGCCTCGCCGATCTTGAACGCATAGCGCATGCCCGCCATCAGCTCCTTGTAGCCTTTCGACTTGAAGGAATTGTCCGGGGTCGTCATCTGCCCGCCCCCATCGTAGAAAGCGGTGTCGATGCCGAAGCCGTTCCACTCCGTCGGTGCATACTGAAGCTGCAAGAGCGATTGGCGCGGCCATACACCGACGGGCACCTTACCGAGCAACCCGCGATCCACTTCATCGCCACTGACGCGCGCCTGGATCAGCACCACGCCAGCCACCACATTCAGCCCCGGAATAATTTCGCCAGTCAGCGATGTTTCGAGTCCGCGATGACGCACCGCGCCGAACGGCCCGTAGATGTTGGCGGGGCCGACGTTGAAGTACGGTTTCTTCACCTCGAACACGCCTGCGACGAGGTTCATCCCCGGCTTGATGGTGTAGCGCAGGCCCGCGTCGATCTGCTTGGTCAGCGCCGCCGGCATGGCCTCGCCACGATTGGCGGCGATATCCGGCGCGGTGCCCGTTTCCTCGAGGCCGCGCGTATAGCCGGCATAAGCCGCAAGGTCTTTCGTCAGGAAGAAGCTGACACCCGCGTTGTAGAGCCACGGTTTGTCCGTCGCGCGCGACATCGGCCGGCCCGGGTCCATCGTATCGCGGCGGTAATCAACCTTCTGCGCGCCCAGAGTCAGTCCGCCGACATTGGCCCACTGTCCGAAATACGAAAGGCCCGCGGCGCCCTGCTTGGTCTCATTGGCGGTCTGAGGACCGAAGGTCCAATTGGGCTCGGGGAAACCGATCTGCACACCAATGCGGCCCGGTCCAAGGTACCTGGTATCGGCGCCGCCGAAGAGCCGGTCCACATTGCGTCCACGCACTGACGCGTCGACGGTGTGACGGAATTCTCCCGCCGTGATGATTTTCTGCAGACGGATTTCGCCGGAATAAGAGGTAAAGGCCGAACGCGGCGCCTTGAAAACGTAGTGCTCGCCGGTTCCATCCGGCTGCACGTTGCGCATGATGTCGCCGAAGCTTTTGTGCGAAATGCGCTGCGACCGGAAGATTCCGGCGCGCAGGTTCCAGTCGTTGCCGAAGTTGTAGCGGCCCAGGAACCCGCCATTGCTCTCGCGGCAATCTCCCGACGACCAGCCCTGCCCAAAGAACTTATGACGCTTCACTTCCGGCGGCGCCCAGCCTCCACCCGGCAAGATGCGCGTTTGCGCTTCGTTGTGGCAGTCCTCGAGCTGGCTCCAAAAACCCGTTATTTCACCCGCGTCCGAAGGGTGCAGATTGAAGATGGTCCCGGCGGTCCATTGGAAATTCTTGCTGCCTTCGTTGTTGTCGATGCGGATGACGCCGACACCCGCGCCGACATTGAGTTTCGAAGTGACGGCGGTCTGCCCGTTCAATTCCACCAACCAAGTATCGTACTGCCCGCCGCCGACGCGCGCGCTCAGAACCGGTTCCGCGCCCGGCACGTTGAGGGTAAAGTCCGCGACGCCGGTGGGGGCCGGAAACGCATAAGATTGCGCGCTGATGCCAACGCGCACCGTATTGCCGCGCTGGACGTGGCTGTTTAGTTCCGCCTGCTGATCGAAATAGAGCCCCTCGATGCGGACGTTGCCGGCTTCCACGGGGCTAAACCCGCGCGCTTCGTAAGGGCCATAAAGGCCGGTCTGCTCATTCCCCACCGTGGTCCCGAAGGCGTCTTCGGCGGCCTTCACCGCGTCGTCGCTCGCCCGCTGTGCCGCCGCTTCAACCGAGATGCAGCACCCGGCCGCAAACGCGGCCCACGTAAGAACTCTCACCCGTACTCTCCCAAAATGCGACGTAATGTAATGCTACAATTCGTAGCATTAGCGACCGGGAGCCGCAAGAGGCTCATTCTATGAAAGGACTGTTAGAAAGCGCCGTCTTAAAAATCGACAGCGACGTTGGTGAGCCAAGTCAGCGGCCCGCGCGGGAACCATTGCCCCGCCTGATTGACGTTCCAATCATAGGCGTTGAACACGTTGAGCACCCGGAACCGGAACGACGCCGGCACGCCGTACAAGGTCCAATTCCGCCGCACCCCGAGATTGAGCTGCTTGTAGCCGTCGGTTTTGTAGTTGTTGTCCGGTGTTGTGCGCTGACCGCCGCCATCGAAGAAATAAGCCTCCAGCGCGAAACCTTGCCACGAAGGTGGCGCATAGTTGATCTGCACGATGGACGTGCGCGGAAAGATCCCGACCGGCACCTCACCGATCACTCCGCGGTCCACGGCGTCGCCAGAAACCCGCGGTTCCAACGCGACCATGCCCGCGACGACATTGAAGCCGGAGAAAAGCTGGCCGGCGAGCGACATTTCAAGGCCCCGATGCCGAACCGCGCCGAAGGGTCCGAAGGTGTTGGTCCTGTCCAATGTAAAATACGGTTTCTTCACTTCGAACACGCCCGCCACCATGCTGAGGCCGGGTTTGATCGTATAGCGTAACCCCGCGTCCAATTGCTTGGTGATCGCGGTCGGCATCGCCTCGCCGCGGTTGAGCGCGCTGTCCGGCGCCGTACCGGTTTCCTCCAGCCCGCGCGTATAACTGGCATAAGCCGCGAGTTGCGGCGTCACGAAGACATTGAGGGCGGCATTGTACAGCCAAGGCTTCGCGTCGGCGGTTGCCACCGGCAAACTCGGCGCGAAGGTATCGCGGCGATAATCGACCTTCTGCAGTCCGAGCGTCAGCGCCCCGCGCTGCGCCCATTGCCCGAGGTATGACACCCCAACCGCGCCCTGCTTCGTCTCGTTGGTCGTCTGCGGATTGAATGTGAACGCCGGCTCCGGAAGCCACGTCTGGACGCCGATCCGTCCCGGACCGAGCGAGATGGTATGCGCGCCTCCAAAAATGCGGTCCACGTCGCGTCCGCGCACCGACGTATCAATGGTGTGACGGAAATCGCCCTGCGTGACGATCTTGGTCAGACGCACCTCACCCGAGTAGGACGTGAACGCCGCGCGCGGCGAGCGCTGGATGAAATGCTGTCCTGTACCGTCCGGCTGTACATTGCGCATGAAATCGCCGAACAGCTTCTTCTGGATATTTTCCGAGCGGAATATCCCAGCGCGCAAGCGCCAGTCGTCGCCGAAGGTCCATCGCCCGATGACACCGCCATTGCTTTGGCGGCAATCGCCGGTCGTCCATCCTTGACCATAAAACGTATGCCGCTTAACGCGCGGCGGCTCCCACGCCCCGCCAGGAATGATGCTCATTTGCTGCTCGTAGTGGCAGCCTTCAAGCATGCTGGCGAAGCCCGAGATCTCCGACGCGTCGCTGGGTCGCAGCCGGAAAAGGAGGCCGGCGTTCCATTCGATGTGCTTGCTGGCGTCCTGATTGTCGTAGCGGATGAAACCGACACCGGCGCCGACGCTGAGTTTGTCGGTCACCGGCGTTTGTACATCGAGCTCGGTGACAAAAGTGTCGAACGTACCCGCGCCGATCATATAACTGGTGATGGTCTTATCGCCCGGCAGGCGAAGGTTGAAGTCCGCGACACCCGTCGGCGCCGGAAACGCATAGGATTGCGCGCTAATGCCTACACGCACCGTGTTGCCGCGCGACACGCGCCCGTTCAACTGAGTTTGTTGGTCAAAATAAAGTCCTTCGATGCGGACGTTTCCTGCATCGACCGGGCTGAAACCACGGGCATTGAAAGGGTCGTATAGGCCTGTGCGCTCGTTACCCACCGCCGTTCCAAAGGCGTCGTCCGCAGCTTTGACGGCATTGTCGGCCACACGCTGCGCTTTAGCTTCAGCCGTACAGAACAACAGCACCGCGACCAACCCCGCGCGGCGCATTCCCCTCATCCGCATGACGCCCCCTGCCTACTGCGGCGATGCTACAATCTACCGAACCCACACCGAAGCACGTTTTTAGCCACAATCTCACCGCGATGGCGGCCTATACGTAAGCCAATTGTAACTCCAGGCTAAAAAAGTCACGCCGCGTTTATTTGCCGGGCCTAGACAATTCCGCTATTTTGGCCCCGAGATCACAATAAGAGTCAGAGGAGAACTTGATGCGTTTGCTGAATGGAATGTGTGGGCTTGTCATGGCGGCTTCGGTCGCGCTGCCGGTCGCGTCTGCCAATGCGCAGCAGGCGATGCGCGATGAAGACGTCGTCGCCTACCGCCAGGAAATCATGAAGACCATGGGCGCGCAGTCCGCCGCCATCGGGCAAATCCTGGCGGGCATGGTCCCGGACAAGATGCTGTTCTCGCACTTCGAGATCCTGCTCAATTCCGTGCGTCAGGCGAAACTCGCGTTCGAACCGAACGTCGAAGGCGGTAACGCGCTGCCGGCCGTATGGAAGAATCACGCCGACTTCACCGCAAAGCTCGACGAAGCTGAGAAGAACATCATCAAGGCGATCGAAATCGCGAAGAAGGACGGCGCGGGTGGCCAGTCCGGTGAAGCCGCGGTCGCTGCCCTTTCGTGCAAAGGCTGTCACGACACCTACAAGAAACCCTAATCAACTGCGGTCAATTGCGTTTTCACGGCCCGCCCCGGCTTTCGGGGCGGGCCGTTGCTTTTTATAATCGGGCCCTGACCGGGAGGGCGCGATGTTATGGGCGCGCAGTCGTCGGCACGCTCGCGCCTGCCAAGCGCTTCGGACGCGGCGCCGACCTTTGCCAGATCGTGCCGGGTTTCCGCGCCGATATCTCGGTGTTGAAGAGCGACCCTGCGGCGGATCCGCGCAGGTTTTCCCAAGTTCAATACACCTTGCGCGACGGCAAAATGATCTACCGCGCGCCCTGACGCGCGAGGTTAAAGTCTGCGCGGCTATGAATCACGCTGCCAAAGTGATGTTGCCAAAGGCGCGCGCCCATTTCACCGGATCGGTCCAACGAAGACCCGACACCCAACCACTTGAGCAGAGTCGGATGCAGCCCCGCGTCGAACAGCATGAAGCCGGCGCCGAGGCAACATGTCTCGATCTGGTTTCCACACACATAGACACGCTCAATATCCATCGCCTTTAGGTGCGCGATGGCTTCGGTCGGGGGCAGATATCCATGTTTGAAGAAAACTTTATTGGCGGCGATCAGCGGCTCATCGCTAGGCCCTGGTTTCCAGCCCAGCTGGCGCTCGAAGGGTACGATCGCTTCATCGTGCCGTTCGACGGTCGCGACCGTATAGAGTGCGCCGCTCAACGCCCGGATTTCATCGATGATAGCCGCGGGCGTGGCAAAGGTGGGTTGCACGTCGACGACGAACAGAGCTTCTTTCATGGGATCTTAGCGCAGCGATGAGAATGTCCGCTCGGTGCGGAAGATGCCAGGCAGCCCCGCCCACGACCACAGGATCGCCTCGGCGCGGCCGACGAAATTCTCCGCCGGGATGAAGCCCAGCCCGTCGCCCAAGGGCCAGCGGCTGTCGGCGGAATTGTCGCGGTTGTCGCCCATCGCGAAATAATGCCCGGCCGGGACGGTATAGGGCCCGGCGTTATCGCCGCGCCCCTCGCGTGTCAGATCGAGGGTCATGTAGCTGCGGCCGTTCGGTAAGGTCTCGCGATACTGAGCCCGGCGCACCACGTCACCTGTCGGCGCGCGGTAAACGAAGTCTTCCGCACGCGCGCGGCGTGCGACCAGGCCGTTGATGTAAAGCGCGCCGCCGCGCATCTCGATCACGTCGCCCGGCAAACCGATGATGCGCTTGATGTAGGTGATGCGCTGATCGCCCTCGCCCATGTGGAACACCGCGACGTCGCCGCGCGTCACGGGGCGCTCGAGGATCCGGCCCTTGAAGACATCCGGCACACCGGCGATCGAATGATTGCTGTAACCGTAAGCGTATTTGGAGACCACGAGGTGGTCGCCAACCAGGAGATTGGGAACCATGGATTCCGTGGGAATGTAATAGCTGGCCAGGGCGCCCGTATTGATCAAGAACAGCACCGCGAGCCCCAAAAGCAGCTCCCGAACCGATCTCCAAAGATTGGCCATGCCGCAGGTACCTCCAAAAACGCCGCCTTGAGAGTTATGGCCTGGAACGTTCGCAATCGCACATTTCGTTTCTGCGAGGTTTCCCGCTGTTTTGTATAGACATATTAGCCAGATCGGGCACTATCCTCTGCGCTCATTCACGCGGATACTATTGTTATGACTTCCTATTCTGCCTGGGATGAAAAGCACGCGGGCGAGATCATCGACGGACTGAAATCCATCGACGGCGCCGCGCTGCCGATCCTTCATGCTTTGCAAAACACCTTCGGGCACGTCACCGAACGCGCGATCGAAATGATCGCCGACGCCCTCAACCTTTCGCGCGCGGAGGTGCACGGCGTCGTGTCGTTTTATCACGACTTCCGCCGCGAGGCCCCGGGCCGGCATGTGCTCAAACTGTGCCGTGCCGAAGCCTGCCAATCGATGGGCGCAGACGCCCTGGCCGCGAACGCTAAAATCCAGCTCGGCATCGACTGGCACGGCACCACGGCCGATGGCCGCGTCACGCTGGAGCCCGTGTTCTGCCTCGGCCTCTGCTCGTGCGCGCCTGCCGCGATGATCGATGGTCGGCTCGTCGGCCGCCTTAACGAACCTTCCCTCGCCGCCGTTATTTCAAAGGCGCGCGCATGACCTTACGGATTTGCATCCCCCTTGATTCCGCCGCCGTCGCGCTAGGAGCGGACGATGTCGCAGCCGCCGTCGAACGTGAAGCCGCGAAGCGCAAGATCGGCGTCTCCATCGTCCGCACAGGGTCCCATGGCTTGCATTGGCTCGAGCCTTTGATCGACGTGGGCGGCGTGGGCTTTGGTCCCATCACCGCCGCCGATGTCCCATCCCTCTTCGATGCGAACTTCGCGGAACATCCGCTGAGCATCGGCAAGATTGCCGATCACCCCTTCATGAAGGCCCAGACGCGTCTCACTTTCGCGCGCTGCGGCCGCATCGATCCGACGTCTTTCCACGAATATCAAACGGCCGGGGGCCTCAACGGCATCGGTGCGGCGATCATGATCGGCCCGGCGCAAACACTCGATACCGTCCTCAAGTCTGGCTTGCGCGGACGCGGCGGCGCGGGATTCCCGACCGGCATCAAGTGGAAGACCGTCTCCGAAGCCAAAGGCGATCTCAAATACATCGTCTGCAACGCGGACGAAGGCGATTCGGGCACTTTCTCCGACCGCATGATCATGGAAGGCGATCCCTTCTCCCTGATCGAAGGCATGGCCATCGCGGGCATCGCGACGGGTGCGACGCGCGGCTACATCTACATCCGCTCCGAGTATCCAGTCGCCGTCCGCGTCATGAACGGGGCGATCCGCAACGCCCGTACAGCGAGCCTCCTCGGCAAGAAAGTGATGGGGTCCGACTACAGCTTCGATATCGAGGTGCGCGTGGGCGCCGGCGCTTATGTCTGCGGCGAAGAGACCTCGCTTCTTGAAAGTCTGGAAGGTAAGCGCGGCCAGGTCCGCGCGAAGCCGCCGCTCCCGGCGATCCAAGGCCTCTTCGGTAAACCCACCTCGGTCAACAACGTCATCACCCTGGCCTCCGTGCCCGCGATCCTGTCGGAAGGTGCGGACGCTTATAAGGATCTCGGCATGGGCCGCTCGCTCGGCACCATCCCCATCCAACTCGCCGGCAATGTGAAGTATGCCGGACTGTTTGAAGCGCCGTTCGGCATGACCCTTGGCGATTTGGTCATGAAAATCGGCGGCGGCACGGCCTCCGGACGCCCGGTGCGGGCGGTCCAAGTCGGCGGTCCTCTCGGCGCTTACTTCCCGACGAGCCTCTTCGACACGCCCTTCGACTATGAGGCTTTCGCGGCCAAAGGCGGTCTCATCGGTCACGCCGGCATCGTGGTCTTCGACGACACCGTCGATCTCGCGCGCCAGGCCCGCTTCGCCATGGAATTCTGCGCGATTGAGTCCTGCGGCAAATGCACCCCCTGCCGTATCGGTTCCGTACGCGGGGTCGAGGTCATCGACCGGATTCTTGCTGGAAATTCAGATGCCGCGCAGTTCGCGCTGCTCGAAGATTTATGTAGTACAATGCGTCAGGGCTCGCTTTGCGCCCTCGGCGGCTTCGTGCCCTATCCGGTGACCAGTGCCATGACACACTTCCCGGAAGATTTCCGAAAGAACGTTGCATGACGCTCATCAAAGAACAGGATTTCGGCACTCCCGTCTCTGAAGCCGCACAGACCGTGCGCCTGACCATCGACGGCGTTGCCGTCAGTGTGCCCGCCGGCACCTCGATCATGCGCGCCGCCGCCGAGATGGGCGTGTCGGTACCGAAGCTTTGCGCCACCGACAGCTTGCAGTCCTTTGGTTCATGTCGTCTGTGCCTCGTGGAAATCGAAGGCCGTAACGGCACGCCCGCCTCCTGTACGACACCGGTCGCCGAAGGCATGGTGGTCCACACCCAAACCGGTAATCTCAAGAAAATCCGCCGCAACGTGATGGAGCTTTATATCTCCGATCACCCGCTGGACTGCCTCACCTGCGCGGCGAATGGCGACTGTGAACTGCAAGACATGGCCGGCGCCGTGGGACTACGCGATGTCCGATACGGCTACACCGGCGAGAACCACATCCACGACGCCAAGGACACATCGAACCCTTATTTCGACTACGATCCCGCGAAGTGCATTGTGTGCTCCCGCTGTGTGCGCGCTTGCGAAGAAGTACAAGGCACCTACGCCCTTACCATTGAAGGCCGCGGGTTTGACTCGCGCGTCGCCGCCGGTCCCACGAACTTCCTTGAGTCCGAATGCGTATCGTGCGGCGCCTGCGTACAGGCCTGCCCGACCGCGACCCTGATCGAGAAGTCGGTGGTCGAGATCGGCCAGCCGGAACATTCCGTTGTCACCACCTGCGCCTACTGCGGCGTCGGCTGCGCGTTTAAGGCCGAGATGCGCGGCAATGAAGTGGTGCGCATGGTCCCCTATAAGGACGGCAAGGCCAATCACGGCCACTCCTGCGTGAAGGGCCGCTTCGCCTGGGGTTACGCGACCCACCGCGACCGCATCACCAAGCCTATGATTCGCGCCAAGATCTCCGATCCGTGGCAGGAAGTATCCTGGGAGACCGCGATCAACCACGTCGCGTCCGAGTTCAAGCGCATCCAAAAGACCTACGGCAAGAACGCGATTGGCGGCATCACATCGTCCCGCTGCACCAACGAGGAAACCTATCTCGTCCAGAAGCTCATTCGCGCCGGCTTCGGCAACAACAACGTCGACACCTGTGCGCGCGTCTGCCATTCGCCAACGGGATATGGCCTAAAGACGACCTTCGGCACCTCGGCCGGCACGCAGGATTTCGATTCCGTGGACGACGCCGACGTGATCGTCGTCATCGGCGCCAATCCGACCGACGCCCATCCGGTGTTCGCCTCGCGCATGAAAAAGCGCATCCGTGAAGGCGCACGCGTGATCGTCATCGATCCGCGCCGCATCGACCTCGTACGTTCGCCGCACGTGGAGGCGCAAGTTCACCTGCCGCTCAAACCCGGCACCAACGTCGCTATCGCCAACGCCCTCGCCCACACCATCGTCACCGAGGGGCTCGCGAATGAAAAATTCGTGCGCGAACGTTGCGACTGGAGCGAGTTCGAAGGTTGGGCGGAATTTGTCTCGCAGCCTCATAACAGCCCGGAAGCCGTCGGCCCCATCGCCGGCGTGAACGCCGAAGAGATCCGCGCCGCAGCGCGCCTTTACGCAACCGGCGGCAACGCCGCCATCTACTACGGCCTCGGCGTCACCGAGCACAGCCAGGGCACGACCATGGTCATGTGCCTGGCCAACCTCGCCATGGCCACCGGCAACATCGGCCGCCGCGGCGTGGGGGTGAATCCGCTTCGTGGTCAGAACAACGTGCAAGGCTCCTGCGACATGGGCTCCTTCCCGCACGAGTTCTCCGGCTATCGCCACGTCAGCGACGACGCCACGCGCTCCATGTTCGAAACACTCTGGGGCGTTGCGCTTGAGTCGGAACCGGGCTTGCGCATCCCCAACATGTTCGACGCCGCTATCGACGGCACCTTCAAGGGCATCTATGTCCAGGGCGAGGACATGGTGCAGTCCGATCCAAATACCGAACATGTCGTCGCCGGTTTCAGCGCCATGGAATGCGTTGTGGTCCATGATCTGTTCCTGAACGAGACCGCCAAGTTCGCCCACGTTTTCCTGCCGGGCGCGAGCTTCCTGGAAAAGGACGGCACCTTCACCAACGCCGAACGCCGCATCAGCCGCGTGCGCAAAGTGATGCCGCCGATGTCGGGCAAGGCCGACTGGGAAGCGACCCTGGAGATCGCCAAGGCCATGGGATATCCCATGACCTACAACCATCCCTCCGAGATCATGGACGAGATCGCGCGCGCCACACCCACTTTCACCGGCGTCTCCTATGCGCGCATCGAGGAACTCGGCTCCATCCAGTGGCCTTGCAACGACAAGGCGCCAGAGGGCACGCCGGTCATGCATATGAGCGGCTTCGTGCGCGGCAAGGGAAAGTTCATCATCACCGAATATGTGCCGACGGATGAGCGTACCGGGCCGCGCTTCCCGCTCCTGCTCACCACCGGACGCATCCTTTCACAGTACAACGTCGGCGCCCAAACGCGCCGCACCGAGAACGTCACCTGGCATGACGAGGACCGGCTGGAGATCAATCCCTTCGACGCCGAGAATCGCGGCATCCGCGACGGCGACCTAGTGAAGGTCCAAAGCCGCGCCGGCGCCACGTCCTTGCGCGCGCTCATCACCGACCGCGTCGCGCCGGGTGTGGTCTACACGACGTTCCATCACCCCTCGACCCAGATCAACGTCGTGACGACGGAATTCTCCGATTGGGCCACGAACTGTCCTGAATACAAGGTCACGGCGGTGCAGGTCGCCCCGTCCAATGGACCGTCGGAGTGGCAGGAACACTATAACGACCTCAGTAGAACCAATACGCGGATGGCCGCGCCGAGCGCGGCCGAATAACCTGATGACGGTGGTACCTAACCCCATCGTCGACGCTCCGCTGCGCAGCTTGCGCGGCGGCACCGAACATGTCGGAACGCGCGCGGTGCCGGAGGAAACGGCGATTGCCTTTACCTACAACCGCGCCTCCTACGCGGTGATGATGGCGACCCCCGCCGACCTCGAAGACTTCGCCATCGGGTTCAGCCTCGCCGAAGGCATCGTCTCCAATGCTTCGGAAATCGCCTCGCTCGAGATCGTTCCGAGCGATCTCGGCGTCGAACTGCGGATGGAGTTGGCGGGCGCGACCGCCGACAAATTCACAGAACGCCGCCGCCTCATGGCGGGCCCCGTCGGATGCGGCCTCTGCGGCATCGAAAGCCTTAACGAGGCGATGCGTCCGCTTCCCGTGCTCAAGAGCGGTATGCGCATCGACGCCGGTCTCATCCACCAGGCGCTCACCGATATGCACCGCAAGCAGGACATGAGCCGGCTGACGCGGGCCGTCCACGGCGCCGCTTTCTGGACACCGGCCAAGGGCCTCGTGGCTCTGCGCGAGGACGTCGGCCGTCACAACGCACTCGACAAGCTCGCCGGCGCTCTGGCGCGCCTCGATCACGTCGCCTCGGGCGGTATCGTTGTTATTTCAAGCCGCGTGTCGGTCGAAATGGTACAGAAGGCCGCGATGATGGGCGCACCGTTCCTGGTCGCCGTGTCGGCGCCAACCGCGTTGGCCCTCCGGACGGCCGAGAAAGCGGGTATCACACTGATCGGCGTTGCCCGCGACGACGGCTTCGAAGTCTTTACTCATGGAGACCGGGTCAGCCTGGTCACGCTGCAGCATGTCATCCGATAAGCTTGTTTATATGGCCAACCAGATCGGCACGGCCTTCAACCACCAAAGCGACGCGGAGGCCATTGCCTCCATCGCCGGTCACATCAAAGCCTTTTGGGATCCGCGCATGCGCGCGAAGATCTTTGAGCACGAAAAGATGGGTGGTGAAGGCCTCTCGCCGCGTGTGCTCGAAGCCATCCGGGCGCTGAAGCCCTAACGCCTGCGCTAAACTTTCTCTTCGGCTTTCGCGCGTTTACGTGGGGCGGGCTTCGGCTTCGGATTGGCCGCTTCATGTGCGAGCCTCAGGGCTCGCAATTCCAGAGTACGCTTAAGGTTGGCGGCCTCTTTCTGGCGGCGCTCGGTAAGGAAAGCTTCATCACGCTTCGCCGTCGCGGTCCTGGCGTTATCGGCTTTGTCGAACGCTTTTTCAGCCCGCTTTCGTGCCGGTGTCATGTCGTACTCCCATCGTTGAAATTCAGGTAACGAGCGATGCACCAATGTGATGCGCGGTCCGGGTTGCGTTCTCCCTTCAGGGGCAATCAAGTAACCAAGTAACGGCAATGGCCGTCGGGTCAATCTTCTGCCTCGCCCGTGCCGAAGTCCAGGGACAAAGCTAGGGCTTGGAGGCGCCGCGGCCCGAAATAAGCGTCGTCAGATCAATGAGGACCCGGCCTACGGCGAGGCCGCCCGGACACGCCAGATACTTGGGCCGCCATTCGGGAGCGAACTTATCCTTGTAGCGGCGCAACCCGCGGAAACTGTAGAAATGCTCACCCGCGCGGTAAATCATCCCGCCGAGTTTGTGCCACAGCGGTCCCAGGCGGCGCCCCTCCAAGCCCGAAAGCGGCGCCATGCCCAGGTTGAACCACTGGTATCCCTGCGCCTTGCCCCAGAGCATGATTTCCACGAATAGGAATTCCATGACGCTGTGGATATTCGTGTGGTCGTAGCGCATAAGGTCGATCGACAACTCGGCCTTTCCCGCGCCCTCCCAAATGTTGGCGAAAGCTACAATCTCCTCCCCCGCCATCACGACGCCGCACGAAAAATGCGCGAGATAACTTTCATCGAAGAAGCCCAGCGAGAAACCCTTCTCCTTGCCGCCCTTCGCGCTCAGCCAGGCGTCCGAGACCTTGCGAAGGCGCGGCATCGCGGCGCGCACCTCCGCCGGTGAAAGCATCTTGAAAGACGCGCCTTCACGCGCCGCGCGCCGATGCGCCTGGCGGATATCCCGCCGCGCCGGCGCGTCGAGGGCAAAGCTTCGCAAGTCCACCCGCGCTTCGTCACCCATCTTGTAGAGTGCAAGACCGAGATCGGCGTAGAGCCCGAGGTTCTCCGGCTTCACTTGATAGAAGACGCAGCGCCCGCCGTATTGGTCGCTCAGCTCGCGGAAACGCCAGAGCAGTTCGGTTTGTCGCGCCGCCGGCGCTATTGGATCGCCGAGTGCGATCCAAGAACCGCCCTGCACGCGGTACATAAGGATGCCGTCGCCGGTGTCGTTGAACAAAAGCGATTTATCGCCCAGCAACGCGAGATTGGCCGAGGAGTCCGGCGACGCCGCGACGATGGCCGCGGCGCGCATGATGTCCGCCTCCGTCGGCAGTGTCTGCACGCGGTTGTGCGGTTGAAGCAATTGCCGCGCACCGAGCAGCACGAAGGCCAACATCGCGAACAAGGAGGCGCGCAGGAAACGCGGCGCATTGCCGTCCAGCTCGAACTGCCACCACATCTCGGCGTCATATTCGACGTAACGATGCGCGAAGAACCCGAGCCAGATACTCCCGGCGAGGATCGCGCCGACCGCGAGCAACCATTGCGGCGACAATTGCAACTGGGTCAGACGCCCATGCCGGTAGAACGCGCCGCGCGCCGGCAACAGCACGAGCGCGATGCCCACGAGGCCCACGGCCTCGTGATAGTCCGTGCCGCGGCCCAAAGCCGCCGCTGCGCCAACGGTGAGCAACGTCATGGTCGCGTAGTAAGCTGAATCCACCCGCTGCAGTACCGATCCTGACAACAAGAGGAGCCCCACTCCCACCAGAGAAGCGACCAGGTGAGAGCCTTCAATGAAGGCCAGCGGAAGCCAGTCATTGATGGCTTGCAGCACCTCGGGCTCCTCAGGGGCGGCGCCCGAGATCAAGAGCATCGCCCCCGCCGTGAACACCGCCGCCGCCATTAGGGTCGGCGCGATCGCTGACCATTGCCGTGCGGCCAACTGCGCCGCCGCCGACAGATGGTGCCGCCGCGCGGAAAGTTCCGAAAAGCCAAACCATGCAATCGCGATCACGAGGGGCGCAACGTAGTAGATCGCGCGGTAGGCCAGCAGCGCGCCCAGGGTCTCGTGCGCATCGATCTGTCCCGACGTCAGCGAGACGATGAGCCCCTCGAACACGCCGATCCCGCCGGGCACGGCGCTGATGACGGCGGCCAAAAGAGCGGTCACATAGACGGCTACGAAAGGCAGGAAGCCGATGATGCTCTCATTGGGCAACAGCAGATAGAGCGTCGCGGCGGCGAACACGAGATCGAAGCCCGCCGCCACCGATTGGCCGATCGCCGTCCCGAAATCCGGGATTTGCACCCGCCAGCGCAGCAAGCTCACATGCGGCACGCGTGCGAGGCTTAGGATGAACAGCGCGAGGCTCGGCGCCATCAGCGCTATCCCCAGCACGCGCACCGCTATTTCCGGTACGCCGATGACCTGCGACAGGCTCGTAGGCTGAAATAGGAAGGCGATGCCGCCTAAGAGCGAAGCCCCCAACGGAAACATCGCAGTATGAAACGCGATGGCCGTGGTGATTTGAAAGCCGCTGAGCCCCGCCGCCGCGTAGGCGCGGTAGCGCACCGACCCACCCGTCAGAGCCGAGAATCCGAGGTTGTGCGCAAGGGCATTGGCGATGAAGGAGGTCTTCGCCATCACGGGTGCGGTCACCTTGCCACCGGCATAACGCAGCGCAAAGTAATCATAACCGATCAACGCGAGATAACTCACCACGGCCGCCCCAGCGGCGGCGAGCATGGCCCGGCCCGGCAGCGCCTCCAGATAATCAACGGCTTCACCGAGATGATGGTCGGCGAGTTCGCGTTCCAGCAGCCAGATCGCGGCCGCGAAAATGGCGATAGCGCCCAGCGGAAGAAGACGGCGCAAATTCGAAAGCAGGCGAGACATGGATACTCCCTCGCGGCGCAGTCTAGCGGCAGGGCTTCACCTTGGCACGCTGGACCTTTATGTTGAGCGTGAAAGACCATGCGTTCGCACCGCTCCTTTCTATACGCCGCGATATCGACCGCCGCCTGGCTCGCGGGATGCGACGATTCGCGCCTCCACGAAGCGCGCCTTCAGATCAGCGACGAGGTTGCCGCCCGCCTGACCTGGGTCCAGCCGGGCGCAGAGCGCCTGGTGATCCTGTTTGGCTCGTCGGAGCCCGCTAATGCGCGTGCGGTGGCCAGAACACTTGCCTGGCCGGATCGCGCTGTCCTGACGCTCAGCCCTCCTCAATCAGGTACGGCGCCGCCCCGCTGCACCGAACTCGTGAATGCCGCCGCGCGCCGTCTTGCGGACCTGCGCCGCAAGAAAGGTCATCCCGAGCCCGAAGCTCCGATCGTCGTCGCCATGAACGAAGCCGGTTCCTCCGGCCTCGCGCTTGCCGGCACGCCTCAAACAACGGGCCTCAGCGCCGCAGTTGTTTACGAACATTGTCCCGGCGAACCGCCGCCTGCCACGCCCTTCTGCACCGCCGATGTCGACCTGCCGGCCGAGCCTTCCTCCCTGCCCGTGGTCGTGATTACCGACAAGTCTCGCTGCGCCGAGGCCGATGTCCTGCCCGCCGTCCGGCACTTCGCAGACGCCCGCGTCATCGCCGCCGACGGTGGCAACCGCATTGATCTCCTATCGACCACCGTCGATCAGGTCCTTGGCCACGTGGGCGGTCCAACCCCGACCGCGGACACCGGCCTTCCGGTGGTGCCCCTGCCAGCCGCCGGCGACGGCAAACAGCTCGCGATCTTTTTCAGCGGCGACGGGGGCTGGGCGGACATCGATAGCGATATCGGCGAAGAACTCTCCCGGCGGGGCGTCGCCGTCGTCGGCTTCGACACCCTAAAATACTTCTGGCGCAAGCAGGACCCCGCCGCGGCCGCCGCCGATCTTGCCCGCGTCATCGCCCAATATTCCGCTGCCTGGAAACGCGACGACATCGTGCTCATCGGCTATTCCTTCGGCGCCGACGTCCTGCCCTTCCTGTGGCAGAACCTCGATCCCGCCAGCCGCGCCAAGGTCTCCAACGTGATCTTCCTCGGCCTCGGCGACGCGGCTTCGATGGAAATCACCGTCGGCGGTTGGGTCGGCGTCACGCCGGCGCAGGCACTGCCCACGGTTCCGGCTGCGCGCAGCATCTCGGCTGCGCACATGATGTGTTTCTATGGCGTGGACGAAGGCTCGAAAGCCTGCCCCGCCCTCGCGGCCTACGGCGCGGAAGTGTTCGCGATGCCCGGCGGGCACCACTTCGACGGCGCCTATGAAAAGGTCGCCGATCTCATCTTGAAGCGCATCACGAAATAAAAAACGGGGGCGACCAGCACCCCCGTTTTCGTCTTCATCAGCTGAAGCGAATTACTTCGCCTTGGCTTTCGCTTTAGCCTTCGCGCCTTTCGGCTGCATGCGACCGGCGTCGATGAGGAGATCCTCGACCGAACCGACGCGCGAGCCGTGCAACGCAGCGACCTTGGTCACTTCCGTCGCACCGACGCGCTCCATGTTCTCGATCAGGGCAACCGCGCCCGGGATCGGAGCTTCAGGCGGAGCGGCATCAGCCGGAGCCGGCGCATACACATCGGCAACGCTGATCACCTTTTCCGTCGGCAGGTACACCATCAACATGGAGTCCGTGTGGTTTAGGCCCTTCATCGCATAGATGTCGACCGAACGCTTGCCGTCCGAAAGGGTGTACTTATCGGCCACCGGTTGGAAGGTCGGAGTAGCCTTCTTCTGCGCCATGGCGTCCGGGTTCAGCGTACGCGGTGCCGCCCAGGCCTTCTTGTAGTATTCCTCGTTCACGGCGTGCGTGACCACGGTCGCGCCTTCCGCCACGTAAGCGCGCAGGCCGCCCGAGTGGTCGAAGTGCGTGTGCGTGTTCACGATGTACTTGATCGGTTTGCCCGGAACGAGTTCCTTGGCTTTCGCGATCACGGCCATCGAACGCGCTTCGTTTTGCGGCGCTTCGACGACGATCAGATGATCCGTCTGATCGATCAGTAGGCTGTGATGGCTGCCGCCGCGCAGATGCCACACACCCGGCGCCAGCAGCTCTTCCGCCACGACGACCGGCGGTTCCTGGTAGTTCTTCACTTCGTCCGGAACCGCGAAGTTCGTGGCCACATTGGCCTTCACACCCGTCACGGTCAGGCGCAACGCGGGATGTTCGCCCACGATACGCGTGATCTTCGAAGGGAAGTGCACGCCGCCGTAGTTCTTATAGTCGCTGTACTGGGTCTGGATCAGCATGTCGCCCAGCACCGGGTTATCAACCCACTCCTGCACCAGTTCCAGATCGTTCGCCGCATTGAAGCGGCCATAGTACTTGTGCTTGCCGACCGTGAAGGTCGTATCGGCGCCGCGGCGCGTCTTACGCACCGGGGCCTTGTTTTCCTGGGCGAACTTGACGAAGCCCACCGGGGTCGCGGTGATCGCGGCTTGGCGTGATTCCACATCGGCCGCGGCGACCTGCGCCGGATTGGTGGCCGTCACGTTCCAGGCCTTGTCGCCGACGACGAACTCTTCGCCCGTGACGCCGAGCATGTTGAAATATTCCTTGCGGAACGCCGTGTTCGGCAGCTTGTCGGCGTCGCTCGGTTCCGTGCGGGTCATCTGCACGTGACTGGCGTGGTTGGCGTAATCGATGGTCGCCGTGTAGGTGCTCACCGGGATTTGAGCCCATGAGCTGGCATTGCTGAACTGCTGGCCAATTCTTCCGTACATCCCGTTGCCTGTGAACAGGATGGAATTGGTGGTCGCGACATTCAGATTCTTTGCGGCGACGTCGATGGCGCTTTCTTCTTCGCACGAAGAAAGGGCGAAAGCTGCGGCAAGCAATGCGCCGCGTAAAACGAGCTTATTCATTCCGGAAAATCCTCCCCTACCGAAGGTGGCAAGCTTAACCCGCAGCCGAGGCGACTTCCAAGAGGCTTCAGCGCGATAACCCCTTGCCCCGCAATGCGGAAAAGTACGAAAGTTGGCGCAGGACCGGGCTTACAGCTTGGTCAACAGACGACGGGGGCCGGTATGAAACGTATCCTTTGGTTCGTTTTCGGTTTCGTGTGCATCGCAGCATGGCGCGATCCCGCGCACGCTCAGGCGCAAAAAACCTCCGATCCCCCGGTGTTTTTGTCCGGCGGCACTCTCGTGGATGTGATCCGCGGGGAAATCTACCCAGACGTCGGCGTCCTCGCTGAGGGCGGCAAGATCACCCAGCTGTTCTTCGACTTTCCTTATAATAGCGCCCGAATCCCGTCCAACGCGGTGAAGGTCGACGTCCGGGGCAAATACATCATGCCCGGGATGATGGACCTGCACGTCCACGCCCAGACCAACTTCAAGGGCGTGAAGGTCAACCTTCCACATTATATGAAGATCTTCATGGCCGGCGGGGTCACCACCATCCGCGCCATGGGTTCCGCCGAGGACAATCTCGTCCCCCTTAAGCACGATATCGACACGGGCGTCGTCGCCGGCCCCAATATCGTCATCGGCTCCTTCCCGCCGATCGAACAGGCGCCCGGCTTCCCCCGGGTGGAGCGCACCGAGATGGTGAACACCGCCCTCGAGGCCCGCGCCCTCACCCGCGATCACATCTTCAAAGGCGCCGAATGGGTGAAGTTTTACAATTACATCGACCGCGATGTCGGCGCCGCCGTCGTCGATGAAGCGCACAAACACGGCGCCAAGGTGTTCGGCCACTTCACCATGCTCGGCGCCGACGATGCCGCGAAAATCGGCGTCGACAGTCTCGAGCACACCGTCTCCCTGATCCAGAAGTCGCTGGCCTACGAAGACCAGATCGCGATGACGGATATCGGTTATTACCGGTACTTCGTCCAATGGACCAAGGTGAACGAGAAGACCCTCGACGAGACCTTCAAGACGATGATCGCGCATAAGACCGCGCTGATCCCGACCCTCATGATTCAGTATGTGGGCGCCGACCCGGACTATCTCACCAAAACCAGCGGCGAGTGGTTCGACCTTTATCAAAAGGATCTCTTCGCCGCATATCAGAAAGACCCCTTGCGCGTTCCTGCGGTCTACAACTTCAAGGCCTACGGCCCGCAGTGGAAGGCGAGCATCCTCGCCCAGGCGAAACAGGTCGCGCGTTTCGTGCGCATGGGCGGGCGCGTCGGCACCGGCTCCGATCTCAGCCCGGCGCCGCCGTTGGTCCCCGGCCTCAGTATCCGCCAGGAGCTGGAACTCTTCGTCGCCGGCGGCATGACACCGCTCGAAGCGATCCGCGCGGCGACCATCGTTCCTGCGGAGATCCTCGGTTGGGAAGATCGCTTCGGTTCCATCGAGATCGGCAAACAAGCCGATATCGTGGTGCTGAACGGCAATCCGCTCGCCGATATCAAAGCCGTCGGCAATATCGACAGCGTGATGGTCGCGGGGCGCGTATACCGGATCAACGAACTGACCGCCGAATTGCGGAAGGCGCCCTAACTTCGAAATGACAGAACCGTTTTTTCAATGATCACGCCGGGCTCCATCACCAGCAGCCTGGAGCAGCTGTTTAAAATGGGGGTCGTCATCAACACCGTCGTGGATGTCGGCGCGGCCGACGGCCACTTCGGGCTCGCGCACTATCCGCTGTTTCCGGGCGCCTTGCTCGTCAACATAGATGCCAACCGAATCTACGAACCGTCCCTGAAATCCATCGCGGAGGTCATGGGCGGGCACTATGTCATCGCGGCGGTGAGCGACACCCCGGGCAACGTCGAAATCACCACGTCGGCGCACCCCTATTGGAACTCCATGCGCGGTGAAGGCGACGCCTATTGGGAGCTCATCAACGACCTGCGGACCGGTAAGGAAACCGTGACGGCGCTCACGCTGGATTCTCTTGCGAACACCTTCCCCTTGCGCGCGCCTTATCTGCTCAAGCTGGATATCCAGGGCGCTGAGGAACTGGCGCTGCGCGGCGGCGCCCGTTTTCTGCGCGATACGGACGTTGTGATCTGTGAAGCCGACGCCCGCGACTTCGACACACTGCACCGGTTGATCAGCGATGCAGGTTTCGATCTCTTCGATATCGCGGACCTCCATCGCTTGCAGGACAACCGTTTGGGCTGGTTCTATCCCATTTATCTGAGCCGGCGTCACAATGGCCTCAGGACGACGCAAGTCTGGGATCCGGCTGAGAATGACCGCGTGATCCAGGCGCAGGTGGAGCGCCGGAAGCAAGTGTTGGAAGCGAACGAGGCGTACTTAGCGCGCTACCGCGCACAGCGCGCGAAGACTTAAATAGCCAGCGCCCTGAACTTCATCGCCGCCACGCCTTTGCTCAGCTCTTTCATGCCGACCTCGGGTGGCATGGACACGCGCGGTTTACGCAAACCTTTCACATTGCCCGCCGCCACGATAGCGTTTCGCGCCCCGCCCGGCTCATCAAGCAATTTCACGGACCAACCACGGGCCTCAAACCCGCTCGCGATCTTGTCCGCGAGCCGGTCTTTTTTGTCGTGCAGGCACACATTCACCAACGCGAGCCCGCCCCGCGCGACGCAGCGTTTCGCCGCCTTGTAGAACGCTTCGCCGGTGAAATGATCCGGGATCGTTTCCCCAATAAAGGCGTCGACGATCACCACATCGAATTTGCCCCGCACCTTCTGCATGAAACGCAGCCCGTCGCTCACATGGGTGCCGATGGTCTTGGGCAGCCAAAAATACTGCTTCGCGATCTTGAACGCCGCACGGTCGATATCGACCAACGTCACGTCGCACCCTTCCCGCGCCAGCATGGTCGCGAGGGTGCCGCCCGCGCAGCCGATCATCAGCATGTTCTTCCCGCGCTGACGCGCAAGGCCGTGGAGCGCGTGGATATAGATGTCGAGGCTCACCCCGTGCGCGTCCACCGTACTCTGGTTTCCGCCCTTTTGGTGATACCCGCGCGTGCCGTCTTTCTTGGCGCGGATGGTGATGGTCCCAAACTTGCCGGGATGGCGCAGCGTCCAGCCGCGCACAGGCTCGGAAATGGTTTCAGCAGGCGAGTTTGGCATAGTCTTCCGTCGTATCGACGCTTTTGACTTCGAGGGCCGCGAGATCCTTGAGTCCGTTGCGGCCGATGATGTCGCATAGCGGTTTGTGCACATCCGCCACCTTCACGCCGCGCGGCAGGCGGATCTGAAACGCGCGCTTCTGGTCGTGCACGTAGACATCGCCGCGGAAACCGCTCGAGTACACCTGATCCAGCATCCCGGTGATCTCGGTGTTCGCCTGTTCCCAATCCACCGGCGGCGGGCAATCACCCGCTCCCATCGCTTTAAGGTCGGCGGCCATCAGGCGGTTGTAGGTTTCGGCGAAGGCTTTCGCCTGCTTCTTCAGCGCGGCGTGACGTTCGGATTGAACGGCTTCGGTGGTCTTATCCACGGTATCCACGGGCAAGGTCGGATGGCACATCCGCACCGTCACCTCGCCGACGCCTACGATGCTGCAGCCCAGGCTGCACACACTCATGAACCTGTAATGTCTTTGCGCTTGGTCTTGCTTCACCCATTGGGCGGGATCCGCGCCCTCCACCCAGCCGAGCTCCTGTTGAAGCCAGGCTTCCGCGTCGGTCGCGGCGGCGTCTGCCGCCGGCGCTTGTTCCTTACACGCGGTGAGAAGGATCAGAGCGACAGCAAAAAGCGCGCGCCCCGGAGAAGTGGAAACCGGCTTTCCGACAGGGCGCGCGCGATTCAATAAAAGAAAAGCGGGACGATAAATCCAACCTAAGACGTCCCGATCAACTCGTTTCATCTAGACCTTATCCAGCGCCTGCGCGATGTCCGCCTCGATGTCGGCGGCATGTTCAATCCCGATGGCAAGGCGCACGTAGCCCGGGGTCACGCCCGTCGCTTTTTGGTCCGCTTCGGACAGCTGCGAGTGGGTTGTAGACGCCGGATGGATCGCGAGCGAGCGCGCATCGCCGATGTTCGCCACATGATATAGCAGCTTCAGCGAATCGATGAAACGTTTGCCCGCTTCGACGCCGCCCTTGAGCTCGAAGCCCACCAGGGCGCCGAAACCGCCCTTCAGATAAGCGTCCGCGCGGCGGCGCGGCTCACCCGACATTTGACCCGGATAGATCACTTTGGTGACCTTCGGATGTTTGGCGAGGAAGCCCGCGATGGCCGCCGCGTTGTCGCAGTGACGGCGCATACGCAAAGGCGCCGTCTCGACGCCCTGGATCGCTTGGAACGCGTTGAACGGCGTCGTCGCCGCGCCCATGTCACGCAGCAACGTGACGCGCATGCGCAGGATGTAGGCGATCGGGCCCAGCGGCTTTACCGCGTCCACCCACACCGCACCGTGATAACTCGGGTCCGGCTGGTTCAACAGCGGGAAGCGCTTCGCATTAGCTTCCCAATCGAAGTCGCCGCCGTCGATCACCGCGCCCCCGATGGAGGTACCGTGACCGCCGAGGTATTTGGTTGTCGAATACATCACGATAGCGGCGCCATGCTCGAGCGGACGGCAAATCAGCGGGGCCGAGGTATTGTCCATGATCAGCGGCACGCCGAGCTTGCGTCCGATTTTGGCGACGTCCGCAATCGGGAACACCTCTAGCTTCGGGTTCGGCAGCGTCTCGGCGTAATAGCAGCGCGTCTTGTCGTCGGTCGCGCGCGCGAAGCTTTCGGGGTCCGTTGGATCAACGAAACGCGCTTCGATGCCAAGCTGCTTGAAGGTGTTCGCGAACAGATTCCACGTCCCGCCGTAAAGATCGGTCGAGGTGACGAAGTTATCGCCCGCGCTACACAGGTTCAGGATCGCGTAGGTCGAGGCCGCCTGCCCGGAGGCCAGGGCGAGTGCGGCAACGCCGCCTTCCAACTGCGCCAGCCGGTTTTCCAAAACATCCTGCGTCGGATTCATGAGGCGCGTATAGACGTTGCCCAGTTCCTTCAGCGCAAACAGGTTCGCCGCGTGCTCGGTATTGCGGAACTGATAGGACGTCGTTTGATAGATGGGAACCGCGACCGCGCCTGTGGTCGGGTCGGCGCGCCAACCGCCATGTACGGCGATGGTGTCGGGATGAAGTTTTGCGTTGCTCACGGGGGCCTCCTGAATTGGGAGGCCGGAGGATAGAAACGTGCTCTTCCGGGTCAACAGCAACAATATGAATAGGGGAAAACGGCCGCCGCATAGCGAATACGGCGGCCGTTCCCGGCCGGAACCGGAGCATTTTCTTCTACGCGTACGTGCTGGTGCGCCGAAGAGTTACTCAGTCCCGCCAAGTATTTAGAACGCGTAACGCAGCGCGGTCTTGAAGGTCCAGGCGGTCATGTTCGAACCGTTGGTGTCGACCCACGAATAACGCACGCCAGGAACGATCGACAGACGGTCCATGACCGGGATCGACACACCGGCTTCGCCGAACAGCGACAAGTCGGTGGCGCGGTCGCCCGCCGTGGTGGTGGTGCCGATGGTGAACGTGTCGACATCGGTGCGCGTCAAGCCGACGCCGCCGCCGATGTACGGGCTCACGGCGCCCATGTTGAAGTCATAGTAACCGGCCGCATGCAGCGACAGCTGATCGACGTCGCCGCCGGTGATGGCGAAATTCGCCGCGCCGGCGCGCGCGCTCTTGAAGCCCGTATCATTGAGGCCGAGTTCGAGTTCGGTACGCAGGCCGTTGCCGAAATCATAACCGAGAGCCGTCGTCAGCGCGTAACCGGTGTCGAACTTCACTTCGCCGGCCGCCGTGCCGACCTGGATGTCTAGCTTTTCCGGCACGAGAACGCCGGCGCCCACGGAGCCGTAGAAATTCTGAGCCTGAGCTTGGGTCGCGGCGACAATGGTGAACGCGGCGACGGCGCCGATTTTTGCGAGCTTCATAAGTTTGCACTTTCCTTTTTGTTTTTAGAGTCCCTCATCGCGAGATGAGATCCCGCGTCGAGGGAGGCGCAACCTAGTGTCGCTTTGAGGCATGTCCAGGGCAGCGTGCATGCGCCCGTTCGATATCGCGTGTGCCGTTGCACGAACGACACGCTCGCATTCATTTGCGCAGGGTTGATATGCGTAAACGCTGCGACGGAATCGCGATGTGCACAACGCGTGCACAGTTCGCCCTGATTTCGCCACGAGTATTAAGCGCGGCGGTTACCGTGTAAGCATCCAGTAAGCGCGTCTGACAGGTGGGAACATTGTGGATACATGATGCAGATGACACCATCATCCCGGCGAAGGCCGGAATGACAATCATTGAAAGCTGATAATTGTTTTTTGGTGACCCTGGGCACATGCCCTGAATCTAGGGTTTTCAAACACCGCGCGAGGCAACGTTTCCCGCTAGCGCTGCAGACAGCTCATTTCAAAACCCAGGACCCTCGGGCAAGCCCCTAGGGGTGACGCCGTCCAGTTGGTCCGCGCGACCTACTTCTTCAGCGAATCAATCGCGGAAATGATTGCCGCTGAAGGCGGACGCGTCTTGTAACCCTCTTCCGCCAATTTCGCGCGGACGATTCCGCCCTTATCGACAACGAAGATCGCCGGCTTCGGCACGCCGTAGGCCCGCGACGTCGCCGGATACTGCGGATCGCGGATCTTGAAGGCGTCGATCATCTTCGAGCCTTCGTCCGAGGTCATGGTGTAAGTCACGCCAAATTTCTTGGCGAACGCCGTCAGGATGTCCGGCGTGTCGTAACTGACGGACACCAGCCGGTAGCCGCGCGTCTTCAACTCGGCATTCACACTTTCGATGTCGCGCAGCTGCTGGATGCAATACGGACACCATGAGGCGGACCGCACGAACACCAGCACGGCCCCCGACGGACCCGCGAGATCGGCGAAGGTCTGAAGCGCGCCTTGAGAGTCATGCACGGCGAACGGCATCGGAATCGCCGTCCCCACCGCCGGCCCGATATCAATGCTCTCCGCCCGCGCCGCCGTGCCCGAGAACCCCAGAAGTACCGTCAACGCCAACACCAGTGCGCGCATTTCGCCCTCCTTGTGAGCCCACTATTGAGCTAAGAACCCGCCGTCCACCGCGAGAATGTGTCCCGTCACCATGCTGGCCGCCGGGCTGGCGAGGAACACCGCGGCGCCCGCGATCTCCTCCGGCTCCGCCAGGCGTCCCATCGGCACCATCGCCTTGATGCGTTCGATCAGTTCCGGCTTTTCGCGCAAACCGTCGATGAAGGGTGTATTCACCCACTGCGGCGCGATGGCGTTGACGCGGATGTTATCCTTCGCCCACTCCACCGCCAGTGCGCGGGTCATATTCACCACCGCGCCCTTGCTCGTCTGGTAAGAGATGTTGGGATAAAGCCCTCCGCCCGAAAAACCCATGATGGACGAGACATTGACGATGCTCCCGCCCTTCCCAGCGGCCAACATCATGCGCGCGGCGTGACGTGACATCAGGAAGGTGCCGGTCACATTCACCGCCATCACCGTGTCCCAGTCATCGAGCGGCAGTTCGGCGCTGGGCTTGCGGATCGCGGTACCTGCGCTGTTCACCAGGATATCGAGCCCGCCGAATTCATTCATCACCGCGCCGATCGCCCGTTCGACCTCGTCTTCCTTGGCGACGTCCACCACGGCCGCGAAACTTTGCTGGCCCAGTTTCACGATCTCCCGCGCGACCGCCACCCCCTTCATCTCATCCCGATCCAGGATTGCAACCCATGCACCGGCCTGCGCAAAGGCCAACGCAATGGCGCGCCCGATCCCGCTGCCGGCTCCGGTCACGGCCGCGACTTTTCCATCCAAACGAAAGGAGACAGTGTCTTTGAGGTTCATGCGTAAGACTTCACCCGCGCCGCATCCGGGCGCAAGCGTGAATTCGCCTACTTTGCCTTGAGGAGGCTACGGCCCGAACTGTGCCGGGTCGCCAGGAACCGGTAGGTCGCGCGGGCGGTTTCCATATAACGGGAGGCGGTGTCTGGCGTACAATTGCGCCACTGGACGACGATGTCGCGCCAGACGAGCGTGAGTCCGTGCAACCGGTCGCGTTCTTCTCGGATGGCCTTCACCTTGGCGCCGATCGTGGTCAACGCCGACACCACGTCATCCGACAGCTTGTCCGCTCTCGTGAAAATATCGCGGTATTCCTGCGACACCGGCATGAACAGCGAGCGCATCTGCCCGACTTCGACCTTGAAGCGGCGGTCGCCGTCGTAGGCCTTGCCCACCCACTGGATCTTCTTGAGGATCGCACCCACCTGAAGGAACCATTCGCGCAACGCCTCGATATAGGCAAGTTCGCGCGCGAAGGTGACAAGCTTGTCGAGCACGAAAGCCGTATCATCCTCGGCGCGTCCCAAGGCTTTGGCCGCTACGCGGAACGCTTCGCGCAACTTCGCCTTGTTCTCCGGCTGCTCGAGATAGACCGATATCTCCTTGGTATTTGTGAGCTTCACTTCCTTAGGATCGACGGTCGCGAGCAGCTGAAGTTCGAGGCGCTTGCGTGCGATCTCGGCGTGGCGCGGATCGATCATCCACGACGCGCGGCCCGTCAGGATCTCGTTGGGCACGTTGTCGCCGGGGCGAATTTCGGAAACGTATTTCAGGCTGCGCACCGCCAGGTCGATCATTTTATCGTCGGCGCTGGCGTAAGGAATGTTGAACTGGCGCTTCATGGCTTGGATGCCCAGCAGCCCTTTCTGGTCCCCCAGATCGACCGCGAACATCGGCGTGCGGTCGCTCCCGGCGCCGACAAAACGCGCGCCTGGTGTCTTAAAAAGAATGTGGGTGAAAACGAATGTGGTGGTTTCTCCGTCGGCAAGGGCCGGCGCGGCGTCAGGTTGCGCGGGAGCAGGTTCCGATCCTGTGTCGGGAGGCGCGGTCATCTCGTCCCTGGAAACCAATGAAATTACCCCTCGCGATTCCACGGGAACCGCCCAGGGAATTGATAAGGGTCGAAATAGTTGTGCGTCGACTATATTTTTAGTCGCTAAAAAGTAACAATTTGGAGGTTCAACTTTGTCAATGAAACCGGGCGTTTTGCGACACATTCGCATCCCCCGGAGCGCAAAAATAGTTATCCACAAGGTGGCGGGTCGCCGCGATTTTCTCGACTCGGCGTTTCAAATTCAAAGAGTGAATTTAGCCTGCGGGTTCATTGCTTTATCGCCAATCTCTTTTTTTTGAACCTATTTGCGGTGGGGCCTATCGGAATGCGATGGGAGCCGCGCACATATAACGCTGCACTTCCGCGCGAGATCGGCCAATGCCCATTCCTTTCCCGGCGGCCGCGGAACATTCGGGGATAACGGCAGAAGTCTTACTTCCGCTTATGACTGATGATGAGCGCGTCGAGCATGGCGTAAAGGCGATCCGCCGCGTGCGCCTGGCAAACACTTTGCGTGCAGATGCGCGCGCCTTCCATGGTCATGAACAGCGCATCGCCCAGCTGCTCCGGCTCAGCGAAGCCGGCTTCCCGCGCGAGGCTGATCAGCGCATCGCGATGCGCACGCTTGCTGGATTCAATCACGCGCCGGGCGGGGTGATCGGTTTGCGGCAACTCCACCGCCGCATTGGCCATGAAACAACCCCGTTCTTCGCTGGTCATGCATTCAGCGGCACCGCGGCACCAGGCGCGCAGAGCGCCAAGCGGATCGCCGGGATGTTCGGCAACGTTCTGCTTCCACTCGTCTTCCCACTCGCGCGCGCATTCACGCGCGCACGCGGCAATCAACTCGTCTTTTGATTTGAAGTGGCGATAGAGCGTCATCTTGTTCGACGACGCCGCTTCCGCAATCTGGTCCACGCTCACGACGTGAAGACCATGCTTGTAAAAAAGATCATGCGCGGCGGCCAGGATACGGTCGCGCGGTGATTCCTTCGAATCAGCCCCTAGCGCGGAGCCATTCGAATTTTTTTCGGGTGCTAAAGTTTCCATGCTCTTGACATGTTACTTACCAGTCAGTATTTCAAGCCGCGTTACTTACTAGTAACACACATTTTCTGGGGTCACTACAGAAACTCGCAACGCCCCACAATAAGAAAGCGCTCGCCATGCCGCACCGCACACATAAGTTGTTCATTCTAAAAGAGTTTCTGCCCGTGATCAATCAACTCAGCGGTTGTGGATCCCCCCTCCACGCCCGCTGCTCCACGCCTGTCCAAGACTAGGCGTGACGGCGGGTTCCCGAGTCCTTCCCTCCCTCACCCCCTTCGGGAACCCGCCGCTCTCTTTTCATTCAGATCCCACCGGAGACACCATATATGCCCGCCCCTCGCATCGAAGACGAAGGCCTCGCCCCGCATTCCGCCCACGCGTCCACCCCCTGGTCCGCGCGCGTACCGTTCCGCAATTCCAACCGCAAAGGTCTGACGATCGCCGGCGCCGTTGTCGCCGCGGGTCTTATCGGCTTCGCTCTCTCGGCCCCTGGCGCGCACAGCAACACGGCGCCCGCTGCTCCGCCGCCGCCGGCCGTCAGCGCCGCTGCGGTTCTCGCCAAAAGCGTCACCTACTGGGATGAATTCCCGGGCCGCGTCACCGCCATTGATAATGTCGAGATCCGCCCGCGCGTCGGCGGCTACATCGAGAGCATTAAGTTCCGCGAAGGCGACGAAGTGAAAAAGGGCGACGTGCTCTTCGTCATCGACCGCCGTCCGTTCCAGGCTCAGGCGTCCCGCGCCGAGGCTGAGCTCGTGCGCGCCCGCACGCAGTCGGACCTCGCGAAGACCCAAGCCGACCGTGCGCAGAAGCTGCTCGACGGCCGCGTCATCAGCCAGGAAGAATTCGACCAGCGCATCGCCGCGTACGCCGAAGCTTCGGCGGCTGTCCGTGCCGCCGAGGCCGCCGCTCAGTCGGCGCGTCTTGATCTCGAATTCACCGAAGTGCGCTCGCCGATCGATGGCCGCGCCGGCCAGGCGCTCATCACCGCAGGCAATCTCGTGAATCCGAATCAGTCGCTGCTGACCACGGTTGTGTCGCTCGACAAGGTGTATGTGTACTTCGAATCCGACGAGCAGACGTTCCTGCGTTATGCCGAGATGGGCCAGCGCGGCGAACGCTCCGCCTCGCAGGATGCGCGTCATCCGGTGCATGTCGCTTTGGCTGACGAGAAGGATTTCCCGCACCAGGGTTATCTCGACTTCGTCGACAACCATCTTGATCCGACGACGGGCACCATCCGCGCCCGAGCCGTGCTCGAGAACAAGGATCGCTCGCTCACCCCGGGCCTGTTCGCCCGCGTCAAGCTGCTTGGCAGCGGCCAGGTGGATGCGCTGCTGGTCGATGAGAAAGCCATCCTTACCGACCAGGACCGCAAGTACGTCTACGTGGTCGGCGATCAGAACCGTGCGGTGCGCCGCGACATCACCTTGGGACGCGAGTCCGAAGGTTTCCGTGTCGTTACCTCGGGCCTGACCCCCACCGACCGCGTGATCGTGCATGGCGTGCAGAAGATATTCATGCCCGGCATGCCCGTGAACCCGACCGACATCCAAATGGGCGAGCCGCCGGCGCAGGCCGCCAATTTGGCGGGTCCTCAGGCCGGCAACTAGCTCGGAATCTCTAACTCGGACATATAGCCATGAACTTCGCTGGCTTCTTCATCAACCGCCCGATCTTCGCGGCGGTACTCTCAATCATCATCTTCGTTTCGGGGCTGATTGCGCTTCCGCTTCTCCCCGTCAGCGAATATCCGGAAGTCGTTCCGCCGACGGTACAGGTCACCACCCAGTACCGCGGCGCGAACCCGACTGTGATCTCTGAAACCGTCGCCGCTCCTCTTGAAGAGGCGATCAACGGCGTAGAGAACATGATCTACATGAAGTCCGTCGCCTCCTCGGACGGCGTGCTTCAGATCATCGTCACCTTCAAGCCGGGCACCGACCCGGATACCGCCCAGGTGCAGGTCCAGAACCGCGTGGGCCAAGCGCTGCCGCGTCTTCCGGAAGAAGTGCGCCAAGTCGGCGTGATCACACAGAAAAGCGCGCCTGATCTTACGCTCGTCGTGCACCTCACGTCTCCGGATGGCCGCTACGACACCACCTATTTGCGCAATTACGCCGTCCTTCATGTGAAGGACGAAATCTCGCGCATCAAAGGCGTCGGAAATGCCCCGCTGTTCGGCGCCGGCGATTACGCCATGCGCATCTGGCTCGATCCGGCGAAGGTCGCGTCCCGCGGCTTGACCGGCGGCGACGTCATCCGCGCGATCCGCGATCAGAACGTACAAGTCTCGGCCGGCCAGATCGGCGCGCCGCCCCAGCCCGGCATGTCGGACTTCACCCTTTCGATCAACGCCCAAGGGCGTCTCGTCACTTCGCAAGAATTCGGCAACATCATCCTGAAGACCGGCGACAACGGCGAGATCACCAAGCTCAGCGACGTCGCCCGCCTCGAGCTCGGCGCGTCGGAATATGCCCTGCGGGCTTCGCTTGACGTCAAACAGGCCGTCGCCCTTCCGATCTTCCAGTCGCCGGGCGCCAACTCGCTCGATTTGTCGCGCGATGTACGCGCCAAGATGGCCGAACTCTCCAAGCGCTTCCCGGAAGGCATGGCCTGGGACGTTGTCTATGATCCGACCGTATTCGTGCGGGAATCGATCAACTCGGTCGTCACGACGCTGATCGAAGCCGTCGCGCTCGTCGTGCTGGTCGTGATCCTGTTCCTGCAGACGTGGCGCGCGTCGTTCATTCCGCTGCTCGCGGTACCGGTCTCCATCATCGGCAGCTTCGCGATCCTGCTTCTACTGGGCTTCTCCATCAACACCCTCACCCTCTTTGGCATGGTGCTGGCCACCGGGATCGTCGTCGACGATGCGATTGTCGTGGTCGAAAACGTCGAGCGCGCCATCGCCAATGGTTTGTCGCCCAAGAAAGCGGCCATCCAAGCGATGAAGGAAGTAAGCGGTCCCATTGTCGCGATCGCGGCCGTGCTTGTCGCCGTGTTCGTGCCAATGGCCTTCCTTGAAGGCGTCACCGGCCAGTTCTACCGTCAGTTCGCGGTCACCATTGCGGTCTCGACCGTGATCTCGGCAGTCAACTCGCTGACTCTCTCTCCAGCCCTCGCTGCGGTGCTCTTGAAGTCCCATGGCGACAAGCCGGACGCGCCGACGCGCTTCCTTGATAAATCGTTCGGCTGGCTGTTCCGTCCGTTCAACCGCTTCTTCGAAGCCAGCTCGGCCAAATACTCGGTCGGCGTCACCCGCAGCATCGGTAAGAGCAAGCTCGTGTTCGCTCTCTACGGCGTGCTGATCGCCGCCACCTGGTTTGCGTTCCAGTCGGTGCCCGGCGGCTTCATTCCGATGCAGGACAAACTCTACCTCATCGGCGGCGTGAAGATGCCCGAAGGTTCGTCGCTCGACCGCACCGAAGCGGTCATCAACAAGATGAGCGAGATCGCCCTGGCCACGGACGGCGTTGAGCACGCCGTCGCGTTCCCCGGCCTCAACGTTCTGCAGTTCACCAACACCCCGAATATGGGCACGGTGTTCCTGGGCCTGAAGCCGTTCGACAAACGCGGCCGTCCGGCCACGGAAATCGCCGGAGAACTCATGGGCAAGTTCCAGGGCCTCCAGGAAGGCTTCGCGTTCGCGATCATGCCGCCGCCGATCCTCGGCCTCGGCACTGGCTCGGGCTACTCAGTCTACATTCAAGACCGCGCCGGCCTCGGGTACGGCGAACTGCAAACCGCGGCCACGACGCTTTCGGGCGCCGTGACCCAGGTGCAAGGCATGCACTTCCCGATCTCGTCCTATCAGGCGAACGTTCCGCAACTTTCGGCCGAAGTCGACCGCGAGAAGGCGAAGGCGCAGAACCTGAACATCAAGGACGTGTTCGAGACGCTGCAGGTTTATCTCGGCTCGGTCTATGTGAACGACTTCAACCTGTTCGGCCGCACCTTCCGTGTCATCGCCCAAGGCGAAGCGACCTCGCGCGACGAAGTCGAGGACATCTCCCAGCTCCGCACGCGTAACCAGGACGGCGAGATGGTCCCCATCGGCAGCGTCCTGAAGACCCGCAACACCTACGGCCCGGACCCGGTCGTGCGCTACAACGGATACCCGTCCGCCGACATCATTGGCGAAGCGGATCCGCGCATGCTCTCGTCCAACCAGGCTATGGGCGCCGTGCTTGCGGTCGGTGAGAAAGTCCTGCCCCCGGGCATGACCCTCGAATGGACCGATCTCAGCTTCCAACAGGCCAACCAGGGCAACGCGGCGCTCATCGTATTCCCGCTCAGCCTCCTGCTCGTCTTCCTCGTGCTGGCCGCGCTGTACGAAAGCTGGACACTGCCTCTGGCCGTGATCCTGATCGTGCCGATGGCTATGTTCGCGGCGCTGACGGGCGTGCGCCTGGTCGGCGGCGACAATAACGTCTTCGTTCAGGTCGGCCTTGTGGTGCTCATGGGCCTCGCGTCCAAGAACGCCATCCTGATCGTCGAGTTCGCCCGCGAGCTCGAGCATCAAGGCCGCAGCATCGTCGAAGCCGCCATTGAAGCGTCTCGCCTGCGTCTGCGCCCGATCGTCATGACCTCTGTCGCCTTCATCGCCGGCGTAACGCCGCTCGTGTTCTCGTCCGGCGCCGGCTCTGAAGTACGCCAGGCCATGGGCATCACCGTTTTCGCCGGCATGATCGGTGTGACCGTATTCGGCCTGTTCCTGACGCCGGTCTTCTATGTGGCGCTGCGCAAGCTTGCCGTGCGTCTTAAGACGCCGGTGGCCGCCGCGGAACCCGAACTGCCCCTGGAGAAAAACCATGCGTAATTTTGCAGCCGTCCTCCTTGCCACGTCGTTCCTCACCGCTTGTGCGGTGGGCCCGGACTACGCGCGGCCGGACTCAAGTGTCGCTGGCG
This sequence comes from Rhodospirillaceae bacterium, assembly GCA_050246995.1. Lineage (GTDB taxonomy): Bacteria > Pseudomonadota > Alphaproteobacteria > Rhodospirillales > Rhodospirillaceae > SHVO01. The sequence continues at coordinate 371,452 of JBFWVA010000003.1, read as the reverse complement.
CCTTCCAGCAGAAGGCCGCGAATGTCTCCGCCGCTGAACCGGTGGGCACGTTCTGGACAGGGTTCAGCGATCCCCTGCTCACCCGCCTCGTCGATGAAGCGCTTCAGCGCAACACCGACTTGCGGGTCGCGGTGGCCCGTCTCGATCAGGCGCGCGCACTTAGCTTCCAGTCGACACTCGATCTCCTGCCGACCGTGACCGGTCAAGGTGGTTTCACCACCGCCCGCACGCCGGCCAGCCGTACTCTGCCCGGTGCAAGCCGGGACAGCGACAGCTATGACGCCGGCATCAACGCCGCGTGGGAAATCGATCTCTTTGGCCGGGTTCGCCGCGGTGTTGAATCCGACCGCGCTGAAGCCCAAGCCGTCGCCGCCGACTTGCGCGGCGTTCAGGTCAGCGTCGTGTCCGAAGTGGTTAAATCCTACTTCGAACTGCGCGGCCGTCAGGAACAGCTCTCCGTCGCGCGCCGCAACGCCGACAACCAGCGCGACACGTTGAAGCTCACCGAGACGCGCTTGGAAGCAGGCCGCGGCACGGACTTCGACACGGCCCGCGCGCGCGCGCAGCTGAAACTGACGGAATCGCGGATCCCGCAACTTGAAACCGCCGTCGCCGCCGCAGCACACCGCCTCTCCGTGCTGACGGGGCGCGAACCCGGCGCGTTGACCGGCGAGCTTGCCACACCGGCGCCTCTCGCCGCCCTGCCGCAGGACGTCGCGGTTGGAACTCCGGCGGAACTGTTGCGCCGCCGACCGGACATTCAGGCGGCCGAACGGCGCCTGGCTTCTGCGACGGCCCGTGTGGGCGTCGCGACGGCCGACCTTTTTCCGCGCCTAACGCTGGGCGGAACATTGTCGTCCGTCTCGCCAACACTTGGCGGGTTGTTCTCGGCGTCGAGTGAGTCCTACGCTGCGGGCCCGCTGATCAGCTGGGCGTTTCTGGATCTGGGGCGCGTGAAAGCGCGTATCGACGCCAGCGACGCCAACGCCCGCGCCAGCCTCGCCACCTACGAAGGAACGGTGTTGAAGGCGCTTGAGGAAAGCGAGAACGCGCTCATCGCCTACGACCGCACGCGTCTTGAAGCCGAACACCTCGAGCAGGCCGCCGCGGCCGGGCGTGAAGGCGCCCGCCTCGCGCGCGTCCGTTTCGAGAACGGCATCGCCGACTTCCTGCCGGTGCTCGACGCCGAACGCTCGCTGCTTGAAGCCGAAGATCGTCTAGCGGAAACCCGCACACGCGCCGCCACGACCCTCGTCGCCGTCTACAAGGCGGTTGCGGGGGGATGGCCGGATCGCGTTGTGCAGAATGAAACAGGAGGCTGAAATGTCAGTCCGCACTACCATCGCCGCGATTGGACTTAGCTTGGTGTTCCTCAGCGGCTGCGCCGCCGCGCCTGTGAAATACCAGGCGACGCCGGGATGTTATTGGCCGGGCCCCACCTACGCCGATTGCCGCGAAATAATCGAGTTCAACAGTTGGCGCTAAACATGAGCCGGCCCCTACCTGTTACATCGAGGTACGACACATCTGGAACCGCGGTCGCGGTGGCAACCTTGTTCGCCGTCATTGGCTTGATCGGTTTCCTGGCGTTCCTCCCTGCGTGATTGCCTCGCACATTGACTGTCATCCTGGGCCGTAGGCCCAGGAGGAACTGCGCCCCGCGCGACCAAAACACCAAAGACGCAGGCGTTAAGAGAAGACTGTCAAACTCCGCGCGGAGGGCGTTACGCTCTCCGCGCTTTTTTTGCGCTCATGCGCGAAACTCCTTAAGATGCGGCGCCTCAGGGGAGGATGGCTGTGGCGCCACGAGGTTTGTTCATACGCGCATTGAAACTGACCGCGGTCGTGGCGTCGGTCGCGCCGGCTGTAGTCCGGGCGCAAACCGCGCCGCGCATCGAAGAGCTGACAATCACCGCGAACCGCCTTCCGCCCGCCGTCAGCGAACAGCTCCACAACACGACCGTCATCGACCGCAGCGCGCTCGAGCAAAGCGGCGGCGCGCGGCTTGATGAAATTCTTCAGCAAGTTCCAGGCTTCGGCCTCTTCCGCCGGCAATCCAGCCGCGCCTCTCACCCCACCACACAAGGCATCACGCTGCGCGGGCTCGGTCCCAGCGGCGCAGGGCGTACACTCATCCTGCTCGACGGCGTTCCGCAGAACGACCCCTTCGGCGGCTGGGTGGATTGGAGCCGCCTCTCGCCGGACGCTTTGGATTCCCTCACCATCACGCGCGGCGGTGGCGCCGGCGCGTGGGGCAACACCGCCATGGCCGGCGTCGTGCGTCTCTATCGCCGCGCCGATCGCGAATCCGGCGGCAGCGCCCGCCTGCGCGCCGACAGTTTCGGCGGTTATGACGGATCCGCCACCTTCCGCGGCGGCGCCGAGGTTCAGGTCTTCGGCGCCGCCCAAGGTCACGGCGGCGACGGCCCCTATCTCATCGCCGACGGTCAGCGCGGCGCCGCGGATGTCCGCACAAACAATCGGGGCGGCTGGGCGGAACTGGGCACGACTTTCAGCGCGAGCGATACCGATTTCACGGCGGCGGCGAACTACTCCGAAGACCGCCTGATCAACGGCATCGGCATCGCCCGTTCCCGCAGCAAAATCGGCGAATTTTCCCTGGGCGCGGTCCACAACGTCATCGATGGAACGTCGTGGGAAGCCCACGCCTACGTGCGCCGCCAGGGCTTCAATGCCGTCTTCGCCGCGGTCGCCGCCGACCGCAACAGCGCCGCCCCGTCGCTCGACCAGTTCCGCGTGCCGACCACCGGCGCCGGCGGCAATTTTCTCGTACGCGCCGCGCCCGCCGGCGCTGTCAGTGTCGAGGCGGGCGCCGACGTGCGCTACGCCACCGGCGCGACGCACGAGCTTCTCACCTTCACCAACGGCGTCTTCACGCGCGAGCGCGCCGCCGGCGGCAAACAAACCGTCGCGGGCGCCTTCGCCGAAGTCAGTTGGAACACCGCGCCCGGCCTCATGATCAGCGGCAGCGGCCGTCTCGATTATTGGCAGCAGGCAAATGGGTATCGCCGCGAACTCAATACGCTCGACCGGTCCACGGTCCGCAACGACATCTACGCCGATAAAGACGGAACCGTCGCTAGTTTCCGCGCTGGCGCCACCGGTGATCTTGGCGCGGGCTGGACAGCGCGCGCCGTCGCCTACTCGGGATTCCGCATTCCCACGCTCAACGAGCTTTACCGTCCATTCCGTGTCGGCAACGATATCACAGAGGCCAATCCCGCTCTTGCGCCCGAACGCCTGCTGGGGGCCGAGGGCGGCATTGCGTGGGAAAGCGCGATGGCCTCATGGTCGTTCACCCTGTTCCATGCGCGGCTCACCGACGCGGTCTCCAACATCACCGTGCAGACGGCCCCCGGGCAAAACGCCGCGCTGAATGTGTTTGTACCCGCCGGCGGCGTCCTCAGGCAGCGGCGCAATCTCGACCGTATCACGGCCACCGGCGCCGAAACCGAAGCGCGTTTTCGCCTTTCCGATGAAATCGAGCTTCGCGCCGGCTATCTCTACACCGCGCCCAAGGTGCGCAAAGCGGCGGATCAGCCCGCGCTCGAAGGGCTCCGTTTCGCCCAGGTCGCCAAGCACCAAGGCTCTTTCTCCGTTTCCTGGCGCCCGATCGACCGCGTGCTCGCTCGCACCGATGTCCGCGCGGCCAGCTCGCAATTCGACGACGACCAGAATAGCCGGCAGCTACGCGGCTATACATCCGTCGATGGAATGCTCGAGGTCCAAGTCACCCCGGCGATGAAGCTATTTGCTTCGGCGGAGAATATGCTGGGTGAAAGGATCGAGGCCGGCTTGAGCGCTACGGGCCTCATCACCGTCGGCAACGCACGCGTATTCGCTCTGGGAACGTCCTTCTCGTTTTAGCCGTTCGCGCCTTAGAGGCATTCGCAACCTGGAACAATTCAGGAAAGCTTCGGTTCTATTGGCACTTAACTCGTGTCAAAGGAGCGGCTTTTCTATGAACGGCATCATCTACTTGGTCGGACTCGTCGTCGTCGTATTGTTCATCCTGTCCTTCCTCGGCTTGCGCTAACAGCAGAACGGGAGGATTCTCCATGTCTATTCAGTCTGTGGATGCCATATCCACCGAGAAAACAGGGTATGTCGATTGGTGCGCCATCGCCGCCGGTGCGATGACCGCGACCGCCGTGTCCATTGTCCTTTTCACCTTCGGCACGGCCATCGGCCTGTCGATGGTTTCCCCTTATGAAGGCGAAGGCGTGTCGCGCGCCGCGTACCTCGCCACCCTCGGCCTCTGGACCCTATGGGTCGTCGTCTCCAGCTTTATGTCGGGCGGCTACATCGCCGGACGCTTGCGCCGCCGTGTCGGCGACGCGACCGAACATGAAGTCGATGTGCGTGACGGCGCCCACGGCGTCCTGGTCTGGGCGACCGGTGTCGTGGTTGCATCCTTCCTTCTTATGTTGGGCGTCACCGGCATGGTTGGAACCGCGGCAAAAGCGGGCGCTCCGGCCGCCGCGGCCGCGGCCGGCAAAGACGACGGCGGCAACGTGACGGACTTCACGGTCGACGCCCTCTTCCGGGCGCCGGCCAATGCGCCCGCGCCGCAAGCCAGCATCGATCCGAACACCGGCGCTCCAATGCCGGCCCCGGCGCCGCGCGACGATCGCGCCGACCGCGCGGAAGTCTCGCGTATGCTCACTTATGGTCTAACCGACGGCAAACTCGGCGCCGACGATAAGGCCTATGCGGCCCGTGTGATTGCCCGCAACACCGGGATGTCCGAAGCCGAAGCGCAGTCGCGCATCGACACCGTGCTCGCCAAAGCCAAGGAGACCGCTGACGCCGCACGCAAGATCGCGCTCATCGCCGGCTTCCTCACCGCCGCGGCGCTCCTGGTCGGCGCTGCCTCTGCGGCCTGGGCGGCGACCCTCGGCGGCCGTCACCGCGACCAAAATACCGACACCACGTCCTTCTGGCGCTGGGCTTAAGGAGAAATGAAATGAGGTCACTTCTGCTCTGGGCTATCGGCGTGCCGATCCCCATCATTATCTTGATCGCGCTTCTGCGTTGAGAGTTTGAATGTGCCGGGGGTCTTCCCCGGCACATCTATTTTCAAAACGAGCGGCTCGCAAACAGACCCAGCATCGCCTGGTTTCGCGAGCCGCGCCGTTGCACGAGCGGACTCGCGCCCGCGTCGCCCGTCAGGCGTTCATAACTTCCAACAAAAACCAAAGCCCACCGTCTGTCCGACGGCAGCGGAAAGATGACGGTCGACGACGCGCCGTAGGCATAAAGACCGCCACCAGCCTCATAGACGGGAAGACCCGATGCCGCCGATTGCGCCGGCGTGACCCCGAAATAGGCTTGGTTGAATGATTTATCGACCATGCGCACACGCGGCCCGAGCGAAAGGATCGCGAACGAGCTTAGCGCTTGGAACCGCTGCGTCCACTGCACCCCGACATCCGCCGCAAAACCTTTGTGGCCGCTTGCGGCTTGACGTACTTCCGCGCGCCACGTCAACGGTCCGGTTTCATATTCCGCAAAGCCGCCCATCTCGACACTGATATCAACGTCGCCCAATCCACGCAGATCCGAGGTGCGGCGCCCGGTGACTGCAAACAGCTGCTTACCGTCCTCCTTGCGCGGAAAAGCGAACCGGAGGATCGGCCCTGCTTTAACAGTTTCGGTATTCAGCGCCCGGTAACCGACGCCCTCCTGAATGGAGGCGAAGAAGAGGTCGCCATATGCCAGCTGAAGATTAGGCACCGCGGAAAGACGGTATGAGTCGTCCCCTTCATAACTCGGCGCAAAGAGCGCGCCGCCGCCCGCGGTGACGCGCCAACCCTCGTTCCCGTCCTGGGCCAGCGCCGCGAGGGGGTTGAGAAGGACAGTTACAATAGAAGCAAGCATGAGAACGCGCGGCATGGAGGCTCCGTTTTTTTTATGATACGGCGCGGCTCCCCGGATGGATCACCGGACCCCGCGAAAACAGCGCCCTATCGGGACCGCCGCTCCCACGTGGATGTTACGATACTGGCGGCGAAAAAAATGAGCGCCGCCGGCAGCGCGTGGCCCGCAACGGATTGCACCGGAACCTCGATCATGTTGGCAACGCCCAACAGCCGCTCGGCAATCCAGCCGCAGGCCGCCGCCCCGGCGAACACACCGCCTGCGATTCTGACATAGCCATAAACGCGCGTACGGCTGAACAGGTACAGCGACGGCATCACCGCCGCGACCACAAGCAGCTGCATCGCTTCGATGCCGAGATTGAATCCAAGCAGTCCAGCGACCCTCTGGCCTGCCGTCAAATGCATGAGCTGAATAGTGTTGGCGAATGCCAATCCGTGGATAAGTCCGAAGAACGCCGCCACCCCGGCTTCTTTGCCCGGAAATATGGGCCGCAGCGCATGCACCGCCGAGATCAGGATCGACACCGCGATCAGTACCTCGATCGGCGCGCTCGGCACACGCACGATACCCAGTGCCGCCAGGGCCAGCGTCAGCGAATGTCCTAACGTGAAGGCCGAGACGATCGTCACGATTTGAACCAGACTGCGCCTCGCGCTCGCCCCCGGCCCCCACCGCCGGACCGCCGCAACGAGCGGCGCCGGCAGCAACAGCGCCAGCAAGAACAGAAGATGATCCGTCCCCTCGGCGATATGCGAGAGTCCCAGGTGGAACATGGCTGCGAAGTTGCCGAAGTCCACGGCGTGCCCCGGCTGGTAAACCAACCGCAACGAAACCTGCAACGCGTCACGCTCTTGCGAAAGGATTTCGAACCCTTCGGGCAGGGTCGTCGTCACCACATAGACCGACAGATCCGGTTGATGATGATTAGCGAAGAAGATCGAACGTCCCTGCGGCAGCGCCGCTTTATATATAAGCGACATCCCCGCCAGGCCATCCTCCATGTCGGCGAAGGACGGCACCGTCACCGAGACCAGGTCCGGCGTCAGTGCGGCCCCGTCGGCGCTCAATGTCAGATCGCCGAGCACACGGCGCGCGTAAGCCTCGCCTTCGGCTTGCGTCAAACGCCGGTCCCCATCCGTATCGATGGTCGGCAGGATGCGGTCAACGACACCGTCGCCCGGGATAAGCTGCATGGTGGCGTCGATATGATCGGGGTGAATCGCGAGCTGCGTGGACTGAAGATATTGATCCACATTGTGCGCCGCCGCCGGTGCGCTGAGATAGAATAAGAGAAAGATCAGCCCCAAGATTCGCATCGCCAAAACCTATCTCTATTTCGGGAAGCTGGCTACGCGCGCTCAACTCCTTTAGATTTCCGCGGTTGGGGAGTTCCGGGGGGGTCTCTTTGTATATGCGCACATTATTGGCTGGTGTCGCCTGCCTGGCCCTGTCCAGTCCGGCCCTGGCCCAGCGCGCAAATGAAAACGCCATCAACGCGGCGCAGGATGCCTTCGGCACACAGGTCGGCAATGAGAGCATCGGCCTCTACAACGCGATGGACGTGCGCGGATTCAGCCCTACGGAAGCCGGTAACCTGCGCCTTGAAGGTCTGTACTTCGACCGTCAGGGCGACACCACCAATCGCATTGTGTCCGGGTCAACCGTGCGCGTCGGCTTATCCGCGCAGTCCTATCCGTTCATGGCGCCGACGGGCGTGGTGGACTATCGCTTGCGCACGCCCGGTGACCGGCGCGTCACGAGTCTGCTGACGACGTTCGGCCCCTTCGATGCGATGAGTGTCGAGCTCGATACGCAGCTTCCGCTCAACGACAAGCTATCGATGGGCGCCGGCGTCGCGGGCATCAAGGAGAAGAGCCCGTCCGATACGCGCTCGTGGGTCGCGAACATGGGCGCGATCTTCCGCTGGCGTCCGAACGACAATGTCGAGATCATCCCCTTCGGCGCGGTGAACTTCCGCTGGGACCGCGAGTCAGGCCACACCATCACGACCGCGGGACCGTTTCTGCCGCCCGAAGTCGACCGTGATGAGTTCTACGGCCAGTATTGGATCCCCTTCCAATCGCAGCAAAGCGCTTGGGGTTTCATCGCGCGCGCCGACCTCGGCGACGATTGGACCTTCCGCACCGGCTGGTTCCGCTCCCTCAACTGGCGGGTCAAACAGGGTGAAGCGCTGTTCCGCAACACACGCGAGAATGGGCTCACGGATCGTTTCGCCGTCATCATTCCGGGCAACATCCTCGGCTCATGGTCGGGCGAAGCCCGCCTCTCGAAAGTTATCGTCGAAGGGCCGCGCCGTCATACCTTGCACGGATCGTTTCGCGGCCGCTTCAAGACCCGCACGTTCGGGGGCTCGACCACGATCCCGCTGGGACCCGGCGTCATCGGCGTCGCAGACTATGAACCCGAACCCAGCTGGACCCTCGGCCCGCAAAGCGCCGCGCGGGTGCGTCAAGGCACCGGCGGCGTCGCCTACGAAGGTCTGTGGCCACGCGTGGGCGAAGTCAGTTTCGGCGTCCAGAAGACGTTTTACCGGCGCATAAGCGAACCGGCCGGCGGCGCGAACGTCGTCTCCAAGGACAGTCCGTGGCTCTTCAACGGCACAGTGGCCGCTTACCTCAGCGACGACCTTGCCCTTTACGGAAGTTGGACGCGCGGCCTCGAGGAGTCCGGCGAGGCGCCGCAGACCGCCGTCAACCGGGGCGAGTCCGTGCCCGCCACGCGCACCGAACAGATCGACGCCGGTTTCCGCTACACCATCAAGCAGGGCCTGCGCATCGTTGGCGGCGTGTTCGAGGTGAAGAAACCCTACTTCAACGTCAACACAAACAACTTCTTCCTACAAGTCGGCGACGTGCGCCACAGGGGCGCTGAACTTTCCCTCACCGGCCAGATTTTCCCCGGCCTCACCGTCGTCGCCGGCACCGTGCTTCTGAAAGCGCGCGTGGAAGGCCAGAACGCCGCCGCCGGTCTCATCGGCGCTGTCCCTTTAGGCCGTTTCCCGCACATCATGCGCCTGAACATGCAATACGGCCCGAAAAGTTGGAACGGCTTCTCCATCGATACGCAGATCGAGAATGTCTCCTCGCGCTACGCGGACCTTTTGGACCGTGTTCGCGCGCCCGCCTACACCACCGTCAATATCGGTGGGCGTTACGCTTTCCGCCTTGCCGAAACACCAGCGACACTCCGCATTCAAGCGCAGAACATCACCGATGTGTTTGCCTGGTCGGTCAGCCCTACCGCGAGCTTCAGCCCCATAGACCAGCGCCGCTTTGTCATCAGCCTTACCGCTGATTTCTAGAATCCATACACCAGGGACAATCGCGTCGCTGTATCTGTTCCTCTGCGCCCCAGCGGCGGATTGTTCTCGTGAATGACGTCGAATGACGCGCGCGACGACAGCGCGTCATTCAGCACAAATGTCAGCGCTGTGGTTGACGTCCATTGATTGCCGACAAAGATCGCGGCTGTCTCCGACAACTTAAGGTCGTCGCGGATCGCCCAGGCGAACTCGGCGCCCGCGCGGACCGTCACTTCGTTCTCCCGCCGCCCATCCACGTAACGCGTCTGCTGGAAGGCCGGGCCGCCCGTCAGGTCCAGCGTCATCGAGTCCGTCTTCAACAGCGAATAGCCAGCGCCGGCGGATTCCGTGAACCGGCGCGAGAAACCGGCGAAGGTGTTGCGCTCCCAACCGCCCAGTCCGTAGAGATAGAGCCGGGCGTTGAACTTATAATTCAGTTCATAGTCCGCCATGCCGCGATTGCGCGTCACAAATCCGTTGCTCTTCTGACGATCGACCAGTCCCTTGAGCTTGTGGCGGAACTTGATCCCGTCCTTGGTCAGCCCCACGCTGGCCGACACACCGAAATCCTTGGTGTTACCGGTCGTGTAATTCACGCCCAGTTCGCCCTCGCCGGTCCAATTGTCGAAGATGCCCGCGCGCGCTAGGCGCGCTTCTTTGTCGGCCGCGCGGCTCGCCGCCATGCTCGCCACCAGCGCATCGATCTCTGCGGCCGAGTCCGGGTGTGACCGCTTAGCCACCTTGGCCACCGTATCCACATCGTTCCCGGCCTCCCGGATCATAGCCTCCACGGCGGGCGGAATCGGCGCGGCCAGAGCGGCGTTTGAAACGGCAATCGCCGCCACGGCGGCGGCAAGAAGCATCTTGGTCATGGGTCATCCCCTGCTATCGATGCATACTCAACGCCAAAACGGAGCGCCCTGTTCCCGCAGTGGCTGTACTTGAGGCCCGGGGGCCGGGAATGGCACACTCCCCGGCTGTTCCCCGGGGGCTCTCCATGATCCGTTTCGTTCTTGCGCTTTTCTTTTTCCTGTCGGTTCCCGCCGTTGCCGGCGAAGCGCCTGGGCCCGAGGACACTGTTTATCTCGATCTCGAATATGGCCGCGTGGTCATCCAGATGCGCCCGGACCTCGCGCCGCGCCATGTCGCGCGTCTTAAACAGCTGATCCGGGCCGGATATTACGATGGCCTTGTCTTTCACCGCGTCATCGACCGGTTCGCGGCCCAGACGGGCGACATCAAGGGCGATGGTTCGGGCGGGGGCACGGGGCGCATCATCAATGCCGAATTCTCCCGCACGCCCCAGGTACGCGGCATCGTCTCCATGGCCCGCACCTCCAAACGCAACAGCGCCGACACGGAATGGTTCATCGTGCTCGATGACAACCCCGACACCCGCTCTTCGCTCGACGGCAAATACACGGCGTGGGGCCAAGTCACGTCCGGCATGGAGTTCGTCGACCAAATCCCCAAGGGCGATAAAAACAAGGACGGGCGCGGCATCGCCAATCCGGCCCGGATTGTAAAAATGCAGATTGCGGCGGACGTGGACGCGCCGAAACAGGATACCGCCGTCGTCCTCGCCCGCGCCGACGTCCCCGCCGCCGCCCGCGACTTCAGCGCCGCCGAGTTCAAATGCTCCGGTCTCGTGAACGGCCGGGGCGTCACCACCCAAGCGGCCCTCGCGCAAATCTGGGTGCACGGCTATCTCGCCGGACGCTATAAGGCGTCGAACGCGCTCACCTTCTCACCCGCAGGTGAAATCGCACCGGCCTTGGATCAAGCCTGCGCGACTTACCCGCTGGCCCTTCTTCTGACCGTGGCGAGCCAGGAACTCGGCAAGGCGCCGCGCGAACTGCCGCCGAACCCACCCGTACTTTCGCTGCAAGGCTATACCTGCAAACAGTTCGCCGACGCCCGGAAAGCCTCCAATAAGGATCCGTCGGAGCTCATTGGTCTTTGGACCTTCGGTTATATCCAAGGCTACAAGAACGTGAGCCAACCCGAGATGGAAATCCCCTATGACGCCCGGCCGCGCCTTCTCGACGCGATGGCCGGCGCCTGCGCTAAATTCCCGGACCGGCCGTTGGTCGACCTCGCCTCCGCCGTCGCCGCCAAGGTCCGCATTAAATAAAGGTGTCCCCCAATGAGCTGGCAACCGGAAACCCTCAACGTCCTCGGCGCCATCAGCACGAAGCGGGTCGTGCCGCCGGGAAACGTGATGGTGGAGTCCCTTCAATACGCGCAGCTCTCCTACAGCATGTCCGGCGAAGACTCCTTCATGGCGAAACACTTCAAGGACCGCATGCGCGCCCGCCAGCCCGGGATCTATGTGGACGTCGGCGCCGGGGCGATCTGGGACATCTCCAACACCTTCATGTTCTTCTGTCATGGGTGGCGCGGTCTTTGTATCGAACCGAATCCCAATGCGGTCGAGGAATGGAAACAATGGCGTAAAGGCGATCTCCGCGTCACGGCCGCCGTCGGCGAGCAGGAGGGCCAGGCCTATTGGCACGCCCACAACGCCAACTTCGGCATGGCCCAGGTCACCATGGACAACCGCCCGCCGGGCGAGGCTTGGCTCCCCGGCATCCCCGTGGCGGTCCGCCGGCTGGACAAGCTTTTCGCCGAACATCTCGCCGGCCGGGAGATCCAGTTTATGAGCATCGACGTCGAGGGCGCGGAACTCGGCGTCCTCAAGTCCAACGACTGGACCCGCTGGCGCCCCGAACTGATCCTGATGGAATGCGTCGGCTTCGACTTCGCCGCGCCCTTCGCCCTGCCGGCGGTCGCCTACTTGGTCGACCAGGGATACAAGTTGGACTCGAAGCTTGGGGACAACCTCGTATTCGAGCGGGTCTAACCGGCCGCGTGTCCTACTTGAAATATACGTGTAGGACTTGCTCACCTCATATCGCGACACCGTACAAACGGCGATCTGGAAAACCAAAAGGCTCTCAGCAATGCGGGCCTTTTTTCTTATTTCGCCAACAATCTTTGGGCTATCCTCGTCTTCGGTGGTTTCGACTGGGGAGGACGAACATGACCGAAGCACAAGCCAAGACGCCCGGGCACGTCTGGGCGGTGGGGCTCGCAGCTGTTCTCTTCAACGCGATCGGCGCCTTCGACTACGTCATGAGCAAGACGCAAGGCGCCGCGTACATGAGCGCGGGCGGCATGACGCCCGAGCAAATCGCCTTCATCCAAGAGTATCCCACATGGATGGATGTGGTGTGGCCCACAGGTGTGTGGACGGCGTTCGTCGCCTCGCTTTTGATCCTCGCGCGCCGGAAGGCAGCGTTCCCACTGTTTGTCATCTCGCTGGCGGCTTTCCTGCTCAACCAACTCTACATTCACGTCCTGACGAACGGCGGTGATATCTTGGGGCCATCCATGGGTGTCATCAGTGCCGTGATCACTGCGGAACTGGTGGCGCTGATCTGGTACACGCACGCTCAGACGCGCCGAGGCGTCCTGCGCTAGAACCGCACGTAACCTCGGAGCTTCAGATGCGGCAAATACGGTTCCAGCGCCGCGATAACGTCATGCGTGCAGGTCACCCGCACCGCGTGCAATCCGGCCGCCCTCGCCCTTTCGATCTTCTCTTTAATATCTTCGAAGAACAGCATGCGCCCCCGCCGGTACGGACATGGGAAAGCGAGTCTTAGCCGCCGTGAGAACTTTTGCGATCCCGGGCAGCTCGCCGACGAAAATCGCGTTCCATCGCGCCAAGAGCAGCGCGTCGAACGGCGCGGGCGGCGAGAGTCCATTCATGACGCGGTTAATAACCCGCCCCGCCTTCATCGCGCACCCTTACGAAAAAAGGGGGCTTTCGCCCCCCTTTCCGTATCCCAGTTATGCGTCCCTTACATTTCGAAACGCAGCCCCGTACGGAAAACGCGGCCTTGGCGAGCCGTTGCCCCATTCGCCGAGCAGCGAATAGAACGGGCTGCCATCCGGGCCGGGATAGGTCCGGGCCGGATCGCCGTTGAAGATGTTGGTGATGTTGAGGAATGCCGACATACCGTACCCGACTCTTCGGCCGTCCAGATATGATAACGCCCTCTCGTCCTCCAGCTGCGTACACCGACGACCCCTCGCCCACGCGCTCTCCGGCGCCCGGTCCCCGCGGACCACGAAAGGGGTGTCATAAAAAGACTTGCTGGTAGATCGCCGGACTGTTTCCCTAAGCAGCCAGGCACCCCTCGGTTTATATCTTTAATAAGTAAGACACCCAAAATAAATACATTAAATCAATTATTTAATGGCATTTAGTATATCGCGTAGGTGTATTACAAGCTGGCTTAGGAGCCCGATGGCAGGGTCCGTAAAAGATACCCCTCAGGAGCTGTTTAGAGGCGCTACGACAGCCCATCAGGCCGGTCATCTCGATGAGGCCGCCCGCCTCTACCGGCGTATTCTGGAGGTTGGGCGGGGATATCCGGACGTGCTGCACCTTCTCGGCGTCATCGAACATCAGGTCGGAAATCACGCCTCCGCCGCCGCCCTCATCCGCGAAGCCATCGGGCTCGAGGCCGGCCAGCCCGCCTATCACAACAACCTCGCCTCCACCCTCGTCGCGGTGAAGGATTTCGCCGGCGCCATCGCCGCGGCACAGCGCGCGCTCGCGCTTGCCCCGGATTACATCCAGGCGAAAAACAATCTCGCTTCCGCGCATTATTGGCGCGCACGCGTCGCCCAGGACGAGCACCGCTATGGGGACGCCGCCGCGGATTACCGCGCGGTGCTTGGCATGGATACCGCGCATGCGGAATCTCACTGCAATCTTTGTTTCGTGTTGACGATGATGGAGGACTATGCGGGCGCCATCGCCCACGGGCGCGCCGCCATCGCCGCGCGGCCCGAATACGCCGACGCCCAAAATAATCTTGGTTATGCTGAACATATGTCCGGCGACCTCGACGCCGCCGAGGTGAGTTACGCGCAAGCCCTCGCTATCGATCACAACTACGCGCCCGCGCACAACAACCTCGGCAATTGTTACAAGGAGCGCGGCGCGCAATCCCGCGCTGCCGAAGCATACCGCCGCGCCATCGCCTGCACACCCGATTTCGCCCGCGCGCATTTCAATCTTGCGGACGTCGTGACCTTTACGCCTGACTCCGCCGACCTTGAGCGTCTGCGCGTTCAAGCCGGCCGCATCGCGGCATTGGCCCCCGAACAGGCGCGTTATATCCATTTCGCCATGGGCAAAGCCCTGGCCGACATCGGGGAACCCGACGCCGGTTTCCGCCACTATCTCGCGGGTAATGCCGTCGTACGCCGCATGATCGGCTATGACGAGGCGGCGGCGCTGCGGCAGATGTACGACGCTCCTTTCGAAGAGATCGCGGGCGGCGGTGCGACGTCGGACGCTTCGATCTTCATCATTGGCATGCCGCGTTCGGGCACGACTCTCGTCGAACAGATTCTAAGCTCGCATCATGCCGTGCTTGCCGGCGGCGAACGGCGTGATTTCGACGTAGCGCTGCGGCTCTGCGGTAGGAGCGATCCGCGCAGCCTCGGTGAAACCTATCTTGCCCGCCTACCTGCGCTTGGGCCGGGGCAGACACGGATCACCGATAAGCTCCCGGCGAACTTCCTGCACGCCCGCCTCATCCACGCGGCGCTTCCCGGCGCACGGATCATTCACGTATCGCGCGATCCCGCCGACACATGTGTCTCCGCTTTCTCGAAACTGTTCGACGTCGGGCAGGAATTCACCTACGACCTTGGCGAACTTGGCCGCTATTACGTGGCGTACCACCGCCTGATGGCCGCATGGCGCGCGGAACTTCCGGCCCACGCCTTCACCGATATTTCCTACGAAACCCTGGTCAGCAACCTCGAAGGTGAAACCCGGCGCCTCCTGGCGTTCTGCGGCCTGCCTTGGGATTCCGCCTGCCTCGATTTCCACAAAAACGCGCGCGTTGTGCAAACCGCGAGCGCGACCCAAGTGCGCAAGCCTCTTTATGCCAGCGCAGTCGGCCGCTCAAATGAGGTGAAAGCCCATATCGGCCCCCTCCTCACCGAACTCGCGAAGCTGTAAACTTTGGCCATGCGCTTTGCCGCCGCCGCATTTCTTGGACTGTTCGCGCTCGCCGCTCCGGCGATGGCCGCCGCCGTTGGCGACGCCGCCGCCGATGTCAGCGTAAAGGCGCCCGCCTACGAAAAGGACAAAGGCCCCCTCGTCGCCGTCGATGCGGGTCACATGAACTATCACACCATCGATGGCCGTTTTGGCCCGTTCGCGAAGCTCCTGTCCAATGACGGTTTCCGTGTGATGCCGCATACCGGCACGTTCACAGCGCAAGCGCTGTCCGGCACTTCGATCCTCGTCATAGCGAACGCGCTCCATCCCGCGAATGCGACTCAATGGTCGCTGCCGACGCCCTCAGCGTTGACCAAGGATGAAATCGCGGCGGTAAAAGCCTTCGTCGAAAATGGCGGATCGCTTCTCCTCATCGCCGATCATATGCCGTTCAGCGGCGCGGCCGCCGATCTCGCGGCAGCCTTCGGCGTCACGTTCTTCAATGGCTTTGCCTTTCATATGCCCGAGCCGAGGCCGGTGGATGTTTTCGTCAACGGGGACGGATCGCTCGGGCAGGACCTCGTGTTCGCGGGCCGCGTGACGGCCGACAGCGTCACGCGCATCGCGACGTTCACCGGTTCGGCGTTCCGCGCGCCGGACACCGCGCGGCGCCTCCTTATTCTCAGCGATGACTATCAGATTATCATGCCGCAGACGGCCTGGGCCTTTTCACCGCAAACCCCGCGCATCTCAGGAGGCGGACTTCTTCAGGGCGCCGTCATGCGCTACGGCCAGGGCCGTCTCGCTGTGTTCGGCGAGGCCGCCATGTTCACCGCGCAAATCGAAGACACAAACGGCAACCGCATCGGCTTCACCGTCCCCGGCGCGGAAGGCAATAAGCAGTTCGTGTTGAATATCGCCCACTGGCTGGCGGGCCTTCTTGGGCCGTAAGCTGGCTAAAGGAGCGGATCAGAAATGGGGTCAGACACCTATTCGCCTGAAGACGTCATCGGGATGCGAGAGCGTCGCGCGAATTGGTGTCTGCCCCCTTTTCTTCGGAGCAAGCAGCGAATCGCCAGAAAACCGGACGCGGTGCGCCGCCCCCGATCAGAGTCATGAAAATGCCGACGTCCGACTCCGGATCAGGAAGAGCATTGAGTAGTCCTGAGGGCTGCCACACCGCTCCATCAACTTTTCACCGTTATAGTGATGGGTGAAATAGTGCATGCCAAAGCCGCTGGCGCCGGGAATGCACTGCCGCTACTGCGTGTGCACGAGACCCCAGCTCTTCTGGCTTAGAAGCGCCTTTCCCTTCCCGCTGCTTCGGTGATATTTGCGATCAGCCATTTCCACATGTCGGCGGTGGTCGAGATGTTGCTCCCGGCTGCGGCTAATTGCGGGGTTAAGGTCGGGTACGGTAGCGGAACGGCCACCACGTTTTCCCGAATGCATATTGAATGGCCATGTTGGGCGGCACCTTCTCATCGACCTGAAGCGCGGGTTTGGTCATGCCGAGCGGTTTATAGATATTGTCCCGCAGATAATCGGACAGCCCTGCCCTGTGATGTCCTCAATCATGAATCCGAGGACACGCTGCAGATATTGCAGTAGACCGACACGAAGGCGCGATGCACGAGTTCCCCCACCTGGCATGCGCACCCGGCCTCCGTTTAGACCGGTTTCGGATCCTATCGTAGTTGATGAATCGGTGGGATTCCGCGGTGGAATCGCTTAGACGGCGCGCGTTCGACCAGCCTTACGGAATCGCGATCGCCCAATAGAGTCCCGGCGCGCCGTCGTACGGCGTTCCGGCATCGAGGGGCGGCGCGGCCTTATCCTCGCTGAATAGGATGTCGTACGTATCGTGTCCATTGATGTCGCCCGGCTTCTTGTCGCCGTCGAAGGTCCACAGCGCGTAACCCTGATAGACCCATTGCTTCTTGCCGTCAGCGCGGACCGCGACGTTCCAGAACCCTTGTGCTTCCGCGTCATCCGGCGCGAGATAGGGGTGCCACGACTTCAGGCACGCGGCGCTGCAGCGCGGGTCCGTGCCGATATCGCGGCCCACCGCCGGACGCGGCGGTGCGCCGCGGCGCAGATTATGTCCACCGCCCGACTGCAGGATGTGACCGTCGCGGCGATAGAGCGTCATGCCTCTTTCGTTGGCCAGCACCTTGCCCTGACCGGGTGTCGCCTGGATCGAAACGCCGGCGGGCATCGAGAAACGCACAACGGCCGCGACGTCCCAGTTCTTCGCAACGCCGACACCATTGGCGTCACCCGGGATGAGATCGCCCGCATAGGTGTAAAGGCCGCGGCCCTTATAGGACCACTGGCGGATTCCATCGGTGCGGTCGATGAAAGCGAAATCGCCTTGGGCTTTCGCGAAAATAGGCGCCTGCACCGGTTTCCAGTCCACGCTTTCCATCTTCGCGGCGTTTCCGCTGGTGGTGTAAATCGTGAAGTTATCACTATCGACCAGGCTGATGACCGCCGCGTCGGGAATCTCGCGCACGCCCAGACCATCCGGCGCTTTCACGCCGCCGACAGGGAAGACCAGCGCCGGCGTCCATTCGGCCGGCAACGGAACATCAGGCGCGGCGCCTTTTGCGCCCGCGCCGCGAATGCCGCCGCCGACGAATACGCCGGCGCCGTTCATGCGCCGCGCGCCGAAGCGCATCGGGCTGTTGCCGCCGACCGAACCAGGGTCCACATCGTTCACGAAGTGATATAGCGCTTTGCCTTCGAAAGCCCACTGCTTAACGCCGTCGGCGCGCTTTATGATCGACCAAGGTCCAAACGCCTTCGCCTTGTCCGACACCGCAACCGGCGTCCACGTCTTCGCGCATTCGTCCAGGCACGTCGCGCGGCCGGCCGTGTCATTGGCGTAGAAGTACAGCGTCAGACCTTTGGCATCGGCAAAGGCAATACGTTCCCGCGCGATGAAGGAGGCCGCGCCCTTCCCAAGGTCGTAGCCCTGCCCTTTGTCCAGAGGTTGCAGCGTGATGCCGACTGGCGTCGCGATTTCCGCGTTGGTCCACTTTACGCGCTCGGCCGCGGTGGCCGAAAAAGCCGTCAGTACTGCTACGCTCGCGAGAAAGAATGTGCGCTGCATGTTGATCCCCTGCCCTACGCCAGGATTTCGGTGAATGTCTTCGACGTCTCGTTGGAAAGGCCGCCCCAGCTGCCCAGCTGAACGCCCATCACTTGCTGCAACGTCAGGCCAATACGCGTCGCCGGATCGCCGGCCGCCGACACGTGGATGCCCGTTTTCAAGCGCCCTGCCGCGCCGCCCACGGTGAAGATCGGCAGGGCGTCGATCGTGTGCGTGCGCGCGTAGCCATGATCCGTCTGCCAGACCACCACGGAGCGGTCGAGCACGGTGCCCGGGCCTTCCTTGATGGAGTCCAGTTCGGTCAGGAACGAAGCGAACCCCCGGTTCATGAAGTCGATGAACCACGTCACTTCTTTTTGATATCCGAGCGTATCGTCGATCGGCTCTTCATGCGTCAGCGGGTGCCAGCTTTGTGTCGTGCCCGGCTTACGCAAACCCAGCGAACCCACCATCACGTTGAATACGCGCGTTTGGCCGCAGGCCAGCGCATGGGCCATCAACGTGCCGAACATCTTGATATTCTGTTCGACGAAGGCCACTTCGCGGCCCGTCTTGATGTCGGTCGGCTTCGCGGAGGTCGAACAGGCCGGCAGCGGATCTGGCTTGCGCAGTTCGATGTCGAGCTGCTGCTCCACCTGACGCAGTGCCGTGAAATATTCGTCGAGACGCGCCTTGTCGCTCGCGCCGAGTTCCTTGGCGAGGCTCATGCGTTCGTCCCGCACATCCGACAGCACGCTGCGGCGCGCGATGGCCTGCACATCGGGTGTGAACTCCGCCGCGTTCGGATCCTTGAATTCCGGCCCGAAGATGCGCGCATATAGCGCTTCCGGCGACGGGTCGGACGGGTTCGTTGCGCTGCCGGCGCGCTTGGACACGCTCGCGCGACTCCCGTCGAGCGCCAGTTCGATCGAACGGAAGCGCGTCGTCTTGCCGATCACGTCGGCGATTTCGCTATCCAGACTCGCCGCCGAATTCACGCCCGTCGGGATGCGGCCCATGGAGGCGATCTGCAAACCGGTCGTGTGTGTTTCGAGCGGGCGGCCGTCGAGGAAATACTTCGTGCCGCTGATCACGTTCATGCGGCTGGTGAATTTCTCAAGCGGCTTCAGTTCCACATTATGCGTATAGCCCGCGCCCACCTTCTCCGGGATCCAGCGTCCCGGGTTGAGGCCGAGCCCCTGCCACCAGGTGCCGAAGCACACCGGAAGAGGCGCCCCGGTCGCGGCCATCGCGTTGCCGTTGGTGTTCAGGAAACAATCGAGGAGCGGAAGACCAACGGCGGTCGCGAGGCCCACGGTCGTCGACTTCAGGACGCGGCGGCGTGAAGCGAGTTTGTCCATGTCAAATCCTCAGTTGGCAGCCTGCTGGCGCGGCGGCGCCACGCGGGTAAACACGTCATGCAGCGCGATCGCGCGCATCAGTTCCGGCACCACGTAACCTTTCGCGGCGAAGCCCTGCTCCATCGCCTCGATCCACGGCTCGCGCTTGAACGTGCGGCCCGTGGCGTAAGACGCCATGCGGTTCACAAGACAATTCGCGGTGGCCGGGCTGTCGTGCAGCGCTTGGCCCAGTTCCATCGCGCCCTTGAATTGTTTGCCGTCGAGCGCGCCCGAAGCGTCGATATCCGCGCCATTCTCCTTGGTCCGGAAAGCGCCGACGCCGTCGAAGGTCTCCAGCGCGTAACCCATCGGATCGGTGATCTTGTGGCAGCCCGTGCACACCGGGTTCGTCGCATGCGCATCCATGCGCTGACGCACGGTACGGTACTTCGGGTTGTTCGTGTCCTGCACCAGCTTGAAGTCGACATCGCCGGGCGGCGCGGGGACTTTCTGGCACATCAGGATCTCGCGGATCGCCTTGCCGCGGATGGTCGGCGAGCTGCGGCCCGGGTGCGAATGCAGCGCCGTGAACGCGATTTGGGACTGCACGCCGCCGTAGGCGCTGTCCTTGGCGAACTCATAGGCCTGCCAGATATCCGGCGAACCGTTCGGGCCGTGTTCGGCCACCGGCACTTTATAGATCGCCGCCAGCTCCTGGGTCAGGAACGTCTTTTTGGTGGTGAAAATGTCGCGGTAGTCGCCGCGCTGTTTCACAAGCAGGTCGACCACCGTACGCAAGGTCTGTTCCTGCGCATCGCTGAGCACCTGGGCGCTGAACTTCGGGAAAATCTCCGCGTCCTTGGTCAAAACGGAGAATTCATCGAAGTGGAAGGTGTCGATGAAGAAGGCCCGCACGCCGCGCTCCAAACGCGGGCTCGCGATCATGCGGTCCACCTGTCTCGCGTACCCCTTGGGCGTGTGGATCTCGCCGGTACGCGCGGCTTCGATCAGCGCGCGGTCGGGCCCGGAATTCCACAGGAAGAAGCTCAGCTGCGCGGCTTTGGCATAAGCGGTCAGTCGAAACTGCCCCTTGTGCGCCGGATCCGGCTCGATGGTCTCTTGGCGGAACAGGAAACGCGGCGAGGCCAGCATCGCCGAAAAACTCATCGCGAGCCCGTCGTAGAAATTCCCCAAGCGGCCCGCCGCCTTATTTGCGGTCGTCACATAGGACGTGAGCTCGGCGTCCGTCAGCGGCCGCCGATAAAGCCACAAACCTGACTCACGCAGGAACTGGCGCGCGCAGGCGTCATCGGCGAGTTTCGCGTCCGCCGGCTTGCACGGCATCATCAGATCGCGGCGGCGTTCATCCATGACCTGGGCGGCGATGCGCCTGGCCATCATGTCGTACTGCTCCATGCCGGTCGCCGTCACAGACACGCTCGCCGCACCCACGGCCATCAGGCCGTTGACGCGCAGCTCCGGCTCGAAGCGGCCGCCGAGTTCGATGGTGTCGCCGAAAAGATCGGCGATCACATTCTGATATTGCTCGGAGGTCAGGCGGCGCATCGTCGCCTCACCCGCCACAACGGGCGCCGCGCCCGCCGCCGCCCCGGCGCCGGAAACCTTATCTTCCGCGGGCGCGCATGCGGCCAGCGCCGCGCATACCGCTATCCCGATCAAACGCATCTGTTTCATTACTTGCGCGCCGTCTGCTGTACAGGCGTGGTGAACGCCGGCACCGCCTCGAAATAATAGGTCGCCGAAATGCCTCGGTTCTGGCCGGTTTTAGGATCCGGATCGAAGTCGGCATGATGTTTCAGAAGGTAGTACATCCCGACGATGTCTCCGGTGACGCACAGCTCCACGCCAGGCGCGCCATTGGCCATGCCCCAGTAAAGGTCACGCCACGGCTGGTATCCGCCAATCATGCCGGTCGCGCTGCCGTCTTCCTTGAACGTGAGGCGCACCTTGGCCTTGTCGAGACGCAGTTCCGGCGAGATGAGCGGGTTCTGCAGCATGCGGAAGTCCGCCGCCTCGGTGACCGTCACCGTTCCGTCTTTCATCTTGCCCTTGAACTCATTGTGCGAGCGCGGATCGGGGTCCGCGCGGTAAGTCGCATCGGACTTCGGCGAGCCATCCGGGTTCGACTTCACATGCTCCAGCGCGCGGTCGAAGGTCACCGTGACATCGCCGTCCTTGGACAAATCTTCACCGGTCACCGTCACGATCCACGCGGGTTGTGAATCGCGCGTCTGCCCCCACGCCCACGCCCAATAGGTCGGCCGGCCGGTGAGCGAGCCGCGGAAACTGCGCATGCATCCCAGCGCGCGGTACATCTCATGGTCCACGCCCTTCTCAAGCGTGTCCGGATCGGTGAACGCGCTCGTTTGCGCCGCGCCCTTCCCGTCCAGATCAAAACCAAACGCAAACTTGCCTTCGAGCGGCTTCAGCTTCGGATCGATCGCGGTCTCGGGATAAACGTATGGGTTCGTTGGCTTGCCGTCGACACGCCCGCGCATCCACACGATCTCCAGCACCGGATCCATGCCCGGGCCACCCTCGGCGGATTTCTTTGCCAGCGCCTCGACCTCTTCCCCCGAGTAGCCGAGGTCCTTGAGGTGCTTGAGGTACTGGTCGCCGATCACCGGGTTCGGCCCCCCTGCGCAATCCTTGTCGCCGCTCATCGTGGCCTGGCCCAACCAACCGATCACCACGCTGCGCGAATCCAGCGCGAAAGCCGCCTCGGGAAACGCGGCGGCGGCAAACAGAACGGCGGCCGCGAAGGGCCGTTTTATGGAGCGCATGAAGACCTCAAAGGCAAAGCCCTGTTTGGACTTATTCTACGCCACCCGGCGTTCGGAGGGAGCTTAAATCGAATAAAGTAAGCCAAAGAGGTGGGCCGCCGGGCAAAGCCGGAGCCCAACAACCCCTTGTTACATCTGGAAGCCGACGCCCGCGCGGAACCTCCGGCCCCCTTGTGTCGTACAGCGCCGGCGCCGCCGGGATTACCTCACGGCACGCCGCCCGCTCCCGCGAAACCCCGCTCATGGCGACAACGCTACACGCTGCAGCGGAATTTATATCAGATATTATTTCGCGGACTGGGTGTCTCACCCCCCCACCGGCGGCCAGGGCGAAATCTTATCTGATATAATTTCCGCGTATTGTCTGCGCGCACCACGTCCTCACGGCGTCCCCGCCCCCACATCCACCCAGCGCTCGAACGTCATCTCCTGCACCAGCGTGTCCGCGCGGCGATCGATCATCTGCACATCGGCGACCCCAGGCGTGAAGGCGATCACGGCGCGCACCTGCGACGTCGGGATCTCCACCGGCAACCCCAAGCTCCAATGTTCGTTCAGGAACCCGCTGCGCACCACGATCGTCCGGCGCACCACATAGCCCACCGGCCTTTGCACGGCGGTCCACATCACCTCATGGACGCGCTTGCGCAAGGGCTCGGCGTAGACCGCCGCCACGGCCAGCCCCGTCGGATCGAACTCCGCGCGCTCGACCAGCCGCGTGCCGAACAAACGCAGCCGCGCCTCCTCGGGTCCCCGCACATCCGCGATCGCCAGATAAGGCGCGAGGGCCGGCGGCACGGAATCAAAAAAGTCGGCGAGCTTCGGGAGCGGCCCCGCCTTCGGCAGTGAATCCCAATAGGTGAAAAACGGGCGCAGCGGTTCCGGCAGCGCGGACGGCGAAGCAGTCATGGCGGCTCTTTCTCCCCAGGCGGCGCAGAAGACCAGTTTTCCAACGCGCCGCAAAGCAAAGATGCCCCACCCCACCCCAAAATCTGGCAGTGACTCGCGACGGTTAAATCAAACCCGCGAATAAGTTTTTGACAGACACCAAACGCCGCCGCAGCGGAAATGGGGTCGGATAATCGCATTAAAAATCGCACTGCGATTTTTAGTGCGATCCCCCGGAGGGGCCTGTCAACGGGCTCAATCCCCCATTTCCACAGTCCACCACGCCCGATTTCAACCTCTCCGACTCCATATCACGCCGCGCTCATGACCCTCACAAAACGTCCCGATCGCCCGTAAAATCCGTCCCTCACGCCGATTTTACGCCCCGCCTTTCATAATTTTGCCAGCGCCAATCCGCCGGCTCTTCCATATGTTACACGGCCCTTTCCGCCCAGCCGCAGGTCCCCGCGCATGTCCACCGCCACCGCCGCCGCCGCTCCGGACGCCAAAAAAGCGCCGCCGTTCTTCACGGGCTACGAAAAATTCGTCGTCGCGATGCTGGCCTTCCTCCAGTTCACCATCATCATCGACTTCATGATCCTTTCGCCCCTTGGCGCCTTCGTCATGCCGGCCCTCGGCATCACACCGCAGCAGTTCGGCATCGTCGTCTCCGCCTATGCTTTGGCGGCCGGGGTCACCAGCTTTGTCGCCGCCGGCTTCGCCGACAAATTCGACCGCAAGCGCCTGCTCCTGTTTTTCTACTGCGGCTTCATGGTCGGTACGCTGCTCTGTGGTCTCGCGGATCGGTTCGAGATCCTCCTGCTCGCGCGCATCATCACCGGCATGTTCGCCGGCGTCATCGGCGCCACCGTCATGGCCATCGCCACCGATCTCTTCCCCATGGAAAAACGCGGCCGCGTCATGGGCATGATCCAGACAGCGTTCGCGGCCAGTCAGGTGCTCGGCCTGCCCGCCGGCCTCTATCTTACCAACCACTGGAACTGGCACGCGCCGTTCCTGACCATTGTCGTCATCGGCATCGGCGTCGGCGCCGTCATCGCCCTCACCATGAAGCCTGTGGACGGCCACCTGAAGCTGCAAACCGAAAGCAACGCCTTCCGGCACCTGTGGGCCACCATCACCGAGCCGCGCCACTTCCTGGCCTTCGGCGTGGTCGCGCTGCTCGCGACCGGCGGCTACATGCTGCTGCCGTTCGGGGCCGACTTCACCCTCAACAACTTCAAGATCTCCGCCGCCGACCTCCCGAAGATCTACCTCGTCACCGGCATCTGCATGATCTTCGTCGGGCCTTTGGCGGGACGCGCGGCGGATAAATTCGGGAAGTTCCCGGTGTTCATGTTCGGCACGTTGCTGTCGATCGTGATGGTGATCTTCTACACGCACCTCGGCCAAACACCGCTCATCGGCGTCATCATCATCAACGTGCTGCTGTTCATCGGCATCTTCTCGCGCATCGTGCCGTCACAAGCGTTGATGAGCGCGGTGCCGGAGCCCGCGAAACGCGGCGCCTTCAATGCGGTGTGTGGTTCGCTCCAGCAGATCTCCGGCGGCGTCTGCGCCGCGCTCGCCGGCGCCATCGTCACCCGCGCCCCCGACGGGCGCCTCGAGCACTACCCCAGCGTCGGCTACGTCGTCGCCGGCGCCGCTGTGTTCACGCTGTTCTTCATGTACAAAATCAGCCGCGCCGTCCCGGATAAGAAGGCTTAGCGAGCGGCAAAAAACTTATCTCCGATATTTTTTCGCGGACTCGATCATTCACCAAAGCAGGTGGACCGCGCGAAAATTTATCGGAGATAATTTTTTGCGGACTCTCAATCTGAACGCTAAGCGAAAATTATATCAGAGATAAATTCGCGCGAAGATTTGCGCGCGAGGCACCGACCGAGGTCGCGAAATTATCTCTGATATAATTTTCGCTCCCTCAGCGCACACGATCACTTCACCAGCACCCCATCCGCATCCACCCGCATCACCGGCCCGATCCCCGCCTTCTTCATCTCCGGCTCGATCTTCGCCGCATCCCCCACGATCACCCACACCATCTCGCCCGGCCGCACGAACTTCGCGCCGACGCGTTTCAGTTCCTCCGCCGTCGTCCCCTGCACCCGCGCCGCATAGGACGACCAGTAATCGTCCGGCAGGCCGCGGTACGCGAGATCCACCACCGTCCCCTTCACCGCGCCGATGCTCTCCCAGCGCCCCGGCAAAGCCAGACTCGTATCGTTCTTCACCTGCGCGATTTCATCAGCCGTCAAAGGCCGCACCTTCTCAAGCTCCGTGATCTCCCGCCGCAGCTCCAGAATGCTCTCCGCCGTTTTATCCGTCTGCACCGGCGCGCCGATCTGAAACAGGCGCGGGCCCCGTCCATCCATGCCGACCGAGCTGCGCACGCCATAGGACCAGTGTTTGTCCTCGCGCAGATTCATATTGAGCCGCGAGGTGAACGCGCCCCCGAAGGCGTCATTGAACAGCCCCAGCGCTACCTGGTCTTCCGCCGTCCACTTCGGCGCCGCCGCGCCCACCATGATGATCGACTGCTGCGCGCCCGGACGGTCCAACACATAGATCCCCGCTTGGCGCGCGCGCGCCTCCGGCACCGGCTTGCGCTGCACGCTGCCCTTTTGCCACCCGGCGAAGGCCTTCTCGATCTTCGGGCGGATTTCAGAAAGGCTCGTATCCCCGACAACAACAAGGGTCGCATTCTCCGGCGTGAACCAGCGTTTGTGATAGGCCACCGCCTGCGCGCGCGTGAGCGCCGTCAGCGCGGATTCCGTGGTCAAACGCCCATAGGGATGATCCGCGCCGAACACCAAGGCCCGCAGCGCCCGCGCGCCGGCCGCATTCGGTTGCTGCCGCGCGCGCTCCACGCCCACGATGGCCTGCTTGCGCTCGCGCTCCAGATCTTCGGGCTTGAACGCCGGATTCAAGGTCACGTCGGCGAACAGCGCCAGCGCGGCGTCCAGGCTCGAGGTCAAGGTGCTCAAGGATACCGACGCCCGCTCGTCGTCCGCATTCACCGACAGATCGGCGCCCAGGCTCCTGAGTTCATCGCTGATCTGCAAGCCGTCGCGCGACGCCGTGCCCTGATCCATCAGGCTCACGGTCATCGCCGCCGCGCCCGTCGGCAGTTTGTCGTCCGCGTCGCTGAAACCCGTCTCCACGGCGAGGGTCATGGTCACCATCGGCGCCGCCCGGCGCGAGGCCACGATCAGCTTCAATCCGTTGGCCAAGGTCGCATGTTCCAGCGCCGGTAAATTTTCCGCCGCCGTCGGCGCCGGCTTCGGCACCCCCGTGCGATCGACGCCGGTCGCCGCCACGGTGAATGGCGGGCGCGGCAACACCGTCAGCACATACTGCCCGTCCGTCAGCCAGCGCCGCGCCGCGTCGCGCACTTCGGCGGGGGTCGCCGACAACGCCACATCCAACCGGGCGCGCCACTTCTGCGGATCGCCGGACGCGGCTTCCGCATCCAGCAGCCACGCCGCTTTGACATAGGTGCTTTCCAGCTGGCGCGCCGTGCTCGCGGCCATATCCGTGCGCGCCCGGTCCAGCTCGCCTTGGGTCGGCCCCTCGTTCAACAGCCGCGCCAGTTCCGCGTCGACCGCGGCTTCCACCTTGGCCACATCCGCGCCCGGCTTCACATCGACGGTGAGATAGAATTGCCCCGCGATCTCGCCGCGGTCCACGCTTGCGCGCACACTGGTCGCAACCTGCTCCTCATGCACCAGGCGTTTGTACAGGCGCGAGGTCTTGCCGCCCGTCAGCGCATCGCCCGCCAGATCCAGCAGCGCCGAATCCCGCGACACATCCGGCGGCACATTCCACACTTTATAAATGCGCGGCTGCGCCACCTGGTCGTAACCCACCTCCCGCTGCACGCCGCTGCGCTTGGCGATCCACTCCTTCGCGCGCACCACCGGCGGGCCCGGCGGGATATCGCCGAACGCCTTCTCCACTTTCGCCAGCGCCTCCGCCGGGCTGATATCGCCCGACAGCGCCAGCACCGCGTTCGACGGGCCGTACCAGGTGCGGAACCAGTCCTTCACATCCTCCAGCTTCGCCGCGTTCAGATCGTCCATCGATCCGATGGTCGTATGCGAATAAGGATGTCCGGCAGGGTAAGTCGCCTTGGTGATGCGCTCACTCGCGAACCCATAGGGGCGGTTTTCGCTCTGGCGCTTCTCGTTCTGCACCACGCCGCGCTGTTCATCGAGCTTCGCCTGGCTCACCGCGCCCAGGAAGTGCCCCATGCGGTCCGACTCAAGCCATAAGATGGACTCCAGCGCCCCCTTCGGCACCGTCTGGAAATAATTGGTGCGGTCGGCGTTGGTCGTCCCGTTGATCGACGTTCCGCCCATGCCGCGCACCGGCTTGAACCAGTCGGTGTCGGAATGTTCGCTGCCGTTGAACATCAGATGTTCGAACAGATGCGCGAACCCCGAGCGCCCCGCCGGCTCATCGCGCGAGCCCACCTTGTACCAAACCTGCACCGACACGATCGGCGCCTTGCGATCCTCATTGACGATCAGCGTCAGCCCATTCTTGAGCACATACTTCGTCGCCGGAATCTCCAGCTTGAGGTCTTTGAGATTGGTTTGGGCGAAAGCAGGGTTCGCCGCGAACAACAACGCAGCAGCCAGTGCAAATTTCTTCATGAGGACTCCACGCGAAATTTATCTCCGATATTTTTTCGCGGACGACCCGCGAAGCGGAATTGGGGTCAGATACGAATAACGACGATGAAAGGCGTGTTTGGCAGGCGCGCCGTGTTTTTCGTGTCTGACCCCAATTCCGCGTTCCGAACTCCGACGGAGAGCGCGAAAATTTATCTGACGCGCCGTCTTCGCTTCACCGAAGCGAAGACAAGCGATTTTCGCGTATTGTTACCGGCAATCCCTCAGCCATCTCTGCCCGGAAATCATATCAGATAAATTTTCGCGCCAACCACCTGCGCTGCTGTAACAGCGATTCCGCGAAATATATCTGATATAATTTCCGCCTACCCCGCCCCCTTCACCTTCCGCGCCCTCTCTCCCGTCCGGCTCGCCAGATCCCCCAGGTTCACCCGCAGCTGCTCCAGCGCAAACCCCACCGCAAACGTCCGCCCGACCACATCCGCCGCCAGCCCGCGCGTCAGGCCTTCCTCGCGCACCGCGTTCAGCTCCGCGCCGTACCGCCGCAGCGCCTCATCCACCGGCCCCAGATCCGGCGCCGGCGCCCGCGCTTCCAGCGCCGCCCCCAGCGCCGCGAAATATCCCCGCACCACCTCCAGCACGCTGGTCAAATCCTCCGTCAGCCGCGCGTGATAAGTCTCGGGCAACCGTGTCGCCATCGCCCGCCCCAGCATGATGATGTCCGCGCGCAAGCGCCGCAGCCCGCGCAAAATCGGCTCCGGATCCGGCGCCCCCGACAGGAAGCTCGACCGCTCGCGCTTGGCTTCATCGACGGCAAGCGTCAGCCGGTCCAACTGCGCCAGCGCCTCGTCATGCCGCGCGTTGTATTCCTCTTCGATCTCGCCCTGATGCAGCCGCGGCAGCAGCACCAAAATCGCCGCGAGGCTTTCCAGCGTGCCGGCGGCCGCCTGATTGAGGATGCGCGAGGCCCGCGCCGGCAGCACGAACAGCGACGTCACGATCCCAATCGCCCCGCCGATGCAAATTTCCACCAGCCGGTTCATCGCCGCTTCCAGGGGCGACATCTGGGTCAAAGGCGCGATCAGGATGATGATCACCCCCGTCACCGGCGCGAATCTGAATGTGGGCCGCACGGCCGCCAGGAACGCCAGCGGCAACAACGCCGCCCCCAGCGCCGCGCCCTTGGTGATCGGATCGGTCTCCCGCACCAGCGTACTCACCAGCGCCGCATACGCCCCGCCCCCGAGGGTCCCAATCAGCCAGTCCCCTGCGGCCTTCACAGACCCGCCCACACTGGCCTGGCTCACCAGCACCGCGGTAAACACCGCCCAATACGCCTGCGGCAGCGCGAGGCTCTCCCCCACCCCATAAGCGATCACCGCCGCAACGGTCAGCCTTACCGCATGGCGCAACTCACCCCTGCGGCGTTCTCTCGCATCATTGAGTTTCTGAAAAAATGTCATACCGGGGCGCGAAGCAAAATTGGGGTCAGATACGAATAACCACGATGACTGAAATTGTTTGGCAGGACAGCAGTGTTTTTCGTGTCTGACCCCAAATTTGCGCTCTCCCAGAAACGAAGAAAGGGGCCAAGTCTCCCCGGCCCCTTCCTCACCGTTTATCTCTCTTCCTTACTTCTGCTGCCCCGCCGGCGCACTCACCGCCGCCTTATACGCCGCCGGCGCCACCCGCACCTTGGCCGCCTGCTCATACGCATAGCCCATGGCCAGCAGATCCGCCTCGCTCCACGCCGGCCCAATCAGCGACAGGCCCACCGGCAGCCCATTCACCATGCCCATCGGGACCGACAAATTGGGATACCCCGCCAGCGCGGCGATGCTCGAGCCTGAGCCCGGCGCCTTGCCGTTGTCCTTGGGGATTCTATTCGGCTGCTTCTCGCCGTTCGGCTTCATCACGTCCGCCACGTCGCGCGTCGGCAGCACCACCGCGCTCACATTGAAGCTCGCGAACACCTTATCGAAGCCGTCCTTGGCGGTGCGCTGGGTCACCAACTCACGCATCTTTACATACTCCGGGTCGGCCCGGCCGGTGGTGCGGCTCGCGGCATATTCAATCAAGCCGCTGTCAAAAGCGCTCTCGCGCGGATCGACTTTGTTGAATTCGATCAGCTCCTCCACCGTGCGCACCTTCTGCGCCTCCGGCGCGTCCTTCATATAAGCCGCGAAGTCCTCGCGGAAATCGAAGGACATGATCGCCAGTTGCTCATACCGATGATCCGGGAACTGCCCTTCCGGGATCTCCACCAGTTCCGCCCCTTGCGCCTTCATCACCTCCAGCGCCGTGTTGAACACCGGGCTGGTTGCCTCGTTATAGCCGCCGAAGTCGCGCACCACGCCGAGGCGTTTGCCTTTCAAGGAATCCGTGGAAAGCCCCGCCACGTAGTCGGTCTTATGGGCGTCGGCCTCCGCCGTCGCCGGATCGGCCGGGTCCGTGCCCGCCATCACCGTCAGCAGCATCGCCGCATCCCGCACATTGCGCGCCATCGGACCGGTGGTGTCCATGGTGGCGCTGATCGGCACCACGCCGGTACGCGACACCAGCGCGATCGTCGGCCGCAGCCCCACCACCGCGTTATACGACGACGGCCCAATGATCGAGCCCGTGGTATCGCTGCCGATATTCGCCGCCGCGAAACTCGCCGCCGTGGTCGCCCCGCCGCCGGACGACGAACCGCCCGGACTGCGCGTGAGATCGAACGGATTGCGGCACTCGCCGCCCACGGTCGAGCTGTTCAGCACCGTCTCCGCCGGACGCCAGCCGGCGAACTGCGACAGATTGGCCTTGCCCAAAATCACCGCGCCCGCCGCCCGCAGGCGCTTGGTCACTTCGGCGTCCGGGCGAATATTATGCTCCAGCGCATAGGACCCCGCCGTCGTCGGCAGGCCCGCCGCGTCGATATTGTCTTTCAGCAAAATCGGAATGCCGTCGAGCGGACCTAAGGCTTTGCTCTCTTTCCGCCGCGCATCCGACGCCGCCGCCTGCTGCAGCGCGTCCGGCATCACGCCGATCACGCAATGCAGCGCCCCGTCATACATCTTGATGCGGTCGATATACCCCTGCGTCACGGCCACCGCCGTCGTCTTCCCCGCCGCCAGATCCGCCGAGATCTGCGACAGTGCCACTTCCTCAACCTCATACGGCGCGGTCGCGGCCTCTTTCTTCTCCCCGCACCCCGCCACGCTGAGCGCAACCGCCGCCACGCTCACCATCAACACCTGGCGCGTTAAATTCTTCGTCATCGGATCCCCTCCCGGAATGAATGATGCCAAGAGCTTAGGCCGATTCACACGGCCGAAAAAGCGCTCTTAAAGCCCGCTTTTTCGAGCTCTTTTGTTACGCGGAATGGCGTCGGAGCGAAATTGGGGACAGATACGAATAACCATGAAGACTCGTCGTGTTTAGGAAGGCCGACGTGTTTTTCGTGTCTGACCCCTAATTCGCGGGCGGCCTACGCACTCTCCCCCGACGCGCACAAGCCCCCACGCGCTCACCCACGCCTCTCTCCCCGCCTAGCTGTGGGCTCCCCACACGCCTCTCCCCATATCCACCCATGTCCGTGCAAACGGCACACAATAATAAGGAGAGAATCCTATGAAACGTTCAGTGCTCCCCACCCTCGCCGCCGCGCTCCTCATCTCAAGCGCCGCCTTCGCCCAATCGGCGACCACAACCACCACCACGAGCACCTGGTCCGATGAATACGGCAACATCATCCGCCAGGAATCCGTGACCAAGAAGTTCGAGCCCGTGGTCGACCCCAAGGTCAACGTGACGGTCGGCCAGGCTCTGCCGAACACCATCACGGTCCATCCGCTTCCCAGCACCATCCACGTCGAGAAGCCGGATCAATATGCCTATGTGATCGTCAACGATGATCCCGTCATCGTCGACAAAACCACCCGCAAAGTCGTCCACGTCTGGACCAACTAGCGGCCGCTAAACTCCGAACCAAACTCCGATAAAGCAAGGCCCACACGCCGGCGGGCGTGTGGGCCACTTTTTTGAGCGCCGCTGAAGCGAAATTACGGGCACGAGCGAAATTTATATCAGATATTTTTTCGCGAACCCGCCAGCTGCCCTAAACACCCCTGCCCGACGCGAAAATTTATCTGATATAATTTTCGCGTTGGTCATTGGGGGCACTACATGAAGTTTCTTACGACGGCAGCATTCTGCCTCGCACTCTCCAGCGGGGCTTACGCGCAGGAAACTCCCGACCCCGCCCCGCAGCGTTCCACCCCGCTGCCAAAAATCCTCGCCCCCATCCCCACCGAAGAAATCACCGTCACCTCCACCCGCCTCCGCTCCATCACCCGCACCTTCGTCGACGTCGCCACCATGCCCTCCCCGCTCGGCGCCGTCTCGCGCTGGAAAACGCGCATCTGCCCGCACACCACCGGCATGTCCCCGAACTTCACCAAATTCGTCGACGCGCGCATCCGCGCCATCGCGCGCGAATACGGCGCGCCCGTCAACATGGACGAAAAGTGCGCGCCGAACCTGCAGATCATTTTCACCGAGCGCCCGCAGGAAATGCTCGACACCATCCGCACCAAACTCCCGGCCCTGCTCGGCTATCACTACGCCGCCCAAGCCAAGGAGCTCGCCACGGTCGAGCATCCGATCCAAGGCTGGTATGCCACCGGCACCCGCGACCGCATGGGCCAGCTCATCCCCGACAACCCTTACGGCTTCGCCACCACTACCGTCGAAGGCAGCCGCATCAAAACGGGATTCCGCGCCGAGTTCCTCGCCGTCACCATCGTCGTCGATCTCGTGCGCGTCGAGAACCAGGAGATCGGCGCCATCGCCGACCACGCCGCGATGCTCGCCCTCGCCCAAGCAAGAGCCTTCGAGACCTGCCGCCCCGTGCCCAGCATCACCAACATGTTCCTAAACTGCGGCGACAACGTCGCCACCGCGCTCACCAAGTACGACGCGGCGTACCTGAAGGCGCTCTATCACATCACCGATCGCGACACGCCGGCCGCGCTGCTGAAGGGGGATATTGCGTATTTGATGCGGGAGTATTTGGCAAAAAGCGACTGAACTTCGCGCACGGCGGTATCATTGTGCGGCCATCGCAACGAGGCGGGAACCACCTGTCAACCGATAGCGACGAACGAGCGGGGAGCTGTAAATGACGACCAACATGCACAATGCCGAGTGGGAATGCCTTTACCCGGACATCGATTGGTTTCGCGACAC
Source organism: Rhodospirillaceae bacterium (assembly GCA_050246995.1). Classification (GTDB taxonomy): domain Bacteria; phylum Pseudomonadota; class Alphaproteobacteria; order Rhodospirillales; family Rhodospirillaceae; genus SHVO01. The sequence continues at coordinate 338,185 of JBFWVA010000003.1, read as the reverse complement.
GCACCTCCCCGCGCTCTTCAGCTCTCTTCACCCGGTCCATAAAACATCATGGATCGGCCCTGAGACCCTCGTTTCCGGTTATCCCGCCGACGTCATTTCTATCCTCTGGGAACCGAGCGGCAGCTTGCGACACCTCGCCATTGTGTTAACGAATTCCACGCACAAGAAAAGCTTCGCCCACGTTCTATGTCCCTTCGCGGCGGACGCTGCGGAGGTCGAAGTCATCATCACAAGCATTACCGAACGCACGGCAGGTCTCGAAGCGGTCGTTACCGGAGAGTGGGAGAACCGTTCAGTCCCGTTTCTCGATCCGCTCTACCATATTAATCGCGACCGCTACCGCATTGGCGAAAAGCAACGCGTGCGAATGGCGGCCTTGTGCTTTGACGTTCGCGCACAACGTACGACCTCAGTCGTATTCGATGATCCTGAACAGGAAGAACACGTGCGGCACAGACTCGGGATACCCCCGGGGGAACCGATGAACATTTCCATGGTCGGCATGGTCGCGAGGCTTCCGGGAGACGACGACCCTGAATACGCAAGCTTTACATCACCCGTAAAAGACCTGAAGACCGTCACCGCCAACGGCTTCACGCTTCTCCGCGCAGTCGTTGCACTCGCGCGCGATGAAAATGACCTCGACGTGCCAATGTTCATTCCGGCGCATATCGCCGCTAACTACCCCGCGCTCGCGCCCGGCGTTACCGCAGACGGGATTAATTGGGTGCAAGGGACGTTAGCCGAGACTCACGCCTTGATTACAGCGGCAAGCGCACATTAGAGGAAGCGGCAAGTCAGCGATTTGGCGCCTGAATGAGGATCCAGAAGAGGAACCCGAGAAACACCCAGATGACGAGCGGGATCCGTTTCACCATCTGAACAAGGGAATTTTTGTCGTCGTCGAGAGTCCACGTTACGGTGGGCGCGACCTCCTCCGTTCTGGCTTTGGGCCGAGGAGCGGCGCGGTTGATCTTCTCCGATGGCGCAGCTGTGTCTTCGCCCCCAGGTTCGGCGGGCCTGGCTGTATCTGCGGGGTTTGCCGCCGACCACAGTTGCATTGCTGCAATACCGCGCGCCAAGCGTTGTTCAAACCATTCCACCGCGTCTGACACATCGGTAAAAACGGCTCTCGCCGCGTAACGGCGGGCCGGATCGTCCGGCACGTCCAAGTTCAGCACCCACGCGTCACTCACTTCCGCCGCCACATGCCAAGCGCCGCGCTCGGGATCGGGCGATGCCCGCAATTTTATCTCAGGAACACGCGGCTTTCGCCCCGATCCCCGGCGCGCTTGGCGCGGCCGATAGTCGCTGATGGAAATCGACGTATTGTCGGTGAGTTTATCGCCTTGCCAGCGGAGCGTATCGGAAGACACCCCTGCGACGATCGCCTGCAGCCGGCCATTCAGTTGCGCGATCATGTCGCGGCCCTGCGCGTAGCGCTGATCGCGCGCGGCGGCTTCCGCCGCCACCCGCGCTTCTATCTCCTGGCGTTCCCGCTCTATGCGATCTGAAAGGCTCATCGCCCCATTCTCCCATAGCAAGTCTAGCGCCGCCCGCCGATCACAGGAAAGGGCAGATAACGAAGATGCGAAATGCAGCCAGATGTCACAATTGACAGGTTTTCAGGCGCCAAATTCATATCCTACCTTCGTCCTCGCGCACGTGATGTATGGAGCCCGCGTTGATCTTCAAAGAGATGGACGACAAGTCGGCGGCCCTAGCCGCATTAGAGCGATGCTTGGAGTTAGCTGGAAATGACACGCGGAAGAGGTCGCTCATCCAGGAAGAATTACGCACTCTCAAGGCCGGCATTAACGGCGAACGTGAGGCGGCGTACCATATCGATTTTTACGTCCGCGATCGTAAGAATAGCGGCGTCATACATGACCTTCGCATCGAGCTTGCGGACGGACGAACGGCGCAGATTGACCACCTCCTCATCAACCGCGCGAACATATTTTACGTTCTCGAGACCAAGAGCTTCACAGGCGTAAAAATAACCGAGGAGGGCGAGTTCCTCCGCTGGAACGCGTGGAAAAAGACCTACGAAGGCATGGCGTCACCGCTGGAACAGGCCAAGCGTCACACGGTTGTTCTCGCCAGTTTAATTGAATCTCTCGGGCTCCCTGCCCCCGAAATTCGTCACTATATTCTCGTGTCACCGAAGGCACGCATTGACCGCCCAAAACGATTCGATACGAGCCGCGTGATAAAGGCGGACCAATTTTTCGACGCCTATCTCCGGGACATCGATAACACCAATATTTTTAAGCTCATTTACAATGCCGCGCGTACAGACCCCGTCGACAACATTGCCCAGTACATTGTGGGCAATCACAAGCCGATCGTTTTTAATTACGAGGGAAAGTTTGGCCTGAATGCGGGACCAGTGACACCACTTCCCACAGGGCAGCCACACACTCTATCAGAAACGTCCTGCCGCCACTGCTCGAGCCCAAATCTAACGGTAGAGTACGGACGGTTTGGATATTATTTCCGATGCGCTTCTTGCGCCAAAAATACCGCTATTAAATTGGTTTGCGAAGCCGGTCACAAAGAACGACTTCGCAAAGAGAAATCCTCATTTTTCCGAGACTGCGATCAATGTCAGACAAGCGCACTATACTTCACGAATTCGGTGTAAACTGACAGCAGCAACGCATAGCGTATTAACAAGCCGTTACTGAGAGCAAGTTAACCTCCGCTTCACCGGAGCACAGATATTGTCGTCGCGCCAACAACAAAAAGAAAAATATGGCGCGGGGAAATATCATCTCATATTTCGAGATGTGTCGAGTTGAAGGCACGAGCCTTCAGCGCGGAATGAATTTTCGCGTCCGCGGCCATCACTCGGTCATTCTGATGTCTGTCCGACCAGGCGCACCCTATCGCGACCGCATCCAAGATGAAGGACAGACGCTAATCTACGAAGGCCACGACGTTCCAAAGTCTGTGGATGGCCCCAATCCCAAGATCGTTGATCAGCCCGAATTCAATGCGAATGGCAGGCCAACAGAAAACGGAAAATTCCACAAGGCGGCGCAGGATCATAAACGCGGCCTAAAAGGCCCAGACCTCGTACGTGTCTACGAGAAGCTCCGCGACGGCGTTTGGTCGGATAACGGCTATTTCCATCTCGTGGACTCTTGGCGCGAAGCAGACGCTCAACGCCAAGTCTTTAAATTTAAGTTGAAAGCGATCGAGGACGTTGCAAGTGAACTCGCCGAAGACGCCACAGAGTTCATTCGATCGCCCGGGCGAATTATCCCAGCACACGTTAAGCAGGCCGTTTGGAAGCGTGATGGTGGCAAATGCGTAACATGTGGAGCTACCGACGAACTCCATTTCGATCACATATTGCCTTTTTCCAAGGGAGGTACATCTCTTACCGCGGAAAATGTACAGCTCCTGTGCGCGCGCCATAACTTGAAGAAGCGCGATCGCATTGAGTGACTGCCTCAAAGGATTGGAAGAAGCAATGAGACAGGAAGAGCGCCACTTATTTGATTTATGCTAATTTTCCAGCGTGTTGACCGACGCACGCGAGAACCGAACATATTTGTGCTGCCTCACTCTAAATGATCAGGCTTTACTTTCGTCCCCATTTCAGGTACAATTCTCCCCTGACTTAGCCCTTCGGAGCTCCCGGCCACGCACCCGTCTCGGCCACCTTTACTCCGCAGCAGCGCCCCGTCTCGGGCGAACGCCTCTCCCTCATTCCTCCCGGTCCTCCCGCGCGCCACTGGCGCGGCGCATCTCATCGAGCAGCCCTCCGCGGCACGCCCCTTTAAAGTGTCGCCTCATGTCGCCCGCATGTCGCCCGCGGCGATTTCTGGCCTAACCGATTGGCGGCACTCACGAATTCCGGAGATGTCGCATGTCGCCCATGTCGCCCAATTTCGGGCTTCTCTCGCCGCCCACGGCCGTCTGCAGCGCTGCTGCAGCATGAATTTTTCTCCCCATAAACTATTGGGACCAATAACCTTTTCCCCGATTTGCAGCATGCAGCTGCAGCGTAACCGCACCTGTGGCGCCAGCCGCCCTCACCCCAACCCCTCGTTCTTCGCCCCCGCGCCTTTGCTCGGCCCGCGCCGCCCCTCTATAAGGCAGGGGTCCGCGCCGGATCCGGCAACGCGCCGGCCGCGGCACCACGCGTCTTTATATTTAAGTGAGCTGCCATGAGTACGTCCCCGACACCGAAATTTGTCCTCATCGATAACTACGACAGCTTCACCTACAACCTCTGGCACTTCCTGTCGGAGCTTGGGGCCGATCTCACGGTCGTGCGCAACGACGCGGCCACGGTCGAGGACGTGCTGGCCATGAAGCCCGCGGGCCTCGTGCTCTCGCCCGGCCCGTGCGATCCCGACCGCGCCGGCATCTGCGTACCGCTCATCGCCGCCGCCGCCAAAGCAAACGTGCCGCTGTTCGGCGTGTGCCTCGGCCTGCAGTCCATCGGCCAAGCGTTCGGCGGCAAGGTCGTGCGCGCGCCCGCGCCCATGCACGGCAAGGTCAGCCGCATCCGTCACACCGGCCATGCGATGTTCGCCGGAATTCCACCTGAGTTCTCCGCCACGCGCTATCACTCGCTGGTGGTCGATCGTCCCTCGCTGCCGTCCGATCTGGTGGTCACCGCCGAAAGCGACGACGGCCTCATCATGGGCCTCGCGCACAAAACCCTTCCCATCACCTCCGTGCAGTTCCACCCGGAAAGCATCGCGTCGGAACATGGACATCGCATCTTGCGCAACTTCCTCACTTCCACCGGCTTTGCGGCCAAGCCCGAACCCGCCTTCAAAGTGGGTCAGGTGAGCGCGGCTATGAAGGCCGCTTCCTGATATGTCGGACCTCAAGCCTTTCCTCGCGAAAGTCGCGAACGGCGATGCGTTGTCGGAAGCCGACGCCGAAGCCGCCTTCGCCATCATCATGTCCGGCGGCGCCACCCACGCGCAGATGGGCGCCTTTCTCATGGCCCTGCGCGTGCGCGGTGAAACAGTGGCCGAACTCACCGCCAGCGCCCGCGTCCTGCGCGCCCATGTGCTGAAGGTCGATGCGCCCGCAGGCGCCATCGACACGTGCGGCACGGGCGGCGACGGCGCCGGCACATTTAACATCTCCACCGCCGTTGCTTTGGTCGTCGCCGCCTGCGGCGTCCCTGTCGCCAAACACGGCAACCGCGCCGTCAGCTCCAAGTCCGGCACTGCCGATGTGCTCGCCGCCCTCGGCGTCAACCTCGATGCGCCGCCGTCCATCGTGGCCCGCGCATTACGGGAGGCCAACATCGGGTTCCTCTTCGCGCAGAAGCATCACACCGCCATGAAACACGTCGCGCCCGTGCGCGCCGAACTTGGCCAGCGCACCCTGTTCAATCTCATCGGCCCTCTGTCCAATCCCGCCGGCGCCAAGCGCCAGTTGATGGGTGTGTTCGCGAAAAAGTGGATCGAACCGCTCGCCGAAACCCTGGGCCGCCTCGGGTCCGAGCGCGCCTGGGTCGTGCACGGCGCCGACGGCCTCGATGAAATCACCACCACCGGCACAACCTTCGTGGCCGAGTTGAAAGACGGAAAGGTAAGCACCTTCGAGCTCACCCCCGAAGACGCCGGCCTCAAGCGCGCGAGCCCCGAGGAGCTGAAAGGCGGCGACGTTGACCACAACGCCGCGGCGCTGCGCACGCTCCTGCATGGGCGCGGCGGCGCGTACCGCGACATCGTCACCCTCAACGCCGGCGCCGCCCTCGTCATCGCCGGCAAGGTCGACAATCTGAAAGATGGCATCGCCCTGGCCCTCGACGGTCTCATGAGCGGCCGCGCCAAAAAAGCGCTCGAGACCCTCATCGCCATCACCAACGAAAAGGTGGCGGCATGAGTGATGTCCTTGAGAAAATCAACGTCATCAAACGCCAAGCCGTCGCCAAACGCAAAGAGCGTGTCTCCCTCGCCACGCTTGAAAGCCAGCTGAGCTCCGCGGCGCCGCCACGCGGCTTCGCCCGCGCGTTGGATGCTAAGGTCGCACGCGGTGAATACGCCCTCATCGCCGAAATCAAAAAAGCCTCACCCTCCGCCGGCCTTATCCGCGCCGATTTCGACGCCGCGAAGCTCGCCAAGTCCTACGCCAATGCCGGCGCCGCCTGCCTCAGCGTCCTTACCGAAGAAGACCACTTCCAAGGCCGCGACGAATACATGCAAGCCGCCCGCGAAGCCTCAGGCCTGCCGGTCCTGCGCAAGGACTTCATGCTGGAGCGGTATCAGATCGCCGAAGCAAGGATTCTCGGCGCCGACTGCATCCTCCTCATTATGGCCTGCCTCGACGACGCGCTCGCCCTTGAATTGGAATCCTACGCGTTCGAGATCGGCCTCGACGTCCTCGTCGAAGTCCACGACGAACAAGAATTCCACCGCGCCATGAAGCTGAAATCGCCCCTCATCGGCGTCAACAACCGCAACCTCAAAACGCTGACCATCGACCTGGGCACGACAGAGCGCCTCGCGAAGCTCCTGCCCAAGGACCGCGTCCTCGTCGCCGAAAGCGGTTTGAAAACCCCCACCGATCTGTCACGCATGGCAAAGGCTGGCGCCAACCGCTTCCTCATCGGCGAATCCCTCATGCGCGAACCCGACGTCGAAGCCGCCACCTGTAAACTTCTCGCGGTGCCCGCTCATGTATAGTTCGTTATTTGGTCATCCTGGGCCTCAGGCCCAGGATCCAGGGGTTTCTCGTTTCTGTTTTTTCGCCACAGCGGAGTAAACGCCCATGCTCTTCCGCCGCAAAAAACTCACCCACATCGACAAGGACGGCAACGCCGTCATGGTCGACGTCTCCGACAAGAAGGCGACAGCCCGCGAAGCTATCGCCAAGGGCTCCGTCCTCATGGAACTCGACACCCTGAAGATGATCGAAAAGCGCGCGCACAAAAAAGGCGACGTGCTCGCCATCGCGCAACTCGCCGGCATCCAGGCCGCCAAGCGCACGTCCGATCTCATCCCGCTCTGCCATCCGCTCGCGCTGACCAGCGTGAAGGTCGAACTCGAAACCGACCCCAAGAAAAGCGCGGTCCACATCACCGCCACCTGCAAACTTGTCGGCCAAACCGGCGTCGAGATGGAAGCGCTCACCGCCGTCTCTGCCGCCGCGCTCACCGTCTACGACATGTGCAAAGCCGTCGACCGCGGCATGCACATCACCGACATCCGCCTCGTCAAAAAAAGCGGCGGCAAATCCGGCACGTTCGAACAGGATTAGCGGTGACTCGCCTGCCTCCCTTTTTCTTTTCTGGTCATCCCGGACCAAAGGTCCAGGGTGACATCAGTGGTGTTGCAATCGCCGCGCCCACCTTTTCGTTTTCTCGTCATCCTTGGCCGAAGGCCGAGGATCCAGGGGTATCTGTTTTCTGTTTTGGGGCGGCGCAGAAATGCCTGCATTAGTCCCCGTCGCCTTTTCGTTTTCTGGTCATCCTGTACCAAAGGTCCAGGATCCAGGGTTGCCGGGCTCAGTCTCTGCGGCATCACCGCATTCTCGGCAGCGTATAGCGCAGACCATCCTGGACCCTGGGCCCAAGGCCCAGCGTGACCACCGTGGTGTTGCTCCGCCGGTGCGCCTCTAATGCCCGCCCTGATCCCCGTCTCCGACGCCCGCCGCATGATCGTCGACGGCCTCACGCCGCTCGCAACCGAACACGTCCCACTTGCTAAGGCCCTCCACCGCGTCCTCTCCGCCGACGCCGTCGCCGCCGTCTCGCACCCGCCCGCCGATGTCTCCGCCATGGACGGCTACGCCATCCGCTTCGAGGACGTGCCCTCCGTTCCGCTCACCCTGGAAGTCGTCGGCGAGTCCGGCGCCGGTCATCCGTGGCCCGGCACTCTCGGCATCGGTCAGGCCTTGCGCATCTTCACCGGCGCCCATGTGCCCGCCGGCGCCAATACCATCGTGATGCAGGAAAACACGAAAGCCCACGGCACCAACCACAACCAAGTGGTCATCATCGAGATGCCCCAGGCGGCGCGTCACATCCGCCGCAAGGGTCAGGACTTCCACGCCGGCGATGTCGGCCTCAAGGCCCCGCACCGCATCACCGCCCGCGACGTCGGCTTCCTCGCCGCTATGAACATCGCGCGTGTGCCTGTCGCGCGGAGGCCTCGGATCGGTGTGCTTTCCACCGGTGATGAGATTGTCATGCCCGGCGAAAGCGTGGGTCATGGACAGATCGTCTCCGCCAACGGCCCCGGTCTCTCGGCCTTCATCGAACAACACGGCGGCGAAGCGATCCATCTCGGCGTCGCCAAAGACGAACTCGAAGCGTTGCGCACCGCCATCGCACGGGCCGAGCCGCTCGACATGCTCATCACCAGCGGCGGCGTCTCCGTCGGCGAACACGATCTCATGCGCAAGGCGCTGCAGTCCGACGACTTCCGCCTCGCCTTCCACAAAATCGCGATGCGCCCCGGCAAGCCGCTGCTGTTCGGCCGCATCGGCGCCAATCAAAAACTTCCCGTGCTCGGCCTTCCCGGCAATCCCGCCGCCGCCATGGTGTGCGCGGCGCTGTTCCTCGGCCCCGCCATCGCGCGTCTGCAAGGCTTGCCCGGCAATGCGCCCGCTATGGTGCCCGCGCGTCTCGGCGCCGATCTCGGCGAAAATGATTCGCGGGAAGATTACCTGCGCGCCGAACTCTCCGCGGATCTCGTCGCCACGCCGTTCCCGAAACAGGACTCCGGCATGATCTCCGCCATGGCGCGCGCCAACGCGCTCATCGTGCGCCCGCCGCACGCGCCCGCCGCTGTAGCCGGGACCCTCGTCAGCGTTATTCCGTTGGATACTTGACGGGTGAGAGGAACTAAAGTAGAACATTCTTGGTTTGTTCTACCCTATTTCGTCTTTCCTATACTGGGCCGGTTTTGTTCGCCCTGAATTAAGCGTCTGGAGCGCTGTTACATGCTCACCAAGAAGCAGCACCAACTCCTTCTGTTCATCCGGGACCGTATGGCCCGTGACGGGGTCGCCCCGTCCTTCGATGAGATGAAGGAGGCGCTCAAGCTGCGCTCCAAGTCCGGCATCCACCGCCTCATCATGGCGCTCGAGGAGCGCGGCTTCCTCCGCCGCCTGCCCCATCGCGCCCGTGCGCTGGAAGTCGTGAAAGTCCCCGAAGGTCCCGGTTCCATGCCGGCCGGCGTCACCGGCGGCCCCTCCGGCGCCTCCAAAGGCCACTTCACCCCCCACGTCATCACCGGCAACTTCTCCGGCGCCATGCCCGGCGCCTCCGTCAAAGCCGCGAGCGCGAACGACACCATCGATCTGCCCCTCTACGGCAAGATCGCCGCCGGTACGCCCATCGAGGCGCTGCGCAATCCGTCCGAACATGTCAGCATCCCCGGCGCCCTGCTCGGCGCGGGCGATCACTACGCGCTGACCGTCGAAGGCGATTCCATGATCGACGCCGGCATCCACGACGGCGACACCATCCTCATCAAACGCTGCGAAAGCGCCGACAACGGCAGCATTGTGGTGGCGTTGGTGGACAACGAAGAAGCCACCTTGAAGCGCCTGCGCCGCAAAGGCGAGACCGTCGCCTTGGAGCCCGCCAACAAACTCTACGAAACGCGCATCTTCGGCCCCGACCGCGTCCGCGTCCAAGGCAGGCTGGTCGGCCTGCTCCGCCGCTACTAAACCTTTTTGGTCATCCTGGGCGAAGCCCAGGATCCAGGGGTTTCCGTTTTCTCTTTTGTCATCCCGATGAAGCGGAATTGGTGTCTGCCCCCATTCCGCGCTCTATCGTTTAGCGCTGCCCATCCTCATCCGCGCTCGCACTCTCCCCAAACAACGCGAGCCCCACGCTCCCGCGCATCCACACCCGCGCCCCCACGGCGTCCGCCGCCGACCGCGCGGTGATCCCCTCCTCGCTCACCCACAGCGCATGCGTGCCTTTTCGCGCGAGGTTGATCCGATCGATGATGAACCCTTCCGTGCACAAGTCATACGCCGCCACGGTGCTCACGATCACATCCACCTCGCCGCAGTCTTCGGCCAGCGCCGCCGGATCGAACGCCAGCAGCACCTTCTTCTCGCCGCGCGTCAGCACACAGCCGCTCTTATCGCAGGCCATATCACCGCCCGGCCATTTCGCTTCGGACGCTCCATAACGTTCCGTCCACACCTCGCGCACGAACCTTCCCGCGCGTCCCGGCGCGAACACCAGATGCCCATTTGCATCGCTCACCGCGATCACGCGGGCGCTCTCGTCGACGAGAATATCCGGCGCTTTTGTCACCCACGGCTGGATCAGCGCCGCCAGCACCGGGACCACACCCACCCAGCGCAGCCGTCCCTTCCACAGGCAGATGAAGATCATCCCGCTCGCCGCCAGCAGCAGGAACGCCGTTTTCATCGGCGGCACATGCACCTGCGCATTCGGCCATGAAGCAATTTCAAGCACGATTGCATCGAGGATATCGATCCCCGTTCCCATCATTCGCAACGGGATCGCATCCAACCCCACCGGCATCAACGCCACGCCCAGCGCGCCCGCCGGCATGATCCACAACCCGGTCAGCGGCCCCGCGATCAGGTTTGCGGCCAGCGAGTACGTTGGGAACTTATTGAAGTGGTACAGCGCGAAGATGTTGGTCGCCCCGCCGGCCACGAGGTCGGTCACCACCAAGGCCAGCACATAAACACCCACGGCGCGCACCAGGGAGAATTCCCCCTTCGCATCCCGCCAGGGAATCTTCAGCCACGTCTGTTCATACAGCGCGATCAACGCCAGCACGGCCACGAAGGACATCTGGAAGCTCGCGCCGAACACGGCGTCCGGATAGACCAGCATCAGCACCAGGGCCGCCCACGCGATCGTGCGCAACGACAGCGCCGTGCGGTCCAGCAGCACCGCCGTCAGCACCACCGCGATCATCAGGAACGCGCGTACCGCCGGCACGCTGAGGCCGGAGATGAGCAAGTATCCAAACGTCAGCGCCAGCGCACACCAGGCCGCGATCTTCTTGGTGTCGGTCCGCAGCGCGATCGCGGGGATCAACGCAAGCATACGTCTGATCAGGAAGAACACCGCGCCCGCCAGCAACGTCATATGAAAGCCCGAGATCGACAGAAGATGCGCGAGCCCGGCCGCCCGGTAGGCGTCTTGTAAAGGCTCCGGGATCACTGTCTGCTCGCCGTTGATCAGCGCCGTCGCGACCGTTCCCGCATCGCCGGGCACAGCTTCCGCTACGCGCGCACCAATCTTCCGCCGCCAGCCTTCCGTCAGCGCCGTGAACCGCGAACGCCACGTGGGCGCGCCGCTTTCCGCCGTGAGCTCCCATCTGCCAACCGAATAACCCGTCCCGCCGATCTCCTCGAAATACAGAAACCTCTGGAACTGGAATCCATCCGGAATCGCGGGGCGCATCGCCGGCCCCACCACAGCGGGCACCGTGATCATCGCGGCGGTCTGCGGCAAACCATGTCCGCGCGGGATGTTGATGCGCAGACGTTTCGGGATTGCGCCTTCCGGCACGCGCGGAAGGCGTGTGGGCGCGAGCACGATCCGGTTCACGCCGGGCCGCCGCTCCGTCTCCACCACGCGGCCGGTGATGTCCACCGGTCCGATCTCCTTGGTCAGGAGCGGCGTGGCGACCAATGCTGTTCTGAAGTGTGCCGCGCTATGCCCTGCGGCGATGGCGATGATGGCGATGGCGAGTGGTTTGGCGATCCGCAGTCTGAGGAGGACGATGGCCCCCACGGCGGCGATCGGGCCGAGCCACACCGACGGGTCTTCCCGCCAGCCGAAGAACAAAGCGACCCCGGCGGCGAAAGCCACCACGATCCATAAAATCGCGCGGCCTTCCTGCTGTTTCAGCTCTTGCCGGAATTCCCCCCACGCCGCATATGGACGCATGGTATCCCCCCGGGGATATGGTAAACCACGGCTCGGTTTTAGCCAGTCTAATAGATGAGTTTTTGATGAGCGTTGTCGTCCGTTTCGCCCCGTCCCCAACCGGCTACCTGCATATCGGCGGGGTGCGCACGGCGCTGTTCAACTACCTCTACGCCAAGCACACAGGCGGCAAGTTCCTCCTGCGCATCGAGGACACCGACCGCGAACGTTCCATCCCGGCCGCCATCGACGCCATCATGGAGGGCCTTAAGTGGCTCGGCCTCGCATGGGATGGTGACGCCGTCTATCAGTTCGCCCGCGCCGACAAACACCGCGCCGCCGCCGAGAGGCTGCTGGCCGAAGGCAAGGCGTACAAGTGCTACGCCACCCCGGAAGAACTCACCGCCATGCGCGAGGAGCAGAAGGCCAAAGGCTTGCCGATCCGCTACGACGGCCGCTGGCGTGACCGCACCGCGCCCGAAAGCATGAGCAACACACCCTACGCCGTGCGCTTCAAAGCGCCGCAGGAAGGTGACACCGTCATCAACGATCTGGTGCAAGGCCCCGTGCGCGTCGCCAACGCGCAGCTCGACGACATGATCCTCCTGCGCTCCGACGGCACGCCGACCTACATGCTGTCCGTTGTGGTGGACGATATCGATATGGGCATCACCCATGTCATCCGCGGGGACGATCACCTCAATAACGCGTTCCGCCAGTACCAATTGATTTTGGCGCTCGGCGCGCCCGTTCCGCAGTACGGGCACATCCCGCTCATCCACGGCGCCGACGGGGCGAAACTCTCCAAGCGCCATGGGGCGGTGGGCGTCGAGTTCTACCGCGATCACGGCTATCTGCCGGAAGCCTTGCGCAACTATCTCCTGCGCCTCGGCTGGAGCCACGGCGACGATGAAATCATTTCGGACGCGCAAGCCATCGCTTGGTTCGACATCGTCAATGTGAACCGCGGCGCCGCGCGTTTCGATATGGACAAGCTCACCAGCCTCAACGGCCACTACATCCGCCACGCCGATGATGAGCGTCTGATGAACCTGGTCCTGCCGCTGGTCGAACAAAAACTTGGCCGGCCGGTCGATCAAATCACCCGCCTCAAGCAGGCGATGCCGATCCTCAAACAACGCGCCAAGACCCTTCTCGAGATCGCCGACGGCGCCGTCTTCTTTGTCGGCCGCCGCCCGGTCCAGATCGATGAAAAAGCCGCCGCCATCCTGGGCGATGGCGGCAAGACCGCGATCGAAGGCGTGCTCCCGGCCCTGGAATGGGCGCCCTCCTGGACCCACGGCGAGATCGAAGCCCGGGTCCGGGGCTATGCCGAACAGGCCGGCCAGAAACTCGGGAAAGTGGCCCCGCCGCTGCGGGCCGCTGTCTGCGGGACCTTGAATTCACCGCCTCTTTTCGAGGTGATGGAGGTCCTGGGACAGGAAGAGACCATCGCCCGGCTCAAGGAATCTGTGGCTGGTTAGCCACATCACATTCGCGCGGGCAAACGTTGATTTACAAGCATTTTCCGCGCTATAAGCGATGCAACATAAAGGGGCCCGCCGGGGGAGATCACATGCGGATGGGTGCCCAAATTTCGAGGAAGGAGCGCACCCATGGCTAAGACTATCAGCGTGAAAGACGATCAAACCGGCAAGGCGTGGAAATTCCCCGTCCTTGAAGGCACGACTGGTCCGGATGTCGTGGACATCCGTAAGTTCTACGCCGAAACCGACATGTTCACGTACGACCCCGGCTTCACCTCGACGGGATCTTGCGAGTCCAAGATCACTTTCATCGACGGTGACAAAGGCATCCTCATGCACCGCGGCTATCCGATCGAGGATCTGGCCGAGAAGTGCAACTTCGAGGAAGTGGCCTACCTCCTCCTCTTCGGCGACCTGCCGAACCAAAAGCAGTACAAGCAGTTCGAGCGTGACATCACCTACCACACGATGCTGCACGAGCAGTTCCACAACTTCTTCTCGGGCTTCCGCCGTGACGGTCACCCGATGGCGATCATGTGCGGCGTCGTCGGCGCGCTTTCAGCCTTCTATCACGACAGCCTCGACATCAATAATCTCGACCATCGCCGCATCTCCACGTATCGCTTGATTGCGAAGATGCCCACCATTGCCGCGTGGGCCTACAAGTACTCGCTCGGCCAGCCGTTCATCTATCCGCGTAATGATTTGTCTTACGCCGAAAACTTCCTCTACATGATGTTCGCGACGCCCTGCGAAGACTACGAAGTCAATCCGGTCCTCGCCAAAGCCATGGACCGCATCCTCATCCTGCACGCCGATCACGAACAGAACGCCTCGACCTCGACCGTGCGTCTCGCCGGCTCGTCGGGCGCCAACCCGTTCGCCTGCATCGCGGCCGGCATTGCTTCGCTCTGGGGCCCGGCGCACGGCGGCGCCAACGAGGCGGTGCTCACCATGCTCCGCGAAATCGGCGACAAGAAGCGCATCCCTGAGTTCGTCAAGCGCGCGAAGGACAAGAACGACAACTTCCGCCTGATGGGCTTCGGTCACCGCGTGTACAAGAACTACGATCCGCGCGCGCGCATCATGTCCCGCACCTGCGCCGAAGTGCTCAATGAACTGAAGATCAAGAACAACCCGCTACTCGACATCGCGATGGAGCTCGAGCGTATCGCGCTCGAAGACGATTACTTCATCGAGAAGAAGCTCTACCCGAACGTCGATTTCTATTCGGGCATCATCTTCCAGGCGATGGGCATTCCGGTCTCGATGTTCACCGCCCTCTTCGCCCTCGCCCGCACCACGGGCTGGGTCGCGCAGTGGCAGGAAATGATCGAAGATCCGCAGCAGAAGATCGGCCGTCCGCGCCAGCTTTACACCGGCCATACCAAGCGCAAGTTCGTGCCGATGAAGAGCCGGAAATAAGGCGGAAGGCTCTTCCGTACTTTTCCCGAAAACGGCGCAGGAAGACGTTCCTGCGCCGTTTTCATTTGAGCAATAAAAAAGGCCGCATGAGCATCAGCCCATGCGGCCTTTTCGTTCTGGGAAACTCTACTTCAGCAGTGACTGGATCTGGGTCACTGCGGCATTGAGCTTCATGTCATAGAGGCGCTTGCCGAGTTCGACGCTCGAACGGCGCGCATCGCCGCTGATGCCGTTGTTGACGCGCTTGGCGTTCGGGTCCGACTTCTGGCCCGGCGGCAGCACGGGATCGCCCACGGCCGTGGCAAGCAGGTCCTTACGCACCAAGCTGCCGTCCTTGTCGAGCAGGAGCATCAGCGAGGTATCCGGGATGCCGCCGTGCGTGCTCATCGGATAGCCTTCCGCCACGATCTGCTTCAGGAACTCGTTGTTCACCGCATAAGATTGGTCGGCGAAGATCACCTTCACGCCTTCGGCGGCATGCTTTTCCTGCACCTTCTTGGCCGCAGCAGCGTAAATACCACCGTTCGGGCCCTGACCGCCGCCGCTATCACCGGCGAGGACAACGTTCTTGAAGCCGTTGACGATCGCGCCTTCGGCAAGCTGCTCAAGGACCATCTGCAGCACGTCGGCCGAGAGGTTGATGCTGCCCGGCAGGTCCTTGGACATGCCCGTCGGGGTGTACGGCATCACCGGGAACACGATCGCGTTGCCCAGTTTGCGCGCGATGTCGAGCGCGAGCGGCTTGCCCATGAACTGATGGCCGCCGATCACGTTCTGCGGACCGCGCTGTTCGGTGCCGCCCGTATAGATGATCGCGGTGGTCTTGCCCGCGGCCATGGCCGCTTTCAGTTCGGGCCAGGTCATCAGTTCCATTTCGACCTGATCGGCCTTCGGCGCGGCGGCGGCATAGGCCGGCGCAACGACCGCGAACTGCGAGCCCGCCAGAAGCGCGAACGCCGCGGCGGTGAGTGCAAACTTACGCATCGGAAATCTCCCAAAATGTGAAACGCCGGTCACTGGAATTGGCGTTTGGGAGGGATGGTATACGGACTACCGTTTAGCGAGAAGCTCAAGAATCGTTCGGGCGGCTATCCGGCTGGGCCGCTCACCCGGAGGTGATAGCTTTGAAAGCGCCGCGGCGAAGTCCGCGCGCTGCGCCGTCCGCCGGGGCTCATCGCGCAGCAGCATGGCGAGGTCGTCCGCGAGCACCTCGGCCCGGCACATCCCCTGCAGGCGCTCCGGCACCGCGTCGTGGCCGAGAAGGATATTCAGGAGATTGACCCGCCGGATCTTGGTCAGCATGCGGAACAGGAAGGCGGTCATTTTATTGACGCGGTAAGCGATCACATGGGGTACCCGGGCCATCGCCAATTCCAGGGAGACCGTACCGGAGGCGGCCAACGCCACGTCGAAGGCCGCAAACGCGTCCGGGCGCATGTTGGATTCCGCCAGGATCACGATCGGCACGGCCCAGCCGCTGGCGGCATGGGCAACTTCGGCCGCCACCCCCGGCACCGTCGGGATGACGACCTGGACATTCGGATAACGCTGCGTGAGCAGCGTGACCGCATCCTTGAATACCGGCAGCAGGCGAGAAACCTCGCTCTTGCGGCTGCCCGGCAGCACGCCGATCAGCTTGGTGTCCTCCGGGATGTGATGCAGACGCCGGAACCGCGCGCCGTCCCCCTGCTCAAAGCCCGCCTCAACGACCGGATGGCCCACCCACGTCGTTGGAAGACCATGCACGGTGAAGTAAGGCGGCTCGAACGGCAGAAGCGCCATCAGGTGGTGGATCCACTTGGCGAGCTGTTTCGCGCGCTTCGGCCGCCACGCCCAGACTTGGGGGGCCACATAGCGCACCCGCGGAATTGTGTTCTTCTTCTTGGCCAGGCGTTCATGCACCCGCCCAGTGAAACCCCAGGAGTCGATGGTGACAAGGATATCGGGTTGCTTCGCTTCGATATCGCGCACCGTTTCGGCAACACGCTGCAGCACCTTGCGCGCCTTCGGCAGCACTTCGAAAACGCCGAGCAGGGAAAGCTCGCGCACGTCGAACAAGCTCTTGAAGCCATCACGTTCCATCTGATGACCGCCGAGCCCGGCGAAGCGCACGCGCCCGAAGGTAAGGTCACGCAGCGCCTGGATCAGAAGCGCGCCGAGCTGATCGCCGGACGCCTCGCAGGCGATGACATAGATCAAAGGGCCGTCTTCAGTGGGCGCCATCGCTCACTCCCACAAGGAACAGACCGGCCTCGTCCGCGAGCGCGACCATGCGCGCGCGGTCCAGCATGAAGGTGTGGCCCGCTTCCACGGCGATCCCGGACAATCCGGCCGCAATGGCGTTCTTGACGGTCGCCGGGCCAACCGTCGGAAGATCGACGCGGCGCTCTTGCTGCGGCTTTTTGACCTTCACCAGCACGCCGCCATTCACACGGCTGAGCATGGCATCGGTCCCGTCGGCGGCTTCGATGGCGATAACCTTACCGTCCTTGACCACGACGGCTTGTCCAACGTCGGCTTTGCCGTGCGCCTTCGCGGCGGCGAAGCCCGTCTGGATATCTTGTTGATGAGCGCCGGCCGTATGCCGGCCCATGACACCCGCGGGCGCCAGAAGCTCGAACAAGATGCTGTCGGCGCCGACGACCTTGAAGCCTTCGCTTTCGATTTCGCCGACGACGGCGGTGAGCAAGCTGTCATCCCCCAGCGCGGCGCGGCCGGCGATGCGCGCCAGCATGGCCGCGCCTTTGAAATCGGTGATGAGTTCGCTGAATTTGGGGCGTTGCACGGCGCCGGCCATCACAACGTCCGCGACCCCGGCGGCGCGCAGAGCGTCGAGGCCCTTGCCGACCTCGCCGAGTTTGATCCAGGCGTCCACCGGGCGCGGCAAGGTGGCGTTGTCGGCGAAGCCGGTCAGGCCGAGAACGTAATGATCGCGATTGGCCGCCTGACAAGCAGACACAAGTAGCCCGGGGAGCGCACCGCCGCCGGCGATGATCCCGAGCTTTGACGCGCGCGCGGGCGCGGGCACTTACGGGGAGCCGTTGCCGTTGACGATCCCCGGCGTACACATCGGCCGGGTCGAATCTTCGCGGATGAAGTTGATGATATCCATCACCCCCGCATGATCCTTGAACAGTTCGGCAACCTCGATCAGGCGCTCGGCCATCGTCCCGCCCTGCGAGAACAGCAGGCCATAGGCCGTACGCAACGAACGGATGTCCTCCCGCGAGAAGCCGCGGCGGCGCAGGCCGACGATATTGAGCCCCGTCAGGCGAGCGCGGTTGCCCATGGCGAGCGCGTACGGGATGACGTCCTTCTCGACGCCGGTTACGCCGCCGATCATGGCGTGCTTGCCGATACGCACATACTGATGCACGCCCGAAAGGCCGCCGATGATGGCGTACTCGCCGATCTCGACATGGCCGCCGAGGGCGACGTTGTTTGTGAGGATCACGTGGTCCGCGATGACGCAGTCGTGCGCCACATGCGAACCGACCATGAAGAAGCAATCGTCACCGACACGCGTCTCCATGCGGCCCTGTTCGGTGCCGATGTGCATGGTCACATGCTCGCGGATCGTATTGTTGCGCCCAACGATCAGGCGCGAAGGCTCGCCGCTATAGCGCAGGTGCTGCGGCGCGAGGCCCAGCGATGCGAACGGATGGATCACCGTGTTCGCGCCAATGGAGGTGTGGCCGTCCAGGACCACGTGCGAAATCAGGCGCACGTTATCGCCAAGGACGACGTTGGGGCCGATGGTGCAGTACGGACCGATCTGCACGCCCTCGCCGACGACCGCCGACGGAGCGACGATCGCGCTGGGGTGAATGTTCACGATGGGGCGTGCCGTATCCAAGAGATCAGGTGCTCATGATCATGGCGGTGTAAACCGCTTCGGCGACCACGGTGTCGCCGACGCGCGCCTCGCCCGTGAAACGCCACACGTTGGCGCGCTGGCGCTCCTTGCGGCAGATCAGGCGAAGCTGATCGCCCGGTTCGACCGGCTTGCGGAATCGCGCGTTCTCGATGCTCATGAAATAGACCAGCTTCCCTTCGGCCGACTGCCCCAGCGAGGCAACCACGATCACCGCCGCCGTCTGCGCCATCGCCTCGATGATGAGGACGCCCGGCATGACGGGGCGGCCAGGGAAGTGACCCTGAAAAAATGGCTCATTTGCGGTGACGTTCTTGAGGCCCACGGCGGACTCGCCAGGGATGACCTCGAGCAAACGATCGACCATCAGGAAGGGATAGCGGTGCGGGATCATCTCGACGATCCGATGGATGTCGATGGTAATCCCAGGATTTGACGGTTGTCCGTCCATAGCAGGCTCCGGATCCACAACGCGGGCTCACTCCCGCGCCTAGAAGGACACGTTTTACGGCCCCTTATTGCGCTTGGTCAACCGCGTAAGGGCCGCCACTTCACGCCAAAACTGGCGAATAGGCTTCGCCGGGCTGCCCATGACCACCTCGCCGCGCGCCACGTCGCGCATCAGGCCTGATTGTGCAGCCACTTGGGCCCCATCGGCGATTGTGAGGTGATCGGCGAGCCCGACCTGCCCGCCCAGAACGACGCCATCGCCCAGCGTGCAGCTGCCCGAGATCCCCACTTGAGCGACAATCACGCAGCTGCGCCCAATCACGACATTATGCCCGATTTGGACCAGGTTATCGATTTTGGTGCCTGCGCCGATCACGGTGTCGGCGGCGGCGCCGCGATCGATCGTCGTGTTCGCGCCGATCTCGACGTCGTCGTGGACAATCACGCGGCCGAGCTGCGGAACCTTCCTCAGGCCCTGCGGCGTGGGCACAAAACCAAAGCCGTCTTGGCCGATGCGCACGCCCGGATGAATGACCACGCGCGCGCCCACCAGCGCATAGAGCACCGTGACGTTTGGACCAATCGAAGTGTTCGCGCCGATCTCGACGCCGGGACCAATGACGCTATTGGCGCCGACGCTCACGTTATCCGCGATGCGCGCCTTTGAGCCGATGACGACGCCCGGCGCGAAACGCACGTTCCGGCCGATCTCCACGTCCGGTGCGATGGGCGCGGAATTGTCAAGCGGCTCATTCAGCGGGTAGAAATAAGAAGCCACGCTCGCGAAAGCCGCACGCGGATCTTTCGCGATGAGCACCGCGCAGCCTTTCGGCGCCGCTTCTGCAAGTTCCTCGGTGGTGATGCAAGCGCCGCATGCGCTCGCGCGCCACGCGTCGACGAATTCCTTGCCGGAGACGTAAACGATATCGCCGGCGCCGGCGCCCTCGATCTGGGCGACGTCAGAAATAAGAAGCCCGGCAGCGGCTCCTGGAGCCGGCCGGGTGCCGGTCATCACCGCGAGGTCCGCGACTGAACGCGGAGCCTCGCGGCGATAAAACCGTGGATCAGGCATGTAATGCCTTACGCCGTCTTATTTCGCTTTCGCCTTGGCGGCACCGCCGCCGACGATCGGAGCCGCTGCGCCAGCGGCGGCCGGGGCGGCCTGCTGCGCCTGCAGCGTGGCCGGATCCTGGAACTTCACCGAGCCGAGGCGCTGGTTGAGACGCTCGAGCACCGGCTGCGTGATGTCCATGCTCGGATCGAAGAACAGGAGCTGGTTGTGCGCGGCAACGGCGGTGATGCCCTGCTGCTTCGCGATTTCCTGCGACACGCTGATGATCGTGTTGCCGATTTCCTGCATCGCCTGCTGGAACGAGAAGTCGAGGCGTTCCTGCTTGTCGCGGACCTGGTTCTGGAAGTCAGCGAGCTTCTGCTGGAAGGTCTGCGCGCGCTGCTGGAATACTTCCGGCGCCATCACGCTGCGCTGCGACGACAGTTCCTGATCTTCGGCGCGAAGCTTGGCTTCTTCGTCCTTGATCTGCGTCTGATATGTCTGCGCATACTTTTCACGCTCCAGACGGACGCCCTTCGCGGCGAGGCTGTCTTGGAGGATGCGGTCGGTGTTGACCACGCCGAACACAACGGCCGGGCGGCCTTGCGCCTGAGCGCCGGCAACGCCGGTCATAGAAGCCATGCCGGCGACAACCGCCACGAGGACGGAGCGACGCATGGTCGAAAGGAATTTCGTTGTCATAGGTTGAGCCTTTTTTCGAAGCTGAATTAGTAACGTTGACCAAAGTTGATGCGGAACCGCGACTTTTGGTCGTACGGCTGCGCATTGAAAATAAACGGCGAGTAATCGACCGTGATCACACCCACGGGGGACGTCCACTCAACCCCGATGCCGGCGGACCCACGGAATTTCTGAGAGTCAAAGATGGTGATGCCGGGACGCCGCTTCAAATCCTTCGGCGGACCAATAACACCCCAATCATTGAAGAGATAGGTCTTAAGCCCGCTCTCCTTGGGCAGACCGGGGACACGCAATTGGAACGAGGCGGTGCCCATCCAATCGCCCCCCACGGCGTCGAAGGTATTGGCGTCACGCGGGCTGGCGCCGAAGTCCTTGAAGCCGCGCAGGGTCGTGCCACCCATTTGAGAACGCTGGTAAATTTTGACTTCTTGGCCGAGGCCGACGATGTAGCTGCCGCTGGCGGCGGCCGAGAATATCCAGCCTTCGAACGGCTCGACGTAAAGCGCGCCGCCCACCCCGCCGCGGACATAGCGTTCGCTGCCGCCCAGGCCCGCGAGATCCGTCGAAAGCGTGAGGTAGTAGCCGTTGTGCGGATCGATCACGTTGTCGCGGCGGTCGTAGCCGATGACTTGGCTGACCTGCGAGGTTACCGCGCTACCGGCCTGCTCACGCACGAACTGCGACGAGAAGCTGGTGAGCCCGGTCAGCTTGGTCACGAAGACCTGATAGTTGAAACGTTGGAACAGGTGTTCGTTGTACGAGAAGCCGATGCGCGCCGTGCCGCCGAGCGTGTTCGACGTGAAGCCCGACTGCGACTGATAGTCGACTTGGCTGGCGACGAGATCGAACCCCGCCACGAGCTGGCGATCGAGGAAGTACGGTTCGGTGAAGCTCAGGTTCACCTGCATCTGCTGCTGGGCGAGGCTGAAGTTCGCGCCGAGGTTCTGGCCCTTGCCGAGCAGGTTACGTTCACGCACGCCGACATCGAACAAGGCGCCTGAAGCGCTCGAATAACCGACGCCGAAGCTGAGTTCACCCGTCGGCTGTTCTTCGACGGTGGCCGTGAGGATCGTGCGGTCCGGATAAACATCGGACGGCGCGTTATCGATCTTGACGGTTTCCTGCTTGAAGAAGCCGAGGTTCTCAAGACGCTCGCGCGAGCGGCGCACACGCGCCGTGTTGAAGGCATCGCCTTCCACCAGACGCATTTCGCGGCGGATCACGCGGTCGAGCGTACGCACGTTGCCCTTCAAGTCGACGCGCTCAACGAACACGCGCGGGCCTTCCTGCACCTGGAAGGTCAGGTCGATGGTCTTATCGGCTTCGTTACGGCGCACGCGCGGATTGATATCGACGAACGCGTAACCGGCGGTGCCGGCCGCGTCAGTGATGCCGTCGATCGTGTCCTCGATCGCCTTGCCGTTGAACCAATCGCCCGACTGCGGAATGATCGCGCTTTCGAGGACGTCACGCGGCAGGTCCTTGATCGCGACTTCGAGATCGACCTTGTTCAGACGATAGCGCGGACCTTCCTTCACGGTGAAGGTCATGTAGAAATTCTCGCGGTTCGGCGCGAGTTCGGCCACGGCCGAGATGACTTCGAAATCGGCGTATCCGTTCTGCACGTAGTGACGGCGCAGCAATTCGCGGTCGTAGTTCATACGATCCGGATCGTAGGTATCGTTCGAGGTCAGGAAGCGCCACCAACGTTCTTCGCGGGTCAGCACCACGTTGCGCAGCTCATCGTCATCGAAGGACTCGTTGCCCACGAAGTTGATGGTGCGCACGTACGTCGGGCTGCCTTCGCTGATTTCGAAGACGACATCGACGCGGTTCTGCGGAAGCTCGATGACCTTTGGATCGACGCGCGCGGCGAAACGGCCTTTGCGGCGATAGAGCTCGAGGATCTTTTCGACGTCCTGCTGCACCTTGTTGCGCGTGTACACGACGCGCGGACGAAGCAACATTTCCTTGTTCAGGTCATCGTCCTTGATCTTGTCGTTACCTTCGAGCGAGATCCGGTTGATGATCGGGTTTTCGACCACGCGGATGACGAGAACGCCGTTCTCGCCACGGCTGATGGACACGTCGGCGAACAGGCCCGTGCCGAACAGATTCTTCAGCGACTGGTCGATGCGCGCGGGATCGAACGGATCGCCTTCACGCACGGTGACGTACGTGCGGACCGTCGCCGGTTCGATACGCTGGCTGCCTTGAACGGCGATGCCTTGAATAGTGTCCGTCGCGCTCTGCGCGCGGACTTCCGTTGCCGGCAATGCCACCACGGCCGCGCCAGAGAGGAGCGCGAGCATGGCCCCTGCCTGAAGGGCGGACAGCGGCACAAGATGCCACCCGCGCCGCACGCTGCGCCGAACCGTTCCAGACGCCCCAATCATCGAAACCTTCCCAGCTTTATCGATCCGCCAGCGCTAACGCAGTAGCGGTTTACCTTCTATGTGCGGATCAACTGGACGATGTCGTTCCAGGTCACGAACAGCATCAGAGTAAGGACAAGTGCCAATCCCACACGCAGACCCCATTCCTGGACCTGTTCCGAAAGCGGTCGTCCGCGCACGGCTTCGATGGCGTAAAACATGAGGTGTCCGCCGTCAAGGAGCGGGACCGGGAAAAGGTTCACAACCCCAAGATTAATCGACAGAATCGCCATAAAGAGAATGAAACCAAGGACCCCGGTTTTGGCCGCCTGCCCTGAAATCTGTGCAATACGGATCGGGCCGCCCAAATCCTCGGTCCCGCGCTGGCCCGCGATCATCTGGCCGACGGCGACCTTGGTCGTGTGGATCACGTCGTAGACCTGACCGAACGCCGCACCGGCGGCCGCGATGGGATTGAGACGCGTGACGGTCATGTGTTCGCGCGACGCCTGAATCCCGAGCATCAGGCGCTTGGTGACCTTCCCGTCTTCGTCCTTGTCCTCGCGCACGCGCGGGGTGACCGAGAACACCTGGTCGCCGGCGCCTTCGCGGCGGATGCCGATCTCCATCGGCGCGCCGTTGGCGAGCAGCACGATGGTTTGGATGTCCTCGAACCGCTCGACCGGCTTACCGTCGATGGTGATGATGCGGTCCCCGGGCAGGATGCCGGCTTCCGCCGCCGCGCCGCCTTCGACGATCCCGCCGATGACGGGGTCGGTGGTCGGACGGCCGCCAATCGAGAAGGTCAGCCAGAAGACGAGGACGGCAAAGATGAGGTTCACGGCCGGGCCGGCGAACACGATCGCGGCGCGCTGGCCAAGGGTCTTATAGCGGAAGGACACGGCGCGTTCTTCCGGGGTGAGCTCGCGCGGCACTTCCGTAGTCTTGCCGCCTTCGACGACCTGCATGGTCTCGCCTTCGCCGAACATCTTCACGTAACCGCCGAGCGGGATCAGCGAGAGCTTCCAGCGCGTGCCGTGTTTATCGGTGCGCCCAAAAATCTCGGGGCCGAAGCCGATGGAGAAGGCTTCGCAACGCACGCCGCAGCGGCGGGCGACGAAGAAGTGGCCGAACTCGTGGACGAACACCACGACCGACAGGGCGACGAAGAAGCTAACGAGTGTAAACGGAACGCCGAAAAGGTGTTCAAGCACGCTGTGCATCTCCTAGGGCCGCGGTGAAGCGGCGGTATATCGTCATCGCGGCGCCTACTCGGCGGCCGCGCTCAGGTTGGTCGCCGCTCGCGCCACACGGCGGGCTTCCGCGTCGACCGCCATGACTTCCTCGAGGGTCGTGAGCGTTTGGTGCGCCACTTGGTCCATGGTGTGCTCGACGATTGCGGCAATATCAAGGAAGCCCACGTCTCCGGCTAAAAACCGCGCCACGGCGACTTCGTTGGCGGCGTTAAGAATTGTAGGGGCGCTACCGCCCGACTGCAACGCGCGGCGGGCCAAACGCAGGGCCGGGAAGCGGATTTCATCGGGCTGCTCGAACGTGAGCGAGCCTAACGCGGCGAGGTTGAGTCGCGTGGTTGGTGCATCAAGACGCTTCGGCCACCCTAACGCGTAGGCGATGGGGGTGCGCATATCGGGGCTGCCGAGCTGGGCCAGCACCGACCCGTCGCAATATTCCACCATGCTGTGGATCACGGACTGCGGGTGGACCAGGACGTCGATCTGATCGCTGGGCAGGCCGAACAGATGATGGGCCTCGATGACCTCGAGGCCCTTGTTCATCATGGTGGCGGAATCCACCGAGATCTTGGCCCCCATGGACCAGTTGGGGTGGGCGACGGCCTGCTTGGGGGTCGCCTCGCCCATCTGAGCGGACGACCAGGAGCGGAACGGACCGCCCGAGGCGGTGAGGATGATCTTCCGGATCTTCTCTTTCTGGTCGAAGTCGAAGACCTGGAAGATGGCGTTATGCTCGGAGTCCACCGGGAGCAAGGTGACCTTGTGCTTGGCCACGGCGTCCATGAAGACGGTCCCGGCGCTGACCAGGCATTCCTTGTTGGCCAGGGCGATGCAGGCGCCGCGGGCGACGGCGGTCAGGGTCGGCTTCAGGCCGGCGGCGCCGACGATGGCGGCCATGACCCAGTCCGACGGTTCGGCCGCGGCCTCACAGACCCCTTCCGGTCCGGCGACCACGCGGATCGAGGTGCCCGCCAGGGCGGCCTTGAGATCGGCATGGGCGGCGGTATCGGCGACGGCGACGATGGCGGGCTTCAGGCGCTTGGCCTGTTCGGCGAGCTTGGCCCAGTTCCCATTGGCGGTGAGAGCGACGACGTCAAAGGCGTCGGGACTGCGGTCGATGAGATCGACGGTGCTATCGCCGATGGACCCGGTCGAGCCGAGGATCGTCACGCGCTTGCGGCTGCTCATGTGGGCTACCACCGTTGAACTCCGCCGCCGAGAATAACGCAAAACACGGCCATGATAGGAGCCGCGGCCCACAATCCGTCAAAGCGGTCCATGAAGCCGCCATGGCCCGGGATAAGCGCCCCGGAGTCCTTGACGCCGTAACGTCTTTTTACAGCGGATTCAAATAGATCACCCATCTGACTCACAATCGACATTAAGAACGCAACGCCGATATGCGAGGGCTTAATCTGAATTCTGAAGACCCATAAAAGCAGCGCCGAGAGCGCCACGGCCCACACCAAGCCACCGATCGCGCCCGAGCGGGTCTTGCCGGGGCTGATGGACGGGGCGAGCTTCGGGCCGCCGATCGTGCGGCCGACGGCGTAGGCGCCGATGTCGGTGGCCCAGACGACCGCGAGCGCCCAAAAGATGGAGAAGCTGCCGCCGTCCACCGTGAAGCCGGAGGCGGTTGCGACCGTGTACGCCTCACGTCCGCCGCCGCCGGCCGCCCAGATGTAGGCGAGCGTGACCGCGGGGAGGACGGCGTAGGGCACGGCGACGAAAACGGTTTCGCGGCGGAGCATCACACCGGCCAAGCCTAGGGCGACCACGATCATGGCCCAGGGCGCGTAGACCGGGATCAGGATGCCGCCGACGACGCCGAGGGCCAGAAGGACCGCCCGGATCCGTTTATCAAGCTGGCTATCCATCCGCACGAATTCCCAGGCGATCAGGGCGGCGATGAGCCCGATCATCACGTGGAAGGCGGGATGTCCGAAGTAGACCACCACCAGAAACAAGGGCCCCAGAACAACACCCGAGGCGATACGGGTCCAAAGCATGAGATGCGCCCGCTAGCTGGTGACCGCGCCGTAGCGGCGCTCGCGGTTACGGTAGGTGGCGATGGCCGCCTCGAGCTCGGCATGGCCGAAGTCAGGCCACAGGGTCTCGGTGAACAGGAGTTCGGTGTAGGCCAGCTGCCAAAGCAGGAAGTTGCTGATGCGCAGTTCGCCGGAGGTGCGGATCAGAAGATCGGGGTCCGGCGTGCCGTCCGTAAAGAGCCGGCGGGAGAAGGCCTCCTCGTCGATGCTGTCCGGGGTGATGCGGCCGGCGGCGCAGTCGGCGGCCAAGGCGCGGGTCGCCGTCAAGATTTCCTGACGGGCGCCGTAACTGAGTGCGATGGTCAGGTCCATCTTGGTGTTGGACGCGCTTTTGCGTTCGGCGGCCTCGATGAGGCTCACCGTATCGGCCGAAAAGCGGGCGCGGTCGCCGATCACCCGCAGGCGGATGCCGTTCTCGACCAGTTCAGCGATATCGTGCTCGAGATAAAAGCGGAGCAGACCCATGAGGTCGCGGACCTCGGTCTCGGGGCGCTGCCAGTTCTCGGAAGAGAAGCCGAAGAGGGTGAGGTAGCGCACGCCCAAACTGCCGGCGCTCTTCACGACCTTTTTGACCGCGTCCGCGCCGCGCTTGTGACCGGCGGTGCGGGGCAGACCCCGCGCCTTCGCCCAGCGCCCGTTCCCGTCCATGATGATGGCCACGTGCAGCGGCGTGCCCTGATCGGGGCGGTCGTTGGCCGGCTGCAGGGAGGCGGGATTGAAGAGCATTAGACCTGGGTGATTTCCGCTTCTTTATGCTTCACCGCCTCGTCGACCTTGGCGATGTACTGGTCCGTCATCTTCTGGACTTCTTCGGCGTACTTCTTGTGCTCGTCCTGGGAGATGACGTGGTCTTTTTCCATCTTCTTGAGGACGTCGTTGCCGTCACGGCGCACGTTGCGGATCGAGACGCGGGCGTGTTCAGCGTACTTGTGCGCGACCTTGGTCAGTTCCTGGCGGCGCTCGGAGGTGAGCGGCGGAATGGGAACGCGGATCAAGGTGCCGTCGGCCATCGGGTTGAGGCCGAGGTTGGCATCACGGATCGCCTTCTCCACCGCTTTCGCCATGCCCTTATCCCACACGGAGACCGAGATCAGGCGCGGTTCCGGCACGGACACCGAGGCCACCTGATTAAGGGGCATCTTGCTGCCGTAAGCGTCGACGATGACGGGATCGAGCAGCGCGGCGCTGGCACGGCCCGTCCGCAAGCCGGAGAATTCCTTCTTGGCGTGCTCGAAGCTGACTTCCATTTTGTGCTGAAGATCTTTTTTCAAGTCTGCGTAGCTTTGGGCCATATCCTCACCCCTCTCCTAAACCTTAAGCCGCCGCCTTGGTGGCGATGACCGTGAAGCGGCCATTGCCGCGAAGCACATCGGCGACGGCGTTTTCGTTATGCATATCGAACACGACGATCGGCAGATGGTTGTCCCGCGCCAGGGCAATGGCGGAGGTATCCATCACGCGAAGATCGTCGGAAATAACCTTGTCAAAAGTCAGGCGCTCATAGCGCACCGCCCCGGGGTGTTTCTTGGGGTCCTTATCGTAAACCCCGTCCACCTGGGTGGCTTTCAGGAGCGCGTCGCAGTTCATCTCGACGGCGCGCAAAGCGGCCGCGGTATCGGTCGTGAAGAACGGATTGCCGGTGCCGGCGGCGAAGATCACCACGCGGCCTTTCTCCATGTGCCGGACGGCGCGGCGGCGGACATAGGATTCACAGACCTGGGACATGGCGATGGCGGACTGGACGCGGGTCGGCACGTCGATCGATTCCAGGGCGTTCTGGACGGCCAGCGCGTTTATCACGGTCGCGAGCATACCCATGTAGTCGGCGCTGGCGCGGTCCATGCCTTGGGCGGCGCCCGAGATCCCGCGGAAGATATTGCCGCCGCCGATGACGAGGCAGACTTCCTTGCCCATGCCGGTGACGGTCTTGATGTCCCGGGCGAGCTTGGCGACGGTTTCGTTATGCAGGCCGTACTCGGCAGGACCCATCAGGCCCTCGCCGGAGACTTTCAACATGATGCGTTTGTACGGCAGCGGCGCCATTTCCTCACCTTCCTCAACTCATAAAAAAGGGACGGTTTTGCCGTCCCTTGAAGTCCGGTCCGAGCGCTGGGGTGGCATCATATACCAAACCCAGCGCCCGGGAACGGGGAAGAAAGCGAAGGTTACTTCGAAGACATCGCCGCGACTTCGGCCGCGAAGTCGGTTTCGTTCTTCTGGATGCCTTCACCCAGACCGAAGCGGAGGAAGCCGGCGAGCTTCACCGGGGCGCCGAGTTCCTTGGCGAGCTTCTCGACAACGGCCGAGACCTTCATCTTGTCATCCATGATGTAGGGCTGCTCGAGCAGGACGACTTCTTCGTAGTACTTGCGCACGCGGCCGACGAGCATCTTCTCGACGATATCGGCCGGCTTGCCGGACTGCGTGGCCTGATCGCGGTAGATGGCCTTCTCGCGCTCGAGCACGGCCGGGTCGACCGACGCGATATCGAGGGCGTCCGGCTTCGCGGCGGCGACGTGCATGGCGATCTGCTTGCCGAGTTCGGCGAGCTTGGCCTTGTCGCCGGTCGATTCCAGCGCGACGAGCACGCCGATCTTGCCGAGGCCCGGACGGATGGCGGTGTGGATGTAGGACGACACGACGCCGTCGGACACGGCGATAGCGGCCGCGCGGCGGATCGCCATGTTCTCGCCGATGGTGGCGATGAGGTGCGTGAGCTGCTCGGACACCGTGCGGCTTTCGCCCGGGTGCGGCTTGCCCTTCAGGGCTTCGAGGTCACCCTTCACTTCGAGCGCGATCTTCGCGGCGCTGTCGACGAAGTCCTGGAACAGGACGTTGCGCGCGACGAAGTCGGTTTCGGCGTTGATTTCGATCACGGCGCCGGCGTTGCCGGCGGTGGCGACACCGACAAGGCCTTCAGCGGCGACGCGGCTCGACTTCTTGGCGGCCTGCGAGAGACCCTTCTTGCGCAGCCAATCGATCGCGGCTTCCATATCGCCGTTCGTTTCGTTGAGCGCGTTCTTGCAATCCATCATGCCCGCGCCGGTCTTTTCGCGCAGGTCTTTTACGAGTTGGGCGGTAATAGCAGCCATGGGATCCTCGGGAATATCTGGGGAGCGGCAACGGGCCGCGAGGTAGTATCCGCGGAACGAAAAGACGGAAAACCGCTTTTCGTTCCGCGGGAAGAAATATGAAGACTAGGCTTCGGCCGGAGCCGAGGCGCCTTCTTCCTTCTTGCCGCCGCGCGCACGCGAGCGCGGCTTCTTCACGACGACCGGGCCGCCTTCTTCGCCTTCCGGCAGGGTCTCGGCCGGAGCGTTTTCCTGGGCGCCGATATCGACGCCGGCGGTCTTCATTTCGTCCTTGATGCCCGTGAGCACGGTGTTGGCCACGAGTTCGCAGTACAGCTTGATCGCGCGGATGGCGTCGTCGTTGCCCGGAACCGGGTACGTGATGTGCGCGGGATCGGAGTTGCTGTCCAAGATCGCGACGACCGGGATGCCCAGCACGCGCGCTTCATTGACGGCGATGGATTCCTTGTTCGTGTCGATCACGAACAGGATGTCCGGCAGGCCGCCCATGTCCTTGATGCCGCCGAGAGAGCGGTTCAGCTTCTCTTGCTCGCGCGTGAGCTCGAGCTGTTCTTTCTTCGTGAGGCCGTGGAGCTGGGCTTCATCGCCGAGACGGGCTTCGAGGTCCTTCAGGCGCTTGATCGAGTGCGAGACGGTCTTCCAGTTGGTGAGCGTGCCGCCCAGCCAACGGTGGTTGACGAAGTACTGGCCGCAACGCTCGGCGTATTCCTTCACGAGTTCCTGCGCCTGGCGCTTGGTGCCCACGAAGAGCACGCGGCCGCCGGCGGCGGTGACGTCGTGAATGGCCTGCATCGCGCGCTGCAGCATCGGAACCGACTGCTGCAGATCGATGATGTGGACCCCGTCGCGCACTCCGAACAGGAATGGCTTCATCTTGGGGTTCCAGCGGCGGGTGTTGTGGCCGAAGTGGGCGCCGGCTTCGATGAGCTGACGCATGGAAAAATCAGGCAATGCTGCCATGTGATCCTCTTTTTTTCCGGTTTTGCCTCCCCAGGTGGTGGAATCTCCCCGCCAGGGGAGACACCGGAATGGACGTTTTGAACACCAAAACGCCCGCACCCAGGTGTGGAATGGGCGGGGGTATAGGCGTTTGCTTATATAATGTCTAGCGGAAAGCCGCCGAAAAGGTCTCAGGCGCGCCTTTACATCAATATTCTCAATAGGTTGAAACTTTTGCCCGGCCGCTCCATTTAAATGGGACCTCGGACCGTCTAGGGTTTCGCCATGCAGATCGATCAAGCCACCCTCACCCGCCTGCTCCGCACCGGCCTTCGCAATATGAAGGGCGCCGACATCGTACGGGTCGTGCGCCGGTCCAAGGGCCTGCGCAAACTGATCAACGGCCCCTTGGCCGAGATGGGCAATGACGTGAGCCTGCTTCTGGCCATGCTCAAGGACTATGCCAACGGGACCTACCGGGACATCCCGCGCTCGACCGCCCTCGCCGGCGCTTTCGCGCTGCTGTACGTGCTGAACCCCTTCGACCTGATGCCCGACTTCGTCCCCGGCATCGGCTATCTGGACGATATGTCGATGGTGGCGCTGGTGATCGGATCGATCCGCCGCGATGTGGCGCACTACGCCCGCTGGCGCCGTTCGCGCGCGGCCATCGCCCGCCGCCTGCGCCTGACCTTTGGCGTCGGCCGCCGCCGCGTCTTCGCCGGCTAGATAAAACGTTCTTTCCCGGCGGAGCGATTGCGGGGGAGTTTCTTCCCGCCAGGCCGCCGAATTCGCGGATACGGGCAAACCCCAACTACCTGTTACACGCGCCGCGCTCTTAGATGCTGTCCGTGATGCCCAAGGACAGTGCGATGCCCCAGACTCTTGAAAGTTACCGCCTCCGTGCCGTGGAGTGCCTCGCCGAGGCGCGCCGGGCGCCGCATGAGACCGACAAGGCGATTTTCCTTGAGATGGCCGAGCAGTGGCTTTCGCTGGCCGGGCGTGACGACAAGGCGCCAAGTTCGTTCGGCGCGCTCGTCGGTTAATCGTCACTCGTTCTGAGCGGCTTCCGCGAGCCGCTTCCAATCTTCCGCCACTCTTATAAGTCCCGCGCGCGTTTCCGCGTCGGGGGTGCGCGCCGCGCGTTCGAAGGTTTCCTCGGCGCGGCGGCGATACCAATCGGCGCGGTCCTTCTTGGCTTCGTCGCGCGCGGCCTGCGTGGGCGCGAGCGGCGGCAAGATCTCCTCGAACGGCGTGAACCACATCTTCCGTAGCGCGATGAGCCCAAGCACGGGGCCGGGCAGCAAGATCCAGGCGACCTTATCGCCGAGCGCGGCATGCGCTTTGGTGGCGATGAGGATCGAGACGATGGTCACGGCGAAACCGATGCTGGTTTGCAGCGCGAGGGAACTGCCGATGAGCGCGGGCGGACAGTGACGGGCCGCGAGCGCGGAGAACTGCGGGCTGTCCGCGATGACCGCGCCGCCCCAGATCAGCAGCGCGAGGATGCGCACCGCAAGCGGCGCGGAATGTAGAAGCGGATAGAGAAGACACATCGCGCCGGAGATGGCGAGCGACGCACCCGCGACACGTTCCGACCCGAGACGCCGGGTGACGCCGCCGCCCCAGATGCAGCCGATGCAGCCGACGCCGATGACGGCGAAGGAGATCGCCCAGCCGATTTGCGGATCGTCGAACGGCGTGCCCAGGATCGCCGAGGCGACGAGCAGCGGGACGATGGTCCAGAAGGCGTAGAGCTCCCACATGTGGCCGAAGTAGGCGAAGGCGGTGGCGCGGAACTTCGGGAGCTTGAAGGCGAGGAAGAAACTGCCGGCGTGCGCGGGCGCGCCTTTGGCCATGGTGGCCGGATCGCCGAGCTTGAAGATCATCGCGGCGGCGGCGAGCGCAAGCACCGAGGAAACGAGCATCGGCGTTTGCCAGGCGGCGTGACTGCCGAGCGCGCGCACGCCCATGGGCAGCGCGGTGCCGAGGGTGAGCATGCCGACAAGCAGGCCCAAGGTTTGGCCCGCTTTATCCGGCGCCCAGGCGACGGCCATCTTCATGCCGATGGGATAGACGCCCGCGAGCGAGACCCCGACAAGAACGCGCAGGACAAGCTGCACGGCCATGGAGTCCGTTGAATAAGCGAAGGCGAGATTGAACAGCGCGCCGAGGATGGCCGACAGCGCGAACACGCGCGAGGGCCGGAACCGGTCCGCGAGACCGCCGAAGGAGAAGAGAAGCGTGCCGGTGATGAACCCGCCCTGCACCGCCATGGTCATGGCGCCGAGATACTGCGCCGTCCCGCCCGCGACGTTGGCGGAGAACCAGAGCGACGTGGCGAGGAGTTGCGCGAGGGCGATGAGGGTGGTTTGCGGGGTCATGGGGAGTGTGCGGAAAAGGGAAAACAGAAACCCCTGGATCCTCGGCGCTTCGCGCCAAGGATGACAAGGGAAGTTATAGACACCGCCGTCATCCTTGCGGCCAAGGGCCGCGAGGATCCAGGGTTGCGAGATCGAATGAATGCGGCCGGCACTGTGTATGGAGCAGCGTACCAGTGTCGTAACCCTGGATCCTGGGGACAAGCCCCAGGATGACCAGAAAAGAGAAATCCAAAAAATGAGAAACCCCTGGATCCTCGGCGCTTCCGCCTACGCTGCTGCGCAGCTTCGGCGTGACAGGGCGAGCCAAGGATGACAGGGGAAGTTATAGGCACCGCCGTCATCCTTGCGGCCAAGGGCCGCGAGGATCCAGGGGTTTCTGGTTTTTGATCATCCTGGACCGCAGGGCCAGGATCCAGGGTTGCTTGGACGGATGAGTGCCGAAGGTGAAGTGCCTGTGGCAGCGTATCAGTGTCGTAACCCTGGATCCTGGGCTTACGCCCAGGATGACGAGAAAATGAAAAACGAAATACCCCTGGATCCTCGCGCTGCGCGCAAGGATGACCAGAAAAGAAGACACCAAACATCTCCGGCGGACGCACCGCGCGCCAAAAAAGACACCATGGACTTCCGATCATTTCTTCAATGAGCGGAAGTCCATTCATTAGAACTCGCGGATCTCGGTGACGCCGTGCATTTCGCGTAAGCCCGTGAGGGTCTTGGGTTGGATGGCGTAGCGTTCGGGCAAGGCGAGGTGGACGAAGTGGCCGTTTTGTCTTGTGACGACGACGATTTTGCCGTTGCCGCGGCCGTCGGCGCTGAGGAGGCCGGAGAGTTCGTGGATGGGCAGGTCGTTGGTGACGAGGAGTTCGAGGTTGCGCACGCGGGCGGCGGCGGCTTTTTCCA
The DNA here is from genome assembly GCA_050246995.1 of Rhodospirillaceae bacterium. Classification (GTDB taxonomy): domain Bacteria; phylum Pseudomonadota; class Alphaproteobacteria; order Rhodospirillales; family Rhodospirillaceae; genus SHVO01. Next base: position 304,342 of record JBFWVA010000003.1, on the reverse strand, counting down.
GATCGTCGACGCGTGTTGTCAGCAGGCGGACTTTGCCGTTCTCCAACTGAGCGTCGAGGGTCAGAAGCACCGCGGACTCGCCGTCCAATAATTCGCGGCTGGCGGCGAGGACTTCGGAGAACATCATCGCTTCGAAGGAGCCGGTGGAGTCCTGGAATTTGACGAAGGCGTACTTGTTGCCGCGCTTGCCGATGCGTTCGCGTTTTTCCTGGACGGTGCCGGCCATGCGGATGGGTTTGGCGCATTGATCGGGCGTGAGGGTTTCGAGATCGCGCGCCTTGATGACCTTCAGGGATTCCAGCGTGCCGGAGTATGTGTCGAGCGGATGGTCCTTCAGATAGAAGCCGAAGGCGTCATGCTCGTGGGCGATCTTCTCGAACTTGCGCCACTCGTTGACCTTGGGAAGGGTGATCTTGCTGTGGCTGTCGTCGCCGCCGAACAGGCTGACCTGATTTGAGTTGCGCGCGCCGGCGCTGTGCTGGGCGTGGCGGAGCACGATCTCGATGCCGGCGAACAATTGCCCCCGGTTCGGGTGCAGTTCGTCGAGCGCGCCGGAGTTGACGAGGTTCTCCAGGAGACGCTTGTTGATGACCGAGGTGTCGAGACGGTTGGCGAAATCCGAGAGCGACTTGAAGGGGCCATTCTTGCGCCGCTCATCGACGAGGGCCTGCATGGCCCCTGCCCCGACGTTCTTGAGCGCGGCCAATGCATATCGAATGGCGCCGTTCTCGACGCTGAAGGTGACATCGGAGCGGTTCACATCCGGCGGCAGGATCTCGATGTGCAGACGCTTCAGCTCGGTCTTGAAGTCGGCGAGCTTGTCGGTGTTGTGCATATCGAGGGTCATCGACGCGGCCAGGAACTCGGCCGGGTAGTTGGCTTTCAAGTATGCGGTTTGATAGGCCACCAAGGCGTAGGCGGCCGCGTGCGACTTGTTGAAGCCGTAGCCGGCGAACTTATCAATGGTGTCGAAGATGGTGGAAGCGCGGTCGGGCGGGATGTCGCGGAACTTGCCGGCGCCTTCGATGAAGGTGGCGCGCTGCTTGTCCATCTCCGCCTGGATCTTCTTACCCATGGCGCGGCGCAACAGATCGGCGCCGCCGAGGCTGTAGCCGGCCAGCACCTGGGCGGCCTGCATCACCTGCTCCTGGTAGACAATGATCCCGTACGTCTCCTTCAGGATCGCTTCCATGGCGGGATGCATATACTCGATGGGTTCGCGGCCGTGTTTGCGGTTCACGAAGCTGTCGATGTTGTCCATCGGGCCCGGGCGATAGAGCGCCACGATGGCGATGAGATCCTCGAACACGTCGGGCTTCAGCTTGCGCAAGACGTCGCGCATGCCCGTGCTTTCCAATTGGAACACCCCGGCCGCATCGGCGCGGGTGAGCATGGTGTAGGTGGCCTTGTCGTCCAGCGGGATCTTGGAGATGTCCAAGTTGATGTCGCGCTTCCGTAAAAGTTTCACCGCCGTTTCGATCACGGTGAGAGTCTTGAGGCCGAGGAAGTCGAACTTCACGAGGCCCGCCGGTTCGACCCACTTCATGTTGAACTGGGTGACGGGCATGTCGGACGCGGGATCGCGGTAGAGCGGCACCAGCTCGTCCAACGGACGGTCGCCGATGACGAGACCTGCCGCGTGGGTGGAGGCGTGGGCGTAGAGGCCTTCGAGCTTAAGCGAGATATCGATGAGGTGTTTCACCGTATCGTCGGTGTCGCGCAGGTTCTTGAGTTCTTCCTCGGATTCCAGGGCCTGTTTCAACGACACCGGATTGGCCGGGTTCGCCGGAACCATTTTGCAGATTTTATCCACGAACCCGAGCGGCATCTCGAGCACGCGGCCGACGCCGCGCAAGACGGCGCGGGCTTGGAGTTTACCGAACGTGATGATCTGCGCGACGCGATCGCGGCCGTATTCTTTCTGGACGTAGCGGATGACCTCGTCGCGCCGGTCCTGGCAGAAGTCGATATCGAAGTCGGGCATCGAGACGCGTTCCGGGTTGAGGAAGCGTTCGAACAGGAGATTGAAGCGAAGCGGATCGAGGTCGGTGATTGTCAGGGACCACGCCACGACGGAGCCGGCGCCCGAACCGCGGCCCGGACCGACGGGAATGTCTTTATCCTTGGCCCACTGGATGAAGTCCGCGACGATCATGAAGTAGCCGGGGAATCCCATCTTCACGATGGTATCCAGCTCGAACTCCAATCTGTCTTTGTAGGTCTTCGTCACCTCGGCGCGCTTCTCGGGGCTCATGTCGGGCGTGAGCACCTGATTGGCGAGGCGCTTTTCGAGGCCGTCGCGCGCGAGCTGGCGCAGCGCCTCTTCTTCCGTGCGGTCGCCGGTTTTGGGCGAGCGCGGCAGGATGGGTTTGCGTTCCTCGACCTTGTAGGCGCAGCGCTGGGCGATGATGAGCGTGTTCTGGGTCGCTTCCGGAATATCGGCGAACAGCTTCACCATCTCCGCGGCGGTTTTGAAACGGTGGTGCGGCGTGAGGCGGCGGCGGTTGTGAACCGAGACGAAGGATTTCTCGGCCATGCAGATGAGCGCGTCGTGGGCCTGGTACATGCCCTCGTCGGCGAAGTAGCAGTCGTTGGTGGCGACGAACGGCACGCCATGCGCGTAGCCGAGATCGATGAGGCCGGGTTCGATGCGCTCTTCGGCCTTAATTCCATGCCGCATGAGTTCGATGTAGAGGCGGTCCGGGAAGATGGCTTTCATCTTCAGGAGCGTGTCCTCCGCTTTCGCCCGCTGGCCGTCGAGCAGATGGCGGCCCATGACGCCCGCGGGACCGCCGGTGAGCGCGATGAGGCCTTCGCTGTGTTTCTCGACATCGGCCCAGGAGATCTGGGGCGTTTCGCCGCTTTCTGTTTCGAGGAAGGCCTTGCTGGTGAGCTTCAGGAGATTGGCGTAGCCCTTCTCGTTCTGCACCAGCACGACCAAGACATCCGGCTCCGGCAGGCGCGCGCTTTGGCCATGGCCGGGCGTCGCGGTGTCCTCGCGGCGCACGGAGAGCTGGCAGCCGATGATGGGTTGCACGCCGTTCTTGGTGCACTCGATGGAGAATTCCAGCGCGCCGAAGAGGTTGCGCGTGTCGGTGAGCGCGACGGCGGGCATCTCATTGGCGACGCACAAGCCGACGAGTTTGCCGACCTTGATGGCCCCTTCCGACATGGAATAGGCCGAGTGGACGCGCAGGTGAACGAAGGGGGCGTGGGTCATGGGAGGAAGATAGTGGGTGGGGACGCGGGCGTCACCCGTTCCGGGGGTTTTATCCACAGGGAAAGAGAAGCCCGAAGACAGGCCACGCTAGGCGCAGAAGCACGCCCAGCGATAGTATGGGATACAATATCAGAACCCGCACAAAATCTGAGGGTGCCAAAATGGCAGATATGAGCGCGATTCTTTCCGGCTTCGGCGGGATTAATGCCGGGCTCAATATGTTGAAGACTGTAGTGGACGTTCGGGATCAGGTGCAGGTCTCGGCCGCCATCGTAGATATTCAAAACAAGCTGCTCTCCACGCAAACAGCCGTCTTTGCGGCTCACACAGCTCAGGCGGAACTGCTTGAGCAAGTACGAGCGCTTAAGGAAAAAATCGCAAGTATGGAATCCTGGGCCACCGAGCAAGACAGGTATCAGCTGACCGATTTCGGCGATGGCACTTTCGCCTATCTCCTTAAGACGGAGAAAGCTAACGGTGAGCCGGTTCACCGCCTCTGCGCAAACTGCTTTCAGCGACAACAGAAAGCGATACTCCAATTTTCGCATCGGGGAAGCGGCCAGGACTACTATAATTGCCAGAGCTGCGGAAAGACGCAGCCTTTCGGCCATCGTGCTCGTCAACCGATTAACACTTCTCCGCGCGCGCTCTATTAAGCCGTCTTCTAACGTCAATCTCATGCCACAGGCGGCCGACGGCGGCGCCGATGAGCGCGCCGAGCGCGAAGCCGAAGCTGGCGTTGCCGGCGGCGGTGCCACCGACAACACCGATATGCGCACCGCCGAGCATGCCGCCGAAAAGCTTGATGGTGAGCGCGATGCGCAGCTCCACCTCGACGAAACGGCGTTCGGCCATGTCGAGCCAATGCTCGCCGGGGCCGTGGAGCGGATCTTCTGCTGAAGCCGCGTGCAACTGTGCGACATCCGCGACATGCGACATCTCTCCAATTTCGCTTGTGCCGGAAGACGTTGCGGGATTTTCACCGCGTGCGACATCATGCGACATCTTGCGACATCCCGGCGTGAGGCGTGGACGCGAGCGGGCGAACTGTCCAGCAATAGGGTTCACGCACGCGGCGCGGCTGGCCCGGCGGTTGCGTGGACGCGCTTTTCGGCTGAATGACGCCGAGACGCTCTAGCCTGCGCATGAGGCGATAGGCGACATCGGCATCGCGTGAACAGGCGGGGCCGCTCCGGCAGACCTCGCGCAGGGTGACACTGCGGCCGTCGTGGGTGCGTTCCAGCCAGCGTTGAAGCTGGTCCGCCGCGTCGGGGATGCTTTCAAGTATGGGCGCGGCCACGTGCAGGCGAAAGGCTTCGGCGGCGTAGAAACGCGCGAGGTCTAGCCCGCGTGCGAGGGCCGTCTCATCAATCTCCGTGACAGCTTCATCTTCGATGAGCTCAATGATGGCGGCGAGGCGCGCCGCATGTTCGGCGAGACGGCCCGCGAGCGGGCGAATAGCGGCGTACGACTGCCCTTCCCGCATGCCGTCTTCCATCTCCTGCGCGAAGTCGAACCACGTGACGGCGGCGGAGCCCGTAAATGCGAGCGCGCGGCTGTGGACGGTGGCGTCCGCAGCCAGAAGCGTTTTCAGATGATCGTGAAACGCGGCGAGTTCCGGCGGCGCATCATCATTGCGTGCGGACCAGACGCGTTCGCCGATGCACGACGGCGGCGCGGCCACGAGCAGACGCCCGAGCAGGCCGCCATCGGCGAGCAGAGGATCGCCGAGCACGCCGCCGCCATCGCGCGGCGTGGCGACGAAATGGAGCGAGAGGCGCGGATGTATGGGGCCAGTAAGAACGGAGGTGTGCTCAACCCGGCCATCCCACAGACCCGCGAGACTTGCGGCTTCCGCGCGCCGCGTGCGGGCCGACGCGATGACGGCCTCGCTGCGTTCGGCGAAGAGCGCGGATTGGTGGCGGAACGTGCGGTAGCGATCGGACCCACTCGGCGCGGGCGTATCGAAGAACAGGCGTTGACGCTGCAGCGGCGCGGACTCGCACACACGCCGCGCCGGTTCGACGACGGCCTCCGCGAGCGCCCCGCGCCCCTCACCCGTTCCCACCAGCGTGACGAAATAACAGGAGATGGGCCGCAGCGCGCCCGTGGGCAGACGCACGGCGGCAAGGCGCTGCGCCGCGAGGGCGGCGAGCGTGAGGAGATGATGTGCTGCGAGCGGCACGGGACCTTGCGTGCGCGCGGCGATGGCGGCGACCGCCGCGCCGAGGCGTGGGCCGAGGGCGGCGATGGGGAATGCGGGGCGTGGGGTGGGCGGAGGATCAGGCGCAAGAAAAGGCGCGGAAGCCGTGAGGGTTGGGGACAGAGCCGGCTTCGGTAAAGGCGCCATTTCGCAGGTCTCCGATGACAACGAAATGGGGACATTGTATATTTTTTGGGGACATTGTCAAGCTATCGCAGGGAGCGATAGCTACAAGTGGATCGCTCTGACAACTCGAAGATAAAGGGGGTCCTGAAGGTACCGGTACAACTGAGTTCGCAGATTGTTACGAGAGGCAGAATCGTAGGCCGTAGAAGTTAAGGTATGAAGGCAAATTAGAAATCGTTGCAGCGAATATTTGCTCTTCTGCCGACCGTTCAAAATATAAAGCGCGAGGTCACCGGGTATTGACGGTCCGCCCTCAGCGATTTTATCCAAACTAATTACTACGGATGTAGCCGCTGAATGGCCGGTTGCGTTGATCAGCTTGCGAACAACCGCGCCGTCCCGCCCCTTACGAAGCTTTGGCAAGATCGACGCGACCTGCCTCGAGAGGAAGCTCGAAGACTGCCAAAGCAGTTGATGACTTCGAATTAAGTCTACGGTCTGACGCCGATTTCCGTATTTTCCCAAAAGCCAAAGGGCAACGACAAAATAAAAAGGGGACTTATCGACCCATTTATTATCGCCAAGCGACTTCGCCAATGTGCGAATTCGTCGAACCTGCGGAGACGCTGGAGGCACTTCCCATGAGGTCAGCGTATACGCCACCTGAAACAACGAAGCGTCGTCTAGGGCGTGTTCGCTTCTGACATATGACGAGATCGCTTGAAACCCCTTATTGCTAGCACCAAGTTCGCGAAGATACCTCCAGTACGACTCTCGCAATGCAGGACTATCGATGAGCGCCTGCTTAGCCAGCAACAGCGCGTGCGGGTCTTTAAGACGTGTAAACAGAGTTAGAAATCGCTTGTAGACCTTATCCCAATGGCCCAACGGCTTCTTCTTAAGAAATTTATCGAAGCGCACTCTAAGCTGACCGGAGAGCTTCGCAATTAGCGCAGCGTTTCCCGCAGCTTTATTAAGCGCATCGGTTGTTTGATCGAGGACAGAGTTTTCGGCGGTCCAGAAGTAATCGTGAGCTTCCTTCGCGGAAAGTATGACCGTTTTTCCACTATTCAATCTGAGCCCGCGCGTCATCAACAGCTCATCAAGATCACGCAGCAATTGCTTCCCTTGAGTACGCGAGCGTGCGGCAATAGTAATATCGTCTACCCAGCGGACGAAGTGGTCGCTCGTTTTTTCTTTGAGAAATGCGTCAATTTCAAACAGGAAAATGTGAGCCAGTAGCCGCGGCGCGTCAAAGTTTACTTGAGGCAAACTTCGGCCAGGTGATGGCAAGTAATCAGGACGCCAACTAATCGTATCAAGCACGTGAAACAAGATATCAAAGAGCACTTCGTCAAACGCATCTAAAGTTGTTAGCGTATTTCGAAGCTGCCGGTAGTCTATGTTATCAAAGTAGTTTGCAATATCTGTAACGCAGATAAATTTGTGCGTAGTGACAATGCCCATTCGCAACTTTGCGAATTCCGCCCAGCGTTTGAACCAAATGTAGTCTTTTAAGAATCTGAGTTCGGGCGCCTGGAATCCATGACTTCGACTAAAAAAGGAATTCCGAGAGGGTTGTGCCTTTCGTGCCGCTGGATGCAGCGCTTCCACAATACATTGAAGGACGACTGCATCTTCTGCACACGGAATGATGAGAGTCCGCGTGACGCCAAGCTTCTTTTCAATTCTGACGGAAAGGGATCTAGAAGCAGCGTAGCGGCCATCAGCTATTTGTGCAGATAAACTCGGAAATATGGCGTTTTGAGACCAGTGAAAATCTAAATAATCATGTAGGTCGAGAATCTCCTGCTTCCGAAGTCCGTCACGCACATATTGCTTCCAGACCGCTTTCATCACGGTGGGAGAAAACACTCGGCTAAGCGCCGATCGGCGCGCGCCAAGCCTTGGGGTGTGAAATCGAGAAGAGGGTGAGATTGCCACGATCTGAACGTTGCAGCAGGTTGACCCAATGGCCTCGGTAGATGTTTGACGCGCCTTGGAAAACAATGAAGCGCGGCTAAATGTTGGCTTTAGGAACTTAAGCCGTAGCGGAGCAGAAGTTCCTCCAATTCGAATATTTCGACAGAAACGTTCGAAAGACCGTTTTGAGACAGCCAGTGCATAAGCTCTCGCTTCCGACGGGCCTTTTCAGCAACTCGTTTCTTGAGAACAACAGTGAGAAGAACTTTGACGTCACGACCGAGGGCTAGTGCTCGGCCTGCGGAAATGACTCTATGAAGGCGCGCTACTTTAGCGGGCGAACGAAGGGCGTGAATTCCTCCCTCACCAACTGCATAAATTTCTGCGATATGAACCGCCCGAGAATCATCGGCTACGCCGTCAAGTTCGAGGGATTGATTCGCAATCTCAACGGCAACATTACGCCGAAAATTTAAGTGATGTCGCAATTCCAGCTCTTGAATCGCGAGACTTTCGGCAACGAACAAATCCGCTAGCCGATTTTGTCTTCTTGGGGCAACTGGAGCGACAGCGCCCGGATCCGCGACGTCTTGTTCCGCTCCGACATCATCATGGTCTAACTCGAGTGCGTCTTCCTCCAAACGCTCTCCCAGGCGATTAGGAGCGCTATTCCTAAGGAACCCCTCGTCGCTACGGAAATCCTGGGGTGCATAGAGATTTTGGTGGTGCCACACGACCAAAGAAAAGAAGACCCCCAAAACCAGTACGGGGAAAGCAACGATAAATCCTACGAGCGCCCAAACTTGGTCCACATTTAGAACGGATGCCGTCGTACCTACCAGGAGAGCCGCAGCACCGTAGATAAGGGCAATAAAAAGTCCGATCACCCCAAGTGGGTTTCGAACGTACTTCGCACCACCGTCGAGAAATTTATCGATCATGAGCTATCTTCAGAGGTTGAAGCGCGTCCCTAAAATAGATACTCGCCGTCACAGTGACGGTAATCATGAGTGGCTATACCCGCGCCGGTAGCGAGGCTAAACTACTTGAGTTTATGCGATTTTAGAGAGATATTGAAGACATACACTCTTATTAAGTGTTTTACTAAGCAGCATCAGGATGGTTTTGCGTATTTCCGAGGCCTCAGAAGCAAGCGGCAACCCTGATCCGTAAATTCAACAACACCGGCCCTCTCTCGCACGCCCTTCAACCTATGCCGTTCGAGCCATTCTTTTCGAGCTGTCCGCTTTGCGGGTTCACTCGATAGCGGGTCGACGCGTCCTGGTAGCCGAGCTGCGTAGTCCAGTTGATTTGCTTTGCGATTTTTATAATTTGACGTTCGCTCTGGCCTGAGTGAGTGCGAATAGCCTGCCGCATAAGCGCCTCACCCCAAGCTCTTCCTTTTTCGATTTTAGGTAGTTGCGGGTACGCTTGCCCAAAGGCCTTCATAAACGCCTTCCCGTTCGTTGCCGCCACGGATCCTTTCACTGTGGGCGGGATTATTATGGGGGCATTTAGCGCTTTGATCGCCAACTCTAACGCGACCTCTTCTAGCTCTTCCGTCGTGAAGTTACCGTATTCAAAATCTGGCTGCGCGACATAGAACCATCCCAGCATGTCTCCGTTTGCTGCCGCCTTGCGAACAATACGAACAATTTCTGCATCATCTCCATCAAGCACGATCAGGCTAAAGATGTGCGACCGCATATCATTTTTCAGGGCATCAGCGAATGCGAGAGCATTTCCACCCTTTTCAAGAAATTGACCACGGAGGTTGATGTATTCAATCCCATCAACACCTGACGTAAATGACTCAAATGCCCCACACTCGGTCTCACCTTCGAGGTAGCAGCGGATTTTCACGCTGAAATCGAGGCCCATTGTTTGTAGAAACTGACGGGCTATCGGTTTGGGAGCGTCAATAATCCGTTCAGATCCATAGAGTCTCTTTCGCGCTCCCTCCATCCATTCGCCGAAGCCAAGTTCATCTTCTTCTCTAAGCTTCTGCTCGAATGCCCCTTCCACCGCACGGCGGATTGTCTCCGCCATAGCGAGAACTTGCATGGCACCACCAATATGGCCCTTAAGCCGCCCTCTTTCGGTACGGTTACAAAGACGAAGAAGGACGTGAAGGACTTTATTGCTGTCGATAACCTCTGCGTCGATGCAAAGCTGCTCCCGCACGCGCTCAAGAAATTTGAGGCCAAGAGTTAAAAGTGCCGGCTTAACAATTTCGCGATAAGCAGCGATCTTCCGACGTAAAGAGGCCGCGGAGTCGCCGACACCCCAGCTTAGATTCTGGAAAATCTGGACATAGCTACAAGGGGCAAGGGCAATTGCGATTTCCGCGATGTCATTCCACCGTTCAACTGCCTCACAAAAATTGTTGGTCGCAGTCCATCGTTTCAAGTTGTCTCGATGCCCGTTGGCCGTTCTCGCTACACCGCGGTCGTCAACCAGGAACTGGGCGAATGATGTGCGCAACTCAAAAGATCGCACTAAGTGGTAAGCTACGAAAAAGCGGAAAGGATGAAAGTAAATTTGGACATCTTTCCGCGGCTTGCTTTTTTTTGAGATTGAAGAACCGTATCCCTGAGGCCGACGCTTCACAGTTCGAGCATCCAGGTAGAGATATAAGTTCCGCTCGCCGCGACCTATGTATCGGAGACCGGATTGCTTTATGGGTTTTTGGGATTGGATCAAGTCCGCTCGCAAAAGGCCGCGTTGCCAAAGCGCGGTAATCGTTTCATCACCATACAATGGCAATCCTAGGTCCGCCGAAAGCTGCGCTAGCTTTCCAGCGGTTAGGAGGCGATTTATCCATAGCTCATCGCTACGTGAAAGTCGTTCACGTAGCTCGGCAACGATAGCTTTCTGTTCGGCAGAAAAAATGAGCGTGTTTGACATCCGCTTTGCCCCCCACAAAAGAACGCGCTCAGACCCGCGGCTGATCAATCTTGTTAGCCCCGAAAAACGCGTGCAGTCAGCGCTATCGTCAGGCTGAGCACAAAGATGGCATCAGCTCTTGTATAGTCAGACGTCCCGCCCTCGCTCGCACTGTGATGAGGTAGATGCGCATAGCTGCGCACGGAGGCGAAGACAGCAAGTTCGCGCTCTTTCTTTGAAGTGCCGCGATCTCCGACTGCCATTTTTTTGAGAACCCCGTCGGACCAGGTCGCCTCCTGAGTCCATTCGACCCCCAGCTCCTGCACTGCAAGTCTACATTCTGCGACGCAATCAGAGAAACCGGCTTCCGCGAGGTGGCGGCGAGCCTTATCGACGTGCTCGAAAATTTGGCGCGCCTGTGGCGTTTTCGGCCCGATTGGAATCGGCACCTCGAACAGCTCGATGTTTATCGCCCCCGATTTGTTCAATTTCTCAATCCATTCCGATCTGGAGATGTGAAAAATCCATTGATCATGGACACTGCACGGGCCGTGTTCAGCTGATCCATTGCCCGTCACTATCAGCTCAAAGTCCAAATCTCCGCCGTTGCGCATCGCCTCAATAGCAGCGATCTGCTGCCCACTCACCGACATGGAGAGCACTACTTGCTCGGAATGAGAAAATTCAAAAAGCCTGATCCGAAACGGTGTTTCAGGCCGCGCCATACCCAGCAGATGCGCAACCCCACCTATTCCTTTTAACGAGACGCGCGCTCCATGAATCTCAGCCGTCGCCTCATAGTCTTCTTTTGTATTACGTAAGGAAATTTCAGCGATAAACGTAAGTTGATAGGCGCCTATAATTTGCTGCAAGTGGACGCCTTGCGCCGTTGCTTTTCCGAAATCACGTCCGTTTACGCTGAAAGCCATCTCGCCCCCTAACCAGCCAATTTATACCGACATCACGTAATGCCGTTGGTTGTCCCCAAGAGCTTCGCAACCTTGGATGCCCCGGACAAGCCCGAGCATGACAGGAGAGATATAGGCCGCGACACTTGAGCGCGGCTGAAGACGGTTTCAGGCCCAGTGTACGCGTTACACACCGGTTTAACTCCCCTTTGCGCGAGGGTGGGATTAGGCTTTTGGTTCGTCACATCCCTGGGGGACCTTGTCATGAAAACATCTCGTCTGTTCGCGGCCGCGCTGTTGTGCGCGGGCTTTGCGTCGGTTCCTGTTGTCGCGTCTGCCGCCGACGCCTCCATGTCGGCCGCCCTCGCAGATCATGGCCTCAAGATCGAGGACTTTCCGCGCACGCATCAGCTGGCGCCGGGCGTCTACGCCTACGAAGACACATTGATCACGCCGAAGCTGGCGTTCACCACCAACAGCCTGATTGTGGTCACCACGGACGGCGTCGTGCTCGTAGATGGCCAGGACAATGAAGCGCGCGCGGCGTCGCTGGTGAATACGATCAAGAAGCTGACGCCGCTGCCGCTGAAGTATGTGGTGATGGCGTCGGACCACCGCGACCATGTCGGCGGGTTCCCGACGATCAAGGCGGCGTGGCCGGATGCGGTTTACATCTCGTCGAGCGCGTCATTGAAGACGATGCAGGGGCAGAACAGGCCGGTGCTGGCGACGGAGCTGGTGGACGACAAGCGCGTCCTGACCCTGGGCGGCACGGAGCTGCAGATCCTGAACATCGGGCGCGGGCATACGGGCGGCGACCTGGTGGTTTTTCTGCCGGCCAGAAAAGTGTTGTTCATGAGCGAGCTTTATTACCGCGACATCTTCCCGTCGACGATCACCGGATACCCAAGTGAGTGGCTGGCGGCCTTGAAGAAGGCGCAAGGGATGGATGCGACGTGGTACATCCCGGGGCACGGCTTCGCGGCGGGCACAGCGGCCGAATTGAAAGCGGACTTCGCGCAGGCGGTGACGGTGATGGAGCTGATCGTCGCGGAGGGTAAGCGTTTGCATCCCACGGGCGCGCCCTGCCCGAGTGAGAAAGATTGCCCGGCCAATGCGCAGGCGAAGTGGGGGAAATTTCTGGAGCTGACGGAGTCGGAGATTCAGGCGCCGCGTGCGTTGGCGCGGATGTATGCGGAGATTGAGGGGCGGCTGCCTAAGTAGAAAGCTCCGCAGCCTCCCGTCGCTTCCGCTAAAGCTTCCGCCTACGCTGCTTCGCAGCTTTGGCGCGACAAGTCGGCGCGACGAGTGGGCGGGACTAAAGAAGTAGAGCGCAGAGGATCGCGTGCGCTTAGGGATGGATCACCGCGCTGCGCGCGACTTGTATTCAAGAGGCGCGCTTACGCGCGCCGGGTGATGACAGAATATTGGAGAGCGGATCGCGGTTTTAATAAATGCGAGGTCCCGCGTTGAGCGGCGCGGGCCGGATGACCGCGTAGCCGTGCGGCCATCCGGCCCGGCCTCCCTGGGCCCTCGCCCTTGCTACATATCCATGTCGTAGCCGCCGCCGGCGTGGGCGGGGGCGGCCGGTTTCTTTTCGGCCAGTTCGGCGACCATGGCTTCGGTGGTGATCAAGAGGCCCGCGACGGAGGCGGCGTCCTGGAGGGCGACGCGGACGACCTTGGTGGGGTCGACGATGCCGGCCTTGACGAGGTCGAGATATTCGCCGCGCTGGGCGTCGAAACCGAAGTTGGGTTCCTTGGACTCCAGCAGCTTGCCCGAGATCACGGCGCCATCGTAACCGGCGTTGGCCGCGATCTGGCGCACGGGGGCTTCGAGGGCGCGGCGGATGATGTCGACGCCGACTTTCTGGTCGGGGTTGTCGACCTCGAGATTTTGCAGCGCGCGCTTGGCGTAGAGCAGCGCGACGCCGCCGCCCGGCACGATGCCTTCCTCGACCGCGGCGCGGGTGGCGTGCAGCGCGTCGTCGACACGGTCCTTCTTTTCCTTCACCTCGACTTCGGTGGCGCCGCCGACCTTGATCACCGCGACACCGCCGGTGAGTTTGGCCAAACGTTCCTGCAGCTTTTCCTTGTCGTAGTCGGAGGTGGTGGCTTCGATCTGCGTGCGCAGGTTCTGGGCGCGGTTCTGGATGTCGGCCTTCTTGCCGGCGCCGTCGACGACCGTGGTCTTGTCCTTGTCGATGGTGACGTGCTTGGCGCGGCCGAGCATCTGCAGGGTGACGTTCTCGAGCTTAAAGCCGAGGTCCTCGCTGATGACCTGGCCGCCGGTGAGCACGGCGATGTCCTGCAGCATTTCCTTTCGACGATCGCCGAAGCCGGGCGCCTTGACGGCCGCAACCTTCAGGCCGCCGCGCAGCTTGTTCACGACGAGGGTGGCGAGGGCCTGGCCTTCGATGTCCTCGGCGATGATGAGCAGCGGACGGCTGGCCTGGACGACGGCTTCGAGCACGGGCAGGAGCGGCTGGAGGTCGGCGAGCTTCTTCTCGTGCAGGAGGATGAAGGGCTCGTCGAGTTCGCAGACCATCTTGTCGCCGTTGGTGACGAAGTACGGCGAGGAATAACCGCGGTCGAACTGCATGCCTTCGACGACGTCGAGTTCGGTCTCGAGGCCCTTGGCTTCCTCGACCGTGATGACGCCTTCGTTGCCGACCTTGGCCATGGCTTCGGCGAGGATCTTGCCGATGTCTTCCTGGCCGTTGGCGCTGATGGTGCCGACCTGGGCGATCTCGTCATTGGTCTTGATCTTCTTGGAACGCTTCTTGACGTCCTCGACCACGACGTCCACCGCGCGGTCGATGCCGCGCTTGAGGTCCATCGGATTGACGCCGGCGGCGACGGCTTTCGCGCCTTCGCGCACGATGGCCTGGGCGAGCACGGTGGCGGTGGTGGTGCCGTCGCCGGCCAGATCGTTGGTCTTGGACGCGACTTCCTTGACCATCTGCGCGCCCATGTTCTCGAACTTGTCCTTCAGTTCGATTTCCTTGGCGACGGAGACGCCGTCCTTGGTGATGCGCGGGGCGCCGAAGGATTTCTCGATGACGACGTTGCGGCCTTTGGGACCGAGGGTGACCTTCACCGCGTTGGCGAGGATATCGACGCCGCGCAGCATGCGCTCGCGCGCGTCGGCGGAAAATTTAACGTCTTTAGCTGCCATGGTTGTTGCTCCTTATCTGATCGAGCCCGAGGAAACGGAAGGCGCCGTTTAGGCCGCCTTCTTCCTCGCCTCCTGCCGGTTTTCGATGACGCCGAGGATGTCGGACTCCTTCATGATGAGGAGATCCTCGCCGTCGATCTTCACTTCACTGCCGGACCACTTGCCGAACAGGATGCGGTCGCCGGCCTTCACGTCGAGCGGCTGTACCGAACCATCCTCGCGGCGCTGGCCGGAGCCGACGGCGATGATCTCGCCCTCGACGGGTTTTTCCTTGGCGGTGTCGGGGATGATGATGCCGCCCGAAGTGCGGTTTTCACTTTCCACACGGCGGACCAGGACACGGTCGTGAAGCGGTTTAAAAGTCGTCATGCGTCATTCCTTCCTTAAGCAAATGAGCAAGGTCTCGCCCCCAGCGGGGACGCAGGTTCCAAATTTTGAAGCGGCCGCGCGCGGCGGCCGATTGCGGAATTAGGAAGGCGGATTTTTGTCCTCAAGGGGGGCGCGCAAAATTTTTTTGAGGGCGCGCATTTTTTTGAGCGCGCTGGGCGCGGGGGTTGTTAGCAGCCGCGCGGGGTGGCTGCTAATGCATTGTTATTAAATAATTTTATCTTGGAACCGGGCGGGCATCCGTGAGATTTTAAATATGGAGATGCCGTGAAATTGGAGCGCCCATGAGCGAGCTTGCCCTTCAGCTTCAGAACTACCGCCTGACGACGGCGCAGATCCTTTACTTCATGCCCGACCACCCGAGCGTACTGCAGGAGTTCATCTGGCAGCAGATGGACCTCGCGCCGAAATTCCCGGAGCTGCACGCCTTCCTGGATTTCTGGAATGCGAAGCTGGACGCGAAACTGCATTCGGTGCGGGTGGCGCATTGCGAACTGGTGAAGCCGGCGGAACTGCAGACGCTGGACGGCAAGCTGGTTTTGCACTGAGGCGCCGGCGCGCGGCGGGCGCGCCGTCCTTCACTTTGCGGCGGACAAACAAATCGCGGCGGAGGGACGCCCGTTGCTCGCTAATGCCCCTCGTTCATCATGCCGGATTCTTCGCGTTCGATCTTGCCGGGGCGCGTGTCCTCGGCGCCGTTGTCGCGGGAGTTCTTGTCCGCGTCGTTTTTGGGCGCGCGGTGCGTGACGACGTCGCCCGCGACTTTTTGCTGCGGGCGCGGCGGGACGGTTTGCGTGCCGGAGCCGGTGTTCTGTTCTTTCGTGGTCATGGGCCGCCTCTGATGTGGGGATGCGCGATCGCGCGCTGTATCGAGAGAAACGGGTCTACGTGCATTAGGTTACGCGCCGCGCCCGCCGCCGATACCGGACCGCCCCGGCGGTGGTGACCGGAAACAATCTTAGGCCTGCGCCGTTTTCCTCAGTGAGACGCCCGCGCGAGCGGTTCTTTGTCTCAGAGCTTCCCAGCACGCGCTTTCCCTTAGAGCGTGCTGCAGGCTGCGGGAGGTCGCAGCCCGAGCGGCCCCTGTCCCCCCGGGGCCGCTTGCTGCGTGTGGGTGGCGCGGGGCGGTCAGGTTCCGCAAAACGAAACCGTAAAAACGCAAACCCCTGGACCCTCGCGTGCTGCGCACGCCTGGTTCTTCGCGTGCTTCGCACGCAGGGATGACCAACAGGAGATGGTCCGGGAAAGAACCGCGGGCGGCGAGGTGCACCGCGCCCAAAAGAAATGGCCCTTCGTCCGGGGGGAGACGAAGGGCCTTATCTCTTCGCGGCGCGACGGGCTGGGGGGCTGGGGGGCGCCGCTGTGAAATTTAATGCGGGACCGGGGGAAAAGTTCTGACCGGCGGGGCGGTTTGCCCTTCCTTTCAAAACTGTAATTCCGCGGCGGCCTTGACAGTTTTGCGCGCGAAAATAAGTCGCGGGTCTCGGCCTCATTTTTCGGAGAACGATCATGTCATTGAGAGCTTTGATTATGGGTTCTGTTTTGATGTGCAGCGCAACGGCGGTGACCGGCGCGGCTTATGCGCAGTGCACAAAGGAGCCGGGCCTCCCCCTCTCGCGCTACGACATCCAGGGCGCGCAGGTGGTGGACAAGGAAACCAAACTGACCTGGCAGCGGTGCGCGATGGGCCAGAAATGGCAGGACGGCGCCGGCTGTGTGGGCACGCCGCAGCAGATCAGCTGGGCGCAGGCCAAGAAGCTGGACGGCGCGTGGCGCCTGCCGACCAAGGACGAACTGCAGACGCTGGTGTCGCGCGCGTGCCTGCGCAATGTGAACACCGAAGCGTTCCCGGGGTTCAGCCTGCAGTATCCGGAAGTGTGGAGCAGCACGCAGGATACGCCGGGACAGACCTGGATCGTGAATATGACGAGCGGCGCGGAGTTCAACGCGCTGCAGACGTCGACCAACGGCGTGCTGCTGGTACAGGGGCAGCGGGTGGCGGCGCGGTAGGCGCGCACCAGAGTTCGCGCTGACGCGCGACGGAAAATCGCGGGCGCGCGGTTCAGTGAACCGCGCGCGTCGCGCCGATAACTTTTCGCAAGAGTAGGTGCGAACGAGAAACTAAATTTCGCGCTGGCGCGCGAACAGAAAATTATCTCCGATAAATTTTCGCGCAAGCGCGGCTGTTGAACGCGTAGCATTTGGGACGCGCGAAAAAATATCAGAGATAAATTTCTGAAAAAGAATGGCCCTTCGATTCAAGGTATGAGGCGAAGGGCTATCCGCCTTCGCCCTGGGGGCTACGGCGCGACGCTTCGCGAAAAGATGAGCCCTTCGTCTGGGGGGGGGGAGACGAAGGGCTCTACGTGTTTTTGCGGCGCTTGATGCTGGGGGGCTGGGGGGCGCGCCGCTGTGTAATGTAATGCCGGGGGGCGCAGAAAGTTTCGCCCGGCGGACTGTTTTCTAAAACCCTTACGGCGGCGGCGGGGCGGGTTTTGGGCCGAGCATTTCGACGATCTTGGCGCTGAGGTGTTCGAGTTCGAAGGGCTTGGTGATCATGGCCATGTTGGTGCCAAGGAAGGACTCGCGGATGGCGGCGTTCTCGGCGTAGCCCGTGATGAACAAGACCGGGAGACCGGGGCGGAGCTTGCGGGCGCTTTCGGCGAGCTCGCGGCCGTTCATGCCGGGAAGCCCGACGTCGGTGATGAGAAGATCGATCTTGCTGGCGCGGGTGAGCGCCGAGAGCGCGGCGTAGGGGTCGGCGACGGACATGGAGGCGTAGCCCATGTCGGCGAGCACCTCGCGCACCACCATGCGGACATGATCCTCGTCGTCGCAGATGAGCACGTGCTGGCCGGCGCCGTCCGGATCGGGCGCGAGGTCGGATGCGGTTTTGTGTTCCGGCGCCTGGCTGGTGGCGGGGATGAACAGGCACACGGTGGTCCCTTCCCCCGGCGCGCTGGTGATGGCGACGCCGCCGCCGCTTTGCTGAGCGAAGCCGTAGACCATCGACAGGCCGAGGCCGGTGCCGGCGCCGAGCGGCTTGGTGGTGAAGAACGGATCGAAGGCCTTGTGGACGACGGTCTCTTCCATGCCGACGCCGGTGTCGGCGACATCGATGCGCACGAATTCGGCGGCGGGGCTGTTGTGGAGGCCGAGGCTTTTCGGGACTTCGGCGGCGCTGACGCCGGCGGTGGCGATGGTGACGCGGCCGCCGTCCGGCATCGCGTCGCGCGAGTTGATGACGAGATTGAGGAGCGCGGTCTCGAGCTGGTTGATATCGGTGAGCGCCGATTTGGAGGCCCTGAGATCGACGCGCAGGAGGATCTTCTCGGTCAAGGTGCGGCGCAGGAGTTCGATGAGCGATTCCACCATCGCGTTGACGTCGACGGGTTTGGATTCCAGAAGCTGGCGGCGCGAGAAGGCCAAAAGGCGCTGGGTGAGATTGGCGGCGCGCTTGCAGGAATCCGACGCGGCGTCGAGGAAGGTGTCGATCTCCTCGATGCGGCCGGCGGCGATGCGGCGCTGGATGAGGCGCACGGCGCCGCTGATGCCCTGGATGATGTTGTTGAAGTCGTGGGCGATGCCGCCGGTGAGCTGGCCGATGGCTTCCATCTTGTGGGCCTGGCGCAGCGCGGCTTCGGCGCGCTCGCGGCTTTCCATCTCGACGGTGAGCGCGGCGGTGCGTTCCTGAACACGGGATTCGAGAAGTTCGGCGTTGCGGCGCAGTTCGACCGCGGCGTCCTCGAAGGCGTTCATGTGGGCGCGCAGGAGGAACTGGCGCTGGCGGCCGCGCAGGGCGGTCACGACGGCGCTGATCAGGGACTGCTTGCTCAAGGGACGCTCGAGCACGATGAAATTGGTCGTGACCTCGAGCATGCGCTGGGCGGCGATCTCGTTGCGCGGCTCGGACGAACGCTGGCGCGGCACGAGCACGATGAAGGGCACGTCGGACCAGACGGGCTGCGCCGCGAGGGCGGCGCGCAGGGCGGCCTGGTCGAAGCGTAAGGCCTCCTCGGTCAGGATGACGGCGCCGAGTTCGTCATTGAGGGCGGCGGCGATGCCGTTGAGGTCCGGCGCGGGCACGGCGCGATAACCGGACGCGAGAAGGAGGCGCGCGACATTCTCCGCATCGCCCGTGAAGGGCATGCAGAGCCGGATGATCCCGCCGCGTTCGTCCGGCGTGTTCACGGGCTCCCGTGTCTCCAGCGGGCCGGTCACGAATGAGCCGTTCACGCGCGGAGCTGACCGTCGGCGTCGCGGTCTTCCATGAGACGGTTATTGCCGATGTATTCCGGGGTGCCGGTCATGACGCCGCGGAACTCCATCAGGGGTTCGCCGACGCGCACGCCGTGCGCGTCGATGCGCAGCTCGCGGATGGCGTCCTCGTGGGGGCCGGCGCGGTTCTTGATGACCGAGATGGCTTTACGCATGCGCCCGCCGGCCTCGAAGAAGCGGATCATCATGACGGTGTCGGCGATGTAGGAGATGTTGACGGCGACGGAGGACATGTTGCCGAGAAGGCCGGTCTGGATGTTGATGAGGAAGGTGAGCACGCCGTTCTGATTGAGATAGGACAGGAGCTCGTGCATCTGCAGGAACAGGTGATGTTCCTGGGGCATGGCGGCGATATAGCCGTCGAGGCTGTCGACCACGACGAGCTTGCAGCCGCGGTCGCGGACATCCTCGCGGATGCGCGCGGCGAATTCGCCGGGCGACATCTCGGCCGGATCGACCTGGAGCAACGATAAGAGGCCGTTGTCGATGTAGGTCTGCAGATCGAAGCCCATGGCGCGGGAGCGCGCCATCAGGGTGCCGATGCGTTCGTCGAATTCGATGATGGTCGCGGGCTCGCCGCGCGCGCAGGCGGCGACCATATACTGGAGGGCGATGGTGGTCTTGCCGGTGCCGGCGGGGCCGGTGATCAGCACGGTCGAGCCGCGCAGCGGGCCGCCGCCCATGAGCGAGTCGAGCTGCGGCACCGAGCTGGTGACGGCGTCGCCGATGAAGGCCTTGTGATGGGCCGCGGCGACGAGGCGCGGGAAAACGACGAGCCCGCCCTTGCGGATGACAAAATCATGGTAGCCGGCGATGAAATCGACCCCGCGCAGTTTTTGCACCTCGAGCCGGCGGCGCGCGGGGCCGAATTCGAGGGTGGTGCGCTCGAGGGTGATGACGCCGTGGCAGATACTGTGCAGATGCGCGTCGCGGACATTGCCGGAATCGGTCATGTCGTCGACGATGATGACCGTCACCTTGCGCCCGGCGAAGAACTGCTTGAAGGCGAGGACCTGGCGCCGGTAACGCAAGGATTCCTGCGCGAGCAGGCGCAGCTCGGACAGACTGTCGAAGACGACGCGCTGCGGGTTGACCTTCTCGACCTGGTCGCGGATGAGCTGGATGACGTTGCCGAGCTCGACTTCCCAGGGATGAAGGACGGTTTGATCCTGCGCCTCGCCGAGGGCTTCGGCGGCGGAGCCGAGTTCGAACAGATCGACGCCGCTGAGGTCGAGGCCATGCGACGCGGCGACGGCGTGCAATTCATCGGAGGTTTCGGACAGGGTGATGTAGAGCACCTTCTCGCACCGGCGCACGCCTTCGATGAGAAACTGGAGACCGAGGGTGGTTTTGCCGGAGCCGGGCTTGCCTTCGACGAGGTAGAAGCGGTTGCGCGGCAGGCCGCCTTGAAGGAGATGGTCGATCCCGGCGACGCCCGTGGAGACGGTTGCGGGGGAAGCGGCGGCGTGGGCGCCGGCGGATTTCGAAGCAGGTGACGTATCTGGCACGGATACCTCCGGTAAGACCCAGAGGCGCCAAACCCCAGAGCACAGAAAATCAAAATCGCGAACGGGCGAAGTTGTTCCCTCGGCGGTGGAAGAAATTGCGGGAGGGTGCACGCGCCGACCCGCGGCACAGCCCTTCATCCCAGTCCGCCTTCGCCCTCTCGGGCTTCGGCGCGACAGCCCGGCGAAGCAAGCCGCCGGACTGAAAGAAAAGCCCTTCGCTTTGGGGGAAAAGCGAAGGGCTACGTGTCTTCGCGGCGCTTGATGCTGGGGGGCTGGGGGCGCGCCGCTGTGTAATGTAATGCGGGCGGGGCGAAAAAGTTTCCCGCCTTCGCTAAAGCTTCGGCGCGGCAAGCCGCTGGGACTCGTTGGTTCGCGCGCGTTACCAAAAACACGGGCGAAACCGGCGAAAACTGGCGAAATTCGGCGAATTTCCTATCTTTTCGCGAGGGGTACGCCCATATATGGAGGGCAGCGCCGCCCGCGCATAACGGGCGCGCCGTAAGCGGGCCGCCTTCCCTTCTTTCTCGTAGGTTACGCCGTAGCCTCATCGCGCCGCTTTCTCCGTTCTGGAGATACGCCCCTTGGAAAATCCCGACCCCGCCCTGTCCGGCATGCGGCCGAAGCGGCGCGAGCCCTTCAATTGGATGATGTGGCTGGTGCTGACCGTGATCGTGTTCGGCGCCGTGCTGCTGCTGACAGAACCCGGAACCGTGCCGGTGGTCGCATCATGATCAGATTCAGCGGCGTCGTGACCGGCGTCCTGCCAAAGGGCCAGTATCAAGTGCGTTTCACCAACGGCCATGAGATCACCGCGGCGGCGCTCGTGCCCGACCGGTTCCCCGCCGATATCGGCGATGCGATCACGGTGGAGATCTCGCCGGCGAGCAGCGGCGCGCAGCGCCCGATGTTCCGGCAGGCCACACCCGTCGGACTGCGCGCATGTTAGGGGTCAGCGTGCTGAGGCGCGTGCTGGCCACGCTGCGCGATGGGCGTGCGCATATCGCAGGCGACGTGTGCATGGTCGCGGGCTGTTCGATCGCTCAATTGGTCGCATTCGCGGAAGCCGGCTTCCTGCGCTTCCCCTCGGCGAGCCGCGGGCAGCAGGCGTGCATCACACCGCGCGGCCTGGAAAAATTCCAAGCGTTGACGTAACGGGCGTTAACCTAAGGGCGCGCTTAGGCCGCGTGTAGCGCGCGGCAGCAGCGGAGCAGTTTGGCCCGCTGCTCGGCCAGGGTATCCCAGGTGATCGCGAGGGCTTCGAGCTGGGCGCGCTGCTCGTCATGCACGGCCTTGGCCGCGAGGGCGCGGCAGGCGTCGGCGTGGTCGCGGAACTCGATACATTTTTGCATGAACGCCTCTTTGGTCTCTGCAAGGCGCAACGCGGTTTGCCGGATTTTGTTCCACCCGCGCGTGTAGAACCTGCCCGGCTTTATTCGCCCCGCTCGCATTCGAGACGCATCTTGCGGGCGCGCCAGTCGGCCGGCGAAATAAAGCGGCCCCGGTTGAGGCCGCGTTTTTGGGCCTGCGCCCCCTTCTCGGCCGCGACATAAGACGCCTCCAGGGGATGGCCCTTGAGGAACTGCCGGTACGGGAGGCCCCAACCGGCGGCGATGATGGCCTCGCCCACATCCTTCTTGCCCACGGAACAGACCGCGACAAAGCGGTCGTAGGTCTTGTCGCCGGTGAGCGCGCAGGTCATCTCGTTCTTGCCGACAAGCGCGCGCACGAAATCGGCGGCGTCGCGGCCGCAGGGGTAACAGGCGCTTTTCCATTCGCACTTCTGATTCTTCTCGGGCGTGTCGACGCCGAAGAGGCGGATCTTGAGGCCGCCCTTGAAGCGGAAGGTGTCGCCGTCGGTGACCACGGGATGGCCGGTGAGGGTATCGGCGACGGCGGGCGTCGCGAAGAGGAGCGCGGCGGCAAGGAAACGAGACAACATGAACAAGTGAACCTGAAATAAACGCACGTGAACGGAACAGAGAAAGCCGGACGGGGTGTTCCGTCCGGCTTTCCGTTCTCCGGTATCGTTAGCTGCGAGCAACAAGACCGGAGGAGATCCGTGCCCGTTTAAAGGACGTACACTTACGCGCGGGCGCGGTCCCCGGTTGCAGGGCGCGGGCGGAAAGAGGCCAAGCCGGCGAGGCCCGCGAGCAGAAGCGCGAAGGAGGCCGGTGCGGGCACTGGGGTTTCCGAAGGGGTTCCGGAGGCGGTTACGAAACTGCCCCAGATGACGTCGTTGGCGCAGTCGGCGGTAGCCCAGAAGAGATCGAAGGCGTCGAACAGCGAGAGATCGGCGCTAGCGATCTCGACGGTGAGATCGAAGAGCCCGCCGCCGAGGCTGGTTTGCGTGGTGCTGACGGCATAGCCGGCGAGCTGGCTGCCGCCGGTGAGACGCACGGAGGGTGTGAGCGCCATGGCGGGATCGAAGCCCGCCTCGCCCGTCTTCAACTGCGCCGCGCCACCATAGATGTTGGAGGTGCCGCTCCAGATGTCATTGGAGAATTGGCTGGAGCCGTTGGTGTAAAGGCCGGGGGACATGGACTGGTATCCCAGGGCAATGCTGTAGCCGAAGGAGTCCACCGTGTCCGGTGTCGCGGTGTCGATAAAGATGTCGGCATAGTGGGCGCCGAGGTCACTGCCGTTGAAGCGGGTGCGCAAGGTGATTTGCATCGTGTGCGCGGCGTCGTTGCGGTCGACCGTGATCTGTGTGGTGTCGAAGCGGTGTGCGGGATCGGCGATCTCGTCGCCCCAGTGACGGCCGCCGGCCCCGCGATTGGCGAAATTGGCGGTGCTGTAACCGCCGTAGTCGGCACCGTGAACGGTGGCGGCGCTGTCCATGGTGTCAGCGACGGTGATGGGAGCGGCGAAGGCGGATGTGGCGGAGAGCGCGACGGCGATAGACGCGACGGTGAAGAGATAGGTACGCATGAGAACCTCCTGTTGTTGCTCGCGCCGTTACAACAGCAAGTCTCATGCCAACTGGAGATAGCGCGAGAATACAGGGGTTCGCGCAGCGCACGCGTGCGGCGTCGTCAGGCGGGCCGACACACGCCTTAGCGTGGGATAATTTTCTCTATCTAGGTGAGGCGCTTTCCGACGCCGGCGCTGTTTGGGCGTCGCCCGCGAGGACGCTTTCGGCTTTCTTATCCCATTCGGCGGCGAGCCGGAGCATGGCGGCCTTCACGTTACTGTCATGCGTGGCGGCGGCGATGGCGCGGAAATTCTGGGCGCGGGCGCGCACCGAGGCGACTTTCTCCGCGAGGGACTGGACGTAGGGCACTGATTTCAGGCGCGGCATCTTCTATTCCTTCACCGCATCCGGCACACGACCCGCGGCCGGATGCTGTTGCGCCTGCTGTCTTTCGAGCTCCTCAAGATAACTGTCGATACTGTCCGCGAGATCGAGATACTGACGGCGGAACACGGGATCGGCGCTATCGGCGAGCAGACGGCAACGCCGGGCCTGGGCTTCGAAACGCAGGCGCGAGGATTCAATGCATTCGCGCGCCTCGATCAGCAGCGCATTCATTTCCTCATCCTTGAAGATCAAACAGCCCTCGAAAAATGAATTGGGTTTGGGCTGCATCACAGGGGAAACAACGTCACAGCACATCGAACCTGGGCGGTGAGTATGGCGCGGACGGCGCCGCGCGTGATTAACCTGGATTAGCGAAGATGCCGATTGCGCGCGATCTGTGAGGCGGTCCGGATATTTACACTCACGGCGCGTGGTGCGTGGTAACGGTTCGCTTTACCAACGGCGGGCATTACCAACGACGGGCCGTGTGCTTTTCGATTTCCTGGGCGAGACGTTCCCATTCCTCGGCGACCTTGATGAATTGCGTCGCCTCGAACGTACCGCACAGCGCGGCGCGATCGCGGCAGACGGCGGCTTCCTGGCGATAACGGTTGAGGCGCACGGTTTCCGATTCAGTGCCGTGCATTGGAGGCCCCTTGCGCGGACGCGTCAGGCGCCGCGCCGGCGACCGTTGCCATCTCCGTCATGAGGCGCAGATCGCGCCATTGTCCGGCGATGTTCAGAAGGCGCCGCGCGAGAACCTTGCAGCCGCAGCGGCCCGCAAGGCTGCGCGCGCGCTGCTCCAGGGCACGGTTGCGCGAAATGATGTCCGTGAATTGCGCGTCCAAGTCTTTCTCCGTTGTTCCCTGTCACAATCCATGGAGGGGGCGAATGTTCCAGGGACCGGCGCCCGCGCCGGGGCGGAAATGCGAGTGTCCGCAGCGCGTTGGCGGGCGTGGAGCGCGGCGGAAGGCGCGGCGAAGGCGCACCGGTATGCGCGGGCCTGGGCTTTAGGCCGGAAAATGCAGCGTTTATTCCGTCCGTCCGCGCAAAAATATGGACACCCCCATCCCGCATAAGGTCCGGTTTATCCACAGGAAAATGCCTGGATAAAGGTGTGCGGCAGCGGCTAAATTGCTGGTTCCCGCCCCGGTTGAGGGCGGCGCTTTCTTGAACGGGATCAGGTTTTGAAAAAGTTCGGCCGCGACAGTCTTGGCAGTGTGGAGATTTACCTGGCCGAGCCCAACGAGCAGGTGCGCGAAGGGATGCGCGGCATCATGCGCGATTACGGGATGAAGCGGACCCGCTCGTTCGCGCGCATGAACGACCTTGTGAACGCGATCAAGGAATCGCCCCCCGACCTTCTGATCGCGGCGGACGACACCGACCCGAAGCTGTTCGATATGATCCGCGATATCCGCCATTCCCGCATCGGCATCAATCCCTTCATCATGATCAGCCTGATGGTGAAGGCGGAAGCGGACGGCGTGGCGGTGAAACGCGCGATCCTGGCGGGCGCCGACGACGTGCTGGTGAAACCGGTGGCCCCGGCCAAGATGCTGGACCGCGTGGCCCATGTGACCATGAACCGCCAGCCGTTCATCGTGACCAACGATTACCTGGGCCCGGAGCGGCGCAGCGCCTCGCCGGCGCGCCCGTCGAATATCCGCCAGCTCGATGTTGTGAACACGCTCAAAGACACCATCGAGGGCCGGCGCATGACCAGCGCCGAACTGATCCGCGCGGTGCAGGCCAACATGAACGATGTGATGGCGGCGCGCCTTGATTCCAACGGGCTGAAACTCGCGTGGGTGTGCGGCACGATCCTGAAGGCGTATCAGGAAAAACGCATCGACCCGGCGCTGCATGAGCAGCTTTTGGTGCTGGTGAGCGTGCTGGAAGACGCGGGCCGCACGGCCCATGCGCTGCGCGAGCCGGACCTGTCGGCCATTTGTATCCAGATGGCGCGCCAGGTGGAGGAGATGGCTGAGGAGTATGAGAACCCGACCAGCCTTCACCTGGGCACCATCGAGAAGCTGTCGAAGGCGTTCGAGATGGCCAGGGCCGCGAAAGCCGCGACGGCGGCGGGATAGCACGCTGAGCCCGCGAAATTTATATCAGAGATAATTTTCGCCTGCCCCCGCCGGCGCGCGCGCCGTTGCGGCGCACATAAAATAATCGCCGATTACGGGAACTATTTCAGGCCGCCGGGGTTTTAGTCCCTTGGCGGAGCCTCGGTTTTGGGGGGCCGCTGCGTATAACGAGCAGGACGAGCGGCAATTTTGAGCGGGTCGGCACATATTGAAACAGCGGGTCAGGCGGATTCGCACGCCGGCGCGCCATTGGCGGCGGGCGCCGGCGCGCCCGTGGCGGCGGGCGCCGGCGAACCGCCGGCGATCTCGAAAGAAGAGCGGTTCCTGGCCTCGCTGACCGAGGACGGGCGCTACCGGCTGCTGATCGACGCCATCACCGACTATGCGATCTACATGCTGCATCTGGACGGCCAGGTGTCGAGCTGGAACGTGGGCGCGCAACGGCTGAAGGGTTATGAAGCCTCCGAGATCATCGGCCACCACTTCTCGCGCTTCTATACGCCCGAGGAGCGCATGGCCGGTTTGCCGGCGAAGGCGCTTTCGATCGCGCGCAGCCAAGGCCGTTATGCCGCCGAGGGCTGGCGGGTGCGCAAGGACGGCACGCGCTTCTGGGCCGCGGTGGTGATCGACGCGATCCGCACCCCCGAAGGCGAGATGGTGGGCTATGCCAAGATCACACGCGACCTGACGGAGAAACACGAAGCCGAGACCGCGCTGAACCGCGCGCGCGAGGCCTTGTTCCAGTCGCAGAAACTGGAAGCCATCGGCAAGCTGACCGGCGGCGTGGCGCACGATTTCAACAACCTTCTGATGGCGATCATGTCGGGCTTGTCGCTGGCCAAGAAGCGCCTGCCCGACGATCCCAAACTGAAGATGCTGCTGGATAACGCCGAGGAAGCCGCCAAGCGCGGCGCCGGGCTGATCCAGCGCATGCTGGCCTTCGCGCGCAAACAGGAACTCCAGTTGGAGACCGTCGACGCCGCGGCGCTGGTGAACGGGATGAAAGGCCTGTTCGAGCGCACGCTGGGCCCGGCATGGAAAATGGAAACCGAAATTCCAAATGGATTGCCGCTGCTGCGCGCGGACATCAACCAGCTGGAATCGGCGCTGTTGAACCTGGTCGTGAACGCGCGCGACGCGACGCCGGCGGGCGGGCGCATCCGCATTTTTGCGGAGCCGAGAACCCTGACGGAGTCCACGGAAAGCGGCGCGCAGCCCGGCCCCTATGTGGTGATCGCGGTGGAAGACACCGGCGAAGGCATGGACGACGACACCCTGCGCCGCGCGATGGAGCCGTTCTTCACGACCAAGGGCGTCGGCAAAGGAACGGGTTTGGGTCTGTCGATGGTGCACGGCATGGCCGAGCAGCTGGGCGGACGCTTCGTGCTGAAGAGCAAACTGGGCGCGGGCACGACGGCGGAGGTGTGGCTGCCGGTGATGGACGCGGTGCAGAAGATGGCGCCGGGCGGCGCCGTGCAGGATGCCGCGCATGTGTTCACGAACCCGGGCGGCGCGAAACGCATCCTGGTGGTGGACGACGATCCGCTGGTGCTGGTGAACACGGTGGTGATGCTGGAAGAGCTGGGCCATGCGGCGGTGGAGGCGCGCGACGCGGAAAGCGCGCTGCAGATGCTCGCCGGCGACAACGGCTTTGACCTGGTGATCACCGACCATGCGATGCCGGGCATGACGGGGATGGAACTCGCGCGCCTTCTGGCGGCGGACCGGCCCCAGCTGCCGGTGCTGCTGGTGAGCGGGTACGCCGACGTGCCCGACGCCCCGGGCGCGCCCGTGGTGCGTCTGGGCAAGCCCTTCACGCTGGAGCAGCTGTCGGACGCCGTGCAGAAGCACGTGGCTCACGGGGAAGCCGCGCTGCGGGAGGTTTCGATTCATTAGAACATTCGCCGATGTAACAGACACCACGCCGCTTGACGGCTCTTCCCTTCGGTCGCAGAGTTACGCTTATTAGTTGCGAGCCGAATATTTCACCGCATTTTCTAGGACCTGGTTTGACCGCGCGCCCCGAGACCTCGCCGCAGCCGTCCCTTCCCTCGCAAGCCTGGTTGGCATGCCGGTCGGCGGCGCATATCTGCGCGCTGCCGCTGGCGGCGGTTACCGAGACGATGCGGCCCCTGCCCTATGAGCCCTTCCCGACGGCGCCGCCGTTCGTGAGCGGGATCGCTATCATCCGCGGCGTGCCCACGCCGGTCGTCGATATGCGCGCGCTGATGGGCGAACAACCGCTGACGTCCGTGGGAAGCGCCGCGGCGGGACGTTTCGTGACGGTGAAGATCAACAGCCGCGCGGTCGCGCTGGCTTTCGACGCGGTGCTGGGCGTCCATAACCTCAACGCCGGCCATGTGATCGGACTGCCGCCGCTGCTCAAGAACGTGGCGGGCGAGACGATTTCCGACGTGGCGGCGAAGGACACGGACCTGCTTCTGTTCTTCGAGGCCTCGCGCATCTTCCCGCCGGGCCTGATCGAGAGCCTGATGACGGACGAGGCCGCGTCATGAGGACGCTGGACAACGCCGCCGACGTGGACAAATTCCGCAGCCTGATCCTGGCGCGGCTGGGCCTCAATTTCGACGAGACGAAGTTCGGCTTCCTGGCGGAGGTGATCCAGACCCGCTTGCAGGAGACGCGCCTGTCGCCGAGCGATTATCTGCACCGGTTAGAAAATAGCGGCGCGGAAAGCGAGCTATCGTCGCTGGCGACAAAGCTGACGGTGCCCGAGACCTACTTCTTCCGCAACAAGGACCAGTTCCGCGCCTTGCGCGAGGCGG
Source organism: Rhodospirillaceae bacterium (assembly GCA_050246995.1). Lineage (GTDB taxonomy): Bacteria > Pseudomonadota > Alphaproteobacteria > Rhodospirillales > Rhodospirillaceae > SHVO01. Next base: position 275,549 of record JBFWVA010000003.1, on the reverse strand, counting down.
CGATTCCTAAGCGAACCCTGGCGCGCGGCGATACGCGGATCATGAATGTGCTGTCGGCGGGCTGCGCGTCGGGCGAAGAGCCCTATTCGCTGGCCATGACGCTGATGGGCATGATGGACCCGTCGTGGAATTGGACCGTTCGCGCGATCGACATCAACACCAACGTCCTCAAGAAAGCCCGGCGCGGGCGCTATACCACCTGGGCGCTGCGCGAGACCTCGGATGAAGACGTGCGCCGCTGGTTCCGTCAGGAAGAGAAGGACTACGTGCTCGATGAGCGCGTGCGCAAGTCCGTCGCGTTCCAGGAATGCAACCTGATGGCGGACAATTTCGATGTGTGGGAACAGGCGCGCTACGACATCATCTTCTGCCGGAACGTGCTGATGTATTTCTCGCCCGAGCAGGCGCGCAAGGTGGTGGCCAAGATCGCCCATGCCCTGACGCCGGGCGGTTTCCTGTTCCTGGGCCACGCGGAGACGCTGCGCGGGCTTTCGGAAGAGTTCCATCTGCGCCACACCCACGACGCTTTCTATTACGAGCGCAAGCAGGCCGGTGAGACAGTGTCGGCGGCCGCGTTCGCCGCCTTCCCCGCGTACACCGCGCCGCCGGTGCCCGCGCCGTCGCTGTCGGAGGACTGGATCCAGTCGATCCACCGCGCGAGCGAGCGCGTGCAGGCCTTGAGCACGCATACGGACGCGCCGCCCACGGCGGTGAGTGCGCCACCGCCGCTGCCACCGTTGCCGCGCAAAGCGCCCGACATGACGCCGGTGTTCGCGATGATCCATAGCGACCGGTTCGCCGACGCGCTGGACTTCCTCGCGGCGCTGCCCAACGAGGTGAGCAACGATCCCGACGTGCTCCTGGTGCAGGCGATGCTGCTGGCCCACAGCGGCAAGACCAAGGACGCCGAGACCGTGTGCGAGCGTCTGCTTGCCATCGATGAGATGAGCGCGAGCGCCCATCATGTGCTCGCCTTGTGCCGCGAGAGCGCGGCCGATATCCCCAAGGCCATGGAGCACGACCGCATCGCGGCGTATCTCGATCCGACCTTCGCGATGCCGCACTTGCATATGGGGCTGATGGGCCGCAGGACCGGCAACCGGGAGCTGGCGCGCCGGGAACTCGCCCATGCGCTGCAACTGCTCAAACATGAAGACGGCGCGCGCCTGATGCTGTTCGGCGGCGGCTTCAACCGGCAATCCATGATCGAGCTGTGCGCGTCCGCGTTGAAGGACTGCGGAGGCCAGCCATGAGTCCCGTGAGCCAAACGCAGGCGTATGAGCTGCGCCGCGACTTCGACCGCGCCTTCGCCCGCGCGCCGGAGCAGAAGGACGCGCATACGGCCGACCTTCTCGGCATCACGTTGTTCGGCGCGCCGTACGCTTTAAAGCTCGGCGACGTGGCGGGCCTTTATGCCGGAAAGAAGATCGCGCGTGTGCCGGCTTCGAGGCCGGGATTGCTGGGCATCGCCGGGTTCCGGGGCGCGATCCTTCCCGTGTACGACCTCGCCGCGCTGATTGGATTGCCGCCGAGCGTGCGCCCAAAGTGGCTGGCGGTGGCGAAATCCGGCGACGTGGCGATCGCGTTCGATTCATTTGACGGACATTTGCGCGTTCCGGAGACAGAGGTCGCTGCGAATGAATACAAGGACGGCCCGCGCCGGTTTGTAAGTCACCTGACGCCGTCCGCGGACGGACTGCGCGGCGTGATCGATTTGGACAATGCGCTGAAGCCGGTCACGGCTTAGCAGACGAGACAGAGAGAGAGGGGTAGACCATGGACAATAATTTGACGTTCGGGCGCAGGCTTGCCGTCGGCTTCGGTTTCGCGGCCTTCGTGCTGATGCTGGTGGCGGCCATCTCCTACAAGACCACGAATGACCTGATTGAGAACGAGAGCCTGGTGTCGCACACCCATGAAGTGCGCACCAATCTCGCGCTCGTCCTGTCGGCGCTGGTGAGCGCTGAGACGGGCCAGCGCGGCTACATCCTGACCGGACGCGATGAATATCTCAGTGTGCACGAAGAGGGTTTGGCGGACATCCAACCTGCCCTCGTCGCGCTTAAACAGCAGACCATTGACAACCCCAACCAGCAGCGCCGCCTGGCGACGCTAGAGACGGCCGTGACCGCGCGCCTGACCGTGATGCGCCAAGGCATCGATCTGCGCCGCGATCAAGGGATGGACGCGGCGGTGAAACTCGTGATGAGCGACCGGGGCCGTGAACTGATGCAGAACGTGCGCGCGATCATCGGCGAAGCCGACCGTGAGGAAGCCGCGCTGCTGGCACGACGTGACGCGGAAGCCAAGGACAGCGCCGCGTTTGCGAACAATGTGCAGGTATGGGGCAGCCTCGCGGGATTGTTCGTCATCGCCCTGATCGGCTATTTCATCACGCAGTCCCTCAGCGGCATGATCGGCGGCGCGGTGGGCCAGATCCAGAGCAGCTCGGCGGAACTTCAGGCTGCGGCGACGCAACAAGCGACCGGCGCAAAGGAACAGACGACGGCGACCAGCGAGATCACCACGACGGTGAGCGAATTGCTGGCGACCTCGCGCCAGATTTCCGAAAGCGCGCGGCGCGTGTCGCAGATCGCCGAACAGACCGCGGACGGCTCGCGCAAGGGCCTGACCACCGTGGAATCGACGGCGGAATCACTCGCCGGCGTGCGCCGCCAGGTGGACCAGATCGTCACCCACATGCTGGAACTGGGCAAGAAGAGCCAGGAGATCGGCGCGGTGACCGACATCGTCTCCGAGCTGGCCGAGCAGACCAACATCCTGGCCATCAACGCCACCATCGAAGCGGCGGGCGCCGGCGAATCCGGGAAACGCTTCGCGGTCGTGGCCGACGAAATCCGCAAACTCGCGGACCGCGTGGGCGGCTCGGCCAAGGAGATCCGGGGCCTGATCGAGGATGTGCGCGGCGCGGTGAATACGACGGTGATGGCGACCGAAACGGGCTCGAAGTCGGTGGACGCGGGCGCGCGCCTGTTCGCCGAGGTGGCCCAATCGTTCAGCCAGATCTCGCAACTTGTCGGCACCACGACGGAAGCGGCGCGCGAGATCGAGCTGTCGACCAAACAGCAGACGAGCGCGGTGGAGCAGGTGAATATGGCCATCGCCAACGTGGCGCAGGCGTCGAAAGAGACCGAGGCCAGTTCGACCCAGACGCTGCAGACGTCGGTGCAGCTGAGCGGGCTGTCGAAGGACCTGCTGCGCATCATCGCCCCGGAAGCCGCCTAACCCCCCGCGAAGAGCCGATGTCCAAGGACCCGTACAAATATTTCAGGCTGGAGGGCCGCGAGCTGCTGACGCAGTTCGGCGCCGGCGTGCTTGAGCTTGAGAAGAACGGGAACGCCGACGGGCTCGTCCAGAAGCTGCTGCGCATCGCCCATACGCTAAAAGGAGCGGCGCGGGTGGTGAAGCTGGTGGAGATCGCGGACGATGCCCACAAGCTGGAGGACGCGCTGGCTCCGGTTCGCGCATCTACGAGCGCCGTGCCGAAGGAGATCATCGAGATCCTGCTTAAGCATCTCGATCACATCGAGACGCTGTTCAAGGAGATCAGCGCGGCCCCCGGCGCGGCGGCCGCCCCCTCGCCCCTCCCGGCCAGCGCGGCGCCGATCGACGATCAGTTCCGCACCGTGCGCGCCGACATCGCGGAAATGGACGCCCTGCTCGACGGTGTGGTGGAGACGCATACGCTGTTGAACAAATTGCGCGAGGCCCCGCGCCGGATCGCCGAAGGCGCGCAGCTCACCTCGATCCTGCTGGCGCAGCTTGCCCAAAGATCGGGCCGGGAAAAGAACCGCCAGATCAGCGCCGCCCTCGACCGCGCGCACGCGACCGCCGACGATTTGCGCAAACTGCTCGCGCGCCTCGAAGATTCCATCGAAATCTCCGTCGATCAGATGGACCGCGAGCTGCAGGGCTTGCGCGGCGCGGCCGAACAGCTGCGCTTGATCTCGGCCGGGACGCTGTTCGCGGCGCTCGAGCGCCTGGCGCGCGACGTGGCGCGGGACCTGGGCAAGAAAGTGACGACGGAATTCGTGGGCGCGGACATCCATCTCGACGCTTACGTTCTGTCGAGCATCCAAGGCGCGCTGGTGCAGATCATGCGCAACGCGGTCGCCCATGGGATTGAACCGGAAGCCGAGCGCCGCAAGGCCAATAAACCGGCGGAAGGGCGCATCAAGCTGGCGGTGACGCGCGGCGCGGGACAGATCGCGTTCACCGTGTCCGACGACGGGCGCGGCATCGACATGGCTGCGGTGCGCGCCAAGGCCGAGGAAGCCGGACTGATTCACCGCGGCGACGCCCCCAACGAAAGCGAGCTGACGGCCCTTCTGCTGCGCGGCGGCATCAGCACCTCGGCGCGGGTGACCGACGCCGCCGGGCGCGGTATCGGCCTCGACGTGGTGCAGACCGCGATGGCGCAGCTTTCGGGCAAGGCGCGCGTGACCAGCAAGGCGGGCGCGGGCACGAGCTTCGAACTCAGCGTTCCGATCTCGGTAAGCGCGCTGCAAGGTCTGCTCGTGGATGCGGGTAACGATGTGGTGACCATCCCGCTGGACAGCGTGAAGACCTGTTTGCGCCTTGAGGCGAGCGATATCTCCTCGGCGGAAACCGGCGCATCGATCTTGTTCGAAGGCGAGGCTATCCCGTTCGTGACGCTGTCGCGCGCCCTGTTCGGCGGCGTGGAACCGGCGCGCGCGGCATGGTCGGCGGTGGTGATCGGCAGCGGCGAGGCGCGCGCGGCCATCGGCGTGGACAAACTGCGCGGCACGGGGCGTGTCGTGGTGCGCCCCCTCTCCGCGCGCGTGCCGCCGTCACCGCTGCTGGGCGGCGTGTCGTTGGATGCCGAAGGCAACCCGCAACTGGTGCTTGATTCCCATGGGCTGGTGTCGGCCGCACCCCGGATCGCGCGCGAGATCGACGACAGCGAAGCGGCGCCGACGCAGATCCTCGTGGTGGACGATTCACTCACCACGCGCATGCTGGAGCAGAGCATCCTGGAATCGGCCGGCTACGCGGTGGACACGGCGGCGTCCGGCGAAGAAGGCCTGGAGGCGGCGCGCCGCAAGACCTATGCGCTGATGCTCGTGGACGTGGAAATGCCCGGCATCGACGGCTTCACCTTCGTCGAGCAGGTGCGCGCCGATCCGGTGCTGCATGCGATCCCGGTGATCTTGGTGACGTCGCGCAACGCGCCCGAGGATATCCGGCGCGGCGAGGACGTGCGCGCGAACGGCTATGTGGTAAAGGGCGAGTTCAATCAGACCAAACTCCTCAGCATGATCAGACCATTGGTGCTTTCAAATGGCCAATAAGGTGCGCGTGCTGGTGGTGGAGGATTCGGCGACCGTGCGCGGGCGCCTGCTCGAGATCCTGGAAAGCGATCCGGAGATCGAAGTGGTGGGCGCCGTGGACAACGGCAAGGACGCCATCCAACTGTGCGAGGAGAAGCGCCCCAGCGTCATCACCATGGACATGATGCTGCCGGTGATGACGGGGTTGGCCGCAACCGAGTACATCATGGCGCATTGCCCGACGCCGATCCTGATCGTATCGGCGTCGGTGAACCGCGGCGAGTTGTTCCGCACCTACGAGGCGCTGGCCGCGGGCGCGGTCGATGTGCTGGAAAAACCGCGCGGCGATGAGCCGGAGGGCGTGTGGGAACGCAACTATCTCTCGACGCTCAAACTGGTGGCGAAGATCAAGGTCATCACGCATCCGTTGGGACGGATGAAGCACCGCGTTGGCGCGTACCGCACGCCGCCGGCGACAGCCCTGCCTCTACCCAAGAATGGCGGCATCGAGATCGTGGGCATCGGGGCTTCGACGGGCGGGCCCGGGGCAATCGTGGATATCCTGAAAGGGCTGCCGCCGGACTTCGCGCTGCCGATCCTTCTGGTGCTGCATATCAATGAGCCCTTTGGGGTGGCCTTCGCCGACTGGCTCGACGGCCAGACGAAGCGCAGGGTGGCGCACGCGGTGGAGGGACAGGACGTGAGCGAGATCACCGGGCGCGTGGCCATGGCGCCCGGACATAGCCATCTGATCGTGAAGAACGGCAAGCTGCGCCTGACCAAAGACGTCGAGCGCCATTCGTGCCGGCCGTCGGTGGACGTGCTGTTTGAATCCCTCGCGCGCGAATATGGCGCGCACAGCGCGGGGTGTTTGCTGACGGGGATGGGCCGCGATGGCGCGCAAGGGCTTCTCGATATGCGCAAAGCCGGCGGTCTGACGATCGCGCAGGACGAAGCGACCTCTGTGATCTACGGCATGCCGCGCGAAGCCGTGCTGCTGGGCGCCGCGCAACATGTGCTGCCGGTCGAAGAAATAGGTCCGGCCATCGCGAGCCTCACACGCGACAAAACCATGCGTGGGAGCAAATCGTCATGACTGCCCGGGTGCTGATCGTCGAGGACAGCCTGACGGTGCGCATGAACCTGCAGGAAGCGATGGAGCAGGCGGGCTTCGAGGTGCGCTCGGTCGCAAGCCTGAAAGAGGCGCGCGGCGCACTCTCGGATACGTCTTTCGCCCTCGTGATCCTCGACATCGTTCTGCCGGACGGCGACGGGACCGACCTCTTGAAACAGATCCGCGCCGCGACCGCCTTGCGCGAACTCGCGGTGATGCTGCTGACCACCGAGTCCGAGGTGCGCGACCGGCTGAAGGGTATGACACTTGGCGCGAGTGAATATATCGGCAAGCCCTACGACATCGACTTCGTGATCAGCCGCGCGCGCGAGCTGACGTCGGCCGCGCTTAGCCAACCACCCGTCGACGCGCCCGCGCCGGGCGGCGAGACAATCCTGGTGATCGACGACAGCTTGACCTTCCGCGCGGCCCTCAAGGACACACTGAGCGAGGCGGGCTATCAGGTCGTGACCGCCGACAACGGCGAGAGCGGCCTGCGCATCGCCGGCAACGTGCGGCCGGCGGCGATCATCGTCGACAGCGAGATGCCCGGGATCGACGGACCCACCGTGATCCGCAGAATTAGGCTGGACGCCGTGCTGCGGCGCACCCCGTGCCTGCTGCTCACCGCGCGCGACGGCGCCAGCGCCGAGGTCGACGCGCTGGAAGCCGGCGCGGACGCCTTTGTCGGCAAGAGCGCCGATCCTCAAGTCGCGCTGGCACGCCTTGCCGCCGTACTTCGCCGGTCCGATCGGGGCGCGCGGCACGCGACATCGAGCCTGCAGGCGCCGAAACGCGTCCTGGCCGTGGACGACAGCGAGACTTACCTGCAGGAACTGGCGGGCTCGCTGCACAAGGAAGGCTACGACGTGGTGCTGGCGCGCTCGGGCGAAGAAGCACTCGAGGTTCTGGCGGTGCAAATGGTGGACTGCATCCTGCTCGACCTTCTGATGCCAGGTATCGGCGGACATGAGGTGTGCCGTCGCATTAAGGCCGACCCCTTGCTGCGCCATATCCCGGTCTTGATCCTGACGGCGCAGGCTGACCAGGCTTCGACCATCGAAGGCCTGTCGGCGGGCGCGGATGACTACATCGCCAAGTCGAGCGAATTCCAGGTGCTGCGGGCCCGTGTGCTCGCGCAGCTGCGGCGTAAGCAATTCGAGGAAGAGAACCGCCATATCCAGGAGCAGATGCTGCGCCGGGAACTGGAAGCCACTGAAGCGCGCGTCGCGCGCGAAATGGCTGAAACGCGCGCCGCCCTCGTCGAGCAGGATAAATTGCGCGCCGAGGAAGCCAACAAAGCCAAGAGCCAATTCCTGGCGGCCATGAGCCACGAGATTCGTACGCCGATGAACGGCGTGATCGGGATCGTAGAACTCCTGCTCGCCACCAACCTCGGTCCCGAGCAGCGCCAAATGGTGGAGATCATCCGCCGTTCCGGGGTCTCGCTGCTCGACGTCATCAACGACATTCTCGACTTCTCCAAGATCGAAGTTGGGCGCATGACCATCGAGAAGATCCCCTTCTCGCTGGTCGACACGGTGGAGACCGCCGCCGAGCTGATCACGGGTCAAACGCAAAGCAAACCCATCGACGTGACTTGTTTCGTGGACGCGGCGATCGACGAATCCTTGATCGGCGATCCGGTGCGTATTCGCCAGGTCATCCTCAATATCATGGGCAACGCGGTGAAGTTCACCGACCGGGGCACCATCAAGATTGAAGTCATCGCGGAGAACTTCGAGCCGGACCAGGTGAAGGTCCTGTTCGAGATCACCGACACAGGCATCGGCATGGGCCCGGAAGAACAACGCCGCCTGTTCCAGCCCTTCCAGCAAGGATCGAGTTCGACGAGCCGCCACTACGGTGGAACCGGGCTTGGGCTTTCGATCTGCAAGAACTTGGTCGAGCTGATGGGCGGGCAGATTGGGATGCGCAGCGTGGCGGGCAGAGGATCGACCTTCTGGTTCCGCCTGCCGTTTGCGCGCACGCAGGCAAGTCCTGATACACGCGATTATGTGACACTACTGGCGAACCTGCGGGTTCTGGTGTTCTGCCCGAAAGGCCAGGCCAATACGACCTTGTACCTGCGCGCCAAACAGGTCGACGTGATTGACGTGGAGGAGGTCGACGCGGCGGTGCGGCGGTTGGAGGCGGCGCTGCGCGAACAGAAGCCGGTCGACCTCGTGATCGTCCATGCGCCGCCTGGGCTCGATACGCCCTATGACCTCGTCTCGCGCCTCAAGGCCCATCCGGCCTTGCGCGAAACCAAGATCCTGCGCGTGGCGCCAGGATTGGGCATGGGTGAACAACCGAGCGGCGCGAGCGAACATCTGATCACGACGCCGGTGCGCCGCGAGAAGCTTTATGATGCGGTCGCCTTCGCGGCGGCGCGCATCGAGCGCCGCGCCGCGCAACCGGACGCCGGCAAGACGTTATTGTTCACGGCACCGGCCCTCGGCGCCGCGAAGAAGGCCGGCGCAGCCGTGCTGGTGGCGGAGGACAACAAGACCAATCAGTTCGTGATCAAGAACCAACTGGGTCACCTCGGGATCGCCTGTGAGATCGTCGAGGACGGGCGCGCGGCGTGGAATCTCCTTACGGCGCATCCCGAGCACTTCGGCCTGCTGCTGACCGACTGCCAGATGCCGCATATCGACGGCTACAAGCTCGCCGGCCTTGTGCGCGACAAGGAGATTACCTCGGACCGCCGGCTTCCCATTGTCGCGCTGACCGCCAACGCGCTGACGGGCGAAGCGGATATATGCCGGGCGTCCGGCATGGATGACTATCTCGCCAAGCCGACGAGCCTCGACGCGCTGGACGCCGTGATTCAGAAATGGCTGCCGGCCGCCGTCGCGCTGCGGCGTCCAAAAGGTTCATCGGGCAGGCACGCCGAAGCTGAGCCGGCGAACGACAGCGCGCCGATCGACATCGCCGGCTTCGCCCAAATCGCCCCGCCGTCGGACAAGAATTTCGCGCGGGAAATGCTGGCGATGTTCCGGAAAAGCGAATCGCGCACGGGCGCTGATCTCGCGCGCCTCGCCGAGGGCGGCGATCCGCACGAATTGCAGCAGGCGGCCCACGCGGCCAAGGGCGCCGCCCGCAGCGCCTATGCGACTCAGCTCGCAGACCTGTGCGAAGCGCTGGAGCACTCGGCCAAGATCCAGGACTGGTCAGAGATCAAGAGTCTCGGGCCCAAAGTGGACGCTGAGTTCCACCGCGTGCTGACGTTCATCGAGGAATACGTGGCGGCCGGCCGCTAGACAGTTGCGCGAGGCGGACCGCTCGCCCACTGGTGGCGCGCGCGATAAAAGCGCCGCGAGATTCACCCTCGTTAATGTCAGTTTGACCACAACTCAGTAAGAGCGCTCCGCACTTCAAGGAGCGAGAATGACTGCCGGCCATCAAACGACCTGGCTGCGTTGCCCGATCTGCTACGCACGCGGCAAAGCAACATGGGCCGCGGAAACAAATCATCCGGACATGCGTCACATGGGCGTTGCCGAACTGTCGCGCGGATTCAGATATGTCGATCGCGGACGGCTGTATGGCAGCCATTTCGTTTGCACGGTATGCAACGCCGTGACCAAGGAGTTCTAAGCTTAGTCTTTCGCGACACCGCGGGCCTTGCGCCCCTCGGCAGTCACTTGCGGCGGCGGCGCGGATTCAATCAGCGATTCCACTTTGCAGCGATTGCCGTCGACGATGATCTCGCCGAACCGATTGAACGCGCTGCGGCCGCGTTCATTCACAAAGCCAATCGCCGACGCGTAAGACAGACCCATACACGGGCCGAATAGATCGGCGCGGTACCATGTGCGGTTCGTGTGCTGGATATAGAGCGTCTTATCATCGACGGCTTCCCAATCGCGCACGGTGGCGCGGCTGAGGAACGGGATGGACGTCTGGTTCTCGGGAAGCGGCTCACCGCCGGCGCAACCGGCGAGCGCAAACATCGCCCCAGCGAGGACAATGAAACGGGCCATGATGGAACACCTCCTCACGCGAATACCTTGTCATAGCGAGAATGCATCCCCGCCGGCTCTGTTCCAATGGGAAACCGCCGGTACGTATATGTCCTGACTCTCCGCAGGGCGCGTTCCAAGGCATTGTTTGTCCATGGAAACCGCCGAACGCTACAGAGTACGCGCCCAAGACGTCCGGAAGCTCGCCGCGATGATGGCGCCGGGCATGCGCACCAGGATGCTGGCTTTGGCCGAGCAGTGGGAAACCCTCGCCCGGCAGGCGGAATATCTCACCCGCGTTCGCGAAGAACTGGCGAATATCTAAGGCCGTTTTAAGCCCCGCCGGGCATGGATCCGGCCCACAATAAATCTACTAATAGATGAAAATCTTGTGTCAGCCACCCGCGCGGCATATGTTTCGATTCGCGACTAGTAGTTGCCCGCTTCGGGCGCGGTCTCACCCGCCTGGGCGCAAATAGCCGACTTTTACGCCGCCCGTTTCGCCAGGGCGGCGTTGAAGCGGGCGAAGGCCGCCGGGATTTTTGCCGCGGCTTCTTTCATCTCATCGAGGGTGGCGGTCTTGAGCTCAATGCCTGCCCCCAGGCGTCCGACTTCGCGCGCGCCGAACTGTAAGCTGGTGCCCTTGAGGGCATGCCCGATCTTGCGGGCGTGGGAAAGATCGCCGGCCGCCAGGGCCGCATCGAGCTGGGCTATATAGTCGGTGACATTGCAGCAGAAGGTTTTGAGGGCGGCGCTCATGACCTCTTCGCCGAGCGCGTCCTCGAGGTCCTTGAACAAGGATTCATCGAAAAAATCATTGGCCGGCGCCGCCGCGGCATGCGTGGCCGTAGCCTCGGACCGCGGCGCTGTGTCATCGGGGAACTGTTCGTCATGAAAAGCGAAACCGCGCGATTCAATGGCTTCGAACAACGTGGGCCAGTGCGCCGGTTTGGCGACGATCTGGCTGACGCCCGCCACGAGATAGGCGTGGCGCTGGTCTTCGGTGAGACCCGCCGTGAGCGCGACGATGGGAATGCGCGATTCCGACATCGGTAGCGCCCGGATGGCGCGCGTTGCCTCGGCGCCGTCCATCACGGGCATATGCATGTCCATGATGATGACGTCGAAGGCGCCGGTCTGCACAGCGTTCAAGGCCAAGAGGCCGTTCTCGACGGCGAGCACATTGTGCCCGCGCCGGGCCAGCATCTCGCGCATCAAGTCGCGGATGGCTTCATTGTCCTCGGCCATGAGGATTTCAAGCGTCCGGCGGCCGGCTTGGGTGGGTCGGCGCGTCTCCGCGCGCGGCACGATGCCATGCGGAGAAATATCGATCGGTACCGTGACGGTGAAGGTCGAGCCTTTTCCGATCTCGGATTTGACCGTGAGTTCGCCGCCCATCTGCGCCGCGAGACGCCGGCTAATGGCAAGACCAAGCCCGGTGCCGCCATGACTGCGCGAGCGGAAATTCTGCGCCTGCACGAAGGGCTGGAATAAGCGGGCTTGATCGGCGGGAGAAATCCCGATGCCGGTGTCGGCAACGCTCATACTCAGCGCCACGCGCCCCGGCGCAAGCTCGGTTTGGCCCACAGCGATAAGGATCTCGCCGCGCTCGGTGAATTTGACGGCATTGCCGACCAGATTGTTGAGGATCTGGCGCAAGCGCGCCGGATCGCCCATCAGCGTATCGTGGGTGATATAGCTCTCTAGGCGCACCTTGAGGCCCTTGTCGGCGGCGAGCGGGGCCAGAAGGCCGTGAACTTCGCTTAAGACTTCATTCACGCTGAAGGCCACGCGGTCGATAGGCATCTGCGCGGCCTCGATCTTGGCGAAGTCCAAAAGATCGTTAAGCAGAGAAAGCAAATTCTTCCCGGCGCGCGCGATGCGGTCGACCTTGCGGGTCTGATCGGTGCTGAGCTTTTCCTCCTGAAGCAGCTCCGCGATGCCGATGATGGCCGTCATGGGCGTGCGCAATTCATGACTCATCGTGGCCAAGAACGCGGATTTAGCGTCGCTGGTATCCTCGGCGTGTTTGAGCTCGCGCATCAGGGACCGGCGGAACTGATTGATAGCGATAACAGGCCCCGCGCTGGCGACCACGAGCGAGGCCAACCGCGACAACCATGTGGTGAAAGACATGGTCGTGGCATAGGTCGGAACGGGGAAGATGCCGGCCGCTATCGCGACGTAGGTGCTGATAGTGAGGATGAGCGAAAGCGCCACGGCGATCACACCCGCCTTCGCACCGTAGAACACCACCGCCATCGCGGCGGCCGAAACAAAAAACACATAGGACGTGGGCGACGGCGTATACACTTGCCCCGTCCACGCGAGCCAAAACAGAAGCGCGAGGATCGTAATCGCGCGCACCTTATATGGCAGTTGGCGGCGAAACAGCGTGACGCCCCAGGCGATGAACGCCCCGATCACCTGCCCGACATATTGAACGGTCCAGCCGACCTCGAACACGCGCAAGAGGCTGACGCCGATGGCGGGGATGACGAGGAGCGACATAACCACGAGCGTGGTGTCGCAGACTTCCGACTTGATGGCGTCCAAGGTCTTGCGCGCATCGACCTTGATCATTGACGGGCTCTGCGGATCAACCACCGGGGCAGCGCTTTCAGATTGCCCCTTCGCGACGGGGCGTGAGGCCTATTTTGGCTCCGTCAGCGTGCCGGAGGGCCGGGACAGACACTTTGATTTAAATCAAACCCAAGACCGTAAACCTTGGTCAATTAACATAACCGACGTACAAAAAAGGGACCGCGCGGGTCCCCTTTTTTCTAGTCTTCGAGCAGGCTGCGCAGCATCCAGGCGGTTTTTTCATGCCACTGGAGGCGCTGGGTGATGAGATCGATGGTCGGTTGATCGTTCGCCTTGTCGGCCAGCGGCAATACCGCGCGGGCGGTCTTGGCGACACGCTCGTGGTCCTTCACCAGGATCTTGATCATGTTGGTGGCGCTCGGGACGTCCTTCTCTTCCTTCACGCTCGCGAGCTTGGCAAAGGCGGCGTAGCTGCCGGGGGCCGGGAAACCTAACGCGCGGATCCGCTCGGCGATGAGATCGACCGCCGTCCAAGCCTCCGTGTATTGCTGCATGAACATCAGATGCAGGGTCTGAAACATCGGGCCGGTGACGTTCCAATGGAAGCCATGGGTTTTGAGATAGACGGTATACGTGTCGGCAAGCACGGCCGCCAAACCATCGGCGATTGCCTTGCGGTCCTTGGGATTGATGCCGATGTCGATCGCGAGCGAACCCATGGCGGTATCTCCTTACGCAAAAGGGAATTTTTTAGATGGATTCTAATTTACGGCGACCTCTGAAAGAGGTCAATTCGCGACGCATCACGCGCGCTCAATGTCGCGCGCGCTCACGTGAGGCGCCGGATGCCGCTCAATCGAAGACGTAAGAGCCGCTAGTGGCCCCGCGCGTGCTGGGCGAGGATATCTTCGTAGGTGGTGATGATGTGTTTGGCGCGCGCCAAGCTTTCGGCGGTGGTATCGCGCCATTGAGGGGCCGCGAGCGAGCGCTCACCGGTTTTGAGATCGCCCCGCTTGATCATCTCAACGGACTTTTTATTGGTATCGAGCTCCTCGCGGATGTGAGCGAGGTAACGTTCCAACGTGTCAGCCAAATCACCCTCCCAGATGTTTTGCGAGCTCCCGGGGATGAATTCTAAGCAACGAGGCGCTGAAAGCTCAAGGGGGACTGAGGGGATATTGCACCGCCCAACCGGCCGTTTTGGGGAGAGGAAGAACCAAAATACCCCTGGATCCTGGGCATTGCCCAGGATGACCACGCAAAAGAAAACCAAAAAAAGGCCCTCCCCCGCCGAGGTGCGGGGGAGGGTTAAGGCCGGTTCTTTAAAACAGATCTTCGAGGAGCTTCTTCTGCTCGTCGGAGAGGACTTTGTAGAGCGCCTGGGTCGCCGCTTTGCGTTTTTCGACCGCCTGAAGCGCGGCCTTGGCACGTTCTTCCTGCTCATCGAGACGGGTGAGCAGCGGCTTTCCTTCGCGGCGCTTTCCGGGTTCGGCGCGCATCGCCTTCATTTCGGATTCGCGCTTGTCGAACATCGCCTGACGGGTCTTCGCCGTCTCCCGCATGAAGTTCGCGTACTGATCCCACGCGCGGTTCTGCGCATCGGTGATCTTGAGCTCGGCTTTCAGGAACGCGATGCGGCCTTCGATGTGCTTGCCGGGTTCGCCGCGCTCGCCGCGGTTAAATCCACGCCAACCGGAACGCGGACCGTGGCCGGGGCCATCGCCGCGGAAGCGCATCATGTTTGGTCCGGGGCCGCGTTCGTGTGGGAGGGAGGATGCGGCCCCGGGAGGCGGAGACGGTGGAGCGTCTTGCGCCTGAGAGACTCCGACGAGCATGCCACTGCCCAGCAGCGCGGCGCACGCAAGTCCGATAGCGGTTTTCTTGTGACCCATTTTTTTCTCCTGTTCTGTGGTCGTACCGGTGATACGACCGCATGAGAAGCTTCCGTCGCGGGTTACGGGATTTTTAGAAAACCTTTTAACGCGGCGGACGCGGCTGGCGGGTCTCGGCGGCGGCTTTCATGAACGCGGCGCGCTGGTCGGCCGGCAGATCGCCTGCGATATCCATGAATAGTTTATGGGAATGCTCTTGCGCAGCGGTGGCGGCGGCGCGCACCTCCGCGAGCGCTTGAGACAGGCGCTCGACATCCGCCGGTTCAGCGGCGAGCACGTCAAGCAGCGCGCGGCGCTTGGCGATCATCTCCTCCACGCGGGCGCGGATCTCGGGCATATCCTTCTTGAATTTGGCCTGCATGTTCTTGCGCGTCTCGGGATCGAGAGTGCGCATGGCCGCGCCGAAATTGAGATCGTTGGGACCCATGATCACGCGCATACGCTCGCGCCGCTCTCCATTCGGCGGCGAGGGTTCACGGCCGTCACGGTCGCGATCGCGCGCGAACTCGCGTTCCATACCGGGGCCGTCGTGCGCGGCTTGCATCCAATGGGGTCCGGCGAAGTGCGGCAGACGCTGACCAATGAAGAAACCCACAAGCAGAAGATTGAGGATGACCGAAACGACGGCCACCGCGGTGAGGACGCGAGACGAGGTCATTGCGGGAACTCCGTAAGCCCATCGGCGGGACCAAGCACCAGATCGGCGAACAGCGTCTCGCTTTCGCTGTCGACCGGGGTGAATTGGGTAACTTGGGCGGTTTGCACGAGGGTCAATTGGCCGAGGAAAAGCCCGAGGATAAGCGCGCACGCCGCGACACTGGCGGGGCGCCAGAACCCGGTGAGAACCCAGGCGAAACCGCGCGCCGCGCGGGCCGGACGCGCCGCCGCGTTCGGGATCGCAAGCAGGCGCGCGCGCAAGGCCGCGCTCGGCGCGGGAACGGAGGCGCGCTGAATGAGGGCGTCGAGCGCCCTTTCCTCGGCGCGCACTGCTTCGAGCCGGGCGTCGAGATGCGGGCGGCCCAACCCTTCGCTGGCCGGCCAACGATCCATGTCGGCGCCGTAGGTCCGGATCAGGTCTTCGATGCGTTTCGTTTTATCTTCCATCTTTCACACCCCTGTCCTTCTCACGTTTCTTGTTGCCGGGACAACGCCGCTTTCAGCGACCGCCTGGCCCGGGACAACAACGATTCAAGCGCCTCGACCGACACCCCCATGATTTCGGCTGCTGCGGCGCCGCTGCAATCGCCGAAGTGGACCAACTTGATCGCCGTGCGCTGCCGCTCGGGCAAATTGGCGATGGCGCGGTCCACATCGGTTTCGGTTTGGCGTGCCGCCATCATATCCAGCGGCGTCGGATCATCAGCTGCGAGATCGTCGCCAAGTTCATCGGACTGCTCGCGGCTGCGGCGCCGGATGACGTCGATGGCAAGATTGCGCGCCACATGACACAGCCATGTCGATATCCGTCCGCGCGGTTGCCAGCTCTCGGCGAGCTTCCACAACCTGACAAAACTTTCCTGGGCGATATCCTCGGCCAATTGATCGTCGCGCACGAGGCGGTAGGCCGTGCGATGCACGATCGGCAGATTGGCCGAAACGATGGTGGCCCAGGCGCCATCGCTGCCGCGCGCGGCCGCGCTCATCAGCGCGGCGTCGCCGGAGATCCGCCCCTCGTCGCCAAGCGGTTCGTTATTGCTCAGAGCGTAAACCATCGGCTGCCGTCATATATGAAACGTAGCCCGAGGGCTTTTCCGTCGCCAAGGGCGTAATGACCGCAGGGATGTAAAATTACGGGCAATTTCAATCGGTTAAATGGCGGGCGGAACCAATTGGCCTCGCGATCCGTTCAGGCTGCCATGATACATAATGTCGATCGCTATAAGCCCCACTGGCGGACCGCCACGGAAACCCAATCCAGACCCGGGCACAAAGCCCACCACCCGCACAACGTCCCAGGATTAGAACGCTGCGACGTCTGCGGTGAACTTTATGACACCGGACATAGTTACGAAGTGCTGCACCATTTGCATGGGCGGCGGTTCGAGAACGTGCGGCATTAAGGCTCAGGGGATTTTCAACATCCCGGCGGCCGGGGCGGACATCTCAAAGGGTCGCAGCGGGTTGGCCCGCGCAGGCTTTGAGATCGCGCCGAGGGATGCGTGTTGCGGAGAGTGCGCTCGCCAAACCGCGAAAATTATATCAGATAAAATTTCGCGCTATCTAAAGCGTGCTGGGCATCAGCGCGTTCGCGAAATCATACCTGATATAAATTTCGCTCGCGGCGTCATGGTTTCTAGAAAGAAAGAGACGACTGCAGCACTAAGCCCGCGGCGCGGTCAGTGGGGCCGAGTTTCCAGCGGTACATGATATCGAACTGGATGAAGCTGGACGGCGCGCGGTATTGGGTTTGGCGGAACCAGAGGCGCAGGCCCGCGCCGACGCCGGCAGCTGTCGCCGATTTCGTGCGTTCGGCGGCGTCGTAGTTGTAGGCGGCGCTGGCGAAGAGAGAGCCCAAGAGGTTGGGCGAATTGCCGATGCGGCTGTCGAGACCGTAGCGGCCTTCGACAGTGCCGATGAAGCGGTCCTGGTTCACGAAGTAGTCGGCTTCGCCGTAGATCTGGCCGGTCCAGTAGCTCGACTGCGTCGGCTGGATGTCGGTGTTGAGGCCGATGGAGTAGCCGGCCCGCACGAGCCAATCCTTTATGGCGCTGTCGCCGATGGGGAACAAGCGTTCGCCGGCGACCAGCAGATTGAGATCGGAGAACGGTTTGTAGCGCACACCCACCGCGCCTTGCGTTGAGTCCGTCTGCACGGTGCTGGCAGGCGTGAGCGCGTTGAGGCCGGCGCGGCCGTAAATTTGCAGCAGCTTGCCGTCGCGGTTGCCGATGACGGGCGGCTGCCAATAAGCCTCGACGATGCCTTGCCCCACACTGCCACCGCCGGCGGCAGTACGGTCACCGCGATAGAAGGCCCCGGCGCTCAGTCCGAACTGGCGGTCAAGGGAATCAATACCGCGCTGAATTCCGAACGCAGTGGCGGTATCGAAGCTCGGCGTGGGCGCGGCGCGGTCGGCGTCGAGCGCGGCCTTGAAGTGCGTGCTGGCGATTTCGTTGCGATTGAGACGGCGCGCGGCGTAGGCCGCGTCGAGATGCGCCGCGGCGGTCATAGTGTCCTTGCAGCGGCCTTCGAAAAGGCCGAGGGCGAGATCATCTTCGCCGACGCGCAAAAGCACATACGCGAGATCCATGTCACAGGCTGGGTTCTTGTCGGTCAGGCTTTTGACTAGAACCCGGACGCTGTCTTTGCGGCCGAGACCGGCGTCCGCCTGTGCTTGCCCCTTCAAGGCGGTGGCCCACTCTTCGGGCGTCGCGGCGTGCGCGGCCGCCGACGCGAAGGCCTTGCTGGCCTGTTCGAAGCGCCCGAGGCCGAAAGCGGCGAAACCAATGCGCGCCTGGACGCCGTAGGACGGATCGCTCGCGACGGGCGCGAGGGCTTCGAGTACCGCCGCGTTGTCCTTAGAGACCGCATCGGCCATGCCAAGACGCAAGTCGCGCCGACGCTCGGGCGGGAGATCCTTGCTCTCCAGCGCCGCCTTGGTGTGCGCGGCGGCTTGCTCCGGCCGGTTCAGCCGGCGCGCGGCGTCGGCGGCATCGAGATGCGAGGCCGCGGTCATCTGATCCTTGCAGCGGCCTTCGAAGGTGACGAGCGCGGTGGCGTCGTCGCCGAGGCGCATCAGGAGATAAGCGATATCCATGTCGCAGGCCGAGGACGCGCCGAGCAAGGTGCGCACGATGGAGCCCGCCGTCTCGCCGTGCCCGAGGGCGGCTTCAGCTTGCGCCTGGCCCTTGAAGGCGGCGGTCTTCTGTTCCGGGGCCGGCGCGCTGACGGCAGCGACGGCGAAGGCGTTGCTGGCCTGTTCGAAACGGTTCAGGGCGAAGGCGGCGAAACCGATGCGGGCCTGCACGTCGTAGGAGGTGTCGCCCGCAAAGGGCGCGAGGGTCTTGAGGACAAGCTCGCTATCCTTCGCGGCGGCGTCGGCCAATGAAAGACTGACGGCCCGCCGGTTGGCGGTGAGACCTGGCCCCTTGAGCGCGGCGGTGAAGTCGGCAACGGCCGCGTCATTCTGGCCGGCCGCGGCCAGGAGATAGCCGCGCGCGGCGCGCAGGTCGGCGTCGACCGTTCCCTTGGCAATGGCAGTATTGGCGATGTCCAGGGCTTCGGCGGCTTTGCCCTGACGGCCGAGAATGTCCATGACAAGGCGCACGGCGTCGGCGCTGTCCGGCTGAAGCGCCAGCGCCGCACGGGCCTGCTTCTCGGCGCCCGCGAGGTCGCCCTTGTTGATCGCGGCGTACGCGGCCTCGGCGGCCTTATAAGCGTCGCCTTCCAGCGCCGCGGCGAAAGCCGGCGAAGCGCTGCCGAGGCAGGCCGTAAGAAGAAGCGCGCGGAACGCACGGCGTGAAATGATCGAAGAGTGGGACATGTTGATTAGTGGGCGGTCTTGCTCAAGCTTGCCTGATGGGCCAGCGCGGTGTCGAGGTTCTCCCGCGTGACCGTGCCTTCGGATACCAGAAAATCACCAAACCGGCCGTGACGCTCGGGCGAATATTGCCTGAGGGCGTAATTCAAATCCTGGCGGCGGGCAAAGCCCATTTCGACCAGGAGGTCTCCCAGCAACGGCGTCCGCGCCTTCGGCGCGATGGCCTCGCCCGCGGTCAGAACCCGCAGGCCGTCGACGATCTCGGATTCGCAGAGGATGGAGACAACGGGGCGGTGCGGCATATCCCCCTGGATCTCGGCGAGGCTTTCCTCGCTCAAAGCGGCGCCGGAGAAGATCTGCAAGGCGCCGTCGTCGGTCCGGCCCGCCGGCAGGACGCGGTGGCGCACCGCCATTTCGCGGGACAGGAGAGCCTTGTTGGCAAGGATGGTTTTCTGGTCGTACGTCCCGCGCGGGAGGTCGTTCTGATAGGCGAGCACTTCGGCCAGCATATCCTCGGTGAGCCATCCTTCCCGGATCAATACCTTGCCGAGATGCTCCTTGCTGCCGGCCTGCTTCGCCAGGGCCTGCGCGAGCTGATCGGAACTGACGGCCTTCCATGCGACCACGAGGTCTCCGAGGCGCTTCTTGTTCTCGCGCAGGTGATCGGTCGAGGGATAGACGTGGTCGGTCTTGTCCCAGGCGATGGATTTGTTTTTGAACACGTGCATGCCCAGCATGCGCCAGGCGCGCGCGGCCGCCATGAAGTTGATAGCGTTATTCACCACCAGGCGCGGGATCGCCATTAGGCCCTGTAAGGGACCGTACATGCTGGTGACGAAATAAAAGCGCTGGGCGATGCGGTTCATGAGCAGCGCCACATTCATCACTATTATTTGCTGCATCCAGTCGTGCGACGAGATCAGGTCGGTGAAAACCTGGATGCCGAAGTAATCCGCCGCCAGTGTCGAGATGAGATAACTGAGCAAGAGCAGATAGGCGAAGATGGTGACCATACAGGTGATGGCGCCCTTACGGTCGCGCATGAGCATGTACATCGTGCGCCAGCTTCCGCGCCAGCCCATCTCGAGCCAGCCTTGAAAAGCGATCCCATAGATCCAGCGGGCGCGCTGCCGGTATGCCGCAATGAAGCTGTCGGGGAAGTATTCGCGGATGGCGATGACGCTTTCTACGTCGACGACTTTCTCTTTCCCGGTGATCGACTTGCGGCGCGACTTATACGCGACCGGAACGCGCACGAAGACCTGCTTCATCCCCAGCTTGGCGAGACGGAAGCTGAAGTCGTAGTCCTCGGTGAGACTATCGGTGTTGTAGGGCTGATTATCGGTATCGGCGCAAAGCGCCATGATCGCGCGGCGGCTGAAACATGTACCTACCCCGGCGGAGGGCACCTCGCCCAGGAAGCTCTCGCGGACCACGAGGTCTTTCGAGTGCCATTCGGCGAAGTCATCCAGATAGGTGCCGGCGACGAGCTGCCACCAGGGGCGCTCCAAAGACAACACCGGAAGCTGGATGAAGTCCTTTTTCGGCAGAAGGAAGTTGAAGAGCTTCAATTCCATCGGATGGATGACATCTTCGCTGTCATGCATCGCAATACCGCCGAACTTCATATTGTGCTGTTCTTCATGCAGGAAGATCGCCTGAATGATCCAGTTCAGGCAATCCGCCTTACATGTGGGCCCCGGATGCGGCACGCGCACGTGCACGACATGCTTATAGCGGCGCGCCATGGCGTCGATGACGTTCCCGGTGGCGGGATCGTTCGGGTATGAACCGCAGAAGATCTTGAAGTTGGAATATTCGAGGGTCGCGACGGTGTTCTCGATCATTTGGGCGATGACGCCGTCCTCGCGCCAAGCCGGGACCATGATCGCGATCGGGAGTTCGTCGCCTTCGAGGAGCTTTTCGATATCCAGCGGCTTGTGCTTGCGCTGCACGTAGATGAAGCGATAGGCCGCGCGCAGCCAGTAGTAAGCATCGATGAAAAGATCATCGATGCTCGAGAGCAGGATGAAGATGGCCACCAGAACACCGGTCCACTCAAGGATCCGGATGAAATCGGCCAGCAGATAGGGTTCCAGGCCGACCATTACACGTTAGGAGGCCGTGGTCTGTTCAGTCTTCTCCGCGGCCCCGTCTTTCTTCTGCCGGCCTTCGGCGGCGCTGCGCTTGCGGGCGACGACGAAAGCGCGGGTCCCGGACATCACGAGCATCGTGAGAAGAATACCAACACCGGTCATGATCCAGATGGAGTAGCGGTGGAACAATGCCGAGGGCGACAACAGCGCGCGTTTGATTTCCGCCATGCGGAATTCGCCCGCGCCGAGATCGCCGATGCGACCTGAAGCGTCGTAAATCGCCACGTCCCCCTCGCCCAGATCGCTGACCTGGATGCCCGGGATGGGCTTGCCGGTGGTGGAGTTCACCGAAAGACCCGCGACTTCGCCGAGACTGACGATCTGCACCACGGCGGCATCGCGTGCGCCCTTGACGTTGGCGATCGGGAGCCCGGTTTCATCGGTGAGGAGAAGGCTGTTGTCGGCCACTTGCAGATTCTTGCGTTTTCCGGGCAACGGAGCACCGAAGGAGACAAAGGTCGCCTCCGGGCGATACGAGACAGCGTCGTCGACGGTGCGCAAGCGGATGGACGACGAGCTGACCTTCAGTTCGCGCAGGAACTGGAAGACGTACGGCAAGCTCTGGGTCGGGGTGGCGAGATAGGCTTTCGGAACCGCGATCAGAGCGCCGTTGGCAAGCTTCGACTTCAGGCCGAAGAACTGCCCGTCGATGGTTTCATTGCCGAGCACCAGACGGCTGGTGGGCAGGATCTGCGCGAGATAGCCGCGATTGAGGGTGCGGCAATCGCCCGAGGATGGGCCGCGCTGCAGGGATACGCGCAAGGTGTTGCGCGAGGCGAGAAGATACGGCGGCACATCGGCATTGATGCGCACGGTTTCGCTATTCGCGTTGACCTTCTCGGCGCGCAGGAGCACATCGTTAAGCATGATGGTGACGAGCGGCGCGACGTCGGAGGCGTCAGGCGACACGCGCATTTCCAGCTCGATATTGGACGGCCAGCGGCCGGCCGGAAGCTGCGCGGCGTCGAAGGCGGTGACCCATTCGCCATACTGGATGATGGACTGGGCGCTGAGATTACCGCCGAACTCGCCGAGCTGGATTGCGTTCATATCGGCCGGTTCCGTGCCCGCAAAGGCGACATCGAGGCCTTCCGCATTGGCCAATCGCGACCATTGCGTCGCGAGCAACGAAGCCGCCCGCGAGGCATCGTTGGTCAGCGTGATCACGGGCTGGCCGAGAATGGTCTCGAGGGTGAGATTGTCGTCCGCGCCACCGGCGGCCGCATTGGGGAGTTCGGCGAGAAGCGCGGCGAGCGCACGGGCCGCGTCCGGGCCGGCCTGTTCGGCGTCGGCGGTCAAAGCCGCAATATCGGATTTGATCTGAGCGGCGAGCCACTGCGCGCCGATGGCGACTTCACCGGTGGAACGGCCATGCAGAACGCCGAGCAGCGCATAAGCGCCGCGCTCGGCCTGATTGGCGAGTTTCACTTGCTCCTGGCCGTCGAACGCATGGAAAGCGGCGATGCGCGCGAGGTCGGCGGGCACGGTGAAGCCGGAGACGTCGACAGTGTCGCCAACGATGGGCGCGGTGACGATGCGCGGCTGGCGGCCCGCAGCCGACATGGCCAGAGCCAGCTTAAGGGCCGCGGCGTAGTGGCTTTCGTCGATCGCACCGGCGGGAATGAGAATAGTCGGACGCGAGGGCAGCATGCCCCAGGCGCTACGGACATCCTTCACATCGGCGGCATTGACGCGGTAGCGCAACTTGCTGTGCGGCGAGACCGTGATGACATTGGCGATGGAGCGCTGCTCCGTGCAGCGGTCTTCGGAGACGATGGACGAATAACGCAAATCGAGCTTCACGAAGGGCTCGGTGAGCTGGCCTTCGGCGACCTGGATGGTGCGGGTGAAGGCGCCGCTGGAATCCTTGGGTTCGATGGCGAAGCCCGGGATATCGTTCACAGAGGCGACGAAGGCCGAGTAGCCCAGATCGCTGCGTAAATAGTTGCCGTCGATATCGATGGCGACATCATGCACGCGTACGTCGCGCGGGATCGCGAAGAAGATTTGCTGGCCGTATTCTGCGCCGCTGAAGATCAGCGGGTTGGCGAAATTCAGATCGGAAAGTTCGAACGAACGCTCCAGATATGGACGGAACGGGCCCTTTACCGAGACCGGCGCGGTCTTGGCCGAGACCGCTTCGGCGCCAAAAGCAACCGTCGATGCCGCGGCGACGGCGACCGCGGAGGTCACCATCAGCCAGAGCTTGAAAGTCGTACGGCGGAAGAGAGGCGCGTTCGTCGTCATATTAGACTGCTTGCCGGACCGACCTGGAGGTGGAGAGAGGGGAAACCGCATCGGGCACGCCCAGCAGGGCGGCGCAAATGCGCGCGGCGGCATAGCCGTCGCCAAACGGATTGTGGTGCGCGGCGCCGAGGACACGGCGTCCGGCATTCTCAAGCACGCGGATCGCTTCGGGAAGCATCTTGCGCGGATCGGTGCCGATGAGCTTGGCGCAACCGGCTTCGACGGCCTCCTGGCGCTCGGTGACATCGCGCGTGACGAGCAAAGGCACGCCGAAGGACGGGGCTTCTTCCTGGATGCCGCCGGAGTCGGTGATGATGAGGCTGGAGCGTTCCATGAGATAGATCATCTCGTGGTACTCGACCGGCGCGATAAGGTGCACGTTATTGACGCCGCCGAGCGCGGCGTGGGCCGGGCCCTTCACGTTCGGATTGAGGTGCACGGGATAAACGATCTGCACGTCTGGGCGTTGCGCGAGACGCTTCAGCCCCGCGAACATCTGTGCGAGGCCTTCGCCGAAGTTCTCCCGGCGATGACCGGTGACGAGAACCAGCTTCTTGCCGGGATCGATGAAGCCGAACTTCGATTCACATTCGCCGCGCAAATCCGCATCCTGCAAGAGGCGTTCACGCACGATGCGCAGGGCGTCGATGCCGGTGTTGCCGGTGATGAGGATGCGGCGCGGGTCGACGCCTTCCTTGAGAAGGTTCTGCTGGGCGCGCAGGGTCGGCGCGAAATGCCAGTCGCCGACGACGCCGATGAGCTTGCGATTGGCTTCTTCGGGGAACGGCGACTGCAAGTCGCCGGTACGCAGGCCCGCCTCCACGTGACCGACGGCGACGCGGGAGTAGAAAGCCGCGGCCGCGCCGGCAAAGGCGGTCGTAGTGTCGCCCTGCACGAGGACGAGGTCGGGTTTATATTCGGCGATGACGCGCGTGACGGCCGCGACGGCGGCGCCGGCGATTTCGCCGAGGGCCTGGCCCGCGGTCATGAGTTGGAGATCGTAGGTGGGCTTCAGGCCGAATACGTTGAAGACCTGCGCGAGCATCTCGCGGTGCTGACCGGTGGAGCACACGGCATGTTCGATACCGGCCTGTTCGAGCGCACGCACCACCGGGGCAAACTTGATCGCTTCAGGACGCGTGCCGAGAACGGTGAGGACGCGGCGGTAGCGCGGGATTGAAGTGGCGCGATCAATACTCGTAATGGATGCATTCATTTTCGTCAGAACCTCTGGCCGGTGTTCGGATCACTCTCGAACGTTTCTAGGCTACTTAGCGCGAGCCCCTGCCGAAATACGTGAATTCACTGATATTCCAGCAAGTTTCGAGGCAAAACGGCGTTAACCATTTGCCTATGCGCAGATGCCCATGCCAGGGTTAATAAAAGTTAAAAATCCCCTCACTCTCGTAATGAGGGAAACTACATATAGCTAGTGGATGAGCTGGAAGCGGGCCTATGCACCCGCAGGCTGAGGAAATGAGCCGATTTGCGTCAGCAGGCCGTGCTCCAGGCGAACAGTGCGGTCCATTCGCGCGGCGAGGGCGGGGTTATGGGTCGCGATCAGGGCGGCGAGTCCATGCTGTTTGGACAAGCTGACAAGCTGGGCGAAGACCCCATCTGAGGTCTCGGGATCGAGATTCCCGGTGGGTTCGTCCGCCAGAAGCAGGGCCGGCCGATTGGCAAGGGCCCGGGCGATCGCAACGCGCTGCTGCTCGCCCCCGGAGAGCTGGCCTGGGCGGTGGTCGGCGCGGGGGCCAAGACCAAGGGATTCCAGGAGTTCGACGGCCCGTACGGCCGCAGCCTTGCGGCTTACTCCGGCGATCATCTGCGGCACGATGATGTTCTCGAGGGCCGAGAACTCGGGCAGCAGGTGGTGGAACTGGTAAACGAAGCCCAGGCGCGCGCGGCGCATCTCGGTGCGGCGGTCATCGGAGAGTTCATTGCAGAGTTCGCCGTTAATGAAGACCTGGCCGCGGTCAGGCAGTTCCAGGAGGCCCGCGACATGAAGCAGGGTGGACTTCCCTGCCCCGGACGGTCCGACCAAGGCGACAACCTCGCCCTTCTTCACGGTCAGCTCGGCGCCGCGCAGGACATGCAGCGCGGTCTCGCCCTGATGGTAGGTGCGCTCGAGGCCCTTCAGCTCAATGGCGAAATCACTCATAGCGGAGGGCCTCGACGGGATCGGTTTTGGCCGCGCGCCAGGATGGATACAGCGTGGCGAGGAAGGAGAGGCCGATCGACATGGCGAGCACGGCAAGCGTTTCGTCCCACTCCATCTGCGCGGGCATCTGGGTGAGATAATAAATCTCGGGCGAGAACAGCTCGGTGCCGAGCAGCTTCTCGATACCGCGGCGGATGCTGTCGATGTTCTCGCAGACCAAGAGACCCAGGCCGAAACCGAGGAACGTGCCGATGACCCCGACGGAGGCGCCGGTCATGAAGAAGATCCGCATGATCATGCCGCTCGAGGCCCCCATCGTGCGCAGGATGGCGATATCGGCGCCCTTATCCTTCACGAGCATGATGAGGCCGGAGATGATGTTGAAGGCCGCGACGATGATGATGATGGTCAGGATCATGAACATCACGTTGCGTTCCACCTGAAGGGCGGTGAAGAAGACCTCGTTGGTCTGTTCCCACGACAGGACACGGTGCCCCTGCCCCATCACGTCCTTCACCCGCTCGGCGATCATCCGGGCGTTGTCGGGATTGTCGACGTGGATCTCGAAATTGGTGACCGCCTCGGGCTGCTTGAAATAGAGCTGCGCCATGGGCAGCGGCATGAAGATGACCGAGCTGTCGAACTCGCTCATGCCGACGTTGAAGATGGCGCCCACGGTATAGGTCGCGGTGCGCGGGACCGTGCCGAACGCTGTGACGTTGCCATTGGGTGAGATGAGCGTGAGTTCGTCGCCGACCTCGATCCCGAAATGCGCGGCCATGCGGGTGCCGATGGCGATCGCTTTATTGTCGATGACGGGCGAAAGCGAACCGCCGACGATGTGATCGGAAATCCACGGTTTGTTGAAGATATCGAGGCCCGGCACGCCGCGCACGAGGGCGCCCGAGTTGTAGCCGCGCGCGGTCGCCATGACCTGGCCGATGATGAGCGGCGACACCGAAGTGACGCCGGGGATTTTCTTCACCTCGTCAACCTTGGCGTCATAATCGGTGATGGATCGCGAGAGCGCGGTCACGTCGATATGGCCGTTGACGCCGAGAATGCGCGAGAAAAGATCCTGCCGGAACCCATTCATCACAGCCATGACGATGATCAGGGTGGCGACGCCGAGCGCGATACCGACAAAGGAAAAGCCGGCAATGACGGAGACGAACCCTTCCTTGCGCCGCGAGCGCAAGTACCGGGAGGCCACCATCCGCTCGAAGGCGCCGAAGATCATTGGAGAGTCACCGACAGCTTCGAAACGGCGCTTTCAAGGCTCAGTTCCTCTTTCGCGCCGGTGGCGCGGCGCTTGAGTTCGACCAGGCCCTTCGCAATGCCTTTCGGGCCGACGATGATCTGCCAGGGGATGCCCATCAGATCCATATCGGCGAACTTCACGCCGGCGCGTTCGTCGCGGTCGTCGTAAAGGGCGTCGCAGCCTTGGAGCTGGATGGCGTCGTGGATCTTCTCGCAGGCCTCGTCACAGGCCTTGTCGCCGACTTTCAGATTGATGATGCCCACATGAAATGGCGCGACGCTGTCCGGCCATACGATGCCGTTCTCGTCGTGGCTGGCTTCGATGATGGCCGCGACGCAGCGCGACACGCCGATGCCGTAGCAGCCCATTTCCACTTCGACCTGGTTGCCGTCGGGACCGACGACTTTCGCGCCAAGCGCCGTGGAGTATTTCTTGCCGAGATAGAACGTGTGTCCGACTTCGATGCCGCGTGCAGACACCAGATCGGCGCCGAGTTCCTCGGCCTTCTTGGGATCGTGCTTCTCGTCGGCGGCGGCATAGAGGCTCGTCCAATCCTCGACGATCCCGCTGAGATCGGCGTTGTAATTGACGTTCTCGGGGATCGGCTTATCGAGATAGGCCTTGTGGCAATAGACCGCGCTTTCGCCGGTGTCGGCGAGCACGATGAACTCATGCGACAGGGTGCCGCCGATGGGCCCGGTTTCGGCCGCCATCGGGATGGCGCGCAGACCCATGCGCGCGAAAGTGCGCAGGTACGCGACGATCATCTGATTGTAGCTGTGGCGCGCGCCCGCGTAGTCGAGATCGAAGGAATAGGCGTCCTTCATCAGGAACTCGCGGCCGCGCATCAGGCCGAAGCGCGGGCGCACTTCATCGCGGAACTTCCAATTGATCTGATAGAGGTTCTTCGGGATGTCGCGATAGCTTTTGGCGTTCGAACGGAAGATATCGGTGACCACCTCTTCATGGGTGGGGCCGTAGAGCATGTCGCGCTCGTGACGGTCCTTGATACGCAGCATCTCGGCGCCGTAGTCGTCGTAGCGGCCGCTTTCGCGCCATAGGTCGGCCGACTGGATCGTCGGCATGATGATTTCGAGCGCGCCCGCGGCGTTCTGTTCCTCGCGCACGATGCGCGCGACGTTTTGCAGGACGCGGTTGCCCAAGGGGAGCCAGTTGTAGATGCCCGCGGCGTGCTGGCGGATCATGCCCGCGCGCAGCATCAGGCGATGCGAGACAATCTGGGCTTCGGTGGGGTTTTCCTTGAGGGTCGGGGCGAAAAAGCGCGAGAGACGCATGGGTATTCCTTAGATCCGGAAATGTGACCGGACCATAGGGGATGGATGGGGAATAGGCAACGAAAGTGGGATTAAGTAACCAGAATCACAGTGTTTTGCGCGCCCCTCACCGCCTCGCTCCGCTCGGCACCCTCTCCCGCTTGCGGGAGAGGGCTGGGGTGAGGGTGAACGTGTTCAGGGGGCGTTAGGTTTCGCCTCGGGAAGCACAATTCCGCGTGCCCGCAGACTGGATTTGCAGGCCTCGGCCATGAGGACCTCGTCCTGGCTCTGAATTTGCCTTCCATTCCAGAAGACGGCGTCACCCTTGATGGTGAGGGTTCCGAGAGGCGCCTTCCCTTCGAGCCCGCGCCGGGAACTGAGGATATCGCCGGATGGGGCGCCGGCGCCGCGTAAACGTTGGAGCGTATCGACCGTAAGCGGAATTTCGATGGAGGTTGGAAGGTCGATGGCCGCGGAGCCGTTGACATCGGCGGGAACGACGGCCTTACCGTGCACATCCACGCCGCCTTGATAGGTCACGTCCGCGCGCGGCTGATGGGCCACAAGCTTGCGGCAGTCGGCGGTGGAGATTGTGACAGTTTCAGCGGCGGCGGCCGGTGTAACGCCGAGGGCGAACAAAACGGCCAGATAGATCTTGCTCATGCGAGCATTTGCCTCGTCCAGGAGACGATGCCCTGACTATCGCGCGCGCCAGCTTCCTGGGCAATGAGTTTGCCGGCCTTCAGAAGCATCAATGTGGGCACGGCCTGGATGCCGTAACGGGCGGCGATCTGTGGCGCGTTGTCCATATTGAGCTTCACCAGGCGCACACCCGGCTCAAGTTCCTTGGCCGCACGCTCGAACATCGGACCCATCATGCGGCAAGGGCCGCACCAGGGCGCCCAGACATCGACGAGGACCGGAATGGAGTTGGCGGTGGTGTGACGCTCAAACCCGGTGGGATCGACCTCGACTGGATGGCTTTGAAAAAGCGCGACGCCGCACACCCCGCACTTGGGTTGGTCGGTCAGCTTGTCAGAACCGACGCGGTTGATCTTCTGGCAGGCGGGGCAGACCACGTGTTCTTTGCCGTCGGACATGGTGTTTTCTCCAATCCCCCGGTTACAGAAATCAGCGCTTCACTTCCTCGATCTCGACCAGCGTGCCGGCGAAGTCCTTCGGGTGCAGGAACAGGACGGGCGTGCCGTGCGCGCCTGTCTTGGGTTCGCCGTCGCCGAGGACGCGCTTGCCGGACTTCTTCAGCTGGTCGCGCGCGGCGTAGATGTCATCGACTTCGTAGGAGACATGGTGGATGCCGCCGGCCGGATTGGTGTCGAGGAACTTCTTGATCGGCGAGTTGTCGCCGAGCGGATGCAGGAGTTCGATCTTGGTGTTGGGCAGTTCGACGAACACGACCGTGACGCCGTGATCGGGCAGATCCTGCGGCGCGGAAACCTTGGCGCCCAAGGTGTCGCGGTAGTTGGCCGTCGCGGCGGCGAGATCCGGCACCGCGATGGCGACATGGTTCAGGCGTCCGATCATGGAATCCTCTGCAATCGTTATTCTTCCTACTTGGTCGATCTTAGAAGAAAGCGCAACGCCGGAGGAATTATATTTTATTATCAGGACCTTATTGAGCGGGCATGAGCCGCCAGACCGTATTGCCGACGTCGTCGGCCACCAGAAGCGCGCCTTTTGAATCCACCGTCACGCCCACCGGGCGGCCCTGGGCGTCGCCGTCCGCGCTGACGAAGCCCGTAAGGATGTCTTCCGGCGGACCCGAGGGGCGACCGTCGGCAAAGGGCACAAACACGACCTTGTAGCCGCTTTGCGGTTTGCGGTTCCAGGAGCCGTGCTGGCCGACGAAGGCCCCGCCTTTGTACCGTGTGGGAAAAGCATCGCTATCGTAGAACGTCAGGCCGAGAGAGGCGGTGTGCGAGCCGAGCCCGTAATCGGGCACGATGGCGCGCGCAACGAGGCTGGGCGCCTGCGGGTCGACGCGTTCATCCACATCCTGGCCATAATAGCTGTAGGGCCAACCATAGAAGCCGCCGTCGCGCACGGACGTGAGATAGTCCGGCACAAGATCGTTGCCGAGCTCGTCGCGCTCATTCACGACGGTCCAGAGTTGGCCGGTGGCAGGCTGCCAGTCCATGCCGTTGGGATTGCGCAGACCCGTTGCGAACAGACGTCCCTGCCCGCTCGCGACATCAAACTCCCAAATCGCGGCGCGGCCTTTTTCAGCCTCCATGCCGTTCTCGCCGACGTTGCTGTTGGAGCCAACGGTGGCGAAGAGCTTTGTGCCGTCGCCGCTGGCGAGAATGTTTTTCGTCCAATGGTGATTGTACGGAAGGCCGGGGAGGTCGGCGAACTTCGTGCCCTGGGCCGTGATGCGCGTGTCCCCCGTGTGATAGGGAAAGCGCAGGATGGCGTCGCAGTTGGCGACATAGAGCGTGTCGCCGATCAGCTCCATGCCGAACGGCGAGTGAAGGCCTTGCAGAAAAACCTCGCGCGTTTCGGCCGTGCCGTCGCCGTCACTGTCGCGCAGGAGCGTGATGCGGTCGGCGCTGGGGACGGCGGAGCCGGCCTTCCTCATGAAGAACCCCATGAACCAGCCCTTGATGCCGCCCTGCTTGTCGGTGCCCGGCGCGGCGGATTCCGCGACAAGGACATCGCCGTTGGGGAGTACATAAAGCCAGCGCGGATGATCGAAGCCCGCGGCAAAAGCGTTGACGCGAAAGCCTGGCGCGGCGACCGGCATTTTGCCGTTCGGCCAGCCCACGGCGGGGGCGACTTTTACAGTGGGGATCAGGCTCTTTTCCGGGGCGGGAAGCTTCGGATTTGGGCCATAGCCCACGCGCGGCGGGAGCTCGGATGCGCCCGCGCAACCAACGAGGCTCGCGGCAAATACGAATGTGAGGAGTGCCGTTTTCATGCGTGTAACGGCAACGGCCCGAAACGGGGATAGTTCCGTTAGACGCGGCTGATGTGAACTTTCACGACCGGTTTCTTCGAGGGCGCGAAGACCTTACGCACAGCTTGGCGCACGCTCTCCTCGATCACGTCGTCATCGCGGCGGGCCTTTTTCGGGAGCTTGTCGACGGCGTTCTGGATGACCCAGGCCCAGTCGCGGTCCTCATCCTCCAGTGGGTCGGACATGCCGAGGACCGAGACCAGCGGATCGGCGAGCACGAGGCCGGCATCATCGAGGACCACGGAGGCGACAACGCTGCCGTCGTAAAACATGCGTTTCTTGTCGCGCAGCATCGGGCTCGAGAACGGGATGAGTTCGTTGTCTTGCCACGCCATGCGGCCCGACCAGACGGTGCCTTTGATCTCCGCCTTGCCGTTGGTGAACCTCACGGCGGAACCGTTTTCGATTTGCACGGTCTGCGGCACCTGACATTCAGCGGCGAGCGCGGCGTGCTCGCGGATGTGCATCGCCTCGCCATGCACCGGAATGGCGATGCGCGGACGCACCATCTGATACATGCGGCGCAGCTCGTCGCGCGCGGGGTGGCCGGAGACGTGGATGAAATGGTCGCGGGTGGTGACGACGGAGACGCCGATCTTCGCAAGTTGATTCTGGACCTTCGCGATGGCCTTCTCGTTTCCGGGGATCGCGCGGGACGAGAAGATGGCGACGTCGCCCTCTTGGAGACTGAGTTCGGGATGGTATCCGTAAGCGATGCGCATCAGCGCGGCACGCCCCTCGCCCTGGCTTCCGGTACAGATGTAAACGACCTTGTCCCGCGGCAGGTGCGCGGCGTCCTCAGCTTTGAGGAAATGCAAATCGGGTGCAAGATAGCCGGTGCGGCGCGCGGTCTCGAGAATGCGCCAGAGGGACGCGCCGATGAGCGCAACGTGGCGGTCGTTGGCGGCGGCGGCGCGGGCGATGGAGTCAAGACGGGCGACGTTGGAAGCAAAGCAGCCGACCACGATGCGGTGGCTGTAACGGGCAAACAGCGTGGTGAGGTTATCCTTCACCTCACGTTCGGACCCGGACTCGCCTTCCGTAAAGACATTCGTGGAATCGCCGATGAGCGCGAGGACGTTCTCCTCGCCGAGTTTGCGCAAAGCGTCATAGTCGGTGACTTCGCCGATGATGGGATCGGGATCGAATTTCCAATCGCCGGTGTGAAAGATCGTGCCGTACTTGGTGCGCACGGCAAGCGCATTGGGTTCCGGGACGGAATGCGTAAGGGTGATGAAATCCACCGTGAACGGGCCGACCTTGGCCTGACCGCCGAGCGGAATGACGTGAACCGGCACTTCATTCTCCAGGCCGGCTTCCTTCAATTTGTATTCGAGGAAAGCCGCACAGAAGGGCGTCGTGTAAACCGGACAGCGGAGCTGCGGCCAGAGATAGGCGACCGCGCCGACGTGATCCTCGTGCGCGTGCGTGATGATGAGGCCGTCCAGTTTCTCGCGCCGTTCGGCGATGAAACTCGGATCGGGCATCACCACGTCGAGTCCAGGGATAGATTCGTCGCCGAAGGTGACGCCAAGATCGACCATGAGCCAGCGGCCGTCACAGCCGAAAAGGTTAAGGTTCATGCCAATCTCGCCGGCGCCGCCGAGAGGGATGAACCAGAAACCCTTGTCGAGGCCGTCGGGGAAATTGGCGGTGGTGCGAAGGTCTGCTTTATTCATTTCTGCTCTAAAACCCCTCCCCTCTATGGGGAGGGGTTGGGGTGGGGTTAATTAATGAGTCAATGTTCTCAACGACACCGTCGAAATTGGTCAGCACATCGTTGTTCCAATAACGCACAACCGCATAACCTTGGCTCTCCAGCCAACGCGTGCGCGAAGTATCCTTGCTCACTTCGCGCTCTAAACCGTGCTGACCGCCATCAACTTCGATAACAAGGCGCGCGGCGTGGCAACAAAAATCCGCGATAAAGTCGCCAATAGGTGCTTGTTTGCGAAAATGGAACCCTCGGCGCTTCAATGTTCGGAGATATGACCACAATCGCTTCTCCGCGTCGGTCATCTGCTTTCGGAGTTGGCGAGCTCTTTCTATTTGTATCAGTTGCTCCCCCCACCCCTGCCCCTCCCCACGAGGGGGAGGGTTTTTTTAGGTGTTGCGCTTATGCACGGCGACAAGGCCGCGCAGTGTGAGATCGGCGTCGATATGTTGGATGACTTTGGTGGCTTCCGCGAACAGCGGTGCAAGACCGCCGGTGCCCACAACCTTCAGGTTCCCGCCGCGCTCGGCTTGGATGCGGGCGACGAGGCCCTCGATCAGGCCGATATAACCCCAGAAGACGCCGGAGTTCATCTGAGCGACGGTGTTGGTGCCGACAACAGGCGCCTGACCGGGGTTGCGCACCTGGAGGCGCGGCAGAAGCGCGGTGGCCATATGCAACGCTTCCATGGAGAGGTTGATGCCTGGCGAGATGCAGCCGCCGCAATAGGCGCCGCTTTCATCCACCACGTCGAACGTCGTAGCGGTGCCGAAGTCGATGACGATCAAGGGACCGCCATAGGTGGCGTGGGCGGCGACAGCGTTGATCACGCGGTCGGCGCCGACCTCTTTCGGATTGTCGACCTTCGGCGTGGGGCCAAGATCGACGTCGGCGTCGCCGATGAATTTCGGCTCGACGTTGAAATACTTCTGGCAAAGGCGCTTGAGGTCGAAGTTCTTGCTCGGCACCACAGAGGCGACGATGGCGTGCCGGATGGCGCTGAGTTTGATGCCGTCACGTTCGACGAGCTGCGTCAGCCAAATGCCGTACTCGTCGGACGTGCGGTCGGTCTTGGTGGCGGCGCGCCACTGGCCGAGCAACGTGTCGGCGTCATAGACAGCGAAGACGACGTTGGTATTGCCGCAGTCGATGGCGAGCAGCATCAGGCTTCTCCGAAAAGGACGTCGCCGACCAGCAGCTTGCGGCGGCCGGCGGGCGTATCGAGCAACAGGGCGCCGTCGGTATCGAGGCCGGCGAAGGGCCCGGACACGGGGCCTTCGGGCAAGCGCACGGTGAGCGGTGCGCCGGTCTGTGGCCCGGCGGCGCTCCAGGCGTCGCGCACGACTGAGAAGCCGCCGGTGCGCCAGATGTCGAGCCACTTGCCGAGCTCGCGCCCGACAAGGGTGAGCGCATGGGCGGGACGTGTATCGACTTTGTAGTCGGACAGCGCGGCGACGGGATACATCGCGTCCGGAACGTCCACGGGAATGAGATTGATGCCGATACCGAGGACGATCCAGCTGCGGCCATCAGGATCGGTGGTGAGCTCCGGCAGAATGCCGCAGACCTTCTTGCCGTCGGTCAGCACGTCATTGGGCCATTTGAGGGTCAGCGGCGGCGGCGGCGCATTGTGGCGCGGAAGATCGAGGATGGCGTCGCGCACCGCGAGGGCGGCGAGAAAGCCGACCTGGGGCGCCGTTCCGACCGGTTCAGGCGCAGCGATCAGGAACGAAGCGTAGACGTTGCCGGGCGGGCTCTGCCACGTGCGCCCGGAACGGCCGCGGCCGCCGGTCTGGCTCTTGGCCCAGACGAGCAAACCTTCGGCCACCTCGCCGCCCTGCTCGGCAATGCGCTTCAAGGCGGCGTTGGTGCTGTCGAGTTCGTCGAACTCCATCGTCCGCCAGCCGGACGGCAGATGGGGTTCGGGCGGTGGGTTAGAGGCTGTGAACCAGGTCAAAACGCCACCCTAGGAAGGTGAAGCGGCAGGCTTAGCCCAGGAACAACGCGCGGGCGGCGGCTTCGGCTCCTCCGACGAGCTTCGAAGGCACGACGAAGTAGACGAGCATCAGGACCGCGCAAAGGCCCATGATCGCGCTGTTGACCATATCGGGCTTGTCGAAAGCCGCGCCGGCTTCATCGAAGTAAATCACCTTGATGATGCGGATGTAATAGAAGGCGCCCACGACACTCGCCAGAAGGCCGATGATGGCCAGCGGCACGAAACCCGCATTCACGGCGGCGACAAAGATGAAGTACTTGCCGAGGAAGCCTGCGAGCGGCGGGATGCCCGCCATGGAGAACATCAGAGCCGCCAAGGCCATGGCCATGCCGGGATGGTTCTTCTGGAGACCCGAGAGGTCGCTGATCTCTTCAACATACTTGCCGTTCACGCGCATCGAGAGGATGACGGCGAAGGTGCCGATGTTCATGAACAGATAGATAAGCAGATAGAACAGGAGGCCGCGGGCGCCCTCCTCATTGCCTACCACGAGGCCGATCAGCGCGTAGCCGACGTGACCGATGGAGCTGTAGGCCATCAGGCGCTTGACGTTCTTCTGCGCGATGGCGGCGAAAGAGCCCCACAGCATGGAAAGGATCGAGATCAGCACGATGACCTGCTGCCACTGCTCGATCATCGGCGCGAACGGGCCGACGAGCACACGCAGGAACAGGCAGAGAGCCGCGATCTTCGGGCCGACCGAGAAGAAGGCCGTGATCGGGGTCGGAGCGCCTTCGTAAACGTCCGGGGTCCACATGTGGAACGGAACCGCCGAGACCTTGAACGCGAGACCGGAGATGACGAAAACGATGCCGATGACGACGCCGAGGTGGGCGTCGCCGCCGTGCATGGCGGCCGCGAGGCCTTCAAACGAGGTGGTGCCGCCGAAACCGTAAACCAGCGACGCACCGTACAGGAGCAAGCCGGATGCGAGTGCACCCAGGACAAAGTACTTCACGCCGGCTTCGGTGGAACGGGCATTGTCGCGCTGATAGGCGGCGAGCACATACAGAGACAAGCTCTGCAGCTCGAGGCCGAGATAGAGCGAGATGAAATCGTTGGCCGAGACCATCATCATCATGCCGAGGGTCGCGAACACCACGAGGACCGGAAGCTCGAACCGCGCAGCCTTCGTAACCTGGGCCCAGCTGTTGATCATGAGCAGCGTAAGCGCCGCACCAAGGAGAACCAGTATCTTGGCGAAGGAGGTAAAACCGTTGACGATGAACAGGCCGTTGAACGTGAGCGCGGTGTCCGGACCGCGCAGGACCAAATAGGCCGTGACGCCCATGGCGGCGACGCCGAGCCACGACAGCAGCTGCGCGGAGTCTTCCTTGCGGAAGACGCCGATCATCAGGAACAGCATCCCCGAGAGCGCAAGGAAGATCTCGGGAAATGCCGGCGTGAGGGATGCGAGTTCAAAAGTCATCGGGTTGGCCCTTTAACGCAAGAAGGCAACGAGCTGCTCGCCCAGATGAGCGGCGCCCACCTGAGTTTCGCCGGCCGCCTTCAGCGCAGCCTGATAATTGTTCACGAGCGCGGCAACCGACTCACTCATGACGTCGAGGAACGGCAGCGGATAGACGCCCATCCACATGGTGATGACGACGATCGGCGCGAGGATCGCAAGTTCGCGGCGGTCGAGGTCCAGCATTTCCTTCACGTCGGCCTTGGTCAGCTCGCCCCAGATCACGCGGCGATAGAGGTAGAGCATGTAGGTCGCGCCGAGGATCACGCCGGAGGCCGCGAACAAAGCCGCCCACGTGTTCATCTGGAACACGCCGGTCAGCACCAGGAATTCGCCGACGAAGCCCGCCGTGCCCGGCAGACCCACCGAGGCCAGCATGAACACCATGAAGGCGAAGGCGTACTTCGGCATGTTGTTGGCGAGACCGCCGTAACGGCCGATTTCGCGGGTGTGCAGGCGGTCGTAGACGACACCGACGCAGAGGAAGAGCGCGCCGGAGACGACGCCGTGCGAAAGCATCTGGAAGATGGCGCCTTCGATGGCCTGCTGGTTACCGCCGAATACGCCGAGGGTCACATAGCCCATGTGCGCGACGGATGAATAAGCGATGAGCTTTTTCATGTCGTCCTGCACCAGGGCGACCAGCGAGGTGTACACGATGGCGATGATCGAGAGCGTGAAGACGAACGGCGTGAAGTAAGCGCTGGCTTCAGGCAGCATCGGCAGCGAGAACCGCAGGAACCCGTATCCGCCCATCTTCAGGAGCACGCCGGCCAGGATGACCGAGCCCGCGGTCGGCGCATCGACGTGCGCGTCTGGGAGCCAGGTGTGCACCGGCCACATCGGCACCTTCACGGCGAAGGAAGCGAACATGCCGAGCCACAGCCAATACTGCATGTCCCGCGCGAACTTGGCTTCCATCAGGGTCGGGATGTCGGTGGTGCCGACCTGGAAGTACATGGCGAGCAGCGCGACCAGCAGCAGCACCGAACCGGTCAGCGTGTAGAGGAAGAACTTGAAGGCCGAGTAGACGCGGCGTCCACCGCCCCACACGCCGATGATCAGGAACATCGGGATCAGCACGCCTTCGAAGAAGACGTAGAACAGTACCATGTCCAGCGCGCAGAACATGCCGACCATCATGGTCTCGAGGATCAGGAACGCGATCATGTATTCGCGCACCATCTTCTCGATGGCATCCCACGAGGCGAGGATGCAGATGGGCATCAGGAAGGTCGACAGGATCACGAACAGCATCGAGATGCCGTCCACGCCCATGTGGTAGCCGATGCGGTACTGCGGCAGCCAATCGACGCGTTCCTCGAACTGGAACGCCGCCGTGCCCGGCTCGAAGCCGATCCAGATGAAGAGCGAGAGGAAGAAGACGATCAGCGTGGTCCAGAGGGCGACCATGCGCGACTGGCGCGCGACGACCTCGGCGTCCCCGCGCACGAAGAGCAGGAACAGCGCGCCCACGAGCGGCAGGAAGGTGACCAGCGAGAGGATCGGCAGGCCGGTGATGAAGTTGGATAAGGCGGTCATGGCTACTTACCGTCCGATCACGAACCACGTCACGATCACGGCGATGCCGACGATCATGGCGAAGGCGTAGTGGTAGAGATATCCGGTCTGCACGACGCCAAGACGCTTGGCGATGCGCCCCGAGAGGGCCGAAAGGCCGTCCGGTCCGAAGCGGTCGATGATGCCGGCGTCCCCGCCCTTCCAGAAGATACGGCCCAGGCGGAACGCGTTCTTCACGAACAGGAAGTCGTAGAGTTCGTCAAAGTACCACTTGTTGAGCAGGAACTTGTAGACGCCCGGGAACGCGGCCACGAGGCGGGCCGGCATTTCCGGCTTACGCATGTACATAAGGTAGGCAAGACCGAAGCCCGCGAGGGTCACGAACAACGGCAGCCACTTCATGAAGAACGAAGGGTGATGCTCGTGCACCTTGGCGATGGAATCGTGCGCCGCGAGCGGCGCGATAGCTTCCCGCCAGAACTCAGGGCGCGCTTCGCCGACGAAGTGCTCATAGCCGATGTAACCAGCGAACACCGCGCCGAACGCGAGGCAGGCGAGCGGGATGGTCATGATGAGCGGGCTCTCGTGCACGTGTTCCATGGTGTGGTGATCGGCGCGCGGCTTGCCGAAGAAGGTGAGGAACGTGAGGCGCCACGAGTAGAAGGACGTCAGGAACGCCGCGATGATCAGGAGGCCGAAGGCGTAGTTGCCGACGCCCGTGCCGGCACCGTGGGTGGCTTCGATCACCATGTCCTTGGAGAAGAAGCCGGCGAACGGCGGCACGCCGGTCAGCGCGAGGTTGCCGATGACCATGACAGCGAAGGTGAACGGAATGAGACGGTAGATGCCGCCCATCTTACGGATGTCCTGCTCGTCGCTCATGGCGTGGATCACGGAACCAGCGCCCAGGAAGAGCAGCGCCTTGAACCAAGCGTGGGTGACGAGGTGGAAGATGCCGGCCTGATAAGCCGACACACCGCAGGCGGCGAACATGTAGCCGAGCTGCGAGACCGTCGAGAAAGCGATGATGCGTTTGATGTCGTTCTGCACGCAGCCGATGGTTGCGGCGAAGAAGGCGGTCGAAGCGCCGACGAAGGTGACGACGGCGAGCGCGTCCGGCGCGTATTCGAACACCGGCGACATGCGTGCGACGAGGAACACACCGGCGGTGACCATGGTGGCGGCATGGATAAGCGCGGAGACCGGCGTCGGGCCTTCCATCGCGTCCGGCAGCCACGTGTGCAGGAGGAGCTGGCCCGACTTGCCCATCGCGCCCACGAAGAGGAGCAGACAGGTGATGGTCAGGGCATGCAGGTCCATGCCGAAGAAGTGCACACGGGTGTCGGCCTTGGTCGACACGGCGTCGAAGATGACGTCGAAGTTGACGGCGTCGAACAGGAAGTAGATCGCGAAGATGCCGAGCAGGAACCCGAAGTCGCCCACGCGGTTGACGACGAACGCCTTGATCGCGGCTGCGGACGCCGACGGTTTCTTGAACCAGAAACCGATGAGCAGATACGAGACGAGGCCCACCCCTTCCCAGCCGAAGAACAGCTGGACGAGGTTGTCGGCCGTCACGAGCATGAGCATCGCGAAGGTGAACAGCGACAGGTAGGCCATGAAACGCGGCTGGCTGTCGTCGTGCGACATGTAGCCGACGGAATAGACGTGAATGAAGGTCGAGATGATCGTGACCGTCATGACCATCGTGGCCGACAGCGTATCGTAACGCAGCGCCCAGTTGGCTTCGAATGTGCCGGACTGGAGCCAGGTCAGGACCGGCGCGGTGATCGCGTGACCATGCAAGGCCACGTCGATGAAGGTCGGGATGGACGAGAGCGCGGCGAGGCCGACGCACACGCAGGTGACGATCTGGGAGGCACGGTCGCCGATGATGCGGCCAAAGAAGCCCGCGATGGCGGCGCCGAGAAGCGGCAGGAATACGGAGGCGTACAACAGCACGAGAGTACCCCTAGCCTTTCATGGTGTTGATGTCTTCGACTTCGATGGACCGCCGGTTACGGTAGAACACCACGACGATGGCGAGCCCGATGGCCGCCTCGGCCGCAGCGACCGTCAACACCAGCATCGTGAAGATCTGGCCCACGAGATCGTTGAGGAACGCGGAGAACGCCACCATGTTGATATTCACGGCGAGCAACATCAGCTCGATGGACATCATGATGACGATGAGGTTCTTCCGGTTAAGGAAGATGCCGAAGATGCCGATCGTGAAGAGGATCGCAGCGACGGTCAGATAATGGGAAAGGCCGACAGCCATACCGGTCTCCGGTGTCATGACACGCCCTTTCCGACTTCGACCTTCACGACTTCAAGCGTATCCGCGACGTTGCGGTTCACCTGGTCGTGGATCTTCTGCTTCCGCACATTCGGACGGCGGCGCAGGGTCAGGACGATAGCGCCCACCATGGCGACCAGGAGCACGAGGCCCGCGGCCTGGA
Organism: Rhodospirillaceae bacterium; assembly: GCA_050246995.1. Taxonomy (GTDB): domain Bacteria; phylum Pseudomonadota; class Alphaproteobacteria; order Rhodospirillales; family Rhodospirillaceae; genus SHVO01. The sequence continues at coordinate 235,005 of JBFWVA010000003.1, read as the reverse complement.
ACAGGTAGGCGTAGTGGGTATAAAGCAAGGCGCCGAGCGCTTCGGTGTTCGTGAGCGCTTCCGGCGCGGGCGCCGGCGCGACGCGCAGGGATTCAGCTTCGGGCGACATCGCCCAGCCGCCGAACACGACCGCGAGTTCGACCAGCAGAACGACGCCGATGATGGCGCCGGCCCAGAAGTACTTAAGGAAGCCTTCGCGGATGAGCGTGATGTTGATGTCGAGCATCATCACCACGAACAGGAAGAGCACGGCGACGGCGCCGACATAGACGACCACCAGGATCATCGCGACGAACTCGGCGCCCAGAAGGACAAACAGCCCGGCGGCGTTGAAGAACGTCAGGATCAGCCACAGGACGGAATGCACGGGATTGCGCTGAAGGATGACGTTCAGCGCCGAGATCACCGCGACGATGGCGAAAAGATAGAAGGCGAGCGTGGCGATAATCATGCGCGCGTGCCCTTCTTTTCCTGGTTCTTTTGTTTTCTCACTCTCTTATCCCCCTCGACCCGACCTTCCCTTTTACTCCTCCCCTGAAAGGGGAGGCTGGGAGGGGTCGTTGGCAAAATCAGATCTGTCAGTTCGTATCAAACGACCCCCTCCTTCCCTCCCCCTTGCAGGGGGAGGAATAAGGGAGGCGGCTTACCGGTACGGCGCGTTCAGTTCCAGACGTTTCGCGAGTTCCGGCTCCCAGCGGTCGCCGTTCGCGAGCAGTTTGTCCTTGTTGTAGAGCAGCTCATCGTGCGTTTCGGTCGCGAACTCGAAGTTCGGGCCTTCGACGATGGCATCCACCGGGCAGGCTTCCTCGCAGAAACCGCAGTAGATGCACTTGGTCATGTCGATGTCGTAGCGCGTGGTGCGGCGCGAGCCGTCGCTGCGCGCTTCGGCTTCGATGGTGATCGCCTGCGCCGGGCAAATGGCCTCGCACAGTTTGCAAGCGATGCAGCGTTCTTCGCCGTTCGGATAACGGCGCAGAGCGTGCTCACCGCGGAAGCGCGGGCTCAGCGGGCCCTTCTCGTACGGGTAGTTCAGCGTGACCTTCGGCCCGAACATGTACTTGAGCGTCAGCCACATGCCTGTGACGAGTTCCCAGAGAAGGGCGGTACGGACAGATGCGTTGATTGCCATGATGGAATCCCTCCCCTACTGCGGCAGCTTGTCGAAGTAGACGAGGAAGCCGGCCGTAAGGACCAACCAGACCAGCGAGAACGGCAGGAAGACTTTCCAGCCGAGACGCATGAGCTGGTCGTAACGGTAACGCGGGAAAGTGGCGCGCACCCAGATGAAGACGAAGAGGCAGAAGCAGACCTTAAGGAAGAACCAAACAAGGCCCGGCACCCACGCCAACACCGGCGTCAAGACCGAGAGACCCGGCGCCATTTCGTGAGGACCAAGCCAGCCGCCGAGGAACAGGATCGAGACCATGCCCGACATCATGATCATGTTCATGTACTCGCCGAGGAAGAACAGGGCGAAGGACATGGACGAGTATTCGGTCATGAAGCCGGCGACGAGTTCGGACTCAGCTTCCGGAAGATCGAACGGGTGACGGTTGGTTTCCGCCAGCACCGAGATGAAGAACAGGATGAACATCGGGAAGTGCGGAATGAAATACCACATGCCCTTCTGCGCGTTGACGAGCTCGCTCAAGTTCAGCGAGCCGGCGGTGAGCAGCACCGAGATCATCACGAGGCCGATGGAGACTTCGTAGGACACCATTTGAGCGGCCGAGCGCATGGCGCCCAGGAAGGCGTAACGGCTGTTGGACGCCCAACCGGCCATCACGATGCCGTACACGCCGAGCGAGGAAATGGCGAAGAGATAAAGAACGCCGACGTTCAAGTTAGAGATCACCCAACCGTCATTAACCGGGATCACAGCCCAGGCGAGCAACGCGAGGGTAAAAGTGATCATGGGCGCGAGGAAGAACACGACAGGCGACGACCCCGTCGGCACCACGGTTTCCTTGAACATGAGCTTGATGGCGTCGGCGAACGGCTGCAGCAGACCGAAAGGTCCCACGACGTTCGGGCCCTTGCGCATCTGCATGGCGCCGATGATGCGGCGCTCGGCGTACGTCACGTATGCCATGAGAATCATCACGGGCACGGAGAAGAGCAGGATCTTGCCGACGATCCAGAGCCCGGGCAGCAGATATCCGTCGATAAACTCAGCCATGGGTGCCCGTCTTCTGCTTGGTGCCGAGTACGAACTCTTCCGTGCACTGCGCCATCGTGCGCGAGGCCCGGCTGATCGGATCGGTCATGTAGTAGTTCTGCACCGGGTAGACGAACGTCGTGGCGGCGATAGCGCCGGCCGCGCCGAAGCTCTTCCACTCGGCGGGTTGAACCTTGTCGTAGCCCGCGAACACCGGGTTCGCTTTGGCCATGCGCGCGCGAAGCTGCTTGATGTTGTCGTAGGGCAGCGTCTTCGAGAGCACCGCGGACAGAGCACGCAGGATGGTCCAATCTTCGCGCGCTTCCCCAGGCGGGAACACGGCGCGGTAGGCTTCCTGCACACGGCCTTCGGTGTTGACGTAGGTGCCGTCTTTTTCAGTGTAGGCGGCGCCCGGCAGGATCACATCGGCGCGGTGCGCGCCGCGGTCGCCGTGGTGACCCTGATAGATCACAAACGCCTTGCCGAGTTTGGCGGTGTCGATCTCGTCGGCGCCCAGAAGGAACACGACGTCGATCTCGCCCTTGCCGGCGGCTTCGAGGATGCCGCGCGTGTCCTTACCACCCTCGCCCGGCACGAAGCCGGCATCGAGACCGCCGACACGGCCGGCGGCGGTGTGGAGCACGTTGAAACCATTCCAGCCGTCCTTCACGAGGCCGCAGGTATCGGCGACCTGACGGGCGGCGGCGAGGATCGCGTTACCATCGGCGCGCGACAGCGCGGCCATGCCAACGACGATCATCGGGTTCTTGGCGTTCTTGAGGACTTGCGCGAACGGGTGCGAGCCATCGGCGATCTTGGACAGGACATCGGCCGAAGCGCCGAGGTTCTCCGCCTTGTAGGTGAGCTTCGTATCCGCGCCGATAACACCGACCGTAAGACCGCCTTTCTTGAAACGCTTGCGGATGCGGGCGTTCAAAACCGGGGCTTCGCGGCGGGGGTCGGTGCCGACGAGCAGGATCGCGTCGGCCTGTTCGATGCCGGCGATGGTGCTGTTGAAGATGTAGGAGGCGCGGACTTTCGGATCGAGCGCGGCGCCATCCTGGCGGCAATCGATATTGTGCGAGCCGAGCGCAGTCATGAGGTCCTTGAGGGCCGTCATGGATTCGACGTCAACGAGATCGCCAGCGATGGCGGCCATGCGGTTGCCCGCCGAAGCACGCAGACGGACAGCGATGGCGTCGAAGGCGTCTTCCCACGACACGGCCGTGAGCTTGCCGTTGCGGCGCACGTACGGACGGTCGAGGCGCTGATAGCCGAGGCCGTCACAGGCATGGCGGCTCTTATCGGCCAGCCATTCTTCGTTCACTTCTTCGTTAATGCGCGGCAGGACGCGCATGACTTCGCGGCCACGGGCGTCGACGCGGATATTGGTGCCGACGGCGTCCATTACATCGATGGATTCGGTCTTACGCAGTTCCCACGGACGCGCATGGAACGCGTAGGGCTTCGACGTGAGCGCACCGACCGGGCAAAGATCGACGACGTTGCCGGACAGTTCCGACGACAGCGCGCCTTCGAGGTAAGTGGTGATTTCCATGTCTTCGCCGCGGCCCAGCGCGCCGAGTTCCGGCACGCCCGCGACTTCGGTCGCGAAGCGGACGCAGCGCGTGCAATGGATGCAGCGCGTCATGTAGGTCGCAACGAGCGGCCCCATGTACTTGTCTTTGACCGCGCGCTTGTTCTCGTGGAAGCGGCCGCGATCGAAACCATAGGCCATGGCCTGGTCCTGCAGATCGCACTCGCCGCCCTGATCGCAGATCGGGCAATCGAGCGGGTGGTTGATGAGCAGGAATTCCATCACGCCGCCGCGCGCCTTGTTGGCGCGCTCGGACTTGGTGTGCACGACCATGCCTTCGTTGACCGGCATCGCGCAGGACGCGACCGGCTTCGGCGACTTCTCGACGTCAACGAGGCACATACGGCAGTTGCCGGCGATCGAGAGGCGATCATGATAACAAAAGCGCGGGATTTCCACGCCGATCTGCTCGGCCGCCTGCAAGATGGTCGTGTTCGGCGGAACTTCGACCTGGATACCGTCAATCGTAAGCTTAGGCATTGCTGTCCCCTCGCCCCGTCTAAGCCGCTTTATCGCGCGTCTTGGCATCGCGGTAGTCGCGGATGCGGCGCTCGAGTTCAGGACGGAAATGGCGGATCAAACCTTGAACCGGCCAGGCCGCCGCATCGCCGAGGGCGCAAATCGTGTGCCCTTCGATCTGATAGGTGACCTGCTCCAGCGTATCGATTTCGGCGAGGGTCGCGTCACCCTTCACCATGCGGCGCATGACGCGCGCGAGCCAGCCGGTGCCTTCACGGCACGGCGTGCACTGGCCGCAGCTTTCATGCTTGTAGAAATCCGACAGGCGCGAGATCGCCGCGACGATATCGACCGACTTGTCCATGACCATCACGGCCGCGGTGCCGAGGCCCGACTTCACGTCGCGCAGCGCATCGAAGTCCATGAGGACGGTGTCGCAGATCGACTTCGGCAGCACCGGCACGGATGCACCGCCCGGAATGACGCCTTGGAGATTGTCCCAGCCGCCGCGCACGCCGCCGCAATGCTTTTCGATGAGTTCCTTGAGCGGGATGCTCATGGACTCTTCGACGTTGCAGGGCTTGTTCACGTTTCCGGAGATGCAGAAGACTTTCGTGCCCGCGTTGTTCGGACGGCCGAAGCTGGCGAACCACGACGCGCCGCGGCGCAGGATGGTCGGGGCAACGGCGATGCTTTCGACATTGTTGACCGTGGTCGGGCAGCCATAGAGGCCGACGCCCGCCGGGAACGGCGGCTTCAAGCGCGGCTGGCCCTTGCGGCCCTCGATGGATTCAATGAGCGCGGTTTCTTCGCCGCAGATGTAAGCGCCGGCGCCGCGATGCAGATAAAGATCGAACTTCCACCCCGAACCGCAGGCGTTGTTGCCGATCAGGCCCGCGTCATAGGCCTCGTCGATGGCGACCTGGAGGTTGGAGGCTTCGTTATAGAACTCGCCGCGGATGTAGATGTAGCAAGCATGCGCGCGCATCGCGAAGCTGGCGATGAGGCAGCCTTCGATCAGCTTGTGGGGATCGAAGCGCAGCATGTCGCGGTCTTTACAGGTGCCCGGCTCGCCCTCGTCGGCATTTACGACGAGATAATGCGGGCGCTCGCTTTCGGTCTTGGGCATGAAGGACCACTTGAGGCCCGTCGGAAAACCCGCGCCGCCACGACCGCGCAGACCCGAGCGCTTCATCTCGTCGATGATCCACTCAGGGCCCATATCGAGGATCTCTTTGGTGCCGTCCCAATCGCCGCGGGCGCGTGCGCCCTTGAGGCGCCAATCGTGGCGACCGTAGAGGTTCGTGAAGATACGATCTTTATCAGCGAGCATGTTTCGAACCTATGCCTTCGGTGCAGCGGCTTTCGCCGCGGCTTCCGCTTTCGCTTTTTCGAACGCCGCTTTCGCAGCAGCAAAATCTTGCTTCGGGATCGGCTTCGTCGGATCGTCGGTGAGCGAGGTCTTCTCGCCCGCCGGCGCCGCATTGTCGCGGCCCGTCATCGAGCCATGCGGCGGCAGCTTTTCGCCGCGCTTCAGCGCATCGATGACCTTACCCGTCAACGCGTAGTCGACGTCTTCGTAGTAGTCGTCGCCGACCGCGATCACCGGCGCGTTGACGCATGCGCCAGCGCATTCGACTTCTTCAAGACTGAAGGAGCCGTCGGGCGTGACTTCGCCGAAACCGATGCCGAGTTTGTCCTTGCACGACTTCACGACGTCGTTGGAACCGCGCAGCCAGCACGAAAGGCTGGTGCAAACCTGGATATGGTTCTTACCGACCGGCGCAAGCTTGAACATAGTGTAAAAGGTCGCGACTTCCATGACGCGGATCGGCGCCATTTCAAGCATGACTGCGATCTGTTCCATGGCCGGGCGCGAAACCCAACCTTCCTGACGTTGCGCGAGATCGAGCAGCGGAATCACCGCGCTGGCCTGGCGGCCGGCGGGATACTTGGCGATGATTTTCTTCGCCCGCCCCTGCATCTCGGCATTGAAGGCGAAACTGGCGGGTTGATTTTCCGCCATCACGCGCGCGCTCATCGGTCAACCTCGCCGAACACGATATCGATAGAGCCCAGCACCGCCGGCACGTCGGCCAGCATATGACCGCGCAGCATCGCGTCCATGGCTTCCAGGTGCATGAACCCGGGAGCGCGGATGCGGCAGCGGTAGGGCTTGTTGGTGCCGTCGGAGACAAGGTACACCCCGAATTCGCCCTTCGGAGCTTCGGTGCCGACGTAGGTTTCGCCGGCCGGAACCTTGTAGCCTTCGGTGTAGAGCTTGAAGTGATGGATGAGAGCTTCCATCGAGGTCTTCATTTCGGACCGCGGCGGCGCAAGAACCTTGCGATCGTTCACGCGCACCGGACCCGAGGGCATCTTTTCCAGGCACTGCTTGATGATCTTCAAGGACTGGCGCATTTCTTCGACACGCACGAGATAGCGGTCGTAGCAGTCGCCGTTCTTGCCGATCGGAATATCGAAATCCATCTCCTCGTAACCGTCGTAAGGCTGCGACTTGCGCAGATCCCACGCCACGCCCGAGGCGCGGAGGTTCGGACCAGTGAAGCCCCAGGCGAGCGCCTGTTCCTTCGATACGACGCCGATATCCACCACGCGCTGCTTGAAGATGCGGTTCTCGGTGAGCAGGCCCTCCATGTCGTCGAGGACCTTGGTGTAGCCGTTCGCCCACTCATGCATACGCTCAATGAGGCCCGCGGGCAGATCCTGCGAGACGCCGCCCGGACGGACGTAGTTGGCGTGCATTCGCGCGCCGCAAACGTCGTCGTAGAAGCCCATGATCTTTTCGCGCTCTTCGAACGTCCACAGGAACGGCGTCATGGCGCCGACGTCCATGGCGTAAGAGGCGATGTTCATGATGTGGTTGAGGATGCGCGTCAGTTCGCCGAACAACATGCGAATGTATTTCGCGCGGCGCGGTACTTCGATGCCGAGCAACTTCTCGACCGCCAGCGAATAGGCCTGCTCCTGGTTCATCGGTGAGACGTAGTCGAGGCGATCGAAGTACGGGACCGCCTGGAGATAGGTCTTGTACTCGATCAGCTTCTCGGTGCCGCGGTGCAGGAGGCCGATGTGCGCATCGACGCGATCGATGACTTCACCGTCCATCTCCAGCACCAGACGCAGAACGCCATGCGCCGCAGGATGCTGCGGCCCGAAGTTCAGCGTGTAATTCTCAATTTCTGCTTCAGCGGTCTGTGACATGCGTTAGGTCCCCGCCGGCTTCGCAGGCGCGGGCGCGGCTTTCTCATCGCCCGGCAGCAGCTTCTGAATGCCTTCCCACGGCGACAGGAAGTCAAACGAGCGGAAATCCTGCGCGAGCTTCACGGGTTCGTAAATCACGCGCTTCTGCTCGACGTCGTAACGCACTTCGAGATAGCCGGTGAGCGGGAAATCCTTGCGCAGCGGATGACCTTCGAAGCCGTAGTCGGTGAGGATGCGGCGAAGATCCGGATGATCGGAGAAGAACACGCCATACATGTCCCACACTTCGCGCTCGCACCAGTCGGTGCAGGGGAACAGGGACGTGATGCTCGGCACCGCCGTCTCCTCGCCCACGGTCAACTTCACGCGGATACGCTGATTGAGGCTCATCGAGAGCAGGAGATAGACGACTTCGAAACGCTCGGGGCGCTGCGGGTAGTCGACGGCGGTGACATCGATCACTTGCGTAAACGCAAGCTTCGGATCGTCGCGCAGCGTGGTGACGACCTTGAGGATCGACTCACGCTTGACGAATACAGTCAATTCGCCACGCTGAATGTCGGCGGAGATGAAATCGCCGCCAAGCACCTGCGGGAGGCGGGCAGCAATTTCGCGAAGGCCTTCAATTCCGAGGGTCATGCGCGTTAGGCCCGGTCAATCGTGCCGACGCGGCGGATCTTCTTGTGCAGCTGGAGAATGCCGTACAGAAGCGCTTCCGCGGTGGGCGGGCAGCCCGGAACGTAGATGTCGACGGGCACGATACGATCGCAGCCACGCACGACGGAATACGAGTAGTGATAGTAGCCGCCGCCGTTGGCGCAGGAGCCCATCGAGATGACCCAGCGCGGTTCCGGCATCTGGTCGTAAACCTTGCGGAGCGCGGGCGCCATTTTGTTGGTGAGCGTGCCGGCGACGATCATGCAGTCGGACTGGCGCGGGCTGGGACGGAAGACCATGCCGAAACGGTCCATGTCGTAGCGCGCCATGGCGACGTGCATCATTTCCACGGCGCAACATGCGAGACCGAACGTCATCGGCCACAGGGAGCCGGTGCGCCCCCAGTTCACAAGCTGATCGAGCGAGGTGAGCAGAAAGCCTTTGTTCTGCAGTTCCTCGGAGACACGGGCCATAACCTGCGCGTCTTGAGCGGTCGTCGCGCGAATAATGTCGGTTTTCGGCGCGGCCGGAACGGTTACTCCCATTCCAGTGCTCCCTTCTTCCATTCGTAGATGAAGCCAATGGTGAGCACGCCGAGGAACACCATCATGGACCAGAAGCCGAACATCCCAATTTTTCCAAGGGTGATCGCCCAGGGGAAAAGGAAGGCCACTTCGAGGTCGAAAATGATGAACAGGATCGAGACCAGGTAGAAACGCACGTCGAACTTCGACCGGGCGTCGTCAAAGGCCTCGAAACCGCACTCATAGGCGGAGGTTTTTTCCGGGTCCGGACGGCTTGGTCCGGCGATCAGCGAGGCGATAACCATCACCAGCGCGAGCCCAAGGGCTATACCCAGAAAAATAAGGATCGGGAGATACTCAACGAGCAGCTGCTGCATGCCACCAGCCTTGCTACCAGGGCCGTCACAGCTTGGCCCGATTTATTATGAATTACAATAGGTTACGGCACAGACAGGAACGCGCCCGAAGCCCCTTAACTTCCGCCCGTCCCCACGCGCGTCGTGGGGGTGATTTACCGGCCAAGGGTAACAGAGTCAAGGCAACTGATTGTGCGTAAGACCGTTGACAGACCGCGATATTTTGCGCTTTTCGTTGACCGCGCGCGGCCTAGGCGGCTCCGCCGAAGGGGACGGGCTTCGCCTGGATAACTCGCCCACGATGGTTCTTCGAAGAAGGTCCGGACGCCATGCTTAGGCCAGTGCCACCCGTCGGCCGCTATCACAAGATCCGGCAAGTCCCGCGGACCGTCTCGACCCCCCAGGAGTTCGACCAGACCATCGACCGCGCTGTTTTGGCGAACCTGATGCCGAAGGCGCCATTCATCGACCGCAGCACCCCAATCACAACGATTGGCTCCTGCTTCGCCGGCAATATAGCCGCCGCGCTGACCGGCGCCGGTTATAACGTCCACCACCTGGATGTCTCGGAACGGCTGTTCAACCCCTTCGCCCTTCAGGCGTTCACAGAGGCTTTAAGCGCCGCGGGAGACCTTTCGGATTTCTCACAGCACTGGAAGGTAGAGCCCCAAACGGCCGCCAACCTCCGCAATACCATCGCCCAAGGCGGCCTGCTCATCATCACCTTTGGCCTGGCCTTCGTTTGGATCGACAAGACGACCAATGAGATCGTGTTCGATCCCACCCAGAAGACGGGCAGCGGCCGGCTTATGAAGGCCGATCCCGAGCGTTTCGTCATGGAACCGACGGGTGTGGCTGAAAATGTCGACGCTATCGCCGCGACGCTCAACGCGGTGCGCCGCATCAGCCGGAACATCAATATCGTCATGACTTTGTCACCGGTCCACATGGCGCGCGCGATTTCCGACTATCCGGCGGTGGCCGCCGATGCGATCTCAAAGTCGACGTTACGCTGCGCGCTGCATGAAATACTGAGCCTGCGGCTGCAGAACACCTACTACTTCCCGTCCTTTGAGATCCTGCGCTGGTTTGGGCCGATGGTGGATGTGACGTTTGGCGGCGTTGACATTCAGCACATCGATCCCGCGTGGGTGGCCTACACACTCTCGAAATTCAGGCAGTACTACTGCGTCGGTGAGTTACCGATTCTTCCGCCGTTCGTACTGCGTAAACCGTTTGAAACGGTCGTTATGCCCGCGCCCGAAGAGGGCGAGCCGCAGGCGATTTAGCTAAAAACCGAAGGCATCGCCTGGAGCGCGGCGGCAATAGCGCCATCGTCCGTGGCGTGAAAACCCGCAAGCATTTTACGGACCGTCGGTGCATCCAGCGGGCGCAGCGGCGCACGCATGCGCAGCCAGCGCTCGTCGCCGGTGACATGCGCAAAGATATGCTTCACGGCTTCTGTGACCGGGACAGTGAGCAGCACGTCCTGCCAAAGTGAGTTGAGTCGCGCTTCGGCGGCGGGAGAGTGGCCGTCCAGCACGCTTTTGACCAAAGCCGGCGCGAGGCCGGCGGTGGCGGTCATGACACCCGCGCCGCCCTTCTCGCTGAGGGCGCGCGCGAGATGATCGTCACCCGCGAACACCGCGAGTTCGGGAAACTGCAGCCATGATGTGACGCTCGCGAGGTTGCCGCTGCTGTCCTTCACACCTTGCATCCGGCCGGGATGCGCGGCGATGAGCGCAGCCATCATGTTCGTATCGACGGCGACCGTGGACATCTCGGTAAAATGATAGAGGAAGACCGGCGCGCCGCCTTTCGCCGTGCGCCGTAAGACTTCATCCATGAAAGTAAGCACGCCGTCGCGGGGCGCCGCGCGAAAGAAGTAAGGCGGAAGGACGAGGGCTGTGCAGCCCATTTCTCCCAGCGCCGTCACAAGGGTCACCACATCATAAAGCGAAGGCGCGCCCGCACCGACGATGATCGCGTGCGGCGGAATGCCGGCGTCGATCATCACAAGGACGGTCGCGATCTTCTCCGCGACCGAGATTGACGGCCCCTCGCCGGTCGTGCCGAACAGCAAGAGGCCGGTGCAGCCCTGGTCCATCAGCCAACGGCCGAGCCGCGTCATGGCGGCGCCGTCTACATCGCCGTTGTCGCGGTACAGCGTGATCATCGCGGCGCTGACGCCGCGCGGGTACCTGGGCATGCTTTTACCGATTGCCGAGCAATTGATTGCCAACGCGCGCGTTGACTTCGATGTGGCCGGAGCGTTCGAAGCGCAGGGTGAGCGGCACCATGTCGCCCACATGAAGGTCGCGCTTCAGGCCCGTAAGGCGCACGAAGATGCCGCCGGGGCCCAAGCGTTCGTCATTGTGGCCGGTGATTTCGAGATCCTTCAGCGGGAGATAGGTGTACTTGCCGCTGCGCACGCGCGTGCGGATCAACTCGGTCTTGTCCGCCACAGGCGTGGAGACGTCGAGCAAGCGATCGGACTCCCCGGCGTTGTTGCGGATGTGAAAGTAGGCGCTGGTCGCGCCTTCGTAGATGCGCACCCAGGCGTTCTCGACGACGACGGTTTTGGATTGAGCGAAGGCGGGGGTGGCGAGGAAGAAAGCCGCGAGGAGGATCGTCAGAAGGCGCATGCGTTGGCTCCGCTCTGAGACAGTCCGCCTTTACCCTCTTGGGCATCGGCGTGACATTTTCCGGGCTGCGGAAAATGGTGGGCGGTGACGGGATCGAACCGCCGACATCTTGCGTGTAAAGCAAGCGCTCTACCGGCTGAGCTAACCGCCCGGTGAGCGGAAACTAACTGCAGGCGGCGCAAAAGGAAAACATAAAACGACCCCCTCCTACCCTCCCCCTTTCAGGGGGAGGGATAGAAAGCCACAGCTGACCCGTATTCCTCCCCTGAAAGGGGAGGGTCAGGGAGGGGTCGTTTCTCTTCGATAAACAAAAATGGCGGGGCCTTACGGCGCCCGCCATTTCGGTTTCCTTGAAGTCCGCTTCGATTAATGGGTCGTCAGCGGCTCTTCTTCCACTTCCGGCTTGGCGGCCGGGAGAGGCTTTTCCTTCTTTTCTTCGTCGTCCTCGTCGACTTCCTTGAGGATCGGCACCAGCGGATTGAGGAGCGCCTTCTCGAGCACTTCATCGACGGTCGTGACCGGGATGATGGTGAGATCGCGCTTTACATTGTCCGGCAGTTCCTCGAGGTCCTTCTCGTTCTCCTTCGGGATCAGCGCGATCTTGAGACCGCCGCGCTGGGCCGCGAGGAGCTTTTCCTTGAGGCCGCCGATGGGGAGTACGCGTCCACGGAGCGAGATCTCACCCGTCATACAGACATCTTTGCGTACCGGGTTGCCGGTGAGCGCGGACACCATCGAGGTGATCATCGCCACGCCCGCGGACGGGCCATCCTTCGGCGTCGCGCCTTCCGGCACGTGCAGGTGGATGTCGTTCTTCTCGAACACCTTGCGGCGGATGCCGAACACGGCCGCCCGGCTGCGGATGTATGACCGGGCGGCGGAGATCGACTCCTTCATCACGTCGCCGAGCTTGCCGGTCGTGGTGACGGCGCCCTTACCGGGCATCACCACCGCTTCGATCGACAGGAGTTCGCCGCCGACTTCCGTCCACGCGAGCCCCGTCGTCACACCCACCAAATCCTCACGCTCGGCTTCGCCGAAGCGGTACTTCGGAATGCCGGCGTACTTCTTGAGGTTCCGGCGCGTGACGGACACCTTCTTCAGCTTGCGCAGAATGATGTCCTTGGTGGCCTTACGCGCGAGGTTGGCGATTTCGCGTTCAAGCGAACGCACGCCGGCTTCGCGGGTGTAGTAGCGGCAAAGATCACGCAAGGCATCGTCCGAAACGCTCCACTCGGTCTTCTTCAGACCATGAGCGGGGAACTGCTTCGGGATGAGGTGACGCTTGGCGATCGCGACTTTTTCGTCTTCGGTGTAGCCGGAGACGCGGATCACTTCCATACGATCGAGAAGCGGCTGCGGCATGCGCAGCGTGTTCGCGGTCGTGATGAAGAGCACGTCGGAGAGGTCATAATCGACTTCCAGATAGTGATCCTGGAAGGTCGAGTTCTGCTCCGGATCGAGCACTTCAAGCAGCGCCGACGACGGATCGCCGCGCCAATCGGCGCCGAGCTTGTCGATTTCGTCGAGCAGGAAGAGCGGGTTCGAGGTCTTCGCCTTCTTCATGCCCTGAATGATCTTGCCGGGCATGGAACCGATGTAGGTGCGGCGGTGACCGCGAATCTCGGCTTCGTCACGCACGCCGCCCATGGAGACACGCACGAAGGCGCGACCCGTGGACGTGGCGATGGAACGGCCGAGCGAGGTCTTACCGACACCCGGCGGACCGACGAGGCAGAGGATCGGGCCCTTGAGCTTCTTGGTGCGGCTTTGGACCGCCAAGTACTCGATGATGCGTTCCTTCACCTTCTCGAGGCCATGATGATCCTTGTCGAGCTGCGCCTTCGCAGCGCGCAGATCGATGTGGATCTTCGAACGCTTCTTCCACGGGATACCGGTCAGCCAGTCGAGGTAGTTGCGCACCACCGTCGCTTCAGCCGACATCGGGCTCATGGTCTTCAGCTTCTTCACTTCCGCAAGCGCCTTCTCGCGCGCTTCCTTGCTCATGCGAAGCTTCTTGATCTTTTCTTCGAACTCGGAGGCTTCGTCCTTGCCTTCCTCGTTCTCGCCCAGCTCGCGCTGGATCGCCTTCATCTGTTCGTTGAGGTAGTACTCGCGCTGCGTCTTCTCCATCTGCCGCTTCACGCGGTTCCGGATGCGCTTTTCCACCTGCAGCACGCTGATCTCGGATTCCATGAACCCGTAGACGCGCTCGAGACGCTCGGAGACGCTCTTCACTTCGAGCAGTTCCTGCTTCTCGGCGATCTTCAGCGTGAGATGCGAAGCAACGGTATCGGCCAGCTTCGAGGGGTTCTCGATCTGGTTCACCGACACGAGGACCTCGGGCGGGATCTTCTTGTTGAGTTTGATGTATTGCTCGAACTGGGAGACCACCGAGCGCGCGAGCGCTTCGAGTTCCTTATCTTCTTCCTTCGGCTCGTCGATGCTGTCGACGTAAGCTTCGAAGAAGGCGTCGTTCTCCTTATAGGTCGAAATCTTGGCGCGGCTGCCACCTTCGACCAGCACCTTCACGGTGCCGTCGGGCAGCTTCAGGAGCTGCAGCACGGTCGAAACGGTACCGACGTCGTAAATATCCTTGGACTGCGGATCGTCCTGGGAAGCGTCCTTCTGGGCGACCAGGAGGATCTGCTTATCGTCGGCCATCACGTCTTCGAGCGCGCGAACGGACTTTTCGCGGCCCACGAAGAGCGGGACGATCATGTGAGGGAACACAACGATGTCCCTCAACGGCAGAACCGGAAGCAACTGGCCTTTGGCGATATCGGACACTACAACACCCTTCTTTCAGTCGTCTGCGCTGGGCAGCGGCCTTCCTTCACATGAACGGAAAGCTTTTGCTCTGGGTTGCCGTACTTCAATGAAGCTACGGCATGAACAGGCTTACGCATATGACCTTAATCAACCCAGCCGGACAATCCCTATGTAGGTTGTACCGGCCAAGTATCAAGCCATTGAAAGATTAGGCAGAGGTGCCGCCTTCGGCGCCACGGCGATCCGCGTAGATGTACAGCGGTTTCGCGCGACCCTCGGAGACTTCACCGTTCACAACCACTTCTTCGACGCCCTCCAGGCCGGGAAGGTCGAACATCGTATCGAGCAGGATGCTCTCCATGATGGAACGCAGGCCGCGCGCGCCGGTCCTTCGCGTAATGGCTTTCTTTGCCACAGACCGCAGCGCGTCCTCCGTGAAAGTGAGGTGAACGTTCTCCATGTCGAAGAGGCGCTGGTACTGCTTAGCCAGAGCGTTCTTCGGACGGGTCAGGATATCTACAAGCGCCTGCTCGTCGAGGTCTTCCAGGGTCGCCAGGATCGGGAGGCGACCAACGAACTCCGGAATCAACCCGTACTTGAGCAGATCTTCGGGCTCGACTTCGCGCAGGATCGCGCCCGTGGCGCGCTCGTCCTGCGAACGGACGTCGGCGCCGAAGCCGATCGAGGTGCCCTTGCCGCGCTGGGAGATGATCTTCTCGAGGCCGGCAAAAGCGCCGCCGCAGATGAACAGGATGTTGGTCGTGTCCACCTGCAGGAATTCTTGCTGCGGATGCTTGCGGCCGCCCTGCGGCGGCACGGAGGCAACTGTGCCTTCCATGATCTTGAGAAGGGCCTGCTGCACGCCTTCGCCCGACACATCGCGCGTGATCGACGGATTGTCGGACTTACGGCTGATCTTGTCGATTTCGTCTATGTAAACGATGCCGCGCTGCGCGCGCTCGACATTGTAGTCGGCGGCCTGCAGCAGCTTGAGAATAATGTTCTCGACGTCCTCGCCGACGTAACCGGCTTCCGTGAGAGTCGTCGCATCCGCCATCGTGAACGGCACATCGAGGATGCGCGCGAGAGTCTGCGCAAGCAACGTCTTGCCGCAACCCGTCGGGCCAATGAGCAGGATGTTCGACTTCGAGATCTCGACTTCCGCATTCTTCGCGGTCGCCGACAGACGCTTGTAATGGTTATGGACCGCCACGGAGAGCACGCGCTTGGCGTGATCTTGGCCGATCACATAATCATCGAGCACCTTCAGGATGTCGCGCGGGCTCGGGACCCCTTCGCGCGACTTCACGAGATTGGTCTTGTTCTCCTCGCGGATGATATCCATGCAGAGTTCGACGCATTCATCGCAGATGAATACGGTCGGACCGGCAATAAGCTTGCGAACCTCGTGCTGACTCTTTCCGCAGAAAGAGCAGTACAGGGTGTTCTTGGAATCTCCGCCCGAAGCCTTGGTCATCATCTTCTCCACCGATGGCTGTCGCCCGAAGCTGGGGCGGCCATGGTCATCAATACTATATCTCGTATGTTAACCGAGGCTTTCCACCCCGTACAACCTAGAACCATCGCAAGAATTCACGCCGGTTGCGCGCGTGTCTCTTCGGTAACTCGGGTCTTAATCGTTAATATTCAATAACGTCCGCCCTCCGGCGTCCCTGAGCTTAATGCTCAACGAGCGCCAGAGTTGCATACCCGCCGTGCTCAAACTGCAATCGCGCGCGGAATTGTGAAGCCAAAGGTTGAAGTTTATGCGCCGTTTTAGCCAGATTTAGGCTGTCTTCAACGGGGTAACGCCGACGCTGTTACCGTCCTTGTCGAGCGGACGGGGGCGTTCCTTGATGACCGTGTCGATCAAACCGAAGGTCTTGGCATCTTCCGCGGTCATATAGTTGTCGCGGTCCATCGCCTTCTCGACGGCCTTCAGGGTCTGGCCGGTGTGTTCGACGTAGATCTGGTTGAGGCGTTCACGAAGCTGCAGTATCTCGCGGGCCTGGATTTCGATATCGGCCGCCTGGCCTTGGAAGCCGCCGGACGGCTGGTGGATCATGATGCGCGAGTTCGGCAGCGAGTAACGCTTGCCCTTCGTGCCGCCGGCGAGCAGCAGCGAGCCCATGGAAGCCGCCTGCCCGATGCAGAGCGTGGAAACGTCGCAGCGGATGTATTTCATGGTGTCGTAGATCGCCAGACCCGAGGTGACCACGCCGCCCGGCGAGTTGATGTAGAACGAGATGTCCTTGTTCGGGTTATCGGATTCCAGGAACAGGAGCTGGGCGCAGATCAGCGAGGAAATCTGATCGTTGACGCCGCCGGTGAGGAAGATGACTCGCTGCTTGAGGAGCAGCGAATAGATGTCATATGCGCGTTCGCCTCTATTGGTCTGCTCGACCACCATCGGAACGAGGTTGTCCAAGACTTCAACGGGGCTGCGGTCTTTCATGAATCACCTAAAGGCGTGCGGAGGAATATTCCGCCTAACATAAGCAAAAAGATAAGGGCCGCAAGGCGGGTCCCGCCTCGCAGCCCCTAAGAAATCAAAGGTTAACGCGCGAGAGTCTTAGATCTCGTCGTCTTCCTTGAGCAGCTCTTCAACGGTGACCGGCTTTTCGGTCACATTGGCTTTGCTGATGAGATGGTCGACGACCTTCTCTTCGAACAGGGGCGCGCGGAAAGCTTCGAGCGCCTGCGGGTTGCGCTGGTAGTAGTCGACAACCTGGGCTTCCTGGCCGGGATAACGCATCGCTTCCTGAATGATCGCGGACTTGAGGTCTTCCGGGCTGACGACGACGCCGGCCTTTTGGCCGACTTCGGACAGCAGGAGGCCCAAGCGCACGCGGCGCTCGGCGATGTCGCGGTATTCCTTCTTCAGCTCGTCTTCCGACTTGCCGGCATCTTCCGGATCGACCTGACCGCCGCGCGTCACCTGCTCCATCTGGCGCCAGATGGACTCGAACTCAATGTCCACCAGACCCTGCGGGACCTGGAACTTGTGCGATTCAGCGAGTTTGTCGAGCAGCTGACGCTTCATGCGCTGGCGCGACGCGCCGTCGTGATTCTTCTGCAGATAATCGCGAAGACGGGTCTTGAGGGCGTCGATGCTGGTGTCGCCGATGGTTTTGGCAAGCTCGTCGTCGAGCGCAGGGAGCTTCAGTTCGCGGATTTCCTTCACGTCGACTTCGAACTCGGCATCCTTGCCCGCGAGCTGCGGCGCGCCGGCGTAGTCAGCCGGGAAGGTTACTTTCAAGGTGCGCTTGTCGCCAGCCTTGGCGCCGACGAGCTGATCTTCGAAGCCGGGGATGAAGTTGTTGCTGCCGATCTCGATGAGAGCGTCCTGCATCGTACCGCCTTCGAACACTTCACCGTTCACGCGGCCGACGAAGTCGGCGAACACGACATCGCCCTTGCCGGCGGCGCGCTCGACCTTCTCAGCCGTCGCTTTCGTGCGCTGAACGCCTTCGAGGGCCTTATTCATCTCTTCGTCGGAGACCGCGGCGGTCGGGCGGGTGAGATCGATCGCACCGATTTCAGAGGTGATTTCCGGCAGCACTTCGAGCTGCACCGAGAATTCGAGATCCTGGCCTTCTTCGAACTTCACCAGTTCGACCTTCGGCTGCACGGCCGGCTTCAAAGCCTTCTCGCTAAGCGCGGCCTGCGTGGATTCGTCGATGGTCTTCTCGAGAATTTCACCGCGCACGGCTTCGCCGAAACGCTTCTTAAGCAGGTTCATCGGCACCTTGCCCGGGCGGAACCCCGGCAGGCGTACCTGCTGGCCGACTTCGTTCAGTCGCTCGTTGACCTTTTCCTCGATGGCGGCCGTGGGAACCACGACGTTGAACGCACGCTTGAGGCCATCGGCCGGCTTTTCAATGACTTGCATGGAGAATCCGCAATCCCGTCTAGAATCTTTATCTTCTGGCGCGAGCGTCGCGCCGCCGTTTCGTCGTCCTTTTCGCCGTCGCCAAGGCAATCGGCTTGGTGCGGGTGAAGGGATTTGAACCCCTACGTCCTATTACGGACACCAGGACCTAAACCTGGCGTGTCTACCAGTTTCACCACACCCGCCGGAGGCCAAGAGGGCCGCGGCCACATGGCCGTAAGCCAGCACACCGCTGAGCGCTAAAAAAAGGATGCGGTAGATAGCCAAGAACACCCGGCAGGATCAAGCCTTATGACCCAGCCTGTCGGACCTGTAACCGGCTAAAACCCGGCTAAAATGCCGGGAAGGGCTTCCGCGAGGTCCTCGGCGATCAGTCCGCGCCCCATACGGCCCCCCGCCTCCCCATGGAGCCAGACCGCCGCGTTGGCGGCCTGCCAGCCCCCCATTCCTTGAACTAAAAGGCCTAAAACAAGGCCTGCAAGCACGTCTCCCGACCCGCCGGTGGCGAGCCAGGGTGGGGCATTTGACGCAATAGACGCGTATCCGTCCGGGGCCGCCACCACGGTGTCGGGCCCTTTGAGGATCACGACCGCGCCACTCGCCGTCGCCGCCGCCCTTGCCCGTTCCAGGCGGGAGCCGGCCGGTATCTTGAAGATTCGGCCAAATTCGCCTCCATGCGGCGTTATCACCACCGGCGCGGTTGCCGCGCCGATGGCCTCAAGGAGCAATGTCGGATTGTCTTCGAAACTGGTGAGCGCATCGGCATCGAGGACCACCGCTTTGCCGGAGTCCAAGATTCGCAGCACCCGCGCGCGTGTCGCCGCGCCGACGCCGGCGCCCGGTCCGATGAGCACACCGTTGCGCCGCTTATCGGCGAGAAGGTCATCGAGTTCGGCGGGCGTATCCATCGCCTGCACGAACGCGCCGGGCTCCGCCGCGGTGTAGAGAGGAACGGCGCCCGCCGGAACCGCGAGACGCAGAAGTCCCGCCCCTGCCCTGCGCGCCGCGCGCGCGGCAAGGCGTGCGGCGCCCGTCATCACACCGCCGCCGATCACCACCGCGTAACCGTGATCGTACTTGTGTTCGCGCCATGTCCAGCGCGGCAGGCTCCAGAGCGCGGGCGTGTTGTGCGCCGTACGCGGCGCGATGTCCCCGAGCACGGCGGCCGGAATACCTATGTCGGCGACAACAAGCTCGCCGCAGAGATCGCGCGCGGGATAAAGAAAGTGCGCTGGCTTGGGGCGGAAGAATGTGACGGTCGCCGCGCAGCGCGGCGCGATCCCGTCCAGAACTTCGCCGGTGTCGCCATGAACGCCGCTCGGCACATCCACCGCGATACACGTGAAAGCGCGATCATTGACCGCCGCGATCACTTCACGCGCGGGCCCTTCAAGGCCCCGCGACAACCCCGCGCCGAAAAGAGCGTCGACCACCAGAGGCGCGCCGCTCAGGAGATCGGGCGTGAGCGGGCGTGCGCCGCCGATGTCCAGCCACCGCCGCGCGTTCGCCGCCGCATCGCCCTTGAGCGCCTCCACGCCGCCGAGCAAGCCGACTTGGACAGTCCAGCCCCGCTCCGCGAGAAGGCGCGCAACAACAAAACCATCGCCGCCATTGTTACCGGGTCCGCATAAGACAGTGACCGGCCGGCGCGGCCAGCGTGCTTCGATGGCGCGGGTCACGGCAAGGCCGGCCGCCTCCATCAGCGTCATCGTCGCGATGCCGGCGGCCGCGGCGGCCTTGTCGGCGGCGTACATCTCCGCCACGGACAGAACCGCGCATTCGTCGGGGATCGTATGCGGTAACAGGGCTGGTGAAGAGGATGAAGGCGTCATAAATCTATCCTGCGCCGAGGAACCGGCGCATCACAAGGCGAATGAGCGTTCGGACATGAAAGTCGCTGTTCTCGGCGCAGGTGTTGTGGGAACCAGCACGGCCTACTTCCTCGCGGAGGATGGGCACGACGTCGTCGTGCTCGACCGTCAAAAAGGCGCCGGCCAGGAAACCAGCTTCGCCAACGGCGGACAAATCTCGGCGTGCCATGCGAAACCGTGGGCAGGCCCCAAAGTGCCGTGGCAAACGTTCCTGTGGACCTTCCAGCCGGATGCGCCCTTGCTGTTCAAACCGTGGCGTTTCGATCCGGCGCTGTGGTCGTGGGGTCTCAAGTTCCTGGCCAACTGCACGAGCGAGCGCGAACGCATCAACATGGACCGCACGCTGCGGGTGGCCTTGTACAGCCGCAAGGTGCTCAAGGCGCTGCGCCAAAAAACCAACATCCAATACGACCAGCAGATCAACGGCATCCTGCATATCTACCGCACCAAGCCCGAATTCGAGCATGGCCGTAACACCGCCGCGCAGCTCGCGGCGCTGGGCCTCGCGCAGGATGTGCTGACGCCGGAAGATTGCGTGAAAGTGGAACCCGCCCTCGCCGACGCGGTGAGGAAGGGTGAAGTCGTCGGCGGACTGATGAGCGGCGAGGATGAAAGCGGCGATGCACGCAAGTTCAGCGAAGAACTTGCAAAGCTGGCGAGCGCGCGCGGCGCGAAGTTCCGCTACGGCGTCGACATCCAGAAACTTGAACACGACGGCAAGCGCGTCACGCGGATCGTGACCGACCACGGCGACGAAACGCCGGATGCCGTGGTGCTGTCGCTCGGCAGTTACAGCCCGATGTTGGCCAAGCAGCTTGGACTCAAGCTGCCGGTGTATCCCGCCAAGGGTTACTCCATCACCGCCGAGATCGAGGACCCGAGCGCGGCGCCGACGGTGAGCATCACCGACGAGACGCGCTTCATGGTGTTCACACGCCTCGGCAACCGCTTGCGTGTCGCGGGCACGGCGGAACTCGCCGGGTGGAACACACATCTCGATCCGGTGCGCGTCGCGCCGATCGCCAAGAACGTGATGAGTCTGTTCCCGCGCGCGTCGTCCTATAAAGAGCTGAATGCCTGGTGCGGGCTACGTCCGGCAACGCCGGACTCCGTGCCCATCCTCGGCGCAACGGCGTTCGACAATCTTTTCCTCAACACCGGTCACGGCACGCTCGGCTGGACCATGGCATGCGGCTCCGGCCGCGTGATCGCCGACCTGATCTCGGGCCGCGAACCAGAAATCGAGATGGACGGGCTGGGGTTGGAGAGGTTTGGAGGCTGATTACTCCAACCGCGGCGGCAGGCTGCCGTAGCCGCAATCGCAGTTGTCGGAGGGTTTGGAAAGGCGCGCGACGAGCGGGGAGCCCTTCACGCGCGGGTCGCTGGGTTCCCAGCGGAATTCGGCGTCGCATTTACCGCACATCTGCTTGGGCGGGAGTTGCGGCGATACGCTGGACGTCTTTGGTGAGTTGTTAGCCACGGGATCGCCCCCTCGCGAAAACCTTGATCACGCCCTATCTTACGCGAACTTGGCCTTTTTTGCGCGGTTCTCGTTGATCATGGATATCGTGGACTTCTTTGGCGGCTCGAAACGCCGCTCGGCGTTGCAGTTGTTCGACCGTACGCTGTCGACCCTTGAGGTGAACCCGGCTTATGTCGACGACGGCATGCGCTTTGCGATCTACCGCTGGGCGCGCGCCGCCGCTGAGAACACCATGTCCGAGAGCGGCGTGATCGATGGACTGATGCGCGAGGCCGCGGCGCTGATTTCGTTCTGCGTCCTGGGGCCGGCGGAGACCGAGGCGCAGTGGGGTCCGGCGGTGCGTCAGGAACGTGAAGCGCGCTTCAACGCGGTGATCGACGCGGGCGATGAGGAGAGCTTCGACGCCAAGGTGATGAAGTTGGTGCTGGCGAAAGGGATCGCGGCGCCGGACGTGCTAGCGCGCGTGAGCCTCGAAACCGACGATTAAGTCCGCTCGACGAGCTTAGCCTTCTGACCAAAAGCGAGCGCGCGGCACTCCACCGCCATATCGCCGTCCTTGCCTTGTTTAGGCATACCCATCACCACGGACGGGGTTTCCGAATAAAGGCGGTAGACGATCTGCGGCAGCCATACGTCCTGGGTCGGCGCCTTCTGGCCCGCGCGCTCGTAATCCTCGCGCCGCGTAAAGAAGTGCGCCTGTCCGCCGCCGCCGGACGGCTTGCCGATGATGATGGCAAGCGGATAACCCGGATGATCGAGGTACTCGGTGCCGGGACGGATGGCGATGCCGCCGTCGCCCGATTTGCGCTGAATGGAGATCACACGCGGCATCGTTCCCATTTCCGCTTCCGCGGTGAACTTCTCGCGCACCGCAGCCGCGGCGATCCAGCGCACATTTTCGCGGAAGTATCCTTTTGATTGTGGCTTGTTGAAGTAACGCCACAGAAAGTCGTAGGCGACGGTGCGGCGCTGTTCGGGGTCATTGGGGTCGAGCGCGGCATATTTTTGCGCCGGTAAAAGGAAGTGGTCGGCGGCGTAGTCGAAGTCCTCAGCCGACAGATAAGTGAAGCCAAAGCCTTCACCCGGCTGCACTTCCACGAGGATCACATCCGGGTGACGTCGCGCTGTATCGGCCACTTTTTGATCCCCTTTCTGACGCGCGTCCAAGCGGTTGCATCGTGTTTGGCATGCGGAAGCGTGCAGCGAACAGCAACCGGGCGCGGCTATCAAGCGTTACTAATGCAAGTATAGCACAACATGTGGTGTTACAATGTCTATTGGTGCAACCGCAGTTAAGCCCACGGTCGAAGCGAAAGCCGCGGTCGAGCGCTTCTTGAAGGATATGGCTGCGGCCGCCACGAAGACCTTCCCGGCCTGGCAGAAAAAACTCATCGAAGGATTCGACGAGTGCGTGCTGCCCTATGACGTTCAGCATGCGCTGATCGATGCGCATCCTCTGGACGACTATTACTACGCCGGCGTCGTCGCGCTGGAAGCGGCGAAGATCCGCCGCCTGTTCGCACCGGACGAAGCGAGCGAACTCTTGAGCCTGATCGGTGAACGGGTCGACGCGACCGCAGACCGCAAAGACCGTCTGGTCTCCGACATGGTGTTTTTCATCATGGGCCGTGTTGAGAACGCGGCGAGCGTGGATACGCAGAAGATGCCGCATGATGAAGTGGTGAAGGCGCTGCTGCAGAAGCTCGGTGTCGACCGCGCGGAAGAGACTGTGCACCTGATGCGCGCGATTTTGTTCCGCCACGAGCTCGGCGAACCCCTGGCGCTGGGTGTGCCGCAGTGGTGGCAGATGTTCCGCACCAAGTACGCCCTGGCCGGCAAACATGACGAGATGTGGGTGTCCTCGCCGACGCCTGTGGCCACGCTGCCCAAGAAGGCGCCCCGAAGAGCGACGGCCATCATCTAGATCAGGCAGGACGTATCGGGGTAGAGTGCGGCCCGCACTCAGCCCGACCCCTATATGTCCGCCTCCGAAAAATCCGCAATAGTTCCCGCCGACGCCGCCGGCGCGCGCCTCGATAAATGGCTCGCGGGTGCGCTGCCGGACCTGTCCCGTTCGCGCCTGAAGGCGTTGATCGAAGACGGCGCCGTGAGCGCTGGCGGCAAGGTGCTGCGCGACCCCGCACACAAGGTGGCGGCCGGGCAGACGATCCGTGTCGCTGTTCCCGCGCCCATCGCCGCCCTCCCCGAGGCCCAGGAGATGGATCTCGTGGTGGTTTACGAGGACGAACACCTGATCGTCGTCGATAAGCCTGCGGGGCTCGTGGTGCATCCGGCGGCCGGCAATCTCGACCATACCCTGGTTAATGCGCTGCTGGCGCACTGCGGACCGTCTCTGGCCGGTATTGGCGGGGTTAAACGGCCGGGGATCGTGCACCGCATCGACAAGGACACGAGCGGTCTTCTGGTCGTGGCGAAGACCGAGCGTACGCACGTGGGCCTCACCGCGCAATTTTCAGCGCATACGGTCGAGCGCCGCTACGACGCGCTGGTGTGGGGTGTCCCGCGGCCGGCGCACGGCACCATTACCGGAAACATCGGCCGTAACCCGCACAATCGTAAGAAGATGGCGGTGGTGCGGCGCGGCGGCAAAACGGCGGAGACGTACTACGACACGGTCGCGAATTTCGGCACGGTCGCGGCGCATGTGCAGTGCCATCTCAAGACCGGCCGCACACACCAGATCCGCGTCCACATGACGAGCAAAGGCCACCCGCTGATCGGAGATCCGGTTTATGGGCGTGGCCGGAACATCGGGATCGCACCGCAAGAAGTGCGCGACTTCGATCGCCAGGCGCTGCACGCGTCGACATTGGGATTCATTCACCCCATCACCGGAAAAGAGCTGAGCTTCGAGAGCGAGCTGCCTGACGACATGTGCGCCCTTATGGAAGCGCTAGACCGCTCGCGATAGCCCGTTCGTCAGACTGTCGGGCGGACCCATCGGGACATCGCCGGGCTTCTTTTCGGGTTCGTAAACGGACTCGACGTCCGGGCCCCACTTCTGCACCAATTCCTTCTGCTGATCGCGCATCGCGGCGATGCGACGCCCCGCGGTCATGGCCATGAAGGTGCTGACCACCGATGGCGTCGTGGAATAGATCGCCCAGCCGAACATCGCCGCGCCGTAGAAGGACATCCAGGCGAAGACGTTGGTGATAATGCCGACGGCGGCTTGAACGGTGTGCCCCCCGAACCAGAGGTCGGCCAGGAATGGCGCGCAACCCGCGAGATTCATCGCGCCCACTGTGAGACCGCCGTAGAAGCCCTTACGGCGTTCAAGCAGGAACGCCACGCCCGTCGGAATCAGCGCGACGCCGAGCACAATCATCGTCGGCACGATCATTAGGCCGATCGGCACCGCGATAAGGGCGTAGAGGAAAAAGTTGCTGCGCTTCTTCATGACGATCAGAACAACTTTCCAAGGAAGACGATCAGATAGGTCATGAACAAGATGAAGCCCGCGCCCGCGGCGCCGGCCTGCCGGCCCGTAAGGATCGCGGACTCCTGACGGTCGACCTGACCGTGCTCAAGATCGTAGACAAGTTTTTCGGCGGCGGCGTATTCGGCCTTGGCCCAAGCGAAGCCTTCGCCGTCCTTCTGCCGTTCTTCCGGATTGTCGAGATAGTTGAACATCTCCGCGAGGTTGCCTTTACGGATGAGCTTCGGAAGCTCCTTCTCGATTTCCTTGCGCTTGAGGCGGTTCTGGTAGCTGGTCACCACCGGCCCCATCAAGCCACCCACCCACTGCGCGAGACCGTAAAGAGCATCGGGGCCAAGACGCCATTGTACGATGGCGAGCACCGAGAGCATGCCAATGGTAGCGCGGTCGGGGCGCTGGTCGTTCATGGCATCGATCTGGCTGCCCGTTCCCTTGGCGTAGCGCGCCCGCAGGAAGGCCGCGATATGACGGTCGACCGGCCAGACTTTCGTGTTTGCCGTCTTGGCCATCGCATCGAGAGCCGGCAGGACGCCCTTCACTTCCATCACGTACTGATCGTCGATCAAGGGGCTCATGCACGGCTGCCACTCGTTCAGTTCGTACACGCAGCGTTCGATGCCGGCGCCGGAATTCTGATCCTTGAGGTAATTGCGCAGTTCGCGGAACACACCCTCGTACTGCTGGTTCTCGGCGATGAACTTGGTCTGCGCGACGATCCAATAGCGCCAAAGCTCACGCGTGATGAAATCGGTAAAGGCCTGGAGCTTTTGTTTGCGCAGCATCGCCACGGCCAGCGAGGAACCGAAGCCCTCGATGAACAGGCGGAAATCGCGATAGCGAATGGGCGCGCGCGGATCGAGCAGCATGAGCACACGCGCGATGATAATATCATCCGCCTCGCCCTTACCGAGCGCGGCGCCGGTGCCCTTGATGGCGCTTGCGATGCTGTCGGCAAGATCGTTGAGTTCGAGACCGCGGCGGATCCATACCTCGAGTGAGCCATCGCTGATGATCGACAGCGCTTTGTCCCAATTGTTGTACATGGCGTACGACAGGGGACGAATGGAGTGGAACTCCATGTCGGCGAAACGTAAGGGGCGCTGCGACTGCGGCTCGGACTTCGCCTGGATCGGCGTCAGCCGTTTGCCGTTCAGCCAGAGGTCGATGTTGTTCGGCTGCCAGCGCTGCTCAGAGTCGTCCGTGAGCATGCCGCGCAAACATTCGATGAGCGCTACAGGCACGCGTTCGTCGCCCACAAGCGTGGCGTAGGAGCCGACCTGGATCTTGCGGCGAATGATTTCCCAATCGGGCATTCCCGCGACGGGATTGCGCCCGAGCGCAATCATGAGCACCGAGGCGCCGAAAGCATACATGTCGTCGGCATACGTGCCCGCGCCGCGGCCCGATGGTTGGGCCATACCCGATTCAATCGTCTCCAGCAGAACCGGCTGATCGTGCGCGGGAACCGAAGTCACGCAATCGCCGAGCACGATCTTCGTTTTTTGCTCGTCGATGTAATAGAGATTGTCCGGCCGGATCGCGCGGTGCGTAATGCCCTTCAGGCCGAGTTCGATCAGGCCTTCGGCGATCGGCTTGATGACCGTGCGCGCGAAGAGATGGTCCGGGATGCGTTTCACCGATCCGAAGTGTGAGTCCATCACCTTGCCGCCAAGCGGACGGTGATAGATCACGATCACGCACTTACGTTCGAGGAGCGGCCATTCGGCGACGCCCCAATCAACCATGTGAAGCACGGCTGGAATTTCGAGACCCTTGAGCGTGCGCATGACCGAGACGCGCGGCGGCATGTCAGGGCGGCACACAAGCGCGTACAGGGGACGCCCTTCCTGTTTGCGGTCCGCCACTTCGTAGGCGAGCGCATTGGGCATATCGAGACTGGGCAGCGGGCGATCGCAGAAAATCGTGAAGCGATCACGAACGATGATGTAGCTGCCGCTTGGAGATGAGGGTGCACCCACCGTCTCCGGAGTTGGAGGCGGCGGCGTCGGGGCCGCTGATGGCGCGGCCGGTGGCGCCTTTTCTGGCGCCGGTCTGAGATCCGCAGCCGCTTCGGCCATGGTCCCTGTCCTCGACTAACGTTAGGACCAGCTTCTGCTGGTCCTAACCGTCATCTTAAGGAAGTATTAAGGACAACACAACGCCCAAGGCGGCCCTTAAACCTAGGATTTTCCTGGGTTTAGGCCGTCACCCCTGGATTGGGCAAACGGGCGAAAAGCCCGATTTTAGGGTTAATCCGCGAACGGATCGCGGACCAGAATGGTGTCTTCCCGCTGGGGGCTGGTGGACAGGAGCGCCACCGGAGCCTCGATGAGCTCCTCGACCCGGCGGATGTACTTAATGGCGTCCGCGGGCAGTTGAGCCCAACTGCGGGCTCCTTGGGTGGAGGTTTGCCAGCCCGGCAGGGTCTCGTAGATAGGCTTCACGGCCGCCTGGTCGCTCATGGAGGACGGGAGGCGGCGGATCCGCTGACCGTTCAGCTCGTAAGCCACACAGATATTAAGCTCGGCTAGAGTGTCGAGGACGTCGAGCTTGGTAAAGGCGATGCCGTTGATGCCGCCAATCTTGATGGCCTGACGGACCATGACCGCGTCAAACCAGCCGCAGCGGCGCTTACGACCGGTGACAGTGCCAAATTCGCGGCCGCGCTCGCCGATGAGTTGGCCGACCTCGTCCGTGAGTTCGGTCGGGAATGGACCGGAACCGACCCGGGTGGTGTAGGCTTTGGTGATGCCCAGCACGTAACCGACGCTGCCCGGGCCGATGCCCGAACCGGCGGCGGCCTGGCCGGAAACCGTGTTGGACGAGGTCACGTAGGGATAGGTGCCGTGATCGACGTCGAGCATGGCGCCTTGGGCGCCTTCGAACAGCACGCGGGCGCGGTTCTGGCGGGCGTCGGCCATGATCTCCCACACCGGGACAGCGAAGGGCAGTATCTTCGGGGCGACGTCCTTGAGCTGCGCGAGCACTTCTGCCCCGTCGATCTCCGCATGGCCCACGCCGCGCAGGAGCGCGTTGTGATGGACCAGGAGACGCTCGACCTTGGCCGCGAGGGCCGGCGGGTCGGCGAGATCACAAACGCGAATGGCGCGGCGGGCGGTTTTGTCTTCGTAGGCGGGACCGATGCCCCTGCCCGTAGTGCCGATCTGCTTCGAACCGGCGGCGGCTTCGCGCGCCTGATCGAGCGTACGGTGCAAGGGAAGTATCAAGACCGCGTTGTCGGCGAGCTTGAGTACGTCCGGCGTGACTTTCACGCCTTGGTCTGCGACGCGCTTGATCTCATCCAGCAGCGCCCACGGATCGACTACGACGCCGTTGCCGATGATGGACGGCTTGCCGCGCACGACGCCGGACGGAAGCAGAGAGAGTTTGTAGGTGTTGCTGCCGATGACGAGCGTATGGCCGGCGTTGTGGCCGCCCTGGAACCGCACGACCATGTCGGCGCGTTCCGACAGCCAATCGACGATCTTGCCTTTGCCTTCGTCGCCCCATTGAGAGCCGACAACCGCGACGTTACCCATTCGAAATCCCGCTTATTCCAGAAACCCCAGAACCCACACTGACCCGTGCGGACGGGCGGTTATACGCGGCCCGTCCCCTCACGCCAAGAAAGCTATTTCCTGGGATCTCGCCGCCCAATCCGATCCTTGATCGGATTGGACTATTTACTGGATGGCGGCGCGATTCTCCGGAAAACCGGCTACCGCTTTTCCGGATCGCGCCGCCGGGGCTGGTCTGCGAATTTAGCACGCACCTTTTCCTCGGCTTTCCGGGCGTAATAGCGCACCAGGGGAAAACCCATCAGGGCCAGGAGGGCGGCCGGGAGGAACGCGTACAGGAGCGCCGCTTCAAGCTGGTCCATACCGTGTAGATAATATTCGTAAAGGCCACGGCAGATGGAGATGCCAATGAACGCCCAGACCACGCCGTTGCGCATGCGCGCATTAAGTTCGACCTGCTGGAGTTCCAGCTGGAAAAGTTCTTCGCGGAGGGCGGGCGACGGCGTGACCATGGGAAAAGTCTAGCACGCCGCCCGTTACCAAACGGAAGACCAAAATTACGCCGCGGGCGCGCCTAAAACGCGAGACTCCGCGCCTGGCGGACATGTGGCAGGGTTTTAACCTTGGCCAGCACTTCGTCGGTGACCGCCTGATCCAGCTTCAGAAGCGCGATGGCGTCGCCGCCCGAACGTGTGCGTCCGAGGTGGAACGAGGCGATATTGATTCCCGCCTGCCCGAGCACCGTGCCGAGTGCGCCGATGAAACCGGGCTTATCGTTGTTGGCAACGAACAGCATGTGCGGACCAACCTCGGCCTCGATGTGGATGGAATCGAGATCAACCAGGCGCGGCATACTGCCGAAGAGCGTACCCGAAACCGTCGATGTCTGACTGTCGGTGACAACCTGAAGCGTGATGAGCGTGTGATAGAGGTCGTGCTCACCTTGCTTGACCTCGGTCACCTTGATGTTGCGCTCACGCGCGATCATCGGGGCATTCACCATGTTGACGCTTTCCATGAGCGGGCCGAGCAGCCCCTTAAGCGCGATGGCGGTGAGCGGCCGCGTGTTCAACTCGGCGACATGTCCGGCGTATTCGATCGTGATCGCCTTGAGGCCCGAGCTGACGAGTTGGCCGGCGAAGCTGCCAAGCTCCTCCGCCAGCTTCATGTATGGACGCAGGCGCGGCGCGTCTTCCGCCGAGACCGAAGCCATGTTGAGCGCGTTTGAGACCGCGCCCGTCAAAAGGTAATCGGAAATCTGCTCGGCGACCTGAAGCGCGACATTCTCCTGCGCTTCATTGGTCGACGCACCGAGGTGCGGTGTACAGACCACATTTTCCATTCCGAAGAGGATATTCGATTTCGCCGGCTCTTCCTCGAACACATCAAAAGCCGCGCCGGCGACATGACCGGATTCAAGCGCGGCCTTGATGTCGGCTTCAACCACGAGGCCGCCACGCGCACAATTCACGATGCGCACACCCTTCTTCATCTTCGCAATGGATTTCGCGTCGATGAGATTACGCGTGCCGTCGGTGAGCGGTGTATGCAGGGTGATAAAGTCGGCGCGCGCGTAAATGGTTTCGAGATCCGCCTTCTCAACGCCGAGATCGCGAGCGCGTTCCTCGGAGAGATAAGGATCGAAGGCCAGCACTTTCATTTTCAGGCCGAGCGCGCGGTCGGCGACGATCGAGCCGATATTGCCGCAGCCGATCACACCCAGGGTCTTTCCAAAAAGCTCGACGCCCATGAACTTAGATTTCTCCCACTTGCCGGCGTGGGTGGAGGCGTTCGCGGTCGGGATTTGCCGGGCGAGCGCCATCATCATGGAGATAGCGTGTTCGGCGGTGGTGATGGCGTTGCCGAAGGGGGTATTCATCACGACGACGCCGCGCGTGGTGGCGGCCTCGACGTCGACATTGTCGACCCCAATGCCGGCGCGGCCGACGACTTTCAGGTTTGGCGCCGCGGCGAGCACCTCGGCCGTGACCTTGGTGTTGGAACGGATGGCGAGGCCGTCATAGTCCTTGATGATCGCCACTAGCTCCTGGGGCGTAAGGCTCGTTTTCACATCGGCGTCGACGCCGCGGGTCTTGAAGATTTCAACCGCGGCGGGACTCAACTTGTCGCTGATCAATACTCTCGGCTTAGCCATCTAACTATCCCCTCCCAGAGAATTCGAAAACGATACTAACCCTACGCTGGGTCCGGCGTCCCCGGCGCTTTGGTCGTTAAACTCTCGAACACCGCAATCGCGATCGCAGCCCAGATGAACCCAAACGAAATCAAGTCACCGAGATCGAACGGTTCATTCAGGATGAAAACCGCCACGATCAAGGAAATCGTTGGCGCCATATATTGAAGGAATCCCATGGTCGTCATGCGCACGCGGCGCATAGCGGCGGCGAATAGCGCGAGCGGCGCGATGGTGAGCGCGCCGCCGACGACCAGAAGCGCATCGCGCTTTACGTTGCCGATCAGGAACAGGCCAGTACCATGCCCGTACCACCATGCGATGAGTACAACGGCAATTGGCACCATCAGGCTAGTTTCGACCAAAAGGCCATCCATTGCCGCGACGGGCGCTTTCTTGCGGAGATAGCCATAAAGGCCAAACGTAATCGCAAGGCCAAGCGCCAGCCACGGCAATCGCCCGAAAGCGAAGAGCTGCACAAGCACACCGCAGGTCGCGAGTGCGATGCAGAACATGCGCAGGCGGGATGGCCGCTCGCGCATCAAGAGAATGCCAAAAGCAAAATTGAGAACCGGCGTCATGTAATAGCCGAGCGAGGACTCGACCACCTGATCGGAGACCAGTGCGTACATGAACATGATCCAGTTCACCGTGATAAGCACGCTGGTCGCCGCAAGGGTCCAGCGGGTGCTGGGCGTGCGCAAGATCGCGGCGATCTCACCGGTCCGACCGCGGATAAGCGTGGCAAGGCCGAGAATCACGACGCACCACAAGGTGCGGTGCGCCGTCATCTCGAGCGCGGGAACCTCGTGCACCTCATGCCAGTAGAGCGGCAGGAATCCCCAAAGCAGGTAAGCGCCGACGGCATAGCCGACGCCGGCGCTTTCCTCCGAGCGCGAGAGCCCCTGCTCACCCACTAGATTTACGCGGACTGTACTTCAGCGTGTGCCCACTCGATCCACGGCAGTAGCGCCTGGATGTCGGCGGTGTCCACGGTGGCGCCGCCCCAGATGCGAAGGCCCGGCGGAGCGTCGCGGTAGCTGGCGACATCCATGGCCACGCCTTCCTTCTCGAGAAGACCTGCAAGCTTCTTGGCCGCTTCGGCCTGCTTGTCGGCGGGCAGCGAGGTGAACCAAGGCGCGGTGATCCGCAGGCAGATCGAGGTGCAAGAGCGCGACGCCGCATCTTCCGCGAGGAAGGCGATCCACGGATTCTTCGCCACCCAATCGCTCATGGCCTTGAGATTGGCTTCGGAGCGCGCGATGAGGCCCTTGAGGCCGCCTACGCTTTCCGCCCAATTGAGACCGTCGACCGCGTCCTCGACGCAGAGCATCGAGACGGTGTTGATGGTGTCACCCTCGAAGATGCCTTCGCTGAGCTTACCTTTAGACGTCAAACGGAAGATCTTCGGCATCGGCCAAGGCGGCGTGTAGCTCTCAAGGCGCTCGACGGCGCGCGGCGAGATAATGAGCATGCCGTGCTGAGCTTCCCCGCCCAGCACCTTCTGCCAGGAGTAGGTGACGACATCGAGCTTGCTCCAAGGCATGTCCATGGCGAACACAGCCGAGGTGGCGTCGCAGATCGTCAGGCCCTTGCGGTCCGCCGGGATCCAGTCACCGTTCGGCACGCGCACGCCGGAGGTGGTGCCGTTCCAGGTAAAGACGACGTCGTTGTCGAAGTTCACTTCGTTGAGATTCGGCAGCTTGCCGTAGTCGGACTTAATGACGCGCGCGTCTTTCAGCTTGAGTTGCTTCACGACATCTGTGATCCAGCCTTCGCCGAAGCTTTCCCAGGCAAGCATATCCACCGGGCGAGCGCCCAGGACCGACCACAGCATCATCTCAACCGCGCCTGTATCGGACGCGGGAACAATCGCAATACGATAATCGGCCGGCACGCCGAGGATTTGGCGCGTCTTGTCGATGACCTGCTTGATGCGGGCTTTCGCCGGCTTCGCGCGGTGCGAGCGGCCGACCAGCGCGTCCTTCAGAGCCTCGAGAGACCAACCGGGACGCTTGGCGCACGGACCGGACGAAAAGTGATTACGCGCCGGGCGCGTTGATGGCTTTTGAACAGCGGACATAGAGCGATGACATCCTTCCCCAGGGAAGGCGGGGCACTTGGCGTTCTTTTCCCCCGCCAAAAAAGAGGCGGAGTGTAGGAACCGGGCCCTACCCCCGTCAATGCAGGTCAAGACTATGGAATCGTTGCAATAAGCAAGGACGAGGGCGCACGAACGCCTTGATCGCGGAAGCCTCGCGCGCGTGAGCCGTTCAGAAGGCGGTGACCTCTATGGTTGCGCCTGACGCGAAATCGCGCAGTTCAGGTCGCGAGGACAGCTCTTAAATTGAATTCAGAACTTCGGTTCAACGACGCCGCCGCGCCATCGTCACTCAACCGATATAGCCCTGAATTCTCCAGGAATGCCGCTAAGCCGGTCACCGCCACAATAGTGTCAAACATGTCGCGCTCCGCGGAAGTCCATGCACGATAGACCTCGGCAGGATCATTCACAGCGGAGGCACGATGCGGGTTGAGGGCCGGGACTGCAAACGCCCTATCGACAGCCGCCGCATCTAAATTCACGCCGGCAATGTGATCGCAGAGGCGGCTAAACACTACGCGATTGGCCGTATAGTCCTCGAAACGGAAAATGGGGTGTGCTTCGCCTGGTTTATTGCCACGCTTGGCTAAGAGTTGATGGATAGCATTGCAAAAGAAGAGATCGGTCGCTTCGAGGAGTGTGCGGTTCCAAATACCGAGCAAACGTGAAATCGCGCGCTCGTCGTTCGCGGCGATTAGCTCCTTCACACTGGCGGGCCAATTTAGCTCCACGCCGTTGAGACGCCCTTTCAAAATCGAAGCACGCATCACCTGTGCCCAGCTTCGGAACTTCGGCGCTGTCATCCAGTCGCGCTGCGTCACCGCCGCCATGGATTCAGCGAGCATAATCGGATTTCTGCAAAGCTGAGCTGTCTTGGCTTGGCCGGGGATAAGATCGCCGTGGGAGTAGGCATAGAATAGCGACGTCCCGTTCACGGAGTGGACCAAGCCATATCGGTCAAGACCGGGACGCGCTTCGCGAAGATGGGCAAGCTGCCACGACAGCGGTTTCGTGTAGTCGACAGCGACCGGCTTCCCGTCATGAACTGCGAGCGTCAGTGGCAACGCGTTCAAAGCGCGCGTGATCCACGTGGTGGCCATGTGGCCACGCGATGCGACGAGGAATGATGAACTCGTCATGATTTCACATGGATCTAAGGGAACGCCCCAAAAATATGCCCATGGTTGAGTGGTCCGTGGCCATGACCGAGGCGGGGCGCTGCGAGAATAGCGCCGCGCACATAGGTGCGGGCGGCGGTCACGGCGTCGACTAAGCTTGACCCGCGCGCAAGTCCGGCCGCGATCGCGGACGCCAACGTGCACCCGGTGCCGTGAGTCGAGGTGGTGTCGATGCGCGTGCCCTCGAACCGCATGACCTTATCGGCGGTGATGAGGAGATCGAGGAGATCGGCCCCTTCCAGGTGACCGCCTTTCAAGAGCACGGCCTGCGCGCCTAGGGCGCGGCAGGCGTCCACGGCCTTCTCCATATCGGCGATGGTCTTGATCGTGCGGCCAGTCAGCGCTTCGGCTTCCGGGAGGTTCGGCGTCACGATGGTCGCGCCTGATACGAGACGGTGTACAAGCGCTTGCGCCGCGTCTTCAGCAAGCAATGCGTGTCCACCCTTCGCGCGCATAACCGGATCAACAACACGCCGGACGCCGCTAGCTGTGCGCGCAAGCGTGTCGGCCACGGCCTCGATCATCGGGCGCGACGCCAGCATACCCGTCTTGACCACATCGATGCCGATATCGCCGGCGACTGCGTCGATCTGGCCGGCGACGATGTCGAGCGGCACCTCATGCACGGCGGTGACGCCTTGCGTGTTCTGCACGGTGATTGCCGTGACGGCGGTCATGGCGTAGGCGCCGAGCACGGTCACGGTCTTGATGTCGGCCTGGATGCCGGCGCCGCCGCCGGAATCGGAACCGGCGACAATAAGGACACGGCCCGGCGTCTTGGCTGTATTGGATTTGTTGCTCATAAGCCCAAGATAAACCGATGACCCATAGAGGATCAAATCTCGTACGCTGACTTTGCATAGCTGCGCCCGACCGCGCCGGTGCAAGCTTCGCGCCGCATAGAAGGATCACCGTGATGGCCGACACTGAGTCGCGAGTCCGCGAGTCTTTTTTCCAGCAGGCGCGCTATTGCCGCGATATGGCTTCGCCCTTCACCGCCGAGCTTTGCGATTTGCTGGGCGAACGCCTTTCAGCGGATACCGCTATCGGCAGGCGGGTCCTAAGCTGGCCGGGAAACCCCGAGCCTATTCAGGACGCGCTAGCCCTTCGCCTGCTCGCGGGTCTGCATGCCCTGGCGGAGCGTGATGTCGACCCCGCATGGACAGGCATTTACCCACCGGCGCTGGCGGTGGACCGCACGACCCTTGGAACGATGTTGGACGATGTGATCGTCCGGTTCGAGAACACCTTGATGCCTTGGCTAGACCTGCCGCCTCAGACCAACGAGGTAGGCCGCTCCGCGGTGCTGATGTCGGGCCTTCTGACGCTGGCGTCCGAGCACGGCCTGCCCTTCTCGCTGTTCGAACTGGGAAGCAGCGGCGGGCTGAACTTGATGCTCGACCGCTACACCTACACGCTGGGGACGACCGAAGTGGGAGCGACGGATAGCCCGGTTCACCTGACGCCGACGTGGACAGGCGCTTCCCCGCCGAAAGCCAAGGTGAGGGTTGTCGCGCGGCGCGGCGTAGATCAAGCCCCGGTGGACGTGGGCACGCCAGAGGGACGCGAGCGCCTCCTCGCCTATGTGTGGGCCGATCAGCTCGAACGCGTAAGGCGGATTCGCTATGCGCTCAAGATCGCCGCCGCCGATCCGCCGCAAGTGGACAGAATGGATGCGGCTGAATGGGTGGAAAATACCCTCCAACCCATGCCGTCAGGCGGCGCGCACCGCGTGCTGATGCACTCAGTGACCTTTCAGTATTTTTCCGAGGACGTGAAGCGCCGCGTGACCGCGCGGGCCGAAGCCGTCGGCGCGCAAGCGACGGCGGAAGCGCCCTTCTCCTGGATGCGCATGGAAAACGGCGGGGACGGGACATTCGCGCTCAACATCAAAACGTGGCCTGGCGGTGAGGACCGCGCGCTCGCAACGGTGCATCCCCACGGCGCCTCGGTTCACTGGCTGACGTGACCTAAGCCGCCGCCTGC
The DNA here is from genome assembly GCA_050246995.1 of Rhodospirillaceae bacterium. Taxonomy (GTDB): domain Bacteria; phylum Pseudomonadota; class Alphaproteobacteria; order Rhodospirillales; family Rhodospirillaceae; genus SHVO01. The sequence goes on along the minus strand of JBFWVA010000003.1, from coordinate 198,926 downwards.
TTGATGGCGTCGATCACGTGATCGACGACCGCGTTGACCTCGCCGGCGTCGTCGCCTTCCGCCATGACACGGATGAGCGGCTCGGTGCCGGACTTGCGGATCAGGAGGCGGCCACGGCCGTTGAGGCGCTGCTCGGACGCCTCGATGACCTGACGCACGGCGTCGCGTTCGAGCACCGCGTCAGCGCTGGCGCCATGGGCAAGGCGTACGTTCTTCAACAGCTGCGGTACGGGGTCGAATAAACGCAATGTTTCGCTGGCCGGACGCCCGGCGCTCACCAGTGCGGCGAGAACCTGCAGCGCGGCGATGACGCCGTCCCCTGTCGTTGCATGCTGCCCCATGATGATATGGCCAGATTGCTCGCCGCCGAGATTACAGCCGGATTGGCGCATGTACTCGACGACATAACGGTCGCCGACCTTCGTACGCACCAAGGGCAAATCCAACTTCTTCAGATAACGCTCGAGGCCGAGGTTGCTCATGACCGTGGCGACAACCGCACCGCCGGACAACTGCTGCGTTTTTTGCCAATGCGCGGCGATCAACGCGAGCACCTGATCACCATCGACCACGCTGCCGTGCTCGTCGCAGAACATGACACGGTCCGCATCGCCGTCGAGCGCGAGGCCAATGTGCGCACCGTGGTGCTTCACGAGGCTGCAAAGCTGTTCGGGGTGAAGCGAACCGCAGGACTTGTTGATATTGAAACCGTCCGGCGTGACGCCGACGGAGACAACTTCGGCGCCCAGTTCCCAAAACACGGTGGGCGCGACTTTGTAGGCCGCCCCATTTGCGCAGTCGACGACGATCTTGAGGCCGTCCAGACGGAGTCCACGCGGGAACGTGGATTTTGCGTATTCGATGTAACGCCCTTGCGCGTCATCGAGACGCTTGGCGCGCCCCAGGCGCTCGGACGCCGCGCGCACGCCGTCCATGCCTTCGGACATCAACCGCTCGATCTCGATTTCGATTTCGTCGGACAGTTTATAGCCATCTGGCCCGAACAATTTGATGCCGTTGTCCTCGTACGGATTGTGCGAGGCGGAAATCATGACCCCGATGTCGCAGCGCATGGAGCGCGTGAGCATGGCGACGCCGGGCGTGGGGATCGGGCCCACGAGTATCACATCCATGCCCATGGACACGAAGCCGGCGGTGAGCGCCGGTTCAAGCATGTAACCGGACAGGCGCGTATCCTTGCCGATGACGACGGTGTGGCGGCGGTCGCCTTGCGTAAAATGGCGCCCCGCAGCCATGCCGAGCCGCATAGCGGTCTCGGGCGTCATGGGTTCTACGTTCGCGCGCCCGCGTACGCCGTCGGTACCGAAAAACTTGCGTGTCGCCATCAGGAGGCCCCTCTTTTTTATCTGGCCGGGGATATGAAACGCCCGCGCTGGAAAAGCAACCACACGCGGAGCTTTCTGCTTAACGACCTTTGAAGCCCAGAAGTTGCGAGAATAGCCTTCGCGCGGGTTCGAGGGAATTAAAGACGTTGTCACCCGCCCTGTGGACTACGCGCCGCGGTTGATGCGGCCCGCGACAGCCAGGGCTTGGCGGGTCTCGGCGACGTCATGAACGCGCAGGATCTGGGCGCCCTGGGAGACACCGTGAAGCGCCGCGGCGAGCGATCCCGGCAGGCGATGCTGGGCATCCTCGCCCCGGCTCATGCGCCCGATGAAGCTTTTGCGTGAGGCGCCGATGACCACCGGGCATTGAAGCGCATGGTAGAGCGCCGTGTGATCCAGGATCTGGGCGTTATGGGCATCGTTCTTTCCAAACCCGATACCTGGATCGACGGCGATGCGCTCGAGCGGAATGCCGCCGGCGATGCATGAGGCCAGACGCGCCGCCAGAAAGTCGAACACATCACCTGGGGCCCAGGCGTAAGTCGGATGATCCTGCATGGTGCGAGGTTCGCCCTGCATATGCATGAGGATCACCGCGACGTTCGCTTTCGCGACGGCCTTGAGGGCTCCAACGCCGGTCAGCGCTGTAACGTCGTTGACGATCCGCGCGCCGACTGAAATGGCGGCTTCCATAACCGCGGCGTGGCGGGTGTCGATGGAAACGCAGGCACCCAGTTCGGCGAGCGCCCGCACCACGGGGACCACCCGCGCCACTTCCTCGGCGATCTCGACCGGCGCAGCGCCCGGGCGCGTGGATTCGCCGCCGACGTCGATGATGGAGGCGCCGGCTTCCATCAGCGCGCGGGCGTGGGCGACGGCGTAGGACGGAGACGAGAACTGGCCGCCGTCGGAGAAACTGTCGGGCGTGACGTTGACGACGCCCATGAGCACGGGTGCGGCGAGCGATAGGCCGGCGAAGCTGTGAGGGTCAGATGCATAGGCGGTGAGCCAGGATCTACAGTCGGCGGGGCAGTCCGCCACAAGGAAGGTCTGTTGGACGGTTGGCGACAACGCGCTGTTGGTGAGCTCCACGGCGGTGAAGGCGCGGTCTTTGCCGAGCGCGTGCGCACGACCGCCGGCAACGGCGTCACGGGCTGAGGCGCCCGTGAGAAGGCCGCGCGGGGTGACGTAGGGGGTAGAGAGGGTCATGAGCGGAGTTTGCCGAACAGAACAGAAAACAAAAAGCCCCTCACCCGCCCCTCTCCCGCGATCGCGGGAGGGGCCCGGCGCGCAAGCGACGGGAGGGTGAGGCCTCGTAGCAAAATAAAAAGGCCCGGTTCTCACCGGGCCTTTTGTACTCGTTGATCCCTCTTACGCGCCGGGTTGCGGCGTGGGTTCCTGGCCGAAACCTGGGCGGCGGCCGCCGGTGGCTTCGGAGCCGGAGCTCGGGACCGAGGAACGGCGGCCGTTATCCTTGCGGGGCGGCTGGCGTTCGCTCTTGTTGATCTTCTCGCCGCGCAGCAGCGCTTCGATTTCGTCGCGGCTGAGGGTTTCGTGCTCAAGCAGGCCCTGCGCGATGATCTCGAGCTGTTCGCGGTGATCTTCTATGATCTTGCGCGCGGTCGCCTCACCGGCTTCCACGAAGCTACGCACTTCTTCGTCGATCAGACGCGCCGTAGCGTCGGAGACGTTCTTCTGCTGTGTCACCGAATGACCGAGGAAGACTTCACCCTGGTTATCGGTGTAGCGCAGCGGCCCGAGTTTGTCGGAGAAGCCGAACTCGGTAACCATGCGGCGCGCGATGTCGGTGGCGCGGCGGATGTCGTCCGAAGCGCCGGTGGTGACGCGCTCAAGACCGAAGGTGATCTCTTCCGCCACACGGCCGCCGAAGAGGCTGGCGAGTTGGGCTTCCAGTTCGACGCGCGACATAGAGTACTTGTCACGTTCCGGCAGGAACATGGTCACGCCGAGAGCGCGGCCACGCGGGATGATGGTGACTTTGTGCAGCGGCTCATGGCTCGGGACATGGAGCATAACGAGCGCATGGCCGCCTTCGTGATAGGCCGTCAGCTTCTTCTCGTCTTCGGTCATGACCATGGAGCGGCGTTCCGCGCCCATGAGCACCTTGTCCTTGGCTTCCTCGAACTCCTGCATGCCGACCACGCGCTTCGCCTTGCGAGCAGCCAGTAGAGCCGCTTCGTTGACGAGGTTGGCGAGGTCCGCGCCGGAGAACCCGGGCGTACCGCGGGCAATGACTTTCAGGTCGACGTCAGGCGCCAGCGGGGTCTTCTTGCTGTGCACCTGGAGGATGCGCTCGCGGCCGATGATGTCCGGATTCGGCACCACGACCTGACGGTCGAAGCGGCCCGGACGGAGGAGCGCCGGATCGAGCACGTCCGGACGGTTGGTGGCGGCGATGAGGATAACGCCTTCGTTCGCTTCGAAGCCGTCCATTTCAACCAGCAACTGGTTGAGGGTTTGTTCGCGTTCGTCGTTGCCGCCGCCGAGACCGGCGCCGCGATGGCGGCCGACCGCGTCGATTTCGTCGATGAAGATGATGCAAGGCGCGTTCTTCTTGCCCTGCTCGAACATGTCGCGCACGCGGCTCGCACCGACGCCGACGAACATTTCAACGAAGTCGGAGCCCGAGATGGTGAAGAACGGCACGTTGGCTTCGCCGGCGATAGAGCGGGCCAGCAGCGTCTTACCGGTGCCCGGAGGACCGACGAGCAGCACGCCCTTCGGGATCTTGCCGCCGAGGCGCTGGAATTTCTGCGGGTCGCGGAGGAACTCGACGATCTCCTCCAGTTCCTGCTTGGCTTCTTCGATGCCGGCGACGTCTTCAAAGGTGACGCGACCCTGCTTCTCGGTCAGCAGCTTGGCCCGCGACTTGCCGAAACCCATGGCCTTGCCGCCGCCCGACTGCATCTGACGCATGAAGAATATCCACACGCCGATGAGCAGCAGCATCGGGAACCAGGAAATGATCACGCTCCAGAAAGTGACTTCGTTGTCGCTTCTCGGAACGGCTTTGATATTGACGCCATGCTCGCGCAGGGTCGGCACGAGTGACGGATCGTCCGGCGAGTAGGTACGGAAATCTCCGCCCGACTTGAAGGAGCCCGAGATGTTCGGACCTTGGATGAGAACGTCCTGCACGTCCGAGCGCTCAACGGCCGAGACGAACTCCGAGAAGGAGATTTCGCGGCTGGAGCTGCGCGGGGTCGCGTTCTGGAAAAGATTAAAGAGGGCCACCACGCAAACCAGGATGATCGCCCAGAGCATTAAGTTGCGGCTGATGTTCAAAACGGCCCTCTTACGCGTTAACCCGCGCCGATTTCGGCCCGGGCATGGTGGTCTCGAAAATCTGGAAGCACTTCCGCCTTTTAGATAGTGCGCCGATACATATTGGCAAGCAAAGCGTTAATCCCCTATTGGGGGAAAAACGTATGGCCGGTGTCACAATTCAGCATCATCTTCCGGAAATTGGTCAATTCGCGGGCAAATAAACGCCGTTGTGAAGGTAACGCCAGGTAACGTTGTAAGGTCCGCGCGGATGTAATTAAGCACGGAGACAGCGGCTAATCCTGCCGAATCGAATAAGCCCGGCAGCGTTTCCCGGACCCGAAAGGGCACATCGGCCCGGTTCTCGAGGTGTGACACATCCTCCTGCGTGAGGCGGCGGATGCGGAAATCCCGCGCCGGTGGGAGGCCGGCCACCTCCACTTCAAACCGCCCATCCCAAAGCGCCTTGGTTCCGGCACGGAGGCTTTGTTCGTCGGCGATCTGGGCGGCCTCGCGAATCACGATCAGGGTCTCGCCGTCGCGCTGTAGCAGAGCGCCGTGCAAGGTCGCGTCGCGCCAAGCGCCGCCGCGCAAGCTGTCATAGAGACGTTGGAGACGCTCGAAGCGCGGGCGGTACACCTGCCCGCTCGCGATCTGAAGAATGGCCGCGAGGGCACGCAGGCCAATTTCCTCGGGTGCAGCGGCCAACGCTTGAAGCGATACCCGGCCAACGCCGTATTTGTCCCACGCGCAGGCCTCGCGGAGCAGGGCGCCGACGTAGTGATCGAGCGCGGCGCGGGCGCGGCGCATGTGATCGGCGGTCGCGAGCAGACGGTCGGTCGACAAACCTTCCCTTTCCAACATCTCGCGCGCGGCCCGGAAGCGCGCGCGGGCGTAGGCGCCGTTCTGGTTCGAGGGATCTTCGATCCATGGCTGCCCAACGTCCTCACAAAACGCAATCAGGCGCGTCTTGGGAATGCCGAGCAGCGGCCGTGCGAGGAAAATACCTCCGCGTTCGGACAGCGGCGTCATGGCGGCGAGGCCGTCGACGCCGCTGCCGCGCGCGAGCCGAAGGAGGAAGGTTTCGCCCTGATCGTCCGCATGATGGGCAAGGAAAAGATGTGAAGCGCCGTTCTCCGCGCACCAGTCGAGCATCAGGGCATAACGGGCGTCCCGCGCCGCGCCTTGCGCGCTGCCGGGGCGTCCTCGGTACGCGGCCCCCCCGTCCCATCGCAACGTGGTGTGCGGGACTTTGGCCGCGCTCATCCAGAGTTGCACCTGCTTCGCCTCATCGGCCCCTGCTTCCCGAAGGCAGTGGTCTACCGTCAGTGCGTGGACGGTCACATTATTCGATCGCGCCCAGTGGGTGAGCAGAAGCGCGAGCGCAAGGCTGTCAGCGCCGCCGGACACGGCGACAGCCACACGTGCTTCTGCGGGCACCGCCATGGACGCCATGGCGGCGGCGAATTCGCCCGCGATGTCGTAGGAAAAAGCGCTGTCCGGCTTTTCTACTTGCACTTCAGCTTGGCGCGCTCGGCGGCGGCCGGCTTCGCGACCTCTTCCGGCGCCTTCGGGTAATCTTTCGTGAGACGGCCCAGCGCCGTGCAGGCGCCCTGCGTCTGACCGAGATTCGACATAGACATGGCAAGCTTTAGGAGATTGTCCGGGCCCTTATTGGTCTTCGGGTAATTCTGGTAGCCGGCCATGAACTCGACAGCGGCCTGCTGATAGTCGCCGCGCACATAGTGGGTTTCACCGAGCCAATACTGCGCATTGCCGGCGAGCGGATCCTTCGGGTGGCGCTTGAGGAAGTCGCGGAAAGCGACTTCGGCGCGCGCGAAATCGTTACGGCGCAGGAGGTCGAAGGCGAAATCGTACTGAACCTTAGGCGTGCCTTCGGGCAACTTCACTTCGCCAACAGGCGGCGCCATAGCGAGCTGACCGGAATTCACGGCGCCAACCTTTGGGGGCGCGACAGGAGCGGGCGCAGGCTCAGCCGGGGCTTCGGCAACAGGGCCGACATCATTCGGATCGGGCGGCAGGGGCTTTCCATTGGCGTCCGTACGAATCACGAAAGAGCCGTCGTTGCCCATACCGCTGGCAGGCGCAGTTCCCGGCGGCGGCGCGGAGGCCGGACGCGTGACGCGCGGCGGCGTCATCGGTTCAGACAACGGTTCATCGGCGGAGGCGCGGCGCTGCGGCGCCACGGCGGGCGGAGCAGCCGGCACAAGGGTCGAGGGAGCAGTTTCAGCACGCGGCGGAAGCGCGATAGCCGGCGCGGACGGTGCAACGTTGGGAATAGCGGCAGCGCCCGGCGCGGGCGACGCGCCGCCGGCTTCAAGGCGCGCGACACGCAGCTGCAGGTCGTCTTCCATCGTCTTCAGTTGCTTCTGGAGCTGACCGACGCGGAAGTTCGCTTCCTCCACTTGCCCCGTAAGCTGTTCGATCAAGGATTCGAGCTTGAGCACACGGACTTGCAGATTTCCTTCGTTCGGCGCCTGGGCCTGCATCTGCGCGAGCGACTGTTCGATCTTGTCGATGCGTGGCGCGAGATCGCGCGCGGACTGCGCAAAGGCCGGTAGACCTGCGGTGCACATCAGCGCGGCGAGCGCCAATCCGCAAGCGGCGGGAGCGAGAGAACGCGAGAGCAAAGCCATCATGATCAATTCCTTCTGCGCGTCCGCGGCGTACCGTCTGGCACGATAAGGGGCCGCGTGAGGACACTGCACATATGTTGGAGAGCCACGTCCAACACGTAAACCGGGCTACTGTGAATCTGTTTCACCATCCCGGCAAGAATAAGGCGCATGTCTAGAAGACATGCGCCCCAAAAACTTGCGGCTCCGGGAGGCCCGGAGCCGCTTATTAGCTTTTGTTACTGAACCGCCGAAACGCCGCGACGGTTACGAGCGTAGCAGGCGTCATCCGAAGACACGCACACCGGACGCTCTTTGCCGTAAGAGATCGTCTTCACGCGGCCAGCGGCCACACCCTGCGAGAGCAGGTACTGGCGCACGGCATTCGCACGACGCTCGCCCAGGCCGAGGTTGTATTCGCGGGTGCCGCGCTCATCGCAGTGGCCTTCGACCGTGATCGTACGGTTCGCGTACTGGTTGAGCCACTGAGCCTGCGCACGGAGACGGGTTTGGTCTTCGGCATCGAGGTCATAGCGGTCGAAATCGAACTGCACCGTGTTGCCCACAACGGTGTTGAAGTATTCGAGCGAGTCCGGAGCCGGACCCGTCGGCTTCGCAGCGGCCGGCGGCGGCGGAGCGGCAGCCGGAGCAGTCGCCTGCACTTCAGTCTTCTTAGTCGAACAAGCCGCGAGCAGAGCCATGGCGGCGACGGCGGCGACGGTGCGGAGTTTCATTTATTTTTCCCCTGATTTTTTGGAGGTAGGCCCAGCGCTGATTCGGCCACTCTTTTACCAGCAAACCGCGCAGACGCAAGGGCCTGCCCGGCTAAGTCGGGCTCCTTAGGCCCGGAAATATATAACCTTTTGGGCAGTGTTGCAAAGGAGCAGCAGCCAACGCTGTGCGGTGCACAACGAAGGCCGCAGCTAAACCCTTGTTACAGGCTATGCAAGATTAATCGTGTGAATCAGGGAATAAGCGGTGACCACGCCGGATCGGAAGCATCCTGCGGGGTGATAATTTCTCTTTGATTATAACCTGTTAGGTCGATCGAGTAGAGACGCGTACGACCACCGTTGCGCGACTGGGCGAAGTACATCAGGACGCGGCCGTTGGGCGCCCAGGTCGGGGCTTCGACCAGGAATCCTTGGGCCAGCAGGCGCTCGCCCGAGCCATCCGGCTTCATGACGCCAATAAAAAAGTTTCCGTCCGAAGTGGCGTAACGGGTGAAGGCGATGAGGTCACCACGGGGCGACCAGACTGGGGTGGCGTAACGTCCTTTCCCCTGACCGAAGCTGATGCGTTTGGGGTCGCCGCCGTCAGCCTTCATCACGTAGATCTGCTGGCTCCCGCCGCGGTCGGAGGCAAAGGTGATCTGGCTGCCATCAGGTGACGCGCTCGGCGAAGTGTCGATGGCGGGATGATCCGTGAGGCGCGCGGTCTTACGGGTACGAAGATCCATCTCATAGATCTCCGAGTTGCCGTTCGTCGCCATCGACAACAGCACCTTGTTGCCATCTGGCGTGAAACGCGGCGCGTAAGTCATGCCCGGGAAATCGCCCAACACTTCCTGACGGCCCGTGTCGATGTTGAACAGGTACACGCGCGGCACGTTGCGAAAGTACGACATGTAGGTGATCTCTTGCGCCGTCGGCGAGAAGCGCGGCGTGAGCACGAGATTGGCGCCATTGGTGAGATAGCGGTTGTTGGCGCCGTCCTGGTCCATGATCGCGAGACGCTTCACACGTTCCAGCGGCGGACCACTTTCCGCGATATAAACGATGCGCGTATCGAAGTAGCCGGTTTCGCCGGTGATGGCGGTGTAGATGCGGTCGGCGATCAGATGAGCGACGCGGCGAAAATTCTCCGGCTGCGTGGTATAAGCTTGGCCTTCCATCTGCTGGCCGCCGAACACATCCCATAGACGGAACGCGACGCGGGCTTGACCATTTGGGAGCGGTTCGACCGCGCCCTGCACGAGCGCTTGCGCGGCGAGCGTGCGCCAATCCTGGAAGCGCGGTTGCACGTCGAGCGAGGTCAGTTCCTGGAGGAACCCCTTCGGATCAAGCGGACGGAAAAGACCGGAGCGCTCAAGATCGGCAGTGATGATCTGCGAGATGTCGCGGCCCAACTGCTGCACTTCCGGGCTCGCGCCCGGGAAGACCGTGACGGCGATGGGCATCGGCTCGACGCGGCCGCGCGTAATGTCGAGGCGCACTTGCGCTTCGGCCTGCGGCACGAAAAGAGCCATCAAGGCCGCCACAACGCCGGCGCCGGCGATCTTCTTCAAATTCTTGGAAATCACGAATTCAGCTCCGCGCAGTTTACACTCACCCCGAGCAGGCAAGCTTGGTGTGCAATTGTGGCGACGACGTGTCCTGTTTTCAAGCGAACGTCTGAAAACGTTCAACCGCCGCCTCAAGACTAGTTAATGCGCCCTTGAGGCGAAAAGTTCAGGACCATTTCTTTAAAAGTGGCGTAATTCGCAGGCGTGATCATCGGGATCTTACCGCAGCCGAGCACCGCGTTGCGGGCCGAGTTGGCCAGGGTACGGAACTGGGCATCGACGAAATAACGCGCCATATCGACGAATTCGAACTTCTGCACCGAGCCGTCGGGGTTGAGGAAAACCCGCGCCTCGACCGACATCTTCTCCGCGCCCTCGGTGCCGGGATCGATGCGCCAGCAACTCTCGATGTGGCGAATAATGGCGTCCTTCTCGGTCATAGTCGCGCGCTCACCCAGGGTGGGCGCCAAGTTCTTGGCCGTGTCCGTGGTCTTGCTTTCGGCCTGAGGCTTAGGCTTCGGCGCGTTCTTCTGCATGTCCTTCAAGAGGTCCTGCAGCATCGCCACGTCGCGCTTCTTCGTGTCGGGTGGCGCGGGCTTACGCGGCGGCGGCTTCACGATCGGCGCCTCGGCCTTCTTGATCTCCTCGGGCGGCGAGGTCTTCTCCGGCGGCGGTGGCATCGCGTCCGACGGCGGCGCCTCGGCGGCGGGCGGCTGCTCGGTGGTCGGCGTGACCGGCTCGGGTTCCTTGATGGGCTCGGGCGTCGGCGGCGGCGGCGCAGCGGTGATCTCGTCGATCACCGGAATCTCCATAAACACCGGCGGTGTCTCGATGACCTCGCGGTGCAGGAACGGCACGCCCATCCACGCGATGGCGACCACGGACGCGTGGAGCATCAGCGAGGCAATCAGGCCTACATTGGGCGAATCGCGCAGCATTTCTGTCGGCACTTTAGACAAACGAGGTACGTCTCTAACTTATCGTTCTATCGCGGCTTAGCCGGGTTTCTTGGTTTTTCTGTGACGAAGGCCACCTGGGTAACCCCTGCCCCTGTGACTTCGGCCATGACCTGCATCATCTGCCCGTAGGAAATCTCGGCATCGCCGCGCACGTAGATGCGCACATTCGGATTGCTCTCACGGATCGCGACCATCTGCGCACGCAAGGCGTCGAACTGGATATTGGTCTTTTCATTCAGAGTCAGCGTGCCGTCCTTTTGGACGGTGAGCGTGAGCGGCTGATTGTCCTGCGGCAGCGACTTCGACGCGTTGGTCTGCGGCAAGTTCACGTCAACGCCCTTGGTGAGCAGCGGCGCGGTAACGATGAAGATGACCAGGAGCACCAGCATCACGTCGACCATCGGCGTGACATTGATCTCGGCCACCGCATGGAATGCGCGCCGGCCGGTCTTTGCGCCCGAAGATGGTTTGATGAAAGACGCCATAACGGTGTGCTCCGCTTAAGCCGATTTAACATCCAACTGACGCGACAAGATCGCGCCGAACTCGCCGGCGAAGTTCTCGAGGCGCAAGGCGTAGCGCGACAGGTCGCTGGAAATCTTGTTGTAGAAAATGACCGCCGGGATCGCGGCGACGAGACCGAGCGCGGTGGCGAACAAGGCTTCGGCGATGCCCGGCGCGACGGTGGCGAGGCTGGTGTCGGACGAAGCGCCGATGGCGGTGAAGGTGTTCATGATGCCCCACACGGTGCCGAACAGACCAAGGAAGGGCGACGCGGAAGCCGTGGACGCGAGGAAGATCATGCGGCGATTGAGATGATCCATCTCGCGCTCCAGGCTGATCTTCATGACTCGGTCGATGCGCTCGTGCAGCATCGCGGTTCCCGAGGAGGCCGGCACGCCGCCTTTCGAGGAACGGCGCCATTCACGCATGGCGGCGGTGAAGATGGTGGCCATGGGTTCGCGCGGGCGCTGGCCGACGCGTTCGAACAGGTCTTCCAACGATTGGCCCGACCAGAATTTTTCTTCGAACTGCTCGGCCTGTTTGAACAGCGAGCGCAGACGGAAGATCTTGTCGAAGATGATCGCCCAGCTCCACAGCGACATGCCGGCAAGAACAACCATCACCGCTTTCACGATGATGTCCGCCTGCATGAACAAGGCCCAGGCCGACATATTGACGACGGGCACCGTTGTTAAAGCCGCACTTTCCATTCGTTCACCTATTCCGTCTCTTTAAGCGCCCGGGCCCGATCTTGGCCGCGAGGACGCGCGTTCCATATCAAACTTCGCCAACAAAAGCTTCGAACTTGGTTCGTAAGTGATCCGGGACCGGCGTAGCCTTGCTGGTCGCAAGGTCCATGCAGGCCACGCGGACGTTAAATCGCACGATGTCCTCGCCGCCCCGGCGGATGACCTGGCGCATCAGGACCGAGGCCTTGCCGAGGCTGGTCAGCGCCGTTTCCACGGTGAGCGCGTCGTCGAGGCGCGCCGGACGGCGCCACTCGATCTCGCCGGTATGCACCACGAAAACCAGATTGTCTTTCGCCTGCACCTGACCCAACTCGACGCCGATCGCCCGTAACATTTCCGTCCGTCCGCGCTCGCAGAACCGTAAGTAATTGGAGTGATACACAACACCGGCAGCATCCGTGTCCTCGTAATAGACACGTACGGGTAGAACGTGGATGCGGCCCTGAAGTTCGCCGCCGACGGGCAACATTGCACCGCTCATTGCGCCTCATCCCGGCCAAGAAGGTCGAACTGGGCGGGTTCGCGGCGCGGGGCGACAAGACCGAGCTGGCGGAAACCTGCATCGGACACCATGCGTCCGCGCGGAGTGCGCTGGATAAGGCCCTGCTGAATGAGGAAGGGCTCGATGACGTCTTCGAGCGTGTCGCGCTCCTCGGCCAAGGCGGCTGCGAGAGTCTCCACGCCGACCGGCCCGCCGGCGTAGTGCTCGGCGATACAACGAAGATAGCGGCGGTCCATGGCGTCGAGACCCATCGCATCGACATCGAGACGCTTGAGCGCTTTATCGGCGGCGGCGGCATCGACTTTCTCAACGCCGTCGACGGAGGCAAAATCCCGCACGCGCTTCAGAAGGCGGCCGGCAATGCGCGGCGTACCGCGCGAGCGTTTGGCCACTTCCATGGCGCCGTCCTCGGTCATGGCGATGCCGAGCACCCGCGCGCCGCGGCTGACAATGTCCATGAGTTCGGCTGCGTTATAGAACTCGAGGCGTAAGGGAATGCCAAAGCGGTCGCGCAAAGGTGTGGTGAGCAGGCCCGAGCGGGTGGTCGCGCCAACGAGGGTGAACGGCTGCAGCTCGATACGCACAGAGCGCGCCGCAGGCCCCTCGCCAATGATGAGATCGAGCTGGAAGTCCTCCATCGCCGGATAGAGCACTTCTTCGATGGCCGGATTGAGGCGGTGAATTTCGTCGATAAACAGGACGTCGTTGGCCTCGAGGTTCGTCAAAATGGCGGCGAGATCGCCCGCCTTGGCGATCATGGGCCCCGACGTGGCGCGGAAACCGACGCCCAATTCTTTCGAAACGATCTGCGCGAGGGTGGTTTTGCCGAGACCCGGCGGGCCATGTAACAGGACATGGTCGAGTGGTTCCTTGCGCTCTTTTGCCGCGGTGATGAAGACGGAAAGATTCTCACGCACCTGGCGTTGGCCGATGAAATCGCCAAGGCGTTTCGGGCGCAATGAGCTGTCGGCGTCCTCATCCTGACGCACGGGCGAGATCACACGTGAGGCGTCAGCCACCGTCGCCTCCGAGTTCACGCAACGAGGCCTTGATCAACGCCTGGAAATTGGCGCCCTCACCGGCCGCTTGCGCGGCGCGCGAGGCGGCGCCAAAAGCTTCCATGCGGCCATAGCCGAGATTGACGAGCGCCGAGACGGCGTCGTCCACCGCCGAGCTTTTCGCCGCACCCTTCGCCGGGATCGCGGCTTTCGGCAGCATCGCACCGGCCACGGCGAACGCGGCAACCTTATCTTTGAGTTCGACAACGATGCGCTGGGCGAGTTTGCCGCCTACGCCGTTGGCGCGTTTAAAGGCCGCCTGATCGCCGGCGCCGATGGCTTGCACGATCTGCTCCGAGGACAAGGCCGAGAGGATCGCGAGCGCGACTTTCGCGCCGACGCCCTGCACCGTCATGAGCGTGTTGAACATCTCGCGCTCGCGCGCGGTGGAAAAACCGTAGAGATGAATGTGATCTTCGCGGACATGAGTCTCGATGGAGAGTTCGACCGCTTCGCCCACGCCGGGGAGACCCGCGATTGTACGCGTACCGCAGAAAACGAGGTAACCCACACCGCCGACGTCAACGACCGCGAAGTCGGCGCCGAAAGAGTCCAGACGGCCGCGGAGCTTAGCGATCATCGCTAGGCTCCTTCTTTTTAAATGATGCGCGCCTACGCGCGCAGGATTTCGCGATCATTTCACGCCCCGCAGCGCACTGGCGCGGTGGTGGGCGTGACAAACCGCGACGGCCAAGGCGTCGGCGGCGTCTTCGGAGCTCGACTTACTTCCGGGCAGGAGCATGCGCATCATCGCGACCACTTGCACCTTGTCGGCGTGGCCCGCCCCGACAACCGACTTCTTCACGAGATTGGGCTTGTACTCCGCAACGAGAACGCCGGCCGTCGCCGGCGCGAGCATGACCGCCGCGCGCGCATGGCCGAGCTTCAAGGTGGATACCGGGTTCTGATTCACGAAGGTCTCTTCAATGGCGCATTCGTGCGGCGCGTAACAGGCCACCAATTCCTGCACTTCGGTGAACAAAATCGTGAGCCGCTCGGCCAGCGAAAGTTTTGGGTTAGGCTCTACCACGCCGTCGGCGATGAAGCTCAACCGATTGCCGTGCGCCTCGATGACGCCCCAGCCGGTGTGACGCAATCCGGGATCGAGCCCGAGAATGCGGATGCTTCCGGGACCGCTCGGCGCGACGTCGATCTTTTCCTTAGCCGCCAAGCTTGGCCATGACCTCATCGGACATTTCATAGTTGGCCACGACGCGCTGCACATCGTCGTTGTCGTCCAGCGCCGTAAGCAGGTTCATCAATTCTTCCGCGGTTTCACCCGCGACATCGACCGTCATGGTCGGGCGCCATTCAAGACGCGTGGCTTCGGCCGGACCGAGCGCGGCTTCGAGCCCCTTCGCGACCATGTGCAAATCATCGGGCGCGCAGAAGATGTCGTGCCCCTTGTCGTCGGACGAGACGTCATCGGCGCCGGCGTTAAGCGCGGCTTCCATCACTTTGTCGCCGTCGCCGACACTCGCCGGGAAATGAATCTGGCCGACGCGTTGAAAACAATAGGAGACGCTGCCGCTTTCGCCGAGGGCGCCGCCATTGCGGCTGAAGGCGACGCGCAGGTCCGTGGCGGTGCGGTTGCGGTTGTTGGTAAGCACCTCGACGATCATCGCGACGTTGCCGGGGCCGCGGCCCTCGTAACGCACTTCGTCGTAGTTCTCCTGGTCGGCGCCGGTCGCCTTCTTGATGGCGCGCTCGATGTTGTCTTTCGGCATGCTCTCGGCTTTCGCATCGTTGATGGCGGTGCGAAGCCGGGCGTTATACGCCGGGTCAGGCAGGCCAAGCTTGGCCGCGACCGTGATTTCACGTGCAAGCTTGGTGAAAAGCTTGGCCCGCTTGGCGTCCTTTGCGCCTTTGCGGTGCATGATGTTCTTAAATTGGGAATGACCTGCCATGTCCGTCTCGTGTGCGTGCGCCGTCTCAAATCGTTGTTTTGCTTACAATAAGCGGCGGGGAATGTCCCAGCTTATACCAAATGTTGTGGGAATAGCCTAGGCAGCGCCGTCTTTTAAGACGGGATCGCCTGCTTCAGGAGGCCGCCCACCCGCACCGGTTCGACCCGGAGCGCGAGGCCCGTGCGGTCGTCGGTCTCGACAAATACCCCGCACAGGGTGCCCTCGCCGTCCGCCGGTTCGAGGCGCTCGGTCGGCATCTTGGTGACGAAGCGCTGCGTGGCGGCTTCCTTCTTCATGCCGATCACGGAGTCATAGTGACCGCACATACCGGCGTCCGTCTGATAGGCGGTGCCGCCCGGCATGATGCGCGCATCCGCCGTCGGGACGTGGGAATGACTGCCGACGACCATTGAGGCGCGGCCGTCGGCGATGACGCCGAGCGCGTTCTTCTCGCTGCTGGCCTCGCCGTGCACGTCGACGATGATCGCATCGGCGGCGTCCCGTAGCGGATGGTGGTTCAGGGTCTCGTTAAGGGCACGGAACGGATCGTCCAGCGCGTCCATGAACAGGCGGCACATGACCTGAATGACGATCACCCGGCGCCCTTTGGCGGTCGTGTAGAAGCCGAAGCCCTGGCCGGGGGTCTCGATGGGATAGTTGATGGGACGCAGAAGGCGCGGCTCGGCCTGGATGAACGAGATGATCTCGCGCTGATCCCAAGCGTGGTTGCCGAGGGTGACCACATCGACGCCAGAGTCGAACATGCTTTGGCAGATGTTGGCCGTGATGCCGAAGCCGTGGGCGGCGTTTTCGCCGCACGCCACCACGAAATCGAGGCCGAGGGTTTTACGAAGCTCGGGAATATGCGTCGCCACGGCCTCACGGCCGGCTTTGCCCATCACGTCGCCGCAATACAGAAGTCTCATAAGGCGGAGGGGTAACCGACCAAGCGCCCGGGAACAAGCCTGTTAGGCCGCTTCGCGCAAAGCGGGCATTAATCGAACCAGAGGACGCCCGCGTTGGTGATGATGCCGTCGAGGGCTTGGTCGTGGCCGTCGGCATGAACGGTATCGACCCGTTGGGCGTCGTAACCGAGGCCAATCGCGGTGATCTTCCCCTGAGACCGGAAGCTCGCGAGCGTGCGGTCATAGTAACCGGCGCCGTAGCCGAGCCGGTGCCCTTCGAGGTCGAACGCGACGAGTGGCACAAGAAGGACTTGAGGAACAATGACCGCCGCCCGCGGGCCCGGATGCATGGTGCCGAAGGGCCCCTGCTCGAGGACGTCACCCGGCTTCCATTGCCGGAAGATCAAGGCGTGGCCCTGACGGGCGACGACCGGCAGCGCTACCTCGGCGCCGGCGGCGGAAAGGGCTTCAAGCGCCGGCCGACAATCGAGCTCATCGCCCAAAGGCCAATAGCCCGCTATATTTTTTCCTTGGGGGGCTATTTCGCAAAGCACAAAGTCCGCGACAGCTTGCGCGGCTTCGGGGCCGATCGCCCGATGCGCCGCCCGGCGGCGCTCAAGCATCGCGCGCCGCAGCACCGCTTTGGCATCCGCAGGAGAGGCAACCGACATGATGCCCGCAGCGTGAGAGAAGAAGAGTCCCCGAGAAGAAACCTGCCTTCGCTCCGAAAGGAGCTACGGCGCGGCAAGTAAGTGGAGCCGCCGAAAGCCGTCGGCCGTGCGTGACCTCCCAATGGGCCACGAGTTAAGGTGGGCGCCGTGTCACCAGACCGGAATCCAGTGAGGGACAGCTCCCGAGCGAAGATTATCGCCCCTGGGGGTTCATAGACCTAACCTGCCCAGCAGCTCCGTTAATGAACCTAGGTGTCTTCGAGCCCCGCGGCAATACGCTCAATGCGTTCTGCCAGAGTATTAATGGATGCCGTAATGGCGGTCTCCGAGGCCATCCGGCTGGCGTTCCCGGAGGCGGACTTCACCGCCTCGAGCTCGGCGATGGTGTCGGTAAGCTCATCAGCCACGACCAGGCCGGTCATCACCAGAAGAAGCGCATCGCTGACCGACCCGAGGGAGCCATGGAGTTGCTCGGCCCGCTGATCGAGAAAGCGGCCCAACCGCGCGAGATGGGCTTCCTGACCGTCGTCACAGGCGATCTGATACTGGCGCCCGCGAATAGTGATGGAGACTTGTCCCATGACCTCGCGCCTATTCGTCAAGCCCGGCGCGGACCTGACCGATGACGGCATCAAGCCGGTCGGCCACGCGGCCAGCGCTGGCCTTCAGCGCAGCATGATCGCGGGTGAGTTGGTCGAAAGCTTCCTTGAGTCCCGAAACGTCTTCCGATTGGCCCTTCGTCCGGGCCACGGAATCGATGCGTCCGATCGCGCGCTCAAGCCGTTCGAGCGCCTCACGCACGTGCGGGTTCACAATATCTTTCAAAGAAATAGCGCCCCAACCTCGAAAACGAGATTAAGCCTATGAAGTTCCAGGTGAGCCGTCAATAAGACGCTCACGGACGCGCGAGAACAACTCCTGAGGGTCAGCGTTCTACAGATATCTATTCAAGGGGAATGCCACTCGTTATACCTCCGCCCGAGCCTCGCCGGCGCACGTCAATCCGCGCCGCGGCCGGTACATATCCACGGCCCAAACCGACTAGAGAAGGACACACAACCACATGACCATGACCCCCCGGGTGAAGACGATCCTCAGCGCTTACGAAAGCGACAACCCCGGCACGAAGGCGAACCTCGCCCGCATCCTGATGCAGGGCAAGCTGGGCGGCACCGGCAAGCTGGTGATCCTTCCTGTCGACCAGGGTTTCGAACATGGTCCGGCCCGCAGCTTCGCAGCCAACCCGGGCGGCTACGAACCGCACTATCATTGGCAGCTGGCGATCTCGGCGGGCCTGTCGGCCTTCGCCGCCCCGCTGGGCATGATCGAAGATGGCGCGTCGACCTTTGCCGGGCAGATCCCGACGATCCTGAAAGTGAACAGCGCGAACTCGCTCAACGGCGAGAAGGACGCCCCGACCCAGGCCATCACCGCCGGCGTCGACGACGCCCTGCGCCTTGGCTGCTCGG
Organism: Rhodospirillaceae bacterium; assembly: GCA_050246995.1. GTDB lineage: Bacteria > Pseudomonadota > Alphaproteobacteria > Rhodospirillales > Rhodospirillaceae > SHVO01. The sequence goes on along the minus strand of JBFWVA010000003.1, from coordinate 180,651 downwards.
CCATCGGCTACACCATCTATCCGGGCTCGGAAAAAGCCTTCGACATGCTGAACGACCTGCGCGACCTGACAGCCGAAGCCAAGTCCAAGGGCCTGGCCGTGGTGGTGTGGTCCTACCCGCGCGGCAAGTACGTCACGAAGGATGGCGAGCTTGGCTTCGACATCATCGCCTATGCCGCCCACATGGCCGCCCTCATGGGCGCGCACATCATCAAGGTGAAGCTGCCGAACGCGCACCTCGACCTGCCGGAAGCCAAGAAGGTCTATGAGTCGGCGAAGATCCCCGGTGGCACCCTTACCGAGCGCGTGCAGCATGTCGTGCAGAGCTGCTTCGGCGGACGGCGTATTGTTGTGTTCTCGGGCGGCGCCAAGAAGGGCGAAGACAGCATCTTCGACGACGCGCGGGCCATCCGTGACGGCGGCGGCAACGGTTCGATCATCGGCCGCAACGCCTTCCAGCGTCCGCAAGGTGAAGCGCTCGCGCTTCTCCAGAAGCTGGTCGACATCTACCAGGGCAAGAACTAGACCCCGCCTTGCTTGAGCCGGGCATGTCCGCGCAAACGCCAAGCTGCCGCCTCTACCTCATCACCCCGCCCGCGCTTCCAGACGGCTTTGAACAAAAGCTAACCGAAGCGCTGGCGGCCGGTGACGTGGCCTGCTTGCAACTCCGCCTGAAAGACGTGACTGACGACGTGATCATCGCCGCCGTGAAGGCGCTGATGCCGATCTGTCATGCCCACGACGTGGCTTTCATCCTGAACGACCGGCCGGACCTCGCCGCGCGTCTCAAGTGCGACGGCGTGCATATCGGGCCGGAAGACATGCCCTATGACCAAGCCCGCGCCCTGATGGGACCCGACGCGACGGTGGGCGTGACGTGCAAGGACTCCCGCCACGCCGCGATGGAAGCGGCCGAAGCCGGGGCCGATTATGTGGCCTTCGGGGCCTTCTTCCCGACGACGACCAAGGAAGCCACCACGAGCGTGACCCCGGAGATCATCGAGATCTGGACCGAGACCACCATGATCCCGTCGGTGGCCATCGGAGGAATCACGGTGGAGAACTGCGAGCCGATCGTGCAGGCCGGGGCGGACTTCCTGGCCGTATGCAGCGGCGTGTGGAATTACCCGCAAGGACCGGCTGCCGCGGTCCGCGATTTCAATGCTATCTTCGAAAGGTATCCGTTTCGCGGCTGATCAAAGTTGGGGGGCAACATGATCAATTGGCTCGGCGTCGGACTTAGCGTTTTAGCAGTCTTCCTCATCGGCGGTCCCTGGTATGGACCGATTTTCGGCAAAGCCTGGATGAAGGCGAGCGGCCTTTCACAGGAGATGAAGGGTAGCCACAAGGGGCTCGTGTTCGGCGGCGCGGCCGTCGCGGGTTTCATCGCCGCGATCGCTTTGAATTTCCTGATTGGACCAGAGGCGAGCTTGATGCGCGCCGTCACCGTCGGTCTCGTGGCCGGCGTCGGGCTCGTGACAATGAGCTTCGTGATCAACTACCTGTTCGCCGCGCGCAGCATGGCTCTGCTGGCCATCGACGGTGCGTACAACATCGTGTTGTTCGGCGTGATGGGCGCGATCTTCGGCGCGCTGGGATAGTTTGTATTTCTCCCCCTGAAAGGGGGAGACCAAGAGGGGGTCGATTTATGTTTTCTGTTTTTGAACAGAAAACGACCCCTCCCAACCCTCCCCTTTCAGGGGAGGGAAAAACAACTAACGCTTCGCCGGTTTTTTCTTCGCGACCTTTTTGGCGGCTTTCTTTGCAGCCTTGGGAGCGGCTTTCTTCGCCGTCTTCTTCACGGCTTTCTTCGCGCTCTTCTTGTCGGCCTTGGCTTTCGCTTCGGCCTTCTTGCGGTTGGCGGCGGCGCGGGTGGTGACAAGTTTCGAAATGATGTCGTACGGCGGCAGCGCGTTCAGCGGGAACTTGAGATTGCCCTTGGCGTTCGCGAACTTCGCGGTCGCCTTCTGCAGCGCCGGGTCGTCCGTGGGCGGGAAGAATCCAATGTGGCTCTTGAAGGCGGAGAAGTAGGCCACCGCGCCGTCGCGGAAATAGCCGACAAGGCCGTAGCTGACGCGCTCTTCACCATCCGGCAGCGCGTTGTGAATGGTGGTGCGGATCGTCTTCATCAGCGCGCGCACCTTCGGCGGATAGGCGGCGATGTAAGCGTCGACTTCAGGATTCATTTTCATGTGACGGGAGCCCATAAGACATCGGTGATGGTATCGGCCCCGGTTGCGAGCATGACGAGGCGGTCGAAGCCTAGCGCACAACCCGAGGACGGCGGAAGTTGCCCGAGAGCGCTTAATAATTCGTCATCGGCCGGCGGCGCTGTCCCGTAGAGCTTGGCATGAAGCGCGCGGTCGGCCTCGAACCGAGCGCGCTGTTCGACGGGATCGGTGAGCTCGGAATAGGCGTTGGCGAGTTCTACGCCGCAGGCATAGAACTCGAAGCGTTCGGCCACGCGTTCATCACCGGGCTTCTTGCGGGCGAGCGCGGCAAGGTTGGCCGGGTATTCGCACAGGATCGTGGGCGCGCCCATGCCGAGATACGGTTCGATGCGATCCAACATCACCCGGAGGAAGATATCCTCCCAGGTGTCGGCATCGCTGACATGGATCCCCTGCCCGCGCGCGGCGGCGCGAAGCGCTGTTGGATCGGGCATGAAGGTTCCGTCGTTAGCCGCCAGCAGATCGATGCCCGCATACTCAAAAAAGGCGTCGGCGACGGTCAGACGGCGCGGCTCGCGCGACGGGTCGCAGACCTGGTCGCCGCGCCAGAACAGTCCATCATTGGCGAGGCTGCGCTGCGCCGCCTTGGCGACGTTGCGCACCACGGCAGCGCAATCGGCCATCATCGCGCCGTAGTCGGTCTCGGTCCGGTACCACTCGAGCATGGTGAACTCAGGCTCGTGCTGGGGCGAACGCTCGCCGTCGCGCCAAACCCGGCACAGCTGCATGATCTTCGGCAAGCCTCCGGCCAGGAGCTTCTTCATCGCGAATTCAGGTGAGGTATGCAGATAGCGGGGCGCTCCGGCCTCGTCGAGCGGCTCCCGCAGGCTGACCGCGAAGGGCCGGATATGGCGCTCGACGCCCGGAGAACGCTGGATGGCCGGGGTTTCCACCTCAATAAAGCCCTCGGCCTGGAAATAGGCCCTCACCGCCTTAACGGCCGCGCGACGGGCGTCAAGGAAGGGGCGCTTTCGCGCGAGGGTTTCAGGATGCCACCAGGTATTGGTCATACGCCCTTTTAGAGCTTCCAGATGAGGGGTCAAACTGATACAAGCGCCCCGGTTTTTCCGCACATTATTGAGACGAACAGGCGCTCCTTATGAAGATTAATGCGAACTCGATCCGCGGCGGCATGGTTATCGAGCACGAAGGCAAGCAGTGGTCGGTGATCAAGCACGCGATCGTGCAGCCCGGTAAGGGCGGCGCCTTCATCCAGGTCGAAATGCGCGACGTCGCCTCGGGCACCAAGAGCCAGGCCCGCTGGCGCACCGCTGACTCGGTGGAACGCCTGGAAGTGCGCGAGATCGACTGTCAGTTCCTCTACAAGGAAGGTGACATGTACACCTTCATGGACAAGAGCACGTATGACCAGTTCAGCATCAACGGTGAACTGCTTGCCGAACGCGCCGCGTTCCTGACCGACAACATGGACGTCTCGGTGGATTTCATCGAAGGCAAGCCGGTGTCGGTGACGCTGCCGAAGTCGGTGGTCTTGACCGTCACCGAAGCCGATCCGGTGGTGAAGGGCCAGACGGCCGCTTCGTCCTATAAGCCGGGTCTGCTGGAAAACGGCCTGAAGGTCCTGATCCCGCCGTTCATCGAAGCCGGCACCAAGATCGTCGTGAACACCGAAGACTGCAGCTACGTCGAGCGCGCGAAGTAATCGCGTATTTTCGCCGTTTTTTGAATCGTTAGGGCTTATCGATGGCGCGTGGTTCCGCTCTTTGGACCGTGATGACAGGGGCTGCGCAGAAGGCGGGACGGGCGCTGCGCCGTGACTTCGGCGAAGTGGAGCAATTGCAGGTCTCCAACAAGGGTCCCAGCGATTTCGTTTCCGCCGCCGACCTTAAAGCCGAAAAGACGCTGCGCACGGAACTTCAGAAGGCGCGCCCACGCTTCGGCTTTTTGATGGAGGAAAGCGGCGAAGTGCCGTCCGAGGATGGCAAGCACCGCTGGATCATCGATCCCATCGACGGCACCACGAACTTCCTGCACGGCATCCCGCACTTCGCCATCTCGATCGCGCTGGAGATGGAAGGCGAGGTCATCGCCGGTCTGGTCTACAACCCGATCGTCGAAGAGATGTTCTACGCCGAGAAGGGCAAAGGCGCGTTCCTGAACGACCATCGTTTGCGCGTTTCGTCGCGCAACCGCATGTCCGAGGCGGTGATCGCGACGGGCATCCCGTTCCTGGGCCGTCCTGGTCACAAGCCGTTCCTGGACCAGATGGGCCGTGTGATGGCCGAAGTGGCGGGAATCCGCCGCATGGGCGCCGCCTCGCTGGACCTCGCGTACGTGGCCGCCGGCCGCTATGAGGGGTTCTGGGAAACCGGGCTCCAGGCCTGGGATATCGCCGCCGGGGTGCTCCTGGTGCGGGAAGCGGGCGGGTTCGCCACCGATTACAAGGGTGGTAAGGACGTCGTCCACAACGGCAACGTGGTTGCCGCTAACAGCAAGCTCCATAAGCAAATTTTGGATCTTGTTACGAAGGGTTAGGCCGTCCCGGCTCACCGCTTCGTTAACCCTCAATTGACCACCCCTGGTCTATATCTGACGGACTGGCCTCACCGGGTCTGAATCAGTTGTCTCACCTTGGACGGCTGTTGTAGTTTTGAATCCGGGGAAAAGGCCAAAGCGAAGACTTTTCAACGGCTTTGGTCAACGCGCGAGAAGACGCGGGCCAACGTAGCATGTGTGGGGGCCGAACGTGAAACGCATGAGAAACGACACCGCCAGAGGCAAGTTGCTGCGGACGTCGAGCCTTTGGGCGCTCGCGGCGGTATTGGCCGGCACAGCGCCTGCCCTCGCCGACGGCATTCCGAGCGCGAAGCCGGCTGCGCCCGCCGTGCGTAGCGATGCGTCCGTTTCCATCGATCTATCCGCTATTGAAGCGGGCGGTTCGTCAAACAGCCGCCGCCTTCTCGTGCCGGGCGCCAACACCGCGCCGCGCGTATCGCCGGGCGGCGCTAGCGGCCGCGTGATCTTGCGTCCGCCCGCTGGGATAGCGCCTGCCATTTCGCGCCCACAGGCCATCCGCCTTCGGCCGCCGCCGGGCGTCGCGCCGATCGCTCCGAGCGCGCCGATCCAAATGGCGCGCGCGATCGCGCCCGAACAGACAAAGCCGAGCGCGCCGATTGCCGTTGAACCGGTGAAGCCGCCCGCCCCGACACAGCCCGCCGCCGCGAAACCGGCGCCGCCGCCCGCGACAGCGGCCGCGAAACCCGCTGCGCCGGCGACGCCTCCGCCGGCCGCGAAGCCACCTGCGCCTGCGCCGGCAGCGACCGCAAAAATTACGCCGCCAGCCGCAGCGCCTTCCACGCCAGCACCGGCCGCCGCCAAGCCACCGGCGGCGCCGGCCCAAACCGCTTCAGCGCCGCCGCCCGCGGCAAAACCGGTGACACCGCCGCCGAGCACGGCTCCGGCCGCCGCGAAGCCACTTGCGCCGCCGCCCGCCACAACGAGAAGCATCGCGAAGCCCGCAGCACCGACGCCGGCCAAACCGGTCCAAATGGCCGCTGTAAAGCCGCAAGCGCCGGTGACCGCACCCACGCCGGCCGCGAAACTCGCCGCGCCGGCGACGCCTCCACCGGCCGCGCCGCCTTCGACCGCATCCGCGCGACCGCCGGCTGCACCACCTGCGGCGAAGCCCGCCGCGCCCGTGAGCACCGCGACATCGGCGCCGACGCCGCTGACGGGTCCCGCGGCCGCACCGCCGGCGAAGACCGTTGCCGCCGCGCCAGCGACCTTGGTGCCAAGCACGCCTGCCGCTCCCGCCGCGCCTACCGCCGCGGAAGCTCCGAAAGAAACACAGGTCGCCGCGCTGCCGCCGAGCGCCGTGAAAGCGCCGACGCCGCGTCAGCCGGACGTGTTTACGATCTCGTTCGCCGTCAATGCGTCCGAGGTCCCCACCGATGCGAACCCGAATTTGAAGGCGCTTGCCGCGCGTATGGTCAAGGATCCTGCGCTACGCGTCGAATTGATCGCCTATGCCTCGGATCCGCAGAAGAGCGTGAGCCGCTCGCGCCGTTTGTCGACCGAGCGCGGCGTCAACGTACGTAAGGAACTACTGGCGGCCGGGGTTGAGTCCACCCGCATCAATCTGCGGGCACTGGGCGAGCAATCGGGCGGCGGCGCACCTGACCGCGTCGACGTGCTGCTCGTGCGCCGTTAGTTGTTACAACCGGTTCACTTTGGGCGATCGGTCCTTCGCCCTAGCATTGCCGCATTCGATTGTGAGTCTTTGACCGCGCGCACGCGCCGCGCGCGGCACTCGCTCTCTTGAGGGAACGGATGACCGATACAAAGACCTATCTTACCCGTATGATCGTGTTCCTCGCCGTGGTCGGCGTGGGGTGCGCCTTTGTCGCGCCGCAGCTTCTGACGATCTTCCTGGTCAATCCGATCCTCAACACGCTGATCTTCGGCGTGATCGTCACTGGCGTCGTCTTGAATTTCCGCCAAGTGACTCAGATCGCGCCGGAAGCCGAGTGGATCGAAAGCTTTCAGACCACCAGCCAGAGCGACGCCCTCCCCGAGGAGCGTCTGCATCCCAATGAAAGCAAATTGAAACTGCTGTCGCCGATGGCGCGCATGCTGCAAGAAAAGCGCACGCGCGGACGTTTGACGATCAGCGCGCCCGTGATGCGCACCCTGCTCGACGGCATTGGTTCACGCCTCGAGGAAAGCCGCGAGCTGTCACGCTACTTCACGGGACTTTGCATCTTCCTTGGCCTGCTCGGCACGTTCTGGGGATTGCTAGGGACCATTGACGCCATCGCCGACGTCATCCGCAATCTGTCGGTGACAGGCGGCGATATGGCCACCGTGTTCAACAATCTGAAGTCGGGCCTGGAAGCGCCGCTGTCGGGCATGGGCACCGCCTTCGCGTCCTCGCTATTCGGCCTTGGGGGATCGCTCGCCCTCGGGTTCCTCGATCTGCAGGCCGGTCAGGCCCAGAACGCCTTCTACAACGAGCTCGAAGAATGGCTGTCGGGCGTCACGCGCTTGTCCTCGGGCGGCGTCGGCGGTGAAGGTGAACAGGGCGTGTCGGCCTACACCGAGGCGCTTCTCGAGCAAACGGCCGAGAGCTTGCAGGAACTTCAGAACATCATGGCCCGCGGCGAGCAAAGCCGCGTGGCCGGCAATGAGCAGCTTCACCAGCTGAACGACAAGCTTTCCATACTCGCCGACCAGATGCGCGCCGAACAGCAGGTGCTGCTGCGCCTCGCCGAAGGTCAGCGCGACCTGTCGACCATCGTGCGCAACATGAGCGACATCGCCGCCGCCGTGGCCGCGCCGGCGGTCTCGAACACCGGCGGAATGGACGATGTGACACGGGGACATATCCGCAACATCGACAGCGCCCTCACGCGCCTTGCATCGTCCGTAACCTCGGGCCGCGAGGAAATCGTGCGCGAGATCCGCGGCGAGATCAAATTGCTCGCCAAGACCATCGCCACCGCAGGCGCGCGCGACAGCGCGGGATCATAAACCGCGATGGCCGGGTTCCTGCGCCGCAGACGTACCGTCATCGATGCCTGGCCGGGCTGGGTTGACGCGCTGTCCACGCTGCTGATCATCATCATCTTCGTGCTCCTGGTATTCGTGCTGGGGCAGGCGCTGCTGGGCCAGGCCTTGCAGAACCGCGACAGCGCGCTGGCCGAGCTAAACGCGCAGATGGCCAGCCTGACCGACATGCTGAACATCGAGCGCAAAGCGCGGTCCGACCTCGAGCTCACCATCGGGCGCCTGTCGACGGACTTGCAGGCGGCGAACCAGCAGCTCGATGTGCTCGCGCAAGTGAAGCTCGACAACGAGCAATTGACCGAGAAGCTGAACACCGCCACCGCGGACATCACCGCGCGCAATGCCGAGATCGCGGCGTTGAACAAGACTGGCGCCGATCAGAGCGCGACGATCAAACAACAAGCCCAACAACTCGCCCTGCTCCAGCAGAACATCAAGGCGATGGAGGCCCTGAAAGCGAGCCTCGAAAAGCAGATCGCCCAACTGGGCGCGCAGACCGCAAAGTCGGACGGCGAGATCGCCAAGGAACGCGCGTTGACGGTGGAAGCCCAAGCGGCCGCCGCACTGATGAGCCAGCAGCTGCAGGACATGCAGAAAGAACTGGAGAAGCTCGCCGCCGCGTTGGACGCCTCCGACAAACTGACCGCCGAGCAGAAGGCCCAAATCTCCGATCTGGGCCGGCGCATGAACCGTGCGCTGGCGGGCAAGGTTCAAGAGCTTCAGCGCTCCAGGTCCGAATTCTTCGGGCGCTTGCGCGACATTCTGGGCACGCGCCCCGGTGTGACCATCGTCGGCGACCGCTTCGTGTTCCAGTCGGAAGTATTGTTCACGTCGGGTTCGGCCGACCTTGGCCTTGAGGGTCAGCGCCAGCTATCGCAACTTGCCCGTACGTTGCTCGACGTCTCGCGCACCATTCCTTCGGATATCAACTGGATTCTGCGTGTGGACGGCCATACCGATACCGCGCCCATCAGCACCGCGCAGTTCCGCTCGAATTGGGAGCTGTCGGCGGCCCGCGCGATCTCGGTCGTGCGTTATCTTATCACGCAAGGCGTCCCGGCCGAGCGCCTCGCCGCCGCCGGCTTCGGCGAGTATCAACCCATCGAGCCGGGCAGCGACGCCACCGCCCGGGCGCGCAACCGGCGCATCGAGCTCAAATTGGATCAGCGATAGAATGGCCGCCATCTACAAAATCCTGCGCCGTGATGAATGGCGCGCCGCTCAGCAGGCCGGTGTGTTCGAGGGCTCGGGCATAGATATTCGCGACGGGTACATCCACTTCTCCACGGCGGAACAATCACAGGAAACCGCGCGCCTACATTTCAAGGGCGCAGCCGATCTTATCGTGCTCGAGATCGACGCCGATGCTCTTGGCGCGGCGTTGGTCTGGGAGCCCTCGCGCGGCGGAAAGCTGTTCCCTCACCTGTACGGAAAGCTTCTCACACCGCAAGTGATCGCGGTACACGAAGCGCCGCTGGATGCCGACGGCGTTCCCGCTTTGACCTTTTTGAACTGAGAGTTGGATCGAGCGCGGGATGTCCGATACACAAATCGAAGTCGACAGCGCCGACGCTGTCTATAAAACCCTGCTGGAATCAACCAAGGCCATCCCATGGAAGATCGAGTGGGCGACGATGAAGTTCGCTTACATCGGCCCGCAGATCGAACCCCTGCTCGGCTGGAGCCAAGACAGCTGGGTATCGGCCGAAGATTGGGCCATCCGCATCCACCCGGAAGACCGCGAGCGTGTGGTGAACTTCTGCATCGCGCAGTCGAAGGCCGGCGCCGATCACGAGGCTGACTACCGCGCCCTGACGAAGGATAATGAGTTCGTATGGATCCGCGACGTCGTACACGTGCTGCGCGACGAGAAAGGCGAAACCACCGCTCTCGTCGGCTTCATGTTCGATATCAGCGAGCACAAGAAGGCCGAGCAAGAACTGTTCCGCCTGCACAAGGAACTGGAAACGCTGGCGGTCAAGGACGCTCTGACCGGCGTTTGGAATCGCCGTCACTTCGATTCCATTTTCGAGATCGAATGGGCAAGCGCGCGCCGCGCCGGATTGCCGCTATCCCTCGTCATGCTCGATGTGGATTTTTTCAAACAGTACAACGACCGCTATGGCCACGGATTGGGCGACGAATGCCTGAAAAACGTTGCCAAGGCCCTGGAACAAGCGGCGGTGCGTCCGCGCGACATGGCGGCGCGCATTGGCGGCGAGGAATTCGCGCTGATTCTGCCCGAAACCGACGCCGAGGCCGCGCGCAAGATCGCCGAACGGTGTTTGCGCTCGGTCGAGAATTTGAAGGTCCCACATGAGGGATCGACGATCGGCGCGTTCGTCACGGTCAGCATGGGCCTTGCAACCATCACGCCGTCGGCGGAAACGAATTCAAAACATTTTATCGAGGTCGCGGACAAGCTGCTGTACAAGGCCAAACAGAACGGCCGCAACCGGGTCGAGGCCGCGTCCCTTTAGGAGCGTTGAGAGACATGGCGACACCATTCTCACCCGATCCTGCCCGCGTTTTCGCCTTCCTCGAACAATGGCCGATCTATCAACCGACACCGGTGCGCGACTTCCAGACCGCCGCGGGCGTGCTGTTTGTCAAAGACGAAACGGCGCGGATGGGGCTGGGCGCCTTCAAGGCGCTGGGCGGTCCGTTCGCGGTCGCGTGCCTATTGGAAGACCGGTGGAAAGAAGTGATGAAAGCCCCCGCTTCCACCGCCGCGGAGCTGCGAGCCTTCGCGAAAGACATCACGTTCGTCTGCGCGAGCGCCGGCAATCACGGCATGGCGGTGGCGGCCGGCGCGCGCCATGCGGGCGCACATGCGCGCATCCATCTGGCTGCGACCGTGCAGCAGGCCTTCGCCGACCGGCTTGAAGCCCAAGGCGCAACGGTAGTGCGCTCCGGCGATACCTATGAAGAGAGCGTCGCGGCCGCAACCCGAGATGCCGAAGGCTCGAATAGGATCCTGCTCGCCGACGCGTCCTGGCCGGGCTATCACCGGCCACCAGCGCTGGTCATGGAGGGCTACACCGTGATGGCCGAGGAACTCCGCGCCTATTTTGAAGCCCGCGGTGAATGGCCGACGGATGTCTTCGTGCAGGCGGGCGTTGGTGGCCTCGCGGGCGCCCTTGCCCACATGATCCGCGCGAACTGGACCGTGCAGCCCCGCATTATCGTGGTGGAACCGGAGGCCGCGCCGTGCTTGCGCGACAGCCACCGGGCAGGAAAGCCCGTGACCGTTGAAGGCCCCGTGTCCAACATGGGCCGTCTCGATTGCAAGGAGCCGTCGCTGATCGCCTTCGACATCCTCCAACGATGCGATGTCGCTTATCAGACCATCAGCGATGAGGCAGCAGCAGCAGCGCAACGCATGTTTGTTGAGCACCACGGGATCACGACCACACCGTCGGGCGCGGCGGGTTTGGCGGCGCGGCTTTTAAATGAAAGCCCGCGCGCGCTCGTGATCGCGACCGAAGGCGCCGTCGGCGGCGCTAAAAACTAATGCTGCTGTAAGCGCTCGATCATGACGTTCTCGAGCTGTTCGAAGGTGAACGGCTTGACGAGAACATCGTGATTGAGGAGCTGGTTACCCTTCTGCGCCGCTTCCTTGGCATAGGCCGTCATATATATGACGCGTATGTCGGGCCGCGCCTGGCGGATCATCCCCGCGAGTTCGATGCCGGTGATATCGGGCATTTGGATATCGGTGATGATCGTGGAGATCGGAAGGCCTTTCCTGATCAGGGCGATGGCGCCTTTCGCCGAGTCCGCCTCACACACGGTGTAGCCCAGCTCCCGCAGCATCTCGCCGACAAGGGCGCGCACCATCATCTCGTCGTCCACCACGAGCACGGTGCACGATTCATGCTTGGATACCTTGGTGCTATCCCCAGCGGATGAAGGCTGTTGTATAGGCGTTCTCCAAACCGTACCGAAACCCGCGCGCAGGCACGGGCTTTAAACGCCGGTACAAAGAAGTTGTCCTACCGATATATATTTGCTCGCGTAGAGATTTCAACGCCAGGAAGTTCAATAAATGCGGGAACTATTTCCCGCTTTCGGCGTTGTCACCTATTCGGCGGAACGCCCCTCACTCTCTTAGCGCTTGGGCCGTGAGCTTAGCCGCGCCGTAAGATGAACTCTTCATCCAGCGCGCTGCCGACCACGAATTTATAGTCACCGACCTTCGTGAAGCCGTGCCGCGCGTAAAGCTTTTGAGCGCCGAAGTTCTCGGAAAAGACGCCAATCCATAGTGTGCGGCCCGGCTTTTCGAGCCAGGTCAACGCGGCATCGAGCAGCGCGTTACCGATGCCAGAACCTTGGTAGCCATTCTTCACATAAAGCCGCTTGAGCTCGCCGCACGTGGGCGTCACTTCCGGGTGGGGCAATACGCAGGGCCCCGCGTGCGCGTAGCCTACAATCCGGCCGTCCAGAACCGCTTTAAAAACAACCTCGGACGGATCTTCGATGCATGCCCGGAAAAGGGACGGCTGATATTTCGCCTCGAGAAAATTCGCGAGGTCTTCGGGCGTGTAGTGGGTGAACGTCTCGGCGAAAGTGACACGGCCGAGCGCGGCGATTTCCGCGGCATCGGCCGGCGCCGCTTCGGCGATGACGGCCCGCATGCTTACTTCGGCCGCTTCTGGAATTTGCGGTCGAGCTTCTGGCCGTCTTTGTGCGCAGCCTTGCCGTGCGCGGCCCACTTGGGCTTGCCGTGATTTTTATCGCGCGGCTTGTAGCGCGGTTTTTCCCCATCGGGCCGCTCGCGCATGGACTCACCGCTGTGATCTTCCTGCTTATGGGCGGGCTTGAACTCACCCTTTGCTTTCCACTCACCTTTCGGCTTCCAGTCGCCTTTGGACTTGAAATCACCCTTGGCTTTGAACTCACCCTTAGGCTTGAATTCACCTTTTGGTTTGTATTCGCCTTTCGGCTTCCACGTCTTGGCGCCGCCGTCATCGTCCTTGCGCCACTTCTTTTTGAAGTCGCCGTCTTTCGGGGGAGGACGACGGACATGGCCGCCGCCCGAGGGCGCTTCGCTCGGCGTGATCTGGATATCGCCCTTCGAGAGCTTCCCCGTGCGGGCGGCGAATTTCTCAGCCACTTCGCTCGCGATCTCGAACTTGGTTTCGTCGTCAAAAATACGAATGGCGCCGATCTCGCGTTTGGTAATGCCGCCCTGGCGGCAGATCTCGGGGATCAGCCACTTGGGATCAGCCTTTCGATCGCGCCCGACATTCAGGCGGAACCATTGGCCGCTGGCGAGACCGCTCTTGGGCTCGCGGCGCTCCGGCATGCCGGTGTCCATGAGGTCTTCGGGCGCTGGCAGACGCGCGCGGTAGCTGCGGACGAGCGCCGCGGCGATTTCCTCGGCAGAGCGCTGAGAAAGTAATTGCCGCGCGAGTTCGAGATCATCGGCCTCGCCGGCTTCCGCGGTAAGCACGCTTTGCAGCAAGCGCTCATTGTCAATCTGGCGGATGGAATCGGGCGACGGCGGGTTGACCCACGATGCCTTAATGTTCGCCTGACCCAAGAGCCGCTCGGCCTTGCGATGAATGGCCGGCGTCACCAGAAGGACGCTGATGCCCTTGCGCCCCGCGCGGCCCGTACGGCCGCTGCGATGCTGCAGTGTTTCGGCGTCGTTGGGCAGGTCGGCATGGATGACAAGGCCGAGGTTCGGCAAGTCGATACCGCGCGCGGCAACGTCGGTGGCCACGCAAATGCGCGCACGGCCATCGCGCAAGGCTTGCAGCGCATGATTGCGTTCTTCCTGGCTGAACTCGCCGGACAGCGAAACGGCGGAGAAGCCGCGCTCGACAAGGGTGGCGTGCAGGTGACGGACGCCATCGCGCGTATTGCAGAAGACGATGGTCGCCGGGGAATCGATGAAACGGACGATATTCACGATGGCATGGACGCTGTCTTGCGGCGCGATACGCATAGCGCGGTATTCGATGTCGGCGTGCGCGCGCGTTTCGCCCGAGGCCTGAATGCGCAACGCATTGTTTTGGTAGCTTTTCGCGAGATTGGCGATGTCGCGCGGCAAGGTCGCCGAGAACAAAAGCGTGCGGCGCTCCTTTGGCGTGGCTTCGAGGATGAACTCGAGGTCCTCGCGGAACCCAAGATCGAGCATCTCATCGGCTTCGTCGAGCACGACGGCTTTGAGATTGCCCACGCGCAAGCTGCCGCGTTCAAGGTGATCACGCAGGCGCCCGGGCGTGCCGACGACGAAGTGGCATCCAAAATTGAGCTCGCGGCGTTCGGCGCGTGGATCCATGCCGCCGACGCACGAGACGATCTTCGCGCCGATATATTGATAGAGCCACGTCAGCTCGCGCTGGACTTGAAGCGCGAGTTCGCGCGTCGGGGCGACGATCAGCGCCATCGGCGTGTCCGCGCGTTCAAGCGTGTCGGCGCCGTCCAGGCAGGTGACCGCTATCGAGAGGCCGAAGGCGAGCGTCTTGCCCGAGCCGGTCTGCGCCGAGACCAACAGGTCGCGCCCCTCGGTACCAGGCGCGAGAACCGCCGTCTGGACCTCGGTCGGGTCGGTATAGGCGCGTTCAGACAATGCGCGCGCGAGCGCAGGAGTAGTGTGAGGAAACGCCACGAATAAACCTTTGGGAAAAGCGCGCCGCCTTGGGGCGCAAGTTACGCGGTGGTATAGTCGAAACCGGCGTCCCGCGCCACCCATCCGAAAAGCATGGCTGTGGGCCCGGAAATGCGGGCTTTAAGCCAAAAACATCGCGTTCAGGGGCTAGTGCAGCCGCCGCTCGATCTTCTCGAGCGCGGTCACGATCATCTGCCAGACCCCCGCGCCAACGGAATCATCGGCCTTCGCGAGCTGATGAAGCCGGCGCGTCGCCATGGGAAGCGCCTCGGCGCCGTAGCGTTGGGCGAGCAATATCGCCGAGCGTTCGATTTCGCCTTCGGTGAAGCGCATAAGGTACTCGCGTGATGAAGCGGTCGTAATAACAACCCCCTTCACGCGAGAAAGTTCGTCCGTGTCAGCCAAGGAACGGCGATTTCGCGCGCAGCGCCTTTGGCCCGGGCATCTGATCGTCGTAGACCGCGCTTGTCGATGCGCGCGGCAACCCCTCGAGCAAATCGCGAATCTCGCTCATCGCTTCGTAGCTGGTGAGCGCATTGCCGGGTCTGCGCCACATGGCGACGATGTCGTGGATTTCGGCAAGTTTGCTATTTTCATTCATGATGCGGTCTCAACGGTTGGAACGTTGATGATTGCGCCAAGCTTTTCGGATACATCCCCCCAACTTCAACGCATCAGGGGTGGAAGACACTCAGCTTAGCTCTCGCCGCACCGTTTCGCGAGGTCTGGCGGGAAGTTACCGCCGGGGAACACGCCCCAACAGCCTTAGAAGCCTGCCCGCACGGCACGCCGCAGCCGGCAAACCCTTAGCCGCCCAGGCGATTTCGGAAGTCTCACAACCGTGAAAACCTCTCCGATTCAGCCAAAACGGCCGTTTCCGACCCTTGCGGGGTCGGGGCGAACCCTATATACAGCCGCCTTTCCCGGCCAACTCGCCGGAATTCCAAGTTTTAGAGGCGCGCCATGAAGAAGGAAATTCACCCCGACTACCATGAGATCAAGGTCGTTATGACCGATGGTAGCGAATACATGACCCGCAGCACCTACGGTAAAGCGGGCGATACGCTGCGCCTCGAAATCGACCCGAAGAGCCACCCGGCCTGGACCGGCGTGCACCGTCTGCTCGATTCCGGCGGTCAGTTGGCCAAATTCAATAAGCGTTTCAAGACGTTTGCCGCGAAAAAGGATTAGGTCCGTCCATCCGCGCCGGTTTTTACGGCCTGCGCGAAGGCTGACACTAAATCTAGTAGCCGCACCGGTCTCCGGTGCGGCTTTTTTGTGTTAAACTGTTGCGTCGATGGGCAATCCCGCAACCTTTGCGTCTGGTCCTGCGTTAATAGGCTGGCGGGGGAGTTGGTCGGGGGGTCGTTCACGCCAGTTAAGCGGACTTAAGTTGTTATGTTGGCCATCACCCAATTCGAGGTCTACGTGCTCGACAACGGGCGATGGACCATCCATGCCCGCTACGGGAGCGATCAGCGCAAGGCGGCCGTGATGGACGCCCGCACCACGGAATTCACGACCGGTCTGCCGACCAAGGTCGTCGCCGAGACCTACTTCCCGGAAATCAATGAGAGCGAGCTGGTGACCGCATACATCAGCCCGAAAGCGCGCGAGCTGCGCGAGAACGCCAAGACCGTCAAGCGCAGCGGCCGTGCGCCTGGTTCGCCGCGGCAGATGGCCGCGGGCGCCGGAATAAAACAGCGAGGCGGCGGTCGCGGCGGATTGGGACTGCGTCAAGTCGTAATGCAGGGCGTCGTCGCCGCGATGCTCAGCCTTGTGGCCGCCACCGTCTCGACGGCCGTGCTGTCTTGGGGCCTGAAGCATTCGATCGAAGCGGGCCTACCTGTCAGCGCCAGCGCATCGACGACGATCCTGACGTATGCCTATGCGGTTTTCTTCTTCTTTTTCTTCCTGTCGCTGTCGCGCTCCAAACTGCCGCTGCACCGGCTGCTTGCATATCTGTGGCAACAATCGCCGCAGAAACAGGACAAACCTGCGGATGTAAAATCGTTGGCGGCCGAGATCGCGCCGAAGCTGCGTGCGAAACAACCATCCTCCATTGCGCTTGCCGAAGCCGAGCGCGCGCTCGATGAACTGAAGATGATGCGCGGCGATCTGCCGCCGGCGCCGGAGGTCGAAGTCTACGATCCGCCGCCTCTGCCCCAACTGCAGCCGGAAATGTCGCCGCAGCTTCGCGAGTTGCTGAACCCGGAAACACCGGCCGAGCGCAAGAAACGCGAAAAGCGCGAAAAGAAAGAGCGCCAGGAGAAGGAAGCGGCAGACAAAGTGGCCGCGGACGCCGCGAAGCGCCTCGCCGCGGTACAGGCGGCAAAAGCCCAAGCCGCCGCAGCCCAAGCCGCCGCCGCGCAAGCCGCCGCGGCCGAGGCCAGCTTCACGAAAGCGCCGCCCGAGCCGCTGCCGCTGGAACGGGCCGTCGTGCGCCGGTTTGTCGACGAGGTCATACAGCCGGCGACGGCCGGCACGCTGCCCGACGATCCCGTCACGCGGCGCGGAATCTCGCTGGTGATCGCCGGCGCCGCCGCCGCGCTGGCGGAAACCGCTCGCACATCGGACACCGGGCGCTTGCAGCTGATCGAGGAAGCGCTGACGAGAGCCGGTATGAGTTCGGCCAGCATCGGCATGTTCCTGCATCAATACGATGAATTGATTGCCGCTCCGGCCAATGCGACGCTGGTCAATCTTGGACGTACGGCGCTTGCAAAACATCTGGAAGGCGCGGACGTCGCGCGCATCCTCGCTGTTGCTCTCGCCGGATGGCGCACACCATTTGGTCAGCCCGCGGGGCCGGCCATCCCGGCGGCGGCCGTCGCGGACGAAGCGTCCACGCACGATATCTACGTGCTCACGGAACTGCGGATAGGCCCCGCTTTCGCAGTGACGCCGGACGGCTTGCCGGACAGCGCCGCGGAAGCCGCGCGCGATGCGGCCATGGGCCTGCACAACAGCGTCGTCCGCAGCGTGTTGGGCACCCATCACGGTCACGAGGTCAAACACACCGGCACCGGCATCTTTGCGCAGTTCAAGCAGGCGGATGCCGCTCTCGCCGCGGCGATCGACATTCAACGCCGCTTCACCGCGAGCTATGGCGCTAAATTGGCCGTGGCCATCATAGAAAACGCACGCCATGACAACCCGCTGCTGACGCCCGATGTCGTACGCCAGGCGCAGACTGTCGCCGCGCAGGCTGTGAACGGCGAGATCTTGGCCGAGCTCCGCGTGCAAAAAGCCGCCGCCTCCGGTGATGCACAGGCGTTCGACGGCGACAACGACGGTACGGCGTTGGTGAAAATCGCCACCGAAGCCGAGACGGAAGAACCGGCGCTGTACGAGCATGTACCCGCAAACGATTTCGGCTCCACACCGCCGGTGCAAACGGTTAACGCGCCGTAAACCCGTAGACGGGCGGTTGGGCCGGTTTAATCCATCCTTAGGGTATTATTTGCATTGTACGGTTGCCGAATTGCACGTTGCGGCCAACCGACAAAATAATTAGGACGACAGCGAGTTAGGGGAAAGAAATCCCACGAGCGCCACGGCGGCTTCCGGGGAGCGCACGCGGGGTCAGTCAACAATGCCGCGCGACACCTTCGAGGTCTATTACAACCAGAACGGTCGTTGGCAGCTTCATGCCTCTTTTGAAGCAAGCCAGCGCGACCTCGCTATTGAGGAAGCGAAGGCCGTTGAGCAGAAGGAAGGCTACCCGACCCGTGTGGTGCGCGAGACCTTCAACTCGGAAAGCAACACCACCGAAGACGCGATCACCTGGCAAAGCAATAAAGCCAAGAACATCAACGACAGCGGCGACATGTTCGGTGTCGGCCCCGGTGGTGGCGGTGGCAAGGCGCCGCCCAAGCAAGCCCCGAAAAAACAGGCACCGGCTCCGGCACCTGCACGACCGGCCCCTCGCCCGGCCGCCCCCGCGCAACAGCAGGCACCGAAGCAACAACAAAAGAGCGCCGCCGTCCAGGCGGCGCCCGTCCGTAAGCAGGGCAAGAAGAAGAAAAAGCAGCGCGGCGCGCTGATGCGCTTCCTGATCGTCATCGGAACCAGCGCGGCCATCGCGATCGTGTGCGCCATCGCAACGTCGTTCGGCGTTATCGGGTTGGTCAACGTCGGGATGTTGCCGCAACGCGATTACACCGCCGTCGTCGCCGGCACGTTCGTCTTAAGCTTTTTCATGTCGATGTTCGTCAATCTGCAGAAGCAATTCGGCATCCTCTCGATGTTGAAATCCGGTCCGAAACCGACCAAGCGCGCTGTCGGACCGGAAATGATGATGACGCAAGCGCCGCGGAAGAAGCCGGCGCAGGATGTGGAGTTCGATCAAGTCACCGGAACGGACCTGCAGGAGGAATCGGTCGCGGAAGATCTGGCCGACGACAGCGCCGCCATCGACGCCGAATTGGACGAGGAAGAAGCGCCGCCCTCACTCGACGCCGATATGGGCGCCGAAATGAGCACGGACATGGGCGCGCAAGTTCAACGCGCCGAACCAGCAGAAGCGCAGCAGCCCCAACAGCCCGCGCATCAGCAGTCCCACGCACACAACGCTCCCGAGCCAAAACGCGAAGCACCGCAGCCGCAGAAACCTGCCGCTCCCGCCCCGCCGCAGACGCCGCCCGCCGAGGCCGAAGCGCGTGCGACGTTCAGCAAATTCGTGGGCGACGTGATGCGTCACGCGCCGGGCGATCTCAACACCTTCTCCCGCTTCGGGCTCAATCTTTATGTCGCGGGCGCGGGGTCCGTGATCGGCCAAACCAAACGTCTTCCCCGCGACGCGCAGCTCGGCGTCGTTAAACAAGGCCTGCAGGCTACCGGCATGCCGGGCGACCGCGCCGAAGCATTCTGCGTCGAGTTGCCGAGCCACGGTAAGAACCCGAAGTATGCTGGCATGATTCAAGCCGGCGTGAAGGCCATGCAGGAGTATCTAGGCGGTAACGCGGGCGTGGCCGGACAAATCGCCGCGCTGCTCTCGGAGTGGAACCTCCCGGAGAAACGCGCAGCTATCCCGTCGGTCATTACGTTCGTCTTCACCGACATCGTCGGTTCAACGGCCATGACGCAGCGTCTGGGCAATGCCGGCGCACAGAAGGCGGTACGCGCGCACAACACCGCTGTGCGCGGCGCCATCCAGGCTTACAAGGGCCGCGAAGTGAAGCATACCGGGGACGGCATCATGGCCACCTTCCCCGATCCGCCTTCGGCCGTCGCGGCTTGCATC
The DNA here is from genome assembly GCA_050246995.1 of Rhodospirillaceae bacterium. Classification (GTDB taxonomy): domain Bacteria; phylum Pseudomonadota; class Alphaproteobacteria; order Rhodospirillales; family Rhodospirillaceae; genus SHVO01. The sequence continues at coordinate 161,031 of JBFWVA010000003.1, read as the reverse complement.
AAAATCCAACGCGAGATCGCGGCCCACAACTCGGCCAACCCCAACGTCGATGTTCATCTGCGTATCGGCATCAACGCCGGTGAGGCCGTCGAGGAAGAAAACGACTTTTTCGGCGCCGCCGTGCAGATGACCGCGCGTATTTGCGATAAGGCGGCCAAGGACAACATCTGGGTCTCGCAGGCCGTCGTTGACGGCTGCAAAGGCCAGAAGTTCGGCTTCATCCCGCGCGGGGCCTTCGAAATGAAGGGCATCCAAGGCTCGAAGCGCCTGTTCGAAGTGGGCTGGAGCGACGCCCACAAGAACGAGCTGGCGGATCTGTAGGCTCGGCTCCGCTTTCCTTCCTATTTATGATGCTGATGCCCTTCGAAGCCTGAAGCGGAGAGCGGCAGGACGCGTGCGGTGACCTTCACCGGACCCTGCTTCTTGAATGAAAAGATCAGCGGAATCTCCTCACCGACCTTGAGCGGCTTCTTGAGGTCCATGATCATCAAATGATAGTCGCCCGGCTTGAGCGCGACTTCCTTGCCCGCTGGTAAAGCGAGCTCTTTGACGCCATCCATGCGCATGACCCCATCGGCCGCGGTGGAAGAATGAAGCTGCGTCATGCCGGCATCGGGCGCGCGCACGTCGAGCAAGATGTCGTCAACGGTGCCCGTGTTGGCGATCACCGCATAGCCGGCAGAGACTTTGGCGGCACCCGGCGTGGCGCGGACCCAGGCATCCTTCACGACCACATCGGCAAAGGCGGACGCAGAGAAAAACGCGGCCGTTGCCAAAACGGATAGAAACAAAGTTTTCATAACGGCTCCTACTTTGTTGTATTCATGACGCGCGTGAGATCTGCGGCGAGAACCGGCGGGTCGACGTCGGCACGGAACGGCTGCACATATGATCCGTCTGGCGCGACCAAATAAAAGGCTGTGCTGTGATCCATCGTGTAGTCCCCTTCGATGGCGCGCCTCCGGTAGTAGACGCCGTAGGCCTTGGCAATGGCGGCAGTCTCCTCCCCTGTTCCCGAAAGCCCCGCGATGCCATCCGAGAAATGACTGAGATAGTCCTTTAGCACCGCAGGCGTATCGCGCTCCGGATCTATGCTGATAAAAATAGGCTGTATGGCCTTTGCCGCCTCGCCCATGTCACCGAGCGTCGCGACCGCAAGCTGCATTGCCATCGGACACGCTTCGGGACAGGAGGTAAAGCCGAAGAACATCAGAAGCCATTTGCCCTCGTAGGTCGCCAGCGACACTCTTTGACCATCTTGATCGAGGAGCGAGAAATCCCTCCGTTGCGGCGGCGCCTGGACGGATGTGGATTGAAGTTTGTTTGGGGCCGATGTTTGGAGACCGATCCACGCGCCTGCGGCGGTCGCGGCAGCGAGGACCGCGAGCCCCACGAGGGCCCAAGTCTTTTGCGATTTCATTGATAACCTTTTTTCAAACGGGCGTTGCCGCAAAACCGGCGCTGCGCCTCATGAGGTGTAAATGTGAGCGTTAGCGCTAGCGCTTAGCTATCCACGCCTTGACTTTCCCGAGGTCGGCCACGCCCGGCATCACCGTGACCGTGCCGTCTTTGTCGATCAGAAGCGTGCGCGGCAACTCGCCTTTCCATGTCTGATCGATTTCAAAGCGCAGCCGTTGGGTGAAGCGGTCGGCAAAGTTCCAACTGTCGATACCGTGGATTCCCGCCTTCTCGAGCTCGGCCTCAACTTCGCCCGGGGGCATGGGCGCAGGATCGGCGGCGATGAAAACAAAGTTCATCTCCGGGAAGGCGTTGCGCACAGAGGCCCAGTGCTGAAGTTCCGTCAGACATGGCGCGCAGGTGAGCCCCCAGAGATGCACCACCATCGGCTTATTCTCGTAGCGCGCCTTGATCTCCTGCCAGCTCCCGCGGGCGAAAGGCTTTGCATCGGCGGCAAGAGCACTTTGACCGCATAGGATCGCGGCAAGGAATACCAGCCATTTCATGGCGCAGTCTCCAGAGCGACGAGACGATACCCTTCTTTCGCCGTCAACCAGGACAGGTACGCCCGCGTGTCCTTGGCGATCAGTATCGGGAGATCGGACGCGTCGTCGGTCTTGGCGATGACACGCGGCGCCGTCCAGCCGGTCCCCGTTCGCTTCTTGGCATGAATACTGGTCACCTCGCCGTCGAACTCCTGCCAGGCCAGCCAGAGATCGCCGCCGGCGGACAGCAATTGCGCACGGCCGGGATTGTTGGCCGATGTGCCGATGGGTTCCGGCTCCGTGAAGTGAGCGCCGCGATCGCTTGAGCGGGCGTAGAACAACCCTTTGCGTGCCTCGCCCTCGGTGAACCAGGCCGCGTGATAGACACCCTCTGCCGAGACCGCCACGGCCGGTCCATGGTGTGGACAGGCGTCGATGTTCCAATTGTCCTCGGCCACCCGGTGCATAGCACCGGGCTTGCCGCCTTCGAAGGTCATGACGGCATGGTCGCGGATCATGCCGGGGAATATTTGACGCCACATGATAATGGGGTTGCCAGCGCGGTCGAAGGTTCCGGCGATGCGGCAGCACTCGCAGCTATTGTCCTGCGCGATAGCCATGGGCGCTGGGCCTTTGGCATCGATCCACGAGAAAGCCAGGGCGGCGCCTTCATAGGATTGCTCCGCCCTGGCTGCACGCTTATCGATCCACGTCGCAAGAACATGTCCTTGTGCATTGATTGAAAGCGACGGGAAGCGCTGGCTGGCGGGATCGTCGGTAACGGGGGCCGGCGGCGAGAAGGTTTGCCCGCCGTCCTTCGACTGGCTGAGATAGATGCGACCGTTATAGCCTGCCTTCTGCATCACGCCGTAGATCACCGAGATCGTACCTGAGCGATCACGGACAATCTGCGGCCGGGCGTCCGCACCGACATCGGCTTGGACAGCCTCCGGGGTGATAAAGACCGGCGCTGTGAACGTCTTTGCATCGTGCGAGGACGCGACTGCGACGCGGCCGCCTCCTTGCCAGGCTAGCCATAGCGTACCGTCCGTATCGAAGAAAGGTTGCGCCTTATCGGAGCAAGCCAATGCGGAGTCCGCGCAATCATTGGCGTGGCCCACGTGCGCACTGTGATCCATCGCCGCAAACGCGGGCGATGCAATCAGAAGTACACTCAAGAAACAGAGCTGCTTCATGTTTAAAATCCTACTGTGAGGCCGCCGAATAGCGTGAGAGGCAATCCCGGCGCAAACTGCGCCTGCCCGTTGGACACGGAACTTGAGGTCGACCACCGCGTATCGAAAATGTTGGAAACGCGGCCGAAAACCTCAATCCCCTCCGATACTTTGTAAGACACCCGCATATTCGCGAGATCGTGTCCGCCGTATTTTTGGGTGTTGGCGTCATCCATCCAGTAAGATCCTAAACGCACCCACTCGGCTTCCAGACGCAAGCCATCCAACCATCGCGGACGGTATTCCAGTGTTGTGTTTGCCGTTGTTCCCGGCGCGGCGCTCATCTTCTTGCCGGACAAATTTACGGTGCCGCTCGTGATCCACGTCCGGTACCGATTCTCGCTGAAGCTGACCGCCGTATTCAGGCGGATCTCGGAAGTCATCTGCCACGTCACCGCGGCCTCGACGCCCTGATGGCGAGTCTTGCCGTTGTTGGTCTGCGTTGGGCCGGCGCCGGTCGTAAGAGTCAAGATGTCGTCGCGCTTCACCATCTTGTAGGCCGAGAGATCCCAGCCAAACGCCCTCGCAATGGTTCCGCGCAATCCAATCTCGTAACTGTCCGCCACCACTGGCTTGAGTCCGAGTGAGTCGACGTTAGAGCCTTGCCGGAAAAGCTGCGATTCCTGTGGCACGCGGAAGGACTGCTTGTAGCTGGCGAACGCGTTTAGCGCGGATGAGAAGGTATAGGTCGCACCAAAGCTGGGTGTGGCCCGTGTGTAGTCGATCTTGGTATCCGCGGGACGGAAGTAAGTGCGCACCCCCGAAGGTATGGGCGTGGCAAAGGCGCCGTCAGATAATTTGTTATCGTATTTATAGCCCAGAGCATCGAATCGCAGGCCGGCGGTGACGCGAAGATCTTCAATAGGCGACGTCTCAATCTGGAGATAGGGCGCCGCCTGCCAGAAGGTGACGTCATAGTCGTAGATGCGCCCCACCGTGGTGTAGGACGTGAAGATCGCGCCCGTGCGCGCGGCGGCGATGCGATCTTCCTGGCGCGAACCCGGGCTGTAGTCGAGATCGATCCCGGCAATGACGCGCGTGCGCCACGGCGTGAAATCGTAACGGTACTTTGCGAGCAGCCCCGCCGAACTGTATCCCGTGGTGTAATTCACCGGATCGAAGGTGAGCGTGAAGGTCGGCAGCAGATCCATCGTGCTCCAGCGGAAGTATGGAATAAGCGAGATGAGCGCGGACCCTGCTTCCTTTTCCCAATCGAGCGAACCGCGCACGCTTTGAACTTTGCGGAACGCAAAGGGGAAGTAGTTCACTTTCGGTGTATTGAGATATGCGGCGAGCGGAAGCGCGCTGTTGGCGCCGGTCTGTTGATCGATATTGCTGGCCGCGAGCACCGCCTTCAGATGCCCACCCGCGAGATCGTGATCGGCGCGCAACGTGACGCTCTGACGATCGTAGGCGGTTGCATCGCGCCATCCGCCGGAGTGCGTGACATTCACGTCGGCGCGAACACCGAGCCCATCCCACGTGCCGCTCGCCGAGCCGAGCGCCCGCAACCATCCAAAGGATCCGCCTTCCAAGGTTACGTTCGCCTCGGGTTCCTGTGACGGCGCACGTGTGATGGCATTGACGATGCCGCCGATCGCGTCGCTGCCGTAGAGCGCCGTACCGGGGCCACGAATGACTTCAACCCCGCCTGACTGCGGCAGGTTCACCTCATAGAGCGCATTATGGTTGAAGAAACCCGAGGCGCGTACCGGCACGCCGTCTTCGAGATAGAGATAAACCGCTGCGGTGCCCACGGGCTGGCGAATGCCGGTGATATGCCCTTCCCCGTTGGTTTGCTGAATGGTGACACCCGGGACGCGGCCGAGAAGCTCGGACGGGTGCGAAGGGTGGATCTCGGCGATGGTGTCCCGATCGAGGACGGTGATGGAACTGGGAATCTCCGTGCGAAGCTGACCTTCGCGCGAACCTGTGACGACGATTTCGGGCACTGCAGCAAGCTCTTGCGCATGGGCCTCCGAGCCCAAGCAAGCGCCGGCGATGCAAATGCCAAGCAAATGGCGTTGCATTACACTCTCCAAGCATGACGTTCGTGCGCGCGAGCACCGCGTGCTCTCGCGTTCAAATTAAAAAGGAATCGAGGACGTCAGGAGAATGTTGGAGGCGCGCGGGAATTATAGCGTTCGTAGCGCGCGGCCGTGCGAATAACGCTCGCAACAGCCATATCGGCGGAGCGGACGACGTCCCGCGGAATATCCAGAACGAGCGTCGCCGGCAGCGTGAGCGCCGCCATAACGGCGACGGCGCCGCAGACGGAGCAGTCCGCGTGGCCCTTATGCGTATGGCCGCCGGGACCGGCATGATGCTGGTGCGCCGCATGTTCAGCTTGCGCCGCGGCGGCCTGCATAGCGGCCATATGCGCGGCGTGATCATGATGGGCGTGAGGGTCGGCGGCGGATTGCGGAGGAGTCGCTGCGGGCGCGGCCTGCTCGGTGGCCGCTTCGACCACATTCAAAGCAAGCTGATTTTGCGCGGCGGCGTTGGCGATCAGAGCGATCGCAACCAGCCACGCAGCAAATCCCAAACGCCGAAGTCGAGCGAGCGACATGGCGGGAAACTACGCTTGGACTTTACACCCGGCAAGCGAAGTTATTTTTGAGAGATCCGGAATAAAGTAACGAGTCCGTGTTTGGCCGCTAAAAAGGGGACGGGCGTCTGTGCGCCGGCGACGTTATTTCCATGGATGCCTCAGGGGATGTCGCGCGCGGCACCATCACCGCAGGGCAAGCCTCGGCGTGGCGCAGTGATTAGGTTTACTTCAATCAGACCCAGCTTAGCGAGGCGCGGCTTCAGATGAACCGCTATTCGGCGAAACCCATCGTCGTGCACGACGAAAGCACAACGTCTTCCTCAGAAGCGGTGGTTGAGTCCTTCTATCCAGCCTAAGACCCTACTCCTACGACTTGAAAAACGAGTCCGCGCCCGCGCGGGCTTTTTGTTTTTTGGAGATCTCGGTTTCGGCGCGGGCGATCTCGCTCTTCAACTCACCGATATATTCGTTGAGATCGCCGACCGACATGCGTGACAGATCTTTTTTCAACGGCTTTTTCTTTATGGGATCGAGATCGTCGGTGTCCATCGTCGCTTCCTCCGCGTCCGTAACCGTCTTATAGGTAACGGACAGTTATAAGGGCTCGCAATGGCTGCGTCGCTTCCCGAGACGATGACATGCATGGAGATCAACACGCCCGGCGGTCCGGACGCGCTTGTGCTTGCCCATCGCCCCTGCCCGCGCCCGAAATCCCATGAAGTGCTGATCCGCGTCGCCGCCGCCGGCGTCAACCGCCCTGACATCGTACAACGCATGGGTTTGTATCCGCCGCCGCCAGGCGCGTCCGACCTGCCCGGCCTTGAAGTCGCGGGGCGCGTGATCGCGGTGGGGGCCGACGTGACGTGGCCGAGAGTCGGCGAAGACGTCTGCGCGCTGACACCGGGCGGCGGTTACGCCGATCACTGCGTGACGCCCGCGAGCGCCTGTCTTCCTTATCCAAAAAGCTTTTCCGCGCGCGAAGCCGCCGCGCTGCCCGAGAATTACTTCACGGTGTGGCACAACGTCTTTGAACGTGGCGCGCTGAAGGCCGGAGAAACTATCCTTATCCATGGCGGCTCGAGCGGCATCGGCACGACGGCCATCCAGCTCGCCCATGCTTTTGGCGCGACCGTCATCACGACAGCCGGCAGCGACGAGAAGTGCGCGGCGTGCCGCGCGCTCGGCGCCGATCTTGCGATCAACTACAAAACCCAAGACTTCGGCGAAGAGATCAAAGCGCACGCCCCCGGCGGCGGGGTCGACGTGGTGCTCGACATGGTCGGCGGCAGCTACACACAGCGCAACATCCGCGCCCTGAAGCCTGACGGCCGCCTGGTCAACATCGCCTTTCTCGGCGGCGGTAAGATGGAACTCGATCTGACGCCAGTGATGGTCAAACGTCTAACCTTGACCGGATCAACCCTTCGCCCCCGTGACGATGCGTTCAAGGGACATCTGGCCGCCGCCTTGAGAGAGAAAGTCTGGCCGCTATTGGACGCGGGGCGCATTAAACCTGTAATCCACAGTACTTTTCCGCTGATCGAGGCTCCGGCCGCCCACCGCCTGATGGAAAGCAGCGGACATATCGGGAAAATCATCCTCGTCCCTTAACGAGTGGTAAATACCACCTGTATTACAATGACTTAGGAAAAAATTCCCGGAAACGGTTTGACCCTGGCGCGTTAAAACCGATATATACCCGGTAATTCTAAAACTACCGGGCCCGCCGGACCTGCCGGCGTCGGCCGTCCGGTTTTGCGGCGGCTCGGCTCACAGGCGCCCCGCGACCCGGGCCCAATCCGAAAGGAAGAGACTATGGTTCTGCCTCTTATGCCGAAGGCAACAGCCGTTTGGCTGGTGGAAAACACGGCTCTGTCGTTTGAACAGATCGCCGACTTCACCGGTATGCACGAACTGGAAGTCCAGGCCATCGCCGACGGTGAAGTCGCCATCGGCATCGTCGGCGTCAACCCCATCGCCAACGGTCAGCTGACCCAGGCAGATCTCGAGCGCGCCGAAGGGGACCAGAAAGTAAAGCTGCGCCTCAACAAGACGGATATCCCGATCCCGAAGGCGCGCGCCAAAGGCGCCCGTTATACGCCGGTGTCCAAGCGCCAGGACCGCCCGGATGCGATCGCATGGTTGCTGAAGCATCATCCCGAATTGACGGACGCGCAGATCAGCCGCCTCATCGGCACGACCAAGCCGACGATCCTGTCGGTGCGCGACCGTTCGCACTGGAACGCGACCAACATCAAGCCGCAGAACCCGGTCACGCTCGGTCTGTGCACCGAACCGGAACTGGAAAAGATGGTGATCATCGCCCAGCGCCGGGTATCGAACGCCGCGAAGGCTGCGCAGCGCGAAGCCAACCGCCGCGAACGCGAAGCCAAAGCCGCTGCGAATGCGCCGGCCGAAGCGACTGAAATGCCAGCCGCCGAAACGCCGGCGCAAGAACACGGCGCGGACGGCGACGGCGAGCAGATCCCGGGCTAATTCCGCCCGGATCTTTTCCAAACGATTAAACAAAAAAAAAGGCCCATCCGGCGATGGGCCTTAATCGTTTGGGGATCCTACCCTTTCGCTAAGCTACGGGCGAGTCTCCCGCATTGGCGCCTATGCGATTGGCTTATTATGTCTGAATTGACTGGCGCTAACTCACCGTCATGCGGCGGAGCTCGTCCTTGATTTTCAGCTTCTTTCTTTTGAGTTCGTGAACCAGCGAGAAGTCTGGGAGAGGTCGTCGCTCTTCCTCGAAGAGCATGAAGTCGATTTCTTGGTGTTTCGCTTGAAGCGCTTCCGTCCTCGCATCCTGACCCATAGACGAAGTCCTCCGGATCCTGTTTCACAACGTCAAAAGTGTACGCCCTGGAAATGGGTTCTTTCCAGCGCTCTAGGTAAGGCTTTGAACTCCCTCACTTTGGGTTCGCGGTGCACGCGCGAAATGTGCACTGCGCAACTTCGCTTTTTTTCGGAGTCGGGTTTAACAACCGTCGGATTTCCCCCGGCCGCCCCTGTTCGCGTCCCAGGGAGAGGTGTAAACTCCTGAAATATCGGCAAAACATACAACCGGTTGGTGTAACAATCGCCGGACAGAAGAGCTGTTAACAATTGAGCCGCGAACGCCGCGGCTCATTCAGGGTTTCTTTTTCTAGGATCACGGCGCGCGCCCGATGCAGTGGGATCAGGATCAGGTCAAAAGCAAGCTGGCTGAGCTTGAGCTCGAGCACCGCGACCTCGACGACGTGATCAACAAGCTGATCACCGACGGCGACTTCGATCAGATCAAGGTCGGCCGCCTGAAGAAGCGCAAGCTGGCGCTAAAGGATCAGATCACCACCCTACGCGGACGGTTGATTCCGGACATTATAGCTTAATCGCAGTCCACATATCCGTTGGCATCCCAATAAAAGCCGGGATGACATGACGCCCAATACGGGGCGCTGCAGCGCCTTCCGAGACACGCGCTCTAATTCGTACGCAGCAGATGGTCTACGCGGCCCAAGGCGAGAGTCGCGCTCTCGCCTGGACCAACCGGCGCGGCGGCGACCTTGATCACCAACGCCATGTCGATGCCGCTGACGAGATAGCCGCTGGCGGTGAGATGAGCGCGGACCGAGCGCGCGAGGGCCGCCGAATCTTGATCGGCCCCCAGCAACGTGAGCGCGGCGAGGTTCGAACCGCCGACGTAACCAAGAACTGCGAAGGCGTTGGCCATCGCCGCGGCCATCTCGACAACGGTGCCGGTGGCCGGATCGACGGACGCGGGGCGGAAATCCTTAAGGCGCTGGGCGACGTCGGCGAGCACGCCGTTGGCCGCGAGCAAACCGGACGAGCGGCGGATGTCTTCATATGTGGGCACGTGAGCGAGGAGCAGTGTCCAGGCCATACCGGGAGGCGTCGGCTGCGCGAGCATGCCGCCGAGGGCCTTCACGAACATCTCTGGTTCCAGAGGACCGGCATTTTGAGTGGGGTCGGGTTTGCGGCCCGCGGCCTTCTCATGGCGGTTCACGACGCCACGCAGGAAGTTGATCTCGGCCACGAGGCCGCCGAGGGCTGCTCTTGTGGCAGGCGTGATTTGTTCGACCGGGATGCCGAGGATGGTGATGCGGTCGTCGGAGGGTTTGGCCTTGGCCGCCTCTTCGTAATTGGCGACCACCTTTTTGGCGGGCTGCTCGGGCGCAGCGCCATGACCCGGCGCGCCACCTTGGGAGCGTCCCTCGAGGCGCCGTTCGACCGTCCTGACGGTGTCGGGTTGGGTGATATCGGGCATAAGGGGCCCCGGTCCTAATAAGGATATCGTGGCCGACCCTACCCCTTATGTCTTTGCGAATTCTTACCGGCCCATATAAAGTGCGCCGCTTTCCGGCCCCAGGGGGTGTCTATGGGCAAGAAGGCGACCAAACGGCCGACCAAAAGGGCGACAGCGCCCGTCGTCGGCATCATCATGGGAAGTCAGTCGGACTGGGAGACCATGCGCCATGCGGCGGAGGTCCTGGACGAACTCCGTGTCGCCCATGAGACCAAAGTGGTCTCCGCCCACCGTACCCCCAAGCGCCTTTATGAATATGCGACCAACGCCGAAGAGTTCGGGATCCAGGTGATCATTGCCGGAGCCGGCGGCGCCGCGCACCTTCCGGGCATGACCGCCTCGATGACGACCCTTCCCGTCCTTGGCGTGCCGGTCGAGAGCAAGACCCTCCAAGGGCTTGATAGCCTCCTATCTATCGCCCAGATGCCCGGCGGAATACCGGTCGGCACCCTGGCCATCGGCAAGGCCGGCGCAAAGAACGCCGGACTACTCGCGGCCTCGATCCTCGCGCTACAGGACCCGGATGTTGCGAAGCGCCTGAAAGCCTGGCGCGCCGCTCAGACCAAATCCGTGGCCGAGAAGGTCGCGCGTTAACACTCGTATTCAGGACCGCACAGTCAGACCATGGATCGTGAACACCGCCCCCTTCCTCCGGGCGCAACCATCGGCATTCTTGGGAACGGTCAGTTGGGCCGGATGCTGGCGCTAGCGGCCGCCCGCCTTGGCTACAAGACCCACGTCTTTGGCCCGGACAAGGACAGTCCCGCCGAACAGGTGGCGACGGCCTCGACCGTCGCGGCTTACGAGAACGCCGGCGCGCTGATCGGGTTCGCAGCCGCCGTCGACGCGGTGACCTTCGAATTCGAGAACGTGCCGGTGAAGACTGTGCGCGAGCTTGCCGCGCGCCTGACCGTGCGTCCGGGCGCGAATATCCTCGAGATCGCCCAAGACCGCATCAAGGAGAAGCAGTTTTTCGCCTCTATCGGCGCGGCGACGCCGGCCTGGGCAATTGTGAGTCAGCGCAAGGACTTAGACTCCGCTCTTAAAACGACAGGCACACCCGCCGTCCTTAAGACCGCGCGCATGGGATACGACGGGAAAGGCCAGGCAAAGATCAAGGCGCCGGGCGATGCGGACGCCGCTTGGACCGCCATCACGGGAGGCAAGACGCCCGCCGAGGACGGCTTCGCGGTGCTGGAAGCTTTCGTGGATTTCCGTTGCGAGATCTCGGTCATCGTCGCGCGCTCGGCCGACGGTCAGGTCGTCGCCTTCGAGCCAGCGGAGAACGACCACGCCAACCATATCCTATCGACCTCGCTCGTTCCGGCCCGGATCGATCCGGCGACGGCGAAGGCCGCCCTCGGGATCGCCACGCGCGCAGCCGAAGCGTTGGACCTGGTTGGTCTGCTGGCGGTTGAAATGTTCGTCACGGCGTCAGGCGACGTTCTGTGTAACGAGATGGCGCCGCGCCCCCATAACTCCGGCCACTGGACCATGGATGCGGGCGGGGTAGATCAATTCGAGCAACTCATCCGCGCGGTGGCGGGCCTCCCGCTGTTAACCCCGGTGCGTCATGCGGACGTGACCATGGTCAACCTGATCGGCGATGATGTGAACCAGCTGGACCGTTACCTGAAGGACGAGTCCGCGCGGGTGCATCTTTACGGAAAAAGCGAGGCCCGAGCCGGACGCAAGATGGGCCACGTGAACCTGCTCAAGGCGCGCAGCAAATAAGAGAAAAATGTTCTCTCTTAATGTGGACTCTTAAGATGAGCGGCGAGTCCTAAGTCCCTGGAAATGATTCAATATTCAGGCGTGCGGCGGCGATAGCCAGAGGCGCGTTCACGCACACGATTAAACAGACGGCGCGGATCGGGCAGCAGCTTGAGGCCGTCGATGAATCGCTTCTGGAGTTTGGGAATCTCCATCACGTTCTGGATGCGCCGGTCGAGGAACTTCCAAGTCTCGGCGCAGCCTTCGGAACGGTCGTTCAGCCAGAACAAAAGGGTCGAGGCGTACACGCCCGCGAGCAGTCCCCGCTTGGTGTAGAAATTATAGTCGGTCGACTTATCGCCGGCGGCACGCCAGATGGCGTCGACGGTGTTGTACCATCCTTTTAACGAGGCCCCGGCGAAGGGCGGCAGCGGACTGAGCGCGACGGCGGACCGGATGGCCTCGCGGTAGGGCGTCCAACGCTCGAGATGCAGACGCACCCCGGTCGCAATACGCTCGCGGATCTTCATCCCGGCCAGGTCCAGGCGGGCAAGGTCTTCACGCATCAGACGATCCGCCAGATTCCGGAAATGGGCGACCGCATCCTTGGCGCCGCCCGGGAACAGGCGGTGCGCGTCCACGCGGCCGAGGCCCGCCTTCTCCGCGGCGGCCTCGAGGGTCGCCATGCTCCAGCCGTCGAATGGGACGTTGGGCAGAGCCGCACGCAGGACGGCATCCTTCTGCGCGAGCTTCTCGGCTTTGGCGTCGGTGACGGGATCGCTCATGCTTAACCCTCCGGATCGAGGTCCAACTTCTTGCCCGCCGCGGCGGCCTCGCTCGACAGGACGTCTGCGAACGAGAGACTCGTCATGTCGGCCATGCGCTGCGGATAAAGGATGCCGTCCAGGTGATCGCACTCGTGCTGGACCACCCGAGCGTGGAAGCCCTTGGCGTCGACCTCGTGCTTCTGACCCTTGAGGTCGTAGTAACTGTAATGGAGACCGGTGAACCGAGGCACCCGGCCGGTCAGCCCGGGAACCGAGAGGCAGGCTTCCCAGCCTTCGGCCTGATATTGGGTGGTCGGCGTGAGAACCGGGTTCAGCATGACGGTGAGCGGGATTTCCACCCCGCCGTTGCGCTCCCCGGGAACGAAGAAAATCACGACGCGCTTCGAGACCGAGATTTGCGGCGCGGCCAGGCCAATGCCCCGCACCGACATCATGGTTTCGATCATATCGTTCACCAGGCCTGGCAGGCTCGGATCCTTGAAGTCCGCCACCTCGGCGGCGCGGCGCTTCAAGATCTCGGCGCCCATGCGGGCAATGGGCTGAATGGCCATTCTCGGGTCCGTTCAATGGGGTCCTGACCGACTATATAGGTCAGGATCCGGACGACCGCGACGGCGAAAAGTGAGGCGAACCAAGGGGCTTGGTGGTCGGTTCGCGCAACCTGTGGCATCTATGCATCAGATTCGCTAAACCGCTGAAAATTAGGCCAAACAAAGCGTAAAGCGGCCTTCCCAGTCCCAAAACCCTATGTTATATCCCCGGCCCTCAAGGCGACGGTTACCTATGGGCCGTCGCCCTTTAGTTTTCCAACCGATGGAGACGGGTCCTGGTTCAGGTAGTAGTGCGCGACAATAACGTCGACCAAGCCCTCAAGGCGCTCAAGAAGAAGATGCAGCGCGAGGGGCTCTTCCGCGAGATGAAGCTGCGCAAATCCTATGAGAAGCCGTCTGAGCGCAAGGCCCGTGAAAAGGCCGAAGCGGTTCGCCGCGCGCGCAAGATGGAGCGCAAGCGTCTCGAGCGCGAAGGCTTCTAGACCCACGCATCTCTCACGAGTTGCTGAAAAAAGGCCGCGATTCGATCGCGGCCTTTTGTGTTTGCGTGCACCGGGCTACCCGGGGTCTTAACGCACTAGAAACCACCCCGCTCGTACCCTCGGGAGTCTGCCCTAGTGAGAGGTCGAGTCTCCCGTGAGCGTATTAGAAATCCGTTCCGCCACCGCCGACGATGCCGCCGACATCGCCTCGGTCGTGCGTGAGTCCTGGCTCGAAGCCAACAAGAACATCATCCCCGCCGACAGCCAGCGCGCCCTGACCAACTCGCGCAATCTGGCGGCCTTCGTGGCCGGCGAATGGAACAGCATTCACGTTGCCCTGATCGACGGCGAGATCGTGGGCACGGCCGGGGTCAATCCGGCCGGGGTCATCTGGATGCTTTATGTATTGCCCGCTTATCAGGGCTGCGGCGTGGGCTCGGCCCTTTATGACGCCGCGATCGGCACTATTAAATCTACGGGCCAACGCAAGGCGCTGCTCGAGGTCCTGGCCGCCAACGAGAACGCCGTGGCGTTCTACCGCGCCCGCGGGTGGGTGCCGGAAGGCCGGCGGACCGAGCACATTCCCGGCTTCCGCTTCACCGCGCTGCGCATGGGTCTCGCGCTCGCGTAACGACGAGCGCGAGAATCCAACGGTCTAGCGGTTGGTGCGTTCGGAACGGGCGCGACGGCGCGCCTGCTTGGCCTTGGCCTTACCTTTGCGCTTGTTCGAGCGCATTTTCTTGCTGGCTTTACGTGCGTGGCTCATAGGGGCCTTCCTCTTGTTGTGACGCTCCGCACCTCGTCAAAAGGTACAGTTCGTGGGCGATATACCACCCGGCGGCCTCAAACTCCATATCGGCGGTAAGGAACGCCGTGAGGGCTGGACCGTGCTCGATATCGCCCCAGCCCCCCACGTCGATATGGTCGGCGACTGCAAGGACCTCACCGCCCTGCCCGGGGGAAGTTGCGCGGAGATCTATGCCTCCCATGTGCTGGAACATCTAGCTTACGACGGCGAAGTCCAGCAGGCCCTCAGAGAATTCCACCGTGTCCTGGCGCCGGGTGGACGCGTGCGGATATCCGTGCCGGACATGGAAGTGCTGTGCCGCCTTTTCCTTCTGCCGAACATGGATTTTCAACATCGCTATCATGTCATGCGCAGCCTGTTCGGCGGCCGCACCAGTCCACATGACGTCCACTATACGGGCATGTTCTACGAGTACCTCGGCGCCATGATGCACGGCGCGGGGTTCCGCGACATCGAACGCGTAACTGAGTTCGGCGAATTTCAAGACAACAGCGCCCTGCGCGCGCCCGGGAACGTGCTCATCAGCTTGAATGTTCAAGGCCGGAAGTAGAAGATCGGCATCCCCATGAATGAAGTTGAACTTTTCGGCCGTCTGGCTCTGGCTTTTGCGATCGGACTGATGATCGGCATCGAGCGCGGTTGGCAGAGCCGCGCGATGGAAACCGGCACACGCGCGCTTGGTGTGCGCACGTTCGCATTGATCGGCCTCCTTGGCGGCGCCCTCGGGCTCGTGGGTCACCTCACCGACGATCTGGTTACCGCGCTGGCGAGCCTCGGCTTCGTCGCCATGATCGTCGTCATCTATTTCACCGGCCTGATGAAGGACCAGGGGCGCGGCGCAACGACGGAGGTCGCCGCGATCCTGACATTCGTGCTCGGCATCGTCGCGATGCGCGGAGAGATGGAAGTCGCCGCCGCGTCGGCCGTGATCGTCGCGGCGACCCTTGGCGTCAAGAAACCACTGCATGAATGGATAAAACGGATCGACGAAGACGAAGTCACGTCGGCCCTGAAACTACTGGTCATTTCGGTGGTCGTTCTGCCCCTGCTGCCCAATCGCGGATACGGCCCCGGCGAGACCATCAATCCGTATGTGCTGTGGTGGATCGTTGTGGTGATCGCGGCGATTTCTTTCGCGGCGCATACGGCGATGCGGTTGTTTGGCCAGAAAGCCGGCGCCGCCAGCGTGGGTCTTCTGGGCGGATTGGTGTCCTCGACCGCCACGACGATCGCGTTCGCGCGCTTCGCAAAAACACATGAACCCATGACGCGGTATGCGGCCGGCAGCATCGCGCTCGCCTGCGCCGTCATGTTCATCCGCGCACTGATACTGACGGGCATTCTGTTCAACGAGGCCGTCGAAACCTTGTGGCTGCCGATGATTGTGGCGAGCGCCACCTCGCTCGCCATCGCAGCCCTGCTCAGTTTCAGCAACCCGCCGAAAAAGGACGGCGGCATCGAGCTCGAGGCCGCCGCCGATATCGGAACCGGATTGAAGTTCGTGGCGGCCTTCGTCGCAGTGGCGTTAGCCACGCATTATGCACAACAGGCCTTCGGCCATCACGGCGCCCTGATCGCTTCAGCGCTCGGCGGACTTGTGGATGTGGATGCCACGAACGCGACTATGGCGCGTCTTGGGGCGAGCGGCGGCGCGACGGTCATCGAGGTGACCATCGCCGTGCTGCTGGCCGCCGCCGTGAATTCCGTGGCTAAAGGTGTCTACGCTGTGGCCATCGCGGGAAAAAGGTTTTTACCGCTGGCGGCATTGGTGTTCCTACCGCCGCTCGCGACGGCGGGCGCTGCCTTCCTTATCGAACGCCAACTTTTCCCTTAGATCTCGACCTGCGTTCCCAGTTCCACCACGCGATTCGGCGGCAGGTGGAAGAAATCGAGAGCGCTGGTCGCCGAACGCGACATCCAGGCGAACAAGCTCTCGCGCCACAACGCCATGCCCGGCCGGCGGCTCGGGATCAGCGTTTCGCGGCCCAGGAAGAACGACGTCTCCATGTCGTTGAATTCGAAGTTGTGCTTGGTCGCGCACTTCAACGCCGCCGGGATATTCGTCGCGTCCAGGAAGCCATAGCGCACGACGAAGCGGTAGAACCGCCGCCCCAGGTGCTGCACCTCGAGACGCGCGGAATCGGACACATGCGCCCTTTCGTCCGTGACCACAGTCAGGAACACAACGCGCTCATGAACCACTTTATTATGCTTGAGATTGTGGAGCAGCGCGTGCGGCACACCGTCGGTGGTCGCCGAGAGGAACACAGCGGTTCCCGGCACGCGCGTGACGTTGGCCGACAGCGAGTTCAAGAACAGCTCGACCGGCATGGCTTCTTCCGCCATACGCGCGAAGAGCAGCGCGCGGCCCCTCTTCCATGTTGTCAGTAAGATGAAACCGACCGCGGCAATGGCGAGCGGCACCCAGCCGCCATGCGGAATCTTGGTCGCATTGGCGGAGAAGAAAGCGAGGTCGATAATAAAGAAGACGACAAAGATGACGGTGGCGATCCACACCGGCCAGCGCCACAGCAGGAACATCACGATCGTAAGCTGTACCGTGGTGACGATCATATCGCCGGCAACCGCGACGCCGTAAGCGGCCGCAAGATTGCTGGACGAGCCAAAGCCCAGCACCAGCGCCAGGACCGAAACCATGAGCATCCAGTTGATGAACGGGACATAGATCTGGCCGCGCTCAGTCTCGGATGTGTGGATGGTTTCCATGCGCGGGAGGAAGCCCATCTGCATGGCTTGGCGCGACAGCGAGAATGTGCCGCTGATCACAGCTTGAGAGGCGACGGCGGTGGCCAACGTCGCCAGGATGACCATCGGAATCGCGGCCCACTCGGGAACCATCAAGTAGAACGGATTCTCGGCGGCTTTCGGATTGTCGAGCAGAAGCGCGCCCTGGCCGAGATAGTTGAGCATCAGGCCGGGGAACACGATCCAGAACCAGGAAATACGGATCGCCTTTTTGCCGAAGTGGCCCATGTCGGCGTAGAGCGCTTCGGCGCCGGTCACGACGAGAAAGACCGCCGCGAGCGAAAGGAAGGCCGTGGTCTTGTATTTGAGGAAAAAGACGTAGGCGTAATAGGGACTGAGCGCCTGTAAGATTTCCGGCGAATTAAGGATATTCATGACGCCCAGCACGGCGAGCGAGAGGAACCACAGGAGCGTGATCGGTCCGAACGCGTGACCGACGATGCGCGTGCCGTAACGCTGGATCATGAAAAGGCACAGGAGGATGACGACAGTGATCGGCACGACAAAGTCGCCGAGTTCCGGCACCGCGACGTTGAGGCCTTCCACGGCGCTCAAGACCGAGATCGCCGGAGTGATCATGCTGTCACCGTAGAACAGCGCGCCGGCAAAAATACCGAACACGACGACGACGGGCATCAACCATTTATTCTTCCCGTCGGCGAGCGCCTGACTGGCGAGCGCGACGAGCACGAGGCTGCCGCCCTCACCTTTATTGTCGGCGCGCATGACGAGGACGGCATACTTCAGCGTCACCACGATCATGAACGTCCAGAACACAAGCGACAGGACGCCGAACACATGCGGCTCGTCGGCCGGCATGGGGTGGGCCCCGCTAAAAGCTTCTTTCAAGGCGTACAGCGGGCTCGTGCCGATGTCGCCGAACACCACGCCGACAGCGCCAAGAACAAGCGCCACGATGCGGTGGTCCCGGTTGGGAGAGTTCTGAGAACGAGGCGGCACCCAATCGGAGAGCGCCTGGATTTGAGATCCAGGGGATGCGTCCTGGTTCATGTGCTACGACCGCTGAAGTTTACAACGCTGGCGGAGCGGCCGACCCGGTGGCGGGCCGTTCGGCAGGAGCGCGGGTGTAGCATCAAGGCTCCCGCTTGGAAAGCCGAATTATCAACTCTAGATTATTGTTTTTGCTTATTTTTCTCCTGTTCATCAACCCAGGGATAAATAACGAGGCGCGGCCAGCGCGCCTGCCAACGCATCGTCATCTCCTCGTAGACCTTCGCGAGCGGCACGGAGCGGTTCGGCCGCGCCACCATGTCCCAGACATCACCGACGCCAAGGGGCGCGTAGATGTCGAAAAAATCGGCCCCCGTGCATCTCATGCCGATGGTGAACGCGTTCGCCGGTTGGCGCAAAAGCCCTTCCGAAGCCGAGGTCAGGGGCGGATAAACGACGCCGTTCTCCTCCTCAGGTCCAACGAGGAGACGGGCCTGATTGTGCAAGGTCACCGTGGCATCGAGATCGCCGAAGAGCTTCGCGGCGGCGCGGCGGACTTCTTCCTCGGCCTCTTCGGACGCGTCCTCGGAGAAATAAGCGATGTCGTAGTCGCGAATGCCCTGACTGGCGGCGCGTCCCGAGCGCAGA
The DNA here is from genome assembly GCA_050246995.1 of Rhodospirillaceae bacterium. Taxonomy (GTDB): domain Bacteria; phylum Pseudomonadota; class Alphaproteobacteria; order Rhodospirillales; family Rhodospirillaceae; genus SHVO01. Next base: position 142,283 of record JBFWVA010000003.1, on the reverse strand, counting down.
TTCCACACCGTCGCCGTCAGAGAACCGGCGGTCAGCCACCAATCGCGCAAACCGAGCTGGGGCGTGCGGGCGAGGATGTCGGCGTTCACGCGATTGAGCAGGCAGAGCGCCGCGACCTTCTCGGCCAGCTTGTCCGCCGGCCCGTCCGTCGTGTCCTCGGGCGGCGCTTCGAACAGCGCGAGAGTCTTATTTTCCCGCTTCGGGCGGGAGGCCTTGCCCTTGGGTTTGGGAAATACCCGAAGGCGCAGGGTCCGCGAATTCAGAACGACATGCGCCATTTTTGGAACATCTATGCAGGTGTAACAGTGATCATACCCCGCCCGGCCCCTTGGGCGAAGCGGAACCGCAGTCTATAAAAGTGTTCTGTGGATTTTGGGAGACCCCATGGGCGCTTTTCGGAGAATTGCCTGCATCGCGCTGGCAGCCTTGATGCTGAGCGCCGCGAACGCGAAGCCGAAGCCCCAACCGCGCGGCATCGATCCGGCGCTGATCTCAGGCGACGTCAAGACCGAGGGCGACTACCGCTGGGCCATCGCTGGCAACATCTCGATCTATGAGATGTGGCACGCCTCGGACACCATTATCCTCAGTTCCATCGGGAGCCTCATTCGCTATTACGAATTCGACTGGGAAGTCGCGCCGCGCGACGGCGACTGGATCGTGCAGGGAATCATCCTCGTTGGTACGGGCGACGCGAACACGCAGCCGGTCGGCATCAAGTTCTGGTCCAAGGAGCGCACGCGCCTGCAGGCTGAGCTGTCGCACAAGCTGAGCCTCGAAGGCAAAGAGGCCATCGCGATCTTCACGCCAAGCCTGGTGGAATGCACCGACGCCGGCGACTGTGGGACACACCAATTCCGTTTCGTGAATAACGAAGCCGGCGAAGTTTTCGTGGGATCGACCAAGATCGGGAGTATCAAGTGAGAACAGTGTTCAAGACCGCGTTCGCGCTGCTGCTGCTTGCCGTTCCGGCGGCCGCCCAAACACCCGATTATCCGGCGGGGCAGTTGCCTACTTCGGTCACCCCAACGCACTACACCCTGGATCTGATCACGCGGCCCGACGCCGATACGTTTTCGGGCAAGGTGGATATCGACGTCACCCTCGCCGCGCCGACCAAGCTGATCTGGCTGCATGGGCAGGAGTTGAAGGTCAAGGAAGCGCGCGTGACCGCCGAGGGCGGCAAACCAGTGGCCGCGACCTGGACCGAGATCCCGGACAGCGACGGCGTCGTGAAACTGGAACTGGCGAGCGAAGTGCGCGGCCCGAAAGCACTCATCAGCATTATCTATGACGCCGATTATAACCGTCAGCTGGAAGGCCTGTATCGCGCGGACGACGGCGGTGAACGTTATCTCTACAGCCAGATGGAGACCATTTTCGCGCGGCGCGCCTTCCCCAGCTTCGACGAACCGCGTTTCAAGACGCCGTACGACATCTCGATGACGGTGCGCACAATCGATTCCGCCATTTCCAATACGCCGGTGGCGAAGGAAACGCCGCTCGCGGGCGGGCTCAAGCGCGTGACTTTCACGACGACGAAGCCGCTGCCCACCTATCTTATAGCGCTGATCGCAGGGCCTTTCGACGTGGTGCAGGGACCGCCGGTACCGAAGACCGGCTTCCGTGACCGTGAAATTCCGGTGCGCGGCGTGGCCACCAAGGGCAAAGGCAAACAGCTGAAATACGCGCTCGACAATACGCCGGCGATCGTCGGCGCCCTGGAGAGCTATTTCGGCACGGCTTATCCGTTCGAGAAACTGGACATCATCGCGGTGACCGACTTCGCCTACGGCGCCATGGAAAACGCCGGTGCGATCACGTACCGCGAGCAGCTTTTGCTGATCGATGAAACTTCCTCGCTGCAGCAAAAGCGATCGTACGCGCGGGTGCATGCGCATGAGCTGGCGCACCAGTGGTTCGGAAACCTTGTGACGCCGGCTTGGTGGAACGACATCTGGCTCAATGAAGCGTTCGCCACCTGGATGGGCAACAAGGCGGCGGCGGCTTTCGATCCGGCGGGCGAATACGGCCGCCTCACCCTCACCGGCGCGCTAGACGCCATGAGCACGGACAGCTGGCACGCCGCGCGCGCCATCGCCCAGCCCATCAAGTCCAACGACGATATCCAAAACGCTTTCGATGGAATCACCTACCAGAAAGGCGGCGGTGTGCTCGCGATGTTCGAGCAGTTCTACGATCCCGAAAACTTCCAGAAGGGCGTCGCGCTGCATCTTCAGCGCCGCGCCTGGGGCAACGCGACCGCGAGCGAATTTCTGCAGTCGGTAGCCGACGCCAACAAGGACACCGAAGGCGTCGCGGCGTTTGAATCTTTCCTCAATCAGTCAGGTGTGCCCCTGCTCACCTCACGCCTGGAATGCAAAGGCCCGACGGCCACGTTCGTGGTCTCGCAAAGCCGCTACTTCCAAGGCCCCATCACGCCCGAATCCAAGAAGCAGCAGTGGCGTATTCCGACCTGCGTCGCGTTCGGGCGCGGCCCGCAGCGCGACCAGATGTGCGTGATCGTCAAGGAACCCGAGACGCGTATCGCACTCGAGACCGGCGGCTGCCCGAACTGGATCATGCCGAACGCGGACGGGGCTGGCTACTTCCGCTTCGATCTGGATGACGGGGGTTGGACGGCACTGGTGGAGAACACCGCGGCGCTCACCGATAAGGAGGTCCTGTCCCTGCTCGACAGCATGGACGCCTCGTTCATGGCCGGCCGCATGAGTTTCGACCACTATCTTGCGCGCTTGCGCACGGTGATCACGATCCGCCAGCAGCGCGGACCGGGGATCACCTGGGACATGGCCGAAGCCGTGGGCGAGCGCCTGTCATGGTTCGACCATGTGCTGCTGCCTGAAGCGTCCCGTCCGCAGATGGCGCGCGTAGCGGCAGAGATGTATGGACCGCTTTATACGCGCCTTGGTCTCGACAAGACTTCGGAACTCGACAAAACAGCGCCTAACCAGGCGACCTTGATGCGTTCACCCGTGGTGGCCGCCATGGCGTTCCAGGCGAGATCGCAACAAGTGCGCGCCGAACTGGCGAAGCGGGCGGTGGCCTATCTTGGCGCGCCCGGCGACGGTGCGGTGCATGCAACCGCGATCGATCCCGATCTGGTCGACAAGGCCCTGCAGGTCGCGGTGCAGGATCGCGGCGCGCCGTTCGTGAAGGATGTGCTTGCGCATCTCAAGACCGAGCGCAGCGGCATCATCCGTCAACGCCTTCTGTCGGCGCTTACCCGATCGACCGATCCGGCCATCGCCGCACAAGTGCGAACACTGGCCTTGTCCGAGGAACTCCGGACCAACGAAATCCCGACGATCATTTACGGCATGATGTCGGAGCCGGCCAATCGCGTGGCGGCTTGGACATGGTTCAAGGACAATTTCGAGGCTGTAAAACAACGTACGCCGCCGAATAACCGCGAAGCTCTTGTCGGCGTGGGCAGTTATTTCTGCACGGCCGGCGAAGCTGCTGACTTTGAGAAGTTCATGACGCCTAAAGCCGAAGATATGCGCGGCGCGCCGCGCAGTCTCGCGCAGACCTTGGAACGCATCAAAGCCTGCGCGGCCCTGATCGAGAAACAGCGTCCCATTGCCCAAAAAACACTCGCGGCGTTGAAGTAGCAGCACAAAGAAAAACGCCGCCGGATTTCACCGGCGGCGTTTTCCATTTGAGGCCGGCTCGTTACTCAGGCGTCCTGAGCGAACCGGACGTAGCGGCCGCACCGGACGTACCGGCACCTACCGAGGTCGACCCTGTGTTCACGCTCGCACCGCCGTTCAAGCCGGCGCTGCCTGTAGCGCTCGTGGACGAGTTGAGCGCGCTGCCCGCGGTGGAAGCCGCGCCGCTGATCTGACCGCGCGCTTCAGTGCGGGTCGAGGCGGCCGCATTGGCGCCGGCGTTCGCGGCGCGGCGCGCGGTACCGGCCGCGCCGACCGCCGCGCCGGTATCAGTCGTGGTGGTCGCGGCGTTGGTGGTCGCATTCAAGTTACCGCTGCTCGAGGTCGAACCGCTGACGCTGCCTGGCGAAGCGCTCAAGCTGCCGGTGCTGCTCGCCGAACCGGAGAGCGAACCCGATGTCTGCGCCGCGCCGCTGGTGGCCGCACGGCCCGCGGCGGTCGCGCCGGTTGTGGCCGCCGCGCCCGTGGCAGCACCGGCCGCACCGACATTACCGCCGACACGGCCAGCTGCGGCCGCGCCGCTGTTCATCGAACCAGAGACATTCGGCTGCGGAGCCGTAACGCCACCGCGCAGGGCGCCCGTGGCTCCAGCGTTTGCACCGGCGCCAAGAGGACCGGCGGTCATGCCGCCGACTGCACCGGCGCCCGTGTTCACGGCGCCGCCAAGAACCTGCGCCATGGCCGGCGCAACGGTAAGGCCGGCAATCGCGCTGGCTAACAGGATACGTTTGATCATCTGTATTCTCCTTGTTGGTATGCGAAGCCCATCGCTTCGCGGTTCCGGCCGTGCGCGCGTACTCGTGTGCGTGCGGCACTTCATCCAGAACGTGCTGAAGTAAACGGGCTCAGTACGCCGAAGTTGCGGCGCGCGTGAGGTCCTGTTGTGGCGGGTTGTCCCGCATGGGCGACTTGCGCGGCCCGCGTGTGTGGACGCGCGCAACTTTTTCTGAGGTTGCGGCGTTTCGAGCACACTCAACCACTACTATCCCGGGGCTTTTTCGATATGACACGCACCATTGCCAGCGCCGCCGCCGGCGCGTTTTGCTTGATCACGGCGACCGCTCACGCGCAATCCGTCACCTTGACCGACGGGTCCACCGCGACCTTCAATCAAAACACGCTAGGCCTTGGCGCTTCCGGCTCAGTCAGCGGGACCTTGACGCAAGGAGGCGCGAATAGCTCTTTCTCCTGCACGTACGACACCGTGCGCGGCCAGGTCGGCGGCTCTCCCGTGTGCGCGCAAATCCTGGGCGGCGCGGCGACCGGCGGCCTTAATGTCTCGGTGCTTGAGCGCAACATCGTTTCGACGAACGTCAGCGTGTCTTCGGCGGGACAGGCGAGCGCCAATGCGCGACTCCTGAACGATCTCGCCGCGCGGCGTATCGGGATAGACACCACGGTCGCCGTCCAAGCCGAACTTCAAGCGCGCGGCCAAGCGGATGCGTCGAATGTCTTCGGCGCGCCAACCTATGGCGCTTGGGCTTCGGCCGGGGGAAATTTCTTCAACGACGACCGCCTTGGTCTCGAGCGCGACGGCCATAGCAATGTGTTCACGGCCGGCGTCGACCATCGCGTCGAGAATTGGTTGGTCGGAATCTACGGCGGCTATCTGGAAACCACGGCTGATCTGACCAGCCTGGGCGGCGATCTCAGCTCGGACGGCTGGCTCGCGGGCACCTACGTCACGCGCGTGCTCGATGATATGTTCTCGATCACCGGCGCCGGATCGTATGCCGACAGTGAATCGCATCTTTCACGTACATCGGCGGGGACCCGCGTCGATGGCGCCTTCGATCATATGGAATGGTCTGCGTCGCTTGATGGAAACGCCTTCTGGCTGGTCGCGCCGCGCTTCGGCCTGACCGGTACGGCGGGCGTGAGCTACAACTACTGGCGCGACAAGGCGTATACCGACAGCGCCGGATTTAGCTACGCCGAGACAAAAGGCGACAACGTGTGGGGCAAGCTGGCCGGCACCGCGACGTTCTTCACCGGCGCGTTTCGCCCCTATGCGAATGTGACCTACACGCGGTTGTTCACCGATCCCGATTTCTACACGAAGAAGGATCGGCTGACCGTGGGCGGCGGGCTCGCGCTCGGCCAAGGGCGTCTGAACGGCGTCATCGAAGTGAATACGCTGCTGCTGAATGACAACCAGCGCGATACGACCGTGGGACTGCATTTACGCTTGACCGTGTAGCGCACCTACGGTTGGAGGTAAGCGTTCTCCCGCGCCGAACCGCGGGAGAACGATCTTTTTTCCTTTCCATTTTTTGCGCGAAGCCGCGGCCGAAGCTCTCGAACACGGGCTGCCGGAATGGAAAATACGTCTCGCAAGGAGAGAGCGATGATTTCGGTTCATATCATTTCGTCCATCGGCTTTTACGCCGCGGCGCACCGCGCGCATCGATGTAAGCATTGATGCTGCCCGTAAGGGCCGACACCAAGCATGCCACGGGGTGAGACCCTCCCCGATTGAGCGGATCCCTCCCTCCGCTATGGATTTCCCCCGTGGCATCCCCCCTTCCGCACATCGAGAGACGAAATCCATGCCGCAACCCTTGCGCTATGTGATCGAATTCGGCGGCGTTGCCGCCGGTTTGGTCATCCAGGATAAGAACCGCTACCGCTTCTTTGCGTCAGACCGGAACTACGCGCTCCTTGAGCGCCGTCTGTTCCGCTCGCCCGATCATGCTGAACAGGTGTGCCGCCGTCTGAACCAAGCAGGGCACGTCAGTGGGGCGTCGCCGGCGAGCGCATGAATTAAGCGCATCTTTATTTCTTTCTGCATAGATGTCCTTGACGACCCGGAAGCACCACGATACAGACGCCTCATGACCAATTTCGGCACACGACTTCGACTTAGCATTACAGGCCCAGCGCTCTAATAGCGCTGGGAAGAGTTCCCCTGTTTTCTTTGTCGTACGTCGTGGATGTCCCGTGTCATGACCCCCCGCTCAACTACCGCTTATATCTCTGATGCCGCCTGGACCTCGTCCGTGCTTGCGCTTGAACTCGCGCGTCTTGCGGTGATTATTCCCGCGCTCCTTATCATCCGACTTAGATTCAGCCGCCAGGCGTAACGGCGCGTTGGCGGCTCATCCAAGCCGAACTCTGATTCCCTAACTCAGGCTTTCATTTTTTAAAGGTGCGTCGGGCAGCTCTCTGCCGGACGGCCGAGGAGCAGTCATGCGCGCTAATCCCGCGACGAAGTATCAAGCGTTTGAACCGGTCGCGCTCAGTTCGCGGCAGTGGCCCAGCCGCGTCATTTCAAAACCGCCCGCGTGGTGCAGTGTCGACTTGCGCGACGGAAACCAGGCCCTTGCCGATCCCATGGGACTCGAGCGCAAGCGCGTCATGTTCGACGCCTTGGTCGCGGCGGGCTTCAAGGAGATCGAAGTGGGCTTTCCAGCGGCCTCGCAGACCGAATTCGAGTTTATCCGTCATCTGATCGATAGCAATCTCATCCCCGATGACGTCGCGATCCAAGTGCTGACGCCCGCGCGTACGCCGCACATCGAACGCACGTTTGAGAGTCTGCAAGGCTGCCGGCGCGCCATCATCCACCTGTATAATTCCACATCGACCTTGCAACGCCGCGTTGTCTTCAAATCCGATCGTGCCGGCATCGTCACGTTGGCCGTGGATGCGGCGCGTCGCATCGCCGCGCTTGCGGCGAATAGCGACACGGACGTCACCGTCGAATATACGCCCGAGAGCTTCACCGGTACGGAACTCGATTTCTCGCAGGAGATCTGCGAAGCGGTGATGGATGTCGTACGGCCCACGCGAGACCGTAAGATCATCTTCAATCTGCCGGCAACGGTGGAACTGGCGACCCCCAACGTCTACGCCGACCAGATCGAATGGTTCGCGGATAGCATCAGTGGGCGGGATGCGGTCATTCTCTCCGTGCACCCGCACAACGACCGGGGTACTGCGGTCGCGGCAGCCGAACTCGCGCTGATGGCCGGAGCCGACCGCGTCGAAGGCACGCTGTTCGGCAACGGCGAACGCACCGGCAACGTCGATCTCGTCACCCTCGCGCTCAATATGTTCACGCAGGGCGTCGATCCCGGGCTCGACTTCTCGGACATCAAGCGCTTCGTTCAGGTGGCGGAACATTGCACGAAAATTCCCGTCCATCCGCGCCACCCGTATGCCGGTGAACTGGTGTTCGCGGCTTTCTCGGGCTCGCATCAAGACGCGATCAAGAAGGGCCTCGCGGCGCAAAGCGCAAGCAACTCCGGTCTGTGGGAGGTGCCATACCTGCCTATCGATCCGGCCGATGTCGGGCGGCGATATGAAGCGGTTATCCGCATCAACAGCCAGTCCGGCAAAGGCGGCGTCGCCTTTGTGCTCGAACATGAATACGGCCTTGTCTTGCCGCAGGCGATGCAGATTGAATTCGCCAAGACGGTGCAGCACCATTCGGAAAACGGCGCGGAGTTGCAGCCGGGCGATATTTGGCAGTTATTCGAAGCCGAGTTCCTACGCGCCGACGATGTGCTTTTGTTCCGGCAGTACACCTGTCGCCATCTCAGCCCGTTCAAAGTGTCGCTGAGCGCAACGGTATCCGTGCGCGGCGCCATTCACGCGGTCGATGGTCTCGGCACCGGTCCGGTGGAAGCCTACTGCAACGCCATCAAGAATATCGTCGACCTGAACTTCGATATCGTCGACCTGCAGCAAAAGTCGCGCAGCGGCGGCGCGGCGAGCGACGCGGCTACTTATGTGCAAATCCAAACCTCAGATGACCAACGTTTCTACGGCGCCGGAATCCACGAGGATGTGCTGCTGGCCTCGCTGCACGCGGTCACCAGCGCGGTGAATCGCGCCTACCGGGCATCCGCGCCGGAGGTCCGCTAACATGACCTACGCCCGCACGCTCTATGATAAGATTTGGGATAGCCATACCGTCACCGCCGACGGGGACGGTCTCGCGCTCCTCTACATCGACTTACACTTGGTGCACGAAGTGACCTCGCCGCAAGCCTTTGAAGGCTTGCGGACAGCGATACGCAAGGTGCGCCGCCCCGACCTAACCTGGGCCGTGGCCGATCACAACGTGCCGACGACCCAGGACCGCGAAGCCCATGTGGCCGATCCGGAAAGCCGCGCGCAACTCGCGGCCCTGGACGAGAATGCGCGCGACTTCGCTGTCGGGTATTTCCCGTTGACCGACGAACGTCATGGGATTGTTCATGTGATCGGGCCGGAACAGGGCCTGACCCAACCCGGCAAGACCATCGTCTGCGGCGACTCACATACTTCGACCCACGGGGCATTCGGCGCGCTCGCGTTTGGGATCGGCACGTCCGAGGTCGAACATGTGCTCGCGACCCAGACCTTGCGCATGAAGAAGTCGCGCAACATGCGCGTCACCATCGATGGCCGGCTGAGCGTCGGCGTCACCGCCAAAGATCTTGCACTCATGGTGATCGGACGCATCGGCACCGCCGGCGGCACGGGTTACGTCATTGAGTATCAGGGTGAAGCCGTCCGCGCGCTGTCCATGGAAGGCCGGATGACCCTTTGCAATATGACGATTGAAGCCGGAGCCCGCGCCGGCTTGATCGCGCCGGACGACAAGACCTTCGCCTACGTTCAAGGACGTCCGCATGCGCCGCAGGGTGCGCGCTGGACCGAAGCGGTCGCCCACTGGCGCGGCCTCACTTCGGACCCAGCGGCGCATTTCGAGCGGGAAGTCGTGATCGATGCGGCGAGCGTTGTTCCGCATGTGACCTGGGGCACCAGTCCGGAGGATGTGGCGCCGATCACCGCACGCGTTCCCGTTCTTGATAAATTCGCCGATACGGGCAAACGCATACAGGTCGAACGCGCACTCGCTTATATGGGCCTAGAAGCGGGTCAGGATCTCGAAGGCATCCGCATCGACAAAGTTTTTCTAGGCTCTTGCACGAACGGACGTATCGAGGATTTACGCGCCGCCGCTGAAGTGATGAAAGGACGCACCGTCAAGCCGGGCGTCGTCATGTTGGTGGTACCGGGGTCCGACGCTGTCCGCCGCCAAGCCGAGAGCGAGGGTTTGCACGACATCTTCGAGGCCGCCGGCGCGGAATGGCGAAAGCCGGGATGCTCGATGTGCCTGGCCATGAACCCGGACGTGCTCGGCCCTGGTGAACGCTGCGCCTCGACGTCCAACCGCAACTTCGAAGGCCGCCAGGGCCGCGACAGCCGCACGCACTTGGTTTCGCCCGCAATGGCCGCGGCCGCCGCGGTGACCGGGCGCCTTACCGATGTCCGCCGCCTCGGGGCGCAAGGAGACGCACGATGATTCCGTTTACCACACTGACAGGACCCGCCGCGCCCTTGCCGCTCGCGAACATCGATACCGACGCCATCATGCCCAAGCAGTTCCTGAAAACCATCAAACGCTCAGGGCTCGGGAAGTTCGTTTTCAATGACATGCGGTTTCAGGCGGACGGGCGTGAAAAATCCGACTTCGTGCTGAACCGTAACCCCTACCGTCATGCGACGACGCTGATCGCGGGCGTCAATTTCGGCTGCGGCTCCAGCCGCGAGCATGCGCCGTGGGGACTTGCCGACTTTGGCATCCGCTGCGTCATCGCGCCGAGCTTCGCGGACATCTTCGCGTCCAATTGCATGAAGAACGGCATCCTTTGCATCACGTTGCCTCCGGACGATGTCGAAGCGTTGACCGCCCTCGTCTCCACGCCGGCGACCAGCGAAGTCACAGTTGACCTCCCCTTGCAGGCGATCGTCACGGCGAAGGGACGCGGCTACCGGTTCGACATCGAGCCCGCGCGTAAGGCCCTTCTCCTCGCCGGCCTTGATGAGATCGGCGTCACCCTCCAACACGAAAACGATATCGCCCGGTTCGAACTAGCGCGCGTCTGGCGCGAACCTTGGCGCAACACAGGAACCCCTGGCCATGACTAAGAACGTCCTCCTCCTGCCCGGCGACGGCATCGGCCCCGAAGTGGCAGCCGCCGCGCGCAAAGTGCTGACCTGGTTCAGCGCGAATGAAAACTTCGCGGTTAACGTCACCGCAGGCTTGATCGGCGGCGCGGCAATTGACGTCGCGGGTGTACCTCTCGCGCCAGCTACCGTCGCGGCGGCTTGTGCCGCCGACGCGGTGCTTCTTGGCGCCGTGGGCGGCCCCAAATGGGCGAACCAACCGTTCCACCAGCGCCCTGAAGCGGGCCTTCTGGATTTGCGCGGCGCGATGCAGGTGTTCGCGAACCTACGACCCGCAGTTCTCTTCCCAAGCCTGGCCGACGCATCGACCTTGAAGCCTCAGGTGGTCGCGGGCTTGGACCTGATGATCGTACGCGAACTGACGGGCGGCGTTTACTTCGGCGAGCCGCGCGGCGTGACCGAGCTTCCCGGCGGAAAGCGGCGCGGAATCAACACACACAGCTACACGTGTGATGAGATCCGGCGTGTGGCCCGGGTAGCTTTCGAGCTCGCACGCACGCGAAAAGGCGTCGTCTGTTCGGCCGACAAAGCCAACGTGATGGAAGCGGGCCTATTGTGGCGCGAGGAAGTCCAGAAGCTGCGCGACGCCGAATATAGCGACGTGCAGCTCTCGCACATCTTGGCGGACAATTGCGCCATGCAGCTTGTGCGCGCACCGTTGCAATTCGATGTCATCCTGACGGACAACCTGTTCGGCGACATTCTGTCCGATCAAGCCGCGATGCTGACGGGATCTTTGGGCATGTTGCCGTCCGCCTCCCTCGGCACGCCAGGAAAGGCGGGGCTTTATGAGCCGATCCATGGCTCGGCGCCGGACATCGCCGGAAAGAACTACGCCAATCCCTGCGGGATGATCCTCAGCCTCGCCCTCGCCCTACGCCATTCCCTCGCGCGGCCGGATCTCGCCGCAAAGCTTGAGCGCGCGGTGTCGCGGTCGCTCGAAAATGGTGTGCGCACACGGGACATCGGCGGCTGCGCTTCGACCAGCGATCTCACTGAGGCCGTGGTCTCCGCTCTGGGCGAAAGGGTGCCTTATGTCGCGAATATGTAATATTATTACCTATTATTGTAATTTGCGTACCTTTATTACAAATTTATCGATCTTTCTTTCCGTTAATTGTTGACGCTGCATTGCAGCGTCAATAGGTTCCGCCCCCTTAACCGCCCGGCCGAGTGTTTTTCATGAGCAAGTCCAAGTTTTCCGGCGCCCATCTTGTGTTGAAAGCCCTCGAGGATCAGGGCGTCGACGTCCTGTTCGGCTACCCGGGCGGTGCGGTGCTGCCGCTCTACGACGAGCTGTTTAAGCAGAACCGCATTCGCCATGTGCTGGTGCGCCATGAGCAAGCGGCGGTGCATGCCGCCGAAGGCTACGCGCGCTCGACCGGAAAAGTGGGGTGCGTGCTGGTGACGTCGGGCCCCGGCGCGACAAACGCGGTCACCGGCCTCACCGACGCGCTGATGGATTCCATCCCCGTCGTGTGTTTCACAGGGCAAGTGCCGACGGCCCTGATCGGAAGCGACGCTTTCCAGGAAGCCGACACCATCGGCATTACGCGCGCCTGCACCAAACATAATTACCTGGTGAAGGATGTGCGCGACCTACCGCGCATCATCCACGAAGCCTTCTACGTGGCACGTTCGGGCCGCCCCGGTCCGGTGGTGATCGATATCCCGAAGGACGTCGCGCTCGCGCTGGGCTCGTACACGCCGCCGCCGCGCGATATCCCGAGCGAACAGCACAAGACCTATCGCCCGCGCACCGTGCCGGACATGGCCGCCGTGAAGATGGCCGTGGACCTCATGGCCGAAGCGGAACGCCCCCTGTTCTACACCGGCGGCGGTGTAATCAACGCCGGCCCCGAGGCCTCGGAACTCCTGCGCGAGCTGGTGGAACTCACCGGCTTTCCCATCACCTCGACCCTCATGGGGCTCGGCGCCTATCCCGCAGCGGGCCGCGCGTGGCTGGGCATGGTGGGCATGCACGGGCTTTATGAAGCCAACCTCGCGATGCACGACTGCGACGTGATGATCAACATCGGCGCGCGTTTCGACGACCGCGTGACCGGGCGCTTGGACGCCTTCTCGCCTGGGTCCCAAAAGATCCACGTCGATATCGATCCCTCGCAGATCAATAAGAACGTGCTGGTGGACGTGCCGGTGGTGGGCGATTGTGCTGAAACCCTGCGTCTGATGATCAAGGAATGGAATAGCCGTCCGCGCCGCCGCGATACCGGCGCGCTGAAAGCCTGGTGGGCGAAGATCGAGGAATGGCGCGCGCGTGATTGCCTGAGCTTTGAGCAACGCGGGAGCACGATCAAACCGCAGCACGCCGTGCAGCGCCTGTACGAACTGACCAAGAAATCCAACGCCATTGTCACAACTGAAGTGGGCCAGCATCAAATGTGGGCTGCGCAGTTTTACCGCTTCCAGGAACCGAACCGCTGGCTGACCTCGGGCGGTCTCGGGACCATGGGTTACGGCTTACCGGCGGCCATCGGTGCGCAGATCGCGCATCCGGACAAACTGGTGATTGATATCGCCGGGGAAGCCTCGATTCTGATGAACATCCAGGAACTCTCGACCGCCGTGCAACACCGCGCGCCGGTGAAAGTGTTCATCCTGAACAACCAATACATGGGCATGGTGCGCCAGTGGCAGGAGCTGATGCATGGCGGGCGCTATTCGCAGAGCTATAGCGAGGCCCTGCCCGACTTCGTGAAACTGGCCGAGGCGTTCGGATGGACGGGGTTGCGCGTGAGCGATCCCGCGAAGCTGGATGAAACCATCAAGAAAATGATGACGACCGATGGCCCGGTGATCGTCGATGTCCATGTGGACCCGAACGAGAACTGCTTCCCCATGATCCCGTCCGGCAAGCCGCACAACGAGATGATGCTGAGTGCGACGGACGAAGGTTTCGCGAATGTGTCGGCCGAAGGCCGCGCCCTGGTCTGAGGCAGAACATCATGCGCAAGAACAGAACGCGCGCGCGTAAGCCCGCCGCCACGTCCCGCCCTCTACAAATGGTCGCGGAAGCCCCAGCCCCCGTGCCGCCGCCGCGGCTGGTCACTCCGGATGTGCACCGCCACGTGATCTCGGTGCTGGTGGATAACGAAGCCGGCGTGCTGGCGCGGGTGATCGGTATGGTCGCGGCGCGCGGCTACAACATCGAAAGCCTGACGGTGGCGGAGGTCGACACCGCCCGCAATCTGTCGCGCATCAACATCCTGACTACCGGCACGCGCCGGATTATCGAGCAGATCAAAGCGCAACTGGGCCGCCTCATCCCCGTGCATGAAGTGCGCGACCTGACCGAGGAAGGCCCATCGGTCTCGCGTGAACTCGCCCTGGTCAAGGTGGTCGGCACGGGCGAGAAGCGTAACGAGGCCCTTCGTATCGGAGATATCTTCCGCTCCAACGTTGTGGACTCGAGCGTTGAATCCTTTGTGTTCGAGATCGTCGGCAACAGCCAGAAGATCGACGCCTTCATCGAACTGATGCGCCCCCTGGGCCTTGCTGAAATTTCACGTACCGGAATCGCCGCCATTGCGCGCGGCACGGGCGGATTACGTCCGCACGCTTAAACTCTCACGAAAGAACGAGGATACCATGCAAGTCTATTACGACCGTGACGCCAACACGAACCTGGTGAAGGAAAAGCGCGTTGCCATCATCGGCTATGGCAGCCAAGGCCACGCCCATGCGCTGAATCTGCGTGAATCGGGCGTAAAGAACGTCGCCGTCGCGCTGAAGGAAGGTTCGTCCACCCGCGCCAAAGCGGCGCAGGAAAACTTCGCCATCATGACGCCGTCGGACGCCGCCAAGTGGGCCGATGTTGTGATGTTCCTGACACCGGACGAGTTGCAGGCCGACATTTATAAGGATGAAGTGCGCGACAACCTTCCGCAGGGCGCCGCCATCGCCTTTGCCCACGGCCTCAACGTACACTTCAATCTGATCGAACCGCGCAAGGATCTCGACGTATTCATGGTCGCGCCTAAAGGCCCAGGCCATACCGTCCGCGCTGAATACACGCGCGGCGCGGGCGTGCCGGCCCTCATCGCCGTGGCACAAGACGCCTCGGGCACCGCAAAGCAGATCGCGTTGTCCTACGCCTCGGCCATCGGCGCGGGCCGCGCGGGCATCCTTGAGACCACCTTCCGCGAAGAGTGCGAAACCGATCTCTTCGGCGAACAAGCGGTTCTTTGCGGCGGCCTTTCCGCCCTCATCACCGCGGGCTACGAGACCCTCACCGAAGCCGGTTACGCACCGGAGATGGCTTACTTCGAGTGTCTGCATGAAATGAAGCTGATCGTGGACCTGATGTACGAGGGCGGCCTCGCCGATATGCGCTACTCGATCTCGAACACGGCTGAGTACGGCGATTACACCGCCGGCCCTCGCATCGTGACGGACGAAACCAAGAAAGAGATGAAGCGCATCCTTAGTGAAATCCAGCAGGGCAAATTCGTGTCCAACTGGATGACTGAATGCAGGGCGGGCCAACCGAGCTTCAAGGCGATGCGCCGCAACAGCGCCAATCACCAGATCGAAGAAGTCGGCGCACGCCTGCGCGGCATGATGCGCTGGCTGAAGAACAGCCGTCTGGTCGATAAGGCGCGGAACTAAGTTCCGCGCTTCATCGCCACACGGTAGAGCATCCATGCGAGTGCCGCGTACACGATCGGACCGAGCACCTCGGCGGCTCCCGCAAAGGAGTCGCCGACAAGCGCCAGCGGCGCATCATTGCCGGTGCCGACAATGAGCCCAGCGAGCAACACGCCGAAGATACTTTCCCCGACGATCATGCCCGAAGCCATGAGCACGCCCATCTGCTTCATGGCGGCCGGGTTGGCCGTGCGCTTCGCGCGCCGGTCATAGAGCCATCCGAGGACCGCGCCGACGAAAACCGGCACGGTGATGGTCATGGGCAGATAGATGCCGATGCCGACCGCAAGCGGCGGGATGCGCAGCCAGCCCTTGCGGCCCAGCACGGCATCGATCACCAGTAGGCCGACCCCGACAGCCCCACCGATCGCGAGCAGACTCCAATCGAGATCACCCCCGAGTACGCCGCGCGCAAGGCTGGAGATCAGCGTCGCCTGCGGCGCCGGGAGTGGATCTGTCGTGAGGCCTTCGGCACGCACAGCGCCCGCGAAGCCATAGGCCTTATTGAGGAGGTCCAGGATCGGTGGGATGACGGCCGCGCCGGCGGCGACCCCAAACATGAGCGCGACCTGCTGACGCCACGGGGTGGCGCCCACGAGCTGCCCGGTTTTGAGATCCTGGAGATTGTCGTTGGAGATGGTCGCGCCGGCGAAAATGATCGAGGTCACGAACAGGGCGAAGGCGATCAAGGCCTGGCGCATTTCATCTGGCGCCGACGCCGCGAAAGGCGTCAGGAGCAAGGCCGCGCCAAGGATGGCGAGGATGCCGACGCCGGACAGCGGGCTGTTTGACGAGCCGATCAGGCCGGCCATATAGCCGCACACCGAAGCGACAAAGGCGCCGACGATCACGATGTAGATCAGGCTGACCAGCACAAACCCCAGCGCGCTCGCGGCAAGAGGGCCGCCGGCGAGGAATTGCCAGAGCAGGAGAGCGATAGGCCCTAGCGACACCAGGGTCACGAGCCCGATGATGTTCGCCGGGATATCCTGATCCTCGCGCACGGTGGCACCGACTTGAGCGCGTGAGGCGCGCGCGGCCGCCATGCCGCGCCAGATCGGGCCGACAAGTTCCAACAGTTTACACAGCGCAGCGACGCCGATGGCGCCCGCGCCAATGAAGCGGACCTGCGTAGCCCAAACCGTGCGCGCGACATCGACGGCGGCGCCATCAGCCGGATGCAGCGCCGTGAGGACCGGCGTGGCCACGCCCCAGGCGATCAGGAATCCGCAGAACATCGCGGTCCCCACCGACAGGCCTACAAGATGTCCGGCCCCCAGCAACGCAAACGAAAGTCCGCCCGCGATTCCGGTCGCCGATGAGCCGACACGGAAGTAGGCCGCGAGTTCGCCCGACAGGAGCTTTGCGCCGATCATGGCGGTATGAGCCGCCGATACCAGCGTGCTGATGACGATGACGGTGAATCCCGCGCGGGCTTCCTGCGCACCGCCGCGCGTTTCGGTACCGACTTTCAGGACTTCGGCCGCCGCGACGCCTTCAGGGAACGGCAGCGACGACTGCACGACCAGCGCGCGCCGTAAGGGGATGGAGAACATCACGCCAAGGATGCCGCCTGCCGCGCAGATCCCGAAGGTGGTCCAATAGGGAAAGTCGGTCCACCAGCCGATCATAATGAGGCCGGGCAGGACGAAGATGATGGAGGACAGCGTACCCGCCGACGAGGCGACGGTCTGCACGATGTTATTTTCGAGGATGCCGGCGTCCCGCACCTTGCGCAGGATCGCCATGGAGATCACCGCGGCGGGGATGGAGGTGGCGAAGGTGAGTCCGACTTTCAGACCGAGGTAGACATTCGCGGCGGTGAAAATGAACGTGATGGCCGCGCCGATCAAAATACCGCGTACTGTAAGTTCGCTCGTTTCTTTCAAGGCTATCCCCTACCTGATCCCGCCCGGAGTGTGGCACATATCGCGGACGCAAAAAAAGCGCCGCGAGACGTCACCCGCGCGGCGCCTTTCCGAAAAATCAGAGAACTAAAGCGATCCGACGATCTCTTCGGTCATCTTCTTGGCGTCACCGAGCAACATCATGGTGTTGTCGCGGTAGAACAGCTCGTTGTCGACACCTGCGTAACCGGCACCCATGGAGCGCTTCACGAACAGGACCGTCTTCGCCTTTTCCACATCCAGGATCGGCATGCCGAAGATTGGGCTGGCAGGGTCTGTCTTGGCGACGGGATTTGTCACGTCGTTGGCGCCGATGACGTAGACCGCATCGGCGGTGGAGAACTCGTGGTTGATCTCCTCGAGCTCGAAGACTTCGTCATAGGGCACGTTGGCTTCGGCGAGGAGCACGTTCATGTGACCGGGCATGCGGCCCGCGACAGGGTGGATGGCGTATTTGACGGTGACGCCTTCCTTCTTCAGCTGATCGGCCATCTCGCGCAGGGCGTGCTGGGCCTGGGCGACGGCCATGCCGTAGCCCGGGACGATGATGACCTTGCTGGCGTTTTTCATGATGAAGGCCGCGTCGTCGGCGGAACCGGCCTTATGCGGCCGCGCTTCCTTCTTGCCGCCGGCCGCCGCGGCGGTATCGCCGCCGAAGCCGCCGAGGATGACGCTGTAGATCGAGCGGTTCATCCCTTTGCACATGATGTAGGACAGAATCGCGCCCGACGAGCCGACCAGCGCACCCACGATGATGAGTAGGCTGTTGTGCAGGGTGAAACCGATGCCCGCCGCCGCCCATCCGGAATAGCTGTTCAGCATCGAGACCACGACGGGCATGTCCGCGCCGCCGATGGGCAGGATAAGCAGGAAGCCGATCAGGAAGCTGACCGCCATCAGGGCGTAAAAGTAGTTGTGGTTCTCGGTCATGCAGAACATCACAACACACACGCCGATGCCGATGCCGAGAATGGCGTTGAGCAGATGCTGGCCTTTGAAGACCAGCGGATTTCCGGTCATAAGCCCCTGGAGCTTGGCGAAGGCGATGATCGAGCCCGAGAAAGTGATGGCGCCGATCGCCAAACCAATGGACATCTCCACCAGGCTGCCGGCGGCGATGGTGCCCGGCGCGCCGAGACCATAGCTTTCCGGCGATTGCAGCGCCGAGGTGGCCACGAGCACGGCGGCGAGCCCCACGAGACTATGGAACGCCGCGACCAGCTGCGGCAGGGCGGTCATCTCGATCTTCTTGGCGATGATGACGCCAATGGCGCCACCGACCGCGATGCCGGCGACGATCCAGACGTACTCCTGCACCACAGGCGAGGTCAGCGTGGTGAAGATGGCAATCGCCATCCCCACCATCCCGAACATGTTGCCCTTGCGGGAGGTCTCGGGGCTGGAGAGGCCGCGCAGCGTCAGGATGAAGAAGACACCGGCGACGATATAAGCGAAGAGGGTTGCACCTTGCGACATGCTATTTGCCCTTCTTCTTGAACATGGCAAGCATGCGTTGAGTGACGATGAACCCGCCGAAGATGTTCACCGAGGCGAGCACCACAGCAAAGAAGCCGAGGATCTTGGAACTGGTGATCTCGGGTGGGCCGGCGGCCAGGATCGCGCCGACGATGATGACGCTGGACACCGCGTTGGTGACCGCCATCAACGGCGAATGCAGCGCGGGCGTTACGCTCCACACCACGTAAAACCCGACGAACACCGCGAGCACGAAGATCGTGATCAGATACCAGAAGGTATCCGGGCTGGCGGCCATATGAGCGACTGTTTCCATGTTCCGTCCTCCCCTAACCCGCGAGCGACGGGTGAACGATCTTTCCGTCCTTAGTGACCAAGGTGCCTTTGACGAGTTCATCGTCCCAGTTGATCTTCAAGTTGCCGGTGCCCTTCTCGAGCATCAGCGTGATGAAGTTGAGGATGTTCTTCGAGAACAATGAGCTGGCATCGCGCCCGAGACGCGCGGCCATATTGGTGTAGCCTAGGATGGTGACGCCGTTGGCGGTTATCGCGACCTGATCCTTCACGGTGCCCTCGACGTTGCCGCCGGCTTCGGCGGCAAGATCGACGATCACTGAGCCGGCTTTCATCAGAGCCACGACATCGCCCGCCACCAGTCGGGGCGCCGGTTTGCCGGGGATGAGTGCGGTGGTGATGACGATGTCGGATTTAGCGACTTCGGCGCGCACGGCCTCGGCCTGCTTGCGCTTGAAGTCATCGTCCATTTCCTTCGCATAGCCGCCCGCGGTCTGGGCGGCCTTCATTTTCTCCTCATCGACGACGATGAACTTGCCGCCAAGGGATTCGACCTGCTCCTTGGTCGCATAGCGGACATCCGTCGCGTAAACCACCGCGCCCATGCGCTTGGCGGTGGCGATAGCTTGCAGACCCGCTACACCCGCGCCGAACACCAGCACACGCGCCGGTGCGATCGTGCCGGCCGCGGTCATCATCATGGGCATGGCGCGCCCGAACGTGGCTGCGGCATCGACCACGGCTTTGTAGCCCGCGAGGTTCGATTGCGAGGACAACACGTCCATGGCCTGCGCGCGGCTGATGCGCGGCATCAGTTCCATGGCGAAGGTGGTGACGCCTTGGGTCGCCAGAGCCTGCATCAGGTCCTTACTGGTTAGCGCGGACAGATGCGCCATGAGCACCGAGCCGGACTTGAGGTAGCTCACCTCGTCTACGCCTTCGGCGGCGGTCATCGGCTTTTGAATCTTGAAGACGACGTCGGAGGCGGCGGCTACGGCCGCGTTGGGCGCGATGGTTGCGCCGGCCTCTTGAAACAGT
Source organism: Rhodospirillaceae bacterium (assembly GCA_050246995.1). GTDB lineage: Bacteria > Pseudomonadota > Alphaproteobacteria > Rhodospirillales > Rhodospirillaceae > SHVO01. The sequence continues at coordinate 122,245 of JBFWVA010000003.1, read as the reverse complement.
GCGTCACTAATCTGGGAGCCCGCGCCCGCTCCGGTTTCCACTGTAACTTTACAGCCGGCGGCGACGAGTTTTTTGACAGTATCGGGTGTGGCCGCGACGCGCGTTTCGCCAGCGCGGCGCTCCTTCAGTACGCCAATCTGCATGGAAATCCCCCAAATGAACCCTCCAAAGAACTTGGAGGGACTAACGCTTTTTACGGACCTACCTTTGTAATGAGCTTTGTAACGGCCGAAACCGGCAAGCTGGAAACCTGACACAGTTCACGCGACCTTGCCAACTCTCCCCGCAATTGCTGCGGGAGCGAAAAAGGTCATTTCGTGGCATGTGGCCCGCACCCCTAGAAAAAGGACGAGGAATCCCTATAGATTCTTTCCGAGAGGGCACCGGAGGACGACCGATGCACGATTTTTACCGCCGTATGACGGCGGGCGCCGTAGGCGGACTGCTCGCTCTGGCGGCTGTGAGTACGCCGAGCCAGGCCCAGGACGCCGCACAAAACGAGCGGCTTGCTTTTTCTTTGATGGTCGGCGGCCTGCATGTGGGGGACGCCGTCGTTTCCCTTTCGCAGGACTCCGACACCTACACCACCGGCCTCAAGCTGACGGCGGGTGGCGTCGCGAAATGGGTGCGCGAGTTCCGCGCCGACTTGAGTGGTGAAGGGACCTTCACATCCAAAGAGAACATGATCACCCCCCTGCCGACGAGCTATCGGCGCGACTGGTCCGGTTCGGAGATCGATTCGAGCCTGCTGATGACCTATGACCCGGCGACACGAAGCCCTTCGACGCAGGAACGCTACATCCAACGTGAGACCGGCGAAGAGCTGAGCTACGACCAGCTGCCGTGGAACAAGAACGACAAAGGGCGCGATAAGAAGAAGCCGGTACCGGAAGATAAGCGTACCGGCGCGATGGACCCCATGGCCGCCTTCATCGCGGCGCGCCACCAGGTGATGGCGCAAAGCGCGGGCAAGACCCCGATCAAGTTCCGCGTGCCGGTGTATGACGGCCAGCGCCGCTACGACATCATCGGCACCACGAGCGCCCCGCGCGGCGTGACCATCAATGACAAGTCATACAACGTGATCACAGTGAACACCACGCTGGTGCCCATCGCCGGCTTCTCGCCACGCGGCGAGGAACGCATGCAGGAATCGCGCGGGAAAATCCTGTTCACCGCAGACGATCGCTTCATCCCGGTGCAGGTGACGATCGAGAACGATCTCATCACCGGCGTGATGAACCTGACCGCCGACTGCAATGTGACGCCCGAAGCGTGCACACCGACGACGCAGGAAGCGAAGAGCGAGTAGCGTATTATTCCTCCCCCTGAAAGGGGGAGGTCAGGTGGGGGTCGTTTTCTGTTAGGAAAATTCGACAGAACGCGGACAAAGACGATCCGAGCTCAACGTCTGCGCCGCGAGATGACAGACGCGGAAAAAAAGCTATGGTCGATCCTTCGCGCCAAGCAATTGGAATTGACGTCGTTTCGCCGTCAGCACCCCATCGGCGATTACATCTTAGATTTTTATGCGCCCGCGCTAAAGCTCGCCATCGAATGTGACGGGGGTCAGCATGCTGAGCTCACAAAAGACCGCGATGATACGCGAACAGAGTTTTTGAATGCGGCTGGGATTTTTGTTCTTAGATTTTGGAACAACGACATTCTTGAAAATCTGGAAGGCGTCGTCGCCCACATACGCCAAACGATAATGAGAGGAAACGACCCCTCCCTGACCCTCCCCCTTCAGGGGAGGGAATATGGGATTAAGCTAATCCCGCTTTCTTCAGCGCTGCGCCCTGCACTTTCGCCAAGTTCTTTGCATCGAAACCTTCGATGGTTTCGTGGAACAGGCGGTACCAGTTCACTTTGGCGTTGAGATGCATGAAGACCGAGCCGAGGCCGATAGCGGCGCGGTCCATCAGGACGAATTCGCGCGGAGGCTTCACGCCGCCGAGGCGCTTCAGCTCCTTGTGCACCTTGGCCACGGCGTCGCGCCCGTATTCGGCGGCGTTGGTTTCCTCGACCAGACGCGGGCGATCTTCCATCAAAGGCGCGTAGACGAAGGCGGCCCAGATGTTGAGGACGTCGATGATCTCATTGCTGAGGCCCTTGAAGCCCCACGTCTCATAAGCGGAAACGGCGAGGTCGCGGTCATTCTTCTGGAGTGCGCGGTAGAGGTCGATCACACCCTTCACGAAAGACGGCGCAAAAACGCGGATGCAGCCGAAATCCATAAGGTTGACTGAGGCATCCGGCCGGACGGTGTAGTTGCCGAGGTGGGGGTCGCCGTGGATCACGCCGTACCGGTAGAACGGCACATACCAGGCGCGGAACATGTTCACCGCGATGGCGTCGCGGGTCTTTTGGTCGGCTTCGCCGGCGATGTCCTTTAGCGGCCGCCCTTCCAGCCAGGACATGGTGAGCAGGCGCCGTGTTGAAAGTTTGTCGTACACATCGGGGATATGCACCCCCTGCTCCTTCGCAAGCATGTGACGATAGAGCGCGAGATTGCGGGCCTCATGCTCGTAGTCGAGTTCCTCGCGCAGACGATCCGAAATTTCTTTATGAATTTCGGACGGGTCTATAGCGGGATCGAAGCGCCGGTAAGCGGCGAAAACCAGCTTCAACTGGCGAAGGTCGGCGTCGACCACCGATTCCATATCCGGGTATTGAAGCTTGCAGGCGAGCGCCTCGCCTTTCCCGGTTTGCGCCTTATGCACTTGACCGAGCGAGGCGGCCTTGGCGGCTTCGCGCTCGAACGAGGCAAAACGCGATTTCCAATCGGCGCCAAGCTCGGTGGTCATGCGACGATTCACAAACGGCCAGCCCATATGCGGCGCGTTGGCTTGCAGTTGCGCAAGCTCGGCGGCGTATTCCGTAGGAAGCGCTTCCGGGATGGAGGAGAGGATCTGCGCGATTTTCATGAGCGGACCCTTGAGCCCGCCGAGGGCGAGCTTCAAGGTTTCCGCGTTCTTATTGCTGTCGCCCTTAATGCCGAGCACACGCTCGCCTGCGACGCGTGCGGCAAAACCGCCGATCGCGGTCCCGACTTGCGCGTACCGGCGGACGCGTCCGGTGACTGTGTTCTCTGACTTCGCCACTAAGAGGCCTCTTCTATTTGGGGCATGTTCTTATCGGAAGACCAAACACGCCTTTCCGGAACCTGGCCTTAACCCATCCGCTCCAGTTCATCGATGAAACCTTCGATGGTCTTCATGCCGCGGCGCCAGAAGCCGGGATCGGTCGCATCCAATCCGAACGGCGCGAGCAATTCCTTGTGGCGCAGCTTGCCGCCGGCCGCGAGCATGTCGAGGTACTTGGCCTCGAAGTCCGGCACAGCTTTCGTCGCATAGACGTTGTAGAGCGCGTTCACCAGGCAGTCGCCGAAGGCATAGGCATAGACGTAGAACGGGACGTGCAGGAAATGGCTGATGTAGGTCCAGTAATATTTGTACTCGTCGTCGAAGCGGATCTTGGGGCCGAGGCTGTCGCCCTGGATTCCCATCCAGAGCTCGCACAGGCGCTCCATCGACAGCTCGCCGTTCTTGCGCTCGTCGTGGACCTGGCGCTCGAACTCATGGAACGCGATCTGACGCACGACGGTGTTGAGCATGTCTTCTACTTTACCCGCCAACAGCGCGCGGCGTTCCGCCGGCCGGGTCTCTTGCGCGAGAAGAGACTGGAAGGTGAGCATTTCGCCGAATACGGAAGCTGTCTCGGCGAGAGTGAGCGGGGTTCCCGAAACGAGATAGCCTTGCGGCGCGGCCAGCACTTGGTGCACGCCGTGGCCGAGTTCGTGCGCGAGGGTCGCGACGTCGCGCGGGCTGCCGAGATAGTTCAGAAGGATATAGGGGTGCGCCGAGGGCACGGTCGGATGAGAGAAGGCCCCGGAAGCCTTGCCCGGACGCGCCGGTGCATCGATCCAGTTCTTGTCAAAGAAATCCTGGGCGATGCCGGCGATCTTCGGTGAGAACTTATGATAGGCGTCGAGCACCGTGGACTTGGCTTCGCCCCACGGGATGTCCCGCTTGGCGGTCGCCGGGAGGGGCGCGTTGCGGTCCCAATACTCGAGCTGGTCCTTGCCCATCCACTTGGCCTTCAGCGCGTAGTAGCGGTGAGCGGTATCCTTGTAAGCGCCCTTCACGGCGCTGACGAGCGCATCGACCACTTCGTCCTCGACGAGATTGGCAAGGTTACGCGACGACACCGGACGCGCGAACTTGCGCCAATCGTCTTCGACACCCTTGTCCTTCGCCAGAACGTTTGTGATGAGCGTAATGAGCTGCCCTTTTTCACCAAGCGCCGCGCCGACGCCCTTGGCCGCCGCACGGCGCTTGTTCTCGTCAGGATCCGAGAGGCGGTTGAGGGCGGCGGTGAGTGTCATCGGCGCCGCCTCGCCTTCAACTGTGACACGGACGCCGGCGAGGGTCTCATCGAACAGGCGCACCCAGGAAGTGCGGCTCGTGGTGCTTTTATCGAGAAACAGTTTCTCGAGATCGTCGGTGAGTTCGTGCTTACGCGAGATGCGCAGATCCCGCACCCAGGGATGATAGTGGCGTGCGCGCACGTCGGACATCTTCTGCGCCAGCACGTCGTCTTCCAAGCGGTTGATTTCGAGTGTGAAGAACAGGAGACGGCCGCCAAGGTTGGTCAGGCGCTCGCTGATGTCCTGATAGAAACGTCCGCGCGCGGGATCGGACACGTCCTCGGTCTGATAGAGCTGCGCGAAGCTTCCGATCCTGCCGGTGATTTCACTGATCGCCTCATATTCGGCGATGGCGGCGGCGAAGGCCGGGCTGGAAAGATCTGCCACTTTTCCGCGGTGTTTCTCGAAATCCCCGATGCGCTTATCGAGTTGCGCGAAGTCCGCGGCGATGGCGGGATCTTCGGGCCCCGCATACAAATCGCTCAACTTCCAGGCGGGAAGCTCGCCGAGGTTGACGGCGGCGCCACTTGCCGGCTCATCCTTGTAGACGCGGCGCTCTGTAACGGAATTCGTCATTGTTTCATGTCCGATAAAAAGGAGCAGATGAGGTCCTATATAAGGTACGAAATCGCGGCGCCAACGCCAATGCACTGGACATATTTAGATAATCCACTGAAGAATGGGCCCTCGGGAGGGGCCTTTGGCGCAATTGTCTTACGAAATCGACACGCAGACGGTCGAAAGCCTGCCAGGCATGTTCTATGCCCAGGCGCGCAAGCTGGGGGACCGCGCTTTCCTTTGGGAAAAGCAGGGTGGCGTCTACCGCTCGCAAAGCTGGACCCAAATCGCCGAACGCGTCTCGGCGCTCGCCCATGGCCTGAAAAACGCCGGCGTCAGACCCGGCGACCGTGTGATGCTGGTGGCCGAGAACAGGCCGGAATGGTTGATCTGCGATATTGCGATCATGGCGATCGGCGCAATCGCGGTGCCCGCCTACACGACCAACACCGCCATCAATCACCTGCACATCATCAATGACTCAGGCGCGCGCCTCGCGCTGGTCTCCACGGCGCAACTGGCAAGGCATGTCATCGCGGCCGCCGCCGAGTCCGATCAAAAGATTGCGGTGTACGTCTTAGAAGACGCGGACAAAGCGATCCGCCACGAGGTCGAGGTTCATTCCTGGGTCGAGCTTACGGGCCATGGACATACAGCGCCGCCGGGCGAGGTCGAAGAATTGAAGCGCGGCGACGTATGTTGCCTCATCTACACGTCGGGCACGGGCGGCCTGCCGCGCGGCGTGATGTTGACGCACGGAAACATCCTCGCGAACTGCGACGGCGCGACGGATCTATTGCGCACGCTGGGCCTCGCCGATGAAGTGTTCCTCTCGTTCCTGCCCCTGTCCCATGCGTATGAGCATTCCGGCGGGCAATTCTTCCCCATATCTGTAGGCGCGCAGCTTTATTATGCTGAGCGTGTCGAAACGCTTTCGACCAACATGCAGGAAGCGCGGCCCACGATTATGACGGCCGTGCCGCGCCTGTATGAAAGCATGCGCGCGCGCATCCTTCAGAGCTTGAAGACTCAATCGGATTTCAAGCGCCGGATGTTCGACCTGGCGTTGGAGCTTGGCCGCAAGCGCTACGAAGAACCCGAAAAGATGACGCTGTGGGACAAGGCGCGCGATCTGGCTTGCGAAAAGCTGGTGCGCAAAAAGGTCCAGGGGCGGTTTGGCGGCCGTCTGAAAGCCATGGTATCGGGCGGCGCACCGCTGAATTACGACGTCGGCGTCTTCTTCATCTCGCTCGGCATTCCGTTGCTGCAGGGCTACGGCCAGACCGAAGCGGCGCCGGTTATCAGCGCCAACCCGCCCAAACGCGTTAAACTCAAGACCGTCGGTCCGCCGCTCAAAGGGGTCCAGGTGAAGATCGCCGATGACGGCGAAATCCTGGTGCGCGGCGAACTGGTGATGAAGGGTTATTGGAACGATCCGGACGGCACGATCGCTGTCATTGATGACGATGGCTGGCTTCGTACCGGCGACATCGGCCGCCTGGATGAAGACGGCTACATCGAAATCACGGACCGCAAGAAGGACATCATCGTCAATTCGGGCGGCGACAACGTCTCACCGCAGCGCATCCAAGGCATCTTGTGTTTGGAGGACGCCATCGAGCAGGCGATGGTCTACGGCGACAAGCGCCCTTACATCACCGCGTTGATCGTACCGAGCGCCGAGTTTGCTTCGGCTTGGGCGCAGCAGCATGGGCAGCCCAACGATCTCGCCGCATTGGTGCAGAACCACGAATTCCGCAACGCGGTCGGACATGCCGTTGAGCATGCCAACTTGCAGCTCAGCCCCATCGAGAAGGTGCGCAAGTTCGCGCTCGCCGCGCAGCCGTTCACCATCGAGAACGGTCAACTGACGCCGAGCCTAAAGGTGCGCCGCCACGCAGTGCTACGCGAATACCGCGAGACGTTGGATAATCTTTACTAGCGGACGGTCCGCGATGAACGGCCGGTCGCGGCGTTTTGACGCCGGAGCCGCTTCAAACGGTAGGCAAGCAGATGGTTATAGCTGCCGATAATATTCTGCTTTCGGTCTTGGTCGCTATCGCCTGCCTCTGCATCATCCTCATCGGACGAGCAAAAAGGCAGCGCCTGAAACTCATCCTCGGCGGTGTAGCTGTCGCGGCCGCCATGGTCGCGGCGGCCTTGCTTGGGGATGCGATTTTGGGTGGTGGATCGCCCTGACCCTCTGCGGCGGTGGCTCACTCGCCGACCGCGTCGAGGTAGACCTGCAGCAGCGCTTCTTGTTCCTGACGGTCGGCCTTGTCCATCTTCCGCAGCTTCACGACCTGACGGATGATCTTCACATCGAAACCGCCGCCCTTGGCTTCGGAATAGACTTCACGCAGGTCGCCACCGAGGGCTTTGCGTTCTTCTTCCAAGCGTTCGATGCGCTCGATGAAGCTCTTCAGCCGCTGCGCGGATACCCCTTTATCAGTCGTCGTTGCGCCGTCCGGCATCGCAGCCCCCATACGTCAGAAAAGTGAAAACGAGGGCGGACCATAGCAGCGCCGGCTCGGCGAACAAGCTGTGGATAATGGGGATATCGGGGACGGGCCGGGTGTTGCTATTCGATCACGCCAATCTTGGCGTGCAGCGGCGCCGTCGTTTCAAACGTTTTTTGCTGCTCGGCGCTGGCAGGCTTCTGATGCTTGGCTTTCCATTCAGCAATGGGCATGCCGTAAACGGCTTCTTGCGCTGCTTCGTAGCTCATCGGCGCGCCGTAGTGCTCACCCGCAGCCTTATACCATTTGGCCAGACAGTTCCGGCAAAAGCCGGCGGTGTTCATGATGTCGATGTTCTGGGCATCGGAGCGCTTGCGCAGGTGGTCGACCAAACCACGAAACGCGGCGGCTTCGATTTTCAGTTTCGTCAGTTCATCCATTTGCAACCTCGCTCAGTCCGCGTTCCATCCAGCTCGTCATCACGTCTGCCAGCAGATCGGCCCACCGCTCCTGGCCCGCCTCGTCGCTGATGAGATCCTGGCGGATCTCCAACTGGGCATGAGGGAGCATTTGCGCAAGACCATGACGCTTTTGGGCGTAGCCGTGGGTGATGCCGGAATAGGGTTCGTTATCGCCGACGACGAGGCCTTCTTTGGCGGAGAATGCCGCAATCAGGTAGTCGGCGAGCTCGCGGTCGAAGCTCGACATGACGCCGATATGCCAGGGCCGCGGCCTGCCCTTGTGTGTAAGTTGCGGCGTGAAACTGTGCATGCACAGGACCGCCGGCCTCCGCCCTGCCCGCCGCAGTCGTTCGATCTGACTGTCAATTGCGGCGTGATAAGGTTGGAAATAGTTCGCCGCGCGCGCCGCCCGTTCAGCCGCGCTGAGGTTTTGATTGCCGGGGATCGGCGACCCGTCGCTGACAGACGGAATGCTCTCCGGCTCGCCCAGCGCACGGTTGGGATCGATCACGAGGCGCGAGACGCGGGCCAGCACGGCGGTCGCGCCGAGACGTTTAGCAAGCTTGCGCGCAACATCCGCCGCGCCGATGTCCCAACCGATATGGCGCGCGAGTTCCGCCGCAGGAAGTCCAAGGTCCTTCAGTTCCGGCGGAACGGCGTTGCCGGCGTGGTCACCCGTAATGATGAGGTCCGAGAGGCCGTGCGGATTGATGAGCTCGACTGGATCCATAGAACCGTTAGGGATGACCCTTCGGTTTTGCAGCCGGAGCGGCGTCGGCCACATAGCGCACAAGATCGCGTTCGCCGCGGCCCGGGAATTTGAGGCTCATTTTTCCAACACCGGTGATCATGACGGCCATGGGCTCGGACGGCTGGCCTTCAATCGCCACGACATATTGGTCCTTGCCTTGGGTCTGGTAAGTGACCGGAAACACGCTGGCCGGCAGGAAGTTGCCGTCGGGCGTGACGTTGGTGAAGGAGATGCGCTCGGGCGTGAATTCGATGATCATCGCGGCGCCGCTCGGGAGCTTGTCGACCCATTGACCCATGATCGGATTGTCGGCCGCCGACGCGGAGCCCATCAGGCTCACCAACAGGCCAGCCAGGGCCACCGCGGACTTCAGGATCTTCATGACACTCCCTTTTAGAACCCGTGAAAACTAGGCAACTATAAACCAGATTTTGCGCCAATTGCATGGTCTGTCATGCCATGACATAAGCCTAGAAAAATCCGGGTTTTATGAGCCTTTCCCCCGACCAGGCCGCCAGAAGCGGCCTCCCGCCGGCCGCCGAACCGGCCCCGCAAGAGCGCCGCTTCGTCGAGCGCTGGTCGTATCTCATTTTCTTCGTGGGCCTGGTGTGCACGACATCGGCGCCGATCTTCGTGCGGCTGTCGGAGATCGGCCCCGTGGCGACGGGCGCTTGGCGCATCACTCTCGCGCTCCCGTTCCTGGCTGTTCTTCTGCGATTCGAGACCGGTCCCGGGCTCGGCATCCGCGCGCTCGACCGGAAAGACCTTTGGCTGCTCGCGTTGGCGGGCGTGTTCTTCGCCAGCGATCTCGCGCTGTGGAATTCGTCGGTCACCCTGACCTCCGTGGCGAGCGCGTCATTCCTAGCCAACGGCGCGCCTGTGTTCGTGGTGTTGGGGGCATGGCTCCTCTTCCGCGAACGGCCGGGCCGGATGTTCCTGGTGGGCCTCGTGGTCGGTATCGCCGGATCGGCGGTGATGATGTCCGAAAGCCTCGCGATGTCGTCGCGCAATTTCATCGGCGACGCGATGAGCTTGGCCGCCGCGGCTTTCTATGCGGCGTACTTGCTCGCGGTGGCGCGGTCCCGCAAGCGTGCTTCCACGATGACTTTGATGATGTTCAGCAGCTTAGGGTCGGCCGTGATCCTTTGGATGCTCGCCCCCGTGATGGAAACCGACCTTATGCCCACAACCACCGAGGGCTGGTTGGTGGTCGTCGGGACGGCCCTTCTTACCCAAGTGGCCGGGCAAACCCTCATCGCTCTTTCGCTGGGCTACGTCTCATCCACGTTCAGCGCGCTCATCCTCCTGCTCCAGCCGGTGATCCCGACGCTGGCGGCCTGGATTCTGTTCGACGAGACGCTCTCGGGTATGCAAGTGATTGGCGCCGTTGGCATTGTCATCGGACTGGCGCTGGCGCGGCCTCGTTAGAGACTGTAGTCTTGAGGGCATGAATACCATCCCTCTGGGCCATCGCGGCCGCCAAGCAAAGATCATCGCCACCCTCGGCCCGTCGAGCCGGGCCTCGGACGTCATCGCGGACCTTTACGAAGAAGGCGCGGACGTTTTCCGGCTGAACTTCAGTCACGGTAGCCACGAGGATCACGCAAACTCGATCGCCGCGATCCGGGAACTGGAAAAGAAAGTCGGCCGCCCCATCACCATCCTGATGGACCTTCAAGGCCCCAAGCTGCGCGTCGGAAAGTTCAAGAACGACGGCGCGGTCCTGAAAACCGGCGCGATGTTCCGCGTCGATCTCAAGGACGAGATCGGCGACGAAAATCGCGTCAGCCTGCTGCATCCGGAAATCTTCGCCGCGCTGAAGCCGGGATCCAGCCTTTTGATCGACGACGGCCACCTGCGCTTGAAAGTACGTTCGTGCGGCCCGGATTTCGCCGACTGCGAAGTGATCGTCGGTGGCGCGATCTCGAACCGCAAGGGTGTGAACGTCCCCGATGTAACGCTGCCCATCCCAGCCGTCACCGACAAGGACCGCGCCGATCTCGCGTTCGGCCTCTCGCAAGGCGTGGACTGGGTAGCGCTAAGTTTCGTGCAGCGCCCGGAAGACGTCGCGGAAGTGCGCCATCTTGTGGGTGGCCGCGCGGGCGTCTTGTCAAAACTCGAAAAGCCGTCGGCGCTCGATCATCTGGACGCCATCGTCGCGCTGTCGGATTCGGTGATGGTGGCGCGCGGCGATCTGGGCGTGGAAATGCCGCTGGAACGCGTGCCCGTTTTGCAGAAGCGCATCATCCGGTCCTGCCGCAAGCACGGCAAACCGGTCGTCGTCGCGACGCAGATGTTAGACAGCATGGTGAAATCGCCGGTGCCAACGCGCGCCGAAGCCTCGGATGTGGCGACGGCCGTTTACGATGGCGCCGATGCCGTGATGCTTTCCGCCGAAAGCGCCTCGGGCCTGTTCCCGGTGCGCGCCGTGGCGACCATGCACCGCATCATCCAATCGGTGGAAAGCGACGAGCATTACGTGACACTGATGCAGGCCGGCCATCAAGAGACGGAAGACTCGTCCCCCGCCGCGATCACGGCCGCCGCACGTGCGATCGCACATACCTTGAAGGCCGCCGCCATCGTAACCTTTACTTCGTCGGGTTCGACCACGTTGCGCGCCGCGCAAGAGCGACCCGAGGTTCCGATCCTTTGCATCACCCCGAATCTTTCGGCCGGACGCCGTCTCGGTCTGGTGTGGGGCGTGCACTCGGTGGTGGGCGATTTCATCCACTCCGTGGATGACATCGGTGACGTCGCGGTGAAGGCCGCGCTCCAGTGCGGCATCGGCAAAGAAGGAAAGTCGCTGGTGATCACAGCGGGCATGCCGTTCGGCAAAGTCGGATCCACCAACATGGTGCGCGTGGTGTGGATCGGCGGCGAGACCAGTATGGGTTGAGGTCAGGCCGCTAGAACCGCTTGTTTCAAAACGCGCCGGCGAAATCCGGTTTGGTCGCGCGGAGAATTTCCAGAGTGTTCCGCCGATCGTCCGCAGTGAGGTGCGCGAACGGCTGCGTATTGTCCCGTCCCTCTAGGATTTCGAGGAGTCGGCGGTAGACGTCCTGCTTCGCGAACACAGGCAGCGCATCGAATATAGGGCTATAAATCATGTAGCTCAGCGGATATTTGAACAGCCGGGTGCGGAGGTCAAAATCACGCAATGAGCGCCGCGCCGTATCGCGCACCGCCTCATTTGAAAATGCCTCCTGAAATGCCTTACCGCCCGTGACCGGCCCTAGCAGCGGCGCCTCTTGCGAAAAGAGCATGTAAGCCAGGATTTCCTCGCGAGCGGCCGGCGACAGGTGCTGTGTTCGCGCCGACACGACCGCCGCCTCGAGAAGCAAGTTGGTCATCCGTGCTTGGTGCTCGAACACCATCAATGCAACGATATCGCTGGTCGGTTGAAGATATTTTCCGACATCAAAATAAGGCGCGAGGCTTGTCGCGGCGGAGGCGTCCGGGCGCTGAATAGACCTCTCACCAAAATCATCAAAGACAACCGCTCCGTTGCCGAGGTGCGGGCGCCCGTCATGGGTCCCGGTCACGTACCATCCACCCCAGCGGTCTGAAATTGGCGTCGTTTGATCCGTGAATTCAAAAAGCCTTGCTGGCCCGTCGTGAGGGATAAAAACCGGCGTTCCGTCGGATCGCACCGGCGTACTCGCAACGATCAAGCCCGGACTCAAGGAATCCGAGCCGTGGCAGCGCCCACAATCCGCGCCCTCGTATTTCGTGAAACGCGGCTTCCCAGCGTCGGTGTTCTCGAGCGTGTAAAAAACGTACCCATTGCTGGCCGGCGCCATGATCTCGAGGACAGGCGCGTTTTGCACCGATCCGATCGCAACCCGATCATTGAAGTAAATCGCGCGAGGCGCCTCAGGCCCGATAAGTGGGGCCTGTAAGCTGGTCTTCGAGAACACCAAAATTTGCGACTGCGCACTTACCCTCAACTGGCGAAGCAGGTCTTCCAAGAAACCGTGACCAGGCTTGAATGTCAGCGAGGCGCGCCCCTTGAGGATCTGATCCTGCAAGACCGCGATCGGATCGCTCTGATCTACGCCGACCTTTTGATGGAGCCCTGCGACCCCGCCCGCCTCCGCAGCGTCCAAATGCCCCGCCAATAACACGATAAAAAGAAAGGCGATGAGACTGGCGTGGGGAAGACCGTTGCGCATCGCTAAAACCTGCATATTCCATCATGCGATGGAATTGATTTCGGTCAACGCTCCTTGGTTCGACGCGCGGAAAAATGGCCCTTCCCTAGACCGCAGAGGCTGTCCATTTCATGGAACGAACGAGCCATTGGCTGCACAAATACGATTTACCCGTCCCGCGCTACACCAGCTATCCCGCGGCGCCGCACTTCACCGCTGACTACGGACCGGACGCTTTCGCCGCGCAGTTGGCTCAGATCGACGTCGGCTCGCCAGTCTCCGTTTACGTACACTTCCCCTTCTGCAGGTCGCTTTGTTGGTACTGCGGCTGCAATATGAAGGTGGCGCGCGACCCGGATATCATGATGTCCTATGCGTCGGCGGTATGCCGCGAGATTGAGCTGGCGGCAGCCAGCATTCCCTTCCGCGCGCGCGTCGAAAGCATTCACTTCGGCGGTGGAACACCGACATGGGGACCGCGCGCCGGGCGGGAAGCGATAACACGCGCGATATTGGAGAACTTCGACCTTGCACCCGGCGCCGAATTCGCAGTCGAAGCGGATCCGCGGACGCTCGACAAAGAAATCGCGGACGAATTGACCGCGCTTGGCGTCAACCGCGTGAGCATCGGTGTTCAGGACTTCGACAAGCCCGTGCAAGAGGTCATCAATCGGATCCAGCCTTTCTCCATCGTCGCCCGAGGGGTGGCCGACCTCCGGGAAGCAGGAATTCAAGACCTAAATATCGATCTGATCTACGGCTTGCCGCTGCAAACGCCGGAAGGAATCGTGCGGACGATTGAAAACGCGCTCAGCCTGTCACCCCAACGCATTGCGCTTTTCGGTTATGCGCATGTGCCGTGGATGAAGAAGCACCAGAAATTGGTGGAACGTTCGCCGCTGCCGGATGCGCAGGAACGCCTTGCTCTTTTCGCGGCAGCAAAGGAGACTCTTACAAAGCACGGCTTCGTGCAAATCGGCCTGGATCACTTCGCCGCGCCCGACGACAAGATGGCGCAAGCCGCCTCAGCGGGAACCCTCAACAGGAATTTTCAAGGGTACACCACCGACCGCAGCTCCGCGGTGCTGGGTTTTGGCGCTTCGGCGATCAGTACCCTGCCGAAGAGTTACGCGCAAAACGATCCAGCGATAGAAGGGTATATCGCCGCGATCGAAAGCGGCCGCCTTGCGACCGTAAGGGGTAAGCACCTCAGCCGCGATGATGTCCGCAGACGAGAAATCATCATGAACTTAATGTGCCAGGGAAACTGCGCCGTTAGCCCCGAATTTGCCGCTCTCGCTGCGCCTGACCTCGCGCCGCTTATCGAGGACGGTCTATGCCGCTGGGAAGAAAGCGAGCGGCTGGCAATGACGGAGGACGGTAAACCCTGGGTACGGGTGGTCGCCGCTTGCTTCGACGCATATCACGCGCCAGGAACTGGGCGGCACGCGCGCGCGGTTTGATCCGCGACAGCGGCGGCCGCATTAATTTGAGGGCCGCAAAGGACGTTACACGCCCAAAAAAAAATCAGGGCCGCTACGTGAGTAGCGGCCCAGTGTTCCTCCCCCTCGGAAGAACCTCGCTTTCGCGCCTAGCCCTGGCGCGCTTTGAAACGCGGGTTCTTCTTATTGATGAGGTAGATGCGGCCTTTGCGGCGAACGATCTGGCAGTTCTTGTCGCGGGTCTTCGCGGACTTCAGGGAATTACGGACTTTCATCGACTTGTCTTTCGCGTAAGAGCGCCGGTTAGCCCGTCGCCAAAATGAGGGCCGTTCTATACTTACTTAACGGGACCGGCGCAACCCGAATCCCGGGTGAAGGGCGAGGTTATTTGCCCGCCGGGAGCCGGTAGGGCGAATCCTTGGGGACGGCCCCGCCTGTCTGCCAGGCCGGTTTTGGCGACATGGGGTCCCGGCGCGTACCCGTGGAGCAGTTGGAAGCCGAACGGCAAGCGCTTTCGGCCGTTCCCCGGGCCGTATTCTTCAGCAATTGGCCCATATCGTCGCGAGAACAACCGGCCAGCATCAGGCTGATAACCGCCGCGCTTAAGATTTTGATCATGTGCAATCCCACCCCGATAGAGCCCTCATTTTCGCGTTCTTTAAGGCATTGATAGGGCAAAAACGAATATAATATTGATTATTAATTGCATAAATCGCGATCTCGATACAGCGCTCCATCCGCCCGGCCGTTGCCGCAGTCTCATTTCGCGCGGTAGCGCGAGGTGAAATGGGCGCTTAGCCCTTTATATTTAGCTTTTCCAGGACGCGCCGGCGCGCGGCGCCGCGGTCGAAGTCCGAGACATACACGAGACCGGCAACCCGGCGGATCATCGCGTCTTCGTGGGCGTCGAGCACGCCATCGGCATAAGCGACTTCCCACAGCATCTCGATGACGTGGATGCGATCCGCCTCGTCGAGTTCTTTGACCACCTTGTTGGTGAACCCAAAGAGCTGGCCGGAATTGGCGCTGGTTTCTTCAGCGACGTCGAACAGTTTCTGCGTGTCTTCCGCCGAAAGATCGAAACGCTCGGCGAGCAGGCGTTTGATCGTGCCCTGTTCGTCGGCGTTGAACACATCGTCGCGCCGCGCGGCCTCGACAAGTAAGGCGCCAACGGCAATCTGCAAACCGCTCGGCGCACGCGTTTCGCTCTTCGCGGCTTTCACATCGCCTTTGAGCAGAGAGAAAATCCGGTCGATCATTTCGCAAGCCTCGCACGTGTGTCGTCCTTGGTTCGAAGGACCCCGGGGTTATCTCGCATCTGTTTTACAGCGAAAACAGAAACCCTTGGATCCTCGCAGCTACGTCACAAGGATGACGAAAATAGAAACTAACCCAGCCAGTAACGGAACACTGCCGTCGTGGCGTGCGGCCGTTCGAGCGGCGGAAGGTGCCCGCAATCCTCGATGAATACCAGCCGCGCGTTCGTGAGACGGGCAGCCATCTCCTCTTGCACCTTAGGCGGGCAGAGCAGGTCTTGCCGCCCGGCGAGAATGAGGGTCGGGATGCGGATGGCCTCGAGGTCCGGGCGGCCGTCTTTGCGCGCCATGATCGCCCGTTGCTGGCGGACAAAAGCCTCCTGGCCGACCCGCTCGGCCATATCCATCACAACCCCCGCGACCGTGGGATCGTTCAGACGGTCCGGATGAACGAAACTGGGGAGCAAGCGCGGGGTCACCCCCTTGAACTTGCCGATTTCGGCCAGCTTGATGAGGGAGGTACGGTTGTTCTGCTGTTCCTCGTTATCGGCCCGGGCGTTGGTGGCCACCAGGGCCAGCCGCTCCACGCGTTCGGGTGCCTGGCGCATGATTTCCTGAGCCACATATCCCCCCAAGGACAGGCCGGCCAAGGCGAAGCTGGGCGGGGCATCGGCCAGGACGCGTTCGGCCATGGCGGCGATGGTGTCGTCCCGGGTTACATCAGCCACGGTCACCCTGACGACGTCCTTCAGATGCTCGGATTGGTGGCGCCAGAGGACCTCGTCAAGCAGGAGGCCCGGGATCAAAATCAGGTGCTGGGGACGTGACATAGGGCTCTTTTAAAGGCTTTTAAGGGCATTCCGGACGGGCGGGAGGGACGGTTGTAGGACCATGAATTTCCCTGCATTTACGGGGTTTTACATTGACAGTGTCAAACGAATACATATGATGCCGCCGCAACAACCGGCCGCGTGCTGCCCTCGTTAAGACCAACGAAAAGCAGCCTATGTATGAACGCGGCGGATACAATTTTCCGAACCAATGGAATTTGCAGACCTCGGCCTTTCGCCGGACACTCTTAAAGCCGTCTCAGACGCCGGATACCTGAACCCGACACCGATCCAGGAGCAGGCCATCCCCGTGATTCTCATGGGGCGTGACGTGCTAGGCGTTGCC
This sequence comes from Rhodospirillaceae bacterium, assembly GCA_050246995.1. GTDB lineage: Bacteria > Pseudomonadota > Alphaproteobacteria > Rhodospirillales > Rhodospirillaceae > SHVO01. Next base: position 105,559 of record JBFWVA010000003.1, on the reverse strand, counting down.
CAAACGGGGACAGGCAAGACCGCTGCCTTCACGATGCCGATGATCGACATCCTTTCGGGTGGCCGCGCAAAAGCGCGCATGCCGCGCTCGCTGATCATCGCGCCCACGCGCGAGCTCGCCGCTCAGATCTCCGAGAACTTCATCAAGTACGGAAAATACCACCCGCTCGCCATGGCCCTGCTCATCGGCGGCGAATCCTTCACCGACCAGGAGAAGGCGCTCGACCGCGGCGTGGACGTGCTGATCGCAACACCGGGGCGCCTGCTCGACCTTTATGAGCGCGGCCGCATCCTGCTCAACGACGTAAAACTCCTCGTCATCGATGAAGCCGATCGCATGCTGGACATGGGGTTCATCCCCGACGTCGAGCGCATCGTCTCGCTGCTGCCGAAAATCCGCCAGACCCTTTTCTTCTCCGCCACGATGGACAAGGAAATCAGAAAGCTGGCCGACACATTCCTGATGAACCCGAAAGAGATCGCGGTCAGCCGGCCGGCCTCGGCGGCGACCACCATCGAACAGGGCATTGTCACCGTGCGCTTCGATGACAAGCGCGAAGCACTGCGCCGCATCCTGCGCGCCAAAAACATCCACAACGCGTTCATCTTCTGCAACCGCAAGAAGGACGTGGACATCCTGTTCAAGTCGCTGACCAAACACGGTTTCAATGCCGTCGCGATGCATGGCGACATGCCGCAGTCCAAGCGCAACGAGATGCTGGCGAAGTTCAAGGCCAACGAAGCCGAGTTGCTCGTCTGTTCGGATGTCGCGGCGCGCGGGCTTGATATCTCCGCCGTTGGATTTGTCGTCAACTTCGACGTTCCGGTGAACGCCGAGGATTATGTCCATCGTATCGGCCGCACCGGCCGCGCGGGCCTTTCGGGGCACGCTTACACAATCGCGACCCGCTCGGACTCGAAGCAGGTCGCCGCAATCCAGAAGATGTTGAACACGACCATCCCCCCGCTCGTTATCGACGAGCTTAGTGAAATGACCGGCGCCGCAGCGAATGGCGACGACAGCGAAGAACAGAATTCCCGTGGCCGCCGCGGCGGACGCGGCGGCGAGCGCGAACGTACACGTGGCGGCCGCAGCCGCCGCGGTGGACGCGGCGACCGTAAGGAACGCGGCAGTGAAGAGCGGGCGCCGGAAGTGGCGGCCGAAGCGACTGTGAACGCCGTTACGCCCGTATCCGCCGAAGAGCCGGTGGCCGTTGCCGCTGTTGCGGACGTGCCCGCCGATAGCGCGCCCGAAGAGAATACATCGCAGCCGCAAGACGAGGCGCGCCAAGGCCGCAAGGACCGCAATTGGCGCCGCGACCGCGCCGACTACAACCGCGATGCCCGCGCGCCGGAAGAACGCGCCCGCAAGACGCGCCGCAATCCGCATGGGATCGCCGAGATGGACCACGGCGACAACGTTGTCGCCTTCGGCGGCTTCACGCCGGCGTTCCTCCTGATCGAGCCGTACGTGGCCAAGCCGGCCGCACGGGGTGAGAAAGCGGACGACACGATCGACCAGGATCCGGTCGACGATGACGCAGCCGCGCCGGAAGATCTCGAAAAGAGCGCGTAGGACTTCGGCGGCTCGCGAGCTGAAGGCCTGCTGAACCACTCAACGCATCTCCTTGTCCAGTGGTATGCTACCCGCCCATTGCGCGGGAGAACACACCATGACGCTTACCGGACAATATCCGTCTCGCAGAACGGCGGGCAAATGGCTTGCCGCAGGGCTCCTGGCCTGTGGTGGCGGACGCGCGATGGCGGCGACGCCGGCCGACATCCTGATGGATGGTCACGTCCACATCACAAACCGTCTCTACTGGGAAAAGATCGATGCCTGGCAGGCGCAAGATCGCGGCTGGGATTTTGCCCGCGCATGGCAGAGCGGCGTCAATTGCATCATAGAGAACGTCGGCACTCACGGGTACTGGAACTACAATTATTCGCCCAAACAGACACTGCGGTTGCTTGAAACGATTCATGCGTTCGCTGAACGCCACGCCGACAAACTCACCATCGCATTAAATGCGGCCGATGCTCGTAAGATCATCGCCGCGGGCCGTATGGCGATTTTCTTAGGCTGCGAAGCGGGATGGGACACCGAAGGCGATTCCGACGTACTCGCCGCTTTCCACCGGCTGGGCTTACGCACAGTGCAATTCGCAACACAAACCGGCTTCAACGCCTTTGTCGACAGCGCAGCGGCGCCGTTGAACGGCCAACCGGTTGATCGCTACCAGGGCCTCAACACGCGCGGGCGCGCGCTGGTGGCGAAGATGAACGAGCTTGGCATACTGATCGACATCACGCACGCCTCCGAAAGCGCCCAGCGCCAGATCATTACAGCGAGCAGGGCTCCGGTCGTTGCGAGTCATGAGACACTCGCGGCCGTGTCCGGCGCCGGACTTGCGGATGACCTCGTAAAAGCCCTTGCCGCCAAGGGCGGCGTGATCGGTATCCACGGCGCGGCCGCCGTGGTTGGAAAGCGCTACCGCAAATGGCTGGCGGACAATCCCGACAAGGCGAAGCAGTCTAGCGCCGCCTCTTTCGCAATGCTTTCGCACAAGGCTGCCGACATAAGGGCGCCGGGGGACCATGGCGAATACATCACGGAGTTCGATGCGGAGACCGAACGCCTCATTCGCGCCGTGGGCGAATGGAAAGAATTCCCCGAGGCCGTGCCTCTCATTCCAACAGCCGACGAATGGGCCGAGCATGTGGACCACGTGATCAAGACCGCCGGCGCCGATCACGTCGCCATCGGGCTCGACATGACCGCGGGGCGCAGCGGCGTGCCCGCCAACGCCGGAGGCTACGGCGAGTTGGTCGCGGCGCTGAAGCGCGTCACGACAAGTCAGAACGTCCGCAAGATCACGGGCGAGAACTGGTTGCGCGCTCTCGATCAGGCCAAAGCGGTTTGAGGCTTTCGGGGCGGCCGCATCAGGCGCCCTTCTCCGCCCATTTACCGACGTCGTCCTGCTGCCAGTAGTGCAACTCGTGGCCGGCGGCCTTGGCGGCTTTCCAGCGGTCGCGCGCGGCCTCGCGCATCGGTTCAACGTTGCCGTCGAAGATATCTAGGCAGCGGTCGTACTCACCCATACGGGACGACGACATTCCGTCCGTCAGCACCAGGAACTTGGCGCCGTTGGGGTTCTCTTCGTTGTCGGTGAGCCACACGGGCTGCTGGGCGGCGAAGCCGTCCTTCACGCTGCCGTGCGGGAGCCAGCTATTCGGACTGTAGGTCCAAAGGGTGTTGGATAAAGCCTCGAGACGGTCTTGCGAGGCGGCCATCACCACGGCGCGTTCGCCGGTCTTCAGGATCCGCTCCAGAAGCTGGGGCAGTGTCCGTTCGACCGGCGAGGACGACAGATGATAGAAGTCGACGCGCATGACGCGGGTGAGCGGCCGGATTTAACCCGCCACCTTCACCGGGACGTAGCGGATCGCTCCCGCGCTGACGACACGCAACAGCACGACGTTACGCGATTCCTTCTTGGCGCTTTCCAGGGCCTTATCCGCATCCGCCATGGACGCGACATTGGCTTGCTGAATGCCGTCGATGACGTCACCCGGACGCACGCCCTTGAGCGCCGCGTCGCTGGTTTCTTCGACTTCGACCACCACAAGGCCCTTCACGTTGGGCGGCAGGCTGTACTTCTCGCGCGCGGTGTCGGTGATTTCCACCACCGTCACACCTAGCGGCTTGATCTCGCTGCGCGCGAATTCCTTCGACGCATCGGCCTTGGACGGCGCCGCCGAGGCCACAGCCGCCGCGTCGTCAGGAAGTTCGCCGACCTTCAGTTTCAAGGTCATCTGCTTGCCATTGCGCCACACCTGGACGTCCACCGTCTTTTCGATGGAGGTGCTGGCCACGACACGCGGCAATTCATTCATCTTATCGATGGGACGGCCATCGAAGGCCAGGATCACGTCCTGGCTTTCAATGCCTGAGCCCGTGGCAGGGCCGTCCGGGGTCACGTCGGACACCAGGGCGCCGCGCGCCTTGCCCAAGCCGAGGGTCTGGGCGATCTCATCGGTCACGCCCTGGATGCGCACGCCGATCCAGCCGCGGCGGACGCGGCCATATTTGCGCAGATCCTCGATCACCGGACGAATCAGGTTGGAAGAATTGGCGAAGCCGACACCGACGCTGCCGCCGGACGGCGAAAAGATCGCGGTGTTCACACCGATGACCTGGCCGGCCATGTTGAACAGCGGGCCACCCGAGTTGCCGCGGTTGATGGCGGCGTCGGTCTGGATGAAGTCGTCGTAGTTGCCGGCCTGGATGTTACGGGCGCGGGCCGAGATGATGCCGGCGGTAACAGTGCCCGACAGGCCGAACGGATTGCCGATCGCCATGACCCAGTCGCCGACGCGCGCGCCGTCGGAGTTGCCCCAGCCCACGGCCGGGAGCGGCGCTTTCGGTTCGACCTTCAGGAGCGCAATGTCGACCTTGTCGTCGCGGCCAACGACCTTGGCTTCGAGAACGGTGTCGTCCTCGAGGATAACCGAAATCTGGTCGGCGTCTTCGACAACGTGATTATTGGTGACGATGAAGCCGGCCTTATCGATGATGAAGCCGGAGCCGAGCGACGCCTGACGTTGACGGGGACGCTGCTGCGGTTGTCCGCCCTCGCCGCCTTCGGGGGCGCCTTGGCCACGGCGATTGAAGAACTCGCGGAACTCCTCCAACGGATCACGCTGGCCGTCCTTGCGTTCGGCAAAGGTGGTAGTGGAGATATTCACCACCGCCGGGCTGAGTTTCGCGGTCAGGTCAGCGAAGCTCTCAGGCGCGCTGCGCGCGGAAGCTTGCGGCGCGGGACCCGCGACAAAAAGGCCGATGGCCGCCAGAGCGGCCGCCGAATGCAAAATCGATCTCAAGGCCGAAACTCCCAAACCGTTACGCGTGAAAGACGATGATACCCAGCTTTATAACACCTGGGACCCTAAAAAGGCTCACCCGGCAGGAGAAAATCTCCTAGCCGGGTGCACCTAGATTACACAGCTTTTGGGCTAAAACCCCTGAAGTGGCCGTGAGGCACGGGTCAGGGGCGCGGCGGCGCGTTGAAGTAGCGGAAGAATTCGGAGTCCGGGCTGAGAACCATGGTGGTCCCTTCGCCGAGGGCGCCCTTATAGGCCTCCATCGCACGGAAAAAGGCGTAAAACTGAGGATCGCGGCCCTGCGCGGCGTTCAGGATCTTGCGGCTGTCCGCTTCGCCTTCCCCGCGCATGGTCTGGGCCTGCTTTTCAGCTTCAGCCAGGATGATCGTGCGCTCGCGGTCGGCATCGGCTTCGATGCGCGACTTCTGCTCCTGTCCGCGGCCCCGGAAATCCGCTGCTTCGGCCATACGGTCCGAGCGCATGCGGTTGAACGTAGCCTGCGTGGTATCGGCCGTTAGGTCGGCACGGCCGATACGGACTTCGACAACCTCGATCCCGAATTCCGGCGCGCGGCGGCGCACCGCTTCGGTGATCTCGTGCATCACCGCGCCGCGCTTCGCGCCGAGCACGTCGGCGAGATCGGCGCGGCCGACGGCGTCACGCACCGAACCGTTCAGGATATTGCCGAATCGGTCGCGGAAAGAAACTTCGGTGCCCACCGCCTGATAGAAGCGCAGCGGATCAACGATGCGATAACGCGCGAAAGCGTCCACATTGATGCGGCGCTGGTCGATCAGGGACATGTCCTGACCTTGCGGATCGAGATCCAGGATGCGCTTGTCGTAATAGAAGACGCGTTGCGCGAGCGGAATCTTGAACTTGAGGCCCGGTTCGGCGATCACGCGGCTTGGATTACCGAACGTGAGGACCAAGGCCAGCTGCGTCTGCTGCACGGTGAAAGCAGTGCCGGTCAGCAGGATGAGAAAGACGACGCTGACGGCAACGCCGAGAATGAGACGCGGGTTCATTGTGGGGCACTCGCTTGACCTTGGGACCGCCGCTGGATTTCAGGGAGCGGCAGATAGGGCACGACGCCGGGGCCGCCCTTATTATCCATGATGATCTTCTCGGACTTCGAGAGAACTTCCTGCATGGCTTCGAGATACATGCGGCGGACCGTGATGTCCTTGTTGGCGACATAGGTCTGATAGAAAGCGTTGAAACGCGCCGCCTGACCTTCAGCTTCCTTCACCAGCCGTTCTTTTTCGGCGGTGGCATTCTGCACGAGACGGGCGGCATCGCCCTTGGCGCGCGGAATGATGTCGTTGCGGTACGCGAGCGCTTCGTTCTCCAAACGCTCCGCGTCCTGCTTGGCGCGCTGAACGTCGTTGAACGCGTCGATGACTTCCTTCGGCGGATCGGCCTTCTGGATACGAAGATCGAGAATCGTCACGCCGGCCTTGTAGCCGTCCATGATGCCTTGCAGAAGCTCGCGCGCCTGCTGGGCGAGTTGATCGCGCTGGTTGGTGATGACGGCGGTCAGCGGATTGCTGCCCACCACTTCACGCAGAGCGCTTTCGGCGGCGATCTTCACCGTGGCTTCCGGGTCGCGCATGTTGAACAGGTAGTCGCCGGCGTTGCTGATACGCCACTGCACGACGAACTGGATGTCGACGATATTCTGGTCGCCGGACAGGATATGACTTTCCTGCGGGACTTCGCGGATGTTGCCGGGCGAACCTCTAAAACCAATCGTGAGCTGATTTGTCTGCGTGACCTTCGGCTTCAAGACGGTGCCGACGGGCGCTGGGAACCAGAAGTTCGGGCCGGGCTGGGTGGTGCGCACGTAGCGCCCGAACATGAGCTCGACGCCCTGCTCATCCGGCTGAACGACATAGACGCCGCTGAGGCCCCAGAAAAACAGGATGATCGCGCCAAGCATATAGAGGCTGCGCGGGCTGCCAAAACCACCCGGCATGATGCGGCGCAGGCGTTCCTGTGAACGGCGCAGCAGTTCTTCGAGATCGGGAGGCGGGTTGCCGCCGCTGCTGCCGCCACGGCCAGACCAGGGATTTCCCCCGCCGCCGCCGCCACTACCGCCGCCGCTGCCCCAGGGACCGCCGCCACCGCCGCCGCCCCATGGGCCACCGCCGCTGCCTTGTTGTTTATAAAACAATGGAATAATCCTTCGTCAGCAAGACCATGAACGCCGGTCCAGGCATGTTGGGGTTATAGGACAACCCCGCCCCCCTCGCAATGTAGGGACGGGTTTCGAGCGGCGCACTATTGTAACGCTAAAAATCGGAGTATCGCCTTGTCCAGCCTTACGGAAACCCTTGTGATCGACACCCTTAAATCAGTCGATTCAGGGACCGCCGGGCTCGATATTGTCGCCCGCGGATGGGTCAAAAATGTGCACATCAAGGACGGACGCGTCACCTTCGCGTTGGAGGTCCCTGCCAGTATTGGCCCAAAGCTGGAGCCCGTACGGCTCGCAGCCGAGAACGCCATTAAGCAACTGGCCGGTGTCGCGTCTGTAACCGCGGTGCTCACCGCCGAAGCCCGGCGCGCGCCCGGCGCGCCCAATGCAGGCCCGGCGCCAGGCGCGCCCGCGCCCCGGGAACGGCTCGCGTTGCCGACAGTGAAACACATCGTCGCCGTCGCCTCGGGCAAAGGCGGCGTTGGGAAGTCGACAACGGCGGTCAATCTCGCGGTTGCCCTGGCGCGCCTGGGTAAGAAGGTCGCGCTGTTCGACGCCGATATCTACGGACCCTCCGTGCCGCGCCTGACCGGTCTAGCCGGCCAGAAGCCGATGTCAGACGGCAAGCGGGTGTCGCCGTTGGAGGCCCACGGCATCAAGATCATGTCCATCGGCTTTATGATGGCCGAGGACACACCTGTCGTGTGGCGCGGCCCCATGGTGATGGGCGCCTTGGAGCAGATGTTGCGCGACGTGGACTGGGGCGATCTCGATGTCATGGTGGTCGACATGCCGCCCGGCACCGGGGACACACAGCTCACGATGTCGCAGCGCGTGCCGCTCGCGGGTGCGGTCATCGTCTCGACACCGCAGGACATCGCGCTGATCGATGCGCGCAAAGGCCTCGGCATGTTCCGCAAGGTAGAGGTGCCGATCCTCGGGCTCATCGAAAACATGAGCTATTACATCTGCCCGAACTGTAATCACCGCGACGAGATATTCTCGCACGGCGGTGCGCATAGGACCGCCGACCAACTCGGCGTTGACTTCCTGGGCGAAATCCCGCTCGACATTAAAATCCGCATAACGTCGGACGCCGGAACTCCCGTGGTGATAAGCGAGCCTGACGGCCCACACGCAGGGGCATACATTGAAATCGCCAAGCGTCTGTGGGACAAACTGAGCAGCGGTCGACGGAAAGCTCCTGAAATTTCCGTCCGCGGATCTCTCGAGGAAAAATAACGGCGCCGATTCTGTGTGCGTGCCCGCCGCGTGGTGGCGCGCTCCCGGATGGAAGGTGCGGCGCGCGCGGGTTAGAATGCGCGAAGTTGGCTTGAGCGTAGGGTTGCGTATCCCGTGAATGGATAACGCCAGCGCTGGGGTTTCTTGTGGTCCGTTGTTCGTTCCTGCTCGCTTGTCGCGGCCGTTCCTTTGCCGCCGCGAGCGGTATTGTCTCCGTGATATTCTCGTGCGCCGCCGGCGCCGCCGAGCCGAAAGGCCCGCGCCTGCCCGACCTCGTCCACTACAATTGCGCAAATGCCGCCGTCGCAACGCCTGCCGAAGTCATTCACAAGGGCCAGGTGATCGAAGGCCGCTATAACGAGTGGCACGAGATGTATATCGACGTGCGCGGCGCCCGCCAGCTCGCATGTATCAGTCTCATCACCCCGCGCACCGAGCAGCTTTCAAGCGTTGCGGCCGAGAAATTTCTGAGCGCCTCGCTCGGCATCGGAGCGCCGGCCGCGAGCGCAAAAGCGCGCGCACAGGCCAGCGACGTCGAGGAAATCCAAGAGCCGAGCAACGTCCAACCGGAGCCGCTGCGCCACGCGCGTCCCGACGAGGCCGCGAAGAGCGCGGCGGAACGCGGCGCCGAGGTCGCGCCGGAGGCGCCGCCCCTTCCCGCTTCGAAAAAGGCCGATCCCGCCGCCGCCATCACGCCGATCGTGCGCGAACGCGGCAGCGCCTTGCCGGCTTTCGATCTGGAAGGCCCGGCCGCGTTAGGCGTCGATGATCGCCAACGCATCATGGACACGCGGACCGCGCCTTGGAACACCATCGGATATCTGTCGGTCACCTATCCGAATGGGCAAAGCTTCCGGTGCACGGCCACCCTGGTCAGCCCCTATGTCGTGCTGACGGCTGGGCACTGCGTGCATAATAAGAACCGCGGCGGCTACGCGTCGCAGGTGCGTTTCTATCCCGCGCAATACCAGAACAACGTCGGCGACAACGCGCCGATCCGCCCCTACGGCAAATCGGACTTCGCGTTCATTCGCGTCACGGAAACTTGGACCCAGATGTCCGACCAGGACACTTATCCGGTCACCGACTACCGTCACGACTTCGCCGCCGTGCAATTCCAAACGCCGTTCACCTTCACCGACACCTTCATGCCCGTCATCTTCGGCAGCAACATCAACCCGGTTACGGCATCGGGTTATCCCGGCGTCGTGCAAGGCATTTCGAACTACACGCAGTGGTGGGACGAAGGCCGCGATACGTCGGCGAGCTACATGCGCACGAACCACGTAAAGCAGTACGCGATCGACGGGTCCGGGGGAAACTCGGGCGGACCGTTTTACGCCACCGATAGCGCAACCGGCCAAAACTCGCTCGTCGGGTCACTCTCCTATGCCGATGAGACCGAGGATCGCGCGGGCGGCCCCTGGTACGATTCCTGGAACCGCACGCTGCTGACGAGTTGGATGAATTGGACGCCGACAGCGGCGGCGGCCGGCAATATCGGCGGCCTGCGCGTGCCGGGCGTGTTCTCGTCCAACCACGCCAGCTTGTTCTCGTATTTGCGCTTCTACAACGCCGGCAGCGCGGCCGGCACGGTCGAAGTCACCGTGTCCGACGGCAATACCGGCCAACCGCTCGCGACATGGACAAGCGGCAATATCGCGCCGAACGCGATGATGCAGGTTGGGATGCGTATGATCGAAAGCCAGTTACCGGCGCTGCCGGCCAACAAGCCGGACTTCTATACGTTGTCGATCCGCCCCACCTTCGCAGGCTTTTTCCAACATGCGATGCACGAGCCATATACGAAAACGCTGACCAACATCACCTCGTGCGACACGGGCGCGGCGGCACAGACCAGCCTGGTCATGGGCGTTCATTCGACGCGTATCGAAGGTTACCCAAGCTCCGTGGTGGTGCATAACACCAGCAGCAATGCGATGAGCGTTTCCCTCGGTGTCTACGACGCCCGCACAGGCAATCTGCTCGGCACCTATCTGACGCCTTCGATTCCCGCCAACGGTCAAAGGGTAATTACGGCGGCGACCTTGCAGGCGAACGCGTCGCCGTCCTGGCAGCCGAACGAGATCGACATGGCGCATTACATCGTGAAGCCGCTGTCGGGTTTCTTCACAGGATACCTGCAGCACCTAGTGCACAACGAAGCGGCCGACACCGTCGCCGACGTCACAGCGCTGTGCAGGCTCGCGCCGTAAGAATCAGGTCGTCCGTTCGAGAGTCACGAAGCTGAAGTCCGGCCCGCCGGGCGGATCGGCGGCGTGACGCTCGCGCGACAGCTCGCGCCAGCCGAGCGCGAGATCGAGATCGAAAACCGCGTCTCCCTCGAAAGCGCCGTGGACTTCAGTGAGATAGATACGTCGCGCATGCGCCATCAGCGCGTGAAACAACTCGCCGCCGCCGATGATGCTGACTTCATCGGTGCCGGTGCGGTGCGCGTCTTCATAGGCGAGTGCCAGCGCGGTGGGGATATCGTGCGCGGCCACTACGCCCGGGTGCTGCCAGGCGGTATCGCGCGTCACGACGATGTTGGTGCGGCGCGGCAACGGCTTGCCGATGGATTCGAATGTCTTGCGGCCCATGACGACCGGCTTACCCAGCGTCATCCGCTTGAAGTGCTGCAGGTCGGCCGGAATGTGCCACGGCAGTTTGCCGTCGCGGCCGATGACGCCATTCTCGGCGCGCGCGACGACGAAAACGAGGCGGATCGCGGCTTTGCTTTCCACGCTCGCGGGGATGTTATCTGCGGTCATAGGTTTGTCGCTGTTCGCTCATATCTTCGACGCAATTTTGGGGTGAGATGTTACTCAGGACGGCCCGGTAAGCGTTTGAAAGGCCCGGAAAATCTTTGAATTGGTTGCAAACAGTGGGTTGCTATCGTTCGAGAGGCCGGTAGGATATACCAGTTGGGCGCCTATTGTCCTAAATCCATGGTCGCAGGGAGGAAATCCTAAATGAAACGACTTCTTACACTGAGCGGTGCTGTTGCCGCGGTTATGACGCTGTCGGCTGGCGCTTTCGCCGCGGAAACCAAGTGCGGCGCAGTGCCGGCCCTGCCGGATCTCCCTGCCGACGGCACCGCCGTGACGAGCAAGGAAATGGATGCCGTCGCCGAATCGTTTGACGATTATCAGTCCAAATATGTGGCTTTCAGCAAGTGCACGAACGCGGAGTTCAACGATCTCCAGAAGAAGTTCGAAGGCCTGCTCGACGCCTATGCGTCCAAAGGCAAGAAGAAATAAGTTCGCAATCCCAGCGAACTTGATGAATAAGCGGGCCAAACGGCCCGCTTATTTTTTGGCCGAAGGCTAGACGGCGACCTTCGCGGCGATGTGCGGATGTGGATTGTAGTCCGACAAGGTGAAGTCGCCGTAGGTGAAGCCGAAAATGTCCTTCACCGCGGGATTCAGAGTCATCGTCGGCAAGGGACGCGGCGCGCGAGCCAGTTGGATGTGCGCCTGCTCAATATGGTTGGTATACAGATGCGCATCGCCCAGGGTGTGCACGAAGTCGCCGGGTTTCAAGCCGGTCACCTGGGCGATCATCATAGTCAGAAGCGCGTATGAGGCGATGTTGAACGGCACGCCCAGGAAGATATCGGCGCTACGCTGGTAGAGCTGGCAGGACAGCTTCCCGTCCGCGACATAGAACTGGAACAGTGTGTGGCAGGGCGGCAGCGCCATGTTGTCCACGTCCGCCGGATTCCAGGCGCTCACGATATGCCGGCGGCTATCCGGGTTCTTTTTGATCGACTCCACGACCTTGGCGATTTGATCGATCGCGCGGCCATCCGGCGCTGGCCATGAGCGCCATTGCTGGCCATATACCGGGCCCAGATCGCCGTTCTCATCGGCCCATTCGTCCCAGATCGAGACGCCGTGATCCTTCAGGTAGGCGATGTTGGTGTCGCCGCGCAGGAGCCACAGGAGTTCCACGATAATGGACTTAGTGTGCAGCTTCTTGGTGGTGAGCAGCGGAAACCCGGCTTCAAGGTCGAAGCGCATCTGGTGACCGAACACGCTCAGCGTGCCGGTTCCGGTGCGGTCGGACTTCTTGGCGCCGGTCTTAAGGACCCGGTCGAGGAGATCGAGGTACTGCTGCATGGCTGGTCTTATACAACCACTACCCTTTGATCGGTAAGAGCCCGCAACACGTGAATTAGTGGGTTTAGGCGGGTGGGTGGTAAATTCACCCGAGGCGTCTTATATTAAAGACGCCGCGCAAGCGGCTATGGCGCTAAACCTGCTGTGAAATAAGCGTAGCGGACCCGGGGGCAGTACCCGGCGCCTCCACCATTTTCCACCGGTTCTAAAAACCGGTGTCCATGGGGGCGAAACAGGCTCGACGTGCGTAGTAAAGACAGTAGCTGTTCCCGGCATTGTACCACCGTTATCGGGCTACATCTAAAAGTGCCAACGACAACGTTGCACTCGTTGAGGACGTCCGCCTCGCTGCCTAACGGCCGCTAGGTAAATACGTCCAAAGCGCGGTTCGGGGGGCACCGGGCAACAGAAGCCCCCCACTCTTCCGCGCGAGTCTGCGCGCGTCTTACAGCCCCGTGAACACACGAGTCGCCGCGGTTTTAAAGATTGAACGCCGCGCGCGTCCAAAATACGTTAATAGGCTATCCAAACGTTCCACCGATCGGCACGCACTTTGACGACTGAAATCACATCCTTAAGCTACGAGCGCATGGTCGAAGACGCCCTGCGCGGCGTATTGAAGCAGGCGCTGAAAATCACCGAAGCGCAGGGCCTGCCGGGCTCGCACCACTTTTACATCACGTTCGACACAACCCACCCGGGCGTGAAGATCGCGCCCAGCCTGAAGGCGCTTCACCCGAATGAAATGACCATCGTGCTTCAGCACCAGTTCTGGGACCTGAACGTGGGCGATGAGCGCTTCGAGATCACCCTCAGCTTCTCGGGGGTCAGTCAGCGGCTGTCCGTTCCCTTCGCCGCCGTCACGGCTTTCGCCGATCCGCATGCGAAATTCGGCCTGCAGTTCCATGTCGAATTCGAAGAGCGCAGCGAGGAAGAAGACGACGACGCGAGCGACCCGCCGCTCGACGATGAAGCGCCGTCGGACGCGCCGCCAGTGGACTCCATTCAGGTGACGCAGGCTTTGAAGAACGCGCGTAAGAACGGCGCGAGCCGCCCGCCCCTGAAGACCGTGGAGCCTGACGGCGAGAACACCGACGCGGCGGCGAACAAGGTCGTCACCCTCGACGCATTTCGTAAGAAGTAGAGCGCGCTCCGCTCCTTTTCGTTTTTATCTCAGACGGATCAGACCATGATTGACGCCGCATTTGCCGAAATGTTTCCCCTTGCCCATGACGAGACGGAGTACCGCAAGCTCCCGATCGAGGGCGTCGGCGTGGACAAATTCCGCGGCAAGGACATCACCATCATCCCGGCGGCGGCCATCAGCAAACTCACCGCCGAAGCATTCCGCGATGTCTCGCACCTCCTGCGCCCCAGCCATCTGAAACAGCTGCGCGCGATCCTCGACGACAAGGAGGCCTCGGACAACGACCGCTTCGTCGCGCTGGAGCTGATGAAGAACGCGAACATCGCCGCGGGCGGCATCCTGCCCATGTGCCAGGACACCGGCACAGCGATCGTGATGGGTAAGAAGGGCCAGAATGTATGGGTCGAGGGTGACGACGCGCTTGCAATCTCCGAAGGCGTGGCCGAGGCGTATAACAAACTGAACCTGCGCTACTCGCAGATGTCGCCGACATCACTGTTCGACGAAAAGAACACCGGCAACAACCTGCCGGCGCAGCTTGACCTCTATGCGGTGCCTGGCGACGCCTACAAGTTCATGTTCATGGCCAAGGGCGGTGGCTCGGCCAATAAGAGCTTCCTGTTCCAGAAAACCAAGGCTGTGTTGAACCCAGCAGGCCTGCGCAAGTTCCTGACCGAAGAAATCAAGCATATCGGCACGTCGGCGTGTCCGCCCTATCACTTGGCGATCGTCATCGGCGGCACCTCGGCCGAAATGTGCCTCAAGACCGTGAAGCTGGCCTCGGCGCGCTATCTCGACACGCTGCCGACCAAGGGCGGCATGCATGGCCAGGCGTTCCGCGACCTCGCCATGGAGCAAGAAGTCCTCGAGATGACCCGCACGATGGGCATCGGCGCGCAGTTCGGCGGCAAGTACTTCTGCCACGACGTGCGTGTGATCCGCCTGCCGCGTCACGGCGCTTCTTGCCCCGTGGGCATCGGCGTGTCCTGCTCGGCCGACCGTCAGATGCTGGGCAAGATCACGCGGGACGGGGTGTATCTGGAACAGCTCGAAACGAACCCGGCGCACTATCTGCCGGAAGTGCGCACGGAAAAGCTGTCGGACGAAGTGATCAAGGTCGATCTCAATCGCCCGATGGACGAGATCCGCGCGCTTCTGTCGCGCCTTCCCATCAAAACCCGCGTGAGCCTGTCGGGCCCGATGGTGGTGGCGCGCGACATCGCGCATGCGAAACTAAAAGAGCGCATCGACGCGGGCCAAGGCCTGCCGGACTACTTCAAGAAGCACCCGGTGTATTACGCGGGCCCGGCGAAGACGCCGACGGGTTACGCCTCTGGCGCCTTCGGCCCAACTACAGCGGGGCGCATGGATTCCTACGTCGACGAACTTCAGGCCGCGGGGGGCTCGATGGTGATGCTGGCCAAAGGCAACCGCTCGAAGGCCGTCACGGAAGCCTGCAAGAAGCACGGCGGCTTCTACCTGGGCTCCATCGGCGGCGCGGCCGCCATGTTGGCCGAGAAGTCGATCAAGAAGGTGGAAGTCGTCGAATATCCGGAGCTCGGCATGGAAGCCATCTGGAAGATCGAAGTGGAAGATTTCCCGGCCTTCATCATCGTCGACGACAAGGGCAACGACTTCTTCAGCCAGTTGTAACTGTTCTCGTCATCCTGGGCGCCGCCTGGGGTGACAGACTGTGTTGGACCCTGCTAGCGTGGCTCTCTCGTTCGCAGCAGGAGTTCACTCATGTCGCGTCACGATCCCGGCGGTTCACGTCTTCCCATAAAGCTCGACACGACGACGAACGGCGAATTCGCGCCGCGCCCGCTCGACCCAATCTCGAAGGCCGCGAACAAGGCGGCGCACGAGAAGGTCGGCGCGGCGGCGAAGAAATTGGGAATGGGCCGGCGCGCTTATCTCGTCACGACGTGCGGCGCTGCAGCGACACTGGCCGCCATGAACGAGACGTTCGCGCAGGCCGGCAAGACCGGCGGCGCATTTGAAATGCCCGATGAAGCGGAATTCGAGATTTCGGCCGCCGACAGTGTGGTGAGCGGCAACGAATTTATTTTCGACGTGCAGCTCCATCACGTGAACCCGAAAGGCACGTGGCGCAAAAATCTGCCCGGATGGGAAGGTGTCGCGCGCGGCTTCGCGCAAAATCAGGCCGCCTGCGCGGACAAGGACACCATCGACTGCATGGGGGCCGAAGACCTGCTGCGGGAAGTGTTCATGGACAGCGACACAACGGCGGCCGTGCTGTCATCGGTCCCGTCGGCGCCGGACAATCCGCTGCTGGTCCACGAAGCCGCCGAGACGCGCGCGCTGGCGGCCAAGCTGCAGGGCGCGCCGCGCCTCCTGATCCATGGCCTATGTCACCCCAACTTTCCAGGTCACGTGGAAGGGATGGATGAAGTCTTAAAGACCTACAAGATCGCCGGGTGGAAAACCTACACGCAGTGGGGGCCCGATGGGAAAGGCTTCTGGCTGGACGATCCCGCCACCGGCATTCGCATGATCGAGAAAGCACGCGACCAAGGCGTGAAGATCATCTGCGTACACAAAGGACTGCCGCTGGGCGATCTGTCGTATGAGTTCTCGACATGCAGGGACATTGGGATCGTCGCGGCGAAATATCCGGACATGAATTTTCTGATCTATCACTCCGGTTATGAGCCTTCGCACACGGAAGGTCCTTATAACGAGAAAGACCCTAAAGGCGTCGACTCGCTGGTCCATTCGCTGCGCGTGAACGGGATCAAACCCGGAAGCAACGTTTACGCCGAGTTGGGGAGCACCTGGCGTGCCGTCATGCGCGATCCCGATCAAGCCGCGCACGTGCTAGGCAAATTGATGACCGCCGTGGGCGAGGACAACGTGCTGTGGGGCACGGATTCCATCTGGTACGGCAGCCCGCAGGATCAAATCCAGGCTTTCCGCACCTTTCAAATCTCCGGCAACTTCCAAAACCGCTTTGGCTATCCCGAGCTGACGCCGGAGCGGAAGCGCAAGATCTTCGGCTTGTCGGGCGCGCGCGTGTACGGCCTGTCACCCGCCGATATGAAAAAGAAAGCCGAAGTGGATAACTGGGGTAAAGCGCGCGCCGCCTATCTGCCGGAAGCCGATCCCAGCTTTCTCACCTACGGTCCGAAGACGCGGCGGGAGTTCTTCGCCTTGTTGAAAGCCAACGGCGGCGCGCCGGCCTAACACGGAACACTCCGCGGGGCGGAGCGTTGCACGTGCTATGCGCGAAGCCGCCATCGTCGGACTCCTGGGCCTCCTGTTGCCGGCATGGATCATGTTCGGTCTCGCGGATTGGTATTTCCATCGTAAATCCAACATCGCGCGCACGTCGGGATGGCCGGAATCGGCCTGCCATATCCTGCTGACCGCCGAGGCGGGTTTCGCGGTGCTGCTGGCGATGTTCTTCGAGGTGACGACCCTCGTCGCCTTAATTCTGATCGCCGCCTATGTCGCGCACGAACTTACGACCGGCGCCGACGTCAGTTGGGCGACGCCGCGCCGCGATGTGATCGCACACGAGCAGCGAGTGCACGACTATCTCACCGCTACTCCCTTCGCGGCCCTGTTCACGACGATTGTCATCCACCCCGCGGCATGGGCGTGGCTTGCCACGGACGGCCCTCCGGACTGGGGTTTGCGATTGCGCGACTCCCTGCCCCCCATTTGGTATTTGACGCTGTTTCTACTCGGCTCCTGCCTTAACGGCCTCGCCTATCTGGAGGAGTTCGCCCGGTGCTGGAAAGCGCGCGGCCTTGAGCGTTCACCGACAAAGCCTTAAGCAAGACCCATGCTGATCTCCGGACCAAAGTCCGCGCCGCTGACCGTTGTCCTCGCGCACGGGGCGGGCGCGCCGATGGATACACCGTTCATGACCTTCTTCGCCGAAGGTCTCGCGCAGGCGGGCTATCGCGCCGCCCGGTTCGAATTCCCTTACATGGCGGCGCGCCGCAAGACCGGCGCGAAAAAGCCTCCCGACCGTCAGCCGGTTCTGCTTGAGTCCTGGCGCTCGGTTATCGCTGAGCTCAGGGCAGAGCGCCTCGTGATCGGCGGTAAATCCATGGGCGGGCGCATGGCCAGCCTGATCGCCGATGATGTCAATGTTCAGGGGCTCGTGTGTCTCGGATACCCCTTTTACGGCGCTGGGCGTAAAGACAAGCCCCGCACGGAGCATCTTTTGTCGCTGAAGACCCCGACCCTGATCTGTCAGGGCGAGCGTGACCCCATGGGCGATCGGGAAAGCATTTCACAATTAAAGCTGTCCCGCGCCATCAAGGTACGGTGGCTGCCGGACGGCGATCACGACCTGAAACCGCGCCGGGCCTCCGGGCGCACACATGACGAAAATCTGATTGACGCTCTTGACGCGGTATGTGCGTTCCTCGCAGCCTTGCACGAACGGAGGGGCGCATGACCACACGTAAAGAGTCCGACAGTCTGGGAACTGTGGAAGTTCCATCGGATCACTATTGGGGTGCCCAAACCCAGCGCAGCATTGAAAATTTCAAGATCGGCGGTCAGCGCATGCCGATCCCTGTCGTGCGCGCGTTCGGCCTTCAGAAACAAGCCGCGGCCCTTGCCAACAAGTCGTTGGGCGAGTTACCCGCAGATCTCGCCGACATCATCGCCCAGTCCGCCGCCGAAGTGGTCGAGGGGAAGCTCGACGAGGAGTTTCCGCTCGTCGTGTGGCAGACCGGCTCGGGCACACAGAGCAATATGAATGCCAACGAGGTGATCGCGGGCCGCGCCAATGAGCTTCTGGGCAAAGGCCGCGGTGGAAAGTCGCCCGTTCATCCGAACGACCATGTCAATCGCGGGCAATCGTCCAACGATAGTTTCCCGGCGGTGATGCATATCGCCGTGACGCGTGAAGTGACGGGCCGGTTGATCCCGGTTCTGGAGAAGCTTCACGACGCACTGGAGAACCGCGCCGACGCGTTTGAGTCCATTATCAAGATTGGCCGCACGCATTTGCAGGATGCGACCCCCCTTTCGCTCGGACAGGAATTTTCCGGCTATGCGGCGCAGGTGGGTTTTAGCGTCGAGCGTTTGAAGGCGGTGTTGCCGCGTCTCTATCGCCTCGCGCAAGGCGGAACCGCCGTCGGCACCGGACTCAACGCCAAGAAGGGCTTCGCGGAGAAGTTCTGCCTCGAGCTGCGCAAGCTGACGGACCTTCCCTTCTGGCCGTCGACCAACTTCTTCGAGGCCATGGGCTCGCACGACACGATGGTGGAATGTTCCGGCGCCCTGAACACCACCGCCGTCTCATTGATGAAAATCGCGAACGATGTCCGCTTGCTGGCGTCGGGTCCGCGCTCAGGTCTGGGTGAGTTGATCCTGCCGGCCAATGAGCCCGGCTCATCGATCATGCCCGGCAAGGTGAACCCGACTCAGGCCGAAGCACTCACCATGGTGTGCGCGCAAGTCATGGGTAATCACACCACGGTGACGGTGGCCGGATCGCATGGGCATCTTGAACTGAACGTGTTCAAGCCCGTCATCGTGTACAACGTGCTCATGTCCATCCAACTTCTGGCGGACGCCGCGGAGAGCTTCAACATCCACTGCGTGCGCGGCTTGAAAGCCGACAAAGCGGCGATCCAGCGGCATCTTGAAAACTCCCTGATGCTGGTGACGGCGCTGGCGCCGCACATCGGGTACGACAAAGCGGCCGAGATTGCGAAGAAAGCTCACGCAAACGGTACGACCCTCAAGGCCGCGGCGATCGAGACCGGCTATGTGAGCGCGAGCGATTTCGATGCCTGGGTTAAACCCGGCGATATGATCGGACCGCATGATTAAAAAGAGATCGGTGGATATCGCGGGTCACCGCACAAGCATTTCCCTCGAGGAGCCGTTCTGGGATGCGCTGGCCGCCATCGCGGCGCAGCGGCAGGTTTCCATGAACAAACTGATCGCCGAGATCGACAAGGAGCGTGCGGGAAACCTGTCGAGCGCGCTGCGTGTCTTCGTGCTGCGCGAGGCGCGGAAACGCTAGGTCATTTCGGCGGCGGCAAGAGCCGGATATTCGGCCGATCCATCGGGCCTTTGATGGAGATCGGCAGTTGGTCTTCTCCGGCTTTGCGCGGAACCAGCACGCCGGTGATATCCACCTGGCGGCGCGGAAGATCGATGACGCCCGCGAAGCGGCCCGTGTGACTGCGCGACGCGACCTCCGCATTTTCCAGTTTAATGGCCCCGTTGGCAGCACTGAGGCGTGTGGAGAATGTGGAGGGCGCCGGCTTGCCCGGCGTTGCGACATCAAGCTGCGCCGCCGCACTTAAAGGGCCGAGCAGACCTGCTGAAAGGCCGGTGCCGGTCTCAGCGGCGGTGACCTTCAAAGTTCCGCTGCCGGTGAGCGAACCCGCGAAGGCCGCGGGCGATGTTCCTGTCGCCGAGAAACTGGCGACAATGTCCGCGGTGCCGCTGGATTTGATGCTCGTGCGTCCGCCATTGAGCGCGGTGACGAGCGCGCGGAAGTCGGCGCGCGTAACGGCGACCTGTCCTTGCAGACTCGGTTCCGGGTTCGCAGTGAGCCGCAGGAATAATTGCCCCGGCGCGCCGAAGATCTTGCCCTGCCAATCGGCGAGTTCGGCCGCGTTGTCAGCAACGATGAGACGCGCCGAAAAATCCTGAAGCTGGACACCACGCGCCGCGAATGACGGTCCGGCGACGGCAACCTCGCCGCTCCAGCCTTTGAGAAAACTCCACTTGATTTCGTCCTGCGACCACGGCGATGCCGGTGTGACCGGCGCGGCCGCCGCCGGCGTAGACCCGGATTTTGCCGGGGCTGTTTTCGCGGACGCGGGTTCATCCGGCGGTATCAGCCGGTCGAGGTCGAGCGCGATATCCGTCAGGCGTACGTTGATCTGCTTCCGGCCGTCCACCTCGGTCACTTCCGCCGAACCGGACATCCGGTCGCGGCCGATGGAGACCTTCGCGTCGCCGAAGACGGTCTTTCCGGCCTCCTGCGCGATCCTCACCTGAGCCGCGAAAGCGCCGGGATTTCGCATGTTCGCTGGCCATGATGACATGGCCTTCATGAGATCGGAGAACCTGGGATGCGAGGCCTCTACATGGCCGTCGAACCGTGGTGTCTTGTCGAACTCCATGATGTGGCCGGTGGCGCGAGCCGTAAGTCCGGCGGCCTTGAGGGTCGCCGAAACATCGGCTTGCACGGCCCCGCCGTTGAGCGTGCCGGTGAGCGACGCCTGCCCGAGCGCCTTGAGCGCAGCCCCTGCCTTGATCCCCACCAGCCCGGCCAGCCGGTCCATATCATCACCGGCGAGATCAAATTGCAGGTTGTTGAATTGCAGCGCGGTACCGAAACCGCCAATCGATCCGCTGAGCCACGCCGTCGTTCCGGCAATTTTTTCGAAGGAGGCGGTACGGATATCGAGCTTACCGTCCTTCAAGCCGAGATCCAGCCCGACGCGCCCGCCCGGAAGGCCGCCCGCGGTCACATCATCAAGTTGAACATGCACCTCCGCGTCCCAATCGCCCAACACGGTGAAATCCGCGCCTGAGGGCGTTACACCATACACATCGGGTTTCGCGGCGGGTTGCGCGGCGGGTTGCGCGCCCGGCGTAGGCCGTGCCCCGCGATAGCTGTCGAGATTGATATTCGCCGCGCGCAGATCAACACCGACGAACGGGCGCGCGCGCCGCGCGAACGACAGGCGCCCACCGAGCCGTGCGGTGTCGAGCGCCGCTTCGATATCATTCACTTCGAGAATGTTGAGGGTGCCCTGTACCGCGCCTTGGAAGGAAGCACTGCCGAGGCGGCCCGGCGGCACACCTGAAACGTCCGCGCCCAACCAAGCCAAGAACCCGCGGGCATCGAAGGTCTGGAGGGTTACCACGCCATCGAGCGCGGGCGTGGTGTCGGCGAAGTTCACAAGCCCGAAGCCATTCAGCCGTGTGGTGCCGGGGAGAGTCACGGTGAGATCGGAGATTTTCAGTTCGCCGTCCGCGAGGGTCGCGTTCAAACGGCCATCGCGCAGCCCCTGCCCGCGAAATGAAAGCGCCGGGAACCGCAGCGCGATTTCGCCGGTCAGCCTGCCGCCAGCAGATAGCTCAGCCGGCGTTTGAGGCGCCGCAGCGGGCGGCGCACTCGACGGCGCACCCGCGTTGACCGGGATGGGCCACCAGTCCTCAAGTGTAATAGGGGCGAAGTCGAAGGACGCGCTGAGCTGCGGCGCGCGGTCACGGCGCCAATCGAGAGCGCCCTTCGCGGCCGACCCTCCGGCATCGACGCTGACGCCGGTCAATGCCACACCGTCCGGGCTCACGGAAGATTTGGCCGACATCACAAGGGGACGCTCCAAGGCCGAAACTCCTTTGAGGCCGGGCCATCCGAGCGCGGCCATCAACGGCGCACCACGATCGGCTTTGATTGTGACGTCGCCGTCCAAAGTGCGCGCGGCGAGCGAAAGGCGTCCGCTAAGATTGAACGACGCCGTGGCCGCCGGCACTCGCGCCGAAACGGACAACGCGCGGACACCATCGCGGCCCGCTGCACCGACCTCGGCGTCGAGGGTCATCGGGTGTTTGTCCAGACTTACATCGCCGGTGACGCGAAACCTGTCCCGCGCTTCATTGGAAAAGACGAGGTCCATCCCTTGCGCCCGCAGAAGCGTAGCGCCGCTCTGATCGCGCAGCGTGAGATCACCGCCATTCAACGCGATGCGGTCCACGTCCACCGAAACGGGGCGTGCGGCTGGCGCCGCAGGTCCGCCGCCATCAGCCGCCGGCGCTTGAGTCCAGGGAAGGTCGATCCGAAGAACGCCATTCACGTCATCAAGACGCAGGTCGCGGAAATAAAGGTCGCCGCGCAGCAGCGGTCCTAAACCAAGCCAAGCCTTCACTTCCGCGATGGTCACGTTTTCATCGCCGCCGCCGATACGGACGCGGCCGGCTTCAAGCGCCGGGCGCGGCACCAACGCAAAGGTCACCTCGCCTTCGATCGCGACCGGACGGCCGACTGCGCTTGATAGCTGGCGCGCGAACGTATCGCGATAGGGCGTCCAGTCGATAAAACTGGGCGCGACAATCAATCCGGCAATGAGAACGGCGAAACCGGCGGCCCCGCCAATCAGCGCGCGCCGGTGCCGCGAGAAGACATCCGGCGTCAGAATGCCGCCTCCGGCAAGGTCATCATGGTCTTGCTGCCCGCGCGGATCACCGCGTCGAGGCCGACGGTCTGTGGCAGGATACGCTTCATGAAGTAGCGTCCCACTTCGATCTTGGTGTCATAGAAGGTGTCGTTGTTGGCTCCCTTGGCGGCGATAGCCTTATCGACCATACGCACCCAGATCCAGGCGAAGGCGGTGAGCGCGAAGAGGCGCAGATAATCGACCGCGGCCGCGCCGCGTGCGTTCGGATCGTTCTCGGATTCCTCCGTCATCCACACCGTGACGGCCGTCAACCGCGCCACCGCTTCCTTCAGCGGTGCGATGAACTCACCCATGTCATTGCGGCCCTCGAGACCTTTGATGGTGGCTTCGACTTCCGAGAGCCAGCCTTTAAAGAGACGGCCCTGTTCGATCCCCAGCTTGCGGCCGACAAGGTCAAGGGCCTGAATGGCGTTGGTGCCTTCGTAGATCTGCGAGATGCGGACATCACGTACAAGCTGTTCCATGCCGTGCTCACGGATGTAGCCGTGACCGCCGAAGACTTGCATGCAGGTGTTGGTGATTTCAGATCCGAAATCGGTGCCCGCGGCTTTGACGATCGGCGTCATCAACCCGGCCATATCCTCGGCATGCTGGCGCGTGGCCGCGTCGGCGTGTTTGTGCGCGATGTCCACATTAAGGTGCGTCCAGACCGCAAGCGCGCGCTCGGCTTCGACGATGGCGCGGCTGAACATGAGGCGGTTGCGGATATCGGGATGCACGATGATGGGATCGGCGGGCTTATCGGGTTTCGCGGCGCCGTCTGCCGCCCGGCCTTGCAGGCGGTCGCGCGCGTAAGCGGCGGCGCTTTGATAGGCGGTCTCGGCCTGGCTGATGCCCTGACTGCCGACGAACAAGCGCTCCTTGTTCATCATCACGAACATGCCGGCGAGGCCTTTGTGCGGTTGACCGACGAGCCAGCCCTTGGCGCCGTCGAAATTCATCACGCATGTGACCGACGCCTTTAGGCCCATCTTATGTTCGATGGAACCCGCGGCGACGGAATTACGCGCGCCGGGCGCACCGTCTTCCTTGGGCAGGAATTTCGGGACCAGGAACATCGAAATGCCGCGGCTTCCTTCCGGCGCATCCGGAAGGCGCGCAAGCACTAGATGCACGTGGTTCTCGGCCATGTCGTGCTCACCGGCCGAAATGAAAATCTTCGTCCCGGTGAGGCTGTAGCTTCCGTCGCCGTTCGGGACCGCCTTGGTGCGCAGAAGGCCGAGATCGGAACCCGCGTGCGCTTCGGTAAGGCACATGGTTCCCTGCCATGCTCCGCCGACGAGCTTGGGCAGATACACTTTCTTCTGCTCGGGCGTGCCAAGCGCGGCCAGGGCGAGAATGGTGCCCTGGGTGAGGCCGGGATATAGCCCGATCGACATGTTGGCCGAGCCGATCATCTCACTGACGAGATAGTCCAATGTCTCGGGCAAACCTTGGCCGCCATACTCGGGGCTGGCGGTGAGGCCGCACCAGCCGCCATCGGCATATTGTTTGTAGGCCTCCTTGAAGCCCGGCGGGGTTGTAACAACGCCGTCCTTGAACGTGCACCCGATCTCGTCGCCGACACGGTTGATGGGGAAGAGCACGTCCTCGCAGAGCTTGGCGCATTCATCGAGGACCGCATCCATCAAATCGGCGGACGCGTCGGCGAACCCCGGCAACGCGGTCAATGTGTCGGCGGCGGACAGCACCTCGTGAAGCACAAAGCGCATGTCGCGCAACGGAGCGGCATAGGTCGTCATGTAACCCCCAAGGATCGCGCGGATGCGCGCGGACGTTGTGGCGGCCCGCGCAGGAACACGCGCCTGACACAAAAATACCCCAAATAGTTAGGTTTTTTAATACGATAATTCGGGGCCGATCCCATGCGGGATGCGTTGTTCAGGTATGAATCACGTTGTGTCGCATAGCGAAACCGCACTCCTGCGCCGGCCGCCGGCGCGCAATACCGGCATTTCTCGCGCTGAACATAGTGCTTATCTGGCGCGGATCCGCGAATTTCCGGTTCTGAGCGAACGGGAGGAACATCGTCTGATCCGCGGCTGGTATGAGAATGGCGAACGTCAAGCTTACGACGCACTGATCGGCAGCCATCTGCGGTTGGTGCCCAAGATCGCGCAGAAGTATAGCGGGTATGGCGTGCCGCTGGCGGATTTGATCGGCGAGGGCAATCTTGGCCTCCTGCAGTCGGCCGAGCGCTTCGATCCGGAAAAAGGTTTCCGTTTTTCGACCTATGCCCGCTGGTGGATCAAGGCGGCTATGTTGAACTACGTCCTGCAAACTTGGTCTTTGATCAAAGTCGGCAATGGAGCGGCGAAAAAGCGTCTGTTCTTCAATTTGCGCCGGGCGAAGCAAAATCTTCAAGCCGACGGCGATCGCTACTTGGACGACAAGAACATCGACACTTTGGCCAAGCATTTCCAGGTGAGCCGTGAAGACCTCGTCGCCATGGATCAGCGCATGACCGCCATCGACGTCTCGCTCCATCAGCCCGTGCCGGGCAGCGAAGGATTGACGTTCGGGGACGTGATCGCGGACACGTCGATGGACGCCGAAGCACTGCTCGCCGGCGAAGACGAACAGAATTGGCACGTCGAAATCCTCAATGACGCGCTCGAACGTCTCGACCGGCGCGAAAAGGATATCGTGCGGCAACGTTATTTATCGGAAGAACCCATGACCCTCGCCAGCATCGCCACGGCCTATGGTCTGACGGCGGAGCGCGTGCGGCAGATCGAAGCGAAAGCCATCGGCAAGCTGCGCCGGTATATCGGGCCCCGCACGCGCTACGAGGTTTGCGGGCACGCCTAGCTGCCGCGCCGTCAGGTGTGCGATACTGTGCGCGCAATGCCTTTCTTCGAACGCCCCTCCCCCAACTTCAATGCCCGCGCCCTTCCCGTGCGTCATACCGTCGTGCACTACACCGGCATGAAATCGCGCGACGAAGCATTGCAGCGCTTGTGCGATCCGGCGGCGAAAGTCAGCGCGCATTATCTTATCGACCAGGAGGGCGCGGTTTTCCGCCTCGTTCCGGAAGACCAGCGGGCGTGGCACGCAGGCGTCGCGTATTGGCGCGGCGAACGCGACATCAACAGCAGCTCGGTCGGCATCGAGCTTTGCAACCCCGGGCACGACTGGGGCTATCGCGCCTTCCCCGCGCCGCAGCTTGCGGCGCTCAAAGATCTCCTTGCAGGAATTTTCCCGCGCTACGGCCTTTCCGCCGATGCCTTGCTTGGCCACAGCGACATCGCGCCAAGCCGGAAGCTCGATCCCGGTGAACTGTTCCCCTGGCGTCATTTCGCGGAAAGCGGATTTGGGCTTTGGCCCGAAGACGCGGCGCCGGTCGCGGGTCATGCCGACCTGACCGGCGCCCTGCGGCGCTTGTCGGAGATCGGCTATGCCGTCCCGACGACCCCGGCGGAAGGCAGCGACATCTTGAACGCGGACTCCGCGACGACCGACGTCATCAAAGCCTTCCAGAGACGCTACCTCCCCGATCAAATCGACGGCCGCCTCGATACGCTGACGGCTGCGCGGATTGCGGCCGTTGCCGTGGCTTGCGCGCTCAATAGGCCTGTCGCCTAAGGCCTTACCTTGACCGGGACAGACGTAAAGACCATGTTGGCGGCGCGCCAGATGGCCGGGCGGCCGCCCCTTCGGGGGAGGAAAGTCCGGGCTCCACGGAAGCAAGGTGCCGGGTAACGCCCGGCGGGGGCGACCCCAGGGAAAGTGCCACAGAAAACAAACCGCCAGGCCACCTTGGTGCCCTGGTAAGGGTGAAAAGGTGCGGTAAGAGCGCACCGCGCGGGCGGTAACGTCGGCGGCAGGGCAAACCCCACCTGGAGCAAGACCAAATAGGGACGGCCGTCCAGGGAGTTCGCTCCGCTGGAAGATGCGTTTCCGCATCGTCGTCCGGGTCGGTCGCGTGAGGTGCGCAGCAATGTGCATCCCAGAGGAATGGCCGTCACTTGGCGGTACCCTTCACGGGGTATGCGCGAGGACAGAACCCGGCTTACAGGCCATCTGGCGCTTTTATTTTTCCAAGACGGAGATCATCGCGCGCGCGAGATCTACTTGGCGGAACGGCTTGTCGAGCCGCGGCAGGCCGCCAGCATCGCCGGTGGTCATGTTGGCAAAACCGGTGATCATAAGGACCGGAAGTTGAGGGCGAATGACGCGGATCTCGCGCGCGAGATCGACGCCCGTCATACCCGGCATCGCGTGATCGGTGACCAACACATCGATCTCCAGCCCCGACGTGATCATATCCAGCGCCTGACGCGGAGAAGACGCCTCCTTCACCATATATCCGGCATCGATCAGCATCTCTGCGGTGCCGGAGCGAACAAGATCCTCATCGTCGACGAGGAGCACGCGCGCGGATGTACCGCGCGGCAACGCAGCGTCCTCGGGCGCCTCCCTATCGACGAGGGATATCGCTTCACGCGACACAGGCAACCACAGTGTGGCGACAGTCCCGCGATCGGGCGCACTTTCGAGAACGAAATCACCGCCGGACTGCGCGGCGAGGCCGTGTACGGACGAAAGGCCGAGGCCGGTCCCGCGTCCGGCTTCCTTGGTCGTGAAAAAAGGCTCGACGGCGCGGCGCAGCGTGTCGGCATCCATGCCGACGCCGGTATCCGCCACAGCGACCTTGATATAGTCGCCGTCCGCGATCTTCGGATGCCCGCGCACCGCGTCCTGCGTCACTACAATCTTGAGATCGCCGCCGCGCGGCATGGCGTCACGGGCGTTCACGGCGAGATTGAGGATCGCGAGCTCGAATTGGTTGGGGTCCACATGCGCCGGGCCCAGCGGCTGCACACTGTCGATGGTGAGTTGAATTTGCGGTCCAATGGACCGGCGGACCAAATCCTTCATACCCGCCACGGTCTTCGCGACATCGACGGGACGCGCCTGCAAATGCTGGCGGCGCGAGAAGGCAAGCAGTCGGCGGATAAGCGTCGTTGCTTTGTCCGCCGCCTGCAGCGCGGCGCCCGTCAGCTTGCGCGTGCGCGCATCATCGCCAAAGCGGCGCATGATCATGTCGAGAGCGCCGACAATCGGGGTTAGCAAATTGTTGAAGTCGTGCGCGACACTGCCAGTGAGACGCCCGATGGTTTCCATCTTCTGCATCTCGTGGACTTGCTGGAGCGCCACCTCGCGATCGGAGACGGCCTTCGCGACACGTTCGGAGAGCTCTTGATTGAGCTGTTGGAGCGCGACCTCGGCGCGCTTGCGCGGCGTGATGTCGCGGAACAACACCGCGACTTGACGGCGCGCGGCCGGTTCAACGCGAAAAGAGGAAAGCTCCAGATACCGCCCCGTCGCAACCAACTCGCGTTCGAAACGGATCGGCTGACCTGTCACCAGCACACCGCGGTACAACTCGACCCATCCGTCCGCCTCGGCCGGGACCATCTCACGCACTTTCTGCCCAACGACATTCGGGATTCCGGTATGAAGCGCGTAAGCGGGGTTTGCTTCGACGTGAATATAGTCGCTCAACGGCCCATGTGGACCGTCGAGAAATTCGATGATGCAGAAACCTTCGTCGATCGATTCAAACAGCGTGCGGTAACGCAGCTCACTTTCGCGCGACGCGGCCTCGGCCCGTGCGCGCGCCACCGCCTCCCACGTGCGCGCCGCGACTTCCTCGACCAGCCTCATTTCCGCTGCCGACCACGCGCGGGGCTTTGAATCGGCGACCCCCAACACAGCGCGCCAGACCCCGCCTTTCACGAGGGGCACGCCCATGAAGCTGCGCACGCCCGTCTGGATGTAGGAGGACAGATCAAAGCCGGCGAAAGACGGATGGGTCGTCACGTCCTCGATCTTCACGCTTTCGCCGCGCCCATAGGCATCGACGGTCCAGGAAGGCGACGGCTTGACCGCGAGACGCGCGTGAAGCGGGGGAAGACCTGGGGCGTAATCTTCCTCGAAGGTGACCGCGTCGCCCTCGACTTCACCATAGTAAGCGCGTGAGGCCCCCAAATGCTCGCCGAGCATCCTCACGGCCGTCGCCTTGATTTCGGCAGCGGTCGCCAATGGGCGCAGCGCATCGCTCAATTTCAGAAGAAACGGCAAGGCAACTCGGACAAAAGGGATTTCGACAAAGCTACAGCATAGGAAGCCGAGGCGTCCGCCAACCTACGGTAGTCCAACCGACTACGCTCTCCCGTAACGCCCGGGAACGAAAATCCGCCCCCATATCGTTTTGCGTAATTTTATTTCGTTCCATTGCACCATACGTTGCTGCTACAAAATGGAACAAAAACAGAACTATCATTGATTTCCCAAGCACTTACAGTCCTATCCCATTGACACCCATAAAATCCCATGAGATACCATTAAGGTCCATGTTCAGGGATTGCCGACACCCAGCATTTTCAACGGGTTGAAAGCCAACTCTGCGCCGGACCTCAGGGGCACGAGCAGGACGGGTAGCTCGAAGAGATGACGGCGTTCTTTGGAACGTTCACCAACAAGATCGACAGCAAGGGACGGCTTTCCGTACCTGCGCCGTTTCGCGCCGTAATTCAGGCGCGTGGCCGCACGTCCGTGGCCATTCATCCTTCGCTTTTCGAAGCCTGCCTTGAGGGCGCCGGATACGACCGGTTTGAAAAACTTCTTGCCGGTGTCACCGACGGGTTCGTGCCGACAGCGCGCGATGAGGCGGCTGAGCTGATTATGGAAGATCTGCGCGACCTGCCGTTCGACGGCGAAGGCCGCATCGTGCTTCCGGCGGAATTCATCGCAAAGGCCGCGTTGAAGGATCAAGCGTCTTTCGTGGGCCGTGGCTGGAAGTTCCAGATTTGGGAACCGTCCGCGCTCGCCGCCCAACGCCAGGAAAAACTGCGCCGCGTCGCCGCCGCCGTCAAAGGTGGCCCGTAATGAATGCCTCCGCCGCGTGGGACGGCCCTGAGCATATCCCCGTTCTTCTCGGCGAAGTCGTTGAAGCCCTGCGCCCCAAGGATGGCGGCACGTATGTCGACGGGACGTTCGGCGCCGGAGGTTACACCATCGCCCTCTTGAACGCGGCGCAATGCAGCGTTTGGGCGATCGACCGCGACCCTGAAGCCCAAGCGCGCAGCGAAATCATCGAGAAAAAATATCCCAAACGCCTGCACTTCGTGCCGGGCCGTTTTGGCGATATGGCCGACCTTCTTGCGGAGCGCGGCGTTTCGCAGGTGGACGGCGTCGCGCTGGATATCGGCGTCAGCTCGATGCAGATCAATGACCGCGAACGTGGCTTTTCGTTCCTGCGCGATGGTCCGCTCGACATGCGCATGGAAAAGAGCGGCCGCAGCGCAGCCGACATCGTCAATTCCTGGTCCGAGCGCGAACTGTCCGACATCATCTTCACCTACGGCGAAGAGCGCCATGCGCGCCGCGTGGCCCGCGCGATTGTCGCGGCGCGCGCCGAGCGTCCTTTCTCGCGCACCCTGCATCTCGCCGACGTGATCCGCGCTGAAGTACGCCGCAGCAACGACGGTATCGACCCGGCGACCCGCACGTTCCAGGCCTTGCGCATTGTTGTGAACGACGAGCTCGGCGAACTGGAGCGCGGCTTACGCGCGGCGGAACGTCTGCTGCGTCCGGGCGGACTGCTCGCGGTGGTTTCGTTCCACTCGCTGGAAGACCGCGTCGTTAAAACGTTCCTGAAGTCCCGCTCCGGCGCCGCGAGCCGTCCCTCCCGGCACACGCCCGCGAACCTCGGCGCCGTCCCGGCGACCGCCACTTTCACGGCCATTTCCCGCCGTCCCATCACACCCACTGAGCGCGAAGCCGACGCGAACCCGCGCGCCCGCTCAGCCAGATTGCGCGTCGCCGAACGTACGAGCGCACCGTTTCTCACCTCCGTCGCGGGGGGACTCTCATGAGAGCCGTCACTCTTATGTGGATTCCCCTCGCGATAGGGGTGGGGGTCTCTATGTTCCTGCTCAAATATAAAGTGCAGGCGCTCGAGGATGAGTTGGTCGCCAAACAGGTGCAGGTCGTTCGCGACCGCGCCGCGATCCGCGTCCTCGAAGCGGAATGGACCTATCTGAACGATCCCGAACGTCTGCGCGAATTGTCAGCGCAGTATTTGGGCTTCGGTCCGCCGGCCGTCGCGAATATCGCCGACATTGAGACGCTACCGATGAAGGGCGCTTCGGAAACGGCGCCTGAGAGCGCGCCGGCCAAGCACAACCCGCTGGACGACGTAAAGCCGCAGTATCAGACCGAATTGCGCACGCCGGCGACGAGAAGTCCCAGCGTTGTTTCGGTAACGGTCGCTCGTCTTCAGCGCCTGCTGTTCCCGACCGCCGCCGGCGCGACATCATCACCGGCGGTGCGTCCATGATCACGCGCGTGAAGAAGCATCGCCCGTTCCTGTATCCCGGCGAGGAAGTCCGGCCGGCCAGCCAGGGCAAGCTGCGCCTACAAGGCACGACCGTGCACGCCATCGAAACCGGCCGTATGCGCCTCTTCGTAACGGCCGGTCTGTTCGCTCTTGCCTTCTCGGCGATCGGCCTGCGCGTCGTCGATCTCATGCTCCTATCGGACGGCGCCAGCGAGCGTACGGCACGTTCGACGTCATCGTCCGCGCCGCCACTTGCCAGCCGCGCCGACATCGTTGACCGCAACGGGGTCATCGTCGCGACTAATCTGCCGACCGTGAACCTGTACGCGGACGCGCATAGAATCGCCGATGCCCGCGACGCGACCGACAGGCTGATCAAAATCCTGCCTGAACTGAAGTACGACGACACCTACCGCCGTCTCAGCTCCGGCCAGCGCTTCATTTACCTCGCGCGTCACCTGACGCCGCAGCAACAGCAGGAAGTCAACGACCTGGGTCTGCCGGGCCTTGGCTTCGAGAACTCCCAGCGCCGCATCTATCCGCACGGCAACTTGTTCTCACACGTAATCGGCGCGACCGACGCCGACAACGTCGGCGTGGCGGGCGTCGAGCGTACGTTCGACGACGCGTTGACCCAGCAAGCGGCGCCGCTGCGTCTTTCGCTCGACGTGCGAGTTCAGCATGTCGTGCGTGAAACCCTCGCCGCCTCCATTGTGCGCTACCGCGCAATGGCCGGCAGCGCCGCGGTCATGGATGTGCGTACGGGTGAGTTGGTCTCGCTTGTCTCGCTGCCGGATTTCGACCCGAAAGCCATCGGCACCGCGCCGGCTGAAGCGCGCTTCAATCGCGCGACTCTCGGCATTTACGAAATGGGTTCAACCTTCAAGCTGTTCACAGCCGCGATGGCCTTGGAAGTCGGTTCGGCGAACCTCTATTCGACCTATGACGCCAGCCAGCCGATCAAGATCGGCCGCTTCACCATCGATGACTTCCATGGCCTGAACCGCGTCATCACGGTTCCGGAAATCCTCATCCACTCGTCGAACATCGGCGCGGCCAAGATGGCGCTCGCGGCCGGCACCGACGTGCAGAAGACTTACATGAAGAAGCTTGGGATGATGTCGCCCCTCAAGCTTGAGCTGCCGGAAGTCGGCACGCCGCAGTACCCGCAGACTTGGCGTGAGATCAACACCATCACTGTGTCCTACGGCCACGGCATTGCCGTGACCCCGGTGCATGTGGTGACGGCGGTGAGCGCGCTGGTGAACGGCGGCACGCTTTATCCCGCGACCCTGATCCACCGGAACGAGGCGCCGCAGGGCGAGCGCGTGCTTTCGGAGAAAACCTCAAAAGCCATGCGCGCCTTAATGCGCCTCATCGTAGTTGACGGCTCAGGCCGTCAGGCCGACGCGCCGGGGTATTTGGTCGGCGGCAAAACCGGGACCCCGGAAAAGACAACCTTCCGCGGCGGATACAACCAGTCGTCGCTGCACACCTCGTTCGTCGCGGCTTTCCCGATCGAAAACCCGCGCTACGTGATCCTCGTCATGCTCGACGAGCCTAAGGGCACGCGCGAAACCGCGATGTACGCGACGGCGGGCTGGAACTCGGCCCCGACCGTCGGACGTATTGTCAGCCAGATCGCCCCGATGCTCGGCGTGTACCCTATGGGACATACCGACAGCTTCGAACCGCTCGCCTCACTGCTGCCGCTTTACAGCGGTAAGAACAACGAATACGGCGCGCCGGTTGTAAAGGCCGTGGAAACACGCGCCACGACCCCGGCAACCATGTCGGCGCCGGTGAAAGCCGCGCATGAACCGCAACCTGCCGCGACTGAAAAACCTGAATCCATCGGCGTTCTGATCGAGGACGCCGATGCGACTCAGTGACTTGCTTGAGGAACAGGGGATGGACGCCCGGGCGCTGAAGGATATGGATATCACGGGACTGACCGCGGACTCGCGCGCGGTGCAGCCCGGCTATCTGTTCGCCGCCCTGCCCGGCACCAAGATGGACGGCCGCAGCTATATCGGCGAAGCGGTGAAGCGCGGCGCCTCGGCCGTGCTGGCGCCGCCGGGCACCGACCTTGGCGCCGAGCGCGCCGATTCCACAGGCAGCGTCATCCGTCTGATCACCGACAGCAATCCGCGCCGCCGGTTCGCGCTAATGGCCGCGCGCTTCTTCAACGCTCAGCCCGAGACCGTCGCCGCCGTCACCGGCACCAATGGCAAGACGTCGACAGCCCATTTCACACAGCAGCTGTGGACGCATCTTGGTGTGAAAGCCGGTTACATGGGCACGCTGGGCGCTTCTGCCCCGGGCCTGCACATCGACGGCAGCCTGACGACGCCGGATCCCGTGCGTCTGCATGGTTTGCTCGCCGACATGGCCAAACACGGCACAACCCATGTGGCGATGGAAGCGTCCAGCCACGGCCTGCATCAGTTTCGCGTCGACGGCGTGAAGATCGCCATCGGCGGCTTCACGACGTTCACGCGCGATCACCTGGACTACCACGGCTCTATGGCGGCTTACCTTGCCGCCAAATTGCGCCTGTTCTCGGACGTCATGATCGCGGGCGGTGTTGCGGTGCTGAACGCAGACACGCCCGAGTTCAACGCGTTTGAATCGGCCTGCCGTCTGCGCGGCCACCATGTCATCAGCTACGGCAAACAGGGCGAGACCTTGCGCCTGACCGGCGTGACGATCGAAGGGGATGCACAAATCCTCGACCTCATCGCGTTGGAGAAGAACTACCGCGTGCGTCTGCCGCTGGCCGGCGGTTTTCAGGTCGGCAACGCGCTGTGCGCGCTGGGCTGCGTGCTTGCCGCCGGCGCCGATCCCGCCGGCGCTGTTGCCGCGCTGGAGTGCCTGAACGGGGTTCCGGGTCGTATGCAACGCGTGGGTTTTCACAAAAGCGGCGCGCCGGTCTACGTCGACTACGCCCATACGCCCGATGCCCTTGAGACCGCCCTGCTCGCGCTGCGTCCGCACGCCACGCGCCGTTTGGCTGTCGTGTTCGGTTGCGGCGGCGACCGCGATCGCGGCAAGCGCCGCATGATGGGCGAGATCGCGCAGCGCCTTGCCGACGACGTCTACGTCACCGACGACAATCCGCGCAGCGAAGACGGCGCGGCGATCCGCGCCGAAGTCATGCAGGGTTGCCCAAACGCGACGAACATCGCAGACCGCTCCGAAGCTATCGCGACCGGCATCGGCGCCCTTCAAGCAGGCGACGCCCTGCTCGTAGCCGGCAAAGGCCACGAAACAGGCCAGATCGTCGGCACAACCGTCATCCCTTTCAGCGATATCGAGGAAGCGCGCCGCGTGCTCGGCCTCAGCGGAGCGACTTCATAATGGCTTTGTGGACCGCAAAAGACGTCGCCGCGGCGACCGGCAGCGCTTCAACGGGAACGTGGACCGCGAACGGCGTATCCATCGATAGCCGCAGCGTGGCCGCGGGTGACATCTTCGTCGCGCTGCAGGGACCGAACTTCGACGGTCATGACTACGTCAAACAAGCGCTGGAAAAAGGCGCGGCTTGCGCAATCGTGCATCGCGCGCTTGAGGATTCCGACAGTTACCATGATCGCCTGGTAGTGGTTAAGGATACGTTTCTCGCGCTGCAAGATTTAGCGAAAGCCGCCCGCGCGCGGATGAACGGCCGTGTGATCGCCGTGACAGGCAGCGTCGGCAAGACCGGAACCAAGGAAGCGCTGAAGCTTGGTCTTGCCGTACAAGGCAAGACCCACGCCAGCGAAGGCAATCTCAACAATCACTGGGGCGTGCCCCTCTCCTTGTCCCGCATGCCGGCCGATACGAAGTTCGGCGTGTTCGAGCTGGGTATGAATCACGCTGGTGAAATCGCGCCGCTCTCCCAGCTCGTACGCCCGCATGCGGCCGTCATCACCACGGTCGAAGCCGCGCACCTTGAGTTCTTCAATTCCGTGGCGGAAATCGCCGACGAGAAGGCCGCGATCATGGCCGGCTTGGAACCCGACGGCACCGTCGTGCTGCCGCGCGACAATCCGCACTATGTGCGGCTCGCCGATGCCGCCAAAAAATACAACTGTAAGAACGTTCGCGCGTTCGGAACAGGCGGCGACGCTTACGCGCGCCTGGTGGCTTGGTCACTGACGCCGGACGGTACCCAAGTGGCCGCCGAATTCGACGGCCGCCGGATCATGTACGACATGATCGTCAGCGGGCGTCATTGGGCGCTGAATAGCCTCGCCGCGCTCGCCGCCGTGGATGCGGTTGGCGCCGATATGCATCTCGCCGCCGGAGCGCTGGCCAAACTTGCCGCGCCGGTAGGCCGCGGCGCGCGGACGCGCGTTGCCGTGGACGGCGGATCATTCGTCGTCATCGACGAAAGCTACAACGCGAGCCCGGCCGCCGTGCGCGTGCTGGCCGAGACACTTGCGCAAATGCATCAACCGGTCGGCGGCACGCGGGGCGGCCGCTTGATCATGGTGCTCGGCGATATGCTCGAACTCGGCGCCGCCGGCCCGGCGCTGCATGCCGACCTCGCCGAAAGCCTGAAACTTGCCGAAATCCACCTCGTATTCACCGCCGGTCCATTGATGAAAAACCTGAACGACGCCCTTCCCGACGCGATGCGCGGCGGCCATGCCGCGGATTCGAAGGCGCTGACGCCGCTCGTCGTGAAGGCGGTGCGCGCGGACGACGTCGTGGCCGTGAAGGGCTCGCACAGCAGCCGCATGGACGTGATCGTCGACGCTTTACGCTCGCTCAAGCCCTCTCAACGCGCCGCCAACGGGAACTAGAACCATGTTCTACCTCTTGTCCCAGCTCTCGACTGACTTTCCGGCGTTCAACGTCTTCCGTTATCTGACCTTCCGTACAGGTGGCGCGGTGATCACCGCGCTTTTGGTCGCATTCGTGTTCGGTCCGGCGATCATCCGCTGGCTAAAGGCGCAACAAGGCTATGGTCAGCCGATCCGCACCGACGGCCCGCAGACCCACCTCGTCAAGCAGGGGACGCCGACGATGGGCGGCGCGATGATGTTGCTGGGCATCACCATCGCCGTGCTGCTGTGGGCCGATCTCAGCAATAAGTATGTGTGGGCCGTGATGATCGTGACCTTGGGTTACGGCCTCATCGGTTTCCTCGACGACTATCGCAAAGTGAAGAAGCGTTCGTCGGCGGGCGTCGCGGGCAAGAGCAAGCTCGTGCTGGAGATCGCGCTGGCGGGCGCCGCCGGTTATTGGATCTCGACCATGGGCGCGCCGGAAATGGCCGACAAATTGACCGTGCCCTTCTTCAAGGACCTGCTGCTCGACCTCGGCGTGATGTACTTGCCGTTCGTCGTGTTCGTCATCGTTGGCGCAGCCAACTCGGTGAACCTGACGGATGGTCTCGACGGCCTGGCGATTGTTCCGGTGATGATCGCTGCGGGCGTGTTTGTCGTGATCGCCTATCTCATCGGTAACGCGGTGTTCGCGAACTACTTGCAGGTGCACTTTGTCGCGGGCTCTGGCGAGCTTGCTGTTTTCTGCGGGGCCATCGTCGGCGCGGGCCTCGGCTTCTTGTGGTTCAACGCACCGCCCGCGATGGTGTTCATGGGCGACACGGGCTCGCTGGCCCTCGGCGGCGCACTCGGGTCCGTCGCGGTCGTAACCAAGCACGAGATCGTGCTCAGCATCGTCGGCGGCCTGTTCGTGCTGGAGACCGTGTCGGTGATCGTTCAGGTCGCCTCGTTCAAATTGACGGGCAAGCGCGTCTTCCGCATGGCGCCGCTGCACCACCACTATGAAGAAAAAGGCTGGGCCGAGCCGACTGTCGTCATCCGGTTCTGGATCATTGCCGTCATCCTGGCCGTGGCTGGGCTGTCGACGTTGAAGTTGAGGTAGAAGCGGTATGGTTCCCACTCCTCGCTATGCCGGCGAGCGTGTCGTCGTGATGGGCCTCGGGAAATCCGGCCTATCCGCGGCCGCGTCGCTGCGCGCGAGCGGCGCCGAGGTGCAAGTGTGGGACGACAAACCCGCGCAGGTGCAGGAAGGCGCCGCGCGCGGCTTCACCGCGTTCGACGGCCAGGTGATGAATCTCGACGGCGTGCGCGCCATCGTGTGGAGCCCCGGCATCCCGCATACGCTTCCGAAGCCCCATCCGCTCGCGGTGCGCGCCCAGGCGGCCGGCATTCCGCTCACCTGCGACGTCGACTTGCTGGTCGAAGCGCAAACGGACGCGACGGTCATCGCCATCACTGGCACCAACGGCAAGTCGACCACGACCGCCCTCACCGCCCATGCCTTCAAGCATGCGGGGCGGCAGACGGCTGTCGGCGGAAACATCGGCATCCCCGCGCTCGAACTCGAGCCGCTCGGCCTCGGCGGCACCTACGTCCTCGAGTTGTCGTCCTATCAATTGGAATTGATGCCCC
Source organism: Rhodospirillaceae bacterium (assembly GCA_050246995.1). Lineage (GTDB taxonomy): Bacteria > Pseudomonadota > Alphaproteobacteria > Rhodospirillales > Rhodospirillaceae > SHVO01. The sequence goes on along the minus strand of JBFWVA010000003.1, from coordinate 68,018 downwards.
ATCTTCACTGCCAGACGGCGGTGCTGCTCAACATTACGCCCGACCATTTGGACCGGCACGGCGGCCTTGACGGCTATATCGCCGCGAAGCGCCGCATCTTCGCCGATCAGCGTGCGCCGCGCACCGCGATCATCGGCGTTGACGATGAGCCTTGCCTCGCCCTGTACAATGCGCTGCGCAGCGACGGCGTGCACAAAGTCATCCCCATTTCCGTCCGCCGTCCGGTGCCCGCTGGCTTTTACGTCGACAACGGCAACCTGTTCGACTGCTCGGGCCAGTTCCCGAAGACGATCATGGACCTCAAGGCCGTCGCGCGCCTGCCTGGCGCCCACAACTGGCAGAACGCGGCCGCCGCTGCAGCCATCGCCGTCAGCAACGGCCTCACGCACGCGCAAATCATCGCCGCCTTCCAAACATTTCCAGGCCTCCAGCACCGTCAGGAACTGGTGGGAACCGCGGCGAACGTGACGTTCATCAACGACAGCAAAGCGACCAATGCCGACGCCGCCGAGAAGGCGCTGCTGTGCTACGACAATATCTATTGGATCGCGGGCGGCGTCGCGAAGGACGGCGGCATCGCCTCGCTTGCGCCTCTGTTCCCGCGCATCCGGCATGCGTTCCTGATCGGCGACGCGGCCGACGATTTCGCCGACACACTTGAAGGCAAGGTTCCGTTCGCCCTGTACGAGGACATGGAATCGGCCATCGAAGAAGCCGGCGCCATGGCGCTGAAGGATAAACTGCCCGGTGCGACTGTCCTGCTGTCGCCAGCCTGCGCCTCGTTCGACATGTTCAAGAACTTTGAAGAGCGCGGTGATTGCTTCCGCGAGGAAGTGCTCGCGCTTTGGCCGCAAGCTGGAAAGGTGGCCTGAATGACCGCCCGCACGATCACACGTCTCGATACAAGCACGGTCGGCCGCTGGTGGTGGACCGTCGACAAGTGGATGCTGGCCGCGACCGCGCTCCTGATCGCCATCGGCATTCTTCTGAACCTCGCGGCGGGTCCGCCGGCCGCCGAGCGTATCGGCGCGACCACCTTCCACTTCGTGCGCAAACAGATGGTATTCCTGCCGCTCGCGCTGATGACCATGTTCGCGATCTCGCTGCTGGCCCCGGTCAACGTGCGCCGTTTCGCCGTGATCGGATTCATGATCTCGGGCTTCCTGACGCTGCTGACGCTGGTGCTGGGCGAAGACATCAACGGCGCGCGCCGTTGGCTGTCCATCGGCCCCATTCACTTCGGCCAGCCTTCGGAATTCGTAAAGCCGTTCTTCGCCGTCGTGTCGGCCTGGATGTTCGCCGAACACAAGATGCGTGAAGATTTCCCGGGCAACCTGATCGCGGCCGGCATGCTGGGCGCCGTTGCCCTAATCCTCCTTTCACAGCCCGACGTCGGCATGACCCTTGTCGTGTCCGCCGTATGGTGCGCGCAGTTCTTCATCGCGGGCCTGCCGATCTTCTGGGTGATCCTGATCGCGATCATCGGCCTCGCCGGCCTCGTCGGGGCCTACTTCACTTTCGATCACGTGGCGAGCCGCGTGGACCGCTTCCTCGATCCGTCGAGCGGCGACACGTATCAAGTCGCCACCGCCATGCGCGCCTTCCAGCAAGGCGGCCTGTTCGGCCGCGGCCCCGGTGAAGGCCGCGTGAAGGAAGCCCTGCCCGACGCGCATACCGACTTCATCTTCGCCGTCGCCGGCGAAGAGTTCGGCGTCCTTCTGTGCCTTGTGATCGTCGCGCTCTTCTCGTTCATCGTCATTCGCGCGCTGACCAAGGCTATGCGCGAAGAAAACCTGTTCGTACTTCTGGCCGTTGGCGGCCTCGCGGTTCAGTTCGGCCTGCAGGCGATGATCAACATGGCCTCGAGCCTGCACATGATGCCCACCAAGGGCATGACCCTGCCCTTCATCTCCTACGGCGGTTCGTCGCTGGTCGCGCTCGGCGTCGCGGTCGGCATGATCCTCGCGCTCACGCGCCGCCGCCGCGATTCGGAGGGCCGTTGATCATGAAGCGTATGCCTCACTTCGTCGTTCTTGCCGCAGGTGGAACCGGCGGCCACGTGTTCCCAGCCGAAGCGCTCGCGCAGGAACTGATCGCGCGCGGCCATCGCCTCGTGCTGATCACCGACAAACGCGGCGCGGTCTATGGCGGCACGCTCGGCAGCCTTGAAACGCGCCATATCACCGCCGGCAGCCTCGCCGGTCAGGGCTTGCTCGGCCGCGCCAAAGGCCTCGTCAATCTCGGCATCGGTATCCTTCAAGCGAAGGCGCTTCTGAACGAAATGAAACCCGAAGCGGTCGTCGGCTTCGGCGGGTATGCCGCCGCGCCGACCGTTATCGCAGCGCTGCAGCTCGGGCTTCCCACTGTCATCCATGAACAGAACGCTGTGCTCGGCCTCGCGAACCGTTTGCTGGCCGGCAAGGTCGATCAGGTCTGCACATCGTTCGAACTCGCCAAGAAGGCGCCCAAGGAAGCCCGCATCACATTAACCGGAATGCCGGTGCGTCCGGCGATCGTAGCCACCAGTTACACGCCGTACCGCGCACCCGACGCGACGGGAACGATCCGTCTTCTGGTGCTCGGCGGCAGCCAGGGCGCGCGTGTATTCAGCGACGTGATCCCTGCCGCGGTGAAACTTCTGCCGCTGGAACTGCGCCGCCGCTTGGAGATCTGGCAGCAGAGCCGCCCCGAAGACCTCGACCGCGCGCATCAGGCCTATGTCGGTTCGGACGCACACGTGCAACTGCGCCACTTCTTCGACAACGTGCCCGAGCTGCTCGCCAATACACACCTTCTGATCTCGCGGTCCGGCGCGTCTACCGTCGCTGAAGTCAGCGCCGCCGGCCGCCCCTCGCTGCTGGTGCCCTATCCGTTCGCCGCCGACGATCACCAGAGCGCCAACGCGCGCAATCTGGAAGCCGCGGGCGGCGCGGTGGTGATGCCGCAGAACAAATTCACGCCGGAAACGCTGGCGGAGCAGCTGGTGCGTCTGTTGACGCAACCGCAACTCCTCACCAGCGCGGCGCAGTCCGCCGCCGCTTTCACCATTCCCGACGCCGCCAACCGGCTCGCGAACGTCGTGACCAGCGTTCTTCAGGGCGAGAACGGCGAGCGCGCCAAAGCCGGCGCCGCCGCCGCGTCCGTTTCGACACACTCCATGAAAAGGGGAGCCGCCTAGATGCAGTCCATGCCGCTCGATATCGGCATCATTCATTTCGTTGGCATCGGCGGCATCGGCATGTCCGGCATCGCGGAGGTCATGCACAACCTCGGCTATCAGGTGCAGGGCACCGACATCGCTCAGAACGCCAACGTTGACCGCCTTCGTTCGTTGGGCATGCGCATCGAGATCGGTCACCGCGCCGAGAATCTCGGCGATGCGCGCGTGATCGTCATCTCCTCGGCCGTGAAGGCCGACAATCCGGAAGTCGCCGCCGCGCGCAAGGCAATGCTGCCGATCGTGCGCCGCGCCGAAATGCTGGCCGAGCTGATGCGCCTCAAGTGGTCGATTGCTGTCGGAGGCACCCACGGCAAGACCACCACGACGTCGCTGGTTGCCACGGTGCTTGATGCCGCCGGTCTCGACCCAACCGTCATCAACGGCGGCATCATCAACGCCTACGGCACCAATGCGCGCCGCGGTGAAGGCGAATGGATGGTAGTCGAGGCCGACGAGTCTGACGGCACGTTCACCCGCCTGCCCGCGACCATCGCGGTCGTCACCAACATCGATCCCGAACACCTCGACTTCTACAAAGAATTCGCGAAGGTGAAGGAAGCGTTCCGCACCTTCGTGCTGTCGATCCCGTTCTACGGCTTCGGCGTGCTTTGCATCGACCATCCGGAAGTGCAGGCCCTGCTGCCGCAGTTGACCGACCGCAAGATCATCACCTACGGCCTCAGCCCGCTCGCGCAGGTGCGCGGCATGAACCTTGTGCTCGACACTCAAGGCGTGCGCTTCGATGCCGCGCTTTCCGACCGCCTAACCGGCGGCGAGCGCGTCATCAAGGACATCCGTCTCACCATGTTCGGCCAGCACAACGTGCTCAACGCTCTGGCCGCCGTGTCCGTCGCCGCGGAAATGGGCATTTCGGACGACCTGATCCGCGAAGGCCTCGCGCGTTTCACCGGCGTGAAGCGCCGCTTCACGCGCGTCGGCGAGACCAACGGCATCACGGTCATCGACGATTACGGTCACCATCCGGTGGAAATCGCCGCCGTGCTGAAAGCCGCGCGTCAGGCCACCAAGGGCCGCGTCGTCGCCGTCGTGCAACCGCACCGCTACTCGCGCCTCCAGTCGCTGTTCGCCGAGTTCTGCCAGTGCTTCAACGACGCCGATCATGTGATCGTCGCCGACGTCTATCCGGCCGGCGAGCAGCCGATCCCGGGCGTTGACCGCGACGCGCTGATCAACGGATTGCACGCCCATGGCCATAAGGCCGTGACGGCGTTGGTTTCGCCGAAGCATCTCGCGGCGGTGATCGACGACATCGCTGGCCCCGGCGACATCGTGGTTTGCCTCGGCGCGGGAAACATCACCGCCTGGGCGCATGCCCTTCCCGCCGACCTCGCAGCCATCAAGCGGAGCAAATGATGATGGCGGCGCGGCGCATCCGCACAGATCTGGCCGAACGTCTGCCCCGCATCCGCGGGCGTTACGACGTCATGGCCGATCTTGGCCGCATGACATGGTTCCGTGTCGGCGGCCCGGCGGAAGTGCTGTTCTCGCCTGCCGACGTTGAAGACCTAGCCGCGTTCCTGAAACACAAACCCGAAGAGGTGCCGGTGCACGTGGTCGGCCTTGGCTCGAACATGCTTGTGCGCGACGGCGGCGTGCCCGGCGTCGTGATCCATCTCGGCAAGGCGTTCTGCACGATCACCGCCGACGGCGTGAACATGCGCTGCGGCGCCGGCGCGGTCGATGCCACCGTGGCGACAGCGGCGCGCGATGCGGCCATCGCCGGCCTTGAGTTCCTGACCGGCATTCCTGGCACGATCGGCGGCGCCTTGCGCATGAACGCGGGCGCCTACGGCCGCGAGGTCAAGGACGTGTTCGTCAGTGCGACGGTGCTCGACGCCAAGGGCGGGGTCCATCAATTGGACGCCGCCGCGATGGGCTTCTCATACCGTCATACCGAAGTGTCTGAAGACTGGATTTTCACCGGCGCCGAACTGAAAGGCGCGCCCGGCAACCAAGACGCCATCACCGCGCGCATCCGCGAAATCCGCGCCGAGCGCGAGCAATCGCAGCCCACCCAGGCGCGCACCGGCGGCTCTACGTTCGCCAATCCGCCCGGCTCGAAGGCCTGGGCGCTGGTGGATGCCGCCGGCTGCCGCGGTCTCGTGCGCGGCGGCGCTCAGATTTCCCACAAACATGCCAACTTCCTGATCAACACGGGCACGGCGACCGCCGCCGATCTCGAAGGGCTTGGCGAAGAGGTCCGTAAGCGCGTGAAAGATCATTCCGGCGTCGAACTCGTGTGGGAAGTGCGCCGTATCGGCGTCACTCCCGACGATGAGAACGCTCTGCTGCGGAGTACGCGTCAATGAAGCGCCCCGCATCCATTCGCCGTGTGGCCGTCCTGTACGGCGGCTTTTCGAAGGAACGCGAGATTTCGCTCGTCTCGGGCGGCGCTGCCGACCGCGCGCTGCGCGCCAAGGGCCTCGACGTCACCAAGATCGATGTGCCGCGCGACATGGCCTCGCTGATCGCTCAGATCGACGCCGCGAAGCCCGACGTCGTGTTCAATGCCTTGCACGGGCGCTATGGGGAAGACGGCTGCATCCAGGGTCTCCTCGACATGATGGCGATCCCCTACACCAACTCCGGCCGCATGGCGTCCGCCGTCGCCATGGACAAGCCGGCCGCGAAACGCATGTTCGCCGCCGCCGGTATCCCGATTGCCGAAGAAAAGATCGTGACGGTCGCCGAAGCCGAGCGCGGCGATGTCATGTCGCGCCCCTACGTCCTGAAGCCGGTCAATGAAGGCTCCAGTGTCGGCGTGAAAATTGTGCGCACGGGCGACAATCACCCGCCGCTCGACGACCTCGGCCTCGCCAAGGACGACCTCATCATGGCCGAGCGGTTCATCCCGGGCCGCGAAGTGACCGTGGCGGTGATGGGCGACCGCCCGCTGGCCGTCACCGAGATCACGACGGTCCGCGACTTCTACGATTACGAAGCGAAATACGCCAAGGGCGGCTCGAAGCACGTCCTGCCGGCCGATCTGCCGCGCGCCCAATACGAAAAGGCCATGGAACTTTCGCTGCTCGCCCACCGGATCCTCGGCTGCCGCGGTGTTTCGCGCGCCGATCTGCGCCTGGATGGCGACACCTTCTACATGCTCGAAGTCAACACCCAGCCCGGCCTGACGCCGACATCGCTGGTGCCCGAGCAGGCCAATTATGTCGGACTGAGTTTCGAGGATCTCATGTACTGGATGGTGGAGCACGCCGAATGCGACGCCTGATTTTACGTTCCGCCGCCGCACTGGCCGCAATTGGCGCCATCGCCGCCATCGTGAAGCTGACCCCGCTGCCGGAGCTGGCCGCGAGTACGTCCGCCGCTGCCAATGTCGGCTTCGTCGAAGGCAGTGCCGGCATGGGCTTCCGCTTGAAAGCCCTGACGGTCGAAGGCCGCAACATGACGGCGCGCGAAGACCTTCTCGGCGCGTTGGATGCCGAAGTCGGCACGCCGATCGCGGCCATCGATGTCGCAAAAGCCCGCGCGGCGGTGGAGAAACTTCCTTGGGTGCGCTCAGCCAAGATCGAGCGCCGCCTGCCCGACACCATTCACATGGTCATTGAAGAACGCGTCCCGTATGCCCTTTGGCAGCACAGCGAGAAATACACGCTGGTCGATCACGAGGGCCACCTGATTGTCGACGTCCCGGACTCTGACTCGCGCCTGCCGCTGATCGTGGGCGCGGACGCTCCGGCGAACGCCGCGGAATTATTCGAAGCCCTGAAAGCGCAACCTGAACTCGCCAGCCGCGTTCAAGCTGCAGTGCGCGTGGGCGCGCGGCGCTGGAACATCTACCTCGACGCCTACGAGGGGGGCATCTCGGTGCGCCTGCCGGAAGAACATATGGCCGAGGCCTGGGTGCGCCTGGCGGCTCTCGAGAAAGTACACAAGATTTTGCAGCGAGATCTCGAGTTCATCGATCTTCGCCTTGAAGATCAACTCGTCGTTCGCCTGCGCAATGCCCCGAACGCCAAGGAGCCCGCGATCGCGGGCGCATCCAAGGCGCCGGCGGTTCGAGTGAAGCAGCGCCTTTAAGCGGGAAAGGCAAAGGGGAAAGACATGTTCGGTAAGAGCACAATGAAGGGCGCGAACGCCATCGCTCCCAACAGCACGTTCGCCGCGTTGGACATCGGCACGACGAAAGTCGCCTGCTTCATCGCGGAGATGGGGGAAGGCGAACTGCACATCACCGGCTCCGGCCACCACCGTTCGCGCGGCATGCGTGGGGGCCAGGTCATCAACCTGGACGAGGCGGAAGCCTCCGTAAGGGCCGCGGTCGACGCCGCCGAGCAGATGGCCAACAGCCGCATCGATCGGGTGTTCGTGAACGTATCCTGCGGCACCCCGCAATCCACCAGGGTTGACGTGGAACTGGCCGTGGCCGGCCATCAAATCCGCGACACCGACGTGCGCCGCGTACTCGAGCACGGCAGCGCCCAGTTCGACCCCATCGAGCGCGAATTGATCCACTGCATCCCGACCGGCTACTCGATCGACGGCGGCAACGGCATCATCGACCCGCGCGGCATGTACGGCGGCAAGCTCGGCGTTAACATCCACCTCGTTACCGCCGCCGTGGGTCCGTCGCGCAACCTGGCTTCTGTTATCGAGCGCTGCGACCTCGACGTCGAAGACCGGGTCGTTTCCTCTTACGCTTCGGGCTTGGCGTGCCTCGTGGACGACGAAAAGGACCTGGGCGTCACCGTCATCGATATGGGCGGCGGCACCACGACCATCGCCGTCTTCCAGGAAAGCCAGGTGGTGTACGTCGAAGCCATTCCCGTTGGCGGCATGCACGTGACCGGAGATATCGCCAAGGGCCTGTCCACCCCCGTGGCTCGCGCCGAGCGCCTGAAGACGGTCTACGGCTCGGTTATGCAGGCCCCGGGCGATAACCGTGAGCTCCTGAAGGTGCCCCTCGTCGGCGAAGAAGACGAGGAAAGCGCCAATGAAATCCCGAAATCGCTGCTCGTTCAGATCATCCAGGCCCGCATCGAAGAGACTTTAGAACTCGTCCGTTCACACCTGGAAGCCTCGGGCTTCGCCAAGACCGCCGGCCGCCGCGTCGTGCTCACCGGCGGGGCCAGCCAGCTGGAAGGCGTGCGCGATCTGGCCGAACTGATCCTCGATAAGCAGGTCCGCCTGGGCCGTCCGCGCATGATCCGCGGCTTGCCTGAGTCCATGTCGGGCCCCGCGTTCGCGACCGCCGCCGGTCTCCTGCGCTACGGCCTGCGTGAACACGTGGCGCGCCCCGACTACGCAGCGATGGACGCCGCGCGGAGCAAGAACAGCTTCGGCCGCATCGGCGCGTGGCTGAAAGAGAATTTTTGAGAACTTCTGAGGCGTGATTCGAAGAAATGATGTACATTCATTTCGATCAGATCACTCCAAAGCAAAAATAAAAAACGGACCGATAACAAAGCAACTGAGTTCCGAAACAACAAAAACAATAAAAAACGCTCACAAACAAAAACAACTCGAACCGTTGCTAACGACAAAAAGACATTTGGAGGCTGCAAAATGACCATCAATATCAGTGTGCCTAAGACAACGATCGAGGCTCAGTTGAAGCCTCGTATCAGCGTCATCGGCGTCGGCGGCGCCGGCGGCAATGCCGTGAACAACATGATCCAGAGCTCCATGGAAGGCTGCGATTTCATCGTCGCCAACACGGACGCCCAGGCTCTGGCCCTCTCGCGGACCGACCGCCGCATCCAACTGGGCCGCGACACCACCCAAGGCCTCGGCGCCGGCGCTCAGCCGGTCGTCGGCCGCGACGCCGCGGAAGAAGCCCTGGAAATCATCGCCCGCGAGCTGGACGGCTCGCACATGGCGTTCATCACCGCCGGCATGGGCGGTGGCACGGGGACGGGCGCCGCGCCCGTGATCGCCCGGATTGCCCGCGAACTGGGCATCCTGACGGTCGGCGTGGTGACCAAGCCGTTCCACTTCGAAGGCGTGCACCGTATGCGCCTGGCCGAAGCGGGCATCGAAGAGCTGGCCGGTGTGGTCGATACCCTGATCATCATCCCGAACCAGAACCTCTTCCGCGTCGCCAACGAGAAGACGACCTTCGCGGACGCCTTCAAGATGGCCGACAACGTCCTGCATGGCGGCGTGCGCAGTGTCACCGACCTGATGATGATGCCGGGCATGATCAACCTCGACTTTGCCGACGTCCGCACGGTCATGAAGGAAATGGGCCGCGCGATGATGGGCACGGGCGAAGCCTCCGGCGAACGCCGGGCGCTCGACGCCGCCGAAGCCGCCATCGCCAATCCGCTGCTCGAAGATACGTCGATGAAGGGCGCCAAGGGCGTTCTCATCAACATCACGGGCGGTTCCGACATCACCCTGTTCGAAGTCGACGAAGCGGCCAACCGCATCCGTGACGAAGTCGAAGGCGATGCCCACATCATCTTCGGCTCGTGCTTCAACGAAAGCATGGAAGGCAAGATCCGCGTGTCGGTGGTCGCCACCGGCATTGAATCGGCTGCGGGCGTCCAGCCCCGTCCGATGTCGCAGCGTACCGAAACCCGCGCGGTCGGCCGCCGCATGCCTGAGATCCGCACCTCCGCGGCTCCGGCTGTCGCTCCGGCCCCGACGATGCGGGCTCCGGCCGCTCCGATCGCCGCCGCGCCCGTGGCTCCGGCCCCGGTTGCGGTTGCACCTGCTCCGACTCTCGCCGCTTCGCTGGCGCCGGTGCAAACCTCCTTCGCCGGTTTCGGCGGTCCGACCCTGGCTCCGGCCACCGGCTCCGTCGATCTGCAGGCCGAAGAACAGGCTCTGATGGATATGGCCGCCGCCGTGCGGGCTGAACTCCAGGCTGCCGCTCCGGCCCCGGACGTCATGCCTGAGCCGGTGATGGCTGCTCCGGTTGCTCCGGCTCCGATCGCGGCGCCAATTGCCGCCCAAGCCGCGGCTGTTGCCGAAGCCGTCGCCCGTGCGCCGGCCGCTGCCGCCCCGCGGATGAACATCGCCCCGCGCGATGTCTTCATCCCGAAGGCCGCCGTGGAACCGCGCATGGAGTTCCGCATGGATAGCGACCGCGTCGAGATGGTCGCGGCCGCTGCACCGGCCCCCGCGCCGGTCGAAGCGGCTCCCGCCCCGGCCCCGGCGCCTGCCGCCGCAAAGCCGGCGGAAGGCCGTGTCAGCCTGTTCGGCCGCTACCGCAGCCTGACCGCGCGTCCGAAGGTCGAGGAAGCGAAGGCCCCGGAGCCGCAAGCCAAGGCGCCGGCCGGCCTTAACATCTCGGTCGGCCCGATGGACCGCCCGGTCTCGTCTCACGACGAGGATGAGCTAGAGATCCCGGCCTTCCTGCGCCGCCAGGCGAACTAAGACTTATATATAAAGCGTACCAATGTCGGGGGCCCGCATCTTGCGATGCGGGCCTTCTGCTTTTAAGAGTCCTCCATCCCATTATTTGGAGGGCGGACGATGGCTACCTACGAAAACATCCTGGTCGAAACCCGCGGCGGGGTCGGCCTGATCACCCTGAACCGCCCCAAGGCGCTCAACGCGCTCAACTCCGACCTCATGCGCGAATTAGCCGCCGCGATCGACGGATTCGAAGCCGACCGCAACGTCCTGTGCATGGTGCTGACGGGAAGCGAAAAAGCCTTCGCCGCCGGGGCGGATATCAAGGAAATGGCCGTTCGGGATTTCCCGGACACCTACACTACTGATTACATGTCCGGGCTGTGGGAACGCGCTTCGACGTGCCGTAAACCGATCATCGCGGCGGTCGCTGGTTATGCGCTTGGTGGTGGCTGCGAGCTGGCTATGCAATGCGATTTCATTATCGCCGCCGACAACGCCAAGTTCGGCCAGCCGGAAGTCAACCTCGGCACCATCCCCGGGATCGGCGGCAGCCAGCGCCTGACCCGCGCTGTCGGCAAGGCCAAAGCGATGGATATGATCCTGACCGCCCGCAATATGGACGCCGAAGAAGCCGAACGCGCTGGTCTGGTCGCCCGAATTGTGCCGCTGGCCAGCCTCATGGACGAAGCCATGAAGGCCGCCGAAAAGATCGCGAGCTTGTCCCTGCCGGCGATTCTCATGGCCAAGGAGGCCGTCAACCGCTCCTTCGAGGTGACACTGGCAGAGGGGGTCAGATTCGAGCGGCGCCTCTTCCACTCCACCTTTGGGGTGGCGGACCGGAAAGAGGGCATGACGGCTTTCGCGGAAAAGCGGAAACCCAACTTTATTCACAAGTAAGGCCTGCTCCTCCTTTGCTAGCAGAATCAGACGGTTTCGCCCTACCGGCGGCGCAGGTAGGGGTTGTGGTCGGGTGTGCAAAGCAATATGGAAAGTCGGCCTCGGCCAAAAATTCCGGCCAAAATGTTGTGTTTCCACTCTTTTTTTGCTTGCGCCCAAGGAACAAAGGGCTGAAATATCGGTTGTAGGTGAGGTCTCGGGGGTTTGCTACCGAACCATGGCGTCGGCCACGGGCGGAGATGTGCTTGTGGCTACGCTTAGAACAATCGGTGATGTATGACCTTTGACTCGAGTGCCTCGGACGCGATTGGCGTCTCCGCGACAACATCCACGACCTTCGACGACCGCAAGCCGGTCTTCCAAAAGACCCTTAAAACCTCCATCGGCTGCACAGGCATTGGTCTGCACACGGGCGTGCGCGTGGCGATGAAGCTGCATCCGGCGCCGCCCAATACCGGCATCGTTTTCCGGCGCGTCGACCTGGTCGGCGGCGGCGCGACGATTAAGGCCAGCTGGGCCCAGGTGGTCGATAGCCGCATGTGCACCGTTCTCGCCGACGAGAACGGAATCAGCATCGCGACCGTCGAACATCTTATGTCGGCTCTTTACGGCCTTGAGATCGACAATGTCATCGTCGAGCTGAACGGTCCGGAAGTGCCCGCGATGGACGGCAGCGCCGCGCCCTTCATTTTCCTGATGGAATGCGCCGGGGTCGTGGAACAGGACCTTCCGCGCCGCGCGATGCGCATCCTAAAGCAACATTCATACGTCAACGGCGACAAGATGGTCGCGCTGGGTCCGTGGCATGACGGCCTGCGGGTCGATTTCCATATCGATTTCCGCGCGCCCGCCATTGGCCGCCAGAGCTGCTCGTTCGTGGTTGGCACCGATATCTTCAAGGAAGAATTGAGCCGGGCGCGCACCTTCGGCCTTCTCTCGGACGTCACGGCTTTGCGAGAAGCGGGCCTGGCGCGCGGCGGCAGCCTCTCTAACGCCATCGTCGTCGACGGGAACCGGATCTTGAACGAAGACGGCCTGCGCCATGATGACGAGTTCGTCCGTCATAAGGCGTTGGACGCGGTCGGCGACCTCTATCTGGCCGGCTATCCGATCATTGGTCATTTCATCGGCCGTTGCTCCAGCCATGCCGATACGGCGCGCCTGATGCACCAAGTCTATGCGGACCCCAGCTGCTGGGAGATGGTGGACATGTGGCGCCGCCCGGCGGCCGATACCGCCTCCTGGCTGAATAACGCCGGGATTACCGCGCGCGCGGCGGCCCCGGAACGCCGTTCGGCCGTGGTCGGCTAGGATTTAATCTTTTCAGGCACTTATAGCGAGGGCCGCGGCGTGACACGCCGCGGCCCTCTGCTTATACTGCGGCCCAATCCGCGGCCCTTTTGGTCCGCCCTCTCCCTTGCGTGGAGCTCTATAGGTCTATGCTGAAGTTACAGCGCGTTATTGCTGCGTCAGTCCTGATGCTCACCGGTGTCCTCCTGTCCGCCTGCGGCGACAAGGAACTCGCGTACCGTGAACAGTCGGTCTACGAGATCTACAGCCAAGCTGTGGTGCATCTTGAGAACGGCCGCTACGAACAGGCCGCGCTCTTCTTCGACGAAGTCGAGCGTCAGCATCCCTACTCTGTGTGGGCGACGAAGGCCAAGCTGATGTCGGCCTACAGCTACTATCACGACGGCAAGTACGATGAGTCCGTCACCCGCCTCGACCGCTTCATCCAGGTGCACCCGGGTAACCGCGACATCGCGTACGCCTATTATCTGAAGTCGCTGAACTTCTACGAACAGATCGCCGACGTGCGCCGCGATCAGGAATACACCGTGAAGGCTCTCGACGCGCTGCAGGACGTGGTGACCCGCTTCCCCGCGACGCCGTACGGCCGCGACGCGCGCCTGAAGCTCGATCTGACGCGCGACCACCTCGCCGGTAAGGAAATGATGATCGGCCGCTTCTACGAGAACAATCGCCACTATCTGGCGGCCATCAACCGCTTCAAGAACGTGGTGAACACCTACAGCACCACCTCGCATGTGCCGGAAGCGCTCTACCGCCTGACGGAATCCTTCACGGCGCTCGGCCTCAAGGAAGAAGCGCAGAAAAGCGCCGCCGTGCTCGGCTTCAACTTCCCGCAAGACCAGTGGTACCGCGACGCCTACGCGCTCATGGGGGGCAACGCGACCGTGATCGTGCGTGATCAGCCTGCGCCGCCACCGGCGCAGCAATAAGGCTTCGCACACGCGGGGAACAACGGGCGGGAGCACGGGGTGGAATGCTGACGCATCTGTCCATCCGCGACGTGGTGATTGTCGATAAGCTCGACATCGACTTCGCGCCCGGTCTGTGCGTGCTGACCGGCGAGACCGGCGCGGGCAAATCCATCGTTCTCGATTCACTCAATCTCGCGCTCGGCGGGCGCGCCGACGGCGCGCTCATTCGTCCCGGCTCAGACAAACTGAGTGTCTCGGCCTCCTTCGCCCTGGCCGCGAAACATCCCGCGCGCGCGGTGCTGGCGGACCAGGATATCGCCCTGGACGACGATGAACTGGTCTTACGCCGCGTGGTGGGCGCGGATGGGCGGAGCCGCGGCTTCGTCAACGATCAACCCGTCAGCATCGGCCTCCTGCGGTCCCTGGGCGAGCTCCTGGTCGAAGTGCATGGCCAGTTCGAAACCCACGGCCTGCTCGATCCCACGACCCATATCGACGCGCTCGACGCCTATCGCACCTCAACGAAGGCCGGCGCCGCGGCCGATGAAGCCTGCGCGAAAGCCTGGCAGGCCTGGCGCGCGGCGCATGACGCGCTGAAGGCAGCCCAGGACACTCTCGCTTCCGCTTTGGCCGAAGAAGACCTGCTGCGGCATCAAGTCGCCGACCTCGAGACGCTTTCGCCGAAAGCCGGTGAAGAAGCCAAACTCGCCGAAGCGCGTACGGCGCTGCGCTACGGCGAGCAGATCATGAAAGCCCTGGTGGAAGCCAAGGCCGCCATCACCGAAAGCAATGATGTTGAAGCGGCGCTGCGCACGGCGGTGAACAAGATCGCCAAGGCCGCGCCGCAGTCCGGTGGACGTCTGGATGGCGCTATGCAGGCGTTGGAACGGGCGGCCATCGAAGTGGGCGAAGCGGTGCACGAACTGCACGTCGCCTTCGACAGTCTGGACAGCGATCCGCATGCCCTGGAGAAAGCCGAGGAGCGCCTGTTCGCTCTGAAAGCGGCGGGGCGCAAACACAATACGCCCGTGGACGAACTGGCTGGCTTGCTTGAGCGCCTGAAATCGCGCCTCGCCGCCATCGACAACGGCGCCGATCACGTCAAGAAATTGGCCGCCGCCGAGAAGACGGCCCACCTTACCTATGAGCAAGCCGCGAAAGCCCTGAGCGATGCGCGTAAAACCGCGGCGAAATCTCTCGATAAACTCGTGGCGAAAGAACTCGCGCCGCTGAAACTCGATAAGGCGACGTTCCTGACCGTGGTGGCGGCAAAACCCGAAACGGCCTGGAACGCGTCCGGCGTGGACCGCGTCGCTTTCGAGGTCGCCACCAATCCCGGCATGCCGCCGGGCCCATTGGACAAGATTGCGTCCGGCGGCGAACTCGCGCGTTTCATGCTGGCGCTCAAGGTCGTGCTCGCGGGTTCGCAAGACCGCGCCGTGCTGATTTTCGATGAAGTGGATGCCGGTATCAGCGGCGCCACCGCCAATGCCGTCGGCGAGCGCCTGGCGCGCCTTGCCAAGAGCGCGCAGGTGATGGTCGTCACCCATGCGCCGCAAGTGGCGGCGCGCGGCGACAATCACTGGCGTGTGTCCAAAGTCAGCAAGGGTGGTCAGACCACGACGAGAGTGGAACAGCTCGACGCCACGTCCCGCCGGGAAGAAATCGCGCGCATGCTGGCTGGAGAGAAAGTCACCGATGAGGCGCGGAGAGCCGCCGAGAGCCTGATGAGCGGGCCGCTGTCGTGAGCCCTGCCCTTACCACCCGCGACATCCCGGTCGCCGACCTCACGGAAAAACAAGCAAAATCGGAATTGCAGGCGCTCGCCAAAATCATCGGCGAGCATGATGTCGCCTACCATACGCAGGATGCGCCGACCGTCTCGGACGCGGAATACGACGCGTTGCGCAAGCGCAATGACGCCATCGAAAAACGCTTTCCGGATCTGGTGCGGGCGGACAGCCCCAGCAAACGCGTGGGCGCGGCTGCCGGTGGCGGCTTCAAGAAGGTCAATCACGCGGTACCGATGTTGTCGCTGGGTAACGCCTTCGCCGACGAGGACGTGACCGACTTCGTTGAGCGCATCCGCCGCTTCTTGGATCTGGGCGAAAACGAGAAAGTTGAGATGCTCGTCGAGCCGAAGATCGACGGACTTTCCTTCTCGGCCCGTTACGAGCGCGGCCGCCTCGTGGTCGCCGCCACACGCGGCGACGGTTCCGTGGGCGAAGACATCACCGCGAACATCAAGACCATCAAGGAAATCCCGGATTTCATCATGGGTGACGTGCCCAAAGTGATCGAGATCCGCGGCGAGGTCTATATGACCAAGTCGGACTTCCAGGCCATGAACGAGCGCCAAGCCGCAACCGGCGGAAAGATCTTCGCCAATCCGCGCAACGCCGCCGCGGGTTCCTTGCGCCAGCTCGATTCAAAGATCACCGCGCAGCGGCCGCTGAAAGCCTTCACTTATGCCTGGGGCGCGGTCGAGGGCGCGATCACGTGGAAAACCCAGTGGGAGTTCGTGCAGCGTCTGAAGTCCTGGGACTTTCCGGTGAACCCGCGCGCTGTCGTGCGCGATTCCGTCGCGGGCATGCTGAAGGAATATGAAAAGCTGGGCAGCGACCGCGCCGGCCTTCCGTACGATATCGATGGCATCGTCTATAAGGTGAACCGCCTCGATTGGCAGAAACGGCTGGGCTTCGTGAGCCGCGCGCCACGCTGGGCCATCGCGCACAAATTCTCCGCCGAACAAGCCGAAACCCAGCTCGAGAATATCGAGATCCAGGTTGGACGTACGGGCGCACTGACCCCCGTAGCTCACCTGACGCCGGTGAACGTCGGGGGCGTGATGGTGTCGCGCGCCACGCTTCATAACGAAGACGAAATCGCCCGTAAGGACATCCGCGTGGGCGACACTGTGATCATTCAGCGCGCAGGAGACGTCATTCCCCAGGTGGTTGAGGTCAAACTCGATCAACGGCCCAAGACTAGCAAGGCCTTCACCTTCCCGCGCAAATGCCCTGTGTGCGGCAGCCTTGCGGTGCGTGAGCAAGACCAAGCCGTCACGCGCTGCACCGGCGGCCTCGTCTGCCCCGCACAGGCCGTGGAGCGCCTACGGCATTTCGTGTCACGCGAAGCGTTCGATATCGAAGGTTTGGGTGAAAAGAATATCGAAGCTTTCTTCGCCGACGACATTGTGCGCAGCCCGGCGGATCTGTTCAAACTCAAACGGGACAAGCTCGCAGGCCGTGAGGGTTGGGGCGACAAATCCATCGACAACTTGCTGGCCGCCATCGAGCGTCGCCGCACCATCAGCCTTGAACGCTTCATCTTCGCGCTCGGCATTCCGCAAGTGGGCCAGGCAACAGCGCGCCTGCTCGCGCATCACTACGGCTCGCTCGCGGCCTGGGAACAGGGAATGACGGCGGCGAAGGACGAAGAATCGGAGGCGTTCCGCGAACTCACAAGCATCGAACAGATCGGTCCGGCTGTGGCCACCGACCTGATCGGATTTTTCGCCGAGAAGCACAACCGCGATGTTCTCGCCGCCTTGCGGAAGGCCGGCGTGACGGCGGAAGACTTCGTGCGCCCCGACACCTCGAATTCTCCTATTGCCGGCAAGACCGTGGTGTTCACCGGGACCCTTGAAAAGATGGGCCGCAACGAGGCTAAAGCGCAGGCGCTCGCGCTGGGCGCCAAAGTCGCGGGCTCCGTCTCCAAAAAGACCGATTACGTCGTGGCGGGACCCGGCGCGGGCTCAAAGCTGAAAGAAGCCGAGGCGCTGGGGGTGAAAGTCCTCACGGAAGACGAGTACCTCAAGCTGATCGGGTGAGCTAAGCTCGCGCCGGGGCGGCTGGATGTAACTGAAACACCGAGGAGCAGTCATGGCCGTAAAGAAGAAACCCCTGAAGAAAAAGCCGTCCCGCAAATCCGCCGCCCGCAAAACGCCTGTGCGGAAAGCGAGGAAGGTCGACCCTATTCCCAAGGGTATGCACACCCTGACCCCCATGCTCACCTTCAAAAGCGCGGGCGCGGCGCTGGCGTTCTACAAAGACGCGTTCGGCGGCAAGGAGCTTTACCGCCTCTGTGAACCGAACGGAAAAATCGGTCACGCCGAGATGATGATCGGGAACTCGCTCATCATGCTGGCCGAGGAATATCCCGATATGGCGCTGTTCGCCGCCGACCATTACGGCGGGATTCCGATGCGACTCAATCTCGTTGTGAAAGACGTCGACCGTACGTTTGAATGCGCTGTGCGGGCGGGCGCACAAGCGACCCGACCGGTTAAGGATCAATTCTACGGATGGCGCAGCGGAAACATCAAGGACCCGTTCGGATACCACTGGATGATCAGCACTCAGATCGAGGACATCTCGCCAAAGGAAATGCAGAAGCGCTGGAACAAGATGTTCGAGCAGCAGGCCGATTAGAGATGCTTCCGAGTTAGGTCTTCCGACACGGACCATAGACGCTCGGCCATGGCGTCATCGGTCATATGCGGCCCGGTGACAGATTCCCGGTTGTCGGCGAAGTATTTGCCCGTAACGCCCGCCACTTCGGGATGCGCCGCGAGATAACACATGGTCGAGGCGCCGGTAGGGATGTCTTTCATCTGCCGCTTGGCAATGGTGTGCACGAGCACACGCAGCGGCAGCGGAAGATTATGGAAGATGTTTGTATAGACGCGTCCTGGGTGAAGCGAATTCACCGTCGTGCCGGACGGCGCCAGACGCCGCGCGAGGCTGCGCGTGAAAAGATGGTTTGCCAGCTTGGTCTGGCCGTACTGCTTCATGAAGAAATAGCCGCGGTCGGCTGAAAGGTTGTCGAACTCGATGCCCGCCTTTGGCGCGCGTTTGTGCGCGTTGGAGCTCACGATAACGATCCGCCCGCCTGGCGTGACGGATGGAACCAGGCGGTTCACGAGCACGAACGTGGCGAGGTGATTCACCACAAAGGTCTTTTCGATTCCGCCGATGGTCTCGCGGCTCCATTTCCCGACAACGCCCGCGTTCGCGACGAGGATGTCCAGCGGCAAACCAAGCGCCCTGATTTCGTTGGTGAAGGCGACGACCTCGGCGAGTTTCTCCTGATCGTAGCCGAACGGCTGGATGAGGTCTTTGCGAACGCCGGATAGCCCGGCGATGGCGGCGGCCGCTTTCTCCTTCGTGCGGCCGACCGCAAACACGCGCGCGCCGCGCAAGGCGAGCACACGCATGGTCTCCAGTCCGATACCGGCGGTAACGCCGGTGACCAATGCGGTCTTGCCGCTGAGGTCGATCCCGGCCGTCACCTGCTCGGCGGTAGCGAATGCATGGAAAGTCGGCATGCGTCAGCCGGCCATCCGGCCAAACTTGCCGCTGTTGAAGTCTTCGATAGCTCTTACGATCTCATCACGATTGTTCATGACGAAGGGTCCATATCCAAAGACAGGCTCGTCGATGGGTTCACCCGACAAGAGTAGAATGGTGGCATCCGTCTTGGCTTCGATGGCGACATCGGCGCCCGCGCGATCGAGGAGCACGAATTGCGCACCGCCGGCTTTCGTCTCACCATTCACAACCACATCGCCCTTCAAAACAACCAGAGCCAAGGTGTAACCCTCCTGCACGGGAAAGGTCGTCGTTTGACCTTCACCAAGGCGGATGTCCCACACGTTCATCGGCGTGGTCGTCCGCGCCGGGCCCTTATTGCCCAGATAGTCGCCTGCGATCACGCGCAGGGAACCGCCGGCGAGATCCACGCGCGGGATATCCTTATCGAGAAGGGTCTGGTAACCCGCAGGGCCCATCTTGGCTTTCGCCGGCAAGTTCACCCAAAGCTGCACCATCTCGAGCGTCCCGCCGTTCATGGTGAAGTCGTCCGAGTGGAACTCTTCATGGATGATGCCGGAGGCGGCCGTCATCCATTGAACGTCGCCGGGGCCGATGAGGCCACCGGCTCCGGTTGAATCCCTGTGCGCGACACCGCCCTGATAGACGATGGTCACGGTTTCGAAACCACGGTGCGGATGCTCGCCGACGCCGCGCCGGCGCATGGCCGGTTCGAAGTCAGCCGGGCCGGCGTAATCCAGGAGCAGGAACGGCGTCAGATGCTGGTTATGCGGTCCGTTGTAGGAAAACAGCGAGCGCACGGGAAAGCCGTCGCCGACCCAATGACCGGGCGGCGCGCTATGGACACCAAGGACCTTCTTCATTTTCGTCTCCGGAACGCTGGAAAAGGCTTTCAAATGGGAATTTCTCAGTTGGACCCCAGATAGGCATACGGCTGCTCCCTTGCAATTGCCACCCCTTAGCCTATACCCGGCACGGCTTGTGACAGTTGGCTGGCGCCGCTTTATAATCACCGCCGCAAGAGGACCTTAAGCTTTGGGGACATCCATGGACTCCATTCCGTGGACACCGCGCTTCACGTGGGAAGAGCGGTTTAAATACGACCTGATCCCGGCGCGCCTGTACTTGTGGCGGCTGCTTCGGAAACATTGGCGCAAGGGTGAGCCGGAGATCCGCATCCTGCCGCAGATCGTGCCGGCGGGGCGCATCGCCATCGACGTGGGCGCCAATAAAGGGGTCTACACCCATTACCTCAGCCGGCTCGCGAGCCATGTGCACGCCTTCGAACCGAACCCCAAAATGCACCGCCTGCTGACGCGCACTCTGCCGAAGAACGCGACCGCCTATACTTGCGCCCTTTCCGACCGCGACAACGACGTGGCCGAGTTGATCGTGCCGATTTACGGCAGCGTGTTCTCGAACGTCGGCGCATCGCTCAACCCCCTCATGAAGGGCCGCAATCACGGGACGGTTTCAGTCCCGACGCGCACGTTGGATTCCTTCAACTTCACGAACGTCGGATTCCTGAAGGTGGACGTCGAGGGTTTCGAGAAGACGGTGTTCAAAGGCGCCGTTGAATTGATCCGCCGCGAGCGGCCCGTGATTCAGGTGGAGATGGAAGAAGGTCATACCGGTGAGCCCATCGAGGCTTCGCACGCCTTCATGGCGCAGTTCGATATGGACGGCTTCTTCGTGCGCGGCGGAAAACTTCTACCGCTGTCGGACTTTGATGCCGACAAGGATCACCGGCGGAAGGTGCGTCAGCCAGGCTACGTGAACAACTTTATCTTCAAGCCGAAGTAACGTCTCCCTCTCCCGCAAGAGGGCGAGGGGTAATGTTAGACCGGCGTCGTCGCGGCGTTCAGCCAGGCGCGGGTTTTCTCATCGAGAAGCGGCGACAACGTTTCGCGTACCTGCGCGTGGTAGGCGTTCAGCCATGCCTTTTCAGCGTCATCGAGGATCGACGCATCGACCATTTTGAGATCGATGGGCGCGAGGGTGAGCGTCTCGAATTCCAGTAACGGCTTTTCGGCCCCGGCGGGCCTTTCAGCTTCGCGCACGGCAACGAGGTTTTCGATGCGGATGCCGTATTCGCCCGTCTTGTAGTACCCGGGCTCGTTCGAGATCACCATGCCGGGCTCGAGCGCAACCGTGTTGCCGACCTTGCTGATCCGCTGCGGCCCTTCGTGGACACCAAGGAAAGTGCCGACGCCGTGACCGGTGCCGTGATCGTAATCAAGACCTTCCGACCAAAGTGCATGACGCGCGAGCGCGTCCAACTGGCTGCCGGATGTGCCTTTCACGAAGCGCGCCTTACCGAGGGCGATGTGGCCCTTCAACACCAGCGTGAAACGCCGCTTTTGTTCCGGCGTCGCTTTACCAATTGCGACGGTGCGGGTGACATCGGTGGTGCCGTCGAGATACTGGCCGCCGGAATCGACCAGCAGCACGGTATCGGCTTTGATCTGCGCCGCCGTTTTATCCGACGCGCGGTAGTGAACGATGGCGCCGTTGGCGCCCGCGCCGCAGATTGTCGCGAAGCTCGGGGTGCGGAAGAGATTGCTCTCCGCCCGGAAAGCCTCAAGGCGATCCGCCGCCGTGACTTCGTTGAGCGTGCCTTTCGGGCCTTCGACATCCAGCCACGCGAGGAATCGCGTCAGCGCCGCGCCGTCGCGCACGTGAGCATCGCGCACGCCCTGTAATTCGATGGGATGCTTCGGCGCCTTCAAAGCCATGCAGGGGTCGACCCCGATTTTGGGCTTCTTACCGGCGGCCACGATGATATCGGACAGCCAGCGCGAACCGTAATCGCGATCAAGACCAATGACGCCGACCTCCGCCGGCAGGTTTTTCACAGCGGCTTCCAAGGAATCGTAAGGCGCCAATGTCACCGCGGGCTGATCCTTGGTGAGATGCGCACGCACATCGTCCGTCACTTTTGCCGGATCGATGAACAAGGCCGCGCGGCCGTCGGCGAAGAGGATCGCGTAGGCGTAGACCTGCGGGGTGAACTCCCCGTCGGTCCCGCGAATATTAAAGAGCCAGGCGATCGCATCCAGCGCAGAGATCACGAAGGCATCGACGCCGTCGGCTTTCAGGACCTTGGCCGCGAGGGCGCGCTTCTCGGCCGATGTACGGCCCGCGAAACGTTCGGAATACACTTCAGCCACCGCCTTCGGCCGCGGCGGTTGGCCTGTCCACACGGCGTCGATCAGATTTTTAGGGAGCGCAACCAAGGTTGCTTTCGCCCGCGCGGCCGCTTCTTCAAACCGCGCCACCGAAGCGGCCGTGAGGAGCTTCGGATCGAAGCCTACCTTCATACCCGGCTTCAAATTCTCGACCAGCCACGCGTGGGGCGGTTCGTCGATGAGATGGCGATACGCGTAGAGCGTAGCGTCCACCTGATCGCGGACTTGAAGCGTATAACGGCCGTCGATGAAAACCGCCGCCATGTCGGCCATCACCACGCCCATCCCGGCGGAGCCGGTGAAATCCGTAAGCCACTTCAGGCGCTCCGCGTAGGGCGCGGGATATTCGCTGCGATGCTCGTCGCCATGCGGGATCAGGTAGGCGTCCACGCCGGCCTCGGCCATGACTTTGCGTAAGGCCGCGAGCCGCGTGGCTGCGGCGGTGTGCGTCGAAGGTGTGGGTGCTGCGTCCATATGTTCAACGTAATGGGCTGCCGGTGGCGTTTCAACGAAGGTCGGACTCGCATCTGTTGAGGTCCGGAGTCGCGTTAATATTTGTCTTCCCGTGCCCTTCAAAGGGCGCCGGATTTTCCGTCAAAAACGCCGCTCCTAAACTAATAGGAGAAAGTTATCCACAGGAGAGGCTTTGATTCGACGTCATTTTTGGTGCGCTTGTGCAGAACGCTACAAGGCGCAACAAACTGGTACGAAACGTTAACGAACTACTCATAGTTGCGCACCTAGCGTCACCGGGCGTGGCGAAGGGCCACGTGACCTTTGGGTGGAGAAACTTCCCAATGCCCCAACGCGCTTCCCTCCTCGTCTTGGCTGTTACCCTCGCGTCTTCGACGGCCGTCCTTGCGCAGAACGCGCCGCCGCCTCCACGAATCAATAACGGCAACGGCCTGAACAACGCCGCCGCCGCGACCGACCCTGGCCTTCGCGCCGGTCCCGCCGATGCCGGCGCGCCGCTGGCCAACCTTGAAACCAGCCAGTGGAATTTCTTCGCCGCCGCACACGACGTGTTCAACGAGATCACTTCCGTATTCGGCACTTTGAACGGCGAAGAAGGTAAGGGCCTCGGCCCGCGTTTTAACCATACGAGCTGCGGAGGCTGCCATGCTTACCCGTCCACCGGCGGCGCGAGTCCGCCGCGCAATCCTCAGATCGCCGCGGCGACGGCGCACGGCGCGCAAAACGCCGTGCCGTCATTTATCACCGCCAACGGTCCCGTGCGCGTCGCGCGCTTTATCCGCGACGCCCAAGGCCGCCCGGACGGCGGCGTTCATGCCCTATTCACCATCACGGGCCGCACCGACGCGGGGAACTGCCGCATCGCGCAACCGAACTTCGCGGGTGAAATCGCGGCCGATAACGTGGTCTTCCGCATCCCGACGCCGTTGTATGGACTGGGGCTTGTGGAAAACACGCCCGACGCCAATCTGCGCGCCACTTTCAACGCCAACGCGGCATTGAAGGACTCGCTCGGGGTTTCGGGACACTTCAATCTCAGCGGCAATGACGGTTCGATCATGCGCTTCGGCTGGAAGGCCCAGAACAAGTCGCTGATGATGTTCTCCGGCGAGGCCTACAACGTCGAACAGGGTGTGACGAACGAAGTGTTCCCGAATGAACGCGAAGACGAAGCAACCTGTCAGCTGAATGCCACGCCGGAAGACGGGGTGCCGTTCGAGACCGCGCCGAATGCCATGAGCGCCGCGTCGGCGGCGTCGTCGGATACAGCGAACGTCACGATGTTCGCGCGGCTGCTCGCTGCCCCGACTGCCGTTCCCAACGCGGCGGCGGCGCGGGGAGAACAAGTGTTCAACAGTGTCGGTTGCCAAACTTGCCATACGCCGACCCAGACGACGGGGCGTTCGGAGATCGAGGCCCTCGACCGCGTGACCTACCGTCCCTATAGCGACTTCGCGCTCCACAACATGGGCGGCCGTCTGAACGACCGCATCACGCAAGGCGGCGCCAACGGCGGCGATTGGCGTACCGCGCCGCTATGGGGCCTGGGGCAGCGCGTGTTCTTCCTGCATGACGGACGCACGACGGACCTGGTGACCGCGATCACGGCCCACGCCAGCCAGGGCTCCGAAGCCAATGCGGTGATTGGGAACTTCAATGCCCTGTCCCGGCAGGACATGGCCGATCTGCTCGCGTTCCTGCGAGCGCTCTAACCGGCGCTCCGGACCCGCCGGCGGGGTGGTAAACCCCCGCTCCGCCGGCGCGGAACCTTCGTTAAAAAGCGCCGTTCCTATGGGGAACCATCACGGAGATCGTCCCTATGTCACTCATCGGCACCCTCATCATCGGCCTCCTGGTCGGCATCGTCGCGAAGTTCCTGATGCCGGGAAAAGACCCTAAGGGCTTTCTGATCACGATGGCGCTGGGTGTCGCCGGCGCGTTCGTCGCGACCTTCCTGGGGCAGCGCCTGGGGATTTACCGTGTGGACGAAGCCTCGGGGTTTATTGGCGCGGTGGTGGGCGCGATCATCCTCCTCGCCATTTACCGCATGATCGCAGGCAAGCGCGGCCGCTAGGCCCCCTAAACGGCCTCTTTCGGACCCGTGCGCGGACCGGCTAATCTCCCCTCCTTCGCGAACAACAGGACCCGGCTGGATTTCGGGGTCCAGGGAGGGACACATGAAATTACATTCACGCCTTTATGGGCTTTCGCTCGCGGTGCTGATCGCCGCGACACCTGCGCTCGCCCAGGAAAAGGGCGGCCTCGACGAAACGGGCCCGTACAATCCGGTCGCAGGCTGGTACAAGCCGCCCATCAACGGATGGGATCAACCGGTCATCTCGGTTCTGGTCGATAATCCGAACCGCATCATCATCGGCGCCGGCGACCAAAGCGTCACCCAGCCGAATGCCCCGATCATCGATATGGACGGCAGCGTGCGCAAGGAGCGCAGCACCACGTCCACCAAACCGGCGGCCGAGAAGACGCACTTGCACCAGTTGATGGTGCTCGACGGCACCGGCAAGACCATCGAGACCTGGAGCCAGTGGGACGCGCGCATCGACCAGCCGCACAGCATCTACATCAGCCCGTACGATCCCGAGCGCCATGTGTGGGTCGTCAACCGCATGGGCCATGAGATCCTGAAGTTCACCAACGACGGCAAGAAGCTCGTCCAGGTGCTGGGCGAGCGTAATGTCCAGGCCTCCGACAAGACGCACTTCGCGCAGCCCGCCGGCATCGCGTTCCTGCCGGACGGCTCGTTCCTGGTCGCCGACGGTTACGTCAACTCGCGCATCGTGCGCTTCGACAAGGCCGGCAAGTATGTGAACGAGTGGGGCACGAAGGGTTCGGGCCCGGGCCAGTTCAACCTGGTGCACGCCCTCACCATCGATCCGCAAGGGCGCATCTACGCTGCCGACCGCCGCAACAATCGTGTCCAAGTGTTCGATAAGGACGGCAAGTTCGTCGAAGAGTGGCCGAACATCCGCAGCGTGACCAAGCTGATCGTCACCAACGACAATGCGATCTACCTCGCTTCGGCGGACGGCAACAACCGTATGGCCAAGTTCGACCTGAACGGCAAACTGCTCACCTATTGGGGCGTGACCGGCAGCGAACCGGGCCGCTTCGACAACCCGCACCAGTTTGCGGTGGATGCGCAAGGCAACCTGTTCATCGCGGACGCGTGGAACAACCGCCTGCAGAAGTTCACCCCGAAACCGAACGCGGACAAGTCGCGTCTCATGACAACCGAATACGTGCCAAAGAAGTAAGTTCGGGTATAAGCTGACGAAGCGAAGGCGGCTCAGCGATGGGCCGCCTTTCTTCTAGGACATCAATGATGACACCAGCCTTCCAGATTGTTCTCGGCCTTCTCTTCATCGCGGGCGGCGCCTTTGTGGTGCTGCAAGGGCTGCGGGCGAAAGCCAAGTTCGAGGCCGCTCAAAAGCCCCTACCCGGTTTTTTCAAGGTCGCCTTCATCGTGCATGCGGCGATCGCGCTGATCGGCCTATTCCTCGTCATCAAGAGCGTGATGGCGATAGCGGGCGGAGCGTAACCGATGCTGCCGAGCGCGATGCACCGTCAGGTCCTGTTGCTGGCCACCGCGCAAGCGCTGTTCCAGAGCACTAGCGTTCTTGTAGTGACCATCGGCGGCCTCGCGGGCACGCAAGTCGCCGCCTCCCCAGCGCTGGCAACTGCGCCCCTAGGCGCGATGTTTCTGGGCAATGCTTTCACGACCTTCCCGGCCGCGATGTTCATGGCCCGGGTAGGACGGCGCGTCGGCTTCATCACGGGGGCGGCGCTGGGAATCATCGGCGGGCTTGTGTGCGCCGCCGGCGTGCTGACGAGTTCCCTGCTGTTGCTGTGCCTCGGCACCATGTTCCTAGGAGCCTATCAGGCATTCTCGCTATACTACCGCTTCGCCGCCTCGGAAGTGTCGGATGACGCCTTCCGGCCGAAAGCCATTTCTTTCGTGATGACGGGCGGCATTGTAGCGGCTTTCCTTGGCCCCGCCCTTGCGCGCTGGGGCGAGCCGATAGTCGATCCTCAGTACACGGGTTCATTCCTGCTGGTGTCCGCCGTCTCCGTGATCGCGATGCTGCTGCTGTTCGCCGTGCGCGTTCCCGCGCCGCCGGCATCCGCATCAGGTGCAGTCCGTCCTCTTGGGCAAATCGTCCGCCAGCCGTCCTACTTTATCGCGCTGTTCGGCGCGGCCACGGGTCAGGGCGTGATGGTGCTGGCCATGACCGCCTCGCCGATCGCCATCGTCGCGCATCATCACACGGTTGCCGATGCCGCGCACGCTATCCAGTTCCACGTGCTGGGCATGTTCCTGCCCTCCTTCTTCACCGGCGCGCTGATTGCGCGCTTCGGCGTGGTGCGGATCATGTTCGCAGGCGTAGGACTTCTGGCCGGCCATATCACACTCGCGCTGAGTGGAACGGACGTCCCCTTCTTCATCTCGGCGCTGACGCTGCTGGGAGTCGGCTGGAACTTTCTGTTCATCGGCGGCACGACGCTGCTGACGCGGGCTTACACGCCGGCCGAGCGAGGCCGCGCCCAGGCCGTCAACGATTTGACGGTCGTGACGGTGGGTTTCCTGTCGTCGGCAAGTTCAGGAGCCCTGCTCGCAACCGTCGGCTGGCAGACGATGAATATGCTTCTGCTGCCGTGGCTAGGGTTGATGGCGGCGGCGCTCGTCTGGTTCGCGCGCCGCCAAACCGCGCCGATTGCGGCCTAATTACTTCACCTGAAATTCCGGATCGACCGGGATCTGCAGCGCCGTAACGAGATGATTGGTCTGACCGGCGAGGCCGATGATGGCGACGAGTTCGGCGTGCTGCGCGTCTGTCATGCCTTTGGCGCGCGCGGCCGCGGTGTGGGAGTGGATGCAGTAAGAGCATCCATTCGCCGTCGAGACCGCGATGTAGATCAACTCCCGGGTGAGTGGATCGAGGGCGCCGGGCGCGCCCATGATGGCCTTCACCTGACCCCATATCCGGGCGAGTTGCGCCGGGTCGTGAGCCAGCCCCCGCCAGAAATTATTGATGAAGTCGGATTTGCGGGCGGCGCGGATGTCGTCGAAGACCTCTTTGACCGCCGGAATGGCGTTCGCTTCCTCGTTCGTCATCAGCTTTACAGTCGTCATTGATGCCCCCGGTCCCGTACTTTGTGACAAAACGTTACCATGGCCCGCTGGAAGAAGGGCAGCCGCGATGATCTAATGCGGCCATGTCCAAGCTTTTGCGCAAGCTTTTCACGGGCGTCCTGATGCTCGCGGCCATCATGGCGGCCGTGCCGCTGGCGCGCGTGTTCTTCGGCAACGACGTCCAGGCGCAAGATTGGCGCACCGCGAGCCGCGCCCCAGTGGGCTGGGCCCCCGATCCGGACAGTTACGAGGCCGCCGTGGTGCAGGTTTACTCGGCCCCCGCCGTGCGCTGGCGCGGCGCCTTTTCCGATCACACCTGGATCGCGGTGAAGCCCAAAGGCGCGGCGTATTACACGCGCTACGAGGTGACGGGCTTCTATTTGCGGCGCAATCAGAACGCTATCCGCATCACGGAAACCAAGGAGCCGGATCAGCGCTGGTACGGATCGAGCCCAAAACTGATCCAGGACCTGCGCGGCGAAGATGCCGAAGCGGTGATCAAGGATCTGCCGGGTGTCGTTGAAAATTATCCCTATGCCAACACCTACGTTGTGTGGCCCGGCCCCAACAGCAACACCTTCATTGCTCACATCGGGCGAGAGATCCCCGCCCTTCACCTCACCATGCCGGGCAATACCATCGGCAAGGATTTCACGGGCTGGCGCTTCATCGCACCAACGCCGAGCAACACCGGCCTACAAGTATCGCTGGGCGGCGCGTTCGGCATCGCGCTCGCAAAGGACGAAGGCCTCGAGATCAACATCCTCGGCCTTGTCATCGGCGCCAATCCCTTGGACCTGTCCTTGACGTTACCGAGTGTTGGACGCTTTCCGGGCCGTGACGACTGGACCAACGGCGCACATCAGGTGAAGGGTGCGGCTGCGGAAAGCTTGGCCGAGGCACCCTAACCGCCGAAATACATGATCATCTTGGGCACGAGCCGCTCTAAAGGTTCTTCCGAGACCTTCAGCATCGCATGCAGCGCGCGCCCAAGCATGGTCGCGCGGGTCGGGACGATGATCATATATTCAATTGCGACGGCCGCGCCGCGCAGCGTCTTGTAGTGTCCGGCGCCGGCCCCGAAATTTACGACTTTTTTCCGCTCCCGGCCGACCTCAAGAGCGAGCGCGAATATTTGACGGTAGAGTCCCGTCCTCTTATCGGCATCGGTGCGATAACCGATGAGCGGCACGGAGATAAAATCACCGTGGTCGCGTATGGCGACGAAAGCTTGAAGCCCACCGTCTGATTTTAGGCCGAAGAACTCCGCGCCACCCGCGCGATGCACATCGGCGAAAAACGCCGTCGTGAACTGCGGATTGCGGCTGCCGTGGCGAGCGATATAGACGGCGGCGTATTGGGCATGAGCGGCCTTTAGATCGGCGCCGGCGAAGTCCTGATGACCAATGCGCTGCAGCCTGGATTTGCGCAAAAGCGACTGATCGCGTTCAGCGTTGATCTTGTCCGGAAGCGCGCCGCTGGTGAGATCGAAAGCGTAGCTGACGCGGCTTGGGAACGAGATGCCGCCCGCGCGTGCCGCGCAGGCTTTCACTGCGTCACGTTCGGCGACGATGCCGCGGGCAACCACAACGCGCTTCGGCCAGCGTTCAGCCGCGGATAACAGGGCGGAAGAAAGCCCGTGAAGCCCGGCGGCCCCGATTGGCGAAACCGACAGCAGCGCGTTATTGACGATCGCCGCTTTGTCCGCCCCGGCGAGCCGCGCCAGTCGCTCGGCGAGGCCAAGCCCCAATCGCAAAAATCGGCCACCCGCACCCCCCATCGAGGTCGCTTCGTCCTTGGGGGTGCCGATCAGGGCTGAGACGAGCGACGTCAACCAGGTCGGCTGCGGACCCTGATCCGCGTCGCCGAGCGTGACCGTCCAACGCTTGCCGGCGGTCGTGAGGGTTTCC
Source organism: Rhodospirillaceae bacterium (assembly GCA_050246995.1). Classification (GTDB taxonomy): domain Bacteria; phylum Pseudomonadota; class Alphaproteobacteria; order Rhodospirillales; family Rhodospirillaceae; genus SHVO01. The sequence goes on along the minus strand of JBFWVA010000003.1, from coordinate 38,275 downwards.
AGACGAGCCCTGCCGTTTGCGATCCATGGTGATATATCGCCGTTCTCAGGCGGCCAGTTCATAGACATGGAAATTGCCGTAGATGCCGGACCGGTCGCGGGCATGAAGCTGATCGGATAGCGTGTCGAGGCGCCGCCAACCGGACCATGCGCCGTTGGCGAGATAAGGCGTGAACGGCGGGATTGTGCCGGCGGTGCGGAACACGACGCGCGCGCGGGGCTTCGCGGTGCGGCCGATCTGGCTCCACAGCGCAACCAACGTGCGCTCATCCATCCAGTCCTGGGCGTCGAGAAGCACATAGCGGTCGAAAGAGGCCGCTTCCTGACGGGCGAGGAAATTGGTCACGGAATCATGCTCAAGGTGAAGCTGACGCGCGCGCTGGCGCATGGTGTCGAAGTTCTCGCGCGTGAGGTACGGCGGCAACGCCCGTCCGTCGGCGTTCGGTTTGTAGCCGTGCGTGAAGGCCTGCCAAAGGAAGTAGTTCTCGCTGGACTTGGCGGCGCCGACCAACTGCTCGGTGCGGTCGGCAAGAACACCGGCCATGCGTTCCGGGTGGCCGTCGCAGAGAAGTTCGAACTGGCGCGGCGGGATGCCGAGCAGGAACAGGGGATGGCGCAGCGAGAAGAGCATCGATAGGAGGCGGCCTTCAAACACCGGACGCAGCATCTTTCGCGCCCAGGCGCGTTGTTGGTCGGCATTGTCCATGACGAGCGCTTCTTCAAGACGCACGCCGTGAACGCGCGCCAAGAGACGCGAAAGCGTAATAGCTATGCCGAGCAGGCCCTTCTTGAAGAAGCCCGAGACAAAGTCTTCGTATCGCGCCCGGCGGCCACCGTCCCAGTAGGCCCGAATGTCGGCCGGCAACTTGGCGGCCAGCTTGTCCTGGTAGATTGCGCGGTTACGCTCGCCCGCAGCCTTCACGAACAGGGAACGGATGTCGTCGTAGGAGGCGACGGCGCCGAACGCGGTGCGTTTCAGGCCCGCGAGTGAGAGGTGCGAGAAGTTGAGGTCTATGGCCGTGACGTCGACGTCGGGTGCGGCGGTGAGGTAGGAGAGCGCGTTGCAGCCGGCCGAGCAGATGGTCGCGACCTTGTGGCCGGGCTTCAGTTCCATGGCGGCGATATCGACTTCCGGGTCTTCCCAGATCTGGGTGTAGACCAGCCGGTCGAAACTCTCGGCGAACCTTTTGTCGCTGCGGCTTAAAGAATGATCTGACCCTTGGACGGCATCTTGGATAAGGAGGGCGCTCGCTTGCTCGGACATTGCTCTGAAAACCCACGACGTTAGAGGTGGCGCGATCAACGCCACACCATGATCAGAGGCCATGACGGTGGCGTGACTCTTCCATGAAGCAATCAACAAATTGTCCCCGACGGAGATGGGTATACCGAGCTGTTGGATATTGCTCACGGTTGGCGGCAATGAGCCGCTGCGTTCCGGCTAACAACTATTTTAGCCCGTTCACAGGCCGCTGAAGCCCCCGAACTCCTTGATTCCCGTATGGCTTTCGAGTTTGGAGATGCTATCTAAGGCGTCTGGGCGTTCGTTGATCCGGAGAGCCAATGCCGCGCGCGCGTTTCGTTGTCGTGACTGTCCTTGCCTTGGTCGCCATCGGCGGCGGGTACTACGTTGTCCGGGATAAAGGCATTTCCCTCCCGGGCCAGACGGCCTCTTCATCCTCAAGTCAGGCTCCCTACACCCCGGGTGATGGCGCCGCCACGCCATACACCGGCATCGCCGACGTCCTCGAGCGGGTGACGCCCGCCGTCGTCAGCATCCAGGTGCGGGAGCAGGAGGAAGAATCCGAACTGTCGCCCCTATTGCAGGATCCGCGCTTCCGCCGCTTCTTCGGCGTCCCCGACCGGCAGCAACAGCCGGAGCGCCGCGAGCGGCGCACCGGCGCCGGCTCCGGCGTCATCGTCGACGCCAAGGAAGGCTACGTCATCACCAACTTCCATGTGGTCGACAAAGCGGATGATATCGCCGTCACCCTCAAGGACCGCCGCACCATTGCCGCGAAAGTGATCGGTAAAGACCAGGCGACGGACCTTGCGCTCCTGAAGATCGATGCGCCGGACCTGACGGCGCTCCCCATCGGCGATATGGCCAATATGCGGGTCGGCGACTATGTCCTCGCGGTGGGCAATCCCTTCGCCCTCGGCCAAACCGTCACCGCCGGCATCGTCTCGGCGCTCGGGCGCTCCGGCTTCATCGATCAGGGGTTCGAAGACTTCATTCAGACGGACGCGGCGATCAACCCCGGCAACTCGGGCGGCGCCTTGGTGAACCTAAAGGGTGAACTCATCGGTATACCCACCGTCATCCTCAGCCAGAGCGGCGGCAATGTCGGCATCGGCTTCGCGGTGCCGGCCAGCATCGTCACCAATGTCATGACCCAGCTGATCCAATCGGGCGAAGTGAGCCGCGGCCGCATCGGGGTCGCGATCCAGGACGTCACACCGGACCTCGCGCAAAACCTGGGGCTCTCCATCAATCAGGGCGCGCTTGTCAGCCGCGTCGAAGCCGATTCACCCGCCGACAAGGCCGGCCTCAAAGCCGGCGACGTGGTCGTGGCCATGAACGGCGCCGATGTCGAAGGTTCCGCCAGCCTGCGCAACCGGGTCGGCATGATGCCGCCGGATACGAAATTGAAGCTGTCGATCATCCGTGATGGTGAACAGCGCGAAGTGGATGTGACCACGGCCAGGCTCGACCCGACGCAGGCCGTCGCCGCAGCCGCTCCGGCCCCGCAACGGGCGGCGCCAAGCCGCATCATGGGCGCGGTTTTCGAGAACACCCCCGGCGGCGTGCGCGTAGCCGAAGTGGAAGAGAACTCGCCGGCCGCGGTTATGGGCCTGCAGCCGGATGACATCGTCACGGCCGTCAATCGCACACAGATCAAGTCGGTGTCGGATCTGGAATCGGCGCTGAAGAGCGTGAAGAGCCAGTCGGTGGTGCGCGTGAAGCGCGAAGACCGCGATGTCGTTCTGATCGTCCCCTAGATCGATGCGTGCGGAGCGATCAGCGCGCACAACCCGGACATAAAATCACCACGCGGCGCGTAAAAATCCGCCACGGGCGAGGCTTATCTATTGGTCGGATGGAACAGGAGTCCGACCATGAAAAACATCGCCCTGAAGAAAATTGCTCTAGGCCTGATGGCCGTAGTGCTGTGCGCCGGTACGGCCGCAAGCGCTCAGGATTATCGCGGGGATCGCAACGACCGGTATGAGCGCTCCGATCGCTATGACCGTAATGACGATAGGCGTTATGACGATCGCTCTGACCGGCGATATAACCGCCGTTATGAGCGGCGCAATGACGATTTCCTCCCGCGCGAATACATGCGTGGCCGATACGTTTTCAATGGCTGGCGAGAACGCGGCTTGAGGAAGCCTGGCCCGGGTCAGGAATGGGTCCGTGTGTGCGACACCTTCATTCTCGCGTCGGTGCGAAATGGACGGATCGAAGAAGCGCATATGGCCGGCCGCGGCCGGGTCGACGACAAGCCGACGTGGCGCCTCGCGAACTCTCTGCGCTGCCGTCGCTAAAGGGAAACACGGTGGAGGCTGAGCGGGACTTCCCGCTCTGCCATACGCTACTTCTGAAGAACCAGCGTGGTCCAGGGCGCGAGCCGATAGCGCTTCACGAGACGCAGGCCATGCATGCGGTACGGCGCGAGCACCATCTGTTCGTGATGGCGCAGGAAACCCGCGAGGATCAATGTGCCCCCAGGCGCCAGAAGTTTGGCGAGATCGGCGGACATCGCCGCGAGAGGACGCGCGAGAATGTTGGCGGTGATGACATCGTAAGGGCCGCTGCGCGTGACGTCGCGCTGGCCGCAACCCTCGCTGAGAACGGCGTGGATCAACGGCGTGACTCCGTTACGGGCCGCGTTATAACGGCTCACCTTCACGGAAACGGGATCAATGTCCGCGGCGACCACAGGCGCCCGCCAGGCCTTAGCCATGCCGATAGCCAGGATGGCGGTCCCTGCTCCCATGTCGAGCGCGCGGCGGATGGTCTTGCGGCGATGACTGAGATCATCGAGCGCGAGAAGACAGCCCATCGTGCTGGCGTGATGGCCCGATCCGAAGGCCGTGGCGGCGTTCACGAGGATGCGGATAGCACCAGGCGGGAACGGGCCCTGGATGTGGTCGCCGTGAATGTAAAAGCGCCCGGCGCGCAACGGCGGGAACGCCATCGCGCTTTCAGTGAGCCAATCCTTCACCGGAATCTTAGCTATCTCCAAGTCAGGCTCGGCAACACCGAGGCTGGAGGCCGCAAGGGCGATGCGTTCGGCCAATTCCGCGCGGGGCGGCGCTTGATCGAATATGCCTTCAACGGTCCACGTGAAACCGTCGGGGTTTGCCTCATACATCGAGACAACGCCGGCCAGACCGGAGAACGCTTGCTCGAACGCATCGGCATGCTCGGTTTTAACGGTGACTTTGGCGCTCCAGGCGGAGCCGATATCGGTCATTTCGAAGGTTCCACAAAGCTATCGAGCACTTTCTTGCGCCCCGCTTTATCGAAGGCGATCTCCAGTTTGGTGTCGTCGATCGCTTCGACGATGCCGTAACCGAATTTCTGATGGAAGACGCGGTCACCGATGCGGAATTCATTGGCGCTGACCCGCTCCTGGACTTCCCACGAACCGGTCTTGCCGAACTCCCCATAGTCGCCGCCCAAGCGCCGGCGGACGCCCGCGCCGCTGCGCGCGGAAGCGGAATCGCTGAAGCCTGACCAGCCCCCGCCGCCACCGGCGCGGTGACCGTACAGACCTTGATCGGCATCCTGCTCGACATTCTCTTTCGGCAGTTCGTCGACAAAGCGCGAGGGGATGCTCGACTGCCACTGGTTATAAACACGGCGATTGGCCGCGAAGGATATGAAGGCACGCCGGCGGGCGCGCGTGATGCCGACGTAGGCGAGGCGGCGTTCTTCCTCGAGCGCTTTCTCGCCGCTTTCATCGAGGGCGCGGCGGTTCGGGAAAATGTCTTCCTCCCAGCCGGGCATGAATACCGTGTCGAATTCGAGGCCCTTGGCGCTGTGCAGAGTCATGAGGGTGACGCCCGCCTCGCCGGCATTGGCGTCGTTTTCCATAACAAGACTAACGTGATCGAGGAAGCCGCCGAGGTTTTCCCACTCGTCGAGACCGGAGACGAATTCCTTCAGGTTGTCGAGGCGGCCCGGCGCTTCGGGCGATTTATCCTTCTGCCACATCTCGATGTATCCAGACTCCTCGAGCACCTGCGCGGCGATCTCGGCCGGCGGCACGGTTTCGCGCAAGGAGCGCCAGCGTTCCATATCGCGGGCGAAGCCGGCGAGCGCGGTGCGGGCTTGCGGACGCAGCTCGTCCGTCTCGCCCATGCGCAGGCTCGCTTCCATGAGCGAAACACCCTGCGCGCGGGCGAGGATGTGGATCTTTTGAATGGTCGTATCGCCGAGGCCGCGCTTTGGTTTGTTGATGATGCGCTCGAACGCAAGATCATCATCCGGCTGCTGGATGAGGCGCAGGTAGGCCACGGCATCGCGGATTTCGAGACGCTCGTAGAAGCGCGGGCCGCCGACGACACGGTAGGGAACCCCCGTGGTGATAAGGCGCTCTTCAAATTCCAGCATCTGGAAGCCGGCGCGGACGAGGATCGCGATCTGATCGAGCGGATGGCCGGCGCGTTGCAGCGCTTCGATTTCACCCACCAGCCAGCGCGCTTCTTCGGCGCCGTCCCACACACCGCGCACCTTGATCGGCGCGCCTTGTTCGATGTCGTCGAGGCCGGTGCGCAAGGTCTTGCCGAGGCGGCCTTCGTTGTGGGCGATGAGATGCGAGGCCGCCGCCAGGATGGTCGGCGTCGAGCGATAGTTGCGCTCGAGGCGGATCACTTTCGCGTCCGGGAAGTCCTTTTCGAAGCGTAAGATGTTGCCCACTTCGGCGCCGCGCCAGGAATAGATCGACTGGTCGTCGTCGCCGACGCAGCAGAGGTTGCGGTGCTTCTGCGTCAGAAGGCGCAGCCACAAATACTGCGCGACGTTGGTATCTTGATACTCGTCCACCAATACGTAGTGGAACTGCTCCTGGTACTCCGCGAGGATGTCGGGGCGCGTCTGGAACAAGGTCAGGCAGTGCAGAAGAAGATCGCCGAAGTCGGCGGCGTTCAAAGTCTTCAGGCGGTCCTGATAGGCCCTATACATCGCGACGGCGCGGCCGTTGGCATAATCCGAACCGCCCTCGCCGCCGACCTTGTCCGGCGTGAGGCCGCGGTCCTTCCAGCGCTGGATCACGCCCATCAAACCTTGGGCCGGCCATTTCTTGGAATCGATACTCTCGGCTTCCATGATCTGTTTCAGGAGCCGGATCTGATCATCGGAATCGAGGATGGTGAAATTCGACTTCAGTCCCACGAGTTCGGCGTTACGGCGCAAGATGCGCACGCTCAAGGCGTGGAACGTGCCGAGCCAGACCGCTTCCGCCGAAGGCCCGATCAGCTGCATCACGCGTTCGCGCATCTCGCGCGCGGCGCGGTTGGTGAAGGTGACGGCCAGCACCTGCCACGGCCGGGCGCGGCGCTGCAAAAGGATCCAGCCGACACGCGTGGTCAGCACGCGGGTCTTGCCGGTGCCGGCGCCGGAAAGCACGAGCACCGGGCCTTCGGTCGTCTCGACCGCCTGGCGCTGCTCGGGGTTCAGTTTTTCGACCCACACCGGCGGCGCGATCGGAACCGGCGCCGATGCGGGCGAGGCCGCCGGCTTGGGCGCGAGCGGTTCAAAAGGCGGATCGTCGGAGAGTTCGAAGGGGTCGGACATTTATTTCTTGTTCTACGTCATCCTTGCGGCGCTAGCCGCGAGGATCCAGGGGTTTTGGGTTTTACTGCATACACCAAAACAAAAACCCTGGGTCCTCGGACCTTCGGGCCAAGGACGACAATATGGGTTACGGTCGCACGCCCAGAATGTGGCAGATCGTGTAGGTCAGCTCCGCGCGGTTGAGGGTGTAGAAGTGGAAATCCCTGACACCTTCGCGTACGAGCGAGCGCACCTGTTCGGCGACGACCGTCGCGGACACAAGACGCCTGGTTTCCGCGTCCTCATCTAGGCCGGAAAACACATCGCGCAACCACTCGGGCACGCTGGCGCCGCAGCGCGCCGACATCTTGTGGGTTTGGGTGTAGTTCGTGACCGGTATCAGTCCCGGAATGATATCCGCCTTGATGCCGGCTTTGGCGGCGCGGTCCCGGAAACGGCAGAAGACCGCGGGATCGAAGAAGAAGTTGGTGATCGCGCGCGTCGCGCCCGCGTCCAGTTTCCGCTTGAGATTATCGAGATCGGCATCGGCGCTTTGCGCCTCGGGATGGATCTCCGGATAAGCGGCCACGCTGATCTCGAAGTCGGCGACGCGCTTCAGGCCGGCCACAAGATCGGCCGCGAACGCGTAGCCGCCGGGATGCGGTGTATAGCGCGTCTCGCCTTCGGGCGGATCGCCGCGTAAAGCGACGATGTGGCGAATGCCGGCGTCCCAATAGGTGCGCGCGACCTCGTCGATTTCCTCGCGGGTCGCGCCCACGCAAGTCAGGTGAGCCGCCGCGGCGAGGTTCTTTTCCTTTTGGATGCGCACCACGGTGTCGTGGGTGCGTTCGCGGGTCGAACCGCCAGCGCCGTAGGTCACCGAAACGAACTTCGGTTTAAGCGGAGCTAAACGTTCGACCGCCTGCCAGAGCTGCTCATGCATCTTCTCGGTTTTCGGCGGAAAGAACTCGAACGACACCCGGATGTTGGGCGGGGCGGCGGTACGTTCAGTGACGCTGAGATCAAGGAGGGCAGCCACAGGCAGAGAATCCTAAAAAGACTTGGAAAACGGGGCGAAAACGCACCCCACCCGGAGGAGGCCGGGGCCTCAAAATCCTGCGGCCCGCCATGCCGAAATACATATATCCTTCTTGAAATCGGTATGATACCCGTCTTTCACGCCGGTGGGGGCTAAGTCGATATAATTACGATAGAAAATAGACCCTATTGCATGTCCTTTTCCGCTCTTCTCCGCATTTCGATCGTTGTTATGGCGAGCCTCGCGGCCAGCGCCTGCGCGACGCGTCCGCCCGCGACGAACCCTGAGGCCGTCGCCGCTTACGAAGAAGCCAACGACCCGTTGGAGCCGTTCAACCGCGCCATGTTCCGGACCGATCAGGCGCTGGATAAGGCCCTCGTACGCCCGGTGGTGAAAACCTATCAGGTCATCATTCCGGACGGCGGCCGACAGAGCATCGGCAACTTCCTGCGCAATCTGCGCTCGCCCATTACGCTCGTGCACGATGTGCTGCAGGCTCATCCCCACCGCGCCGGCATCACCCTTTCGCGCTTCTTCGTGAATACCTTCATTGGCGTGCTCGGCCTGTTCGATGTCGGCGAGGAGATCGGACTGCCCTATCACTCCGAGGACTTCGGCCAGACGCTGGCCGTATGGGGCGTCGGCGACGGCCCGTTCATCTACGTCCCGCTGTTCGGTCCCTCGACCCTGCGCGACGGCACCGGTTATGGCGTCGACGCCTTCTTGGTGGATCCGCTGGCCTGGTACAGCCGCGGAAACGGCGCGGAAACCTGGATCCAATGGGCGGTCCTGGGCGGTACGTATATTAATCTGAAGGACGAGACCATGTTCGCGACAGACGAGCTGAACGCCTCGTCGATCGACTATTACGCCTCGCTACGATCGGCCTACAGGCAGATCCGGGCGAGTGAAATCCGTAACGGCGCACCACCGCCGATGGAAGATTTCGACGAATTTTCAAGCACTTTCCAGACGCCTGCTTTGGCAGCGCACGCCGCCTCGGAAATGCCGCAGACGCCCCTTACGTCTGAGTACTAGATCACAACGGAGCTACCATGATTTCCCGCCGCCATCTGCTCGCCGTCACTCCGGCGCTTATCCTCGCACCGCGCCTGAGCTTCGCGCAGACCGCCGGCGAGCCGGGCGCTTTTGTGTCCGAGTTCGCGCAGAAGGGCATCGTCGACATCCTGGCGGCGAAGATCGCCAATGCCGAGAAGCAGACCCGCTTTCGTTCGATGTTCACAACCTATTTCGACTTGCCCTCAATCGGCCGCTTCGTGCTCGGGCGTTATACGCGCACCATGAAGCCCGAAGAGCTCACGTCCTTCCAGCCGCTGTTCGAAGACGTGATTGTCTACACGTGGTCGCGCCGTTTCTCGGAATACAACGGCCAAACTCTCAAAGTCGGCGCGAGCACGCCGGACGGCGATGAAGGCGCGATCGTGAAATCGACCATCGTCGGCAACGCGGGCGAAAACTTCGCGGTGGATTGGCGCCTGCGCAAACGCCCGGACGGCTGGAAGATCGTCGACGTGATCGTCGCCGGCGTCAGCATGGCGATCACCTACCGCCAGGAATACACCACGCTCATCGCCCAGCAGGGCGGCGTCCCTGGACTGCTCTCACAGCTCCAGAAGCAGGTGGGCGACCTTAAGGCCGCCCAACCGGCCTAAGCTACTTCACGCCGGCACTCTCCAACGCGGCCCGCGCCGTCGAACCTTTCGGCGCGGCGCGTAAGTATTGCGCCGGCCACGTGGTCGGATGACCGAGCGATTCCGCCGCATGCAGCGGCCAGTAGGGATCACGCAACAGTTCGCGGGCGAGCATGACAAGGTCCGCCTGCCCGGTGCGCACAATATGGTCGGCTTGCGCAGGATCGGTGATCAACCCCACCGCCGACGTGGCGATACCGCCTTCGCGGCGCACCTTCTCGGCGAACGGAGTCTGATAGCCCGGGCCTACCGGGATCTCCGCCTTCTCGACATTGCCGCCGCTTGAAACGTCGATGAGATCGACGCCGAGCGCCTTCAGTTTACGGGCCAGTTCCACGGTTTGATCGGCGTCCCATCCGCCCGGCACCCAGTCGGTGGCGGACAAACGCACGAACAGCACGGCGCTGTCCGGCAGCTTCGCGCGCACCTCGGCCGCCGTTTCGGTGAGGATGCGGATGCGGTTCTCAAAGCTGCCGCCGTATTGGTCGGTGCGGGTATTGGACAGCGGGGACAGGAACTCGTGAAAAAGATAGCCATGCGCCGCGTGGAGTTCGATCACGCGGAAGCCCGCCTCACAAGACCGCACCGCGGCGGTCACGAAGGCCGCGCGGAGATCGGCGATCTCGGCGAGCGTCAGCTCCTTCGGCTGCGGATAGGTCTTCGAGAATTGAAGCGCGGACGGAGCGACGACTTGCCAGCCGCCGTTCTCCGGTTTCACTTCGCCGGAGGGCTCCCCAGGGAAACCCCGGTACGTGGAGGCCTTGCGCCCCGCGTGCGCGAGTTGAATGCCGGCAACAGCGCCCTGCCCGGCCATGAAATGGGTGAGGCGCGCCAACGGCTCGAAATGCTTTTCGCTCCACACGCCGAGATCCTGCGGCGAAATGCGGCCATTGGGCGTGACGGCGGCGGCTTCGGTGAGCACAAGACCGGCGCCGCCCACGGCGCGGCTGCCAAGGTGGACAAAATGCCAGTCGTTGGCGAAGCCGTCCTCGGAGCTGTACTCGCACATGGGCGAGACGGCGATACGGTTGCGCAAGGTCACGCCGCGCACGGCGTAGGGATCGAACAGATGGGGCATGGGACGGGGATCGCTTCTGTAACGGTGGGAGGGAGAGGATATTTGTAACCGGCGCCGGAGGAAAATCGGTTTTCAGTGGGTCAGCCGTGCAATTCCGCTTGATTGACGCAAGGCCGCCTGCTTCCTACGGGGACCTCCTCTGATCCGTGTCCCCATGTCCCGGCGTGCGCTTCTGATCGTCAATGAGAATAGCCGCCAGGGGCAAAATGCCGCGCAGGCGGCCGAAACGCTTTTGGAGAGGGCTGGAATTAAGGTGCTGCGCGCGCACTCCAGCGGCCCCGCGGACCTCGATGCGCTTCTTCGCCGGCGCGCCCCTGATGTCGATTTTGCCGTTCTCGGGGGCGGCGACGGCACCTTCAACAGCGCGGCCCGCGCGCTCATCGACACCAACCTGCCGCTTGGGATCCTGCCGCTTGGGACGGGAAACGACCTCGCCCGCACGCTCAACATCCCCATGGACCTCGCGGGCGCGGTGGAGACGATCGTCGCCGGAAAAACGCACCTTATCGATCTTGGCGATGTGAATGGCCGGCCGTTCTTCAACGTCGCGAGTTTCGGCCTTAGCGTGCGCCTGACGCGCAATCTGACTTCGGACGTAAAGCGCCGTTGGGGCCGGCTGGGCTACGCCATTGCCCTGTTCCGGGCCCTGGTCCGCGCCCGCCCCTTCTCGGCCGAGATCATTTCCGGCGAGACGACACACAGGGTGCGCACCTTGCAAATCGCGGTGGGCAACGGACGCCACTACGGCGCCGGCATGACGGTGGAGGAGGATGCGCGTATCGACGACGGCGTCCTCAATCTTTACAGCCTCGAATTCGACCATCCGTGGAGCCTGCTGCTGATCTACCCCGCTTTCCGCAAGGGCAAGCACGGCGTGTGGAAACAAGTGCGGACGCTGAAATGCAGCGAGGTCGAAATCCGCACGCGCAAACCGCGCTCGATCAACACGGACGGTGAGATCACGACGCACACACCGGCGCGTTTCAAAGTGATCCCGCGCGCGGTCACGGTATTCGTGCCCTAACCATCACTGTCATCGCCCGGTTTATCCGGGCGATCCATCATGCAAATAATCCGGTCTCGTGCGGATGAGGAATGGATACCCCGCCTTCGCGGGGTATGACATTTGAGGACTACTACGCGAGCGAGCTATCACCCAGCGCGGCGTCCAGAATATAGCCGCCCATATCCTTCGGCTTGATCTTCGGGACTTTGGAAGCGCGGCCTTCCATCGTCTGCTTGATGACGATGTTGGCTTCGACCTTCCGCTGGTCGACTTTCACGATGTCCTTCGCGCCTTTTATTTTTGGATAGTAAAGCGGATCGACGACCTTCATGCGGTCGGCGATGCGGGCCATGAGCGCGGGTTCATCGAGGCTGTCCGTTTCACGTTCTCCGACCAGCACCCAATCTTTTTGACCGCCATAGCCGGTTTCGTTGAGCGCTTTCACCGCGTCCGCGGGAGACTCATCGGTGAAACCGACCTTGTAGAGATGCTTGCTGATACCGGCGTCATTGCCCCATTCCTGCATGGTTTCGCTCATGGCGATGTAGACGGACGGCATCGTTCTCTCCTAGGTTTATCGGGCATCTAGGGGACTTTCATACATGATCGATTTGCGCAGCGATACCGTTACGCAGCCCACGGCCGGCATGCGGAAGGCCATGATGGACGCCCCTGTCGGCGACGACGTTTTTGGCGACGACCCGACCGTGAACCGCCTCCAGGCCATCGCGGCCGAGCGCGCGGGGAAAGAGGCCGGCCTGTTCCTGCCGACCGGGACACAGAGCAATCTCGCGGGGCTGATGGCCCACTGCGAACGCGGCGACGAATATATCGTCGGCCAAAATGCCCACACCTATAAGTACGAAGGCGGGGGCGCCGCGGTTTTGGGCAGCATCCAGCCGCAACCCCTCGCCAACGCCGCGGACGGCAGCATTCCTCTCGACTTGATCGCCGCCGCGATCAAGCCGGACGATACGCATTTTGCAAAAACCAAGCTGCTGGCATTGGAGAATACGATCGGGGGCAAGGTGCTGCCGGCGGGGTACGTGGCGGACGCAACGTCTTTCGCGAAATCCAAAGGGCTTGGCACGCATCTCGATGGCGCGCGGATCTGGAACGTCATGGCCGCGTCCAACGCACCGCTGGCCGAGCTCTGCGCGGGATTCGACAGCGTCTCCATGTGCTTCTCCAAAGGGATGGGCGCGCCGGTCGGTTCGGTGCTTGTCGGATCGAAGGAGCTGATTAAACGCGCCGCGCGGTGGCGCAAGACGCTTGGCGGCGGCATGCGCCAAGCCGGCGTTCTGGCGGCGGCGTGCCTTTACGCGCTGGACAACCACCTCACCCGCCTGCGGACCGATCACGAGAACGCGGCGAAACTCGCCAAGGGTCTGAGCGATATCCCCGCGCTGAAAATCACGTCGCAGAGCACGAACATGGTTTTTGTCGCTGTGCCGGACAAGGACTGCGCGCCGCTCGCGGCCTTTCTCAAGGAGCGCGGCATCTTGACCTTGATGTCGCCCAACCTCCGGCTGGTGACACATGGCGACGTTACCGATCCCGATATGGGAACCGCGATCGCCGCTTTCAAAGCCTACTACACGATGAAATGAGCCGTCGCGCTCAGTGCGATGATGCTCGTGAAAAATATTGTGTAGGCGTTTATAAGGCGCCCGTGCGCATCGAGCGTGAGATAGACGGCCATGGCGAGGAACACCGTCATCAACCAGGCCAGCAGGAGAAATCCCTGGTTAATAATGCCGACGCCGACCGCCCCACCCACATATATCGCGCTGCTTACGGCGATCCAAAGCGGCGACGGACCTTTCTCCCGGTGGTGCGAAAAACCGACTGCACTGTTCATCGGAAACTCACCTTCAGCACGTTTCTACGTGCGGAGGTATGGTACGACGCCGGCCCCGCGTTTCACCTGATTTCGCGGCATGGGAGGCATGCGGGAAGCGCTGCGGAAGACTGTAAGCCTTTGATTTAAGCCCTAATCCTCAGAAAACGCTTTCGCAGCGCATCCTAGGCTTATTGCGCTTTTGCATAGGTGTCGCGCAGGCCTACGGTGCGATTGAAGACGAGGTCCTTCGCTTTCGAATCCCGCACGAAGTAGCCCAAGCGCTCGAACTGCACCGTGGTCTTTTCGTCGCGCGCCGCGAGGGCAGGTTCGAGTTTCGCCTCCGCGATCACTTCCAGTGAGTTCGGATTGAGGTCCTTCACCACATCGCCGTCGGCGCCCGGATCGGGGCGGCTGAAGAGCGTGTTGTAAAGGCGCACTTCAGCGTTCACGGCATGCGGAGCCGAGACCCAGTGCATGGTGGCCTTCACCTTGCGGCCGTCGGGCGCGTTCCCGCCCTTGGTCGCCGGATCGTAGGTGCAGCGGAGCTCGACGACGTTGCCGGACGCGTCCTTGATGGCTTCGCGGCAGGTGATGAAATAGGCATAACGAAGACGCACTTCCATTCCAGGAGAAAGCCGGAAGAATTTCTTCGGCGGGTTCTCCATGAAGTCGTCCTGCTCGATGTAGAGCTCGCGGCAGAACGGCACCTTGCGGGAGCCGGCGGCGGGGTCTTCCGGATTGTTCACGGCTTCGAGCTCTTCCGACTGGCCTTCCGGATAGTTCTCGATGACGACCTTCAACGGCTTCAGCACCGCCATGTAACGCGAGGCGGCCTTGTTGAGATATTCGCGCACGGCGGCGTCGAACATCGCGATGTCGACGACGCTGTTGGCGCGCGCGACACCGGCGCGCTTGACGAAATCGCGGATCGCTTCGGCAGGAATGCCGCGGCGGCGCATACCGGCGATGGTCGGCATACGCGGGTCGTCCCAGCCGTCCACATGACCGTCTTTCACGAATTGCGTCAGCGAGCGCTTCGAGAGGACCGTGTACGTCATGTTGAGGCGCGCGAACTCGTACTGGCGCGGGCGCGCGGGAACCGGCAACTGTTCGAGCAGCCAGTCATAGAGCGGGCGGTGATCGTCGTATTCGAGGGTGCAGAGCGAGTGCGTGACGTGCTCGAGCGCATCCGACTGCCCATGGGCGTAGTCGTACATGGGGAAGATACACCAGGTGGTGCCCGTGCGCGGATGCGGCGTGTGGATGATGCGGTAGAGCACCGGGTCGCGCAGATTGATGTTACCGGAGGCCATGTCGATCTTGGCGCGTAAGGTGCGCGCACCGTTCGGGAACTCGCCCGCGCGCATGCGGCGGAACAGGTCGAGGTTTTCGGCGACGGAGCGGTCGCGGAACGGACTCGGTTTGCCGCCTTCGGTCAGCGTGCCGCGATTGAGCCGCATCTCGTCGGGGGTCTGATCATCGACATACGCCAGCCCCTTCTCGATGAGGGTCTCGGCCCACTTGTAGAGCTGCTCGAAATAATCCGAGGCGTGATAGAGGTGTTTGCCCCAGTCAAAGCCGAGCCAGCGCACATCCGCTTCGATGGCGTCGATATATTCCTGCTCTTCCTTCGCCGGATTGGTGTCGTCGTAGCGCAGGTGGCAGCGCCCGCCGAATTCCTCGACGAGACCGAAATTGATGCAGATGGCCTTCGCATGGCCGAGGTGCAGATAACCGTTCGGCTCCGGCGGAAACCGGGTGACGATTTCCTTGTGCTTGCCCGAAGCAAGGTCCGCGCTGACGATATCGCGCAGGAAATTGTTTACGACGGCGGGGGCTTCGGTTTCGGACATGAAAACTCTCGGAGATGGCTAGGCTTACGACGGCAGGAAATTAACCTACATCGTCATTAAAGCCATTGGTAATCGGATAGCGATAGTCGCGTCCGAACGCGATTTTGCTGATTTTTACGCCCGGGGGCGCCTGGCGGCGCTTGTATTCGGCGTTCTTCAGCATCTTGAAGACGCGGCGGACCGTGGCCTCGTCAAACCCTTCGGCGGCGACCTCTTTGATCCCCTTCTGGCCCTCGATCAGACCCTTCAGGATTCCGTCCAGTTCTTCGTAGGGCGGGAGCGTATCCTGGTCCTTTTGGTTGGGCTTCAGTTCAGCGGTCGGCGGCTTGGTGATGACGTTCTCGGGCATCACCGGACCCTCGGGGCCTAGGCCGCCGGCGGGTTTGTGGGCATTGCGCCAGCGCGAGACCGCGAAGACGGTGGTCTTATAGAGATCCTTCAGCACGGCGTAGCCACCGCACATATCGCCGTAGAGCGTGGCGTAGCCGGTGGACATCTCGCTCTTGTTGCCGGTGGAGAGCACCATCTTCCCGAACTTATTCGAGATCGCCATCAACGCCATGCCACGCGCGCGGGACTGGAGATTTTCTTCCGTAATGCCTGCGTTGGTTCCGGTGAACTGAGCCGCGAGCATCTCGTCGTAGGCCATCATGGCCGGGCCGATCGAAATGGTCTCGAGCCGCACGCCCAGGAATTTCGCGCAGGCCGCCGCGTCGTCGAGGCTCTCTTGCGACGTGTAGGGCGACGGCATCATGACGCAATGGACTTTGTCCGGCCCGAGCGCGTCGGCGGCGATGGCGGCGGCCAGCGCACTGTCGATACCGCCCGACAGACCGAGCACCACGCCGGGGAAACGGTTCTTACGCACGTAGTCGCGCAACCCCATGACGGCGGCCTGATAGACATTCTCGGCGCGTTCACAGACGGCCGCAGGCGCTTGAGGCGTACAAACCCACCCCTTCTCGCCGCGCCGCCATTCGGTGACCAGAAGATCGGTGCGCCACCACGGCAGCTGCGCCGCCAGGGAGCGGTCGGCATTCAGCACGAATGAGCCGCCGTCGAACACGAGATCATCCTGACCGCCGACCTGGTTCACATAGATTAGCGGAAGGTTGGTTTCGAGCACGCGGCCGACCGCATGATTGAGGCGGCCGTCGTGTTTGGAGAGTTCAAAGGGAGACCCGTTCGGAACGATGAGGATTTCGGCGCCCGATTCCTGCAGCGTTTCGGCGATGTCCTCGAACCACATATCCTCGCACACCATCGCGCCTAAACGGACGCCGCGGAACGGGATCGGCCCCGGCGCGGGACCGGCGAGGAAGACGCGGTATTCGTCGAAGACGCCGTAGTTCGGCAGATGATGCTTGAAACGCACGCCCTGGACCTGGCCGTGATCGAGCAACAGCACGGCGTTGTGCGCGCGCACGCGGGTGTCTTCACCGAGCTTGTTCACTTTTGCCTGCCACGGCGAGCCGATCAGGAGCGCAGGGCCTTTGTCGGCGGTGAGCTCGGCGAGTTCACCGACGGCCTTCTCGCAGGCTTCGAGGAACGAGACGCGGTAGACCAGATCCTCGGGCGGATAGCCGCTGACGCAGAGTTCGGGGAACACCACGAGATCGGCGCCAAGCGCGCGCGCCCGTTCGCGGGCGTCCTTGATCAGCGCGATGTTGCCGGCGATGTCGCCCACGGTCGGATTGACCTGGGCCAACGCGATCGCGAGGGAGTCTGCCATCGGGCGAACTTAAGAGACGGCGGCCAGGCGATCCTTTTTCTGCAGAACGCGCTCTTCCTTGAGCGCTTCGGCGATAAGGAAAGCGAGTTCCAGCGACTGCGAAGCGTTGAGGCGCGGATCGCAGTGGGTGTGATAGCGGTCGGCCAGGCTGGCTTCGGTGATCGCTTGGGTGCCGCCGACGCATTCGGTGACGTCCTTGCCCGTGAGTTCGAAGTGAACGCCGCCCGGATGTGTCCCCTCGGCGCGATGCACGGCGAAGAACGCGCGCACTTCGGAGAGGATGCGGTCGAATTGGCGGGTCTTGTAGCCGGTCGAGCTTTTCACCGTATTGGCGTGCATGGGATCGCAGACCCACACGATCTTACGGCCTTCGCGCTGCACGGCGCGGACCAGCGTGGGCAAATGTTCGGCGAGACGTTCGGCGCCCATGCGGGTGATGACCGTCAGGCGGCCGGCTTCGTTCTGCGGGTTGAGGAGATCGCACAGCGTCAGAAGTTCTTCCGGCGTCGTCTTCGGGCCGACTTTCACGCCGAGCGGGTTCTGGATGCCGCGCATGAATTCGACGTGCGCATGATCAGGCTGGCGCGTGCGCTCGCCCAGCCACAGCATGTGCGCCGAGCACCCGTACCATTGACCGGTGGTGGAATCGTTGCGGCACATCGCTTCTTCGTATGGGAGCAGAAGCGCTTCGTGCGAGGTATAGAGTTCGGTCTCGCGGATTTGCGGCACCGTATCGCCCGTCAGACCGCAGGCTTCCATGAACTCGAGCGTTTCCTGGATGCGGTCGGCGAAGCGTTTGTATTTCTCCGCGGTGGCGGCGTCGGTCATGAAACCGAGAGTCCACTGATGGACCTTATGCAGATCGGCGTAACCGCCCTGCGCGAACGCGCGCAGAAGGTTGAGGGTCGCGGCCGACTGGTTGTAGGCCTGCACCATGCGATTGGGATCGGGAATACGCGCTTCGGCGGTGAACTCAGGGCCGTTGATGTTGTCGCCGCGATAAGACGGCAGCGTGACCCCGCCGATGGTCTCGTCGGGCGAAGAACGCGGCTTTGCGAACTGACCGGCCAGACGGCCGACTTTCACGATCGGAACCGCGCCGCCGAACGTCAACACGACCGCCATCTGCAAAAGAACGCGGAAGGTGTCGCGGATATTGTCGGGATGGAATTCAGCGAAGCTTTCGGCGCAATCGCCGCCCTGGAGCAGGAACGCCTTGCCGTCGGCGACCTTGCCGAGCGCGGTCTTCAGGCGGCGGGCTTCACCGGCGAACACCAGCGGCGGATATCCGCGCAGCTGTTTCTCCACGGCCGTGAGCACGGCGGCGTCCGGATAAACGGGCACCTGCTGGATGGGCTTGGCCCTCCAACTTTCCCGGCTCCATTTTCCTGTCTCGCGTATTGCCACGGCGCGCCTCAATGGTTCTCACGTACGACCCGTACATATAATGCGCAGGTATTAATGATTCCATGCCCGCTTTTCCAGGGAAAAGCCCAAAGACGAACAATTCCAACCGGTTGTGTTAGCTTTGCGCATGAACCATCCCTCCGCCGCCGATCTCATCGCCCTTTATCAGCGCCACGCCGCCGCCTGGGACAAGGAGCGCGGCCGGGCCCTGGTCGAGCGGCCTTGGCTGGAGCGATTCCGCGCGGCATTGCCGTCCGACCGGTCGGTCCTCGATCTGGGCTGCGGCGCCGGGGAGCCCCTCGCCAGCTATCTGATCGAACATGGCCATACGGTGACCGGCGTCGACAGTTCGCCCGCGTTGATTGAAACGGCTCGCACGCGCTTCCCAAAAGAGCGATGGATGACGGGCGATATGCGCAGCGTGTCGTTGGATGAGCGCTTCGGCGGAATCCTGGCGTGGGACAGTTTCTTTCATCTGACGCCGGACGATCAGCGCGCAATGTTCCCGGTGTTCGCCGCCCACGCCGCCCCAGGCGCGGCGCTGATGTTCACCAGTGGACCGAAATTCGGCGAAGCGATTGGGAGCTATCAGGGCGACGCGCTGTACCACGCGAGCCTCGCCGGCGACGAATACCGCACGCTATTGGCGGCGCAGGGATTCCGGGTGCTGGAGCACGTTGTGGAAGACCCCGGGTGCGGCGGTCATACGATCTGGCTTGCGAAGCTCAGCCCGTAAGTAGGCGCGGCACAGACGAGATCAGGAGCGAGATTCCGGTCAGCGATAGGATGCCGAGGATCAATCGCCGGAACGCGGCATCGCTGATCTTCGTGTACATCTTCGCGCCGAGCAGCGACGGGATCACCATCGCCGGGATGGCGATCAACAACCAGCTCGCACGCTCAACCGTGATGATCCCGCGCACGAAATAGCCGGTGATGGTGACGATGTGCATGGAGAGGTTGAACCACTGGATGATCGCGCGCTGTTCATCCTTGCTCCACGCCTGAAACGACGCCCACAGCGTCGGCACCGCCCCGGCGAAACCGCCGATCCCGCCAAGAATGCCGCCGATGAAACCGAAGCCCCCGTTCACGGCGGGCCGCTCTTTCTGGACGTGCACCTTGCCGCCGTAGAACAGCATCAAGGGGCAGTAGAGCGCGAGGAACCCGCCGACGGCGGCGCGGAAGGCGATTTGATCGATCAGCGGCAGAATGGCGATGCCGAGCGGCACACCAAGCACGCCGCCGATGATGAACGGCAGCGTGCGCTTCAGATTGAAGCCGCGCCGCGCGGCGATGATGGTGATGGCCTGACCAACGACGGAGCAGCCCACGACCACCACGGCGGCGAGCTGCGGATCGACCGTCCAGGCCCAGAAGGCCATCGCGCACATCGCGAAAGCAAAACCCGAGAGACCTTGCACGAAGCCGGCGGCGGCCGCGCCGATGATGATGATGATCGCGAGGGAGTCCATGATGGGGCTTCAGAACTCAATGTCACCCTGGGCGGACGCCCAGGGTCCAGGGTTTTCGAACACCGGCGGATGCAACGCTCTATGAGTGCCCGGCCTGCATCTCACTTCACGACTCTGGATCCTGGGCCTTCGCCCAGGATGACCAGAAAACAAAAGAATCACATCTCCGCTGCCGCCGGGTCCTTCTCCGGCACGGGATCGCGCATGGTGACGAACTCTTCCGCCGCCGTGGGATGGATGCCGACGGTTTCGTCGAACTGCTTCTTGGTGGCGCCGGCCTTGAGGGCGACGGCGAGGCCTTGGATGATCTCGGGGGCGTCCTCGCCGACCATGTGGCACCCGAGCACGCGGTCGGTGGCTTTGTCGACGACCAGCTTCATCATGGTGCGTTCGTCGCGGCCCGAGAGCGTGTGTTTCATCGGCTTGAAGCGGGTGATGAAGATGCGGACCTTATAGTCCTTGCGCGCTTGTTCCTCGGTGAGACCGACCACACTCACAGGAGGCTGGGTGAACACCGCCGAGGCGATGTTCGCATAGTCAAGGGTCATCGGGTTCTTGTTGAAGAACGTCTCGGCGAAGACACGGCCTTCGTTGATCGCCACCGGCGTCAGGTTGACGCGGTCGGTGACGTCGCCCACGGCGAAGATGCTTTCAACGCTGGAGCGGTTCTGCGCATCGACAACGATCGCGCCGTTCTTCTTGAGCTGCACGCCGGATTCCGCGAGCCCCAGGTTCGCGGTGTTAGCGGCGCGGCCCGTGGCATAGAGCACGCAATCGGCCATCATCTCCTCGCTCTTGTCGAAGAGCACGCAGTATTCGCCGCCTTTCTTTTCGACGGAATGGACGGTGCAATCGCGGTGGATCTTGATGCCCTGCTTTTCCATCTCGTCGGCCAAGGTCGCGCGGACATCCTGATCGAAGCCGCGCAGGAGCGAGCCTGAGCGGATCACGAGAGTGACTTCGGAGCCGAGCGCACGGAAGATGCAGGCGAACTCGACGGCGATATATCCGCCGCCGACGATGACGATGCGCTTGGGGCGTTCTTTCAGCTCCAAGGCTTCGTTCGAGGTCAGGACATGTTCCTTGCCCGGGAAGTCGGGCACGAGCGGCCAGCCGCCGACGGCGACCAAAATCTTTTCAGCCGTCATGCGCTTGCCGTCGACTTCGACTGTATGCGGATCGGCGATGACGCCGCGCCCCGCGATGAGGTTCGCGCCCGCGTCCCGCAGGATGCGGGCATAGATGCCTTCCAGGCGGTCCAGTTCCTTGTTCTTCGCCGCGATCATGGCGCCCCAATCGTGGGCCGCTCCGCTGATCTGCCAGCCGTAGCCGAGGGCGTCCTGGAAGTGGCTGGCGAAGTGGGAGCCGTAAACCAGGAGCTTCTTGGGCACGCAGCCCCGCAGGACGCAGGTGCCGCCGGGGCGGCTGGCCTCGATGACCGCGACCCGCCCGCCGTATTTGGCGGCCAGACGCGAGGCGCGCACCCCGCCCGAACCGGCGCCGAGGGTGATGAGGTCGTAGTCGTAACGCTGGCCCTGGGTCATGAAGCTATCAACTTTTCGGTTTTTGACGGCCACCGGCCGCGCATCTGGGTTGGGAAGGCGCCCGAAGGGCCCCCTTTATACACCGCCGGGGCCAAGCGCTTGAAAATAATGCCCGGAATTACAGCCGGAAGGTGGGAACTTTCAGCAGCTCGAGCGTTCTATCTGGCTGCTGGTGGAATACCGTCAAGAGTACCTACCCATGAGTTGTTTAGCGGGTCTGCGCATCCTGATCGTCGAAGACGACGCCCTTGTGGCGCTCAACCTTCAGGAGTTCGTTGAAAGTCTCGGCTGCACGGTGATCGGCCCCACGGGCCGTCTCGCCGAGGCCCTGGACGTCGTCGATCGCGTGCCCATCGACGGGGCCATGCTGGACATCAATCTGCACGGCGAGATGGTCTATCCCCTGGCCGAGCGGCTGGCGGAGCGTGAGATCCCGATGCTGTTCTGTTCAGGCTACGCCTTCACCCAGGCCGTGCCGTCCAAATTCCAGAACTATCCGCAGGTCGCCAAGCCGATGGTCGAACATACCCTGCGCACGGCGATGACGGAGACGTTCGGTTTCCTGCAGGCGCCGCCCGTGGAAAAGAAACGGGCCGGCGCGCGGGCCTAGGCCGACTTCCTCATTCCTCGGCGTTCGCGATTCTGGATCCTGGGCTTTCGCCCAGGATGACCAGAACACCAACTATTCGACGGTCACGCTCTTCGCGAGATTGCGCGGCTGATCCACATCCGTGCCTTTGAGCACGGCTGTGTGATAGGCGAGCAGCTGGATCGGGATCGCGGCGATGATCGGCACAACGAACGGATCCATCTTCGGCAGACAGATGGAATGCATCGCGTTTTTGCCGGTGCGGCGGATGCCTTCCTCGTCGCTGATGAGAATGACCTTGCCGCCGCGCGCGACCACCTGCTCGATATTCGAAAGAGTCTTGTCGAACAGATTGTCGCTGGGCGCGATGACGACGACGGGCACATGCTCGTCGATGAGCGCGATGGGGCCGTGCTTCATTTCACCGGCGGCATAACCTTCCGCGTGGATATACGAGATCTCCTTGAGCTTCAGCGCGCCTTCAAGCGCGATGGGATAAGAGGCGCCGCGGCCGAGATAGAGCACATCGCGCGCCTGCATGAGATCCTCGGCGATGGCGCGGATATGATCGTCGAGCTGCAGCACTTCGGCGGCGCGCGACGGCACTTCAGCGAGTGCGGTGGACAGCTGCGCTTCGCGCTTGGAATCGATGGCGCCCTTGGCGCGCGCGAGGCAGATGGCGAAGCAGGCGAGCGACATCAACTGCGTGGTGAAGGCCTTGGTCGAGGCGACACCGATTTCAGGCCCCGCGAGGGTGGGCACGACCACATCGGATTCACGGGCGATGGCGCTTTCCGGCGAATTGACCACCGAGAGAATATTCTGTTTCTGGCTTTTGCAGAAGCGCAGCGGCGCCAACGTATCGGCGGTTTCGCCGGACTGCGAGACGAAGATACCGAGGCCGCCCGGCGTGAGCGGCGGTTCACGGTAGCGGTATTCGGAGCCCACATCGGTGTCGACGGCGACGCGCGCGAGCTGTTCGATCCAGTACTTCGCGACAAGGCAAGCGTAGTAGGCGGTACCGCAGGCGACCGCGGTGATGCGCTCGATCTTCGCCAGCTCGAACGGCATCGGAGGAAGGGTCAACGAGCGCTCGGCCGGATTGAACAGCGCGCGCAAGGTATCGCCGAGGACCTGCGGCTGCTCGTAGATCTCCTTCAGCATGTAGTGGCGGTATTCGCCCTTGCCGATCAGCGCGCCGGTGAGCGCGGTCTGCTTGATCGGACGCTCGACCTTCTGGCCGTTGCCGTCGCGGATCTCGACCTTGTCACGTGAGATCAGCGCCCAGTCGTCGTCCTCGAGGTAGGTGATACGCTGCGTCATGGGCGCGAGCGCCATGGCGTCGGAGCCGAGATACATCTCGCCGTTGCCGTAACCGACGGCGAGCGGCGAACCTCGGCGCGCACCGATGAGGATATCGTCGCGTCCGGCGATGAGGATCGCCAAGGCAAACGCGCCTTGCAGGCGCGGGAGCGCCTTCTGTACGGCGTCTTCGGCTTTCAGTCCCTGATCGAGGTTCTCGGTGATCAGGTGAACGACGACTTCGGTGTCGGTGTCGCTGGTGAACTTGTGGCCCTTCTTTTCCAGCTCGGAGCGCAGTTCCTGGAAGTTCTCGATGATCCCATTATGAACAACCGCGACGCGGCCGTTGGAATGCGGGTGCGCGTTGGTGTCGCTGGGAACGCCGTGGGTGGCCCAACGGGTGTGGCCGATGCCGGTGGTGCCGGCGAGCGGCGCGCGCGCGACCTGGGCCGCGAGGTTGGCGATTTTGCCCGAGGCGCGGCGGCGCTCGATGGCGCCGTTGGTGAGGGTCGCGACACCGGCGGAATCGTAGCCGCGATATTCAAGGCGGCGCAGACCGTCGATCAGATGCTCCGCCGCGTTCTCGCGGCCGATGATGCCGATAATTCCGCACATACGTGGACCCTACTTTTTCTTGTCTTGCTTCATTTGCCGGTATTTCGCGGCGAAGCCTTCGCGTGTTTCCTGGCGCGAGGAATTCAAAGCCAATCCGTCCGCCGGGACATCCTTGCGCACCACCGCGCCCGCGCCGGTCATGGCGCCGTCGCCGATCTTCACGGGCGCGACGAGCACCGAGTTGGAGCCGATGGACGCGCCCGCGCCAATGTCGGTGCGCGATTTGTTGAAACCGTCGTAGTTGGCGGTGATGGTGCCGGCGCCGATGTTGGCCTTCGCGCCGACACGGGCATCGCCGACATAGGTGAGATGGTTCACCTTCGCGCCGGTCTCAAGGTTCGCGTTCTTGATCTCGACGAAATTACCGACGTGCGCCTCCGGACCGATGTCGGCGCCCGGACGCAGACGCGCGTAGGGCCCGACGATAGCGCCGCCGGAAATATGCGCGCCTTCGATGTGGCAGAAACCCTTGATGACGGCATTGTCGTCGACGGTGACGCCGGGGCCGAAGACCGTGAACGGGCCGATCTCGACATCCTTGCCGACCTTGGTGTCGGCGGAGAAATAGACGGTCTCGGGCGCCGTCAGGGTG
The DNA here is from genome assembly GCA_050246995.1 of Rhodospirillaceae bacterium. GTDB lineage: Bacteria > Pseudomonadota > Alphaproteobacteria > Rhodospirillales > Rhodospirillaceae > SHVO01. Next base: position 13,702 of record JBFWVA010000003.1, on the reverse strand, counting down.
GCGCCGTTCTCCATCGCCTGTTTGCGGCGGCGGCGCTGGTAAATGGCCTCGGCTTCCGCGAGTTCGACCCGGCTGTTGATGCCGAGCAGTTCGTCCTCATCGCCCTCCACGACCGCGCAGGCCATGCCGGCCTTGCGGGCGAGCGCGACGATGTCCGTCAGGTAGAATTCGTTCTTGGCGTTGTTGGGGGTGACGTCCGCGAGCAGCTTCCAGAGGGCTTTGGCTTCCACCAGCATGATGCCGGAGTTGCAGAGCGTGATGGCGCGCTCGGCCGGGGTCGCGTCCTTGGCTTCGACGATGCGCTCGAGGCCATCCGGGCTGGTGACCAGGCGGCCGTAACCGCCCGGATCGTCCGGCGTGAAACCGAGCACAACGACGGTGGGCTTTCTTCCCGACGCGCGGGCTTCACGCATGCGCGCGATGGTGTCACCGCCGATGAAGGGCGTATCGCCGTAAACCACGACGATATCGCCGCTGAAGTCCTTCAGGGCGCTTTCGGCCTGCTGCACGGCGTGGGCGGTGCCGCGGCGGTCCTGTTGGATGGCCGTGGGATGGGGCGCGACGGCTTTCGCCAGCTGGGCCATCTCGGGGCCGATGACCACGACCACGGGCGCGATCTTCTGCTCGGCCAGGGTGACGAGGACATGGTTGACCAGGGGCCGGCCGGCGACTTTATGCATCACCTTGGGCAGGCTGGATTTCATCCGCGTGCCGAGACCGGCGGCGAGGACGATGGCGGCGGTCGCCGTCTGCGCGGAAGAGGTCATGGAAAGCCGATGTTTAATGCCTGGAGATGCGTGAAAATGGCACGCCGGAGCCCGAGGATAAAGGGCGCGCGAACAAACTTTGTTCCCGCAACCGGTGAAAAAAGTGTCACCATCAATGAGTTAGGAGATCGGCCCGATTTTAGCGCGCCTTGACAGGCGCATGGCCGGACTTTAAGAAACCGCCTTCCTTTTGCATCCTTCCATCGGCTTGCAGAACGGGCGGTTAGCTCAGCGGGAGAGCACACGCTTCACACGCGTGGGGTCACTGGTTCAATCCCAGTACCGCCCACCATTTTCAAAGCCCGCTCCATAGAGCTTTTGCGCCGCCGCCGGGCGTCGGGCTATTTCCAGACCTACATATCCTATCCACCCGCGCCAACGTCACGGCTGGAAACGATGAGGCCGGATTTCTTATGACGGTCGGTTTGGTTCTCGATTTCGATAGGATCGGTGATTGGGGGACCCGTTTCGTAAGCGCATTACGGCTCTCGTCTCCTCTCATGTACCCGTACCCCCCGTGTTACTATGACGGGGCTTTCGAACAGGAGCGCACCCGATGTTCGGACTATTTCGCAAGGCAACGGCAGCACAATCCAAAGCCGACGACAGGCGTCGGGAGGAGGCAGCCGCTAAGGATCACGAAGAGGCCGAAAAAGCGCTCACGGTGCAGAAACACTGCCAACTAGCCATATTCAAATTGCGCTGCGCTCAGGACGACGAAGCCTTACCCGAGGACCTTAGAGACAACGCTAGCATACAAGACGCCGTTAATAGATTCGAAGGCCACAAAATCGAAGCAATAGAACTCGCGCGCTCGATTACAGACCAGTTTTATCGTGACTTCGCGTTGGCCTGCATTGTCGATGCATGCATGGCAGCGGACCAACGCCCTCAGGCGAGGGAATTCCTCGCCGTCATGAAGGTCGACATCGCTCGCGAACGTGTCTTAAAGGACCATCCCACTCTGGCAGCGCCGCCTTTGCCGGGTGATTGACTAGGATGAAACAGTGATCCTTAAGCCTTACATCCGCGAAATCAAGAATAGTACGTTTGAGGTCTGTGTCGTCCGCAGTGGCCACATCCAGCCGCATGTCCTCAAAGGCGATTTACATTCTGAGGCGCTCGCACGCACCTGGATGGCAGGGCCCGAGTGCCAAGCTGCCTTGCAGACGCTTAAAGTCCGGGCGACGTAGAAATCTGACAAAGATCTGATGCCAATGAAACCGGACGAGCTGGACGTTCTTATCGATGGCCGGGAAGAGACGCCCTCCTTGGATTTCAAGGCTGCCTGCGACTGGTCTGTGCAAACGTTCGCGAAGGATATTCTCGCAATGTCGAATGTCCAGGATGGTGGTCAAATTATCGTCGGCGTCGAGGATGGCACCTTCACGCGACAGGGAATGACTCCCTCGCAGCTCACAACGTTCAACATAGAGACCATGCGCGACCAAATGACCAGGTTTGCTGATCCACATGTCAACTTCACATCGCGCACCGTCATAGATCTCGCCGGAAAGTCTTATATCTCGATCCAAGTACAGCCATTCGCCGAAATTCCCGTAATCTGCCGCTCGTCTGGACCTGGCTTGCAACTCGGTGCGCTCTATTACCGCAATCGCAATCGTCGCGTCGAAAGCGCGCCCGTCTCGAACTCACACGACATGCGCGATATTCTGGATCGGGCCGCTGTAAAACTCATGCAGCGATATCGCGATCTGGGACTCAAGCCGCAAGCAGACGCGCGGTCCCAGTTTGAAGCTGAGTTGGGCGGTATATGAACGCATCAGCCGAGCTTCTCGCCACAATCAGATCCAAGGGTTACTGGCGTATAGTCATTCGACCCGTCGTCTATGGACGCGAAGTCCTATCGGTGTCCGAATGCGAAACGCTAATCGAGGCGAGTAGGGTGGAACTTCGGGGTTGGGATTTTCCGCATACCAGCAGACGTCAAGACGACAAGTCGGGTCATGCACCGTGCGGCTCGCACTACGAATGGTGGGTCGACAGCGGGCATCACAAGGAGATAACCCGTCTATATCGGAGTGCCCAATTCATCCATCTACGCGCATTTTGGGAGGATTGGCTCGACCCGAATTGGCACGGCTCGTTAGCGAAGCAGGTTAAACCAGGCGAGGCTCTCGCCATCGGAAACGGCATTAATCAGATTGCAGAAATCGTTGCATTCACGGCACGACTAGCAAAGGACGAAGCCTTTGGCAAAGGCGTCTCCATTCAAATCGAGGTTCATAACACGAAAGGTCGAACCCTCTGGGCCGACGGCGACCGCGTGCCGTTTATTGAGCCAAGAAGAACTGAAGCCAAGGAGTTCTCTTTGATTCGGGAACTGCAAACGGTGGCACTGATCGGAGACCCAGTCGATATTACACTGGGCTTGGTCATAGAGCTGTTCGAGCACTACGGTTGGTCTGACGCTCCCAAGTGGTCCTTAAAGGACAACATAAAGCAGTACCTGTCGCGTCACACGTGACCGGCTCGGTAAGGAAAGTGGTTCGGCGTCGCTCAATCGCCGCGACGGGCTAGAGCCTAATCTCTAGCCGCGAGGTGTTCGCTATTTCATCCAGAATGGGGTGCCGTAGGTGATGAAGCTGGGCACCAGTGGACCTTGCATATCGTAACCACGTAATCGCAGAATAGCCTAAACTCCAATAGGTCATTACCCAGGTTACAGCCTCAAAGGTGGCCACATGGCGGAATACTCCCGTCGTTGCATAATTGGCATGGCAGCACTTGGGGCGCTCTGCCTGGCAAGGCGGTCTGCGGCTGCTAGTCCCGTGAACGAAGCCGATTTCGTAAGTATTGGCGGCATTGATCAATGGATCGCATTTCAGGGACACGACGCGCACAATCCCGCGATTCTTTACCTCCACGGCGGCCCGAGTGAGGCGCAGTCGCCGTTCCTCAAGTTATTTCTTCCGTGGGAGGAGGATTTCACGGTGGTCAATTGGGACCAGCGTGGTTCTGGGAAGACTTTTGGCCGTAATGGTCTTTCGACGCCGAATATGACGCTGGATCGGATGGTTGATGATGCCATCGAGATTGCCGAGCACATCTGTAGCCGCCTGTCGCAGCGCAAAGTCATCCTGGTCGGTCAATCTTGGGGTTCCTTCCTCGGGGTCAACGTCATTAAACGGCGTCCCGAACTTTTTCACGCCTTCGTGGGCACTGGTCAGCTTGTAAGCGTCGCGGCGGTGTTGAAGGACCGAGTCCAATGGACGCGTCAGGCCGCTACAGCGGCAGGTGATCAAGCCACGCTCAGGGCATTGGATGACGCCGCAGCTTTACCGCCCGAACGCAGGTTCGACGTAGAGAGCCAGCTGACCAAGAAATGGCTGTTGTCTCCCCAGGATGTCGCCTATGCGAAGATCGTTTCCGATTTCATGGGCACAAATCCTGCCGAGGCCAAAGGCGATGCAGCCGACTGGATCGCTGGCAACGCGTTCACTGGATCGAAGCTCAAATCGACGACCGACACCATGGACCTTCGCACGCTTGGTCTTGATATGCCGATTCCATTTTTTGTAATTCAGGGGCGTGAAGACCACATCACAGGCTTTAATTCGGCGAGAGATTACGTCGAAGAGATACGCGCACCTCGTAAAGCATTCATCCCCATTGAAGGCGGCCATTTCGCCTGCTTCACCAACCCGGATCAGTTCGTTGCGGCCCTGAAGGAGCACGTTCGGCCCCTGGCCCTATAAATCTGGCAGTCGTCGCGTAGCCTTTAACTGGCTCCCTCCGGAAAAGTAGTCGGGCGTGCCGTAGGCGATTCGAACTCAGTCCCTTGGAAGTTGGCAATAGTGTGCTTTCGCCCAGGAGATTACCCACGCATGAAAAGCATCGAACTCGCCCGCCCCGGGTAACAACCAGCGGTGGCCCTCGTTGCAGGCTGCTCTACGCCGTGACGCGCCATTCCTTGCAACATTCCCCGGGCGACATGGGCGACAGGCGACATGTTCCGATTCAGTGACCGCCGCCAAATAGTTAGCTCAAAAATCGCGGTGGGCGACATCCGGGCGACATGGGGCGACATCTTCGTGCCTTGTACTGTTGGTTCCGCTGCATGCTGCACGCTGCAAAAGGCGACGGCGCGTTTGAGATCAGCGCGTTAGGCCGCGCGGGGGCCGTGCTGCAGCCCTGCTGCAAAATGCCGCACCGTCCCGCAGACAGCGCGCAGGCGCGCGGCCGGACGCCACGGCCGCGGCTGCGAAACATCCTCGATTCACGATGTCAAAGAGCGCGCCGGCGCGCGAAGGCTGGATGCGCGAAAGCAGGCCCGACCCTAAAGCAAATGCGCGCGAATGTCAATATTATAGGGACATTTGTAACATTTTGGGGACACCGCAGGATGTGCTAAAGACCGGCGCTGGAAAACAACGCCCCCGAAAACGACGGGGTTGGAAAACACCGACAGGACGGATCTCGACGTGACGCACGCGGCCCCAGCGACCGATAAAACCCTTTCCTTCAAGCGCGTCCTGGCGTCCGCCGCGATCGGGCAGTTCGTCGAATGGTATGACTTTGTCGTCTATGCGTATTCGGCGGCGACGATCGCGGCCTTGTTCTTTCCGGCGGAGAATCAGGCGACCGCGATCCTGGCCACGTTCGCGATCTATTCGGTCGGCTTCCTGGCGCGCCCCGCCGGGGCTTATGTGTTCGGAACGCTGGGCGACAAGATCGGCCGGCGGCGCGTGTTGTCCATCGTCATCCTGTTGATGGGCGGCGCAACGGTCGGCATCGGCCTTCTTCCGACGTACGCGCAGATCGGCATCCTCGCGCCGGTGCTGCTCGTCGTCTGCCGCCTGATGCAAGGTTTGTCCGCCGCGGGCGAGACCGTCAGTTCCAACTCCTTCGTGGCCGAACACGCGCCGCCGCGCCATCGCGGCCGCTACGTCGCGTTCACCTTCTCATTCTCAACGGCGGCGCCCGTGGCCGCGGCCGCCGTGGTGCTCGCGTTCTCGAACGGGTTGTCGGCCGAGGACTATCAGTCGTGGGGCTGGCGCATCCCGTTCCTGCTCGGCGGTCCGCTGGCGCTGATCGGCTTGTATATCCGCCGGATCGTGGACGAGTCCCCGGCGTTCGAAAAAGTCGCGGCCGCGGATGGTATTCCGACATCGCCCTTGCGCGAAGCGGCGACTCTTCAGACAGGCTCGATGGTGCGCGCGTTCGGCCTGGCGGCGTTCTCCTCGCTCGGCTTCTATTCGCTGAGCGGCTATTTCGTGACGTACCTGGTGGAAACGGGCCTCGCGCGCGGAGACGCGCTGCTGTCCAACGGGATCGCGATGTTCATCGCCTTCGCCAGCTACTGGGCCGGCGGCGCGCTGTCGGACCGGTATGGACGCAAGCCGGTGATCATCACCACGATCGTGCTCAGCCTGATCCTCACCATCCCCGCCTTCATGCTGGCCAGCAGCGCGACGTTCGGCGCGGCGTTGCTGGGGCAGGCGCTGCTCGGGATGAATTACGGGTTCTTCTGGGGCACCTTCGGGATCGCGGTGGTCGAGATGTTCCCGGCGCGCACGCGCGTCACCGGCGCGACGATGAGTTTCAATATCGGCTACACGCTATTCGGCGGCACGGCGCCGTTCGTCGGCACGTGGCTGCTGTTGAACACGGCGGACAAGCTGTCGCCCGCCTACTATATCGTCGCGGTTTCGGCCCTTGCGCTGTTCGCCGCCGTGACGATGCGCGAGACGGCCGGCATCAACATGTTGGATACGGACAAAACGCCCCCAACGCCGTGAGCTGCGATGACCGCCTCCGGACCCGTCGCGATCCTGTACCAAGCGCTGCCGCCGCCCGAGATCGGCGGGCTGCGCAAGGACGCCAAGCCGGGCGGCTATTCGGACAGCGGCGCGGATATCGGATTCTGCCTGCGGGAGCGCGGCGTCAGCGTACTGACCCCGGCCGCGCGTCCAGACCCGCTCGCGCCGATGGACTGGGTGTTTCCGGATACGCAGGAGGGGATTCAAACAGCGATTGAACGCGGCGCGGCTGTGCTTTGGGCGAACACGGTGCTGTTCGAGGGCCATCCGCTGGAACGGGCGCTCGGCACGCATTGGATGGTCGGTCAGCTTCCGGCGGCGCAACAGGCGGGCGACGACAAATTCGCCACCAATGCGCTGCTGCGGGACAACGGCTTGCCCCTGCCCGCTTCGGTCTTGGCGGCGCGCGCAGAAATCGACTCCCTCACCCCTGACTCTTTGCGCGCCCGCAATCTCCACTTCCCGCTGGTCGTGAAGCCCATCCGCGGACGCGGAAGCCAGGGTGTGAGCCGCGTCAACGACCTGGCCGCGCTGCAAGAGGCCGCGCACGCCCTCATCGCCTCCGCCCGCTTCGGCGAGACGGTGATGATCGAGCAATACTTAAGCGGCGTGGAGATGACCGTGACCGTGCTGCCGCGTGCGCGCGGCGCGGCCCTCGCGCTGCCGCCGGTGCTGCGGTTCAATCATCATGACGGCGTCGCGCCTTATAACGGCGTGGTGGCGGTGACGCACAACAGCCGCGCCCTGACGGGCGAAGAACAAGCCGTCCCCGCCGTCCAGCGCATGATGGATCAGTGCGTGACGGCGGCGCGGCTTATGAACGCCCGCGCTCCGATCCGCATCGATTGCCGGGGCGATGCGCAAGGCGTCCTGCGCCTTTTCGATCTCAATATGAAACCGAACCTGACGGGCGCCGGCCGTCCTGGCCGCGACGATCAGGACAGTTTGTCGACCATCGCGGCGCGCGCCATGGGGTGGAGCTATGGCGACCTGCTGACCGACATGCTGGCGCAGGCCTGGAGGCTCTAGCGCGTCTTGGCGGACATGCCCTCGCCGACGGCATAGTAGTGGCCGCCCGCGACATGATGCAGGCTGCGCAGGGCCGGATCGGCGGTTTCAAACAGCCAGCGGCCATCCTTGAAAACACGCGTATCGGCCCACGCGCCGACGACCTCGCCGATGAAGAGATCGTAGGCGTCCTGGTTATGGGGTTCGGGGACGAGCTTGCAGGCGAGCCAGGCGGAGCAGCCTTCGACAAAGGGCAGGTCATGGCCGGGCATGGCAAAAAGCTTCACACCGAAACGCGGGAGCTTGCCGGGGTCCTCGAGCATACTGTGCGTGCCGACATCGTCCGTGAGATGCAATTGGCGCACGGTGGGCACTTGAATGGCGAAGGCGCCGCTTTTTTCGACCAGCTCGCGCGTCTTGGTCCCTTGCGCGATGACGACGGTGAGCTTCGGCGGATCGTAGTCGAGACCGCAGCACCAGGCCGCGGCCATGACGTTATCGATCCCGCCGTGACGGGCGGACACGAGCACTGTCGGACCGTGATTGATCAACCGGTAGGCGCGCTTGAGGGGTACGTCGGCGATCTCGGGGTTCATCTTGCGGGGCCAAGAAGTGAAGAAGGGCGCCCGGTGGAGCGCCCTTTGCGGATCACTTCAGTGGACACGCGGCGGTCAGGTCCGTCAAGACGACCGCGGCCTGGTTGTTCACCAGGTGCCGCACGGCGCCTGTTACGTCACGTGCAAACGCTCCGCGTATATGTGGATCAGCCGCTCTGGTCCGTGGGCGGCGCATCGCGCAGACACGGGCGCGCGGAAACGCTGCCGTCGCGCGCCAGCGTCCTCTGATCGAGCGCCGCATAGGTATTTCGGGTGACGTCCAGGAAAAAGACAATCTCGACGGAGCAGCTGTTGCCGACGTAGCGCCAGATTTTCTGCGCGCCCTTTTGTGTCGCCGACGACGGCTCGCCCAGGGTTTGACGCAGGCGCGCTTCGCTCATGCCCGCGACGGATTTGAGGCTGGGCGAGAGGATCGCCACCTCCACGGGGGCGGGCGGCGCGGCCTGCACGGGCGCGTCGCTTCCAGCGGGCGCGTCGGCCTCAGCGGGCCGCGCGCGCGGCGGCGCGGGCGGCGGCGTCACCTTCGCGATACGGGGACGGGCAACGCGGGACGGCGCTTGCGGAACTGGCGCGGCCCGCCGCACTTCGGGGATTGCCGGTGCGCTAGGTGCGCTGGGCGCTATTTCCGCCCGTGCGCGCGGCGGCGGATCGTTCTCATGTGCGTAGAGCGCGCGGAACTCCGCCCACTCCTGTTCGGTGGGGCCAGCATCATCCGCCCACCAATCGCGAACCTCGCGGTAGGTGGAACAGCTCCCAAGGGCAAATGACAGAAGAACCGCGCAATACGTGTTCCGCCGTGTGGACATGACGCTCCCGCCGCGAAAAAGGACACGCGCTTAAACGGCGCCGCGGAGAAAAATGTTCAAGGGGCGCGACCACAGCTTCACGTGGTTCGCGGGATATGACTCGCGCGGCTAGAGATACTGAGTCACGAGATGATCGAGCGCGCGCTGATCGATGGCGCGGGTCTTGAGATCGAAACGCTCTTCAAGGTTCTCGCATCCAATGAAGTTATCGATGGCGCGCCCGAGCTCGTCGCTCCATCCCGGCGGAAATTGATCCGCGCGGCCCGCCTTGCGCAGGACGGCGCGCAGGGTTTCAAGCACCTGGCCTTCAAGTGTGAGGCGCGGGCAATCGCCGGTGAAGAAATAGAGTTCATGGAGGTCGATGAGGCGGCGCATCTCGGACATGGGATCGGCGGCGTCGTCGACACGAAGGTCGATCACGGTGTCGCTGAGACCTTGATAACCCGCGTTCGTCCGCAGCACCTTGAGCGCGGCGGATTGGCGCCCGCGTTTATCCCCGCCGGCCGCGTCACCGGCCACGAGCGCGGCGAAGAGGCGCCGGTAAAGCGGGCCATTGGTATTTTCGAAGGCCTGCGCCATCGCGGCGACGACCGCCTCCCCCGCGAGGCAATTGCCCTGCGCGGCGTAGTTCACGCCCGTCTTGTGACCGGCCCAGCCGATGCAGCCGGGGCCGGTGTGACCAGCGGCGTTGCCCTTGATATCGACCATGCCGACCTGGCGGCGGTCGCGGCCGGGATCGGCGGATATGAGGCGGCCGAGCGCCTCCCCGGCGGTGGTCCCGCCGAGGATCCGGAGCCCTTCCGAGCCATAACGCGCATTGCACAGGGCTTGCGTCGCGACGGCGCCGACGCCGGCTTCGACCCAAGGCACCAGATTGCCGACAGCGAGGAATTTTGACGCCACCGCGACACCGGCGTCGCCGGTCTTTGGATCCACAGCAGCGATTGAGAAGGTCATCCGGGCTCCAGTGCGGTCACGGGAGCCCGGAGTATAGGCGGGTAGATTAGTAGCGCACCACGTCGCTTTTCAGAGACGGGGTAAACTTCGGCGTCCGGATCCCATGGGTGGCCTGTTCGAAGGCATAGGCCATGCCGATGATCTGACCGTCGGCGAAGGCCTTGCCCAGGAAGGACACGGTGATCGGCATCCCATCCGCCGACATGCCGGCGGGGATCACGATCTCAGGCAGGCCCGATTGGCTGGCGATACTGGTGGCGCCGATGTTGTTCGTGCGCGGCTGCGGCGGACGGTTCGGATCGTCTTCCGCGGGGCGCGGCCCGATCTTGCCCGTGGGGCCGTTGTTGGTGGGGAAGAACATCGCCGTGACGCCGTACTTGTCGAACACGCTGTTCACGCCGTTGGTGAAGGCCGGCATCATCACGGTCTTGAGCGAGACGTAGATGGGATCGTCGTATTCCATTTTGCGGTCGACCAGGCTTTTGAACAACGCCGCCTTTTCGGGGCTGCGGTAGTGCGTGGCCGGATCGTTGGCTTTCGCCGCAAGTTCATCGAAGTCCTTGGGGAAGCCGGGCTTCAAGGTGTGCAGATAGTCGGTGACGTCTTTCCGGAACTCGACGGCTTCAAGGAACGGCCAGATCGGGCCGCGCACGCCGAGGAGATGGTCGGGATAAGCGACGGGGTCGACGATCTCGGCGCCTTGCGCCTTCAACACCGCAATCGAATCCTCGGTGACCTTGTCGACTTCCTTATCCACGCCCATGAACTGGCGCACGATGCCGATGCGAACGCCCTTGAGCGCGTCCTTCTTCAGGTAGCGCGTATAGTCTTCGCCGTGACCGACGCTCTTCTGCGTGTCCCTATCGTTGGGGTCGATGCCGGACATCGTGTTCAGGGCGACGGCGATATCCGTGACATTGCGCGCCATGGGACCGACCGTGTCGAGGCTGAGGGTGAGCGGGATGACACCCGCCTTACTCACGAGCCCATGGGTGGTCTTGAGGCCGACGATGCCGTTGTCGTGCGACGGGCCGCGCACGGAACCTTGGGAGTCCGTGCCGAGACCGAACACCGCGAAGGCGGCGGCGATGGACGAGCCCGTGCCGCCGCTGGAACTGCCCGGCGAACGGTCGAGTGCGTGCGGGTTAAGCGTCTGCAAGCCGCCGGAGCTGAAGCCGATCGGAACCTTGCCGCCGCTGTTGGCGAACTCGGCCATATTGACCTTGGCGACGATGATGACGCCGGCATCGCGCAGCTTCTGGGTGACGAAGGCGTCCTTGTTCGGGATCGATCCCGCCAGCAATTGAGAGCCTGCCGTGGTCGGAAGATCGAAAGTGTCGAAGTTGTCCTTCAGCACGATGGGAATGCCGTGGAGCGGACCGCGCACTTTTCCGGCTTTGCGTTCGGCGTCGAGCGCCTTCGCCTGCTCAAGCGCATTCGGATTCATGTGGATGATGGCGTTGATCGCGGGGCCGGTTTCCTCGTAGGCGGCGACGCGGGCCAGGTAGGCGGCGGTGACGCGCTCGGCCGTCAGGCCCTTGGCGTAAGCGACCTGGAACTCGGGGATCGTCGCCTTGGTGACGTCCAGGGTCGCGGCGTGGGCGGCGCTGAACCCGAGGACCCACGCGAGGGCCCCCGTGGCCACGCCGGTGCGGATTCGCGCGGAAATATTGCGGGTCGTGATGTTCATTGTTTCTCCCCCAAATAGAACAGCAACCAAGTCGGTCAGCGTACTACGTACGTTAGCGGAATTTACCGACATGGGATACGCTAGCGCCGGACAACACGCGCCCCAGCCTTACGGAATCACATGGAAAAGCAGCGGTCCCTTCTCGCGTATGTGAACGCGGGCCACTTCCTCGACCACTATGCGATGCTGATCTTCCCCGCCGCTGTGATCGCGATGGAAAAGGACTTCGCCGCGAGCTACGGCGACCTGCTGGCCCTCGCCGCCCCCGGCTTCATCGCCTTTGGCGCGGGATCGATGCTCGCGGGCTGGATGGCCGACGCCTGGAGCCGGCGCCACATGATGACGCTGTTCCTGATCGGGATCGGCGTCAGCCTGACGGCCTGCGGCTGGGCCTCCACCCCCTTCGAACTCGGGGCCGCCCTGTTCATGGTGGGCGTGTTCGCATCCATCTATCACCCGGTCGGCACGACTCTGATCGCGACCCACGCCAAGGACCTCGCGCGCGGGATCGGGTTCAACGGGATGATCGGAAATCTCGGCGTGGCGAGTTCGGCCATCGCCACGGCCTTCATCGCGGATCATTATGGTTGGCGCGCGGCCTTCATTGCACCGGGCGCGATCACGGCCGCGATTGGGCTCGCCTTCCTCGTCACCTTCCGCGAGGACTTCCAGGGCAAGGCCGAACCGCGCACATCGCAGCGCCCGCCCACGCACCATATCGTGCGCCTGCTCGCCGCGCTGGGTTTGACGATCACGGCAAGCTCGATGCTGTTCAACTCCATCACCGTGGCGCTGCCAAAACTGTTGCAAGAACGGCTCGGCGACACGGCGGCCGATCCCGCGGTGTGGGGGCTGGTGGCCGCGGGGCTCTATATGTTCGGCGCGGTATCGCAGTACACGGTGGGCACTCTGGCCGCGCGGCGCGGTCTGTTCGCGCTGTTCCTGCCCATCGCGGTGGTCATCGCGGTGACGCCGTTCCTGGTGGCGTTTTCCTATGGCTTTGTTTTGATCGCGGTGTGCGTGCCGCTGATCGCCGCGTCCTTCGGACTGATCACGGTGACGGACGCCATCGTCGGCCAGAACGCGACAGCGAAGTGGCGCTCGACGATTTACGGCCTGCGGTATTTTCTGACGAGCCCGGCGGCGGGCGCCGCCGTTATGCTGATCGCCTTCGCCCACGAGCGCGGCGGGTTCGAACTCACGTTCGAGATCCTGGGCGGCGTGGCGGCGCTGGGGCTGGTGGCGTGTGCGTTGTTGCCGGGGAAGCAATACGCGCCCGCTCACGGTTAATCAGCGGGTCACAGCTTCGAGTCCTGGTGCGCCCACCATTACTTTCCTCGGCCATTGCTGGCCTTAGCTTTTCCACCAGTTTTTGTCGCACCTGTCTTTTGCGGGTCAAAAGGTGCGACAAAATCGTTTTTCTTCTGTCCACGGTTGTCGCCAACTTGTTCCGGGATAAGAAGGTGCATGGCACGGTCTGCCAAGCGCGCGCGATTTGCCTTCCGGGTATAGACGGCAGCCTGCTGAGGGCTGGACCAACCAAAGATCGCCATAAGCTCCATTTCTGTTGCGCCGTTCTCCGCAGCGATAGTTGCGCCAGCTTTTCTCAATCCGTGTGCGGAGCACTGTGGCAACCCGGCACGTTCACAGGCTCCACTGAACCAGTTTGAGAAGCTTTCCTTGATCCATGGCTTGCCGAACTTGGTGACGAGGTAAGTGTCGGGTCCCAACGACGAATTGTCCAAGACGCGACGCAGTTCAGGGAGAATCATCAACTCATGTTGCTTGAGTTTGCGATCTCTCCCTTTCATCTCGGTAAATCGGATCCTTGAGCCTCCATCGGTTTCCAAGCATGGTCCCAGCCGCACCACATCGGACCGACGTACACCTAAGTAGAGGAGTAGAGACATGGCAAGGCGCTCTTTTGTCCCGATTGGATAGAAGGCTTCAAACTGACGTACCTCTTCAATTGTCCAAGTGTGGAAGCCCTCTGACGCCACTTGAAAATGCCGGATGCCGATAGCTGGGTTTTGACTGGCCAGTTTTTCTTCAATTGCCCACTTAAAGAGATAGC